>CAWGTQ010000019.1:0-55055 GCA_963825395.1 uncultured Acidobacteriota bacterium | reverse complement strand
CTTGGGAGAGGGATGCACAGCAAGTCATCATTCCACCACCAGCCCCGATCCCGGCAATGGTGACACAACTCCTCATGTTCGGCAGTTCACTCGAAAACCTGCACAGGCGTAAGACTTCACGGCGCACAACGGCTGCTACCATTCCGTCGAGCCAACTGGGACTGTTCTGAACCATGCAAAATGGGAGGTAAACAATACTGAAAAGGGCCATCGACTTCATCATCCTCTTACGCGCCAGCGGACAGGATTTAGTATTCAGCGGTCTTTAAGGCTATTCCGTTTTCACCGGAAGGGCGATGTAAGACGCGAACTCCTTCGAATGGTACACGCGCTGCGTTGCAACCTGATAGTCGGCCGGGCTCGCCTTATAGATGTTTGGCACGAACTTCTGGGGGTTACGATCGATAACGGGAAACCACGTGCTCTGCACCTGCACCATGATCTGGTGCCCCTTCAGAAACGTGTGATCGTTGGTGTGCAGGTCGATTGTGTAATCGGTCACCTTGCCAGGCGTCACGGCCTCTGGGTGTTCGAAGCTTTTCCGGAAGCGGGCACGATACACTTCATCCGCTACCATCATCTGATAGCCGCCCATGGCGGGTTCATTGGGATAATCCTGCGGGTATACATCGATCAGCTTGACGATCCAATCGGAGTCGGACCCAGTAGTGGAAGCGAAGAGGTGGGCTACGATGTCGCCGGTGACGGTGATATCGTTTTCCAGGGCGGGCGTTTGCCACGCAGCAACGTCGGGGCGCAGATAAACAAATCGCTGATCCTCAACGAGCCAGGTTCCCCATCCAGGCACCGGGCCGTAGGTTGGGCCGATGGGCTGATGGCGGTACGGGACGGGGTGGGTAGGATCGGAAACGTACGCATCAAACGCCTTGGCGCCGGTGTCCGTGGGGGCACTGAAGGAGAGTTGGCCACCCGACTGCAAGTAGAGCTTACGGTCCGAAATGCCTTGTCGCGGCGGCCATTGATCATATTGGATCCACTTATTGGATCCCGTCTCGAACGCGATCGCTTCTTTAAGTGGCAGCTCGCCGTTTCCCTTCAACCAATACGTGAACCAGGGTAATTCGATGTTTTGGCGAAAGTACTTGCTGGTGTCGCTTCCGAATTCGATTTTGCCGAGGTGGCTGCCGTCCTGTCTGGCCCAGCCGCCGTGATTCCAGGGACCGGCCGCAAGATAATTCATGTGGTCCACGTCATTCTTTTCGAGTAGTTCGTAGATCTTGTTGGGCCCGTAGAAGTCCTCCTGATCCCACCAACCCGTCACATTCAGATTTGGTGCCTTCAACTTAAGGGACTTCAAGTAAGGCGCGAAGGCCTGCTTCTGCCAGAACTCATCGTAGTCAGGGTGATCGATGAAATTGTTCCATGTCGGCACGTTTCCGTGGAGATATTTCAAGTTGCCGGTGCTGATCGGCCCCAACTGATTCAAGTACCAGTCGTAGGTGTCGAAGCGGTCGAACTTGAAGGAGTAGTTCTTTTTGCCGGTCTCCATTTCGGTGGAGTATTCAAATCCGTAGCTCAAGCGGAAGGCGCCATTGTGGTGAAAATCGTCTCCCAGGAATTGGTCGGCGGGCGACGCTTGCTCGGAAGCGGCCTTGATGGCCGGATGCGGATCGAGCAACGCCATCGTGGTAAGCCAGCCCCCATAGGAGATCCCGAGGATGCCCACTTTGCCGTTATTGTCGGGTACATTCTTGAGTAGCCACTCGACCGTGTCGTTGGTGTCGGTTCCTTCATCGATTGAGTGTGGGTCGTTCTTATCCCGCGGGTCGCGGAACATCACAAACTGGCCTTCCGAACTGTAGCGACCGCGGATATCCTGAAAGACAAAGATAAACCCCTCCGGGATCAGTTCCTGGTAGATGCCTAACTTCTTGGTGTATCCCTTGTCATCGTCGTTTAAACCGTACGGCGTGCGCTCGAAGATGAACGGCAGCGGACCTTGGTGGTGCTTTGGAGTGTAGATCTCAGTGTGCAGCTTGGTATCGTCCCGGGTTGGGATCATGACGTCCACTTTGTCGAAGAGTAGCGAAAAGTCAGGCCCTTCATCGGCGCTGCGCACGTGTCGGGGTGAGAAAGTAATCACCACTATCCCTAACAAAACCAGGATACCTGCGATAGCATATTGCTTCATTGATCAGAATTTCCGTTTCTAGGTTTAGCCCGGCGAGTGTTATACACCCGACCGCCTCGCAATTCAAGGGCCAGGCGAGTTTTCAATGCTGGGTGTTCCCACGGATCACGGAAGTGGCCACCGTTCCCCCATTAACTGAAAAATGCGTTCATGTTTTGATCCAAAGGGAGGTCACGCATGCCCTTACGATTTGCCCACGCCGATGATTCTCACTTGGACGAAGACCGCTACTGTATATCGAGCGCGACCACAAAGCAGCAGGACATGCAGCAAAGATCCAGAGTAAACTTCTCGCTGGTTGGACGAAGAAACATCCCGCAAATGTTGCCGCAAGTGCTGCTATAGGCGGTGACATGGAGTCACCTGTAGGTGTAAACTATTGAAACGTAAGACCCGGAGGGATGGGTGAGCGGTTGAAACCGGCGGTCTTGAAAACCGTTAGCCTCGAAAGGGGCTCGGGGGTTCGAATCCCTCTCCCTCCGCCATTATTTCTTGGTTATTTTCAGTAGTTTATCGGCAGCTAAATTTCCCAGTTCCATCTGTGTTCCAAACCTGAAATACTTGCGGGCCATGTTGAACCTATGGCGAGGGCATCTCCGGTCCTGGCCGCATTACAAAAGAAAGAACCACCTAAAGGGAAGAAGTGCCAGTGCCCGGCATGGGTGCAATGTGGTCTGCGCGGGAAATGGATGAAAGAATCGCTCAGCGTGCGGGGCTGGGAGGCTGCGCAGAAGTTTGTCAGGGAGTGGGAAGCGGGAGGTAAGGCAAGCGCCGTGACGGCGCGGGACGAGTGCAAACGGTAGCTTGCTGACTGCGAAGCGCGGAATCTAAAGCGCGCGTCAGTATGTTTAAAGATGGAGCGACTACAGTGTCTGGTCCGCCACGAACAGGCCGGGCTCGATAAATCGCTCGCCGAAACCTATACAAAAGAGGGATCAGGGCAAAGGAGCTTACGACTCGCGGCGGCGGGCGACTCTGCTCGAACCCGGGCAAGAGGACGACTACGTCGATCTTGCAGCGATGTACGTGGACTTTGGCAGTTATGATTTGGGACTGCTGATTTAAACGAGGAGGCAAATATGTGCTGCAAACGTTTTTTCGTACTTCTACTGGCGGCAGCGATAGCACTTGCCGCCACGGCTCAAACTGCTGCCCCCCCGCAAACGAACCTAAGCATGACCATCGATGCAAGCAGAACCGGTGAGCCCATCCACCGCTATGTCTATGGCCAATTCACCGAACTCCTTTTCAACCTGTATGAAAAGGGCCTGTGGGCGGAAATGCTCAGCGACCGGAAGTTTTTCTATCCGGTGGATTCCAGCGCGAAGTTAATTCCCGAGAACCGCAAGCGAAACTTCGATCGGTGGAGGCCCGTGGGTCCAGATGAGTTCGTGGTGATGGATAAGAAGGATCCCTATGTAGGTGAGCAATCACCTCTGGTGAAGCTTGAGGGGACAACGCCCCACGGCATCCAGCAGGCGGGACTGCCTTTGCGCAAGGGCAGAGCCTACACCGGGTCAGTGGTTCTGGCGGGTGACGCAGGGGCCAAAGTCCAGCTCAGCCTCGTTTGGGGATCGGGCGAGAGCGATCGCCTAACTCTTCCGATGGGTTCGCTCTCATCCCAGTATGGGAAGATCCCGTTGAAATTCACCGCCGGTGGGGATAGCGCGGACGGGCATTTTGAGATCACGGGGATCGGCAAGGGGGCATTTCATATTGGCGTGGTGTCCCTGATGCCTGCCGATAACATTAGTGGTTTTCGCGCTGACATGATCAAACTCCTCAAGGAGCAGGATTCCGGAATCTATCGCTGGCCGGGCGGAAACTTTGTTTCCGGGTACGACTGGCGCGACGGGATTGGCAATCGCGATAAGCGTCCGCCGCGCTATGACTATGCCTGGCATACTGTGGAATACAACGACATGGGCACGGATGAGTTCATGACTCTGTGCCGCCTGATTGCAATCGATCCCTACATTTGCGTCAACGCCGGTTTTGGCGACGCGCATTCGGCCGCCGAATGGGTGGAATACTGTAATGGCGCCGCCACCACGCCCCAGGGCAAAGTGCGCGCGGCGAATGGCCATCCCGCCCCTTACAACGTCAAATGGTGGGGTATCGGCAACGAGATGTATGGCGAATGGCAACTGGGACACATGTATATCGATCACTTTGTCATCAAACACAACATGTTTGCGGAGGCGATGAAGAAAGTTGATCCTTCCATCGAACTCGTCGCGTCGGGCGCTACCGTCTTTGAGGCCAGCACCACGGCGCGCGATCATCGTCTCCCGTTGCCCTCCAGGTTACCGTACGAATATGGAAGTATCTCGGATTGGTCCGGTAACCTGCTGGCCCACTGCTCCGAGAATTTCAATTACCTTTCCGAGCATCTCTATCCGGTGCTGGACAGCTATTTCGATGTCGACGCCCAAAGATTTGTGAGGACGGACGACCCCGTCGAGGACCAAATCCGGCGGCTGCCGAACCGCGTTCGCGCTACCGTGGAAGCTTATGATGAGTACATGAGGAGAATGCCGGAACTCAAAGACAAGCATATCAAAATAGCCATCGACGAATGGGCGGGCGGGCACGGGGGCTTCATGCGGGCGCTTATCGTGGCCGAGGGACTCCAGGAAATGTTCCGCCACACCGACGTCATCACGATGGGGGCCTACACCGCCTTTAACGCCGCCCTCAATCACGACGGCAATGATTCGGTGCTCAGCGGCGTTGGCCTGACCTTCAAACTCTACCGGCAGCACTTTGGCACAATTCCCGTCGAAGTGGGTGGCAACTCCCCTCAGAAGGAGCTCAAAGGTACGTACGATGTCGACAAGCCGCACGTCTCTTCGGGCAGCGACACCTACCCATTGGATGTGGCCGCCGCTCTGACCGCTGACCACAAAAAATTGACGGTGGCTGTCGTCAACCCCATGTCGACCGCGCAGGAGGTGCATTTTGCGGTGATCGGCGTCCAGCTTCAGGGTACGGGAACGATGCGGAGGATGGCCGCTGCCAATATGAACGACGACAATCATCCAGGGAAGGACCCCGTGCTGGAGGTTCGCCAAACACCCGTGACTGAACAGCCCACGACCCTGGCAGTTCCGCCTCTCAGCATTAGCCTATACGAGCTGGACATGAAATGAATGCTATTGGCGTGACCAGGCGGGATCGGCGAGCCGATTCAGACGTACATTTACGGCCAATTCATCGAGCAAGGCCCCAACATCAACAAGGCGCTTTCCGCTGAACTGTTCGACGACCGCAAGTTTTATTATGATGTAAACGCGAATCCCCAGGACCAAGGCCTCTTATGAGCGAAATACCGTTCAGGCAGGGAAAATGGAACCATTGGCGGCCGATCGGTCCCGAAGAATTCGTGATTACCGGAGTCGACATGCGGCGCATTCTCGTCGACTGGCTCAGCCTTTGGGTACTCTGCGGAGCTTTATTCGGGACGTTTGCTCCATACGCATTTGCGGAAGACACATCTCTCCCCATCCATGGTCTCTGGGTCTGGAAGACCCCGTCTATCTTGGCCATGCCACGGGGCGCGGAAACGCTGCGGGATTTCTGCCGGTCCGAAAGCATCAATGAAGTGTATGCCTCTTTTCCCGGCGAACGTGGCACCTCAACGGCATCCAGGGGAGCGTTTGAGGACAACCGGATTGCTGATCTCATCGCTCTACTTCATCGATCCAACATTCGAGTCGAAGCCCTGTTATCGAGCGCGGACGCCGACGAGCCAGGCAAACACCGGGAAAAATTGCTGGATCATGTCCGGGCAGTCGTGCAATTTAACCAGAAGCACCAGGAAGATCGATTCGACGGCGTCCACCTGGATGTTGAACCGCAACAGCGGCCGGAAAACAAGGGAGAGGGTAACCTCCAGTTCCTGCCTGTTCTGGTGGAGACCTATCGCGAAGTGCGCGCGCTGGCTGAGTCCGCCCAGATGACGGTCAATGCGGATATTCCGAACAAATTCCTGAAGGGCGACCCGGAAGAGCGAAAGATGCTCTTGTCAGCCCTGCCGCGCCTCACCTTGATGCTTTACGAGCTGAGCAGCCCCGGCGACGGAGAAACCGCAGAGGAAAAAACCGAAAAACTCCGGAAGGCTGGACATAAATTCCTGGACATGGCTTACCAGGGAGTGGGCAATCAGAGATTGGCAAAGATGGGCATCGGGCTGCGCTTGCCGGATTACGGGACGTTACTTCCCGTCATGTTCCAGTCTTTAGACGACACACTTCGCAACAACCCGCGCTACCTTGGATGGGCGTGGCACTCATACAATGACTATGTGAAACCGGAGCCTTAGCTCCCTGCCCTATTCCTTGCTGTTCACAGGTATGGCTTGCCCTATGCGATCCGAGCCGGAAAAAGCACCTAACAAGTATTATGGACAGCTTCGAGTCTCATGTTTTAAGCTTCATGCGGCTCTTGTTTGCTTCCAGGAAGGCTCGCAGGTCCTCTCCGGCATCAAGCAGTTTCGTCCATTGTTCATAATAGAGAGTCGTAGGGAAACGTCCCAACCCGTAGACGCTTACGCCGCCTTTCTCACTCACCTTAAATTCCAGCTTGCCAGCTTTCTTCGCGCCCGCTTGCTTCTCAAGCTCGGCGATCCGGGCCATCAATTCTTCCTTAGTCGGCTCTGCCATTGGAACCATCCTCCTTTAGCCCGTGTAGCGATGCGGTGTGCTTGTGCACTTTTGGGCTGCGTTTCCGGCGCGGCGGGTCGATCCTTAGCAGGGAGGCGCCCCCCGATGCTACTTGAATGAAGCCACTATCTTAGCCGATTTCCCCGTAATGAAACAGTCGGGCTACTAAGGCGGCGAAGAGACAGCAACATGAGAAGGGTTATAGAACTGGGCTGGGGATTGCGTGCTACATCAAGGCCGAACGATCGGGCCGAAGGTCGTCCTCACGATCTTCTGCGGAAGGTTGCAAGTAGGAGACGTTTTCACCCGAGGGCTTCGAGAATATTCCTCAAAAAATGTTGAAAATTTTCATAAGCTGTCGTAGATTTTGTGCACGGCTTTTTGAATGGGCCGTACGGCTTCCCGCTGCACATGTCTTAAGAAGCCGGGGGTAGCCGATTCCCACGTCCTCTCAGAGGCAGCGCTTGGCAGAAAAAAAGCCGCGATCAAAGGTAAGAGTCCAGGACGTGGCACGCGCCGCGGGCCTTAGCAATGCCACCGTTTCGCGCGTCTTGCATGGGAGCGAGGGAGTCCGGCCGAACCTCCATGAACGTGTTATCAAAACCGCCTTAAACTTAGGGTTTGATCTCAACCGTAGTAACGATTCGCGAATCGTCGCTTTCCTGCTCAGCAACCGAGGCGTGCTGCATCCTTTCCACTCTGCCGTGCTGGTGGGGGCAGAGGCCCATTTGGCCGCGAACGACTTTGGCGTTTTGTTTCTCCCTCTGCAATACTCGTCCCGGCTTCCCTGGAAGAAGCTTCACATTCCCCGGCTCCTCGAGAGTCGCAAGATTGTCCGCGGGGTCATCGCCGCGGGCACGAACTACCAGAATCTTCTTGACGCACTGTCGGACCGGAGACTGCCCATCGTTTGCCTGGGCAACAACATTGTTGGCGAATGGCGCACTGATAAATACAGTGCCGTGTTTTTTGATGACATTGGTGGCGCCCAGGAAGCAACAAGGTACTTGCAGTCTTTAGGGCATCGCGATATCTGGTATGTTGGCAATTGCCAGCTCACGTGGTTTGCCCGCCGCAGCGAGGGGTATCGCCGGGCGATGGAAGAGGCCGGCCTTCCGCCTCTCATTTGTGACTTGAATATTGACAACGACGACGACCTCGGTTATCTGGCCACCAAATCGATTCTCCGCGAGGGCCGGGCGATTACCGCGATTCTTGCCGGTGACGACACCACCGCGCGCGGCGCTTACCGCGCGTTGGGTGACCACGGCCTGAAAATTCCCGCCGATGTCAGCGTGATCGGCGTGAATGACACCATTGATGGCGTCTGCGCTTATCCCCCCACTGACCTCGGTGCGCGTCTTTACAGACCAACTCGGCAAGCAGTTGGCGGAGTTGCTCTTACAGCAAATCTCGCGCCTGGACCTTAAACCGCAGGTCGTGACGCTTCCAACGCGGCTAATTCGCCGGGAATCTTGCCGCCCGCTCACGCAAACTGAGCCCCATGCGTTTAAGGACGAAGCCCAGGCCAGCTAAACTTACGCCTCGGGTAGTTAACGTTTGCTTGCGGCCAAAGGGTGCCTTGCGCGCCTCTCCCGCCACGTCAATTCATCTTGCGAGTATTCTCATCACTTGCACGCTCAGGCCGCTCCGCAGACTTCCATCACCGCGAGGAATAGTTCGAGTTGGCGAATATCCATATGCCCGATGAGTCCAGAAATTTCATATTGTGTCAGGAGACCTAAGAGAATGATTCAGCACCTTACGAAGGAAGTCAGAATTGCCTGGAGATGGCCGGTTCGCGTCTTCGGCATCATTTGCGGATTTTCCGCTCTGGTGTGGTTCCTCGTTCGTGTGGTTCCCAAGCCGAGCCGGGCATCTTACCCGTGCCAACGGGCGGCCTTTCCGATTGCCAGCTCATTCGTATTGTGGTTGGCAGCCTGGCTGCCCGGGGTCGCCGCGGTTCGGCGCTTGCGGAGGGTAAGTCCTGCTCGCCGGATGCTCGCGGGGGCCATTTGCGCCGGCGTCATATTGGCCGCAACCGCCTGGTTAGCTCGTCCGGCCTCTTCTCTCGCCCCGACCGCCACAAAATACAATTACTCCCCACAGCAGCGGAATGTACCCCTGGGCGTCGCTCGTGGCGTTCATCCGGGCCGCGTAACTTGGGCGCATGATCCCTCGGCCACAAGGTGGGACGGCGAGCGGGAATCTCGCACCAGCCAATGGTGGATGGATTCCAGCACCGACCAGGCCAAGGTTGATGCCATGCTCTCGGCTTGCCTGAGGAAGCTGACCGGCGCCGCTACGGATGCGGAAAGTTGGCATGCGCTTTTTGGGTATTACAACGAGAAAGCCCGCGGGCTTCGTAACCGCAACTACCAACCCGGAGAGATTGTGGCAGTCAAGGTTAATCTGAATAACAGCAGCGTCGCGGGCCCTGGGAACATCGTAAATGTGTCTCCCCAACTCGCGCTGGCGATGGTGCGGCAACTGATTCGCCAATCCAACGTGCGCCCGGCCGACATTGTGGTTTACGATGCCCGCCGCAACATTTACCCCGCCATGCTTTCGAAGATCTGGAGTGAATTCCCGGATGTCCGCTTCGTCCAGGAACAGCCGCCGGACCCGGCACAACCCAGAAATCCGAAGTACGGCGACTTTCGAGGGCTCGAAGCAGCCGATTGGGTCGAAGGCGTGGAGTACTCAGCCAATCACTACAAGGATGCCCGGCTCATTCCACGTCAAGTGCGCGATGCAACCTACCTGGTAAATGTCGCCATTCTGAAAGCGCACTCCTACCCCTATGCTGCGGCGGAAGGCGGAGATGAAGGCCAGACTGGTGTCACGATGACCGGCAAGAATCACTTCGGCTCGATCAAGGGGACCCCAGAGCTTCATGAGGCGATCAATACCGACCAGCAGGGCACGCCCCACGCCTACTCACCGATCGTGGATCTTGCCGCCTCTCCGAACCTCGGGGCGAAGACGATCCTCTACGTCCTCGATGGACTGTATTGCGCTAGAAGACACCAGTCCTACCCACTGCATTTCCCGAATCCACCTTTCAATAACCGTGTGGCGCCGTACGAAAATCCCGATTGGCCGGCCAGTATCTTGGCGTCACAGGACGGCGTCGCACTCGACTCAGTGGGGCTGGACATTCTGTACTCGCAGACGAAGAACAATGAGGACGAGAATCATCACCCGCGGATCCTGATTCGCGCGAACGCCGATGATTATCTGCAGGAAGAGGCACTGGCGGACCATCCGCCATCCGGCACGGCGTACCGACAGAATGGCAATCTAGTCACCAGCCTTGGCGTGTTCGAACACTGGGACAGCGACGCCACGCGGCAGTACTCGAGAAATAAAGACCCTCGTAAGGGGAAAGGCATTGAGCTCCTCTATATTCCGATGATCAGCCAGACTTCCATGTCCGGGAGCTGGTAGACACGATCAGAGGAGGCAACACCGAGGAGCCCTTCCGATTTGTTCAAGGAAGGAGGCGCTATGCAATCACGATCGGTTCATTTGTTGTTTTCACTAATTGTCATGGCTTGCGCAGCCACTCAGGGTCAAGAGCCAGCTCCCCTTCCGGGGCGCGGCCTCGCACAGCATCCGTTCCTGTACTGCGGAGAGTGGCAAGGTCGCAGCGTGGAGAAGCAGGTCATATACCTCGTCCGCGATGGCCGTGTTGTGTGGTCGTTTACCAACGAGCGAAGAGGCGAGTTGGGTGACTGCACAATGCTGTCGAACGGAAATATTCTGTATTCGCGGCAGTTCGGCGCGAGCGAAATCACGCCGGACAAGAAGATCGTCTGGGATTATGACGGCACCCATGGGCACGGAGATTCACACCACTGCATCCCGCTGGACCGCGACCGGGTACTCATCATGCAAAACGGCGACCCGGCAAAGGCGCTGATCATTGAAAAGGCGACCAACAGGATTGTCAGGGAAATCGTCCTTGCCCCTAGAGACCCGAGACTGCGTCACGGCCAATTTCGCCATATTCGGATGACCAAAGCGGGAACTCTGCTGGTGGCGCACATGGACCTGGGAAAGTGGTGGAATACGACTGGAGCGGAAAGCAACTCTGGTCGGTGGCCGCGCCGTCGGCGTGGGCCGCTGTGCGCCTGGCCAATGGCAACACGCTCATCAGCGGCAACCAGCACGGCTACGTGCGCGAAGTGAATCCGAAGGGCGAAACGGTCTGGGAGATCAGCAAGAACGATCTGCCCGGCATCCCGCTTATTCACGGTCCAGGAAGTGTCACGGCTCGCCAACGGCAACACCCTGATCAACAACTGGTCCGGAACAGCTTCCAGCCGTATCAGATCGAGACGGCGGTCCAGTTGATCGAAGTGACGCCGGATAAGAAAGTGGTTTGGGCGACTGAAGGATTGGAAGGCGCTGGGCCCGGCATCCTCCACGCAGTTGCTGGATGAACCTGGCATTCCCGAGAACGGCGCGCTCCAGCGATAGTGCAGCGTCATCCGGATATCGTCAGTTCAGTTCCTGAAGGGTTAAAGTACATGAAGGGGAAAGCAGGACTGGGCGCCGGTCAATAACAGGAAGAAGCCGTTGAAGTTGTCCGAACCAAAGACCTGGTTCGTACGCTACTGGCCCTCGGTGAAGTCTCTCCGATAGCCCGAGTTCATAGGAGGAGGTCAAGACCATCTTGAAAGCAACCACACGCATTTTTGCGGGTTCACTGGCATGGTGCGCAGTGATATCTCTTTTCCTGTTTCCGGCATGGCCGGCGCAGAATCCGAGTTTCCACAATGCGCCGGCGTCGGCCAGGGCGATGAAGAATCCGTACGAAGGCCAGCAGTCCGCCTCCGCCAAGTCGGCCTATCATCTCCGCTGCGCGAACTGTCACGGAGAAAACGGAGAAGGCTCGGGAAACATACCGGCATTGGCTCATGGCCGGGACGCAGTCCGCCAGTGACGGGGAACTCTTCTGGTACATCACCAAGGGCGATGTGGAGAACGGCATGCCGTCCTGGGAGACTCTGTCGCCACAGGAGAGATGGCAGATCGTCAGCTTTCTCCGCGTCCTGGGCAGTTCCAAACCCGGTTCTCCCCGCGTGCGCATTTCACCCAGCGAAGCCGCCGTGGCGGGCGTGAGCGCGCCCCCGCCCAAGGCCCCCTTCACCGACTACCGATATGAGAAGCCCGGCACGATTCGCAAGATCACGTTGAAGGACCTGCCCGCTCCCTTCGCCACGTCGTCGGCAGGCAATGGTCCCGGAAGTCGTGCCGCGCCCGGAGAACGCGTGGCCGCAAGTTCTTCCTGGCTTCAAAGTGGAGCAATACGCGACCGGACTCAATAATCCCCGCTTGATCCGCACGGCGCCCAATGGCGATTTTTTCGTCGCCGAAAGCGAACCGGGCGACATTCGCGTCTTCCGCGGGATCACCGCCGAGGGCAAGCCAGAGCAGGCGGAGATTTTCGCCACCGGTCTTAACCGGCCTTTCGGCATCAACTTTTATCCTCCGGGGCCGAACCCGCAATGGATCTATGTTGGCAACACGGACTCGGTGGTGCGCTTCCCTTATCAGAACGGGGACTTGAAAGCGCGCGGCCCCGCGGAACATATTGCCGATCTGCCTCACGGCAACGGCCATTGGACGCGCGACATTCAGTTCACGCCCGATGGCAAGAAAATGTTCGTCTCCGTGGGTTCGGCCTCGAATGTGGACGATCCCGATACGCACACCGGGGAAAAGAATCGAGCGGATGTTCTCGAGTTCAATCCAGACGGTTCGGCGATGCGAATTTACGCCTACGGGATCCGGAATTGTGTCGGGATGGCGATCAATCCGAAGACGAGACGAGTTGTGGTGTTCGGTGAACGAACGCGACGCCCTGGGGGACAATCTGGTTCCGGACTACATCACCCATGTCCAGGAAGGCGGCTTTTACGGCTGGCCGTGGTGGTATATGGGTGGCCACCAGGACCCGCGACACGAGGGCAAGCATCCCGAGTTGAAAGACAAAGTTATCACACCTGATGTGATCCTTAATCCCCACAATGCCTCGCTGGAGATGACTTTCTATGAAGGCAAACAATTCCCGGCGGACTATCAAGGCGATATCTTTGCCTGCGAACATGGATCCTGGAATCGCTCGGTGCGCGTGGGTTATGAAGTAATACGTGTACCGCTGCATCAGACTGGTCACGCGAGCGGTGAATATGAGGACTTCATGACGGGATTTGTCGTTGACAATGGACACGTTTGGGGGCGCCCCGTAGGCGTCACCGTTGCTCCCGACGGCTCGCTGCTGGTGACCGACGACGGTTCGGGGTCCATCTGGCGGATTAGCTGCACGAGAAAATAAGCTCCCAGTGGCGGTTGCTGATTTCAACAAAACGTTCGGATCAGAGCTAGAGCATTTCCATAAATAATGTAGCTTGCAAAAAGCTAAGGCTTGTGGCAGAGTGGAGGCATGCGAGCCATACCTGTTCCCCTCCGCAAGCGCATTCTGGAACTATACGAGCAGGGCAAGAGTACGCAGGAGATCGCGCGGTTTGCGGGCTTCTGTGTGGCGGCGGTGCGCCGCGTGCGCCAGCAGTTTCGGCAACGCCGCACGCTGGAGCCCCAGACGCATCGGTGTGGGCGCAAGACGCTGCTCACCGAAGAGCGGAAGCAGCGGTTGCGCGCCCTCTTAGCAGCGCAGCCGGATGCCACCCTGGCCGAGTTGGGTGCCCGTTTGGACCGCCCTTTCCGCACCTCCACGATGGATCTCTGGTTGCGGCGGCTGGGCTGGAGGTTTAAAAAAAACTCTGGCCGCCGCCGAACGCGACCGACCCGACGTGGCGGAAAGAAGGGCCGGCTGGCATGAGCAGTTGGCCGACGAACCGGTGGCCGCTCTGGTATTTGTGGACGAAAGCGGAGCGAACACCAAAATGACTCGGCTGCGGGGCCGTGCCTTGGGCGGCCAAAGACTGCTAGCGCGTGTTCCGCACGGGCACTATCAGACCAGCACGCTGATCTCTGGCATCCGCCTGGGAGGTCCTTGCGCCCCATGGTTGTTTAGTGGCCCGATGAACGGCGAGATGTTTTTGGCCTGGGTCCGGCAAGGATTGGCCCCCACCCTACGTCCCGGCGACGTGGTGATCCTGGACAACCTGAGCACGCATAAGATCCGGGGTGTGCGTGAGGCCCTCGAAGCCACCCGCGCGCGCCTGCTCTATCTGCCGCCGTACTCGCCGGACTTCAACCCCATCGAGCCCATGTGGAGCAAGATCAAACAGGTCCTGCGCACGCACGCTGCGCGCACCGAAAACGAACTACTACGGGCGGCCAAGGCCGCCTTTAACTCGATTTCCACCGCCGATTGCAAAGGCTTCTTTTTTAGCGCCCAATACGATACATAATAAATGGAAACGCTCTAGTTACAATCAACCCAACGGGCCAACGCGCGCGTCGCCCGCGAAGACGCTCGCTACATTGAAGCACAAGAGCGCGATCAGAGCAGATTCACTCTCTTTGCAACTCTATGAGAACTCAACTACATCCCGCTCTTATTCGTGCCTTTGCAGTTAACCACCGCTTGGTGTTCATTCCCCCCAGCCAGTCCTAATTTTCGACCCCAGCTGCGGGACCCCTGCCCCCCTTGCCAATCGTGCCTCACCCGACTATCACGATACACTTGACAAGGTTCGTTGGGAGTGGCATTCTATATGCGACTATATTAGTCGGATATAGCTATGCTGAAACTATCCAAGAAGGCGGATTACGGATTGATTGCCGTAAGGCATTTGGCTGAGCAGCCGTTGTCCGCGGCTTGTAGTGCCAAGGAAATCGCCCGCACCTACGGAATTCCGACCGAATTGCTCGCCAAGATACTTCAGAAACTCGCAAAGAACGGCCTCCTCGTTTCCCAACACGGGACCAACGGCGGCTACGCGTTGGCGCGCCACCCCAGGGAGATTTCAGCGTTTGAGGTGATTCGTGCCATTGAAGGGCCTCTCTTCATTACCAGTTGTGTGACCGACAAGCGCGAGTGCGGCCAGATGACCCGCTGCACGGTTCGCGAGCCCCTGCAAAAGGTGAATGAGTCGCTGGTGAAGGCCCTGAGCGCTGTGACGATGTCGAGTCTCGCGAGCGACACCACCGGCTTGGTGCAAATCGAGGGAGGCCTGTTGTGAAGCTTCCTGTTTACCTCGATTACCACGCCACAACCCCCGTGGACCCGCGCGTCGTCGAAGCGATGCTGCCTTTCTTCACTGAGACCTTTGGCAACCCTGCCAGCCGCAACCACAAATTTGGCTGGGCGGCGGCCACGGCGGTGGAGAACGCGCGCAAGCAGGTGGCGAATCTGATTAACGCCAGCCCCAAGGAGATCGTCTTCACGTCGGGGGCAAGCGAGTCCGATAACATGGCCGTCAAGGGAGTGGCGCACCGCTATTGTGACCGTGGCGGCCATATCATCACCATGGCCACGGAGCACAAAGCCGTCCTCGATTCCACCAAACGGCTTGCGCAGGAAGGCTTTAGCGTAACTTACGCGCCTTTGCGGCCGGATGGTTTGGTGGACCTTGACGATCTGAAGCAAGCCTTTACTGCAAAGACTTTACTCGTAAGCATCATGGCAGCGAATAACGAGATTGGGGTGCTGCAACCCCTGGCGGAAATCGGCCGGTTGTGCCACGAGCGGAGGGTGCTGTTTCACACCGACGCGGCGCAGGCCACGGGCAAGATTCCGCTGGACGTTGAGGCCATGCAGATCGATCTGCTTTCCATCGCCGGGCACAAGATGTACGCGCCCAAAGGCATAGGAGCGCTTTACGTGCGGCGGCGCGGCACGCCGGTGGAGCTCACACCTATCACGGATGGTGGCGGCCATGAGGGCGGGCTGCGCCCCGGAACGCTGAATGTGCCGGGGATTGTGGGCCTGGGCAAAGCATGCGAGATTTGCCGCCAGGAGATGCCGGAGGAATCGGGGCGCCTGGCGGCTCTGCGCGACCGGCTCAAAGACGGGCTGCTTGCGGCTCTCGAGGACATTCACATCAATGGCAGTCTTGAGCACCGGTTGCCGAACAATCTCAACGTGAGCTTTTCCGGCGTCGATCTCGCCACCCTGATGGCGGCATTGAGTGACGTCGCGCTGTCGTCGGGCTCAGCTTGCAGTTCCGGGTCTCCCGAGCCCTCCTATGTGTTGCAAGCACTGGGCGTCTCGGATGAGGTGGCGAACACCCCGCTTCGATTCGGACTGGGCCGTTTCACGACGGAAGAGGAAATCGATTACTGCCTCGGTCGCGTGGTGGAAACCGTCAAGCGCCTGCGGGAGATGGGCGGAACGGCAGCAGCATAAGAATTGTCGATTGACGATTGAAAGAACTGCTGATGGTCGATTGAAGGAATTTTGGATTTGGGATTGACGATGGAGAGTTATAGATACTGACGATTGGATTGTGGCAATCGCCAATCGACGATCGGCAATCGTCAATTCTTTGCTTGTTAATGGGGATTAATTAGGAGGGAATCTTAATGGCAACACCTCAAACCGACCTCGAAATTCTGGCAACGCAGGAATACAAATACGGTTTCGTTACCGACATTGAACAAGAAACCGTTGCGCCGGGGTTGAACGAGGACGTTATTCGTCTGATCTCCGCCAAGAAGGGCGAACCCGAATGGTTGCTGGAATGGCGGCTGAAGTCTTATCGCCACTGGCTGAAAATGCAGGAGCCAACGTGGGCGAACGTGAAGTTCCCTCCCATCGATTACCAGGCCATCCGGTATTATTCCGCCCCGAAAAAGGCGGGTTCGGGCCCGAAGAGCCTCGATGATATCGACCCCGAGTTGCTGAAGACATACGAAAAGCTCGGCATTCCACTTAAGGAGCGCGAGTTGTTGGCGGGCGTGGCGGTGGACGCGGTTTTTGACAGCGTCTCCGTGGGCACAACTTTCAAGGCGAAGCTTGCCGAGTTGGGCATCATTTTCTGTTCCTTCTCGGAAGCGGTGCACGAGCATCCCGAGCTGGTGCGCAAGTACCTGGGCTCCGTGGTTCCCTACACCGACAACTTTTACGCTACGCTGAATTCGGCCGTATTTAGCGATGGGTCCTTCGCGTACGTCCCTAAGGGCGTGCGCTGCCCGATGGAGCTCTCCACCTATTTCCGCATCAACGCCAAGGACACCGGCCAGTTTGAACGCACCTTGATTGTCGCGGATGCGGGAGCATACGTCAGCTATCTCGAGGGCTGCACAGCCCCCATGCGCGATGAGAATCAGCTCCACGCCGCCGTGGTGGAGCTTGTGGCTCTAGACAACGCCACGGTGAAATATTCCACCGTCCAAAACTGGTATCCCGGCGACAAGAACGGCAAGGGCGGCATTTACAACTTTGTGACCAAGCGGGGCAAGTGCGCGGGGGTGAATTCCAAGATTTCCTGGACGCAGGTTGAGACCGGCTCGGCCATTACCTGGAAGTATCCAAGCTGCATCCTCCAGGGCGACAACTCCGTGGGTGAGTTCTACTCCGTCGCGGTGGTCAACAACTACCAGCAGGCTGACACCGGCACCAAGATGATTCACATCGGCAAAAACACCAAGAGCACGATTGTCTCGAAAGGAATCAGCGCCGGGCGCGGCCAGAACAGCTATCGCGGCGCGGTGCGCATCCTGAAGGGCGCGGCCAACGCCCGCAATTACTCGCAGTGCGATTCCCTGCTGATTGGTGACAAGTGCGGCGCCCACACGTTCCCATATCTCGAAGTCAAGAACTCGACGGCTACCGTCGAGCATGAGGCTTCAACCTCCAAGATCGGCGAGGACCAGATTTTCTACTGCCGCCAGCGCGGAATTTCCACCGAAGACGCCGTGGGCATCATCGTCAACGGCTTCTGCAAGCAGGTGTTCCGCGAGCTGCCCATGGAATTCGCCGTCGAAGCACAGAAGCTGCTGGGCGTGAGCCTGGAAGGCAGCGTTGGGTAATTCGGAATTGTGAATTCTGAAAGGGACTCCGAGCATGTCCAAACCCCAGGATCTCATTTTTGCAGTGACTCGAGTGGTATTCGCGTTTCTGTTCGCCTGCCACGGCGCGATGAAGCTTTTTGGGGCTTTTGGAGGACATCCCATGCTCCACAATCCGTGGATGCTAACGGCGGGAATACTGGAGGTTGGCGGAGGAGTGTTCATCGCCTTGGGACTCTTTACTCGGCCGGTGGCATTTGTCCTTTGCGGTGAGATGGCAGTGGCTTATTTCAAGGCGCACTTTCCGGGGGGCTTCTGGCCCATCGTGAATCACGGTGAGCCAGCAGTGCTTTACTGCTTCTTTTATCTTTATTTAGCGGTACGCGGCGCCGGCAAGATGAGCGTCGACGGGATGCGGGGAAAAGCGTGAATCATTTGCGATTTGTGATTGGCGATTTTGGATTGAACAACGAGAGTAGGCGGGCGGCGTAAGCACCCACGACACCTGGAAGAATTGTGAATTCTGTGAGGCTGAATCGCAGGTGCTGGCGGCAACGAGAATGAGCATCTCCGTGCCCTCTGTGTTAAATCTCTTCTGGCACGGGGGCTGCTGACCCGTGGAGTATTTTTCGCGATTAGTGCGATTTTCGAATTTCGATTTACGACTACGGAGCAATGAATGCTAACGATTAAGAATCTGCAAGCCAAGGTTGGAGACAAGGAAATCCTGCGCGGTATTGATCTGCAAGTGAACGTGGGCGAGGTGCATGCCATCATGGGGCCGAACGGCTCCGGCAAATCCACGCTGGCGCAAGTGCTGGCGGGCCGCGAACTTTACGCGGTTACGGGTGGTGAGGTGACGTTTGAGGGCAAAGATTTGCTCGAGATGTCGCCGGAAGAGCGCGCCCGGGAAGGCATCTTTCTCGCCTTCCAGTACCCCGTGGAAATTCCGGGCGTCTCGAACACCTATTTTCTGCGGGCCGCGCTCAATGCCATCCGCAAACATCGTGGCCTTGAGGAATACGATGCCATGGATTTCCTCACCCTTGTGCGCGGCAAGATGAAGCTGCTGGAAATGGACGAGAGCCTGATGTCGCGCTCCGTGAACGAAGGATTTTCCGGCGGTGAAAAGAAGCGCAATGAGATTTTCCAGATGGCAGTGCTCGAACCGAAGCTCTCCATTCTGGACGAGACCGACTCTGGTCTTGACATTGATGCCCTCAGAGTCGTGGCTACCGGCGTGAACGCTCTACGCGCACCCGACCGCGCCGCCATCGTGGTGACGCACTACCAGCGCCTGCTCAACTACATTGTTCCGGACTTTGTCCACGTGCTCTCCAATGGACGCATCGTCAAGTCCGGTGGCAAGGAACTGGCCTTGGAGCTGGAAGAAAAAGGCTATGGATGGCTGGACGAATCCATTGAGGACGGCGTGGCCGTGCAATGATAAGAGGACAGGGCAAAAGTCAACGCTTCGCCACAGAGGCCACGAAGAACCGACGGAGAAAAAGCCTTCGGCGGGCAAAGAAGGAACAGTAATATCTGCCCACGCAATCAGAAGTGTCTTTCTCTGTGACCTCTGTGCGTTCTGTGGTGGGTCTTTTCTGCGCGGTGCGGGATGAATTTAGGAATGATTGGACTTGCACTTTTGACTTTTGCGCTTTGCTTTTTGCCTTGTTCGTGCGACGTGGAAAGGGCTTCGACATTAGGAAAGGGATCCGGGATTTGATGAATACGCTTAAGGGACAAGAAGGAACCTACCTTTCAAGCTTTACCCGCTTGGAGAGCGCCCTAAATGAGAATGCGCCGGCGTGGTTGTCCAAGCTTCGCCATGCGGCCATCGGGAATTTTGCCGAACTCGGTTTTCCCACCACTCACGACGAGGAGTGGCTTTATACGAACGTCTCGGCGCTGGCGTCCGCCCCGTTTGTGCCGGCGCGCGCAAAGTTGACGGAAGAGCTTCGGCAAAAGATTGAGCGCCTGCCATTGGCCGATTTGGGTTGTAGCCGCCTGACGTTTCTTAACGGCTGTTACCTTCCCGAGATCTCGAAATTGCGGGAGGTTCCCGAAGGACTGAGGGCAGGCAGCTTGGCCTCCGCTTGGAAAAACCACGGCGTGCTGCTGGAGCGGCACTTGGGGCGCTACGCAAAGGCGCCCACTCATGCCTTCGTCGCGCTCAACACCGCATTTTTTGAGGACGGAGCTTTTGTTGAAGTTCCCAAGGGCACGGTGCTCCAGAAGCCGTTGCACATCTTGCAGATTTCCCATGGCGGCGGCCGGGAAACCGTCTCGCACCCGCGCAATTTGATCCTCGTGGGTGACACCGGCCAAGCAAGCATTATCGAAACCTTCTTCAGCCTTGAGGAAGACACGACTTTCACTAACACGGTCACTGAGATTGTGGCGGGTGAGGGCGCGCTGGTGGACTATTGTAAGGTGCAGCAGGAAAGCGACGCGGCGTTCCATTACGCGCGCGTGCAAGTGCAGCAAGGGCGTTCTTCGAGCGTGACGACGCACTCCGTCCAACTGGGCGGTGCTCTTACGCGCGAGGAAGTTCAGACGGTGCTGGGTGGTGAAGGCGCGGAGTCCCTATTGCACGGCCTCTATGTGATCACCGGTCGGCAGCACGTGGACAACCACACTATCATCGACCACGCCAAGGCACACTGCTCAAGCCGCGAGGTTTACAAGGGCGTGCTGGATGGTAAATCGCAGGGAGTCTTCAACGGCAGGATCATTGTCCGTCCCGACGCGCAAAAAACCGATTCCAAGCAGAGCAACAAGAACCTGCTGCTTTCCGAGGACGCGATCATCAACACCAAACCGCAACTGGAAATTTTTGCCGACGATGTGAAATGCACGCACGGCGCCACGGTCGGCCAGATTGATCCCGAGACGGTTTTTTATCTGCGCTCCCGCGGCATTGCCCTGCAAGAGGCGAAAAAGCTGCTCACCTACGCTTTCGCCAACGACGTTATGGAGCGCATCAAGTTCCAACCTCTGCGCGAGCGGCTCGCGGAGCGGTTGTATGCGAGGCTCGCAAAGAATTGATGCTTGGTGACTGAAGAAATTGACGGTGGACGATTGAGGATTGAGGGGATTGACGATTGAAGGGCGGGACGATTGGAATTCGTCAATCACCAATCGCCAATGGTAGGAGATTTGATGGCCACAACACGTAATTTAGTCCAGGCCCCGCCGCGCGAGGTGCTGGCACCCGGTTTCGACGTGCGGAAAATCCGCGAGGACTTTCCCATTCTCAAGCAAAAGGTCCACGGCAAACCGCTGGTTTATCTTGATAACGCGGCGACCAGCCAGAAGCCGCAGGTGGTCATCGACGCCCTGCTGCGCTTTTACTTGCAGGATTGCGCCAACATCCACCGGGGCGTTTACCTGCTCAGCGAGCGCTCCACACAGGCTTACGAAGACGCACGCGTCAAGCTCCAAAGGTTCCTGAACGCCGCTGAGCCGCGCGAAATTGTCTATGTGCGCGGCTCGACGGAAGGAATCAATCTGGTGGCACAGACCTACGGACGCCAGCACATCGGCGCCGGCGACGAGATCCTGATCACCGCGATGGAACATCACTCGAACATTGTTCCCTGGCAGATGCTGTGTGAGGAAAAGGGTTGCCGCCTGCGCGTCGGCCCCATGAACGACCGTGGCGAACTGATTTTAGATCAATTTGAAAAACTCATCAACGATCACACGCGTTTGGTGAGCGTCGCCCACGTTTCCAATGCGCTCGGCACCATCAATCCGGTCAAACAGATTGTGGAAATGGCGCATGCGCGGAATATCCCGGTGCTCATCGATGGCGCCCAGGCCGCGCCCCACATGAAAATTGACGTGCGCGCACTGGACTGCGATTTCTACGCGATATCGGGCCACAAGCTCTTTGGGCCGACGGGCATCGGCGCCCTATATGGGAAGGCAAGCCTGCTCGAATCCATGCCTCCCTACCAGGGCGGTGGTGACATGATTCTTTCCGTCACCTTTGAGAAGACCATTTATAACCACATCCCGAACAAATTCGAGGCTGGAACGCCCAACATCGCGGCGGCAATCGGGTGGGGCGCCGCTCTCGACTACCTCACTCGTATTGGAATGGAGAATATCTCTTCCTACGAACATGCGCTGCTGACCTACGCTACGGAGGCCATTGGCCAGATTCCGGGTGTGCGCCTGATCGGCACGGCGCGCGAGAAAGCCGGCGTTCTCTCCTTCATGTTGGAGGGAATCCACCCGCATGATGTTGGCACGGTGCTGGATCAAGAAGGCATCGCCGTGCGCACGGGCCATCACTGCGCGCAGCCGGTGATGGAGCGCTTCGGCGTGCCCGCCACGGTGCGAGCCTCCTTGGCGTTTTACAACACCAAGCAAGAGATTAACGCCTTGGCGGCGGGCATTGAGCACGTCAAGGCGATGTTTGCGTAAGAAATCCGGTCGGCTTTCAGCCATCAGCTGAAGAACGAGCTGAAAGCTGATAGCTGAGTGCTGAGAGCTTGAAACCTATGTCGGAACTGAACAACCTTTATCAAGAGGTCATCCTCGATCACGCCAAGCGGCCGCGGAATTTCCACGCAATCGAGAATGCTGACCATCACGCCAATGGCTACAACCCTCTGTGCGGTGACAAGGTCACCATCTACTTGCACTTGGTGGACGATCGCATTGCGGACATCAGCTTTCAGGGTTCCGGTTGCGCTATTTCTACGGCGTCCGCGTCGATCCTGACGGAGACGCTGAAAGGCAAAACCCGCGCCGAAGCCGAAGCCCTTTTCGAAGCATTTCATAACTTGGTAACCGGCCGCTCCGTGAAATCCCCCGATGCGCCCGCCCTCGGCAAGCTGGCGGTTTTTTCGGGCGTCTCCGAATTTCCCGTGCGCGTCAAGTGCGCCTCGCTTGCCTGGCACACGCTGCACAGCGCGCTTGAGGGCAGTCCGGCCGTTGTCAGCTCGGAGTAGAGTTAGAAACTCGAAAATCGCGGCGAGTTTCGAATTTCGAGTTTCGTCTTAAGGAAACAGACTATGGCTGAAAACACTTCACCTGCATCATTGCCTGCGCAGACCACGCTCAATGTTTCTGAAGTCGTGGCGCTTCACGACAAGATCATCGAGAGAGTGCGCACCTGCTACGACCCGGAAATCCCTGTAAACATCTATGACCTCGGTCTGATCTACGATGTGAAGGTGGAACCCACCGGCGACGTTTATGTGAAGATGACCTTGACCTCGCCCGGCTGTCCTGCCGCCGGCACGCTTCCCGGCGAGGTGGAGGACAAGATTACGGTGATTCCGGGGGTAAAGAACGTCAAAGTGGATGTAGTGTGGGAACCGACCTGGGATAAAAACATGATGTCAGAAGCCGCCAAGCTGCAGCTGGGATTCTTTTAAATTGACGATTGTCGATTGACGATTTAAGAATTTGCGTGTTGTAAATCGAGAATTATCAATGGAAAATCGTCAATGACTTCCTCTCCCATTAACGACTATCACTCGTCGCAGGGAGCCGCGCTCGCAGAGTACCACGGTGCGATGGTTCCCGCGCGTTTCACCGATCCCGCTGCTGAGAACCGCGCCGTGCGCAGCGCCTCTGGACTTTTCGATTTCTCCTTCCGCGGCAAGTTCCGGATGAAGGGTCGCGACCACGCGCGCCTGCTCCAGCGGTTGGTCAGCAACGACGTCAAGAAACTTACGCCTGGCCAGGGCACGTATGCCATGCTCCTCAACGCGCAAGGGCACATCGTGGTTGACATGCGCTTGTACTGCGCCGAGGACTGCTTCCTGGTTGACACCGATGCTGACCTGCGCGAGAAAGCCATCCATAGTTTTCGCCGCTACATTATTGCCGACCAGGTTGAAATCGAACTGCTCGATCTTTATGCGGTGGCGTTCCAGGGGGTGCGGGCACGGGGGCTGCTGGAGAAGACTCTACACATCGACCTGCCGGAGATGAAGGAGTTTGACCACTTTGCCTCGAACTACGCGGGCTTCCCCATCCGGGTGGTTCACGCCTCGAGCACAGGTGAGGAAGGCTACGAAGTGTGGGTGAAGGCCGCGGGGATGGAAGCCGTTTGGGGCGCAGCTTGTGGCCAGGCACCGACTTACGACATGCTCCCCTGTGGCTGGGAGGCGCTGGAAAGCCTGCGTATCGAGGCCGGCATTCCGCGCTACGGGACGGAATTAGGCGAAGACGTGATTCCCCTCGAAGCGGGCGTTTTGAATGCGCTCAGCTTCAACAAAGGTTGCTATATCGGGCAGGAAATTGTGGAGCGCGCCCGCAGCCGGGGCCATGTGAACTGGAAACTAATGGGTTTGGTCGTGGAAACCCGGCAATCACCTGAGCCCGGCGACAAGGCCGCAGTAGAAGGAAGGGAAGTGGCAGAAATCACCAGTTCCTGCCTATCCCCCACGCTCGGCAAAACGATCGCCCTCGCGTATGTGCGCCGCGAGTTCTCCGAGCCAGGCGCTAAACTCAGCTTCGCTTCCGGCGTTTCGGCGGAAGTTGCCGCGCTGCCATTTATCTCGAGTGCGAAGGCGGAGCTGCCGCTATGATTGTTGATAGACGATTGAAAAGCCTCAAAACCCTTAACGATTGATCCTCCAACGGAAATTTGGGAACGCACGTTTGGGCAATCGAAAATCATCAATCGACAATCGTCAATGGGAAAGTTGCAGGGCCATCAGCACGAATGAGGCGCCAATGACCAACACGGAAAGCAGCGCCAGCGCATTCCAGAGGTTCTCGCTCGGACGCGTAGCGGGTTCACCCTCGGGGACCAAGTAGCCGAGCGCGAAGCCGCTCGCCAACCCACCAAAATGCGCGGCGTTATCAATGTGGAAAAAGATGCCAAAAATTGCGATGTAGATCACCCATCGCCAGAGTTGGCTGCGATATTCTTTTCCGAGATGTCCGTGATGAAAGCTCGCGCCGATTAAAATTCCAATGAGTCCCATGATGGCGCCGGACGCTCCCACCGAGACTCCGAAGGGGGACCACCAAAGGCTCAGCGCGAATCCCACGACCCCCGTCACCAGGTAGAGCACCGTGAATTTGGTGGTGCTGAAAAGTGATTCCACTTCCGGTCCCAGATCAACCAGACACCACATGTTCATTCCGATGTGGAGCAGGCCGGCGTGCAGGAAAATAGCCGTCACCAGCCGCCACCATTGACCGGCCAGGATATAAGGAGCTTTGGCGCCGAGCCGCACCAGCACTTCGGTGCTGATGCCACCCATGGAGGGCGCTCCATACAACTGCGCGGCCTCCGTATTCTGCGTCATATACCAGGAGATGGCATAGAGCGCGACGTTGGCCACAACCACCACGGAGCTGGCGGTGGTGGGAATGGGGATCACGCCCATGATGCGGCCGGGCGTGCTGCTGCCGCGGGCGCGCACGGGGCCGGTCGCCTCGCCGCAGAGCGGGCACACCTTGGCATCGCGGTCGATCAAGGCCCGGCAGTGCGGGCACATACGGACCGTACTGGTGGGCGCGGTCTCCTGCGCTCCCCAGGATGAGGTGAATGTCTTCTTGAGCCGCTGCCATTGGAACCATAGTTTTCGAGGTAGGGGCATTCGTGTGCCTTCTCTTCTGACCGCAAAGCTAAATTATATCTGACGTTCTCAGCCTTCAGGAATTTCATTTGTAGCGCGCCTGCAGCTTGGCTAGAATAACCATTATTGGGTTGGAGCAGGGTCATGAAATTCGAAGATGCAGGGCGCGCTCTCGATCGCGAACTCGACAAGTTGAGGAAGTATCTTGATAAGGAAATTCCTCCCCAAACTCGCCAGGAAACGGCGGAGTTCCTGCGAAAGACCGCAGACCGCCTGGCGAAATTAGCCGAGCGATTGGAAAAACCAAAACCTTGATCCCGTGCTGAGTCATGTCCAGGAAGGACCGCTCGTGCGATTGCATTCCCCGAACGCCCGGATCGGCGTGGCGGTGGCGGTGCTTCTCTGCGCTGCGAGCTGCCTGCATCACCACAAAGCGACTGCTCCTTCTGCTCGAAGCATACCCCCGCCGCCTGCTCCCATCACATCGCCACCGTCCCTGCGCGCCCCGGCGGGTCCGTCGGCGCCCATCATTCAGGGGGAAGAGGGCATCGCTTCCTGGTACGGCCATCCCTATCACGGACGTCGCGCCGCGAGCGGCGAGATTTACAATATGTACGATATGACGGCGGCGCACCGCACCTTGCCGTTTGGCACCCAGGTGCGCGTCCACGACGTCGAAAACGGCCGCGACGTGGACGTGCGGATCAATGACCGCGGGCCGTTTGTGGAGGGTCGTATTATCGATCTCTCTTATGCCGCGGCGCAGGCCATGGGGATGTCCGGAATTGCGCGGGTGCGGCTGGAAATCTTGGGACTCGGCTCGACTTCCGAGCCCGGGATCTTTGCCGTGCAGGTGGGCGCATTTCTCGACCCCGCCAATGCCGGGCGTTTGAAGGCCCTGATTGAGCCGACCTATGGGCCGGTGGTTATCGTAAGTTTCGACCGCGGCGACGGCCTGTTCTACCGTGTGCGCGTGGGGCAAGAAAGTTCCGAGGTCGCGGCGCGCGAATTGGCGGGAAAGCTTCGCAGCGCAAATTTGGCGACGGAGACTTTTGTGGTCAGGGTGAACTAATCGTGGATTGCCTCTTCTGCCGGATCATCAACAACCAGGCCGCCGCCAAAATCGTTCATGAGGACGAACGCGCCGTGGCTATTGAAGACATTCATCCACAAGCGCCCGTCCACCTGCTGGTGCTTCCCCGCAAGCACTTATCGTCGCTGCGGGAGGCCCTCGCCGAAGACGAAGGGTTACTGGGCCATCTTCTTCTAGTGGCAGCTCAACTGGCACGTGAGCGCGGACTGGAATCCAAGGGCTACCGCACCGTGATCAACAACGGCGCATGGGCGGGGCAATCCGTGTTCCACCTGCATGTCCACGTGCTGGGAGGCCGCTCCTTTCACTGGCCGCCCGGATAATCCCTTAGCGCACCACGGCCAGCAAATCATCCTCATCAATCATCACGCGCAGGGGTTTTCGCGGGGCGATGAACTTGAAGTGAGATTCGCTCGCGCCCACCACCACCCGCCCCAGCGTGACCCTCTTGTCCTTGGCATAAACAGCGACCACACCCACCGGCATCTCAAAATCTTCGGGAACATCGCTTTGCGTAATGGCCCCTTGAACAACATATTGACCGGTGGCAAGCGCGCGACCCTCTGTCTTGAGAGTGTAAGCTGGAATGCCCGTGTCGTAGACCCACTCGTTAAAAAACCAATCGAGCTTGCGGTTATTTTCCAGATCAATTTCCGGGGTCATGTACCTTTCTGCGTGCTGGATGAAATCTTCGGTGGAGACGGACTGACCTTGATAACGGGTGATAAAGTCGCGCAACATGCGGAAAAAGCGGGCGTCTGAACCTGACTTGGGATCGGCCATTAATTCCCGCAGCATATGAAGAACCCAGCAAGCCTTCTTGTAAACAATCGTGGAATATCCCTCCGGATCGAGAGAGCTGGAAAGCCTTTGCCCGAGCCAAATGGGGCCGCCCGATTCAACGGTTGCGCCCCCTCCGGTTTTGGCCAGCAAATCATCCTTGTAGCGATGCAAAAGATCGCGGAACTGGCGGCTGCCGTCCTTGCCCTGCGCCAGGAAAAGGGCCGCCGCGTAAGTGGCCAGCCCTTCCGAAAGCCATTGGTCATGGTAGGTTTGCCAACCCAGGAGATTGCCCCACCACTGATGAGCAATCTCATGTGCGATCATACCCGGCCCTAGCTGGTCACTCCCTTCCTTCTTCGAGCCCAGCTCGGACCGTTCGGTTTTGGGAAGGAAGGAAAGAGTGGGGAGATACACAAGTTCCGGCCACCCTTGTCCAAAGTTCCCTGGCACTTGCGAGATTGCCAAGCGGGGATAAGGATCGGGACCAAACAGGCTGGCATAATATTGCACGGCCTGCGAGGCGGTGTCAGCGACGTTGCCTAGCAGGGCGGAGGGTGTGAGAGGCATCGGCTCCATGGAGAGCGGAGTGATCACCGCCTGGCGCGGCCCGGCAATCACTATGGGTGGGGTATGGTCCTCGTCATGCAGTTTCTCCAACGAGCTTTCCGCCTCCCTCGTGGCATAAACCGTAACCAGTGCCTTGCCGGCGTGCCGTTCAACAGAGGTGTAAGAGCCCAGGTTAAAGCCTGCCACACGAAAAACGCCGTCCGACCGCCACCGGCTCTCCGCCCAATCCACTGACGTTTTCTCCTCAATGCAGGCGCCGGTGGCCACCAGCACCAGCTTTCGCGGGTAGTGAAAGGTCATGTCGAACTGGCTGGGAAGGCCGAGATCAAGATGGGGGTACCAGCTTCCTCGCGCACCGACGTACAGCACTCCGTTTCCGACGTTGGCGATAACGTTGCCATGATACTTGAAAATCAAGCGAAAACGGTCGCCGACCGGGTAGGGGTGGGGAAGCACAATTTCGACGCCGTCGTAAGCGCGCGGCTCCTCCGCCTCCCCGTCTGGCGGTGGACCGCCGATCACGGTGATATTGCGCCCGTGATCGTCCTCGACTCCCGTGACCGCGAGCCAGCGTGACAGCCCGAACGAGATAACGCGATCCTTCGCCGAACGGGATTCGAGCTGAATCTCCGCTCGACCCTCCATACTGTGGTCGGGATGAATGCGAACGTCCAGGGCGTATGTCAGCGCCCTGGCCGTAATGTATACGGGCGCAGCCGCGTTGGCCTGCGAGTCTGTGCGTTGGGAAGGAACACCAGATATCGGTGAAGGTTTGGGAACCAACCTTGCGCAATGAGCCGATGGAGAAGGGCTCTGTCAGCCGCTCGTCGTCGATCAGATCGAAGATTCCAAGGTTCTCTCCCTTCACCTGCGCATAAAAATAAGGAAGGTTGCGGTCACCGAGCAGATCCATGAGGATGCGCCCGGAGGTTTCAACGTTCACCGCTTGCGTCACGGCAACCCAATCTTCTACAAAAGGACCAGGCTGTTCGGGATCATCCGGATCAGGCTTGCGCGATGCTGCCAGCAATTCCTGGGCTGTTTGGTCCGTGAAACGCATGTAAGCGAAATCGATTTTCTCCTCCAGGATGGGCGCCCCCGTGAACTGCGCAAGGTTGCGTTTCTCGGCTCGGTCGGGCGGGATCATCAGAACTTCACCTTCACCTGCGAAGACAGCCCCTGTGACCTCGCCCTGCACCGGCGTCATGAACGCGACAAAGCCGCGATTAAAGTATAGGTTCATCCGACCGCGCGTAATGTGGGCGTCGCGGATCACATAGACTTGCGTGGGATCCAAGGCGACGCTGTTCAATTGCTTCAGAAGTTCGAGCGGTTCGGAGCGTTGTTGCGCTGTGCTGGGGGCGGCGAGAAGCGAGCAAACGAGGAAACAGAACACGGGTACGGCGAGCTTGCGGCCCATCCGGCAAATCTGGTCAGGAGAAATTTCCACAGGCCTCATACCACCCCCCTTATAAATCACCCAGCTTACTGTAGCGCGGAAGTTAGCCGTCCTCAACTCGACGTGGTACGGAGCCCTGTTGTATGATGCGAGCAGGATGGCAGGTTGCCCTGAAGTTCCGCAGCGCTTCGCGCCCCGTGGGAAAGCAGCGTGGGGCGAGGGGTTGTTGTGTGCCCTTCTCCTATTTCCCTCGTTGCTGCTTGCGGATGTTATCTATCTAAAAAACGGGCAAACGATTGTTGGCCAGGTTACAAAAGAGGATGAGAGACAAGTTTACTATGAAGCGGATGGGGGAGAATTCGCGGTTTCGAAGTCCATCGTGGACCACGTGGAGAAGTCGGACGCCGCGGCCGCGGTGCCGGCACAGGTATCTCCGCGGCCGAATCGCGATGTGCCCCTACCGCTCACGCCACCCGGGGATTCCTCGATTGAGGAAGGGTCGGCGGCCATCCGCGACGATGCTGTGGACGAGGTCTACCTCACGCATTTGACGGACGATGCCATCCACAACCCCACACCGGATAACCTTCGCAAGCTCAAGCAGGGGTTCCAGGCCGCGGCGGTTTTTCTGACGCGCAAGGGTGAGCCGGAGGCAGCCATCATCAAATATCGCGAGGCGATCAAGTACCTGCCTCACGACCAGGGCCTGACGCTGGCGCTCGGTTATTTGCTGTGGAAGCAGGAGCATTATCTGGAAGCCGTCGATCTGCTGTTGCCGGAGGCGGACCGTTATCCACAGTCGCGGAGTTTCCTAGTGCTGTTGGGTTCGGCCTACTACGGGATGGAGAATCTCGACCAAGCCATTACGGAGTGGAACAAGGCCCTTGCTCTTCAAGACAATCCCCAATTGCGCGAAGCGGTGGCGAGGGCGCAGCGCGAGCAGGAGGTTTCCGGCACTTATTCGGAATTGCGCAGCGAACACTTCCTGCTTCGCTACGATGGCCAGCAGAACGAAAAGTTGAGTGGCGAAATTTTGAATAGCCTGGACGGATCCTTTCAGGACCTAGTGCTGGACCTGGATTATTTCCCCTCGGAGGCCATCGTCGTTATTCTCTATCCCAATCAGGCCTTCCGCGACATCACCCGAACTCCCTCCTGGGTGGGAGCTCTGAATGACGGGAAAATTCGCGTTCCTGTTTCTGGTCTGGCCCAAATGACGCCGGACCTGGCGCGCGTGCTGAAGCATGAACTGACGCATTCCTTTGTCCGCCAGATCACCTTGGGCCATTGCCCCACTTGGTTCAACGAGGGGTTGGCTCAGCTTGAGGATGGTGCCACCACCGCAGCACTGGGAAGCAAGTTGGCGCGAGCCTTTGCCGCCGGGAAGATTCCTGCCTATTCCTCACTGGAAGGGTCTTTTGTAAGTTTGCCCGCTGATCAGGCCCCCCTGGTTTACGCCAAGTCTTTGGCCGCGCTCGAATATATTCGCGACGTTTTCGGCATGGGGGAAGTCCGCCGCATGTTGAGGGAGATGCCTTCCTCTGATTTCAGTACCGTGCTGCAAGACGAGGTGCGGATGACTTATCCCGCCTTGGAAGAGGAAGTGGCCAACTATGTGGTGAAGAAATACGGGTCTTAAGGGACGCCGCCTGGCGCGGACCCTGCCAGTTCGGCCCCCGAAAACAGATCCCTTTCGCGGTTACCTTGAATACCGCACTTCCCGCTTTGTTGTGGAGCGATCGCACCGGCAATTCACAGGTACCGTTCTATGTAGACCAGATACCCAGCCAGCCCCAAGCCGAACAACGCCAAAAGAATACCGACGACGTTGACAACAAAACCAGCGGGCTCGAATGTTCGTGATTCCAACTGAACACGCGCGGGGCGGTAGCGGACCAAGCCGGCGAGTGTTAATAGCACCCCGGCGATAATCGCAACTGTACCGAACCAAACGGAAAGCCCCGCTGTCCGCGACTCGTGACCTTGAAACTGCATGAATTGCCGGATGGCAATGGCGAATCGCCCTATGGCAAAACCAAAGACGACAATCGCCACGCCGGTGCGCACCCAAGCAAGGAATGTGCGTTCATTCGCAAGATGTTCGCGAGCGATATTGGAATTATCGCCGGCCATCACCCGATGGCCCTCGGTTCTTAGATCCGGTATGCCCCCTCCAGGAATCGGAAGGATGGTTACAGCAATGAGCTATCCTACCGCCTTTTCAAGCACTGCGCCGGCGATGCCGATGTTTTTCACCAACTCGTCAGGGATCTCGTGCCGCCACTTGAGATAGTCAGTGCTGTTGTAAGTGAGCCAGACCTTCCGCTCTGAGTCTTCCCATATCAGTGCTTTTAACGGCAGATCAATAGCAAGAGTGGGAGAGGCGACCATCAGAGGTGTGCCAGACTTCGGATTCCCGAAAATAATGAGCTGAGTGGGGCGCATCGTCAAGCCGACCTTCTCGGCTTCGCCGCTGTGATCGACGCGCGCAAATACCGTGAGATTCTTGGCATGGAAGACGGACTCAAGCCGCATCATTGTTTCTGGGACTGAGTAAGGACTTCTGAGGTGAATTAGCCCGTTGTCTGGTATGGAAGCCATGCGATCCTCCTTTATGACTTGGATTGGAATCCCCCTCCATTCTAACCTGTCAGAAATGGACAGCTCACGTCCTCATAACAAATCAGGGGGTCGCTACAATCGAGGGCAGGATCTCGGGTGAAAGATCCCGGGCGATTAATACGATATCCCTAGCTGGAGGCAAATCTCCGCGGTTGTTGCTCGACCTAACACCAGGGCGCTTTCGGCGCAGCCCATGTCAGATCGACGCGATCAGCGCCGCCAGCAGTGCCGCGCGCTGCGGCAATTCGCGGAGGATGACGTGCTCGTGGCGGGCGTGGGCTCCGTCGCCGGTCCCGCCCAGGCCGTCGAGCGTGGGAATTCCCAGAGCCGCGGTAAAGTTCCCGTCGGAGCCTCCTCCGGTTGTTGCTTCCTTCAATTCCAGGCCCATCTGCCGTCCCAACTTGCAAGCCTTCTCGAAGAGTGCGCTTGCCATCTTCCGTTCCAGGGGAGGCCGGTTGACCCCGCCGGATATTTCCAGTTTTGCCTCGGGAAGAATGGGCCCGAGCGCTCGCATTTGCTTTTCAATCTTCTCGCGGTCTCGTGCCGTGGGCACCCGCACGTCCACGCGCGCCACGGCAAGCTCCGGGATCACGTTCACGCGTGTTCCGCCCTGGATAACATCGACATTGACGGTCAGCCCACGCTGGGGACGCGCGAACTTTTCGATCCGAGGAATCTGGCGGGCCAACTCGGAAATCGCATTGATGCCTCCCGAGGGATTGATTCCCGCGTGAGCTGACCGGCCACGAACCGTGATCTGAAACTCCCCCACCCCTTTGCGAGAGGTTTTGAGGGCCCCTTGAGCCGCGGCCGGTTCCAGCACCAGCACCGCGCGGGCCCGGCTGGCCTCCGCCAGCAACTCGTCGCGAAACGCGATGCTGGATACCTCTTCATCCGCATTCAAGAAAAAGCGGACGGGGCCAGTGGGAGATATTTTCAAGGCGACGAGGGCTTGCACTGCCCAGAGGCCACAGACGATGCCGGATTTCATGTCGTAAATTCCCGGCCCGTAGGCGTGCCCCTCTCGCACTTGAAAGGGCATCTCCACCAATGTGCCGGTATCCCATACGGTGTCCAGGTGGCCCAGCACGAGGATGGGTTTCGGGCCGCGCGCCCCTTCCCAGAACTCCGCCACCACGGCCGAACCCGCCGTGGGGTGGCCCAGGAGTTGGACGTTTGCGCCGCGCTTGCTGCATTCCTGCCCAAAAAAAGTTGCCATGCGGTCGATTGCCGCTTTGTTCTGGCTGGGTGATTCGATTTCCACCGCTTGCCGCAAGCAATGCACGAGCGCGTCCAATTCCGATTCGCAATATGCCAGCAACGCTTTGAGGTCAAGCATGCTTCCTCCTGCGCCCACTGGATGGCCGTTTCGCTGAATGGGCATCCCACTCCCGCGACGCGAATCTTACCACGTCTGGGTGCGGCTGGGTCTGCGGCTCCCCTTTGGGGGGTTGGGCAATTTGATGTTGTAGCGGCGACTTTACCTCGCCAAATGGCGGCGTAAAGCCACCTCTCCATCAAACTGACCCAGTGCCCCCTGCGGGGAACGGCTGGTTCGAGAGATTCGAGGGTGACGATTTCCGCACACCAAGACAATTTGCCTCTTGACAAAAAGGTATCGCAAGTATAGATTTCTAGCGTACCTAAGGTTAGGCGCCGCGCTCTGACTACGAAAGTCTCCCATCATGACGCCCACCTGGCTCGACCTTCATCGCCGCGATGCTCAGAAGCCAACGAACCCGTGCGCCTTGCCGACGGCCATCGGCGCGACGCGCGGCGCTGTCGCCGTATCCTCTGGGGCAGACGTAGAGTTCACACGGCGGCCACAGAGAAACTTCGTGCCTTATGTGTTGAAGGCTTTGATAAGACACGGAAAACACAGAGAAAGTTGACCGGGCAGGCCCTAGCGGAGAAGGGTGGGGCCCGCTAAGAACCGTATGAAACAGAGGAATTCTAGCGATGTACGAGCGCGCGGGGAGAGACTCCGAACTGAGCTGCGGAGGAGAAGTCTGTGAAAACTTCTCGTCAACCTGGAATGTTGATGAACAAAAGCAACTCAGCTAAGAAATGGGGGATTCCATTGGTCGTCGCAAGGAATCACGCCATTGAAAATAACGGCGTTATTAAACATAACTTAGCCTAGTCTGGAAAAAGGACTTCAAAATGAAGGTATTACCTTGAATGTGTTTGAAAACCAATAAGTTATAAATTGATGTAAGTCAAAATCACTTGGAGCCTTAAATGTTGATGAAAAATAAGCAAGTTGTCGCCACGAACCTCGAATGTTATTGAAACGAAAGGAGAAGAGCGTTCAACTGGAGGCCGCGAATAGCCGACAGTAAACAGACGGCGCAGCAGCAGGTCCCAGGTCCCAAGAATCAGGCCAGATTGCTCAAGCTTGAAGGGAAAGGTGAGGTTGATCGGGCTCCTGGAAAACGTGCAGCCACTGTCATAAAGTTGCATTGAAACAATCCTGTAACTTTCTCGGTGGTAATGGATTTTGTATCTCGTGCCGATAAATTATTTGTTACTGACAATATTCGAGGTTCCATTCTATTCTAGGATTTTCCAAAGTGCTCTTGACCGCCCGGGGGGCAGCAAAATTGAGTAAAGTCTCTCTCGCTCTTGTCATCCATTCGCACCAGCCGGTGGGAAACTTCGATCACGTGATCGAAGATGCCTACCAGAAATCCTATGGGCCCTTTGTGCGCGCGCTGCACGAACATCCGCGTATCCGCCTGAGCCTGCATTTTTCCGGAATCCTGTTGGAGTGGTTGGAGAAGCGCCATCCCGAATACTTTCAGCAAATTCGTGAACTCGCGGAGCGCGGCCAGATTGAATTGGTCGGGGGGGGATATTACGAGCCCATTCTGCCGGCTATTCCTGATCCCGATAAAATCGCGCAGGTCCGCAAGCTGGCGGATTACCTTCGCCAACACTTCGGCACAGCGCCGCGTGGGGCGTGGATTGCGGAGCGGGTTTGGGAGCCCACGCTCCCCCGTCCGCTAGCCCAAGCCGGTGTTGAGTACGTGGTTCTGGACGATACGCACTTCCTCGCCGCCGGCCTCCAGCCCTGGCAACTGCACGGAAGTTTCGTGACCGAAGAGGACGGCTTTCCACTGCGCTTGGTGCCCAGCGCGAAAGCCCTTCGCTACACGATCCCCTTCCAGGAACCGTCGGAAACGTTGCGCATTCTGCGCGAAGGGATGAACCAGCACGACAACCTCTTCGCCATGGGCGATGACTGCGAAAAGTTCGGCGTCTGGCCCGGTACTTACGACCATGTTTACAAGAACGGCTGGCTGGAGCGCTTTCTGAAGGCTCTCGAGGGATGCCAGGATTGGTTGGAGACAACCACCATTGCGGAATACCTCAGCTCCCACGCGGCCGTAGGACGCATCTATCTGCCCACGGCCTCTTACGCGGAAATGATGGAGTGGTCCCTTCCGCCTACGGCATCGGCGCAGTTCAAAGCTTGTTTGGAAGAGAGTGAGCGTATGCCGAATGGCGGGCGCTTCCGCGCCTTCTTGCGGGGAGGGCTGTGGCGCAACTTCCTGACCAAGTACGAAGAATCCAATCGCATTCAGAAACAGGCGCTGGGCGTCAGTCATCGCTTGCAGACGCTGAGCCGCTCCGTGGAAAGTGGAACGGAACAGGCGAAATTGCTCGCGGAAGCGCAGACTCACCTTTTTGCTGCCCAGTGCAATGACCCTTACTGGCACGGTGTATTTGGTGGGCTCTACGCGCCGCATCTCCGCAGTGCGATTCTTCGCCACTTGATCCAGGCGGAGTTCCAACTCGATTGTGTGGAAGGCCGAGACACCAGCGCCCAACCCGAGATTGTGACGACCGATTATGATGTGGATGGGCAGGAGGAGATACTCATCCGGCAAGGTATCTCTGCTATGACGCTGCATCCCGCGGATGGCGCCACGGTTTCAAGCCTACGCTTTCAGCCCGCCAACGTCGAGCTGGTGAACTCTCTCATGCGGCGGCCCGAGCCCTACCACGCGCTCGTGCGGAAACACGTTTCTTCCAAGCAAGCGCCGCGCGAAGGGCCTGCTTCCATCCATGATCAGGTGCTCAGCAAAGAATCCCATCTGGATGCATTGCTGCGCTATGACCGGTATGCGCGGCATGCCTTTCGCACCTACGTTTTTCCCAGCGCCAAAAGCTGCAAGGACTTTGAGTTTCTCCGCTTGGAGGAGAATGAAGCCCTCGCGCGAGGCGCGTGGAAGGCCACGCCTGTCAAGGCCCCCGCAGCAGCCATCGAATTCCGGAGTGCTACCGAGGTCCACTTGGACGGCTGCGTGATGCGCGTCGACGCGCTCAAGACCGTGACTTCCAAAGTGGCAGGCTCGAACTGGCAGATCGAATGCCGCTCTTTGCTTAACACCGACCGCTCCTGCCCAACCGGGACGGCGTTGGGTCTCGAGTTGGTCCTGAACCTTCTCGCTCCCGATGCCCACGATCGATATTTTCTGGCGAAGGATGTTCACCGCGCGTTGGAGTTTCGCGGTGAAATCGATTCTGCCAAGTTGATGCTTGTGGACGAGTGGCAACGTGTCAAGATCACGCTGGAGACTCGCCCGCAAGCCTGCTGGTGGATCGTGCCGATTGAAACGATTTCGCAATCCGAGTTGGGATTCGAGCGGGTGTATCAGGGCTCCGCGATTCTGGCGGTCTGGAAAATCGATCCGCCCTCCTGGCGCAACGCAACCTGCGTTTTGCAGATGGAAATTGCGCCTTGGGAGAACACCCATACCGAGGAGTAACACGCGGGACACGGGGTTAATCAGGAAGACCTTGCAAGAAATCCGGGCTCGATTCGGACCCATTGGAGGTTATATATGGCCGTACCGCAAGAGCTACTCGATATTCTGGTTTGCCCGGCGTGTAAGGCGCCCGTTCGGCTCACCCCCGACGGACAGGGCCTGAAGTGCGCCCAATGCCGGCGCGTCTATCCCATCAAGGACGATATCCCCGACATGATCATCGAAGACGCCAAGATTGAAGCGGAGTGATGGCGGCACGCAGCGCGTCATGGGGCAACGTATGAACCCGGCTTCCCTTCTTCCCGATCTCCCGGCCGGAGCGCGCATCCTCATTCTCCGCCTCAGGTCCATTGGCGACATCATTCTGCTGACCCCGACATTGCGGCTTCTCAAAGAGTGGCGGCCCGACTTGCGCATCTCCATTATGGTCGAATCCCGCTTTTGCGACCTCTTGCAGGGAAACCCGGCGGTGGAAGAAATTCTCACTCCTGGAAAAGGGGTCGGCGCGCGGAAACTGCTCTCGCGTCTGGCCGCCATTCGTGGGCTTCGCAGCCGCGACTTTTCTCTCTGCGTGAACCTGCACGGCGGTCCCACCAGCCGGCATTTTGCGCGCTGGAGCGGTGCCCCCTGCCGCGTGGGCTTTGCACACTTTCGACGCGCACGCCTCTACCACATTCTGGTTCCCGACGCCCGGACCATTTTAAACCAACCGTCTCTGCACACGGCGGAACATCAGGCCGCGGCGTTTTTCTATTTGGGACTGCCGCAGAAGGAAGTTCCGCGTGCCCAGATTTTCTCCGGGGCGGGACAGGCGGCGTGGTGGGACGCCAAACGCGCGAGTCTGGGGATCGGCTCGGGACAACCCTATGCCATCGTCCATCCCCCCGCTTCGTACAAGACCAAGGAATGGACGCCGGAAGGATTCGCGCGGTTGGGTGAATACTTGGAGAGCAAAGCCCGTGTCGCTCCCATATACTCCTGCGGACCCGGAGAAGCGCCGGTGCTCGAGGCCGTGCAGAAAGCGTCGGGCGCGTCCCTGCGGCGGTTGGAGGGCGTGAGCCTGGCGCAGTTTGCCGCAGCGCTTGCGGGGGCACGGTTGTTTGTGGGGAATGACGGCGGGCCCGCCCACATGGCAGCAGCATTGGCCCGGCCAGCCGTTGTCATCTTCGGATCTTCCAGTTCTCCCATCTGGGGTCCCTGGCCTCGGCAAAGTTCCACCCCCGCCACTCGCGTGGTGCAGAACCCCTTCGACTGCAACCCTTGCCCGGGTGATCGTTGTTACCAATTCGCCCGGCCGGAGTGCATACTTTCTGTGACTTTCGACCAAGTAAAAGATGCGGTTGAAGAAGTCCTGACACGATCCTCATGATGCATCTCATTCCAGCACGTTCCCGAAACGCCTTCGGGAAGACTCGACTCATGAAAATTCGTGGACGAATCCGCAGTATGCGCTCGCGCGAACACCGTTCAGAAAGGGGAGAAGGCAAGCCCTTTGGTTTTGCGATCGACCAAAAGGTCGCGCGGGGGCTCCTCGTCATTAACGGTGACCGTCACAATGACAGTCTTTTCGCCCTTGGATTGCGAACCCAGAATCTTGAAGCTGTGGATCTTGCCGAAGTCGCCGTGCTCACCCCAGTCGTGCAGGAAATCAGCGTAAGAGTACGAACTGCTGGGCTGCCAAAGCTGGTAGGCCTCACGGTAGTTACCCTTCTCCAGCGTTGTGAAGAAGCGCGAGATGGCTCGTTCCTCAGGAAAGTTACGAAGAACGATGTAGCCTGCGCCGCCGACAATGATAATAACCAAGGCAATCAGAATGTAGCGTCCAATTTTTCGAGGCGGTTTGGGCGGTGTGGCGTCAAGCAAAGTCATGACTGGTTCCTCCCAGGAGCAAGGAGTATAAGCATACTCCCGAGTCCCCTCATTATGTTAGATGCGCGGCCGGATTGCCAAGAGGGGCGGTTAGAGGGAGCGCTTGAAAAGGGCGGTTTCAGCGACCACCATCACTAGGGTGAACAACGCCAGGAAAGTCAGGTCCACGGCAATGGCCATGATTCCCGTGTTTTTGAGCAGCAGCGCCTTGAACGCATGCACGGCATAAGTCATGGGATCAATCGTGGCAATGACGCGCATCCAAGGCGGGAATCCGTAAATCGGGTAGACGGCGCCGCTGGGGAAGTACAGCAGTGTATTGAGTACGCCGAAAGTGGCACGCGGCACCAGGGGGTCATTGACGCGGACCATCAGAAAAAACATCATGCTGATCAGGGCCAGGGCGGTCAGGACGATGACCAGCAGAAGCTTGACCATGCGGGCGGGTTCCAGCGGATTGGGTATTCCGGCGATGATGGAGCCCGTGGTGGTCAGGACGATCCCGGCCAAAACCGCCTTGGCCGCCCCCGACAGATTGAAGCCGAGGATCAGTTCAAGTTTCGAAATCGGCGTAACAAGATAACCTTCATGGAGCCCCCGCGCTTTGTCATCAATATAGATAATGCCTCCCCCGATCATGGCGGAAACAAATATCGCCATAACGATAGAACCTGCCAGGAGGTATTGGATATAGGGAACGTAGGGGTAGATCTCCACGACCGAGAGCGTAACTCCGCTGGGGACGCGCGGCGGGGCGTCACCTTGGTTGTACGCGCCCACAATATCGCTGAACCCAGCCTCCAAGGCGTCGACCGCGAAGTTGTCTGTGTTGTCTGCAATGAGTGCCACTTGTGGCGCGTCCTTGGCCAGAACCCGGCGCGAGTAATCCGGCGGGAAATTCAGGACCCCATTGACCCGTCCATTCCGCAAGTCCCGCATGGCCTTCTGGAGGTCGGTGTAATCAATCGTTTCAAAAGTCCGCGCGTTGGCGGCGATGGCCCCACACATTTCCCGCAGCTTTACCGTCGGCATACCATGATCTTGATTAACCACCGCGACGCGCAGGTCATGGATTTTCCCGCCAAAAGCGTATCCCAGGACCACCAGTTGCACGATAGGCATCACCATCGACACCAGAATGAGCGTGGGGCTGCGCATAAACTTGCGCAGGTCGCGTTCCACCAGTGCCCAAGTTCGATTCATGGCCTTCTACCTTTGCCCTCGCTGATAGAAAACAGTGGGATCGTAGCCGAGCGCATCCTGTAAGGAGTCGCGCAATTGCCGGCCGGTGTAGTGCATGAACACATCGTCAAGCGAGGTGCTTTGAACGGAAAGCGAAGTCACCTCAATTTGCGCGTTACGCGCCGCCTCGAGCAACGCCACGGTGGTCTTGGGACCGTTGTCGGAGCCGATGCGGAACACGTGGTCGTCAGACTTCACGTCTTGCACGTCCGGGAGGTTTTGCACGGTTTCGAGCCATCCCTCCGGGATGCGCGAAAAACCAACTTCCAGGATGTTGTTTCCGGGGATGGAAGCTTTCAGTTTGAGCGGCGAATCCAGTGCCATCAGCTTTCCGTGGTCAACAATAGCAATGCGATCACAGAGCTTGTCGGCCTCGTCCATATAATGAGTGGTGAGAAGGATCGTCAACTCCCGTTCTTTCTTGAGCCGCATGAGCATTTCCCACACGCCCACGCGGGAGGTAGGGTCGAGGCCGGTGGTGGGTTCGTCGAGAAAGAAGATGCGCGGCTCGTGCACCAGCCCGCGGGCGATCTCCAGTCGCCGCCGCATGCCGCCGGAAAAATTCTTCACCGGTTTATCCGCCCAGGCAAGCAGATCGACTGCTTCCAGAAGTTCCTTGGCGACCTTGATGCGGCGCTCCCGCGGAACGCTGTAAAGCTTGGCAAAAATCTGCATGTTCTCCATCGCACTCAAATCCAGATCGGAGGTCATGGCCTGGGGAATAACCCCGATGCATTGGCGAACCTCGTTGGGATGGCGAGCGACGTCGAAGCCGAGGATACGCGCCACGCCGGACGTGGGGGGCAGAAGCGTGGTGAGCACGCGGATCAGGGTGGATTTGCCCGCGCCGTTCGGACCGAGCAAGCCGAACACCTCACCGTGCCCCACCGTGAAGCTCACGTCATTGACAGCACAAAAGCTGCCGAAGCACTTGCGCAGGTGTTCGACTTCCACCGTGGCGATCATTCCGGACTGTATGGGGATTGCTTGCATGATCACAATTCCTGATGGCGGGAGGAGGTTCAGGGAATGTCCTGCGACGGGATGGTTACATACACGGTCAGACCGGGCCACATGCGGCGGTCGCTGTTGTCGACGCGCAAGCGGAGTTCAAATGTCTTGATGTCGCGCTTGCTCTGGCTCACATCGCGCTGGGTGGCATAGTCAGCATCGACCCCGCGATAGAAGACGGTTCCCCTGCGCTCCATCCCATCGGGAAAGCGCACCTGCAGGCGGTCGCCCAGACGAACGCGATCCAGGAATGTTTCCGGCATGTCCGCACGCGCCCAAAGATCATCAGGATTGACAATCGAGACGATCGGTTGGCCTATGTTCACAACCTCACCCTGGCGAGCGGCTAGCACGGAGATGACGCCGGGAATGGGTGCGTGAATCTCGGTATAGTCCAGGCGAACCTGGGCCTTCGACATCTGGGCCCCGGCGGCGGCCTGCTGCCGCTCCATAGCCTGCAATTGGCTTCGCCGCACGGTGATCTGATCTTCATTCGAGCGGGCGAGGGCGACAGCCGCGCGCTGGACTTCCACTTGCTTCCCGAGAGATTCGACGTGGGCTTGCTGCGCCTCAAAGGTAGCGCGCGCCTGGTCCAGCGCCTGCTGCGAATCAATCTTCTGATCGTAGAGGCCCTGGGTGCGCTGATAATTCACGCGGTCAAGCTCCAGGTCAGCTTTGGCTTCGTCTTCCTGCGCCTGCGCCGCTGCCAGCGAGGCCTCTGCCTGCCTGATCTGGTCGCGCGTCTGCGCTTCCTGGTACTTCAGCGCCGCCTCCGCTTCCACCACCTGCGAAGCCGTGCCGCGTTCAGTGTGGAGGTAGAACGACTCGTCGGCGCGCAATTCCCGGGGTTCGATGACCGCGAGCAACTGCCCGGCTTTTACGGTATCGCCTTCCTTAACCAGCACCTGCGCAAGCTGGCCTTGAATTTGCGAGCTCGCTACCACATCGTTCGTGGTGACGATGCCGGTCAGGATCAGGGGTTGCGGCCGCGTGACCGCCTTGTAGTAGACCACTCCGCCCGAGAGCGCGAGTACAATCAGAATTGGTAAGAGGATCTTACGTCTCATTTTTCCATCGCCTTCGGATCACGAAAGAGGGCGTAGCGAATAAAGTTCAGCGCTTCGGATTTTCTCCGCGCCAGGTTCGTCTTGCTGTACGGGTCTTTGCCTGTGATCGCGCGAATCGCCGGGGCAATGTTGAAGTAATGTGCGGTCAGTCCGGCGATCGACACGAGGGCGTGCTCCGGGTCGAGGCGGCGGAACTCTCCCGACCGGATTCCCCGCGCCAAGAGCGCCACCAGCATTTTCTTCAGGGGCATCGAGTGCTCGCGCACAATACGCTGCAACGTACGATCTCCCTCCATCATCATCCGCTGAAAAATGCGCGGGTAATAAGGGTGCTGGCCGATGAAATCGAAATGGAAGCTGACATAGCGCAGAAGAATCGGTCCGGCGGGACCCTTTTCGGCAAGCAATTCTTCGGTTCGCTTTCCGAACTCCCGCAGTTGCGAGCCAATAACCGCCTGATAGAGGTGTTCCTTGCCTTTGAAATAGTAATAGAGCAGGGCTTTATTCACCCCGGCGGCCGCGGCAATGGCGTCGGTTCGGGCCCCCGCCAAGCCGTGTTCTGCGTAGACGCGCTCGGCAGCCTTCAGGATGGTAGCGCGCGTCTCCATGCTATCACGGTGCTTCGCGTGTCCTGGAATCTCTTCTGACGTCCCGAGTTTCATCATTTAACTAACCAGATAGTTAAATATCATAATTGCCGGAGGCGTGTCAAGAACCGCGGCTAACCGGGAACCGGAAGTTCAGTTGCGGGTTTTGGGCGAGAAGGTGAACCGTGTGCGGGATTTTTCCTGGTGGCGTTCGAAGGCCAGTTCGATCAGGCGGTCCAGAAGCTGCGGGTAAGGAACGCCGCTCGCTTCCCAGAGCTTGGGATACATACTGATGGAGGTAAAACCCGGGATGGTGTTGATCTCGTTCAAATAGACCTTTCCGGTCTTGCGATCGAGGAGAAAGTCCACCCGCCCCATACCGGCACCGTCGATGGCCTGGAAGGCGCGGACAGCCACCTCCTGAAGTTGCTTTGTCTGCCGGGCCGTGAGTTTCGCGGGTATGATCAGTTCCGAACCCTCCTTAATATACTTCGCCTCGTAATCATAAAACTCGTTAACTGGCACAACTTCCCCCGGCACAGAGGCCCGGGGATGATCGTTCCCCAGCACGGAGCATTCGATCTCGCGGGCGTCGATTCCTTTTTCGACCAGGATTTTCCGGTCGTACTGCGCCGCCAGATTCAATGCGGCTGCCAGCTCGAGCCAGTTATGAGCTTTACTGATTCCCACAGAAGAGCCAAGGTTCACAGGCTTTACAAACAGGGGATAGCGCAATTTCCTTTCGATTCGCTTGCGGACTACGACGGGATGTTTTTCCCAGTCCGAGCGGAGGATGAGTTCCCAGGAAACGATGGGAAGGTCCGCGTCGCGAAACAGGCGCTTCATCACGTCTTTATCCATGCCTGCCGCCGAGGCAAGCACGCCCGCACCTACGTAGGGAACATCAGCCAGTTCCAGGAGCCCCTGGACCGTGCCGTCTTCTCCAAACGTTCCGTGAAGGACAGGAAAGACGACATCGACCTCTGGCCGTGAATGCTGCGCCGGGACTGTGCGCGCCAACGGCAGGAGCTTGGGACCGGCAGGATCAACAGAAGGTGTAACAGGATCGCCGGACTCCAGCACCTGCGGCAGGAGCTTCACGGCTCCGGAACCAATCCGCCAATGTCCTTCACGGGTAATACCGATCGGCAGGACATCGTACTTCGCCGGATCAAGTGCGTTGATCACCGAGGCGGCAGATTGAAGCGAGACCTCGTGTTCGCCCGAACGTCCGCCAAACAAAATTCCGACGCAAATCTTCTTGATCACAAAATCTTCTTTCCTAGTGCGGAGGCCGCGAGTCCCACGCCCAGAATTGCAGTCTTGTTCATGACATCAATGATCGGGTTGATCTCGACCAATTCAAATGCCACCATGCCGCGGCTGTCGGCGACCATTTCCATGGCGAGATGCGCCTCGCGAAAAGTAATGCCGCCTCGAACGGGTGTGCCCACTCCCGGGGCCTCATGGGGATCAAGCACGTCCATATCAAAAGATACCACGAATCCGGTGGTGCCTTGAGAGGCGAGGGTGATGGCCTTTTCCATTACTACACGCATGCCACGTTCGTCGATTTCGCGCATGGTGAACGCATTGACGCCGGAATCCAAAACAATCTGCCGCTCGCGGGAGTCGAGATCACGGATTCCAATCAGGGCGCATTTCTCGGGACGCATCTTGGGGGCGAATCCGCCAATCCGGGTCAGTAAATCCGGCCCGTGCCCGAGCGTGGCGGCGAACGGCATGCCATGCACGTTGCCGCTCGGGCTGGTCTCCGGGGTGTTCATATCGGCGTGGGCGTCAATCCATAAGCAACCCACTTCCTGGCCGCGATCGTGATAGAACTGGGCAACACCTGCCTGCGTGCCGATGGCTACCGAATGGTCACCCCCAAGCGAGACAGGGAAGTAACCCGCCTCCAGGGTCTGACGGATACGTTGCGCCACCTCTTGCGAAGTCTCCGCGATTTCCTTCAGATACTTCGCGCGCTGGTTGCCGAAAGGCTGTTCTTCCGGCAACCGGACGTGGATATTGCCGCCGTCCTCGACTGTGTGTCCTAGACTCTCCAAGGCGTGATTCAATCCCGCTGCACGCACAGCCGACGGCCCCATGTCCACGCCTCGCCGCTCCTGCCCGAGGTCCAACGGAACACCGAGGATTCTGATTCTCAGCATGTTGTCCTCTGCTACCAATACGGCTGCTCCCGTGCCTTAATCAGCGTCCTCGATGCCTTCCATGCGGTCGAGAGGCATACCTCAGAAGCGGACTCGAGCAGTCTGGGACCAAGCGTCCGATGAACCAGCGTCGCCGCGCCGATGATCATCGCCGTGATCTTGTTCAACCGCTTGCGTTCAGTCATTGCCATAAACAAGTTTCACACAGAGGGCACAGAGTCGGATGCGCAGGGGCCACAGAGTAAAACTAAACCCTCCGACCACTACTTCTCCGTGTCCTCTGTGTTTTGGAGTTTCAAACATTTCATCAATAAGCCACTCGGTGGGCTCTGTGTGAAGTGTTCTTAAACCTGCCCTCTGTTTTTCGGGGGTTCCATTTTCCTAAATGATTCTATTAATCCGATCGTCATAATTTCTGTACCGGACGGTCACTCCTGGGATTCCCATATTTCGCTTACCGGCTCTCAGGGGGTCAGGCGGTACAACATACGTGGGAAAGGAATGGTCTCCCGCACATGTTCGAGCCCGCAGATCCATGCCACGACGCGTTCAATGCCCATACCGAAACCTGAATGTGGCACGGTACCGTAACGGCGCAGATCGAGGTACCACTCGAAAGCCTTTCGCGGCAGCCCCTCCTCTTGTTGAACTCGCTGCTCGAGCAGCGCGAGGTCAGCCAAGCGTTCGCCGCCGCCGATGATCTCGCCGTAGCCCTCGGGGGCGAGCATGTCAACGCACAGCGCCACTTCCGGGCGCGCGGGATCCGGTGCCATGTAGAAGGCCTTCACCTGGCTGGGATAGCGGTGAACCAGGAGGGGTTTATCGGAGCCCTGTGACAGCAGCGTTTCGTCGGTGCCGCCGAAGTCACCGCCCCACTGAATTTCACTCCCCTTGCCCTGGAGAATCTTCACGGCCTCGTCGTAGCTCATTCGCGGGAAGGGGAGTTTGATCTTTTCCAGGTTCTCGATTTTCCGCTCCAGGGTCTGAAGTTCCGGCCGCCGTTTCTCCAGCACGCGTCCCACGACGAACGCCACCAATTCTTCGCCGAGCGCCATGGCGTCTTCCAGGTGGGCGAAGGCGACTTCCGGCTCGACCATCCAGAATTCCGTCAAGTGGCGGCGCGTCTTGGATTTCTCCGCCCGGAACGTAGGGCCGAAGCAGTAAGTCTTGCCTACGGCCATGGCTGCCGCTTCGTTATAAAGCTGGCCGGACTGGGTGAGGTAGGCCTTGTCGTCAAAGTAGTTGACTTCGAAAAGCGTGGTCGTGCCCTCACAGGCAGACGGTGTGAAGATAGGAGTATCCACCAGGGTGAAGCCGCGGTCGTCAAAGAAATCGCGCACGGCCTTGATGATCTCGTGGCGCACCCCCAGGATGGCGCGCTGCCGCGTGGAGCGCAGCCACAAGTGGCGATGGTCCATCAGGAATTCAATCCCGTGGTCCTTGGGGGTGATGGGATAAGGCGTCTCTGCCGGAATGCGTTGCAGGACTTCCACATTCATGACGTCCATTTCGAAGCCGCCCGGGGCGCGCTTATCGGCTCGCACCTTGCCGGTGACGCGCAACGAAGATTCCTGCGTCAGGCCGCGCACCGAATCGAAAACTTCCGGCGGTACAGCGCTCTTCACCACCACGCCCTGGATAATTCCCGTGCCGTCGCGGAAGAGCGGAAACAGCAGCTTGCCGCTTTCTCGCAGGTTATAGAGCCAGCCTTGCAGAATCACTTCCTGGCCGGCGTATTCGGAAACTCGGCGGATTTCAACGACAGGGGGCAAGGGTTTATTCCTCCTCGGGAATGGCTCTCCATGCGGTCCATGACCTCCGCCAGGCGGGAGAGGCTGGTCTTCTCCGGCCCATAATCGCGAATCTCAAAGAGCACGGGGAACTGGCCCTTGCCGCGGCGCAGGTCGCGAACCGCCTCCGTCCAATCAATGCCCGCCGTCGAAGGGCATCAGGTGATCATCCTTTTCGCCGCGATTGTCATGGACGTGAGTAGAAGCGATGTACGGGCGCAGGGTTTCAAACGCCCGGTGCAGGCCCTGGGTCATGTGCGCGTGGCCGGTATCAAAGCAGATTTTCACGTTCAAGCGCGAGTACTGAAGAAACTCCACCAAACGCTCCGGTGTCCCCAGTTCGTTGGGAACATTTTCGAGCAGCAACTGCACGCCGCGTTCTTTGGCAGAAACCTTCAGATGCTCGAGCGAAGTCATGACCGCGTCAAACTTGCTTAGCATCGTATTCCTCGTCCGGCAACTCCCATGTGGACGATGAGGTAGCGAAAAGGCAGATTGATCGGCGATGTCGAGGGCGCGCTTGATTTCATCCATGGAATCGATGCGCAGGCGGCGCTCCAGGTAAGCGACGGAAACGGCGAGCCCGCCTAACTGCCCCCAATCCGCGTCGCCGTAAAGCGGAGCATGGACGGAATGCAGGTTCACTTGATGGTCGCGAAACCACTGGGCCACGTCGCGCACGTGGTTGCGGTCCGTGTAGTCCAGGTGCTGGCGGGCCGCAAACAGTTCAATGTTCTGCAACCCTGCCCCCAGGATCTTATCCAGGATGTGGGAGCTGAGCCGCTCGTTGACATAAAGGTACGTGGAGAGACCGTATTCCATCAGTATCCAACCGCCTTTCCATCCGCGCGGGGATCGGAAGCGCCGAATCGCCACCCGGACTCGGGAGCAATCTCGATGGCTTCGCAGTCGCCAATACTATCGCGAAAACTCACCGGGTAGCCGGCCTGCTGAAGCTTCTCGAGAGTGTCAGAAGAGAAGCCTACCCGCTCAAACACCAAGCGGTCCGGCATCCATTGATCGTGAAAGCGCGGCGAAGTTACCGCCTGAAGAACATCCATCTTATAAACGAGGGACATTGAGCAAAACCTGCAAGACCGTGTTGGTGATGGTACTGCCGCCGGGCGAGCCGAGCACCAGGCGCACCTTCCCGTCACGGGTCACGATGGTCGGCGTCATGGACGAGAGGGGACGTTTGTGCGGAGCGATGGCGTTGGCTTCACCCTGCACCAGTCCAAACAGGTTGGGCGAGCCGGGCTTTGCAGTGAAGTCGTCCATTTCATTGTTGAGCAGAAATCCCGCGCCTTCCACGGTCACGCCGCAACCGAACCACCCGTTCAGGGTGTAAGTATTCGCCACCGCGTTGCCCTCCGCATCGACAACCGAAAAGTGCGTGGTGGCGCCGGACTCAAAAACCTGCGGCTCGCCCGGGCCGAACGGGGGCCTCAGGGCGCGCGCGAAGAATTTCCTCGCGCAACTGCGCGGCATAGCGCGGCGAGGTGAGGCCCGCCACCGGCACGGAAGCAAAATCCGCGTCGCCCATATAGGAAGCACGGTCGGCGTAAGCGCGGCGCATGGTCTCCGCCAGCAGGTGAATCGATGCGTAGGAGTTCGCCGTGCCCAGGTCGAGCGGTTCGAGCACGTTCAGCATTTCGATCAGCATCGTGCCGCCGGCGCTGGGCGGCGGGACGCTCAGAATATCAAAGCCGCGGAAATGGCCCACCAACGGCGGGCGCAACTTGGCCTGGTAATGCTCCAGATCTTCGCGCGTGATCAGGCCGTTGTACTTTCGCATGGTCGCCACGAGCGCCTTGGCAGCCGCGCCGGAATAAAAGGCCTGCGGACCGCGCTTGGCGATGGCGGCGAGGGTACGGGCCAAGTCAGGCTGCCGGAAGACTGCGCCGGGCTCATAGAGATTCCCGTCACGCAGGAAGATGTGGCGCGAGCCGTCGAACTTTTCCAACAGGGCGCGCTCGGAGCGAAAGTGCTGGGCGAGCGAGTAGCTGACGGGAAAGCCATTCCGCGCCAGGCGAATGGCCGGAGCCATCACACGCGCCAGCCCCAGGTGGCCGTACTTCTCTTCCGCCAACGCCAATCCCATGACCGTGCCGGGAACTCCCGCAGCGCGCGCGCCGGTGGTGCTGGCGCCGGGGATCACATTCCCCTGCGCGTCCTGATACATCCCGCGCGTGGCCGCCGCCGGCGCTTGCTCGCGGTAATCCACCACCATGGCGTCGCCGTTGGCCATGCGAATCAGCATGAAGCCGCCGCCGCCGAGGTTTCCCGCTTGCGGAAAGGTGACCGCCAGCGCGAATCCCACCGCCACTGCGGCATCCACGGCGTTGCCGCCCGCCTGAAGGATTTCCACGCCGGCCTGGCTGGCCAACGGCTCGCTGGAAGCCACCATGCCACTGCGCCCGGCCACCGGGGTGAAGGCGTAGGCGGGCAGCGCCAGTAACGCAGCGAGAAGTGCAGGGGCGGGGATCAGGCGTTTGAGTGGCACAAAATCACCAGTGTGGTAACGGCACTTTCTGACCTTGGGACGGCAGCACAAGTTTACAAAGGAATAACTGTAGGGGAAAAGGTAGAGGGCGTCAAGGCGGCGCGGCGCGTGCAATTTGCGCGGCCACCCCGTGCTAGAATGAGCCGAGTGAAAAATCTCATCCATCTTCGCGAGTCTGCGCCGCTGCGGCGACAGGGTGATAATATCGATACAAATGAGGATCTCCAATGAAAATCTACTTTGGCGTCACCGTGGCTGGCGACCGCTCAACTGTGGAAACGGCCAGAACCATGGTGCAATGCCTGGAAGGCTTGGGTCATGAGGTGCTGACCCGCCACCTGGTAAGTGATGATGCCCGCGCCGCGGACCGCTTGCTCGGCCCGCAGGCGGTATACCAGCGCGATATGGCATGGCTCCGGCAGTGTGACCTTTTCATCGCTGAGGCTTCCGGCTCCTCCTTTGGCGTAGGCTTCGAGGCAGGTTACCTGCTTGGGGCAACCGCAATAAAGGTAATACTATTCTACAATATCAGTTGCTAAAGATAAGATGTCATTTCTAATAATAGGGAATACTCACCCGAACTGCACGCTGGTTCCGTATTCAAGCCTTGCGGAAGTCGAGGCGTTCATCAAGATTCACGTGGGCCGGGGGGAACCTCCGCTGGGAATCACGCAGTAGGGTGTTTTCACAGCGCAGATTTGATCCCGCGAATGAGGATGCTGATGGACTTTGAATTTCTGGCGCCCCTCCGCGAAAACTGGGAACCCGTCTCGAAGCTCGCGCGCTTTGGTTGGCTGGCTTTTTACGGAATCTTTCTGCTCTACGCGCTACCGGGACAAATCCGGGTACCTGCTGATCGATTACGTGTTCGTGCCCATTCATGAAGGCGGGCATTTGCTCTTGAGTTACTTCGGGCACACCCTAATGGTGGCGGGCGGAACCCTTCTGCAACTCGGGGTTCCCCTGATGCTGGGCGTTTATTTTGTTTTTCGGCGGCAGGCCACCGGCATAGCGTTCTGCTCTTTCTTCTTCTTTGAAAACTTCCTGAATGTTGCCAGCTATATGGCGGACTCGCGCCGCATGGAGCTGCAGTACGTTACGGTGGGCGACCCGGATTTTGCCGAGCACGACTGGCTGACCATGTTCTCGCAAATGGGCGTGCTGCAATACGACACTAAAATCGCCGCCGTGGTCCGGGCGATCGGCTGGCTGGGAATGATTGCGGTAGTGGTCTGGCTTTGGTGGAGAACTAAACCTTCCGCTCTTCCTGATGACCCCCACCCCCTTCGACCCTATTCACGCGTCTAATCCCTCAGCCGTCGCGGCAGCCGATCTTTATTGTGGGCTGAGCGCGTGGCCATCCAGCCGGTCAGGCGGGGCCACGCCCAGCAGGCTCAACACCGTAGGAGATATATCCAAAATGGAGGGCTGCGCGGGGAATTGCCGGTTGGAAAAAAAAATTCCCTGCGTATCACTGGGGTCGGACGCGCAGTGATCGCCGCTCCATTTTTTCATGTTGGCCACGATAATGCCCGCCGGGACCGCTCCCAGCGAGGTCTGCCAGGACGTGCGATAGCCATCGCGAAAGCTCATCTGCAAGTCAGGCGCCTCGCTGGTGCGCGGCCCATGGAAAATCTCGCTGGCCGAGATAGACGTTTTCAATCACCTTCTCGTGGGTGTCCGGGTCCTCGAGGGCCAGCAGCTTCTGGCGCAGGTCCTCGAGAATCCGCTGCGCATCGGCGCCGGGATTGACGATCCCATATTTCTCGCGCCCGCGCAGGTTTAGGTACACCTGGCCCAAGCCCACCGCATAGGCCTGGGTGCGGCTCCAATCGGTGTTGGGAAAAAAGCTCCCCTGGCCGAACAGGTTGTCAAGGTTGTACTGCTTCTCCTCCGCGCCGGGATTCTTGAGCGTCATGAAGCCATTCTGCACCAGCCAGGTGTTGGTGTTGAATCCCTTGCGCCAGGAATGGAAGCCGTGATCGGAGACGATGATCAGCGTGGCGCCGGGCTTCATGGTCCGCATCACGTCGCCCACGATGGCGTCCATGCGCTCGTAAGTTAGCTCGATGGCATCGCCGTATTTTGCGGCCAGCTCGGGGTCGTAGCGCGGATGCTGCGGGTCGGTCAAGCGCCAAAACATGTGGCTGACGCTGTCGGTGGCGGTGAAGACCGACACCAGCAAACTGGGCGGATCGTTCTTTAACTCATCCAGCAGGATTTCCCGCTCCTGCTGCATGGTGCGCCAGCAATCTTCCAGGAACACGCCTTCGTCGATGCGCTCTTCGTTGAGCGCCCAGGTGTCGTGCCACCAGCCCAGGGTCTTCATCAGGCCGTGCTTCTTCGCCAATTCCCCGGCGTAACCGGGCGGCGAGGAAATCGGGAAGCGGTGAATCTTCCGGGTCCAGGTTCAGCGGCGACATGTACACGCGCAAATCCGGCGACGCCTGCAAAATGTAAAACCGGCAAATCGAGCTCAGGGAGAGAAACGGCGTTACGCGGAACTTGGCGTGGAACCAGTCGCTCCATTGCCGCTCGCCGAGCGTGGCGGTGTGGCCTTGCAGATCGATGGTCACGGTTTTGCCGTCGGGCGAAACCTTGAAATCGATGGGCACCGACAGGCGCGTGAACTTGTCGCTGGTGGGGTCCACGGGGCCTTCGATGGTTGTGGCCGCGTGGTTGCCGCTCAACTCCAACCGCACCAGCTTGCCGCCGAATTCCGTGTCACCCACGTCCCACGGCGTCAGGTCGGAGCTGAAGTAGAAAAAGGTTCCCCACGTCCCGCGCAGGTCCGGCACGCCCAAGCCCGCCCACAACTTTCCTCCCGGAATCGTGGTGGGCGGAAATTCCAGCGGCATGCGAATGATGGTGGTTTTGTAGCCCGCGTCGGCCACCGCCTTGTAGAAGGGCACGCCGCTGCGCAAGTTCGTCACTTTCGGCGCCTTGATGGGAATCACGCCCCACAGAAACTTGGCCCGCTCGCGCGAGACCAGCGCCAATTCCGGCAGGTAAGTTTCCGGGTCGCGCTTCAGGAAGTCGTAGATTCCCGTGCCCCCCGGATTGAGCCCCGTCGCGAACGACGCCCAGGCCACGGGCGATTCCGGCGGGTTGGTGGTTCCCAGCGGTTTGAACGTGCCTTCCGCGCCGAGCCGCGCCAGATTGGGAAGCTTGCCTTCCGCCATCCACTTGGCAGCAAGCTTGGGGTCGGCGCCGTCAAAGCCCAGCACCACCACTTGCTTCGTCACCGGGCGCGTGGCCGCTCCTTGGTGACATCCGGAGAGGTAAACCAAACCCGCCACTCCCACCACCATCAGGGAGTAGAGGGCCAGCCGTTTCGTGGTGAACTTTGCTTTCAGCATGAACTTGTCATTGTAAGGAGCCCACTCCAGTCCGTCGAGTGAAAACTCAAGTACAGTGACGAATGACGAGCCGCGAGCAGGCAAATGACACGCCCTTCGACTTTTCTGAAGCAAATAGATATGTCGCCAGTTGGTAGCGGAATTGAAATGGAAATTCGGGGTAATTGGCCATGACGAAAATGATGAGAATCTGCCCCTGTCTGTTTGGCCTTTTGGTATGGTTGGCGGGGTGCGGCGTGGATGTGCAGAAAAGCGACCGCTTGCGAGATATTTTGAAACCGGGGTTTGAAAAGTCGCTGAACTCCATCGGCGAAGTCCGGTTCCGCGCCTCCGAAAACCTCGACCCCAAGGCAGGCCTTCGCGAGAACAACTTTTGGTTTCCCAACGACTGGTTTCAACTGAACGATAATTTCTTCATCGACGCGAAAGGCTTGACCTTCCAATATAACTCCTACGAAGTTACCTGTTTTGGCTGCGGTGCGCCGTCTGTCTTCCTGCCCTATTCGGATTTGCGGAATTTGCTCCGCCCGGATGCCAATAGCCCTTGAGCGTGTGCACAGAGCAACGGACGACGGACAACTGACCATGGACGTTCTCTTACTCTTTTCCCAATCTTGAAAACGATCGGTCGATGGTGAGCGACAAGCTGGCGCGGGCGATGGCAACGTAATTCGCCAGGGCTTCGCGATAGAACGTGAGGCTACGCTCGCGCACCACGTCTTCGGTTGCCTGGGGCGCTACCATATGGTGGGTTTCGTGCAGCAGGATGCTGAGCAAGCGGAAGCGCAACTGTTGGTCGTGGAATTCCTTCCGCCGGCTCCCGGCGATGAACTGTGTATCCAGCGCGGTATCCATCAGCGGCTGCGCCAGCCAACTTTCCACGCGGTCGAAGGCGATATCCATCTCGCCCACGGCGGCATCGCCGAAAGCGTCGTGGGGCTCGGAGAAGGGCACTTCTTTCACTAGCATGTGCCGGTGTCCCAGGCACCCGCACACATTCGTGCGGCGCAGCTGGACCACGAGGAGTCCTGGCGCATGCTCGAGGATTTCCTCGTAGGCTTCGTGGCAGTGTGCGGGGGTCTCCATCCAATCGTGTTCGACGGCGTGAGCCACCTGCTCGGCTCGCGCCGGGTTGCCGCCCCGCTGCGCCACTACCACCACGGGCCGCGGGCGGTCCGGAAAAGCCGCCAGCCGGTACCGCCGCCCCGCCAGCCACTCCAGCCAGCGCGCAGCCCGCGGGCGTGACGTGAGGTAGCCCTCGATTGCTTGCACCAGAGGTGGATGCTCCGGAGCCATAGGGTCTTATTCTAATCCTGCTTCCGTGAAGCTGGGAAGGAATGACGGCCGCATCCGGATGACGGCAGATGAGAGTTGAGAGTCGAAAGTCGGGCGTTGAAGGGCCGAAGAATTAGACAGTCGAAAAGTCGCAGAGTTGAAAAAGTTGAAAGCCACGGGCGTCTGGCCCAGACGCCAAGGAAAACCAGAAAGGCTATAAGCCTTTCGATTTTCACGCGTCGTTCTTTACTCATACCAATGACCAACTAACAAAGCAAATGTAGCGCGACCTGTTGTGTAGGTCCGCGGCTTTTCCATGCCCTTCGGGGACGAGCCGCAAACCTACAGCACAGGGCGCGCTACACCTGTTGCACTCCTCATCCCAGCGCCATCGGTTTTTCCCCCGGCGCCAGAATATCGGGCGGCAATCCCATCACCTGCGCCAGGGTCGGCGCGATCTGCTTCAGCGATATGCGCCCGAGATTTTTTCCGGGGGCGATTTCCCGTCCTACCGCGATGAACATCGCTTCCATGCCCGCGTGGGAGGGAAGGTATCCGTGGGTGCCGCGATCCTTGGGTGAATCGCTCACCACCGGCCCTTCCAGCCGGTCGGAAAAAGAAAAGCCCGGCGCCGCCTCGATCATGAGTTCGGCGTCGGGATCGGCTTGCAGCGCTTCGAGTTGCCGCCGGTCGACAATCTCCTGCACCGCGCCCGTGGCGCGCAGCCGATCCAAGGCGGTCGCCAACCGCCGCCGGTCATCGGCCGAAGGTTCCTCCAGCCAGTAAACCGCCAGCGAACCGCCGGCGCTCACGGCGCCCAGCCGCCGCAACGCCAGCGAGCCGTCGGCGCCGCGCGCGAAAAGTCCATGCTCGGCGAAAACCACCAGGGGCGCAGCTTCCTTTTCCACCGGCACGAAGCCGTGATCGGAAAGCACCACCAGCGTCGTTGCGGGGTCGGAGGAAATCGCGTCGCGAATCTTTCCAATCGCCTGGTCGGCCGATTCCAGCGCCGTGAGCGCCTCCGGCGAGGCCGGGCCGAAAGCGTGCGCCTGCGAATCGTACCAAACGAAATGCACCAGCAGCAGATCCGGCCGATAATGATTCCACAGGTAGAGCGCCGCTTCGCCGCGCAATTGGTCGGGATCAGCCTTGCCGAGCATCGGCACCAGCTCTCTGCGCCACTTCCGCGAAGAGTCCGGGAGTGGCGTGCCGCGCGGGGGTATCAAAATCGCGATGCGGGTCGGCAACGGCGGGATTCCAGATTTCCGGAATGTTCCAGTCGATGGCCGCGCCGGCGCTCACCGGCCAACTGAGGGCGGCGATGCTGCGTCGGCTGGCGCGTGCCACGTCCCACAACGTCGGCGCCCGCAGCACCCGCGCGAACCAGCACCAAGGCCGCGCTTTTTCCGTGGGATCGAGCGAAGCAAGGTGGCTGTAAATGCCATGCGCGCGCGGGGGAAGGCCCGTCACAATCGTGGCGTGCGCGGGGTAGGTGGTGGAGGGATAGATGCTCTCCACCGCTTCCGCGCTCGCCCCCGCCTTCTCGAGCGCCGCGAGATTCGGAAAGCGGTGGCGCGATTCCGCCGCGCGATAGATATCCGGCCGCAGGCCGTCCACGGAAAGCAGTACCAGGCG
>CAWGTQ010000018.1:0-117292 GCA_963825395.1 uncultured Acidobacteriota bacterium | reverse complement strand
ATGTATTGCTCGTGCTGGCCTCCCCGCTCTTCGGCGACGACATGAAGAAGCTTGAGCCCATCATTGCGCCGGGCGGAAGCGATTCGGCCAACCTGGATAACGCTGTCGAGCTGTTGTTCCTGGCGGGCCGCAGCCTTCCCCACGTTATGGAGATGCTCATTCCGCAGGCCTGGCTAAACGATCCCACCATGCCCGACGACGTCAAGGCGTTTTACGAATATCACGCTTCGTTAATGGAACCGTGGGACGGTCCGGCCGCGGTGGCCTTTACCGATGGCCGTATGATCGGCGCCAAGCTTGACCGGAATGGATTGCGGCCCGGCCGGTTCGTGGTGACGAATCGTGGCCTGGTGATCATGGCTTCGGAAGCCGGGGTATTGCCGGTTAATCCCGCCGAAGTTCGCTTCAAGGGCCGTCTCGAACCCGGGCGTATGTTGCTGGTAGATACGGAAAGAGGACGCATCATCCCCGACGAGGAAATCAAAAGACAATTGGCGGCGCGCCAGCCCTACGCCAAGTGGCTGAAAGAAAATCAGGTCACGCTGAAGCAATTGCCGGATCCGCAGCGCGTCCAGACCAACGACCGCTCCACCATCCTGATGCGGCAGCGCGCGTTCGGGTACATGGACGAAGACCTGAAGACCATCATGCTCCCCATGGCCACCAACGGTGAGGAACCGGTGGGGTCAATGGGAACAGACACGCCCCTCGCCTGCCTTTCCGACAAGCCGCAACTGCTCTTCAACTATTTCAAGCAGATGTTCGCGCAGGTCACCAACCCCGCCATTGATCCCATTCGCGAAGACCTGGTAATGTCGCTTTACGATTACATCGGGCGCGAAGGGAACATCCTGGAGGAGACGCCCCAACTCTGCCACACGCTCAAGAAGCGGCATCCCATTGTGACCAACTGGAACCTGGAGAAGCTCCGCCGCGTGAGCTGGGGAGATTTCCTGGCTACCACGTTGCCTATGCTTTTCCGCGTGGGAGAAGGCGAGAAACGCTTGCAGGAGGCAGTGGACAGCCTTTGCCGCCGCGCCTCCCTGGCGATTAAATCCGGCTACACCCTGCTGATTCTCTCGGACCGCGGCGTAGATGAAGAATATGCGCCCATTCCGACGCTCCTGGCCCTTTCTGCCGTGCACAATCACCTGGTCCGCGAAAAAACCCGGAATCAGGTTGCCCTGATCGTGGAGACGGGCGAGCCCCGCGAAGTGATGCACTTCGCTTTGCTGATGGGCTATGGCGCCAGCGCTATCAATCCCTATCTCGCCATCGAGACGCTGGAAGATCTGCACGCCAAGGGTTATTTCCCTCGGGAATACACCTTCCAAAAGGTGCTGAAGAATTACATCAAGGCCGTTGACAAGGGCTTGCTGAAAGTCCTTTCGAAGATGGGGATTTCCACTCTTCAGAGTTATTGCGGCGCGCAGATTTTCGAGGCCGTGGGATTGAACAAATCGCTGGTGGAGCACTACTTCACAGGGACGTCGTCACGGATTGAAGGAGTCGGTTTAGAAGTCCTGGCTCGCGAGGCCCTGATGCGGCACAAGTTTGCCATGCAGCCTCCGGCGGACTCCGATACCGAGCTGGAAATTGGCGGCAGCTATCAGTACCGCGAGCGCGGCGAACGCCACATCCTGAACCCGCTTACCATCAGTAAACTTCAGCACGCCGTAAGGCAATCGAGCTTCCCCACCTTCCAGGAATACGCCCGCATTGCCAATGAGCAGAGCCGGAGCCTCTACACCCTGCGCGGGTTGCTGGACCTTCATCCCGCTGGTGCGGCGGTGTCCATCGACGAAGTCGAACCGGCGGCGGAGATTGTCAAGCGCTTCGCCACCGGCGCCATGTCCTTCGGCTCCATCAGCAAGGAGGCGCACGAAACGCTGGCCATCGCCATGAATCGCATCGGCGGGCGCTCTAACACCGGCGAAGGCGGCGAAGATGAAGAGCGCTTCAAGCCCGATGCCAACGGCAATTGGCGGCGCAGCGCCATCAAGCAGGTGGCCTCCGCCCGCTTCGGCGTCACCACCAACTATCTGGTTAACGCCGACGATCTCCAGATCAAAATCGCGCAGGGCGCCAAACCCGGCGAGGGCGGCCAACTACCTGGTCACAAGGTGGATGAGGTCATCGCCCGCGTGCGGCACTCCATCCCCGGCGTGGGATTGATCTCTCCCCCGCCCCACCATGATATTTATTCCATCGAGGACCTGGCGCAGCTCATCTACGACCTCAAGAACGTGAATCCGCAGGCACGAATCTCCGTCAAGCTGGTGGCTGAATCGGGCGTGGGGACCGTGGCGGCGGGCGTGGCCAAGGCTCATGCCGACGTCATCCTCATCAGCGGGTACGACGGTGGCACCGGCGCCTCCCCCATCTCCTCGATTCGCCACGCGGGAATCCCCTGGGAGCTCGGCCTTTCCGAAACCCAGCAGACCCTGGTGATGAATGACCTGCGCAGCCGCGTCCGCCTTCAGGTGGATGGGAAGCTCCAGACCGGCCGTGACGTGGCCATTGCCGCCCTGCTGGGCGCGGAGGAATTTGGCTTCGCCACCCTGCCGCTCATTTCCATGGGCTGCATCATGATGCGCAAGTGCCACCTGAACACATGTCCGGTGGGTGTGGCGACGCAGGACCCGGTGCTGCGCAAGAAATTCCAAGGCCAACCGGAACACGTCATCAATTTCTTCTTCTATATCGCGGAAGATCTGCGGCAGATCATGGCCCAACTCGGCTTTCGCAAGCTGGATGAAATGGTGGGCCGTGTGGATTGCCTTTCGCAACGCCGCGACGTTGACCATTGGAAAGCCGGTGGCTTGGATCTCTCCGCCGTGCTGCACAACCCTCACGTGCCCACACGCGTGGGGCGCCACTGCACCATCAAGCAGGAGCACGGCCTGGAGAAGTCTCTCGACTACCAGTTGATTGACCATTCGCGCGAGGCATTGGAGCGCGGCGAGAAAGTGTCCATCAGCCTTCCCATCCGCAACACCCACCGCACGGTAGGGGCCATGTTGAGCGGCGAGATTGCCCGCCGTTATGGGGAAAAGGGCTTGCCTGATGACACCATCCGGTTCCAGTTCACGGGCTCAGCGGGGCAAAGCTTCGGCGCATTTCTGGCCAAAGGCGTCACCCTGACTCTTGAAGGGGAGGCCAACGACTACGTGGGCAAAGGACTCTCCGGCGGCAAGCTCATCATCTATCCGCCGCGGAATTCCTCGTTTCAGCCCGAAGAAAACATCCTGGTGGGCAACGTGGTTCTCTACGGCGCCACGAGCGGTGAGGTCTACTTCAACGGGATGGCTGGTGAGCGCTTTGCGGTGCGAAACTCCGGCGCCACCGCCGTGGTGGAAACGGTGGGCGACCACGGCTGCGAGTATATGACCAGGGGAACGGTGGTCGTGCTGGGTAAGACCGGCCGTAATTTTGCCGCAGGCATGACCGGCGGGGTTGCTTACGTTCTCGATGAAACGGGCGAATTTGTACGCGTGCGCTGTAATCGCGCGAGCGTGGACCTGGACCCCGTCATTGATCCCCAGGATATCGACCTCATCCAAACCCTGATTGCGCGCCACGCGGAACTAACCGAAAGCCCACGCGCCAAATGGATTCTCGACAACTGGGAGACCATGCTGCCAAAGTTCATCAAGGTCTTCCCCCATGAATTCAAGCGCGTGCTGGGTGTCAAACGCACACCCGTAACACTGGAAGCAGCTCATGCCATGCCGGTGCAGCCCACGCGGGAGGTGCTCCGTGGGTAAAGCCACCGGCTTCATGGAAGCTACACGCGAGACGCCCGTGCGCCGGCCCGTGGAAGAGCGCGTGAATGATTACCAGGAAGTTTATGTGGATTTTCCTGAGCAAAAGCTGCGGACGCAAGCGGCACGCTGCATGGATTGTAGTGTTCCCTTCTGCCACACGGGTTGCCCCCTTACCAACATCATCCCCGATTGGAACGACCTGGTTTACCGCGACCGATGGAAAGAAGCCATCCGCACGCTGCACGCCACGAATAACTTTCCGGAGTTCACGGGACGCATCTGCCCCGCCCCCTGCGAGGCGGCGTGCGTGCTGGGCATCAATGAACCGCCCGTCACCATCAAGAACATCGAGAAGACCATTATCGAGCACGCCTTCAAGGAAGGTTGGATCCGGCCGGAACCGCCCCTGCGCCGCACCGGCAAGCGCGTGGCCGTGGTGGGCTCGGGGCCCTCGGGGCTTGCCGCCGCGCAACAACTGAATCGGGCGGGACATTCGGTGACCCTCTTCGAAAAAGCCGATCGCATCGGAGGCTTGCTGCGGTATGGCATCCCGGATTTTAAGATGGAAAAATCCGTCCTTGACCGCCGGCTGGACCAGATGCATCAAGAGGGCGTGGTCTTCCAAACCGGCGCGCACGTGGGCAGAAACGTGCCGGTGGAAGATTTGCGCCGCGAGTTCGACGCCCTGCTGCTGACGGGCGGCGCGGAGAGTCCTCGCAACCTCCCCGTGCCGGGGCGAGAATTGAAGGGAATTCACTTCGCCATGGAGTATCTCCCTCAGCAAAACCGCCGCATCGCGGGAGATGTTGTGGAGGGGCAAATCCTGGCCACGGGCAAACACGTGGTGATCATCGGCGGGGGCGATACCGGAGCGGATTGCCTGGGCACCACGCATCGCCAAAAGGCAGCTTCCGTCCATCAATTTGAGATCATGCCCCAGCCGCCCCTGGAGCGCTCGCCCAACACTCCCTGGCCGCTCTGGCCGCTCCAGTTGCGAACCGAGAGCGCGCACGAAGAAGGCGGAATTCGCGATTGGGCGGTTGCCACCGTGCGTTTCACTGGCGACGAAAACGGCAACGTAAAACAATTGCACGCCATCCGCGTGGGCCCGCTGCCAAAATTCGAAGCCATACCGGGGACCGAGTTCATCATCGACGCCGACCTCGTGTTGATTGCCATGGGCTTTCTGGGACCCGTCAAGAATGGCATGATCGACGCCCTCGGCGTGAAGCTCGACGCGCGGAGTAATGTCGAGACGGACGCGGATTACATGTCCTCAATCCCCGGCGTCTTCGCCGCCGGCGATATGCGCCGCGGCCAGTCGCTGGTCGTCTGGGCGATTGTCGAGGGCCGCAAAGCCGCCCGCGGCGTTGATAAGTTCCTCATGGGCGAGACCCACCTTCGATAGCTCGGTAGCACAGGCAGGAGTGCCTGTGCCCTTTGCATATCCTGCATCAGCCTTGAGCACAGGCAGGAGTGCCTGTGCCACCACAAGTTTCGTAGGGGATGGGCTTGCCATGCCCCCGGCAAGAGCAAGTCAAAAGGCAAAAGTGAAAACACGCCGAATCGCAGACCCGCGGTCCGTGCCAGCCCGCCCATGCTGTCATCCTGAGCGAAGCCAAGGACCCCCTGTAGTTCTGGTGGTTGGTGCACAGGGCAAACTACGGGGGTTCTTCGCCCAAAAAGCGGGCTCAGAATGACAGAATATGACAGTCGAGTTTCACAATGGCAAGGTTACTGACGTGAAGTAGCAGATAGCCGCGCTCAGTGGTTTGCTGACCGTGGGCTTTTCTATGGGCGACAGCTTGATCGCCGGAATCGTGCTGGCGCGAGGCGGAAGCCTTCTAACTCGCAACCGACGGCGCTTCGAGCGGGTTCCTGGATTGCCCCTGGCAGAACTTTAGCCCAATCGGCCTGAACCTTCACTCCCCTTTATGCAGTTCGGTCAGGGCCGTGGGGTCGGTCTTTGACTTCGCCTCCTCGTACATATGCTCGCCAAGCAGGTTCCAGCTCACAAATTTGCCTGCCGCGGCAGGAGTCCCCGTATCCGGATTATAGTTCTCGTTCATACCCCCTGTGGTCTTAAGATCCTGCACCAGTAAGTCCACCGTTTCGCGGGCGAGGGTTTCAGCCGGTTCATAGAACCCGTAATCCATCAGACCATGCATAAGAAGATAGTTGGAAATGATCCAGACCGGCCCGCGCCAATAGCCTGCCTTGGGATCGTATAGAGGTTCTTGTTTGGCAAGGGTTCCTATTCCATTGGGAGACCAGAATTCCTGAGGGTTGAGCAAATGCTCGCGAATCATGCGCTCAGCCTGGCTCCGGCTGGCAACTTCCGCCCACAACGGAAGGAAGTTCGTCCAGGTCTTGATTCGCACGAATTGGCCGGTTCGCGCATCGATGTTGAAGAACATCCCATCCTGCTCAGACCACATTTTTTGTTGAATCCGAGACTTCAAATCCGCCGCCTGAGCTCCGTAGTGAGCGGCGTCATCATTTTTCCCCAGGCGTTCAGCCAGAAGTTCCATGGCCAGATATTCACGGTAGAGATAGCACGCGAGGTCCACACCCTCCGTCACGTTGGCAGGCGAGTCGGAGACCGCAGGATTGTTGTCCACCCCGCTTTCGACTCCATTAAACCAGCGAAATAGGCCATCGGGGGACTGGCGAGTTTCTTCCCAGAAGTTCAACGTGTGGGCCAGTTTGGGGTAATAAGGGCGCGCCCACTCCGCTCCACCCATAGTTTCCGATGCACGCCAGGCCGCTTGCGCCAGAAAAGGTTTGCACATTTCGGGCAGGGCCCAGGCGGCGCCGGGTGCGATCTCGCGCGGTGTATACCCTCGCGTGTTGGCATGCTCATCCACAAACTCGAGAAAATCCTTCACCGAATCCGCCACGGGCCGGCCAATGCCGTCGTAACTTAAGGCGACGCCCATGAAATACATGTCCCAATCGAACAGTTGAAAATAAGGTCCCTGGGGCACCAAATAGGGGTGTTTCAAGAGCCCCTTGGGCGGCTTGATGATGCCCCGTTTTACATGATGGCGCTGGAAGAGTTGCGCGATTTCGCTCTTTTCTTCCGCTCTCAGACCCTGCGCAATCATTAGGAGCAGCAGGCAGCAGGCGCCAACTGACCTCACTAAGTCGCGTGCACGCCGAACCGTGTGTTCCTCATGGGCGCGGCAATATCCGTGATCAGGCCTGCGGTCCCCGCGTCCACCTTGGCATTTGGCGATGCAATATTTGTGTAGTTGAATGGGTTATAGACCTCCTATCGCAGTTGCCGGTTGACGCGCTCAGCGATTATTCAGGAGGACGGGCTTCACTGGCCGAACCCGCGCCGATGCTTCTTGTTCGAACCGAGATCGGAAAGGCCCGAGGCAAGTCGCCCCACGCCGATGACTCGTTGGACCGAGGGGCCGGCATAACATGCGGCAAGTAAATTCACTCCCTCGCGGACCACGCGGCAGGGACTCCACCCAGGATGACGCACCAGCCGTTCTAAAGCGATTCGGGACCGCCGGTCCAATCGCGCTTGCACATTCGGCTTCCTATCGGCCATCGTATCACAAAGGGTCTAACGTATTACACACACTCCAACGTCCCGCAGTGTCCTAATTCTGTGTTGATTTATGGTGGCGGCCTTGGGAGAGTGGGCGGCAAGCAGAAACGACATAATCTTTAATTGTGTCCAAAATTGACCATCTTTTTTTTGCGCGTTGTTTACGATAGGGAGCATGAAGACGAGAGAGCTCACAGAGAAACAGATATTGTCAGTTCGTTGTCCTACGTGTGAAGCTGGTCTAGGAAAGCCCTGTGAATTAAACACCGGAAGCTTACGCTTTTCTCCCCATCGAAATAGAATACTTTTGGCATCCGACGCCGCGAAGAGAAGGCGGGCATCGAAAAAGCCATCAACGCACAATTAGGGTACTACCCAAGATAGGGTGCTGATCTAATTTGAACGTAGCGCCGCTACCCCATGGTTCTTACCCGGGGGCATTTACGGATGCGTTCGACGAGTTCCCAAAAGCCAAAGGCAGCAATGGCGAGACCGTGGGCAGGCTTACCTTCGGCCTCTTCGGCGCAGCGACTTTTTGTAGGCTCTGAAAGTCATCTTTTTTGTTGACAAGATTATGGAGATGGGCTACAATTAAGGGCGCTTGAACGTAGGTGGCGCCATGTCTCTGCGTAAGTCTCCCACCCTGACTCTTGCTCTGGTAGCCTCCAATCGCGGCAATGCGAAGAAATCCACCGGCCCCGGACGGCGCGAGGCAAGACTTGACTACCGCTCCATCGCCTGGGGGATGGGTGGCGTTCGGGACTGGCGAAAAAAATCTGAGGAATCGGCAGAATCTGTGGACGCGGCTTGCCCCCGCGAAGGGGAAGGGATCTCGGGAAAAACTTCCTCTCCATGATGTTGTAGATAATAAACGGGGTTAGCCCTGAAAATGGGGGTAAAAAACCAAAAAATCAAGGAAAATGCGATGCCTCTCCACGATCTGACTGATAAGAAAGATAGTTACGGAAACTGGAGGTGCCTTGTCCAAAATCGCATGTCAATGATAAACAAGAAGTTAATACAAAGCACAATTAGGTGTTGTCCAGAAGAAAAGGGGAAAAAATTGAGGGCAGAGTCTTGTATGTTATTGAAAACACATATAGAAAAAATGTCCGATTATCGCCTCTCCAAGATGTTGCTCAAAACAAGATACTTACAACTGGCTCTCCATGATATTCATGAAAACAAAGGGACTTAGAGAAATGAAAGGCAAGAGGAAATTGAGCAACGACTGTGAATTTGGGTTCCATCGCACGGTTGACGTTTCCCGGGCGGCGCAGCTATTCTCAAGGACGCGAGAAAGGGAATGAACGTCAAAATCCAAGGGTGGGCCTAAACAGGGGAGGACAAACTCCTGCCTCTGCCTGCGACGGGAGGGGAAGAAAATGCTTACTTCCAAACAAATTGCCCAGTACCACGACGAAGGGTACACGGTTCTGCGTGAGTTTCTCAGCCGCGCGGCGGTCGACGCGATCCTTGCTGACATTGATGCCCTGACTTCCACGGTCACCGTCGCACATCATGATTCCAACCGCCTGGAGATGGAGCCGAACCAGGAACCCGCGGGGAAAAAGGTGCGGCGGATTTACGAACCTTGCACTTACTATCCCCGGTTTCGGGCGCTTTCTGAATCCCAGGACCTTCTGGATGTCCTCGAGCAGTTGATCGGGCCGAACCTTTTTTTCCAGTACAGTAAAATCAACATGAAGCCTCCCCTGCTGGGCTCAATCGTCGAATGGCACCAGGACTTAACCTACTATCCCCACACCAATGCTGATGTCGTTACGGTGCTCTTTTATTTGAACGATGCGGACCCCTCCAACGGCTGCCTGCAGGTCATTCCCGCCGCGCACCGCGAGCGCGTGTTGGATCATACCGCGCAGGGATTTTTCCAAGGAAAGGTCACCGAGCCCGTCGACCCGTCGAGGGCGGTATTTGTGGAAGGCAAGGCCGGAAGCGTAATTCTGATGCATTGTTTGACGCCGCACTCTTCCGCTCCCAACTTGTCTCCCAAGCCGCGGACGACTTTGATTATGTCCTACCGAGCCGCCGATGCATTCCCGATTCATCTCAAGGCGCGAACCGATGCTCAGGAGGTCCATGCCCGACTGGTGCGCGGCCAGGAACTCACGGTGGCACGGTTTGAATTGAAGTCGTTCCCGATTCCGCGTTTTCCTCGCGACACGAAATCCCTCTATGAGCTTCAGGAATTGTCGCGGAAGGGAGTGGCCGCGCGCCCTTAGGGGGATTTCTTGCCGCTCTCGGACGAATTTGGGAGACGGCCGGAAGGAGGGGGCCTTATCCCCGGAGGGATCGTAGCCCTAGTCTCTTTGTCCCGAGCCTTGTGGGCAGGCTCCGCTGGCTTCGGGGCCGGCACAATCAAACCAAGGAGATTTCACACGGTGCTTGACTGATTGCCACACTCAGAGGAGAATTCCCTGCGACCGGTTGTTTTTAACGCCGCGATGACATGATCAAGAATCTCTTCCAACCCATCCTTTTCGAATCCAACCACAGGAGGACCAAAATGATTCGCCGCGTGGTTTTATCGTTCTTGTTGTGCTTAACCTCGATCCCTTTTTGCACGGGTTCTGGGGTTCCATCTTCTTTGCAGGGGGCGCTCATGGTTAAGAAAGAGGCTTTTGGAACGACTCCCGACGGTAAAGCCGTCGAGATTTACACGCTGACCAACACGCATGGCATCGAAGTTCGCGTGATGACTTATGGCGGAATTATCGTATCCGTACAAACCCCGGATAAAAATGGGCACAAAGGGGATATCACGCTGGGGTTCGATACGCTCGCCAGCTACACAGCCAAGAATCCCTATTTCGGGGCACTCGTAGGGCGTTATGGAAATCGCATCGCCAAAGGCAAGTTTACGCTCGATGGCAAGCAGTACACGCTGGCGATCAATGATGGCCCCAACGCTTTACACGGCGGCCTGAAAGGGTTCGACAAGGTTGTGTGGCAGGGGCAATCCTTCCAGAAAAGCGCCGAGGCCGGGGTAATCCTGAAATACACCAGCGCCGACGGCGAAGAGGGCTATCCCGGGACCCTCCACGTGACGGTCACCTATGCGCTGAACGACAAGAACGAATTCAGCCTCGATTACCATGCCACGACGGACAAGGACACGCCCATCAACCTCACCAACCACACCTACTTCAACCTGGGGGGCGAGGGGAGCGGAACCATTCTCGGTGAAGAACTGATGCTCAATGCTGATCACTTCACCCCGGTTGACGCCACACTGATTCCCACCGGGAAAATCCTCAGCGTAAAAGGAACACCATTCGATTTCACCAAGCCCACCGCCATCGGAGCCCGGATCAACGACCAGAATGAGCAACTGGTCCTGGGGAAGGGTTACGACCACAATTTCGTGATCAACCGGCAGGGTGCGGGCTTGGTTCTTGCGGCCCGTGTTTATGATCCCACGAGCGGGCGAGTACTGGAGGTTGACACCACACAGCCCGGAGTGCAGTTCTATACGGGCAACTTCCTGGACGGCGTACGCGGCAAGCACGGCCACATTTATAACAAGCGCGATGCCTTGTGCCTTGAGACCCAGCACTATCCCGATTCGCCCAATCAGCCGAATTTTCCGTCGTCGATCCTGAAACCTGGCCAGACGTACCACGAGACCACGGTTTGGAAATTCTCAACGCGGTAGGCTGCGGCAGAACCGGACTACGAATCGGGCAGAGAACACAGTCGGGGTCAGATCCAAGTATTGCACGGGCTCACGGGGTCATCTTTGAAACGTGCGATTCCGCGCAGATCGTTTGGTGTTTCGGCCGCAGGGGGGTGCCGCAGAATGACCCATCTGCGGGACATTCATTGGCCGGAACCTTTGCCGGGGTCTTTGGCGCTAACTTTGGCAGGACCTTGGGCAGTGTCTTTTTCGACATACCCCACGAGGATGGAGATTCGCCGGTTCGAGGGATCTTCGGGAGAGCCAGGTTTGCGCAGATGCTGGTCAGCGTATCCCCTGACCTGCGTCACCTGGTCGGCGCGCAACCCATTCTCCTGCATCAGGCGCCGGGCGTTGTTGGCACGGTCCACGGAAAGTTCCCAGTTTCCGTAATTACCCCCATTCCTGACCAAGGGCTTGGAATCGGTATGTCCCTCGATCGAAATTCTGTTTGGAACGCCACCCAACTCCTTCGCGAGGGCAATGAGCGTTTCCTTGCCACTGTCGTTCAGCTCAGGACTGCCACTGTCAAAGAAGGTACCATTGGCCGATTCCAAGAGTTCAATGCGTAATCCTTCGGAAGTAACGGTCATCTCAATCTGGCTTTTCAGTTTATTGAGGTCTTCGATCTGGTGGATGGCGCTCTGGAGGTTCTCTTTCAATTTTGACATGTTGTCTTTGGATAAAGTCATGCTATCCGCGGGACCCTCTCCGGAGCTCTCGCCAGGACCCTTTCCATTGCCGCCTGTCAGCTTGGAAGTTCCGGCGGGATCTTTGAAGTATCCCGCCACGGCCTGCTGGATTTGCTTGCTACTGTTCATAAGCCAAAGGACGATGAAGAGAGACATCATAGCGGTTACAAAGTCGGCGTAAGCCACCTTCCAGGCGCCTCCGTGGTGTCCGCCGTGACCGGCTTTTTTCTTGATGACAATAATCGGACGAGCTGCTGCCATAGTGATCTGCCACTCTACTTATGCTGCGGCCTCTTTGGGTGCTGCTGCATCACCGCGATTGCGGCAAAAGGTCTCAAGCTCCTGAAACGTGGGGCGTACGTGGCCGGGAATGGCCCGCCGCGCCACTTCCACCGCCATGATGGGGGCGGTTCCTTTGATAAACGAAGCCATCGCCACACGGAGCACGTACAGGTAAGCGTGCTCGTCATCCGCGGCTTTGGCCATATTGGAGGAGAGAGGTCCGACCAATCCGTAACAAAGCAGAATGCCCAGAAACGTACCCACCAACGCCGCGGCAACCTTGTGCCCGATCTCTTCCGGCGGGCCGCCCAAAGCGCCCATGGTGATGACTACACCCAGCACTGCGGCCACGATGCCGAGACCGGGAAGTGAGTCCGCCATGGTACTGAGTGCCGTCACGGGCTGTGTGGAGTCGTGGTGATGGACGTCCATATCCAACTCGACCATCTGGTCAAGTTCGAACGCCTCCACGGCATTGCTGGCCACCAGGCGCATGGTGTCACAAACAAAACATAAGAGGTGATGGTCCTTAAGAAAGTCAGGATACTTGCTAGAAGATCGCGCTCTTCTCCGGGTCATCCGTGTCGCTCTCCAGTGCCACCAGTCCATCCCGGCGCGCGCGCCCAAAGAGTTCGTACATCATCTTCAGCGAATCGAGGTACCAGACCTTGGTGAATTTGGACCCTTTGAAAATCGCCGGAAGGCCAGCGGCGATACTCTTGAGGATGTGGAGGGGGTTGGAAATCAGGAGTGTTCCCACGCCCGCTCCTGCGATGATGAGCAGTTCGGCCGGCTGTACGAGCACCTTGATGTTACCGTGCTCCATCAAGTAGCCGGCTATCACGGCCCCGAACACCACAACGATTCCGATGATCGCGAACACCTGAGCTATTTCTCCTTCTCCTACGGCGTTTCGGGTGCACATAGCACGACGGCGAAATTTCCGCCCTTGGCTACGGCTCGTTTGAGTGCTGTTCCGGTTCGGTCCAGAAGCGGGACGATGGCTTCCCCGGGCCGCAAGACCGTGCCTCCAACCGACACCGTGACCGATAATTGATCGCCCCACCAAGCGATCTCGGAGGATTGGGCGAGCCGTTTCAGGCGCTCGGCCGTGGTCAATAAGTCGCCCTCACGGCAATTCGCGACGATGGCCAGGAACTGGTCTTCCGACCAACGCCCCACAAAGTCCAGGGGGTCGAGGCCGTTGCGCAGCGTGTGCGCGACGACATTCAGGATGGCCTCAGCAGCGTCCAGGCCATGCGTTGCCGTGAGGGTATCCAACTGGTCCAACTGGATGCAGAGGAGGCCAAAGGGGATGAGGTGTTCGGACGCGAACTTGAGGCGATCCAGTAGGAACGATTCCGAAGAAGGAAAGTCGGGTAGCTGCGTGACCGCATCCAACCCGTGGCCAACTACCAGGGCAGATTCCGGGCGGCGCCGCGTGGACTCACAGGGCCTCTCCACAAAGCTTTCCGCCGCGCCAATAACATGGCCGTGAACGTCCCGAATAGGAAATGCCCGCAAGCTGATAGGGACGGCGTAGCCGGACTTGTGACGAAAGTAGACGCGCGACTCACGGGCCTGCCCATCTCGCATAGCGGCGAGCAGCGGGCAGGCGTGCTCGCAGATTGCCGCCCTGTTCTCATGAAACTTGATCAAAAGGATCTCGCCGCAGAAGCGTCCCAGGACATCCTGGCGCAAATAGCCGGTGATTCTTTCCGCGCCGTCGTTCCAAAAGCTAATCTTTCGGTCCCGATCCACCATGCACACGCCGGTCTGCAAGCTTTCCAGTGCGGCGCGGAAGATTTCCGCATTTTGGAGGTCCAGCATCTATAATCCTCTTAGGTTTCTTATCGGCGGAAATGAATCTGTCTTGAGGCAGTCGGCAACGGCCCTCCACTCGGGCCAAGTTGTGGTATGGTAGGCTCATTATGAATACTAAAAATGTCATTTCACGTCGTCCTTTTCTCGGTTCTATGGCGGCGGCGCCGCTTGCGGCTGTCGTGCTGCCCTTAAAAAATATTCCCGTGGGCCTGGAACTCTACTCGGTTCGCAACGAACTGCAAAAGGACCTGATGGGAACCGTTCGAGGCGTGGCAAAGATGGGTTACCAGTGCGTGGAGTTCTACGCACCTTATTACGACTGGACCACCGAGTATGCCCGGCAGGTTCGCGCCGAATTGGATGAGCTCGGCATCCATTGCTACTCCACTCACAACGCGTTGAATTCGTTCACCCCGGAAGGTCTTGGCAAAGCGATTGACTTAAACAAAATCCTCGGGACTCGCTATATTGTGCTGGCTCATCCCGGCGAGGTGAGTGGCCTGGAGGGCTATAAGCGCGTGGCGGCAACCCTGAACAAGGCCAACGATATAATGAAGGGGCAGGGTCTGCACGCGGGGTATCACAATCACGATGCCGAATGGAAGCCTGTCGGTGGGCAGAAACCCATGGAGGTGCTGGCCGCGGCGCTGGACAAAAGCATCATGCTGCAACTGGATGTGGGAACCTGTTTGGCCGCCGGCAGTGATCCCGTAGCCTGGATCAATCGTAATCCCGGCCGCATCCGCTCGATGCATGTCAAGGATTGGTCTCCCCAGAATGAATACAAAGTGCTGACGGGCGAAGGCGTCGCCCCGTGGAAGAGACTTTTCGCTGCCGCCGAAAAGACGGGGGGAATTGAGTACTACCTGATTGAGCAGGAGGGCAGCGATTACCCGGAAATGGAAACCGTCCAGCGGTGCCTGGCGGCATTTCGTAAGTTACACGCGTAAATTGCGCCAACCGCAGGGGGAGCCCATGCCGGCTGGCTCGCGAGTTGAATTTGTAGTTGAATTTGTAGCGCCGGCCTTGAGGTCGGCATGTGCTGACTAAAGTTCAGCGCTACACCCGCCATGCTGGCTCACGCCAAAGCTTCGCGCCGTGCTCCCGAAGTCCCCGGTGACACGCGCGGGCCGGCATTTGCATACGAAGGAGGGGAATATGAAATTCTTAGCAAAAGAAGGGCTGCGGCCCAATGGACGTCTGCTGTTCCGCGCGCTTCTGGCTTTTTCCATTCTATTGCTCGGCACACTTCCCGTCGCGGCACAAACGGATTTGACCGGCTTCTGGGTTCTGCGTGTGCCCACGGGGGACGGCAACTTCCGGGAGTCGTTCCTCGATCTCAAACAAGTCCGGCGAGAAAGTTACCGGCAGGTTCTGCGGAATGGCCGCGAAACGCCGATCACCGACGGGACTTTCAGCAACGGCAAGCTTCACCTGGTGGTTACCCTCCATTTTCAGACCAGGAACGCACGTATGACCTACGATGGCACGATGGAGGGCGGCAAGATCTCCATGACACGTGCAGTTTCCCGGGCGCGACCCGATCGCAGGTATTGCCGAGCGCACCACGCCGGAGGCGGCGCTTCCTCCCCCGCGCCTGCCCCTGCCGGCACTGCATGATGTTCCTGACAACGGCCTGGCGCGCACGCCTCCCATGGGCTGGAACAGTTGGAACAAGTTCGCCGGCAAGGTGGACGACGCCGACGTGCGGGGCATGGCCGACGCCATGGTCGCCACGGGCATGAAGGATGCGGGCTACATCTACGTCAACATTGACGACACCTGGGAAGGCCGGCCGCGACGCGCAGGGCAACATCACGACCAACCGGAAATTCCCCGATATGAAGGCGCTGGCCGATTACGTTCACTCCAAGGGACTGAAGATTGGAATTTACTCGTCACCCGGGCCCAAGACCTGCGCGGGCTACGAAGGCAGCTACGGACACGAAGAGCAGGACGCGAAGACTTACGCCGCCTGGGGCTTTGATTATCTCAAGTACGATTGGTGCAGCGCGGGCCGACATTTACAAAGCTCCAGGATATGCAGGCCGTCTACCAGAAAATGGGCGATGCGCTGCTCGCAGACCGGCCGGCCCATCGTTTTCAGCCTCTGCCAGTATGGGCTGGGCGACGTTTGGAAGTGGGGGCCGAAAGTGGGCGGCAATCTTTGGCGCACCACCGGGGACATCAGCGATCACTGGAAGAGCATGGACGAAGATCGGCTTCAAGCAATTCGCTATCGCTTCCTATGGGCAGGCCGGGCCACTGGAACGATCCCGACATGCTGGAAATCGGCAACGGCGGCATGACCGCAGACGAATACCGCACCCACATGAGCCTGTGGTCGCTGCTGGCCGCGCCGCTGCTGGCGGGCAACGATCTGCGCGTCGATGAGCGAGGAGACAAAGTCGATTCTGATGAACACGGAAGTTATCGCCATCGACCAGGACCCTGAGGCCAAGCCCGTGAAGAAAATCTCCGAGCAAGGCTCGCTGGTGATCGCCGCGCGTCCACTTAAGAATGAGACCTGGGCCGTCGGGCTTTTCAATCGGGGAGGCGCACCGGCAAAAATGAGCGTCGCTTGGTCGGATCTCGGACTTCACGGCGATCTGATGGTTCGCGACCTGTGGGCGCACAAGGATTTGGGCAAGGTCTCGGATCAGTTCTCCGCTGAAGTGCCGTCGCATGGAGTGGTGTTGATTACAGTTAGGCCTTAACGCCGGGACACGGGGCTCAGGACATGGGACACGGGTGTCGGTCAAACTCTGCCCCCTTCAATCCGGTCATTCAATCTAGACAGGGCTGAAAATCCCTGCCGTATCCCGTGTCCCAGATTGCGCGGTCCCAAGATGAGTTCCAAACCTCAAAGACCATTGGAAGGACCGGTGGTGGAAGCAGCAAATGCCGCGCTCTCCGATCAAGGCTACTTGAGTCTCATTGACGTTTTCACGAGGATGGGATTTCTTGCTCCTTCGCGTGTGGAGAATTGGCGTAAGGGTCGCCTAGTACTACTACGTTAAGTTATTGACCTCTCTTACGCAGGGTTTTAAGCTCCAGTCCATGACCGAGAGCGAAATGGAGAAATGTCGAAATCGTTGGGAACAATTTTTGGCCGACCTGCTGGAGCATTACCCCCTGCGGCGGCTGGTGCGCATTGTCAAAGGCCGCTGGAAGATCGTGCAGGATTATCAGCATCTCCAGGAGGAACTGGGGGTCGATAAGTTCCGAAACTTGACCCTGACGGCGGGTGACAACCATAATCAGGACAGTCCCAAATACCAAAGGGGCTTCCCGAATGTGCAATTCGATCTCATTGGCTACGATGTCCTGTTTCGGAACGCCGAGAATCTTCCAGGGTTTCGGGGCAGACTGGCAAAACGCATTATAGGACTATAACCATGCAAAAATGTCATCCGAATCATTTCTTGGCGCGCGAATGGGGGCAAGATCTCCGGCACGGGCGGCCGGAACAGAAGCCGCAATGGGAATTTGCGTTCGTCCTTCTTGTGGCCCTGGGTTGGCTGGCGGCCGCACCTGTCCAGGCCGCTAAGGCATTCCAACCGCGCGCTGTGCCGCTTGTGACCACCGACCCTTACTTCAGCGTCTGGTCGTTCACCGACCACCTCACCGACGATGTCACCCGCCATTGGACCGGCAAGCCGCAGTCCCTCGAAAGCATGATCAGGATCGATGGCGCCGTTTTCCGGCTCATGGGAAGGCCCGCGGATGAGGAGGCCTTACCCCAGGTGGGCTTGGACGTCTTCCCTACCCGCACGGTCTATGATTTCGAAGGAGCGGGAGTTCACGTCACGCTGACCTTCCTCACCCCGCTTCTGCCCCGGGACTTGGACGTCTACTCCCGCCCGGTCACCTATCTCATATGGGATGTGCGTGCCGTGGACGGCCGCACGCACGCGGTTTCTATTTACTACGCCAACTCCGCCCAGCTCGTGGTGAACACGGAGGACCAGGAGGTGGAATGGTCACGCGACAAGATCGGGGATCTCAGTGTATTGCGCATGGGATCGAAGGCGCAGCCGGTTCTCGCCAAATCCGGAGATGATCGCCGCATCGATTGGGGTTACCTTTATGCCGCCGCACCGGCGAACACGGTCGCCGCCAGCGCCATTTCGAGCCCTCACTTCCAGCACGAGGCGTTTGTCGGGCAGGGCCGTCTGCCCGGCCAGGATGACTCCGGCATACCCCGCCCCGCCAACCGGGCGCCGCAGATGGCGTTTGTTTTCGATCTGCCCGCGGTTGACGCGGAGCCCGTCGCCCGGCATCTCATCCTGGCTTACGACGACCTCTATTCCATCGAATATTTTCACCAGCGCCTGCGCCCCTATTGGCGGCGCAATGGCGCGCAGGCTGCCGATCTCCTCACCACGGCTGAGCGCGAGTACTCCTCACTACTAGAAGAAAGCGCGCATTTCGATCGCGAACTCATGGCGGACCTTACCCGGGTGGGCGGCGAGAAGTACGCGCGTCTTGCTGCGCTTGCTTACCGGCAAGGTCTGGCCGCGCACAAGTTAGTGGCCGCGCCCGATAGCAAGACGCCTTACTTTTTTCCCAAAGAGAATTTCAGTTGCGGCTGCATCGACACCGTGGACGTCATCTATCCGGCCGCGCCGATTCTGCTGCTCTTGAATCCGCACCTTCTTGAAGCATCCCTTGCGCCGATGATGGACTACGTCAAGTCCGGCAAGTGGCCCTATTCCTATGCGCCACACGACCTGGGCATTTATCCGCTCGCCAATGGAGTTGACCCTGCCAGAATGGAATCGATGCCCGTCGAGGAATCCGGCAACATGCTCATCCTATTCGCCGCCCTCGCCAAGGCGGAGGGCAACACCGCATTCGCGGAAAAGTACGCGCAGATTCTCAAGCCCTGGGCCGATTACCTTGTTGAAAATGGCTTTAATCCCGAAAACCAACTCTGTACCGACGACTTCGCGGGACACCTGGCGCACAACACGAATCTCTCCATCAAAGCTATCCTCGGCCTGGGCTCCTACGCGCAGATCCTGGAAATGCAGGGAAAGAAAGAAGCCGCCAGCCATTACCGAAGCAAAGCGCAAGAATTCGCCACGCGCTGGGTAGAGATGGCAAGCGACGGCGATCATTATCGGCTGGCCTTTGACAAGCCCGGCACTTGGAGCCAAAAGTACAATCTGGTGTGGGACAAGATCCTGGGCTTGGATCTCTTCCCGGCGGAAGTCGCTCGCAAGGAAATCGCCTTTTACGAAAATCACCTCAACCGCTACGGCTTGCCCCTCGACAACCGCAAGACCTATACGAAACTCGATTGGGAGCTTTGGACAGCCACCCTGGCGGAGTCGCCGGCGGACTGGGAAAGCCTTATCTCGCCAATCTACGACTGGGTCAACCAATCGCCCACCCGAGTTCCCCTCACCGACTGGTACTGGACTCGCGATGGCACGCAGGTGGGATTCCAAGCGCGTTCCGTGGTGGGCGGAATCTTCATCAAGATGCTGTCGGACCCCGCCACCTGGAAAGCATGGTCTGACCGGACTAGCCACTGAGCTGATTGCCGCCATCAAAGCATGACGTACTGGCAGGTAGTGGATAATTTGGTCTTTATGTAGCGGCGGGTCATAGACCGCCGCTACCGCAGAATCTGTCGCGCGCTACGCATTCCGATCGGCAGGGATTGGATAGAAAATTTCGACACGTATTGTCCCACCGGTTGGCAATCCATAGATACCCCCCTCGAACCTGGAGACCCAGACCCGTCGGCCAAAGCCTGCACAGATGCCTTGCGGCTCATCCAGGGTTGATGTATACTGCGGTTTCAATGTTCGGAACCTACGCCAACTCGTTTACATACTTTAGCTACTGGTATTGGAGCTTTGCTCCAAGCCGGTAGAGTGGCGTTGGTCTGAACTAAAAAGGTATCGTCAAAAGGCCAGCCCACTCCCGGTGAGTGGGCTTTTTCATTTAGGGGAAGGAAGGAAGCGATGATCATCTCCATGAAACCGGATGCGACCCAAAACCAAATCGATCATGTGTGTGAGCGTATCCGAGAGTTCGGGTACAAGGTTCATTCCATTCAGGGCGAAGAGCGCGTGGTCATTGGAGTCATTGGAGTGGGCGATGTAAGCGCCTGCCTGGAGGCGATTGAGGTTGCCCCCGGCGTCGCCAGCGCCGTGCGGATCTCCTCGCCCTTCAAATTCGTGAGCAAGGAATTCAGGCAGGAGCGCACACGGATACCGATCAACGGCGTTTCCATTGGGGGCGACCGATTTGTCGTCATGGCCGGACCCTGCTCGGTAGAGAGCGAGAAGCAGATTATGGAAGCCGCGGAGTTCGTGGCTTCGGTGGGAGGAAAGATCCTGCGCGGCGGCGCCTTCAAGCCTCGCACTTCCCCGTACGACTTCCAAGGCATGGAGTTGGAAGGGTTGAAGCTGCTGGCCCGGGCGCGCGCGGCAACCGGACTTGCCATCGTTACCGAGGTTATGAGCGAACACGACGTTCCGTTGATCGCCGAGTACGCAGACATCGTGCAGGTGGGCGCGCGCAACATGCAGAACTTTGCGCTGCTCAAGACGCTGGGCCATTGCCCGCGGCCGGTGCTGCTGAAGCGCGGCATGAGCTCGACAATTCGCGAATTGCTGATGTCAGCCGAATACATCACGGCACACGGCAACCCCAATGTCATCCTCTGCGAACGCGGCATTCGTACCTTTGAGACCGCCACTCGCAACACCTGCGATATCTCCGCCGTGCCGGTGCTGAATGAGTTGACGCATCTGCCTGTGATCGTCGATCCAAGCCATGCCGCGGGCCGGCAAAGTCTGGTGCCCGCCCTATGCCGCGCGACCGTCGCCATCGGGGCGGATGGCTTGATTGTGGAAGTGCATCCTTGCCCGGAAAAGGCCAAGAGCGACGGCGCACAGTCCCTCAACTTTTCCCAGTTCCGCTCCATGATGCAGGAGCTCAAACCTTTCCTCGATATATGGAAGGAAATGCGCAGCCCACAGAACACCACCGCCAAAGCGGCCGTTTAGAGAATCAGAAACTGCACCACGAACAGAGCGGCGAAAACATAAGTGAGCGGGGGGCACTCGCGCCAGCGGCCGGTGGCAAGCTTGGCGATGGAGTAGGAAATGAGCCCGAAGGCGATGCCGTCGGCAATGCTGAAGGTAAGCGGAATTCCCACCAACACCAGGAAGGCCGGCAGGTATTCCGTGGGATCATCCCAGTGGAGTTCGCGCAGGGGTCTAAGCATCATCGATCCCACCACGATGAGCGCCGGGGCCAGCGTGGGATAAAGCACAGCCTGGCCCACCTTGACCCCACCCCCAATCATCGAAGCCAGCGGGCTGAAAAACAGTGAAGCGGCAAGCAATAGTCCCGTCACCACGCTGGCGAGGCCGGTGCGCGCGCCGTCGGAAACGCCCGCGGCGGATTCGATGTAGCAGGTGATGGTGGAAGTTCCCAGGGCCGCGCCCACGGTGGTCCCCACGGCATCGGCGAAGAGGGCACGATCCACACGCGGCAACTTGCCATCGCGCATTAAGCCCGCCTGCTGCCCGACGCCCACCAGGGTTCCTACCGTATCGAAGAGCGCCAGGTAGAAGAGCACAAAAATGGCCGCTCCCAAGCGCGCCGGCGAAACCCTGAGCAGGCCGCCCAAATCGAACTTCCAGAATGTCGGCGCCAGGTGGAGTTGCATCGAGAACAGTCCCTGGTAATGGACCAAACCCAAGAGCGCGCAAATCGCAGTGCTGGCGAGAATTCCAATTAAGATTGCGCCGCGGACGCGGAAGCTCAGCAGCACCACGATCAGAAGAAGGCCCGAAACAGTGGCCAGAACAACCGGCTGGCGCAAATCGCCCATGCGCACCAGCGTACCGGGTGAGGCCGCCACCAGCCCGCCGTATTCGAGCCCGATAAATGTAATGAACAGGCCGATTCCCGCCGCGATGCTGCACTTCAAGGCATGGGGAATCGAGTTCACAATTTGCGCGCGCAGCCCGGTCAGGGTGATGGCGACGAAGAAAATTCCCGCCAGGAGCACCGCCGCAAGCGCTTGTTGCCAGGTGAGGCCGAATCCCAGAGGGATGGCGCCGCACAGCGTGTAGGCAAAGAAAAAGTTTTCGCCCATGCCGGGCGCCAGCGCCACGGGGTAGTTGGCTGCGAGCCCCATCAGCAGGGTGGAGGCAGCCGCCGCCAAACAAGTGGCCGTGAGCACCGCCTGGAAATTCATTCCCGAAACCGATAGCACACCCGGCTGCACGAAGATGATGTAAGACATCGCGAGGAAAGTGGTAATGCCACCCAGGATTTCGCGTTGAAAGGTCGTACCGTTTGCATCGAGCTGGAAAAATTGCGCGATTCTCTTCTTCATCTTTAGCCGGGAACGGAACAGACGACCAACTGCCTCTGCGATTGGGAATCAAACGCGCACTCATCGTAGCCACCGTACTTTGCTTTGATCAGAAAGCCGTTGTACCTCAGCAGAGAATTGATTTCCTGCGGGAAAAACATCCGGGCGGCCATTTCTTCCACGAATTCGCCACCCTCGTGGGGCATCTTGTGATAGAGACGAACGTGATTGATCTGTCGGCTCGTATCGTAATAACTGCTCTCCGTCACCTCGATCATGCCCCGGCCGTTGGGCGCCGGGTAACGCGTGTAAGGGAAGCGTCCCTCGGGATCGCGCGAAAGAATTTCCAGACGCGGGTTGATGCAGTCAATTACGAACTTCCCTTGTGCAGACAGATGTCGTTTCACGCAGGCGAAGCAAGCCTCCAAATCCTTGGCTTCGATAAGGGAGGAAATGGAGTTAAAGGGCAAGATCACTAAGGGGAACCGTATTCCCAGCTCAAACCCCCGAATATCGCGGTCGAGCCATTGCACGGCAAGCTTTTGGCGCAGGCATTTCCGTCTGGCTTCGCGCAGCAGGCTTTCCGACGCGTCAATCCCCGCGACGCGATAACCGGCACGGGCCAAGTGGAGCGCAACTCTCCCTGTTCCACAGGCTAAATCCAGGACAGGTCCCCCGTATTTGCACGCCTGCCTGGTCCAGAAGTCCAAATCGGCGGTATAGTTCCGCCACTCTAAATCGTAGCGCACTCCCTCGAAAAACAATGGTAAGTTGCCCGTGGCATGCATTCTGGTCATGGGGGAGAGAGATTCCTTCCCGTTTCAGTACACCATGGGGGGCTACTTCTTTCCCGGCGTACCCTTCTGCGAGGGTTATGCGGGCAGTTTTTCACGATTTCGGTGCGATTGCAACGCCTTCTTATCTTCCCTGGCGCGGCACCGATGATCAATTTAATTCAATCTCAGCATCGTCCTTCATGGATACATATTTCGACCGTTGTCAGCGCTGCCGGCCAGCTTTCGAAATTCCCTCGATGCGCGTGTGGGGGAAGCTCGGAGGTCACTCTAAACACCCTCCAGCGCGGCGAGAGGTTGGCTTTCACGCGCCCAGGAGCTTCGACAACTTTTCCACTTGATGGGGATTCCTTCGTAACATAATACGGCGCAAGCGACGGAACTCATCGACGTCGATTCTTTGCACCGTGCCGCGCCCGCGACGAGGACTGAAGGCGAGAATGTGGTCGAGGTCCGGCTTGCGCTCGAGAGGATTCTTCAGGCGCACGGCTTGGTGCGGCGGGCAGAAGTCGATAAGCGAACCCAGGCCCACGTCACGGCCATCGGATGCGGCGCGGGCCACGCCCACCACCTGCTTGCGATCGACCTCATAGCAAAGGAAGAGGTCGCCGCGCTTCACTTCTTCCCGAAGGTAACGCAAGCTCGAGGCGCTGCGGATCCAGCCTTCATCACCCAACGGGAAGACTCCGCGCGTGGGGGATCGGAAGTACTCATCAAATTCCCAGCCGCGCTTGGTATTGATCTTGAAAACCCAGACCGCCATGGGTGCGGTGAACGCTCCTCCCTTCCCTAGCTGAAGCCCGAGGGTGCGTGGTGGCCCAATTCGCGGTAGACGCGGCTCTACGCCGCCATGTGGCGAGGTAAACTCGCCGCTACGGAACGTTCAAACCTCCACCACCCGCACGGTGCGCACGGCGGGGATGGCGCGGATTTCCTGAAGCACCTCGTCGGGCACGTGATTGTCGACATTGACCAAGCCGATGGCCTGCTGGGTTTGCGGATTGCGCCCCAGGGTAAAGGTGGCGATATTGATTTTGCGGTCGCCGAGAATGGTGCCCACTCTGCCAATGACGCCCGGCACGTCCTGATTGCGGATAAAGATGATGATGCCCCGCAAGGGCGCTTCGATATCAATATCATTGAGTCCCAGGATGCGCAGCGCCCCCCGCAGGCCCACCATACCCACACCCGTCGTGGGTTCACCCTCGGTGTAGAGTCCAACACCCAGGGAGTTGGAGAACGTCGCGCGCCGGGCGCTGCGCAGTTCCGCCACCTCCACCCCGCGCTGCTGCGCCAGGGCCCCGGCGTTGATCAGGTTGACTTGCTGGGAGAGCGCGGGCGTCAGGATTCCCTTGAGCACTGCGTTCTTCACCAGGTGAGTGTTCAGCTCCGCCAATCCGCCGTCGTAACTAATCCGCACTTCACGAATTCTTTCACCTGCAATCTGGGCTAGAAACTCTCCCAGTTTTTCGCCGAGCTGAATGTAGGGTTCAAGCTTCTTGAATTCCTCGGGAGAAACCGCGGGAACGTTGACCGCGTTGCGCGCCACGCCCGAGATCAGGAAATCGCGAACTTGCTCCGCGATGCGGATGCCCACGATTTCCTGAGCCTCTTCGGTGGAACCGGCAATATGCGGCGTGGCGATCACATTAGGGTGGCTCACGAGTTTCGAATCCTTGGGTGGCTCGGCCTCGAAGACGTCGAGCCCCGCGCCGGCCACCAGCCCGCAGTCCAGCGCCGCCAGCAGGTCCGCTTCATTGATCAGGTCGCCGCGCGCGCAGTTCACGATGCGTACGCCGGGCTGGGCGAGCGCCAGCGTCCGGGCATTGATCAAGTGGCGAGTCTCGGGTGTGGCAGAGGCGTGCAGACTGATGAAGTCTGCCGACTTCAATACCTCTTCCATGGAGGCCAGCTTCACCGCCAGATCGCCGGCCAACAGTGAGGAAACATAGGGGTCGTAAGCGATGACCTGCATCTCGAAGGCTTTCGCGAGGCTTGCCACGGCCGAACCGATTTGGCCCAGGCCGATCAAGCCCAAGGTCTTCCCGCGCAGTTCCATTCCCTCGAGCTTTTTCTTTTCCCACCGGCCCTGCTTCATGGAGGCATCGGCCTGAGGGAGGCGCCGGGCCAGCGCCAAGAGCAGCGTCATGGTGTGTTCGGCCACGCTCCGGGCGTTGCCCCCCGGCGTGTTCATCACCACCACGCCTTTCTGCGTGGCGGCGTCAAGGTCCACATTGTCCACGCCCACACCGGCGCGGCCGATCACGCGCAAGCGCTCCGCCTTCGCCAGCAATGGCGCCGTAACTTTGGTGGCACTGCGCACCACCAGGGCGTCGGCATCGCGAATTTCTTCCGCGACATTGGCGCCCGCCATTTTCGGCAGGAAGATCACGTCCCAGGATTTCTGTTCACGCAAAATTTCCACGGCACGTTCCGAAACACTGTCAGCAACCAGAATTTTCATTTTATGATTCCTGTCTTTCCCAACCATTGTAGCGCGACCTGTTTTGTAGGTCCGCGGCCCGTTCCGTGCGGGTAAGGAAAAGCCGCGGACCTACAAAACAGGTCCGCGCTACCCCTCTTTAATCCAAAATCTAAAATCCAAAACGGCCCTACCCGGCATGGCGTAGGTAGACTTCCTGCACGGCGCGCACGCCGGAACCGAGCTCCACTTTCTGGCCCAGCTTCAGCAGCGCGATTTCCAGCGCCGCGAAAACTGCGAACAGATCCGCGATATCAAAATAACCCAGATGCGCCAAGCGGAAGATTTGGCCCTTCATGCTGCCCTGGCCGTTGGCGATAATCGCTCCGAAGCGAGTGCGCAATTCTTTCACGATGGCGCCGGAATCCATGCCCGCCGGCGCACAGACTGCCGTGGCGGCATTGGCGGGTGAAGATTGGGCGAACAGCTTCAGCCCCAGCGCCTCGGCGGCGGCGCGCGAGGCTTCCGCCAGCAGCGCGGCATTGGCGATCAGGTTTTCACGCCCGATTTTCTTGATGTATTCAAGTGTCGCGTGCAAGCCAATGATAAGCGTGGTGGCCGGGGTGTAGGCGGTCTCGCCTTTCACCTGGTTCTTGCGTTCCTTGGCGAAGTCAAAATAGAAGCGCGGCAGTTTGGATTTGGCGATCAAGCCCCAAGCCTTTTCGCTGACGCTGGCAAAGGCCAGCCCGGGCGGAATCATCACGGCTTTTTGCGAACCGCCAATCACGATATCGAGGCCCCACTCGTCGATGCGCAGATCCGACGTGCCGAGTCCGGTGATGGCATCAACTACCAAAGCGGTCTCCGGATAATTCTTAACCGCCTCGCCGAGCGCGCGCACGTCGTTCATGACGGCGGTGGAGGTTTCCGTGGCTTGAATGAACACAGCGCGGAACGGCCCGTCGCTCGCGAGCTTCTGTTTCATCGTGTCAATGTTCACGGGCTGGCCGTAGGGCGACTCCACCTTCGCGGCCTCAATGCCGTAGGCCTGCGCCAGTCCCAACCAGCGCTCGCCGAATTTTCCGGCCGTCCCCACCAGCATACGCTCGCCGGGCGAGAGCAGATTGGACACGGAGCCTTCCATGGCGCCGGTGCCGGAACTCGCGAAAATCAACACATCGTTCTGGGTGTCGTAGTAGTACTTCAGCAGCGCGAGCGTTTCCGTCATGATCTTGCGAAACGCTTCCGTGCGATGGTGAATATTGGCCATCGCCAGCGTGCGCGCCTGGGCTTCCATCAGCAACGGAGTGGGGCCGGGAGTGAAGAGTCGTTCTTTAATAATTCCGGGCATGATCATTTTCCTTTTTGGATTGTAGGTGGCTTCGGAGGAACCTAGTCGGAAACTTGCGAGGTTTGCCGAGAATCCTGTGCGGTTAAGCCGAAGCCTGCCAGAATAAGAGCGAGACCTTTAAATGTCAATTCAATTCCCCCAGGGGTGTGCGACATAAAAGTGAAAGCCGGGATCCCCTGGGGACGTAGCGGGGGCGTCTCGCCCGCGGTCGCGGGAGCGTCCCGCCCCGCCTTCGTCCCCGTCGAAGACCTGCTCCCGTTCCCGAACTCACTCAGCGAGGGTCGAGGGGCAAGGATTTAGGATTCGCTAGTGTGCCGTCCCACTTAGCATTTTCCAATTAACGGGGGGTAGCGCATACATCGAAGTCAATGTATGCGCCACCCTGACGACGTACGCTGCCATAAAGAATTAGGCGGGACAGCACACTAGATTCATATTCTGACCTGACACCGCCGATAGTCGATATGGGGTAGTGTGTCACGCGGGGAGTTGGTCGTCGGCCCCTCCCCCCCCTTCACCTTCGAGCTTGGCACTTTCTCACCACTTTTCACTCCCAACTCTCCTTCTGACCCCGGACGTCGGACTGCGGACCCCGGCCTCTGCTTTTAGCAACCCCCTTTTTTTTCATCAACATCATGGAGACACTGGTTTAACTCGTGTGTTTTCATCAACATCTTGGAGAGGCGAAAAGTGGGCATTTTTTCTATATGTGTTTTCAACAACTTAGTGAAGATTTGCCTCATTTTTTTCCGCTTTTTTTCATGACCGTCGCCACCACGGAATCAGCTAAAGATCTTAATTTCAATGACATAGATTTTCGCAAGTTTTTCGCTATTCTTTGCTAACCTCTTATGTTTCTAGTACATCATGGAGAGCGGCGCGCATCTTCTTCTCTCCGTCTCCTGTATTTCAGGTTAACTATCTTTATTTGAATGAGATAAAGCTTTCGGACATTGTTACTCTAAACGACTAACCCCTTTTGTTTCTGACACATCTTGGAGAGCCGCGATGATCGGGCTAGCGGACGAGCGGATCATCAGACCACCTATGCAGAGCGACATAACTTGTAGCGCCGCTCTATGAGCGCCAAAACGGCGGTCATAGACCACCGCTACAGAGCACTGCGCAAAAACTTATGTCGCTACGTATAAAAGCAACTCCGTGCTCCTCCGATGGATCGCTGGGCCGATGGCCGATGAGCCTATTTTGTGTGCAACTTCGCCCTGATTTATCGCGTCATCCGCGCTTCCTGGGTCAACAATTTCGACCGCTTGTTGTCGATTATCGTAAAATGGGTGTATTTTCGTGTAAGAACGTGCTTTTTAGCCCGACACTTTGTCATCGTCTCCTGTGTTTTCATGCACATAGCCGGGTCGATCTTGATTTTTAACATCTCTAAGGGTCACCGCTCCGCTTCGGACCTTGACCAGCGTGTTGGTGAGCCACCACAGTGGGGGGCACTTCGCAAATCGACAAGCGAAAATCCGCCGCAGGCTGGAAGCTTCCATCTTCGGCATGAGCCGCAGATTTTCGTCCCTCGGGTCCTGACGCCGCAATTCTGCCCTGCGGAACTCGCAGGTTGGACGGGCTGGGCCTCGTGAAGGAGGGAGACTTGCGCGCGGACATGACTGCACTCCACAGTAACACGCAGTTATTATACCATTCGACATTACGAAAGTCAAGATAAATCCACCAGTGTTAGAGCCTACAAAATGTCGCTGCCGGAAAGCAAGCGTAACGCGGACCTGTCTTGAAGGTCCGAGGCCTTTCACGCCCGCCGCCGATAATGTCCATCGGACGTCGGCAAGCCACCTTGACACGCGCCTCCTGGGGGGCTAACCCAACATTTGGGGCTGTTTCACTCGATTCATACAGATACACTACTTGGTTCGCACCTCCTGCAGGGGGAAAGGGACGATGCGCGAACAAGGTGTTAGGTGCTCCTGTTCGGGGACCGGAGTCCCGTCGGCAGACGCCGGGAAGGCTCCGCTAGCGGAGTGGAACGATACCTCGCAGGCCTTTCCTGAAAATGTTCGCATCGCAGAGTTGGTGGCCGCGCAGACCAACGCTACGCCGGACGCGGTGGCGGTGGTTGCCAACGGCGAGGCGCTAACCTATCGAGAATTGGATCTGCGGGCTAGCCGGCTGGCTCACCACTTGCTTTCGCGTGGGGCGGGGCCGGAGCGGCTCGTGGTGCTCTGTCTTGAACGCTCCCTCGCATCAGTAGTGGGGGCATTAGGTATTCTAAAAACGCTGGATCCAACCTGGCCGCTAGGTCGCCTCCTCTTCATGCTGAACGATAGCGGGGCCGCTCTGGACATCCGGCCGCGCGAAGGCGTAGAACGGCTGAACGAGCGCACTTGGGCCTTTCGTGGCAAAGATATAGCCGATGCCTGGCTGAAATATGGCAGCTTGTAATCGCTGGCTTCGCCGCCCGTCCAAAAAGTGTGTAGCGCGAGCGTTTCAGGCAGCAGTCACGGTTTTGATCTCCTCCGACCGGTGCTCCCGCGAATAGCGAACGCTGACCAATATGCGTAACGACGAGCTGTTCTGAAGGTCTGCCCTTCCCACCGCTCGGGGAGAACTGCTCGGCGTGATGAGAAACCAGGACTGGCGAAGGCAACCGGTTGTACAATGCTGCGGGCCGAAGGGCGGAATTGAAATGAGATAAAAACTCTGTCGGCCGCGGGTGTTGTCCCGTGTTTGAAATTCAGACGTGAGAAGCTCTCATTAAGGAAAGTGAATCGAGGTGCGAGGGTGCGGGGAACTCAGTCTTGTCACAGTCTTCATTCCACTATCCTCATTCTGCCAGATTCAATAAGCCATGATGTTCTAACTAACCTTCTGGGCTGGACATTCCAACTGCTTTTGCTGATTGTGGTATGCGTGGGGGTGACAAATGCCCAGGTCTCGCAGGTCGTTTTGGACCGCAGCGGCAGCACCATTGTGCTTGAGCCCTACGCGCCGAATATCATTCGCGTGTCGCTGAGCCTTAACAAGGACCGCGCCTTGGGCAAGCCCGGCTATGGTTTCGTAGCGGCTCCCGCGGCTGAGGCTTGGACACACCAGCAGAATGGACAGGCCGACGTTTACGAATCCTCGCGCCTTGTCGTCAGTGTTGCCGTGAATCGTCCTGGCAAACCGGTGGCGACCGAGGTGGATATTGCGAAGTTCTTCAACGGCTCCGCTCCGGAAGCCAACATTTCCATCCGAACCCCGGAAGGCAAGACGCTGCTGCAAATGACGGGCTGGTCGATGTCCGTGCCCAACCACAAAGATGGTAACGCCGGGGTGTTGAACGACAAGCGCCCTTCCGATCCATCGTTCTATCAGGTCGGCGCCAGTTTCGTTTCTCCCGATGACGAGCACTACTACGGCCTCGGCCAGAATCAGGAAGGCTTCCTCGACCATCGCGGACACCGCATCGAATGCTGGCATAACTACACGGCCACAGGGGGACCCAGCGTGTGCGTACCCTTCATGGTCACCAATTATGGTTATGGAATCATCTGGGACAATCCCTCCAAGACCGTCATCGAGCCGGGATTCAACGAGCAAACGCGCTGGACATCCGAGGTTGGTGACCGCGTGTCCTTCTTTGTGATTGCCGGAAACACGATCGACGAAATCTACTCGGGATACCGGCTGCTGACCGGGGCCACGCCTCTGCTGCCGAAAGCGGCTTACGGCTACATTCAGTGCAAACAGCGCTATGCCTCGCAGGATGAGTTGCTGGCCGTGGCCAAGGGATATCGCGAGCGGCATCTTCCCGCGGACATCCTGGTGGTGGACTGGTTCTACTATTCGAAAATGGGACAGATGGATTTTGTTCCCGAGCAAGTGGCCTGATCCCGCGGCTATGAATCGCCAACTTCACGACATGGGCTTCCAGACCATGATCAGCGTTTGGCCGCGATTCACCAAGGGATCCCGCTACTATGACTTCCTGCTGAAGAAAGGCTGGTTTGAGCACCTCGCTGACGGCACACCTACCGATGGCCTTCCGTATGACCGGGCTGGCTCTGACATTGACACCACCAATCCCGAAGCGGCGCGCTGGTTCTGGGACACAATTCGCGACAACATCATCAGCAAAGGCTTCGATGCGATCTGGGCCGATGAAACCGAGCCCGATTTGCCGCCCGACGGCAGTTACTTTTTTGCCGGGCCCGGCACGCGGTATTACAATATCTACCCTTTAGTTCATACCGCCGCTATTTATGATGGCTTCCGGCGTGATGTAAATCATCGCGCTCTGATTCTTTCCCGCGACGCTTATCTGGGCGCGCAGCGCAACGGGAGCATGTTTTGGTCGTCCGACATTTATCCTACCTGGGATACCCTCAAGCGCCAGATCCCCACTGGGCTCGACTTCACCGCTTCGGGTATGGCGTATTGGACCCAGGACATCGGCGGCTGGCAATATTTGCCGAAGGAGCATCATCCAGCGCATCTGCCGCTGCTCGATCCTTCTGACGCGCGTGAAAACGTCGGCGGATACGACGATTATCCGGAGCTTTACACGCGCTGGTTCGAATATGCCGCCTTTCTCCCGATTTTCCGGGCCCACGGCAGCCGTCTCTATAACGAAGTCTGGTCTTACGGAAAACAGGCGGAGCCGATCCTGGAGAAGTATCTGAAGCTGCGTTACCAACTCATGCCGTACATTTATTCGCTCGCCCACAACACTTACCAGACGGGCGCGCCTTACATGCGAGCGTTATTCATGGATTTTCCCAACGACCCGAAAGTCGCCGACATTGGCGATGAATACATGTTTGGTCCGGCATTTCTTGGTTGCTCCAGTGATCGAACAGGGCGCAACCAGCCGCGCGGTTTACCTTCCCGCCGGCGCCGACTGGTACAACTATTGGACCAACGACCGCGTCCGAGGCGGACAGTCGATCCACGTCGATGCTCCGATTGACACGCTGCCGCTCTTTGTTCGCGCTGGGTCGATTCTGCCTCTGGGTGAAACCATCGAGAGCACCAGCCAGATCCAGAGGATTGCCAAGTTGCGCATTTATCCCGGAGCTGACGCCGATTTCGCGCTTTACGAGGATGACGGAAAGACCTACGCCTATGAGAAAGGTGACAGTCGCCTCACGCAATTGCATTGGAGTGATATCACAAAGAAGCTGGCCCGCAGGGGCGGCGCAGCTTGGACGGAACCGGACTCCAAAATCCTTGAGGTAATCGGACAGTAGACAGGATGTTTGTCCGTTCGTTGGGAAGCCCGGAGCTCATGGGATTCTTTATCTCAACGGTTGCGCCGCTCCGCAGCTCGGACAGAAACGGCCCCCACCGAAGATGTGCTCTCCACACGACATACAGACCCATGATTGGGCAGACGGCGTTGGCGACAGTCTGCCGAGAGCGGCCTGCGCGGCCGGAGAATTCGCCGGCACGATGCGCTTGCTCCCACACTTCGCGCATCCCTGATAGCGAGCCGACATTCTCCAAATGGAATAGATAACTCCCGGAACGAGAAGAAGAAGCCATAGCCTATAATCCATTGGGAATGTGCCCCCTAAGTAACGTGCCACCAGTGTCCAGATGGAATAGATAGCTCCCGGAAAGTGAGTCGACAGTTTCCCGATGGAATAGATAAGTCCCGGAATGAGAAAAAAGAGCCACAGCCCAACTTCCATTAGAAACCCACCCGGCCTGTACTGTTTCGGCTGCCCCGCGAAGCCACATTTCAGGCAGTAGTTCATATGGGTTGCCCCCTAGGTTCAACGAAGATCACCGAGTTACCTTGCAATCTGCATTTTGCACTCAAATCGCAATGCCAGAATAACAGAAAATTCGACGAAACTCTCGGTTTGGCTTGTCAGCTAATTGGCAGGAGGTTTCTTGGACGTCACCGCTTTCCTTCGGCTGCCTTCGTGACAAGTACCGTCCGCTCGCCGTCGTTTATTTGCTTTGCAACGGCCCGGGAATCCTCCCTGATGTTCTGCCCCACATCTTTGAACCCTTTTTCACTACGAAGGCAGCCGGCAAGGGTACGGGCCTGGGACTGGATACAGTTTGCCGCAGCCCCCGGAACCATCATGCCGAGATCCGTGTTTCTTCGCACCCGTGCGACACTCGATTCCAGGTTTATTTTACCCGTAACGCAAACGAAGGCCCAGGCATCTACTGCATAGAGGAGAGAGCATAATGGCCGCCGCGTGTTCACACCTTGACCAAATTCGCGACCCATCGCCCAACACCGGCGGGTGTGAGGAGTGTTTGAAGACGGGCGATTTGTGGGTTCATTTGCGCCTCTGCGAGACCTGCGGCCATGTCGGATGCTGCGACTCCTCAAAGAACCGGCACGCCACGAAGCATTTCCGCCAGACCAAACACCCCATTATGCGGTCCCTTGAGCCGGGCGAGAACTGGGGATGGTGCTACGTGGATGAGGTGATGATTGAGCCGTTCCCGTGAGCTGTCATCAAGGCGACACCAAACTGTCGCTGGACACCAGGGATGCCAGCGGCGGCAATGCCTAATCGAGCCCAGGACGAACGGCCTGGACGCACCGTTGGGGCTGAATGTCCCTATCCCTGCTGTCCAAAGAGAAAAGGACCAGTTTGCGCGAAGCTAACCCATGACGACGATACGGAAAATTCTTTTCCCCGTGGACTTCTCGCCGTCCTGCGCTGCCATGGCCCCCTTCGTCAAGAGAGCGGCATCGATGTTCTCAGCCAAGATCACGCTCCTTTACGTCCTGGAACCATCTGCATCCGGATTCGAGCTGCTGACGCGACCGGTGCCCGAAGCGGAAGAGGATCAAAAGACGGTTGCTTGCGCCCAACTCAAATCGTACCTTTCCGCTGAATTTCCCGTGCACGAAATCCATAGACTGTTGGTAGTGGGAGAGGCCGGCGCTTGCATCGCCGAGGTCGCAAGGGGCCGCGGTTTTGACCTGGTTGTCATGCCGACTCACGCCGGGGTGTTCCGCAGAATGCTCCTCGGCTCCACCACGGCGAAGGTTCTGAACGACGCTGACTGCATCGTCATGACCACGCAACACGCTGAGAAGATGACGCCGAGGCCGCTTGAGCACCGGGAATGGGTCTGCGCCATCGGTTTGAGCGCGGACTCGGAAAGGGTACTTCGCATTGCCGGCCAGTTGGCGGAGACCGCACATGCGAATCTCTCTCTCATTCACGCGATTCCCAGCGCCCAGCCCGGCCCGCCCCTTCAATTGGATCTCGAAGAGCGTATACAGTTCTTGGAAAAGCAGGCAACGCGTGAACGGGTCCGCGAGTTGCAAAGGGTCGTGGGCTCGCATGCCAGGGTAAATATCGCCGTCGGCCCGATTAAAGACGCACTGACCGAGACGGCGTGCAGGTTGCAGGCAGATGCGCTGGTCATCGGGAGAAGCTCACAGCCAGGCACCCAAGGCCGCTTGCGGGATCTCACGTATGCCGTGGTTCGTGATGCGCCATGTCCAGTAATTAGCGTTTGACACGTGGAGCGCCGGGCGTCTCTCGCCCGGGCAAAGATAACTGTGTGACCAAGAGTATGTCGCTATTCAATTGACTTGACCTTTTTATTGCCAGGGCATTTTCTTTTTAAAACCGGTGAATATCACTGAACGTCCAAATGGACGCACGAGAATATGGCAGACACCCCTGAAGGTACAGCCAACTCGCGACCCGAGATTCCTTCCAGCCGTGGTGTGGCTCCGCCCTTGGCTCCTGAACCTTGGCGGCCCAAAGCCAACATCTGGGTAATTGGTGTTGTGGTTGCGCTGGCGGCGTTCATGGAGGTTCTCGATACGAGCATCGCCAATGTCGCGCTGCCCTACATGGCGGGCAACTTGGGCGCGAGCAACGACGAGAGCACCTGGATCCTCACGTCCTACCTGGTTTCGAACGCCATTGTGCTGCCCATCAGCGGATGGTTCGCCGGTGTTTTCGGTCGCAAGCGATTCTTCATGATGTGTCTGGTGATCTTCACCCTGAGTTCCTTATTGTGCGGGATTGCGCCCAGCCTTGGGGCGATTATCTTGTTTCGCGTCATCCAGGGCGCGGGCGGTGGCGGATTGCAGCCTATGGCCCAGGCCATCCTCGCCGACACTTTTCCGCCTCGATTACGCGGCGTAGCTTTCGCCCTCTATGGCATCACCTCAATTGTCGCGCCGACGGTTGGACCAACCTTGGGCGGCTGGATGACCGATAACTATACCTGGCGATGGATTTTCTTCATTAACCTTCCGGTGGGTGCTGCAGCGTTGTTGCTGGTTTACCGCCTGATCGAAGACCCGCCCTGGGTGAAACGAGCCAAGGGCGCAGGGGTCAGAATCGACTACATCGGCGTGGCGCTGCTCACCCTCGGCGTGGGCGCCTTGCAGGTGATGCTCGACAAGGGGCAGGAGGACGATTGGTTCGGGTCGCACTTCATTCTTACCCTTGCGATCATTGCTGGCGTTTGCCTGGTGTCCCTCGCGATCTGGGAATGGTTTTACAAATCTCCGATTATCGAAGTTCGCCTGTTCAAGAACCTGAATTTCCTCGGCGCCAACGCGATGATGTTTATTCTGGGAATCATGCTCTTCTCCAGCTTGGTGATGATGCCTCAGTTCCTTCAGACCCTCATGGGTTACACGGCGGAGTCGGCGGGCCTGGTGCTCTCCGGCGGCGGCCTGCTGCTGCTGTTTCTGATGCCGATCGCAGGCACCCTCGCGTCCAAAGTCCAGGCGCGCTATATCATCGCTTTTGGTTGGCTCACGCTTTCCATTTCCATGTACTACACCACCCAGCATCTCGATCTTGACATCAGTTTTCAGTCAGCCAGCTTCCTGCGCGTGGTGCAGGTATTCGGCTTGGGTTTCCTGTTCGTTCCCATCAACCTGATCTCCTACGTGGGAATGCCGGCGGAGAAGAGCAACAGTATCGCCGGCTTGGTCAACTTCATGCGTAACATCGGAAGCAGTATTGGAACGTCGATGGTAACCACGCTCATTGCGCGCCGGGAGCAGTTCCACCAGGTGTATTTGGCGGCGCACACCACTCTGGGAAAACCCACCTTTACAATGGCGGCTAAGGCTATGGCGGCGCGCCTGGCCGAGTCAGGACTGGACGTTTCGCGGGCCTCGAGCCAGGCCTACGGCCGAATCTATGGCGCGCTGATCGGTCAGGCGACGACCCTCGCTTACGTCGATACCTTCTGGATCCTGGCTGTAGGTGCGGCGATTATGTTTTTCGTTTCTTTCGCGCTCAGGAAGAATGAGCCGGGCGGGGGAGGAGAGGTGGCCATCGGATAGAAGTCATCAGTCGTCAGTTTTCAGTTGTCAGTAAAGGCCTCCCTGTTCCAGGCAGTTACTGAGAACTGACAACTGATAACTGACGACTGTTTGAGAGGCATTAACGATGATTCGAGTTATCACCATTGAGCGGGAATACGGGAGCGGAGGGGGCGAAATTGCGGAGAAGATCGCGGAGCGCCTGGGTTGGAAGCTCTGGGACCAAATGCTGACCCAGGAAATTGCGCGGCGGATGGATTGCGAATGCTACGCCGTGGAAAAGCATGAAGAGCGGAGCGACCCAGTGTACTACCGTCTGCTTAAAGCCTTCATGCGGGGCAGTCATGAGGGGAGCCAGAACGCTCCACGCATGAAGATGTTGGACACCGAGTGCGTCCGCGAGGTCGCGCAAAAGCTGATGCCGGAAATCGCCAAGGAGGGCAACTGCGTCATCGTGGGGCGAGGATCCGCGTATTACCTTTGCAGCCGCCCCGACGCTTTTCATGTGTTCATTTACGCTCCTTTTCACGAGAGGGTGCGCCGCCTGCAAGCAAAAGGCAAAAGCGAAGAACAAGCGGAGGAACTGGCGGAGACCGTGGACCGCGACCGCGCGGACTTCATCAAGCGGTACTTCAAAGTCGATTGGCCTGCGCGGCATTGTTTCCACTTGATGGTTAATTCCGCGGTTGGGGATGAGGTGGCGGTCGAAATCATTCTCGATGCGGTCGCGCGTTATGGGAAGCAGCACGCGTGACTGCCAGCCTTAGCTTCGGCAAGGAGGTGCAATGGGAGGTTATCAGCGGGCTCAGCATCTACTACTTTCAGTTCTCGCCGTCGCGGTCGTCCTTCTCGCCTCACCGAGGTCAAGCCCGGGGCAGACGCGCGACGTGTACCATGGCAGCGTGCCCTCTGGCCAAGCGACGGGCACGACGCTCGACCTTTCTCTCCACGATGCGTTCGAGCGCGCGCTGAAATACAACCTGGGGGAGATCGAGAGCAGCCAGAACACTCGCGCTGCGCACGCTGTGCGCCTGCGCTCCTTGAACGCTTTCTTGCCCAACTTAACGGCGCGCCTCTCGGGCACAATTCAACAGCTCGATTTGCCCTCCGAAGGACTTACCCTGCTGCCTCTCCCTATCCACATCCCGGAGACGGTGGGACCCTACGGGATTGCGGATGCCCGCGGCTACCTTTCCCAGGAAATTTTCAATTGGTCTGACATTAAGAATTTGAAGTCGGCGTCGGCGAGCGAAAAAGCGTCACAGTATACGTATGAGAGCGATCGCAACCTGGTGGTGTTCACCACCGGCAACGCCTATCTTCTGGTGATTTCGGATATGGCTACGGTGGAGTCGGTCCGTGCCCAAGTCAAGACGGCCCAGACGCTGGTCCAGAATGATGTGGACCTCAACCAACACGGTTTGATCGCGAGCATCGACCTGCTGCGTGCCAAGGTCGAATTACAAACGCAGCAGCAGCGGCTGATCGCCGCGGAAAATCAGGTCCAGATTGATAAGCTCACGGTCGCGCGGGTCGTCGGACTGCCGAACGGCCAGGAGTTCCGCTTGACCGACTCGATTCCCTACGCGGCGCTCGATGGCATAACCCAGGAGCAGGCCCTTCAGCAAGCCATGGCCACAAGACCCGATTACCTCAGCGCCAAGGCGCAGGTGCAATCGGCGGATTTTGCCCGTCAAGCTGTGGCCGCGGAGAATTATCCCTCGGTGACGACGGACACGAACTATGGGGACATCGGCAGCCCCAACTTTGGCAGTTCGCATGGCACGCTCGGTTTCGCCGTGAGTTTGAATATCCCTATTTTCCAAGGCAGCCGGGTGCGGGCCGATAAGTTGCAGGCAGACGCGACCCTGCAACAGCGCCGGGCCGAACTTGCCGATCTGGAGGGCCAGATAGACGACCAGGTGCGCACAGCCTTCTTCAACCTTAAATCCTCATCCGAACTGGTGAGCGTAGCCGAGAGCAACATCGACCTCGCCAACCAGACCCTGAGCCAGGCGCAGGATCGGTCGCGGGCGGGCGTCGCGGATAACCTTGAGGTTGTCCAGGCACAAGAGTCCGTGGCTGCGGCCAATCAGTCTTACATCAGCAGCCTTTTCGCTTTTAACCTGGCGAAAATTTCTCTCGCCCAGGCCATCGGCATTGCCGAGCATTCAGCCTTGCAATACTTGGGAGCAAAGTGACCATGGCAGACACGCCAACCCCCAATTCAAGTGACCCTAGCGAAGTGAAATTGAGCGCCACAACCCTGGGTTCAGGCCGCCGTTCAGCACGACGCAGCAAGCGGGGGCGGAATATCGTGCTGGCCTTGCTGGGCGTCGCGCTCATCGTTGTTGCAGTCCTGCTATATCGCCACTTTGCCGAGTGGGAATCCACGGACGACGCGCAGATCGATGGCTATATCTACCCGGTCAGTTCCCGCGTGACCGGCTACGTGACCCGCGTGATGGTAGATGACAACCAGTACGTCAAGGCCGGAACCGTGCTGGTGGGGCTCGACCCCAAAGACTACGAGGTCGCCCTGGCGAACGCCAATGCGGCTTTGGCCAATGATCAAGCCAGCGCCGCCGCTCTGAAGACCAATGTGCCCCTCACTTCTGTGAACACGTCGAGTGAACTTTCCAGTGCTGCCGCCGACGTGGAGAACTTCAAAGCCGGGCTGGTGGCCGCACAACGACAGTTTGACGCCGCCCAGGCCACGCTCCAGCAAGCAGAAGCCAATGACCTGAAGGCGCAGGATGATGTCAACCGGTTTAAGCCGCTGGCGGCGAAGGACGAGATCCCTCAGCTACAATACACGCAGGCCGTGGAATCTCAGCACGCGACGGCGGCGGCGGTGCAAGCGGCCAAGGCATCGGCCGCAGCCGCGGAACAAGCGGTGACCCAGGCGCGCGCCAAGGTTGCGCAAGCTCAAGCGCAATTGCAATACGCCGAAACGCGACCACAGCAGATTTCCTTGCAGCGTTCCCGCGCCGAAGCCGCCGAGGCGGAGACCCAACGCGCCACCGCGGCCTACGAGCAATCTCAACTTAACCTGCAATACACGACTATTGTTGCGCCGATTGACGGGATCGTCGGGCAAAGATCGGTCCAGCCTGGACAGAATGTTATACCGGGCCAGCAGCTCATGACCATCGTCCCGCTGGACAGCCAGAACATCTGGGTAACCGCTAACTTCAAGGAAACTCAAATGAAGTATATGCGGCCCGGCCAGCACGTGGAGATTTCCATTGACACTTATGGACGCACCTACAATGGGCACGTCGATAGCATCGCGGGCGCCAGTGGCGCGCGCTATAGCCTGCTGCCACCTGAAAATGCCACGGGGAATTACGTCAAGGTTGTGCAACGAATTCCCGTGAAGATATTTTTCGAAAAGGGTCAGGATCCGGAGCATCTTTTGCGCCCAGGAATGTCGGTGGAGCCTAACGTAAAAGTCCAATAACGGCAGTTCATCATTCCCAATCCTGTAAAGTGGCCACTTAGCTTGGTTTCCGAGGGAGCCATCGCTCGCCCTGGACGTTTCCCCCACGTTGCGCGCGATTCCAGTGATTGCAAACGTTGTTTGTCGTCTCCTTAACCGCGCCGAGGCTGGTCCGCTGGCGTTTCTGAATCAAGCATACCGGGTAGCAAATCCGCGCTATTTGGACAAACAGCTCTTTCGACAGCCCGATCAAGATCCAGGAAAAGTTCCGAGTTACACGTGGACTTAACTCGCCGGCGAAGGCGGGGGATCACCTTCATCGCGAGGAAGACAAGGCTTTAAAGTTCATCCCCTTTTTCAATTCAAACACCGCTTTAGGTTCGCCATTGACCGTGAACTTGGCGTGACTGGGAACTTTGTAAATCTGATTGGTGCCGTCGGGAAGGGATACAATCACGGATGCGGGGGAATTCGCGTGCCAAACCTTCCCCTCGATGGTCCTGACGGTGTTGACATATCGCGGCGCTGGCGCCTTTCGCTTATCGGACCGCCGCAATCCATATTTGAGGAACACAGAAACAGATTTCTTCTGCTGTCGCCTGTACTCGCAACGCCGCCACCAGCGCGGGGGATGCCGAATGGAAGATTTGCTTTAGTTCTTCCACCGCCTCCGGAGGCGTATTTATTCGCTGGGTCCAGTCTACGAAGTCCAGCGGGCGGCCATTTTCCGCGCAGTAGTCCACCTCTTCAAAGCTGACGCGCAGCCCGGCGCCGGCAACTATCGCTCGCCACTCACTTGGCCGATAACTCCGAACATGGGATGGATCGCGGAGCTTTTCAATCTGGTTCCACTGTCGATCTAGAGACTCGTCCTCCGGAGAGGTGCTGTCCACAATGACCACTCTTGCGTTGATTTTGGCAACGCGTGCCATCTCCCGGATTGCTCCCTGCACATCGGTAAAATGATGTGGGGCATGTCGAACGGTTACGATATCGAACGTTGAATCCGGAAAAGGCAGCCGCTCAGCGACTCCCTTTCTGGTAACAACGTTCGTAAGACCACGCCCGGCAGCGTTTCGCTGGGTCTCCAGAAGCATCTCCTCGGTCATATCGTAGGCAATCACCTTGGCCACGTAGGGGGCCAGGGCCAGGGCTACGTGTCCTGGCCCTGTGGCGATGTCCAAGGCCAGATCTCCCGGTATGGGGCACGCGAGTTCGACAACCCGTCGCAGCGCACCCGGGTCGCGGTGCACCCCACTGTGAGTGTAGGCTGCCGCAGCGGGACCAAACTGGGCGCGCACCCGGTTGTTTATCTCAGCTGCCGCACTTTGTTCTGCGCTCTGTTGCCTGGCCATGGTGGTCACCTCTGCGAACAGCATAATGGGCGGACGTTATATCTGTCCAATATTGACCATGTCTGGTGAAATATATATAGAATATGACCATGGAACTGCGCCACCTTCGATACTTTGTGGCAGTCGCGGAGGAGCTGAACTTCACTCGAGCTGCCGGGCGAGTGCATATTGCCCAGCCTCCTCTCAGCCAGCAGATTCGCCAATTCGAAGATGAATTAGGAGTGATGTTGTTCCGTCTTTCCCGATGGATTACGAGTGGCCCTCGCCCGAGCAGCAGGTTCCGGCGGAGGCATTGGGTTCCGCGCACTTCTCGGCTGGCTCTACCAGGTTGTCGGAGTGTCCGGCTGCGAGGCGGGACCACTGGGCGGTGGGGCGTCCGTTGGTACGGAAAGCTTGCTTGCCTTTAAACTGTTGTGGCCAGCCCGTCGGCGAGTCCTCCCACGTCTCCTGCCGGCCGTAGACGGTCAGGTCGAGCAAATCGTAGCTGTTATCCATCACCTCGGCGCCGCGCCCCGTCGTCCAGTATGTCTCGAAGACCTTGGATCCTTGTCGCAGGTAGCAAACGAGGTGAAACTTGCCCACCTTGCGTCCAACCAGGAGAGTGTTGAGTGAGGCCTGGGCCGAATACCAAGGCAACTCCCAGCCCATAAAGTCACGGTACCGGGCGCTTTCTTCGTAGGGGCCTTGGCACAACACGGCGTAGGTGACGTCGCGAGAATGAATGTAAGACAGCTCGCGGACATGCGATGTAACCCAGGTGCACCCCTCGCACTGCTCCGGCGCAGGCTGGCCGGTGTGCCACATAAAGTAGTAGGCCATGAGCATCCGGCGCCCCTCAAACACATCCAATAGGGTCGACGCCCCACGTTCGCCCATGAGCGGTGTGGCGCCGTCCACCTCAACCATGGGGAGCCGCCGGCGGGCGGCGGCAATGGCGTCGCCTTCTCTGGTGTGAGCCTTCTCTCGAACCCGCAATGCGTCCACCTCGGCTTGGAAGGCGCTCCGATCGACGACCTTAGGGGATCCAAGTTCATCTCTCATGAAGTCTGTCATCGTTCTCTCCCTTGTTACATCCGTTTGATGGTCGCGAACCAGGCCGGTGCGCCATCGTTGTGGATTCTCGCCTGAATCCGGTCCGGTTGGATGGCGGTGACATTCCAACCATTGCTGGGGTTGAACGCCGCTCTCAGCTCTTCCTGACTGATGGGGTGCGGGCCAGTATCGGGACCATCGTCACTGAAGCACAACACATACAGGGTTCCATCGTGCTCGGTCACCGACGCCAGACTCGCCACGTAGCCTGGTCGCTCGTCGCCGTCGAAGGTGTGGAACAGTCCGCAGTCCAGCACCGTCTGAAACATGCGCCCCAAAAGCTCAAGCTGGAACGCGTCAGCCGCAGCGAACTCAACCTCGATCCCACGGTCGTCGGCCTTTTCTCGGGCGATCGCCAGTGCCGTCTCCGCCACGTCAACGCCTAGAACCGACAATCCCAGCGAGGCGACGTGAAGAGCGTTCTCGCCGGTCCCGCAGCCCGCATCAAGCACCGCTCCGGCGAATCCGCCTTCGGATGCCAAACGCACTATTGCGGGCTGCGGCTGGCCAATATCCCAAGGCGCAGGGCCGTCGTGGTACGACGCATCCCAGGGCAGTCCCGTCATCCGTTCGTGACTGGTTGGGCGCCGACCCCGGAACGGATCGTCACCGAGGGTTCCTGATCGCTCTGACAACTTCGTCCCCTCTCTGCAACTGATGTTGCCACATCTTGGCATGCCAATCCACAGGTCTTGATTATTCCTCGGGCTCCCGCCGAGACCCGTCAGCAGGGCCATGATCGCGAAGGTCGGCGTTGCGGCCAGGCACAGCCATTCAGCCAGGCCGAGGGCCGCCGGGGCGCCTTCGTCATTACGGGTCGCGTCGCCGGTCGAGTAGGCGGGATGAGCCTCGGTCAAGCTTTCGTCTCTGCGGCGCGCTTTCGGGCAGCTTCATAAGGGTCGGTCAATATATCGACCCACTTCGGGTCAGGCGAGGCCTCGGCGTCGTAGTTGTCGTGCCAGTTCCACCACTTGTACGGCGGGGTCTGGGGGTAACCCTCTGGCGAGTCCTCCCAAGTCTCCTGACGGCCGAGCGGCGTGATATCGAGGTAGCTCCAGGTGCTCCCCATCGCCTCGTCGCCGCGGTTGTTGATGAAGTAGGTGCGGAACACCCGCTCGCCGTCGCGGAAGAACACGTTGTGGCCGTGCCATTGATCGACGCCGAAGTCCGCGTCGAAGCTGTCGGTGATGGTGTACCAGGGCATCTCCCAGCCCATCCGCGCCTTCAGGCGCGCGATGTCCGCCTGCGGCGCGCGTGAGGCGTAGGCGAGGGTGGTGTCGCGGGCGTTCAGATGGGCCAGGTGGGCGACCTGATCGGCGCCCAGGGAGCAGCCGCGGCAGGCGTGCTCGGGCCAGCCGAACACCCCGGGCTCGAAGAAGGCGCGATAGACGATCAACTGACGGCGGCCCTCGAACAAATCGAGCAGGCTTACCTTGCCCTTGGGTCCGTCGAACTCGTACTTCTTGTCCACAGCCAGCCAAGGCATCCGCCGGCGTTCGGCGGCCAGCGCGTCACGGGAGCGGGTGAAGGCCTTCTCCTTCACCAGGAGTTGCTGGCGCGCAGCCTCCCACTCCTGCTGCGACACGATCGGGGGTGTGTTCATCGCGAGATGCCCTTTCCCCTGTTCCTTGTCTCTCTCTTTGCTTGTTGCCATCTTATTTCTCCTTTGTTTTCTGAGTCAGACCGACACGACTCGCTCTGAAAATTTTCTGAACTCCTCGTCGGCACCTTCATTTCTTCTCGTTATTCAGATTCGGGGCGATTTCTTTTGTTCCGTCCTTTTTGCGAGAAACTTTCACAGCCAATGCTGCTAGACCGCCGGCAGAAACCGCACTGGCTGCGATTAGTCCCATGGTCGCCAAACAAACTGGGCACATCGTTCACCTCCTGTGGTGGGTAGTGTTCCAATTTGTGGCGTAGCGCCGGGCTTTACCCGGCATGTGCCGCCCTAAAGGGCGGCGGTACTTTCGAATTAGGACACTACCCTGAGGTGGCGAAGCTTGATCGCTAAGCCGCCTCTATGGGGGTGACGTGTGAAGGGGATTGATTTCGACAGGGGAAAATAAGAAAAAGTAATTATCCTCCCGCAAGGCCGCAGGCTTTACGGTGGCTAACCCCTCAGGACTGGATTTGGATCCGCGTGTTTTTCCACCCAAGTGCTGAGGTATCAGTTGTTTGTGAGTTCGCTCTTCTTATGATTCGATCCTGCTGGTACAATCGCTGGGTGTCCGTTCGTGCACGCGCGAGGGAATGAGTGCCGGCGGGCGATGCCCAATCATGCCGAGGAGCGTGCCGTGAGTGATGAAGCGGAAGACTTTGCCGCGATGTTCGAGGCTTCGACCCAGGCCAAGCGCCTGGATCAAGGAGAACTCGTGGAGGGCAGGATCGTTGCCATCGGCCCCGAGGTGGCGTTAGTCGACGTTGGTCGCAAGGGTGAGGCGGTCATGGATATCGCCGAACTGAAGAACGCCGACGGCGAGATCGAGATCGCGCTGGGAGATCGCATTAAGGCGATGGTGGTATCGACGGCAGGTGGGCTGACGGTCTCTCGAAAGCTGGCGGGAGCCGCCGCGAGCGATCAGCAGTTCGAAGCCGCCTTTCAAAGCGGCCTGCCGGTGGAAGGGAAGGTCGAACGGGAGGTAAAGGGCGGCTACGAGGTACGCATCGGCCGGCGTCGCGCGTTCTGTCCGATTTCCCAGATCGACCTCCGCGGCGCAGACCCAGTGGCACACGAAGGACATGTCTACCAATTCCGGATCATCGAATACAAGGAAGGCGGCTCGGACCTCGTCGTCGCCCGGCGCCCGCTCCTCGAGGACGAGCAGCGGGCGAACGCCGCCAAGGTCCGCGACAAGATCGTTCCTGGCGCCGTCATGACCGGCCGTGTCGCCTCCGTCCGCGAGTTCGGCGCGTTCGTCGATCTCGGCGCAGGTGTCCAGGGCCTCCTCCACGTGTCTGAGATGGCGTGGTCCCGCGTCTCGAACCCTGCGGAAATGGTCAAAGCGGGCGAGGAGATCACGGTCAAGGTCCTGCGCGTGGACGAAGAAAAGCAGAAGATCTCGCTTGGGTTGAAGCAGCTCTCTGCCGACCCATGGTCGAGAGTGAGCGACGTGTACGCAGTAGGCCAAGTGCGGCCTGGCCGCGTCACGCGCGTGGCGAAGTTCGGCGCGTTCGTGGAGCTCGAGCCGGGCATCGAGGCGCTGGCCCATGCTTCTACGTTCATGCCCACCGGACGATCGGAAGGCTGGGCGGGTCAGGTCGCTCCCGGGATGACGGGCACATTTGAGATTCTCACCATCGACCCCGAACAGAAACGGATCGGCGTGGCGCTGGTTCAGGAAGGCTGGGCGGGGACGGAGGCGGCTACGGGAGCCCGGCCTGGCATCGTTCCGGGCGCGCGTCTGACGGGGAAGGTGGAGCGGCACGAGAGCTTCGGCGTGTTCGTCTTCCTCGCCCCCGGGCGTACCGGCGTCATTCCCTTGAGCGAAACCGGCATCGCGAAGGAAGGCGATGTCCGGCGAGCCTTTCCGGTCGGGGCCGACGTCGAGGTCATCGTGCTGGAAGTCGATCCGTCAGGCCGGCGCATCCGCCTGAGCGCGAAGGCCGTCATGGAAGCGCGCGAGGCCGAGGAAGTGCGCGAGTGGACAGAGCGCAATGCCGCTCCCGCCGAGGGCTTCGGGACACTCGCCGACAAGCTGCGCTCGGCGTTCAAGTCGCTGGAGAAGTGAGACTCTCCCGCCGCCTCTGGGTGCTTCCGCCATCATGTTCCATAAAGGGAGCCCCTCCTGACCATTTGGAAGCGCTACGCGTCTTCGCTTAAAATTGGACGCGGAAATCGATCATGCCAAAGATTGGATTTAATGACGTTGCCGAAATTCTTGCTGCACTGAAATCCCGTTATCCCACGTATGTTTCGCCGAAATCAAACGACTATGCCGAACTGCACGAATTGATTGACGGCTTGTGTACCTTGTACCTCACTGTTTCCGAAGAGCAACGTGCCCAGATGAGAAATCTGGTGGCGGAACTTCCGAGGCACCTCGGCGGGCAATTGCTTAACCATATTGGCTGGGCTGGAAACCGGCTCCTATCATCCAACGATGAGCAATACCTCCAGCGTGCGCTTGCAGCGGCGTCCCTCGATGACAATCGCTCGGACTATCGCGATACTTTCAGGGCGCTTGGCTCCCTTTATTTGGCGGCGTCAAGTGTGGGCATTAACTGCTCGCGCTACTTCCTAGAGGCTGCCCAATTGTCGAGTACACAGACTGGTCGCTTCCCCTCACTCAGTAGCATGCGAGATTTCTTGGCGGGCTTTGAACAGTCTGCCTATTTCCATGAAGATGTACGGCCCAAGATCGGGAGATATGAGACGCCACGTCTTAGGGCCGAAATCCTAAACGTTCTTGCGGACATTTGGGATCCACTTGAAGTCAAGAACGGAAGGTATCCGCGCAAAGAATATGACAGCTATATTCACGACATTTATGAACTATTGGCTAAGGATGCGGCGGATGCGAAGATAACAGAACACTTGTGCAAAGTCGCTCGCCTCAGGATGGGAATGGAGCCTCCGCTGCGCACACCCGACGCCGTCCGGGCGCTTCGAGCCATTAAGTTCGGCGAAGATAAAACATAGGGAGGCTGGCGCACAGTGAAACTGTGCGTTTCGCTTCATCGCAGAGAGTTGCTCTGCGCCAGCCCCGCCTCCCAGCGGATTGTTCTTGCCCATCGCCCGAATCTTAGCTAACATCAGTTAGCTAAGAGGAGTCACGATGCCATCGGTGAAGGTACATGAAGCCAAGACGAACCTCTCGAAGCTCATCCAGCGGGCCCGTCGCGGCGAAGAAGTCATTATCGCGCGCGGCTCGACTCCCGTGGTTCGTCTGGTTCCCATCGGAACGGTGAAAGGCCGGCGGCAACCCGGCGTGTTACGCGGAAAACTCCGGGTGGGGCCGGAATTCTTCACGCCGCTTCCCTCCGCCGAACTCGCCGCCTGGGAGTGAAACCGGTGCGCCTTCTCATCGACACGCACGCCTTGCTCTGGTGGCTCAGCGACGATCCGTCCCTTTCCCCTGCGGCGCGACGCGCCATGGCTGCGAATTCCAACGTGCTCCTCGTAAGCGCCGCCTCGGCGTGGGAGATTGCCACCAAGGTACGGCTGGGGAAGTTATCGGGGGCGGAGGAGTTGGCGGCTGACTTCCCAGCCATCCTGCACCAGGAAGGCTTTACGACGTTGGCGATTACCGCCGAGCACGCCATTCGCGCCGGGCTCCTGCCCGGTCCTCATAAAGACCCGTTCGATCGCATGCTTATTTCCCAGGCCCAGGCAGAAAACCTTCCCATCGTTACCAACGAGCACCTCTTTGAAACCTACGGCGTGCGCCGAGTTTGGTAATCATCAGCGAATTCACGGATGCTGTCGCGGGTTTTGCGCCGATGACGGATGACGAATTGATTTGGCGCGAGGTAATGAAAAAATCGGGACACGCGTGCCAGTCCCGCATGTCCCGAATTGAGGATCGTTCCCGATTGGCGATGGACCACCCGCGCTGAATCATACCTGCTCCGTGTCGCATACATGCACACCAATGTATGCGACACCCAGCGTGAACCCAAATCTGGACGTGAAGGCCATATCAGCGGTTCCGTCGACTATACGATCAAGTGGCCGAAGGGTGCGGAATGCAGTTTCGGTTTAGAGGCTATACCCCAGCATTGGGTGGCGCATACATTGGTTTTTATGTATGCGTCCCTCTCTGAAAGGTCCCTGCTCCGGGTCGCAGGGCGAGGCTCGGGTCGCATACATGCACACCAATGTATGCGCCACCCGTGAATTTATGGACTAGCTGTGAGCAAGTGACGTGTGCGCCGTTCCGCGGATCAGCCCCGCCGTTCAAGCAGGAACTGTCTCACCGCCGGGTCCTCGGCCAGGCCAATCGCCCGGTCGAAAGCATCCGCGGCCTCAGACGTTTTCCCCAGCCGTTGCAACAGGTGAGCGCGAACTGCCCAGTAGGGCTGATAACTTGAGACAGCGTCCGGGTCGATCCCATCCAGTACCGCGAGGCCAGCTTCCGGTCCGTGCGCTTCGCCGGCCGCGGCGGCGTATCCAGTTCGCGTGCCGAGCGTTGGGGATATGCGGATCAGTTGTTCGTAGAACAGCGTGATCGCAACCCACTCGGTCCGGCCGCTGCGCGCCCGCTCCGCGTGTACCGACTGAATCGCGGCTTCGAGTTGAAAGCGGCCGGGGCACCCGTGCCTCGCCGCTTCGGCGAGGTGGCGTTCCGCCTCTTCAATTAATGGCAGAGACCATTGCTGGGTATCCTGCTCGGAGAGAGGAACGAACCGGCCGTCCGGCCCCCGCCGCGCCGCTCGGCGGGCTTCGCAGTGGAGCATCAGAGCCAGCAGACCGCGAACCTCGGCTTCCCCGGGCATGAGCTGCAGAAGGACCCGTGCGAGCCAGATCGCCTCCTCGGCCAGATCCCGTCCGCGCTGGTCAACGCCCGCCATGTCATCCCAGCCGATTCCGAAGGCGGCGTAAATAGCTTCCAGCACGGCGTCGAGCCGCTGCGGCAGTTCCCGCTCTTGCGGGACTTCGAACTGAATGCCGGCGTCACGGATTTTGATCTTGGCACGCACCAGGCGCTGCCCCATTGTCGTGGGTGAAACCAGAAAGGCGTGGGCAATGCGCACGGCATCCAGTCCCAAGAACAGTCTGGAGCATCAGGGGCGTGTGCATGGCCGGATCGATGGCCGGGTGGGTGCACACGAAGAGCAGTTTCAACCTTTCATCGGGAAACTCCGGCGACAAGAGTACCTCCTTGGGCTCGCCCCGAAGGAGGAGAAGAGTCGGCTCGCTCGCTTCGGCTACTTGCTGATGACGCACACGGTCGATCAGGGAGTGTCGCGCCGTCGTGAGCAGCCAGGCCTCCGGATTTTGTGGCACGCCGTCACGTGGCCAGGTGGTGAGCGCTGCAACCAACGCATTGCTGAGGGCGTCCTCCGCGCTGGCCACGTCGCGCGTGTGCGAGGAAAGGTACGCCACCAGGCGGCCGTAGGACTCGCGAGCCACCCGCTCGATTTCCCGGTGCGTGCTCTCCTCGCCGCTTCCACTCATCCCGTGACCCGGCGCAAGTATTCCGGTGAAACGGGACGGACTTCCACCGCACCGACCGAGGCGGCCGGGCAGCGCGCTGCCCAATCCAGTGCCGCGTCAAGCGAGGGGAGTTCCAGGATTGTAAATCCCCCCAGTTGCTCCTTGGTATCCGCGAAGGGGCCATCCTGTACGAGCCGCTTTCCTTCCTTAAGCCGCACCGTGGTCGCAGTCTCCGGAGCTTGGAGTGGATTGCCACCGACGTAGATGCCGGCTTCGACAATCGCCTTGTGGTACGCCCGCCAGGCGCCGAGGTAGGCATCGTTTTCGTCCGCATTCCGTGCCGCAAAAGCTTCTGGTGATTCGAAGATGAGCAGGGCGAATTGCATGGTCTCCTCCTTTGACGATGACTTTCGGCGCATTTGCTCGCGCCTAAACGTATGACGGATGGGAAGCCGTCAATTCGACAGATTTCAGGAAATCTATAGGAATGTCAACCAGACATTAGCGAATTGACGGACGCCGTCGCGGGTTCTGCCCGGATCACGGCGCACTCGCAAGCTATTCCGGTCCAGTCCCCTTGTGGTGCGGATGTCCAGCGCCCTTCGGCAAACGCCGGTGCGGTTTGAGGCCTCGGACGGCAGCGGAGTGTAGCCTCACTTTTTACTTGACAAAGCCTAGTGTTATGGGTATAGTTTATAGGCAAGGCTGTAGCCAGTGAGGAAAAGACGCTGCCCATGCCGAGCCGGCAAAAATCCGGCCTCCTCTCCATCCTGGAGGTTCCATTCCAACAAAATGTCACTGCCGGGGGCTGGCCAACTAAAAAAGATGTTAATTTATATCGACCAAAGCCAGAATGTGTATGAAAACAAAAGAAGCAAGGACAAAATGACCGCGAGCAAGTCGGACATTTGCGGCAATTCGACATGGATTTTGCAGAGAAATTGAGAATGGGATGGACAGTTTGGCTTGATTTGCACCTTGGCCCGCAGCTCTACCGGGGATGGCTGCCTTCGATAGAATCTATGGCCCAGCTCAGATGTTTTTCATTGGAAACGGTGGAATGTCCTTCGAAGAATTTCTCAGTGTACGGGTGGCACAATGCTTCTGACTTTTAACGGGAAGACCGCTTGCTAACAGGCTCACTAAAGCTTTGCCTTCACCAGCCGGCGTAGAAAACTCTGCTTGGCGGCTTGCGCCTGGCGGAGTTCATCCAGCGCTGATTGAAATTCAGAATCACGTTGCTTGCGGACGGCAAGATCGCGCAGGTCGATCAGTAAGCTCACCGCCTTGTCGTATTCGTTCGGTTGCCGCTTCTGGATGTGTGCCGTGATGCGATTCCAGATTTCTCCTTCGCTTCTCTCCAGTTGGTCCAGATACCGCGCTCGGTCTGCCGCGTCCTTTGCTTTCTGCCGCTCTGCTTCCGCGGCCCTTTGGGTTTCTAACTGCCGGGTCCTCTCTTCTGCACGTGTCTCGGCCGCGGCCAGGAGATCGCGGACTGTACGGGGCTGAATGGTGGCGAGGGCGTGCGAGGTTCGTGGTGCACTTTGCTGCTGAAAGCGTCGCAGAAATTCGATTTTCCAGCGTTCACCGGTTTGTAGCGCGCCGGTTACGAGCAAATCGTTCTTTTCTTCTTCCGGTAGATTTTGAACCCACTCCGCCAATTTTTTCCGGCTTGGGCCAGCGTTCAGCGGCGCGGAAGCCAATGCGGCAACTTCGACAAGGTCCTCGTCGATTCCAAGAAACTCCATTAGTGAATGGAGGGGAGCCGATAATTCGCCCAAGCCGGCTGGCACCGGAGGCTCCCGTACCTCTCCAGAGAACTCGTCACATTGCACGCACAGGAGCCATCCGAGATAAAGGCAGCGGAGGTCACCGCGCAGCAGGTCCGAACGCAGGGGCAGCAGAGAGCCCATCCAGCCACTGCCGTCGTCCCAGTCATCCTGCTCCGACTCCGCTTCAAACCCGAGGATCAGGTGTCCTTCAACCTTTCGCACGCGCGCGGCTTCGCCGGGAAGCACGGCTTTGAGCTGTTCGTAGTTGGCCAACTCCCGCGGAAGTCGAAGATAGAACTCGCGCGTTCCCCAATTCGCGACGTAAACAAAGGCGTCGAAGTACTTTTCCAGAAGTTTGAGAGGATCTGCCTTCAGGTCTCCCCACTCGTAGTGGTTCGTAAAACTCGTCGAAGTGATTATGGCACGTGTGGAAATGGATCGCAGGGCAGCGATTTCGGCCTTCCTCAGCGCCTGATCTATCGCCCGAAAGTCGTAATACTGATATTCGCTCATCTAAAACCCTCTGCGCCAGTGATGATATGCTGCGATCCACTCCGTACCCGTTGGTGCGGGCGTGGGCAATGGCAGATCGAGGATTCCTATTTTCTGTCGGACTTCGCCGCGGCGGCAAATCGCCACAATCCCGCCATCCCGTGTCATATCGATCTTCTCAACGACGGCATCAACACCGAGAATGTTCACGGAAAAGGGCAGAGCCAAGCGCTCCTGCATCATCGTAAGGAACCTGACTGTCTGTTCCTCTTCGTTGTCAGCGTCTACCCCTGCTTCCTCAATCAGTTCCTTCAGTTTCGCTTTGCTGATTGGTGGGAGATTGATTCCAGGTTTGGGTTTCAGCTTCCGCACGCCCATATGTGCTACAACCTCCGGAGACAATCTCCAAATTGGGAATTCTCATGATCGTATGGCGGCTCCACGGTGTTAGTCAATTGGCGAGTTGGTACGTTCCTCTGACATCCTGCCCAGGGAGGTTTCAAATATGCCCCAACGTTACCAACGTGGTTGTCTCAGGCGAACGTATCGCAAGTCAGGACCGGATTGTTGAGAGTTTCTCTGGCGTGAGAACGACGTAAGTGGAAAGCGTGTGCGCCGCACAGCCGTCATCGGTGCAGTCACCCAGTTCCCGATGGTTCAATCGGCCCAGGCAGCCGCAAATGGATTACGAATGCAAATCAACCAAAATAGAGGTCGTCGACATGAACTGACGATTCACGTTGCGGACTTGGTGGATCACTACGTGCAGACTGAGCTCTCGGATAATGCTGATTGGTACTCTCCCGCGACGCGAGTTGTTTACTTGCAATTTCTCAAAAGATGGACTCGGCCGGCATGGGCTCGAGTCGATATTCGGAATGTTCGGACGGTGTCAACGCTGCAACGTTAGGCTTTACAATAACTTACAAGACCGCGGGGACTGCCAAAGTTCGCGGAAGTCGGACAAGGCATCGAAATTTGTGGGTTGGGTTGTGGGTTGGAATCATCGCCATAAGGTCAGTGCATCCTGCGGATGACGGGAATGTCACTGAACCTTTTGGTCGGCTTTCGATTGTGCTTGGGCCCAACGGGTGATGCGAATGTAGAATAGGCTTGTGGACACACCTGTCCGACATGCTGACATGGCGCATGGTGGCGTGAATCAACGTTCCCCCGCCGAGGCCAAAATCGCCCTCTTCCGTTCGCTCTTTCGTGGGCGCGAAGATGTTTACCCGCGCCGTTTCGAAAGCCGGAAGACGGGCAGGGCTGGTTATTCGCCAGTGTGCGGTAATGAATGGGTCCAGGGAATCTGCGAAAAACCCAGGATTAAATGTTCCGAATGCCCCCACCAGCGTTTTCTTCCCATAACTGACGTTGCGATTCAGTGGCATCTGAAGGGTGATAATCATGGCCGTGATTTCGTCATGGGCGTTTATCCAATGCTTCTGGATGAAACCTGTTTCTTTCTGGCCGCCGATTTTGACAAAACAAATTGGCAGGACGACATCGCCGCGTTTTGGGAAACTTGCCGCCAGATGAACTTGCCGGCAGCCTTGGAGCGTTCGCGGTCGGGGAAAGGCGGGCACATTTGGTTCTTCTTCAACGAAGCCGTTCCTGCTGCCTTGGCGCGCAAGTTAGGGGCGCACATTCTGACGGAAACCATGGATCGCCGTCCCGAAATTGGTCTGGATTCGTACGACCGTTTCTTTCCCAATCAAGATACTCTTCCGCAAGGCGGCTTCGGAAACTTAATCGCCTTGCCATTACAGAAGCGGCCGCGGCAATCGGGGAATAGCGTTTTCCTGGATGAGCGATTTACGCCGTTCCCCGACCAATGGGAGTTCATATCCTCAATCCGCAGAATCAACCGCAGTGAAGTTGAAGAGAGGGTCCGTCTCGCTGAGGCCAAAGGACAGGTTATTGGGGTCCGGTTAGCACCCGAGAGCAATGAAGTCGATGGGACGCCGTGGATGGCTCCGCCATCGCGGCGCATCAAGGACAATCTGATCGCCGGGCCACTGCCTAAAACCTTGGAAGTGACCCTTGGCAATCAGATTTATATTGCGAAAGAGGCGATGTCTCCGGCCCTCCGCAACCGCTTGATCCGGCTGGCGGCGTTCCAGAATCCCGAATTCTACAAAGCGCAGGCCATGAGACTTTCGACCTACGACAAGCCTCGCATTATTGCCTGCGCCGAGGATTATCCACAACACGTTGGGTTGCCGCGCGGCTGCCTGGATGACCTCCTTCAAAGCCTGTCGGCCTTGAACATCAAGCCCGTAGTCCATGACCAACGCAACCCCGGCGAGCCGCTGAACGTGACATTTCAGGGTGAACTGCGTCCCGAGCAAACCGTCGCTGCCCGAGCCATGCTTTCCCAAGATATGGGGGTGCTGGCCGCCACCACTGCCTTCGGGAAGACCGTGGTGGCCGCGTGGCTGATCGCCCAACGTGGCGTCAATACACTCGTATTGGTGCATCGAAGGCAATTGCAACAGCAATGGGTCGAGCGACTTTCTACTTTCCTGGGGATGTCTGCTCGCGCCATTGGCCGGATCGGCGGTGGCCGCAAAAAGCCCACTGGTCTCCTTGACGTGGCCGTGATCCAGAGTCTGGCCCGAAACGGCGTCGTCGATGATCTGGTCGGCAATTATGGACACCTCATTGTAGACGAATGCCATCATCTCTCTGCCCAGAGCTTTGAGCTGGTTGCACGTCAGGCCAAGGCGAAGTTTGTCACAGGTTTGTCGGCCACCGTTACACGGAAGGATGGCCACCATCCGATCATCTTTATGCAGTGCGGTTCTGTGCGTTATCGGGCTAATACGAAACAACAGGTGGCAGCTCATCCCTTTGAGCATAAGGTGATGGTTCGTCCGACCGACTTTCGGCCGCTGCGGCCGGCCAATCCCAATGTGCGGCAACAATTCCAAGAACTCTATGAGGAGCTGATTGCCGATGAAGAGCGCAACCGGCTTGTCCACCAGGACGTGATCCAAAGCCTGCGGGAAGGGCGTTCGCCGCTCGTGCTGACCGAGCGAAATGAGCACCTGGATTGTTTGGCCAAGCAGTTGGGACCCGAGGTGCGACATCTCGTGGTGCTTCGCGGCGGGATGCGCAAAAAGGAACTTGACGCGCTCCCTGGTCGCTTGGCGGGCATTCCGGCGGGGGAGACTCGGGTGATCCTGGCCACCGGCCGTTACGTGGGCGAAGGTTTTGATGACGCCCGGCTCGACACCCTGTTTCTGACACTGCCCATTTCGTGGCATGGGACCATCGCGCAAAACGTGGGTAGGCTGCATCGCCTGTACGACGGCAAGCGCGAAGTGCGCGTCTACGACTACGCCGATCTCAACGTGCCGATGCTGGCGCGGATGTTCGACCGCCGTTGTCGCGGCTATGAGGCGATTGGCTACAAGATACAGCTTCCGGGCAGTGCCGTTCCCGGCTGGCCCGCGGACGTGCCACTTCCTATCGATCCCGAATGGAAGAGCCAATACGCGGCCAGCGTGCGTCGCTTGGTGCGCGATGGCGTAGATTCTCCCCTGGCAAACCTGTTTGTTAACGTTGCCGTAATGCCATCTCCGAATGCCGAGGGCGCCAATCGAGCGCGAAGCGCCAGCGAGGCATTTCTATATCGCCGACTCGAAACTTTGGCAGCAACAACCGGGAAGTTTCGTTTGAATGTGGAGTTGCCGATTCCATTCGATGGCTGGGGCCGCATGGAAGTTGATCTGCTTTGCGCGACCTCGCGAATTGCCATTGAACTCGACGGCGGCCAGCATCTGGGCGACGCTGACGCCTACCGTCGAGATCGTCGTAAGGATGCATTGCTTCAGGAGAATGGTTATCTGGTCCTCCGATTCCTTGCGGAGGACGTCGGCAAATATCTTGATCAAGTTCTGGATGCGATCTTGCGGGCTTTATCTCATCAAGACGCCAGAATGCGAATCGTTTGACGAGCAGCCCATCCCGGATTTGAACTCGGAAGCGCTCGACTTCCGAGCTGCTTCCGAGCTGTTTGCACCTGTCAGGAAACTGGCGCCATCTGCTTTTCGCAATCTGCGAGTCACTACCGAACACCACGAACGAGAGGTTCCGACCGTCGGCGGATTTCTCCTTTTCGCTAGGAATAGATTTGACCGCTTCCCTGATGCGTGGTTGCAGGCGGGTCGCTTCGCCGGGAAAGACCGGGTGAGGATCTTGGACTCCAGCGAAATCCGGAGCTACCTGCCACAAGCGGCCGATCAGGCAATCGCGTTCGTTCAGAAGCATCTGGGCCGCGAAGCAATTATCACGGGGGCGCACCGTGTTGATCGGTGGACGGTTCCGATGGTTGCCCTTCGCGAAGCAATCATTAATGCCATCGTACACGCCAACTACGCAGAGAAAGGCGCTCCCATCCGCGTGGCCGTATTTGATGACCGCGTCGAAGTGGAAAATCCCGGCATCCTGCCTTTCGGCCTTACCGTTGACGACATACGCAAGGGCGTATCGAGGCTGGCCCCCGTGATTCAGTGCAACTCACAGGTCGAGATGAATTGAATGCGATTACCGACGCGTGGGAGGTTGTTGTGGCCAGGGTGAGTCAGTGAATACATGAACTTAGGCTCTTATTGGAACAATCTGGAGCAACGCGAAATGTCAGCAAAATCGGTAAGTTATTGAAAGATAGATATGGTAGGCCCGTGGGGACTCGAACCGTCGCCCTCTACCGTGTCAATTCTTTAGGCGGCAATAGCAAGAAACAGCATAATGATGCTTAAGGGTATAGCGGATCACTGGTTTACCCGCATTTTACCGGCGTTTCTCGCGTACTGCATTCTTGCGCAATGTCCTGCTATTACAACCCTCGTATGTCACAATTTACGTCACAAAACGGATTGTGACGTTGGCAGAGTTTACTCTCATTTCCGCATCCCTCGTCGGCCCTAAGTGAGACTGGGTTGACCTTTCCGCGTGCGTCTGCGTGGCAAGCAAATCGCACGACGGGCCATTGTAAGGGCCTTCACGGCGCGTCACCGGGTGCACAAGGTAGGAGTGGAATCCCATTCATGGGGTTTCCACCCCTGCATGGGGGTTCGCTGGCTGCGTAAGGTTTCCGGCGAGGGTCCCGATTCCATCGGGCCTTCCTCTACCAGGGTGACGGCCTCAGCGTTGAAATTTAGGGCTCCGGCAACTCAGGGAAGGCCATGCCTTACACTCTCCTTCCGGTCGCCGTCTGCTCGGGAAAAAAAGGTGGAAGGCTTAGATACACAGTTTATGCGCGTTAGCAACGGTGACGGTAGAGCAAGATCACTCTGCGAAATCTGCGGAGAAGGCGTCTCCGTTTCCATGGTTGAGCAAGAATTGCTAGACGGAGAGAATCTCCATCAATGTGCGGGACCGCCGAAATGAGATCGATCCAACCCAGAACGCACAAACATCACTACCAAGCAACGCACAAATATCACACTACCCGATGTTCAGAAGTTGCTAACAGAGTACCGCCAGCAAGCTCGCGGCCTTGTCCCGTACTGCCTCGCTGGGCTTGAGGCGAAGCTCATCACGAAGGCGGGGAAGCTCCGCAAGAACATTGACTGGAGAATGATGGTCGAGCTACTTAAGGGCACGCAGGTTCTAGTTCCGAAATTAGAAGAGGAGGTCACGACTAAAGATGAGTTCGAGGGGCGAAGCCAAGAAGATCTTCAATTCTTCATTGAACACCGAGGACGCTGGCCGGAGGAACTTACTCCGGCTAGCGAGAGCGGCACGGCGACTCAAGGAACTGGTGGAGATGGAGCGCTGCCGAATTGACCCGCTGTATTGGCTCCAGACCTGGACGGAGACCTTTGATGAAAAGTGGAAAGAGAAGGGTTTGCAGTCGCCCTACCGTACGTTTCCCAGAAAACCTTATTTCCCTTTCCTCTTTTACCAATTTCAGACTGAGCGGCGGCTCTTTGTACCGAAAAGTCGAGACATGATGATTTCTTGGGCTGCAATCGGCTTCGCGGTTTGGAAGTGCCAGTTTGTTGAGCGGCAGCACGTGATCGTTCAGGCTCAGAAGGAAGGCCAAGGTCGCCGAACTCACCAAAGGAGTTGGAAATCCTGGCTATTCTGCCACATTTTACGAACGCCAGCCTGAGTGGCTGAAGAAAGCACATCCACTACTGAAATCACTTGAGGAAATGCCAGCGACGATGATTTGTTGGGCCAATGCTTCAACGCTGCGGGGGATTCCACAAGGAGCAGACCAGATCCGCATGTTTCATCCGACGCATTATCTTGTGGACGAAGCGGCTTACATCGATGACTTCGAACAAGCGTACGGTGCAGCAGACCCTGTGGCCTCGCAAATCATCGCCGTGTCGAGCGCCGCGCCATCCTTCTTTGGCGACCTTTGCATGGATATCCTGGAGCATGCTAGGAAGTAGCGGAATCCGGTACCCGGTCAGAATACTGACCTTTGCGAACGGATTCCGGTTTACCGGAATTCTCTAAGATATTGAAAACAAATAACCAAGAGTGGCGCTCTACTTTTCGCCGCAAGCTAAGCTTCTTCGACAGCTCAACACGGGTATCGCAATTGGGTAGGAACTCTAAAGGCCGTCGCTCGCTTGGCTTGGGTACACGTACGGCCTTTTTGCGGCCTCTTGCGCCTCGAACCGGCTCATCCCCTGCTCTGTGAGGTGCTGGCTCATGCGGTGTGCCGCCTGCGCCTGTTTCTGGCAGTACGGTTTCAGTTGGCCGCTCGCCTTCAGGCTCTTGTAGAGTTCCGGTTGGAACTCCTTCAGGTGTTGCTCCAGTTCCAGCGCCCAACTGCAATTCTGGTCGTGTTGGTCCAACTCCTGATCGCTCACCTTCGGCCTCCTATTCCGTGGATGCAATTCCGGGCGTTTCGAATGGCCTTGAAATGCATACCGCTGATCCTTCTCAATACGAACAACACGTAAACCTGTACCCAGCTAATCTGCTCGTGGTAAATCCGCTCGTGGCCTTCTACAAACCTATGCGTGGTCAATCAACAGCTATTCTTCCGCGCACTGGGCCGACGCATCCGCGACTTGCGGAAGAAGCGCAAGTACAGCCAGGAGGATATGATTAGCTTCGGATTTTCGGCTCGGCACTGGCAGCAGATTGAGGCGGGACGGCCAATCACGGTGAGCACACTACTGCGGATTTGCGATACCTTCCACGTGCCCATGGCACGGCTTGTCCGAGGGCTGGACAAGCGAGTTTCCGACGACTGAATCACCTAAAAGAAAATAACTTCCGACGATAACCCAAGCGCCCGTCGTCATTCGTCTCTAAATGTGAAAGTGGGGGACGGAGAGTAGATGTCGTCGAATTCTAGGATTTTGCCGGACTCTATGACATACCGCTGAGCTTGTTCATCAGCTAAGCCGCACTCCCGAAGCTAACCCGCAGGCTCATCTTGCCCACCCACAACCGGAGTGATAAAGTCCCCGCAGCCTTTGGCGGTCTCTCAAATCACACTGGCGGAGGTCATTGTGAGGAAGCTTCCGCAGGCGATGTTCCTCGTGCTTGCCATGATCTTGTCGCCCTCGCCCGCCTTGCCCCCCTTGGGCGCGATGCACTGACGGCTGCCCACGGTCATGCGGTATCGAGAGGATTCATTCATGGCCGCCATGCTTGCGCAGCAATTCCGCCACATCCTTGTGGCCGTATTTCACCGCAAAGAACAGAGCCGTCTCGCCTTCGCTGTCTTTGGCATTGACCTTGGCCTTGTGTGCCAGCAGCAACTGTGCCACATCCTCGAAGCCCCTCTGCGCAGCCCCCTGCAATGGCGTCCATCCTTCATTATCCTTGGCGTTGACCTCGGCCCTGTCGGCCAGCAACATCTGTGCCACGTCCTCATGACCCTCGAACGCGGCAAAGTGCAAAGGCGTATCGCCGGAGGCGTCCGCAGCATTGACCTCGGCCCCGTCGGCTAGCAGCATCTCTGCCACTTCCTTATGGCCCCGAGACGCCGCAAAGTGCAAAGGCGTCCACCCCTTGTTGTCCTTGGCATTGACCTCGGCCTTGCTAGCCAGCAGCAATTCCAGCACGTCTTTGTGGCCTCCTTGCGCCGCTAGGTGCAGAGGGGTCCTGCCTTCGTCATCCTGGGCATTGACATTAGCCTTCTGTGCCAGCAGCAACTGTGCCACATCGTCAAAGCCCTTGGCTGCCGCCACGTGCAACGGCGTTTCTCCGCTGCCGCCTTTGCTGGAAACCAAATCAGGATGGTCTCTGAGCAGCGCCCGAACCTTCGCCAAGTCGCCATTCCAAGCCGCATCGTGAATCTCGCCGCAGAGGGCGGGACTGACCCAGGGAAGCGCGAGCAGCGCCGCCAGCATGACCGCGGCGAAGCGGAGGATTGAGGAATTGCGGTCGCGGCTAAAGAAACAGCGGGTGTTCATCGTTTCTCCGAGTTCCATACAACCTCTCCTAAGCCGCCCTGTCCTCAATAATACGATGGTCGGGTGAAGAGTACTCAAGATTTGTGAGCGAACCGCCTCGCTGAATTGGCCTCCCGAGGAGCTGAGCGATGTTGGACATAATGCTGTTAATCTCCATCGCCAAGCAGTTGATGAGCACTGAAGTGGCAATGCTGGAATTGCCTTCGGCCACCCTCAGCAGATATGATCCGTGTTGACCTCGATGAGAGAGTGAACCAAGCCGCTGCGCCGTTTGCGTCGGTGCTCGAAGGTCTGTAGAGACGCATGAGGGATTTGAATAAGCAGGAGCGAACCGCCATCGAAGCCGTCGCCAGACGGTTCTCGGCAACGTGGGAAAAGGGTAACGATCCCCCCGACGCCTATATCATGGTCGCGGGGAAACGGGTTGCTGTTGACATCACAACCCTCAAAGGGCACGGCACTGGCCAAGGTAACGTCCCCACGCCGCGTTTGAGGTTCGATAAGGTTGCGACCAGGCTCATTGAACGTCTGCAAGCCACCCCTGGCAAAAGCGTTCCGGACGGCACGACATTGTTGCTGACCATCACCGCTCCCATCCGTTTGCCTTCGAAAACCACTGCCTCGCTGGAAGACAGAATACAAACTCTTCTTGGGCGGGGATCGCCGGGTCAAGATGAGAAACATACGATTCACGGGAATCATGTCCAGATTCGACTTTTGAGAGACGAATCTGAGCGAGCGCCAAAAATGATGGGGTTCGTGCACAATTCCGGTTCTGACCCACTTCTCCTTTTGAACATGACACGTGATTTGCTTGAGCTAATCAGCGCCGAGGCTGGCAGGTGGGCACCGCGGCTTGCGGGTGATCGATGGCTCGTTGTGATAAGCGCCGGAGGGATTTCATGCTTAGGGGCATATCGCTACATCTATTCGCAGCTGCGCACGGCGACCGACTTTAAGAAGATTCTCATGGTGTTTGGCGATGGGCGTGTCGGGATGTTGATGGGATGAAACCAGTTTGCGCGCGCTGGCTCTCAGTATAGAAAGAATTGATAGGGGGATAATCTACAAATTATCAACGACCTCCGCGAGCTTTGATGGAATCACGTACCTGCCACAGTTGTTGTAGCCGAGCTGCTTCGAGGTAGCTTTGACGCCGCAGTCGGGGCAAATCTCCGCTTCGACAATCGTTCCGGGCTCTGCATTACCGAATTTTGCCAGCGGCTTGACTCGTCACTTCTCATGCCCTTTACCGCATGACATCGCGTACCCCTATGTCCTTCAGTCCAATCTCTGACCCGCCTCGGCAAAGGCATCCCGCTCTTTCCAGAGTTTGTAGAGGCCCCAGGCGGTGACGGTGCAGCCGTCGCGAATGGTTCCGTTGAGAATCATCTCCTCGAACTTGGCAATCGTGGTGGCTCGCAGTACCAGATCATGCTCTTCCGGGTCAGGGTCCGTGCTGGCGCGTGTTAGGCCTTTGGCGAGGTAAACATGCTGCTTCTGATGGACGAAACCGTAAGCGATCCATATCGACCCGAGGTGGGTCATGCTGGCGGCGATCAGGCCCGTTTCCTCGCGCAGTTCTCCGCGTGCAAGTTCCTCAGGATTAACACCAGGGATTTCCCATCCACCTTGAGGCAGCTCCAGGCAGCGCTGCTGCACGGTATACCGGTACTGCTCGATGAGATAAATGGTATCGTCTTGGATAGGCAGTATGATGGCGCAGTCGTCTTTGTCCACCACGCCATAAATGCCATGAATGCCGTTGCTCCGCTCGACCTGATCTTCACGCAGGCGGAGCCAGCGGTTGCGATAGACTTCGCGGCTGCTCAGGGTCTTGATGCTCATGCTTGCCAGTATATACCGGTCGTAACGAGCAGGCCCGGCAGCTCTTGGTTAAGGCTTAATCCGTATTGATGGGGAGGCAAAATGAATAGGAGGCAACTTCTTCGCTCGGCCGTGGCGCTGCCGTCCCTGGGGGCAGCGTTGTCAGTTGCGGCAGCACAGCAAAAGCAGATGAGGATTACGGGAGTTGAGACGGACCTGCTCAAACCGCCTGCCGGCGAGCCAATTTATGATGCGCTTCAGACCCTGAACGTGAACAAAGGCTCGGTCGTCCTTCGTATTCGTACCGACGCGGGTATCACGGGGTGGGCGAGCAGTTCGTTCGGTAATTCTGGGGAAGGGGCACGAGTGGTCCAGACCATCCTCGAATACCAAGTAAAGCCCCTGGTTATGGGAAAGGACCCGGCATTTCCTCGTCGCATCCGCGCCGCGCTGTGGAAGGCACTGAACTACCAAGGAGTAACCGGGGTGGCGCAGTTTGCCTTGGCTGCCACCGACATCGCCCTCTGGGATATTTTGGGCAAGAACGCGGGACTGCCGGTTTACAAGATGCTGGGAGCGTTCCGCGACCGTATGCCGGTATATTCCATGTGCGGTTGGTACTACGACAACGATGGGGATCTTTCCCGATTCAAGCGCCAGCTCACCGATGCCGTCGAACAAGGCTACAAGGCGGTAAAGATCAAAGTTGGGAAGTATTCACTCGACGACGATATTCGGCGCATCCGCCTGGCGTTCGACACCCTTGGAAAGGACCGGCGACTGATGGTAGATGCCAACCAGGTATTCGACCGTAAGGAAGCGTTGCGGCGCGGGAGGGTATACCAGGAAATGGGTTGTTTCTGGTTGGAAGAGCCCCTGCCGCCACAAGACATGGAAGGCTTCGCCTTGCTGGCCCAAGCGTTGGACATTCGCATTGCCACGGGAGAGAATCTCAACACGAAATATGCCTTCGCCGACCTCATCGCCAGACGCGGGGCCGATGTCGTGCAGCCAGACAATCGTCGTGCCGGTGGGGTGAGCGAATGGATGGAAATTGCGGCAATCGCCGATGGTTACGGGGTCGAGGTGGCCAGCCACGGCGGCGGCGCGACCAACCTCAATATGCTCCTGGCCATGCCCAATGCGATCTATATGGAGACCAGCGGCCCGGTCAAGATGATTGACGGCGAAGTTGCCGCGCCCGAAGAACCCGGCATGAGCAGCGAGGTGAGCGCCGAGGAGATTCGGAAGTACAAGGTGGGATGACCCTAGGCGGGACCCTCGACGATTACTAAACACTTGGCGACTCGTTACTAATTCCGGGCCGGTAGAAGTCTCGTCCGCCGTCAAAGCGCATCGCGGTCAGCGCCCGCGATCACCTGTCCGCTCATTCAGGTGGTCCAAGCTTGAAGCTGCCATCGCCAACAACCGGTCCCAAGAAAAAATAAGTGGGAGTGAAGAATTATAAGCTGGTAAAATGTGAGCTTGGGCTCACGTTCTTCCATAACGCCGCGTCGTGTACCGCAACAGGCGCGGGGACAGCGCCGGGTGGCGGGATTATTACGGGCAGCAGCTTGCGTAATTGCCGAAAAGGGATACGAGCCGGCGACCATGTGCGCCATCGCCAAACGCGCGGACTCTTCGATTGGCTCGCTCTATCAATTCTTTCCCAACAAGGAATCCGTAGTTGACGCATTGCGCGACCGATACATCAAAGAGTTTGAAAAGCTGTGGGCAGCGCTCGGCGCTCAGGCGGCCAGTCTGACGGTGGCGGAACTCGTTTCCCGCCTGATCAAGTTGCACATCGAATTTGCCGAAACCCATGCGGGCTTTTGCGCTCTTTTCGAAGCTTCCCCCGCGGCCAATTCGTCGCGAAGGCGTGAACTGATGCGCAAACGGGTTGCCCAAGCGCTTCTGGCTTGCAATCCGCGAATGTCAAAGACGGCGGCTTTACGGCTCGCGACCGTCGTAAACGAGATCTTCAAGGGGTTGTTGAGACTTTACGCCCGAACCGATGCTGACGAACGGCCGCTGATTCTGAAAGAGTTCGAAGGGGTTCTGATCGGCTACTTGGGGCGCCGGCTAAATCACTGACACCGATGGGCTGCCGCGCATTCGAAGGGAGGGAGTTTGCGCTCCACGCGTGCGCAGCCAGTAGCCTTCCTGACTCGCGGATCGACAAAAAAGGAGAACGTGATTGAATAGACGAGACCTTCGACTTATCGCCTTCGGCGTCTTCCTTCTCGCCACGGCTGGCCAGGCTGGGTGCGGGCACCCCCAGGCGGCGCCGGTCCCTCGCCCGCCGGAGGTTGAGGTCGCGAGCGTGGTACAGAAGGACGTTCCAATTTCCAGCGAATGGATCGCGACGCTGAATGGCTACGTCAACGCGCAAATCCAGCCCCAGGTGACGGGGTACCTTATCAAACAGGACTATCGCGAAGGTTCCTTGGTTCACCAAGGCGACGTGTTGTTCGAGATTGATCCCCGCCCGTTTCAAGCCGTGCTGGATCAAGCCCAAGCCCAACTTGCCCAGGCCAAGGCGCAACTCGCCACCGCGATGCTGAATGTGAAGCGGGATATTCCCGAGGCGGAAGCGCACGCCATTGCGCAAAGCCAGTTGGACAATGACGCCAACGCCGAGCTCGCGGGAAAGGCTACTGTCCAGGCGGACCAGGCTTCCATAGAACAGGCCGAATTGAACTTGGGATTCACTAAAGTCCACTCCCTGATTGACGGGATTGCCGGTATCGCCCAGGTTCAGGTGGGCAACCTCGTCGGCCCGGCGACCGTGCTCACAGGGGTTTCGCAAGTCAATCCGATTAAAGTCTATTTCCCCATCAGCGCATCCGAGTATCTCGAGATCGCGAATCGGCTTAGCCCGGGAACAGTGAACCTGTTCTCGCGCACGTCTCCCATTCCGCTGGAATTGATCCTCTCGAACGGCAGCGCATATGGCTACAAGGGCAGAATTCTCTTCGCCGACCGGCAGGTGGACCCGCAGACAGGGACCATCCAGATCGTGGGCGCCTTTCCCAACCCCGGGAATATTCTCCGGCCCGGGCAGACCGGCCGCGTCCGCGCCATGACGGATTTCCGAAGGGGCGCGCTGCTGGTTCCGCAACGCGCGGTGACGGAGTTGCAGGGGGCCTACCAGGTGGCGGTGGTCGGAGCCGACAACAAGGTTACTATTCGCACGGTGGAAGTGGGCGAGCGCAGCGGAACGATGTGGATCATCAATCAGGGGTTGAAACTTGGCGAGCGCGTCGTGGCCGAGGGAACGGGGAGTGTGCGCGACGGAATGGCGGTCACTCCGAAACCCTACACTCCGTCGGCGGAGGGAAACTGAGCGATGTCGAGATTCTTCATTAACCGGCCCATTGTCGCCATGGTGATCGCTATCCTGACGGTGATCGTGGGCGGGATTATTATCTTCACCCTGCCCGTCGCGCAGTTTCCCAGCATCGTTCCGCCGGAAACCAGAATTCAGACTACTTTTGTCGGCGCCGACGCGAACACCTTGGCGCAATCCGTCGCCACCCCGATCGAAGAGCAGATGAGCGGCGTGGACAACATGAATTACATGTATTCGGTGAACGCCAGCGCCAACGGCCAAACGAGGATGATCATAGACTTCGCCGTCGGCACGGACCCGAACACGGACCTCATTCTCACCCAGATGCGCGAGACCCAGGCCGCGGCGTTTTTGCCGTCGGAGGTTGCGCAATACGGCATTCAGACAAGGAAATCGACGGGCTCGCCACTGCTGCTGGTGGCCGTGAATTCCCCTCATGGGACTTACAGCGCCAACTTTCTCGCCAACTACGCTTACATCAACCTCGTTGACCCCGTCACGCGCGTACCGGGCGTGGCGGAGGTTGACGTCTTTGGCGCGGGCCAATACGCCATGAGGATCTGGCTGAATCCGGACGCGCTGGCCCGGCAAGAGATCACGGTTTCCGACGTGATCAACGCGGTCGAGGCGCAGAACACGGTCAACGCGGCCGGGCAGCTCGGGGCCGAACCGTCGCCCCCGGGCCAGGAATTCACCTATACCGTGCTAGCGCAGGGACGCCTGGTGACCCCGGAACAATTCGGTAATATCGTGGTCCGCGAGAATCCTAATGGCGGGACGGTGCGCGTCAAGGATGTTGCCCGGGTCGAGCTGGGCGTCCAGTACTACACGGAGATGAGCCGCCTGAACGGAAAGCCCAGCGCGGTACTCGCGATCTTTCAGTTGCCGGAGGCGAATGCCGTCCATACCGCGACCGCGGTCAAGAACCTGTTGACCCAGCTCAAGAGTCGCTTTCCCAGTGACATCACCTATGCCGTCTCTCTCGATCAAACGCGCGCGGTGACCGAAGGGATAAAGGAAATCCTGATCACCCTCCTCCTTGCTTTGGGGTTGGTTATTCTCGTGGTCTACATTTTCCTGCAAGACTGGCGCGCGACCCTGATCCCTTTGCTGGCGGTTCCCGTTTCGCTGGTCGGAACTTTTGTGGTCTTTCCTCTGCTTGGGTTCTCCATCAACACGCTTTCGATGTTCGGCTTGGTCCTGGCCATTGGTTTGGTGGTGGACGATGCCATTGTGGTGGTCGAGGGCGTGCAACGCCACATTGAGGAAGGCTTGGCTCCCAAGGATGCGGCGCGAAAAGCCATGGATGAGCTCTCCGGACCGGTGATCGGCATTGCCTTGGTCCTGTCGTCGGTGTTCGTGCCCACCATCTTCGTTCCGGGCATCACCGGAAGGCTCTACCAGCAATTCGCCACGACCATCGCTATCTCCGTCATCATTTCTGCGTTCAATGCCCTCAGCCTCAGTCCCGCACTTGCGGGATTATTGCTGCGGCCCAAGGCCGCGCCGGGCGTTGGTGAGCGCCCTGGGATACGCCGGAAACTCTTTGGCCCCTTCAACGCCTATTTTGAGCGCTCCACGGAGGGCTTTGTCCGTTGGTCGCACGCCGTGATTCGCAAAGGCGCACTCGTGCTGGTCTTGCTTGCCGCTGCCGGCCTTGGCGCGTTTTTCTTTCATGGCCGGCTTCCGTCGAGCTTCCTTCCCGACGAAGACCAAGGATACCTTTATGTCAATATGCAGCTTCCGAATGCGGCCTCGCTACAACGCACGGACGCGGCGGCCCGAGATGTTGAGAAAATCCTCGCCGCTACACCCGGTATCGAGTACACCACCAGCGTCGTCGGCTTCAGTTTGCTGAGCTACGTCCAGACCAGTTATTCCGCCTTCTTCTTCGTTTATTTGAAACCCTGGAGCACCCGGCAACAGAGGGACGAGCAGTTCCAGGCCATCAAGTATCGCCTGAATCAAGAGCTTGGCAGGCTTCCGCAGGGAACTGTCTTCAGCTTTTCTCCCCCGGCTATTCCCGGCGTGGGAACGTCCGGCGGCTTCACGGTGGCCCTTGAGGACCGGGGCGGGCATGACGTTCCTTGGCTTGCGGCCAATGTCAATAAATTCATTGCCGCCGCCCGCAAGCGCCCGGAGATTGCAGGCATCAACTCTTCGGCTTTGTTCAGCGTGCCGCAGGAGTTTATTGACGTGGACCGCGATAAAGCGCTGAAACTCGGCGTGCCGATCACGGACATCTATGGAACTATCCAGACTTTTATAGGCGGATATTTTGTTAACTATTTCAACAGGTTCGGGAGAGAGTGGCAGGTGTACGTCGAGGGAGCCGGCCCTTACCGAACCACCACTCAGGACCTCAGCCAGTATTACGTTCGAAATGGCCAGGGACAAATGGTTCCCCTCTCGGCGTTGGCGAGGTTCGAGCCGCATTTTGGCCCGGAATTCATCATGCACTACAACGAATACCCGGCGGCGCAGATTAATGGCAGCGCGGCTCCCGGCTACAGCTCGGACCAGGCGACCACGGCCCTGGAAAAAACCTTCCAGCAGACCATGCCCCACGACATGGCTCTTGACTACATGGGTATGTCGTTTCAAGAGCAGAAGGCACGGCAGGGAGTCCCCCCCTCGGCCATCTTCGGCTTCTCTCTATTGTTCGTCTTCCTGATCCTCGCGGCGCTTTACGAAAGCTGGTCGATGCCGTTTAGCGTGCTGCTGAGCACGCCGGTGGCGGTTTTCGGCGCCCTGGGAGCGCTCTGGCTGCGTCGCGTTGTGCTCAGCATGTTCCTGCCTCCTTATATGGTTCAGATGGAGAACGACGTCTACACGCAAATTGGCCTGGTGATGCTGATCGGCCTGGCGGCCAAGAATTCCATTTTGATCGTCGCCTTTGCCAAGGAAGACTACGACCGAGGTATGTCGCTGGTGGATGCCGCACTCACAGCGGCCCGGGTTCGCTTCCGGCCGCTCCTGATGACCGCGCTCGCCTTCATTTTCGGTTGTGTGCCGCTCTGGACAGCCTCGGGAGCAGGCGCCGTGGCACGCCAGGTGATGGGGACGACGGTGATCGGGGGCATGGCAGCGGAGACCTTCATCGGCAGATTCTTTGTTCCGGCGATCTTCTGCGTCGTGGAGAAGCTGTCGGGCGCGAAAAGACAATCTGCGCTCGCGCCGTCGCCCCAATCGGAGCTACCCGGGGAGGGCGCGTGATGAAGAAACTCCGGATCTGCTGCGCGTTACTCTGCTTACTCTGGGCTGGATGTACCGTCGGTCCAAACTATCAGCGGCCGAAGGTCAGCGTTCCCACGGTGTACCGCGGCGAAACTCCAAGTTCCCCGCCGCAGCCATCCACGGTGTCTCTGGGCAATGAAAAATGGTGGACGGTTTTTCACGATCCCGTATTGCAGCAACTGATCCGCACGGCTTTAAAGCAGAATTACGACATCCAGATTGCCGCCACGCGCGTCCTTCAGGCGCAGGCCCAGCTCGGGATTACGCGCTCCAACCAGTATCCCACCCTGAATGCTGGGGCCGATATCTTCAGCACCTATACCCCAAAAATCTCCTCGGTATTCCCGGCCTACAAGGAAGAATACGGCCAGTTGGACCTGTCGCTCATCTGGAACCTTGATTTCTGGGGAAAATACCGTCGCGAAACGGAAGCCGCGCGCGCCAATCTGCTGGCGAGCGAGTGGGGACGCCGCGCCGTGATCACTTCCGTAGTTTCCAGCGTGGCCACCGCCTATTTTCAGCTTCGCGAGCTGGATCTGGCCTTGGAGATCTCCCAGCGCACCCTCGCTTCGCGGCAGGATTCGCTGCGCCTCACGCAGGTTCTGACCGACAACGGCTCCGCCTCCCTGCTCGATTTGCGCGAGGCGCAAGAACTGGTTGACACCGCGGCGGAGACCATCCCCGATCTGGAACGCCAAATTCAACAGCAAGAGGACTTAATCAGCGATCTGCTCGGTGCGAATCCCGGGCCGGTTGCTCGCGGCCTGACGCTCACTGAGGAACCCGCCCCGCTGGCTGTCCCTGCCGGGCTTCCTTCCGGGCTGCTGGAACGCCGAGCGGATATTCGCGAGGCCGAGGCGAACTTGATCGCCGCCAACGCCGACATTGGCGTCGCCAAAGCGGACTTTTTCCCTAACATTTCACTCACCGCCACGGGAGGCTTTGAGAGCTATGCGCTCAACAGACTCTTCACCGGGCCCGCTTTCCTTTGGGACACCGCCGCATCGGCGTCCCAGACGATTTTCCAGGCCGGGGCGCTGCACGCCGGCTTGACCCTGGCCACGGCGCAACAGCAGCAAATGTTGCTGACTTACCAACAGACCATTAAGGAGGCTTTCCGTGAGGTCTCCGACTCCCTGATTGCCTATCAGAAATACCGCGAGTACCTTGCGCGGCAGGCGTCGCTGACCGTCGAGGCTCGCGATGCGGTTCGCCTTTCTAACGTCCTCTACCGGCACGGCGGCGCCAGCTACTTGCAGGTCTTGACTAGCGAAACCAACGTCTTCGCGGCAGAACTGAACCTGGCGCAGGCACAGCTTAACCAGCGGCTGGCCTTGGTCCAGCTTTATAATTCTCTGGGGGGAGGCTGGGAACAGTAGCGCCTTCTGGCCCGGCTCATCAGAACTCGCAGAGCATTGACGGTCGCCATATAGGAAACTGAGCCTCACCGCGACAAACTATACAGAGCGACATAAATTGTAGCGTCGATCTCCGATCGACGACGGCGGTCGGAGACCGCCGCCTGGAGTTTCTACATTTTGGGACGCTCCAACAAAAATCTCATCCCTCGCCCCCTGGGGGGAGAGGGTGGACCGCCACCCGCGCTTTCACCAGCGGGGGCGGGACGGGTGAGGGGGTCAAAACGCCAACCTGCTTAACCCCATGCTTCCGGTATCGATCATCCCATGGCCACCACTTTTTCCACAAACAACTCTGGCGCCTCGAGAACCATGCCGACGGAGTTCACGGGCCTTATCAATCTGCCCCACCGTGCGTGCGAGGGAACGCGTCTTCCGGTAAGGATGTGGAGGATTCACGGTTTCGACCCCCTCACCCGTCCCGCCCCGGCTGATGAGGACGCCGGATGCGGTCCACCCTCTCCCCCAAAGACATCTGAGGATCGATGTCAAGGCTTTTTGTATTCAGGAGCGCGCCTCCCCGGTTGAAAGTTGGCGTAGGGCCGTGGCCAGGGGCGAGCCGTGACGTTGCAGGGCTTTCTGGTAACGGGCCTCGTCGTAAAGCGTATGGTCTTTCCAACAACGATAGATAATGCGAATCCACTTGAAGGCCAGGCTGCGAACGGCGGGGTGATGGTCCAACCCGCGCCCGCGCATTTGTTGGTAATAGGCCCGCGCCCAGGGCGACCAGAGAATCGATTGGCCCGCGAACTCATGGAAGGTCTGGCGCAAGAATTTCGGACAGGCCAGGCGCCAATGCACCCAGCACTTTTTGCCGCTCTGGTCGGTGACCGGGGCCGCTCCCGACCAACACTCCATGTCCTCGGCCGCGGCATAGCGCTGGCGGTCGGTTCCCCAGGCCGCCAGCAAGCGCGGCGCCAGCGCCGGGCCGGCACCGGGGAAGCTGCTGAAGATCGCCTGGTCGGGGTGAGCGGCAAACAACTCCTGCAGCTTCTGCTCCAGGCGTTCCAGTCCCGCGGCGAGAGCGCGCAACTGGTCGACCTGGGCCAGGGCCATGAGCGCCGAACTCTCGATGACGGCGGGGTCGGTGGTGAGGGGGCGGGCGCTGCGGATCTGCTCCAGGAGCCGCTCGATCTGTTCCGGGGTGCGGCGGGTGTGGGCGCGATACACCTTCAGCACCTTCAAGCGCGAAGCTTTCTGGACCTCTCCGAGGCTCGGAAACTGGCTGAGAAAGTCCCAGGCCAGAGGCGCCGTCAAATCCCCCCACCACTCCAGGGCCTGCGGAAAATAGCCCTTCAAAAGGGCTTGCAGGCGGTTGCTGAGGGCGGTGCGGTCGTCGACCAGTTTGCGCCGGTGCTGCACCAAGAGAGCGATTTCGCGCGTCGGCGCATCGTCGGCTACCCAGGGGCGAAAGCGCTCCCGGTGCTTGCGCAGGAACTCCAGCAGGAGCTGCGCATCCCCGGGATCATTCTTGCTGCCGCTGGGATAGAGCGCTTTGCGGTAGTCGGCGAGCGCTTTCGGCGGGATGGGGTAAAGCACCAGGAAATCGTACGTCATCAGGGCAGAGAAGAGCGCGCCACGCGATTGTTCCAGGGCGATGGCGACGCGGCCTTGGGGGAATCGGCTCTGCAACTCGGCGACCCAGAGTTGCAAGGCCTCCGCCGTGTGCTTCAACTCGAAGTGTTCGAGGTGCGCCGAACCGTCGGCCTGCAGGCAAACGGCATGGGCTTGGTCGGCCCAGTCGAGACCGGCCCAGGCCACGATGGGCAGAGAAGAGGAAGCGGAATTTTCCATGGGCAGTCCTCCCGAGAGCGTAGTCACGACGCGCTTGCCCGGAACCGGCGCAACCCTTATAGTAGAGTCCTCGCGGGACGACATCTGAGTATGCGTTGTCGGTCCAGGCGTCCGGCCCCGCTCGAAGCTCTTTGGGTGATCGTCGAACGATCGGGGCGACAATTCGTAGCGGGGCCGGGCGCGTCTTGCGACTGCCTTCTTATCTCTTCGCGGCGACATCTTCAAGCTCGTCATAGAGGGTTTCTATATGCGCTAAGGGTTCCAGCGCCTGCGGCGCTGGAACACAACCTATAAGGGGCGAGGGAAGGAAATTCGCGTTCCGCATCCTCTCTCCATCCATCCTTGCCGTCGCACAAATGTAGAAACTCCAGACGGCGGTCGGAGACCGCCGCTACAGCCGAATGCGCAAACATTTATGTCGCTCTGTATAGCTAAGGAAAAACAGGTCCTGCCTAGTGTTTACTGAAGAGTTTGTTGACAATTGATCATTCCGAGTGGATAACGGGGCATCCGGAAGTTGACCGGATTTCGGATAGATCCTCCCGAAGGGCGTAATGGCGTGTAATCCGTTGACGCCCGATAGGTCTACCCTTGGCGACTCATTACTGATGCTCGTCGAGAGGACCCTGGCCCATTTTCTACCTGCCTCCTTCCACTTTCCGGGTAGGGCGTTTATCGTGCCGAATCCAGCTAAGAACCCGCACAGTGTAGTTTTTGAGTGCGCTCGGCCAGAATTTGGATTGCCCCTGCAGATTCGTCGATAAGCACAGGCTTATCGCGTGCTCTTCAATTTTGCCGGGCAAGATCGCGGCAACCCTCTCACTGGAGGCCGATGGCATCATCAGCAGGAATTCGTTGAGGAGGGCCCCCGACGCTGTGCGGATGAAGATTGACACGCAGGATCTCGATCTGGTGTTAAATTGCAGTTCCGGATTGTCAATTGGAAAGGCCACTCCCGATGAGACTTTACCAGCTTGTTTTGATGATAATTCTGCAAGCCAGCCTAGCTCTGTGCCAAGGCGTTGAATACGACCTCCGCGAATACAAGCCGCTCGACGGGTTGAAAGCGGCGGTAGTCGCGGAGGAATTGCAGGTGACTTGGCAGGGAGAGGGCGGCCAGCAGTTGCGCAGTGCCTTCGCCGTGGTGAGGGGTCAGCCCGTGATACGGGAACTTGCGGTCCGCAAAGGCGCGACCGGCTGGATAGTGCTGGCGCGCAATCTTTCGCCGGAGTTCGATGTGGTCAGCGGCCGGCGGCGCCTTTCCGAGCAGCAGGCAGGGCCTCTCCGCGCCCTGGGAATCTCCATGACGCCCGACGTCATCGAGAGGGAGAAGTGGAATGCATTCTGGGATGCGCCGCTGGAGGTTCCGGGAACTCCCGGCACCAATCTGGACTTGCCCCGGACGACACAGGAAATTCGCCGGGCCACGGCCAGTTTCCAAGCGAAGAGCTGCCGGGTCAAGACCGATGGCGCGCGCGTGGAAGTCACCTTTCCTGGTCTCTCCCTGGGGGTCTTTGCGGGGGAATTGCGTTTCACGGTTTATCGCGGAGCGAACCTCCTGCGCCAGGAAGCCATCGCCAAGACCGACGAGCCCTCCGTGGCCTACAAATACAATGCCGGCCTGAAGGGATTTCCCCTTACGACGGCGCACCGCGTGGTCTGGCAGGACGTGGCCCGCACCTGGCAGCAGTACGAGTTCGGTGGCGGCGTCAACACTGATCCGGTGGCCCTGCGCGCACGCAACCGATTGGTGATAGTGGAAACTGGGGGTGGCTCTCTGGCCATCTTTCCCCCTTCCCACAAGTTCTTTTTCGCGCGCGAAATCGAGCTGAACCTCGGCTACGTTTGGTATCGCAAAGATGGCAACCAGACGTTTTCTGCCGGCGTACGGCAGGCCGAACGCGAAGAGGAATACCGGCCGTTTGGAGTTTCGGACAACGAGTGGCAGCGGCGCGTCTCGGAATCGCGTGGCAATCTGGGAAACTTTGCGCTCTATAACGCTCCGCCGGGAACCTGGCAGAGGATGCCGGTTTATTATTACTTGAGCGCCGACGATAGCCGCACTACGCAAGGCAAAGTCCTGGCCTTCACCCACAACGACACCTTTAAACCGATGCCGGGCTACCAGGTTGCGGTTAGCCATTTTCACACGCGCTTCACCGAAATGCTGGAGGACGCAGGCACCCTCGATCTCCAGCCGGGCTTTGTACCGGTGTTCCGCGGGCTGGGGATCAACATCGCGATGATGTCCGATTTCCACGGCGACGGGCACGTCAAGGACCCTGGGCCCATTCGATTCCGTGAGCAGAAGGACTACTTCGACGGTTGCCGCCGCTTTTCCGATCGTACCTTCCTAATCATGCCGGGCGAGGAGCCTGACGGCACACTGGGCGGGCACTACACGTTTGTGTTCCCCAAGCCCGTCTACTGGAGCCGCGTGCGGGAATCCGGCCAGCCTTTCACGGAGCAGGATACCAAGTATGGCAAGGTGTACCACACGGGTTCGGCGGCGGACGAGTTGCATTTGCTTCAAGACGAACAGGGTTTGATGTGGCAGACGCACCCGCGGACGAAAGGTTCCGCGGGATACCCCGATGCGGTGCGTGATCGGGATCACTTCAAAAGCGACCGGTTCTTGGGCGCCTCCTACCAATCGTTGCCGGTTGATCAATCCGAGCCGAGAATTTGCGAGAAGCGTTGCTTCGGCGTGCTGGACGATATGAACAATTGGGCCGGCCCGAAATACATGATCGCCGAGGGTGACACGTATTTGAAATACCCTGACGATGAGACCTACCCCCAACTGATCGTGAACTACGTCAAGCTTGCGCGCCTTCCGGGGTTCGACCAGGACTGGAGTCCGATTCTCCGTGCCATGCGGGCGGGCGATTTCTATGTGAGCACCGGCGAAGTCCTCTTGCGGAATTACGCCATCGAGGGCACGGGCGCGAAGAGGACCTTCACGGCAGACGCGGAATGGACCTTCCCTCTGGAATTTGTGGAGCTGGTCTGGAGCGACGGCACGACCGTGGACCGGAAGGTCGTAGCGGAAACAGAACTCGCGCCTTTCGGCAGCCATCGCTTCACGATCCCCTTTGACCCCACGGGCAAAAAGTGGATTCGCTTTGCCATCTGGGATTCCGCCGGGAATGGGGCCTTTACCCAGCCGGTCCATCTACGGTAGGGTTACCCTTGAGTTCGGCGGCCTCTTGGTGCGACTTGGGTCTGTCACGCAGAGGGCAGGAAAATGGGATTCCGGGCTCGATGGGGTGCGAATCGATAACCGCGTTGGGGCTGGCCGATCCGCCCGCGGGGTGCGCCGCACATATTGAGCCAGAAATCAGAGGCGTTCACACGTGAGACAACGGAACTGGTTGCTCGTTTGCCTTGTACTTGCTTTTGTGGGTGGGGCTACCTTCGCGCAAAGCCCCGACTGGGCTGCGCAGGGCAAACGCTGGTGGTCGCACGTTCGGTTTCTTGCGGACGACAGCCTGGAAGGCCGCGACACCGGCAGCAGTGGTTTCGAGAAGGCCGCCGACTACATGGCTGAGCAGTTTCGTGCCGTGGGTCTCGAGCCCGCGGGCGTCGAGGGCTACCGGCAACCCATGGATTTCGACGTTGTGCGGATTGACGAAACTCGCTGATCAGGAAGTCTTCAGAAGTCAGTTTTAATCCCTATGGTACTTTGCTGATCAGTTGCGCCGGCGAGGGGAGTTGCGAGGCGTTCCAACCTCCACCGAGCGCCTCGATTAACCCTCCGCTGGCCGTCATCTGCTGAATTCGAAGATTAACCGCGGTTTGCTGATTGGCGAGCAAGGTGGTTTGCGCGGTGAGTACATTCAGGTAGGGATCGATTCCCAATTTATAGCGATCCTGGGCGATGGCGAGGGTCTTTTCCGCCGATTTGACTGCCGTGTCCTGATATTGAATCTCCCCTGACAAGATCCGCAGCGACGCGAGGTTGTCTTCGACTTGTTGAAAAGCCGTCAGCACCGTCTGCCGATAGTTGGCCACGGTCTCGTCGTACTGGGCTCGGAATTGCTCCATCGTGGCCCGGCGCAACCCCGCGTCAAAAATGGTTTCCGCGGCAGCCGGGCCGACGGAGAAAAAGCGGCTCGGCCAGGTGAACCAACTTGTGAACGAAGTGCTTTCCAGCCCTGCCGCGGCGCTTAACGTAACGGTGGGATAATATGCCGCTCGCGCAATGCCAATCTGGGCGTTGGCCTGAGCCATCAAGCGCTCCGACTCGGCGATGTCGGGGCGCCGCTCAAGAAGCTGCGACGGAACACCGATGGGAATTGCCGGGGGGCCTGAGTTGAGCGGTTCGCTGGGAAGGGAAAACGTCGACGCCGGCTGGCCGGTCAGCATGGCGATAGCATGTTCAAACTGCGCCCGCTGGATGCCCAGGGCGACATCCTGTGCTTGCGTGGCTTCGAGTTGAGTTTCGGCTTCCGCCACAGCTTCGTCCGTGCCGATGCCGGTCTCGTACTGGGCCTTGGTGAAATCGAGAGACTGTTGATAAGCGACCACGGTTGAATCCAACAATTGCTTTAGCGCATCCTGCCCGCGCAGTTCGAAAGTAATCTATTGCCAGATCGGCCTGAACCGTGAGGCGGGTATTCTCGAGATCCGCCGCGCTGGCCTGCGCTCCGTAGGCAGCCGATTTGATCGTGTTGCGGATTCGGCCGAACAAGTCCGGCTGCCAGGTGGCATCAAACGGCAATGTGTAGTCGGCATAGGTACCCACCGGCGTAACTGTGGAACCCGCCGCTTTGCTGGTGGATACTGTGGCCGATGGCCGCTGCGCGGTAATGGCGGGGTTGGTCGTCACGGTGGGGAAAAGCTGGGATCGAGCTTCCTTAACCAGGGCGCGCGCGGCAAAAAAGTTTGCCGTAGCGGCGGCGATGTTTTGGTTGGAAACATTGACTTTCTCTTCCAGCGCATTCAACTGAGGATCGCCAAAAATCTCCCACCATTTACCGCGAAGCGCATCATCCTTTGGCTGCGCCACTTTCCAACCGTCCGTGTTTTTGTAATCGTCGGGAGTAAGTTCCTTGTAGGCGGCGGGAGGATTCGCGGGAGGGGTGTGGTACTTCGGCCCGACGTTGCACCCGGTCAGAATGCAACCGGTCAAGGCGAGACAGATTACGGCTCTGCGATGAAATGAAATCATTAACATATGTACCCACTGACCTCGACGTAGGGAGGCGGTTTGCCCAGGATTTTCCAAATTGGGTCTTCCGTGCCCCGGCATTGTGGATAGTCCAAGCATGCCCGAGAATAGTGACTCATGCCCGAGTCCGCAGCGCGGCGTCAAATTGTCGCTTTTCCAGCCTCTGGGATGATTCTTTGGCCCCCTGTAACTTTTTCCGTTAATTTGACTATCAAGCTTCTGCATCTGGAGCCTGTTTGCCATCCTGACCGGAATCAAATTGCAAACAAGGGACTTAATCCGTCCAATTGGACCCGCGACAGCTCATTTGGACAGCCCTATGGCTTGCCCGCCCCACGGCCAAAAATGGGTTGTTGCCTTCCCTGCAGCCGTAGCCGCAGCCGGTCGAAGGTCAGATAGACCACAGGAGTTGTATAGAGGGTGAGCATCTGACTCAAGATCAGCCCTCCCACAATGGTGATGCCCAGGGGTCGGCGGAGTTCATACCCCGTGCCCGTGCCCAGCGCCAGGGGCAGCGCGCCCAATAACGCCGCCATCGTCGTCATCATGATCGGACGGAAGCGCAGCAGGCAGGCTTCCGTAATCGCGTCGATGGGGCGCTTCCCCTCGTGGCGCTCTGCCTCCAGAGCGAAATCGATCATCATGATGGCGTTCTTCTTTACGATTCCGATCAGCAGCACAATGCCAATGATGGAGATGATGTTGAGATCCACTTTAAAGAGCATCAAGGCGAGCATGGCGCCCACGCTCGCCGAGGGCAGAGAGGAGATGATGGTCAGGGGATGGACCAGGCTTTCATACAAAATACCGAGAACGATGTACACCGCCAGCAGCGCCGTCAGAATCAACAAGGGCTCGGTGCCCAGAGATTGCTGATAGGCCTGAAGCGTGCCGGCATAAAAGCCTTGTAGCGTGGAAGGCGCGCCGAGCCGCTTTTGCAACTGGTCGATGCTCGCGGTGGCATCGCTCAACGACTTACTCGACGCGAGGTTAAAGGACACGGTGACCGAGGGGAATAAACCCGTATGGTTGACGGCCAGGGGTGTGGTGTTGGCTTTGCCCTTGGCCACCGCGAGCAGCGGAATGTTGTTGCCGCCCGCCGATTGGAGATAGAGGTCTTTCAACCCTTCCGGGGTTTGCCAAAACTGGGGAGCGACTTCCAGCACCACGTAGTACTGGTTGAGTTGCGTGTAAATGATGGACACTTCCGATTGGCCGAAGGCGCCGTATAACGCCGAGTCGAGCGACTGCGCGGTAAGGCCGAGCCTCGCCGCCGTGACGCGATCGTAGGTCATCATTTCATCCAGACCGCCATTCTGCTGGTCGGAGCTTACGTCCTGAAGACCGGGCAGGTGCTGCATCGCACTGGTGAGGATCGGTCCCCACTTGTTAAGATCCTGCGTCGTGTCGGATTGGATGGTGTACTGGTACATGGCGTTACTGGACCGGCCGCCGATGCGCAGATCCTGCACCGCCTGGAGAAACGCTGAAGCCACCGGCAGACGGTTCAATTTGGGGCGCAGGCGGTTGATGACCTCAGTGGCGCTGGCGTTGCGCTCCGCCAGCGGCTTGAGCGCAACATAGAGAGAGCCGGTATTGGTGGCGCCGCTGCCGCCGGAAAACCCAATCACATTCGCGACGGCAGGATCACTCTTGATCACGCCGATGATCTGCTGAACAGAGTTGTTCATCGCCGGGAAGGAGGAATCCTGTGGCCCGCGCACACTACCGGAGATCGCTCCCGTGTCCTCCACCGGGAAAAAACCTTTGGAAATCTTGATGATCACCACCACATTGAGCGCGATGGTGAGGAAGAGCACCGTGAGGGTGAGTAACGGATGGTCGAGCACCCAATGCAGGGTGCCGCGATACAAACGTAGCGTCCCCTCAAAGACATTTTCGCTGGCCGTGAAGAGGCGGCCATGTTTTACCTCGCGCTCGCTTTTGAGCAGGTAGGCGCACATCATGGGCGTGGTGGTGAGGGAGATCATCATGGACACGACAATGGACGTGGAGAGGGTGACGGCAAACTCGCGAAAAAGACGGCCCACGATTCCGCCCATCAACAAAAGAGGAATAAAAACGGCAATGAGCGAAATGCTGATGGTGAAGACGGTGAAGCCGATTTCCTCCGCGCCCTTCAGCGCCGCGGCAAAGGGCCTCATGCCATCCTCCATATGGCGGGTGATGTTTTCCATCACCACGATGGCGTCATCCACCACAAATCCCGTGGAAATGGTCAGGGCCATCAGCGAGAGGTTGTCGAGGCTGTATCCGAACAGGTACATCACTGCAAACGTGCCGATCAGTGAGACCGGCACGGCGACGGCGGGAATGAGTGTGGCGCGGCCGTTGCGCAGGAAGACAAACACCACGAGGATGACCAGGCCGATGGAAATCAGCAGCGTCCGCTCAACGTCCGTGACCGCGGCGCGGATGGTTAGGGTGCGATCCAGAACGATGGTGGTGTCAATGCCGAGCGGAATGGAGGCCTGGATATACGGAAGTTGCGCGCGTACGGCGTCAACCGTTTGAATGATGTTGGCGCCCGGCTGGCGGAAGATGATCACCGTAATCGCGCGCTTGCCGTTCAAATAGCCGGCAGCGCGGACGTTTTGAACGGAATCGGTCACCTGGGCAACATCGGACAGGCGCACCGCCGCCCCGTGGCGATAACCGACGACCAGCGGCTGGTAGTCGGCGGCGTGCGAGATCTGGTCGTTGGCAATGATGTCCGCGGTAACAATACCATCCGAGATTTGGCCTTTGGCCAGATCCGAGTTCTGGAGGCTCAGCACGGACTGCAAATTCGCCAGGGTAAGCCCGTAGCTGGCCAGTTGGGTGGGATTGGCGTCCACCCGTACGGACGGCAGCGCGCCGCCGCCGACCGAGACTTGCCCGACGCCCTGGATCTGCGACAGTTTCTGCTCGATGACCGTGGAGGCTTCGTCATAGATTTTATCGGGCCCGAATTTGTCGGAGGTAAGGCCCAGAATCATGATGGGCGAATCGGCGGGGTTGACCTTGCGATAGGTGGGATTGCCCGGCAAGTTGGCGGGCAGATAGGTTCGCGCCGCATTGATGGCGGACTCCACATCGCGCGCCGCGCCGTCAATGTCGCGGCTCAGGTCAAACTGAATGGTCACCGAGGTGCTGCCCAGCGAGCTGGCGGAGGTCATCTCCGTCACCCCGGCGATATGACCAAATTGCCGCTCCAGAGGAGTGGCGACGGACGACGCCATAATGTCGGCGCTGGCGCCCGGCAAGCCGGCACTGACGGAAATCGTGGGAAAGTCGACCTCCGGCAGGGGCGCCACCGGCAGCACCTCATACGCAACCGCTCCGGCAAGGGCAATAGCCACCGTGAGCAGGGTCGTGGCCACGGGGCGGCGAATGAAGGGTGCGGAGATATTCATGCCGGGCCTTCACTTCCTGCGCCTCCGGATTCCGGCGGCTTCGATGGGTGCGCAAAGCGGTGCGCCAGATTGTCAAAAAAAATGTAGATGACGGGCGTGGTGTAAAGCGTGAGGGCCTGGCTCAGCAGCAGTCCGCCCACCATGGCAATGCCCAGGGGCTTGCGCAACTCCGACCCGTAACCCGTTCCCAGCGCCAGCGGCAGCCCACCCAGCAGCGCGGCCATCGTGGTCATCATAATGGGGCGGAAGCGGAGCAGACAGGCCTCATAAATTGCCTCCGTCGCATTCTTTCCGTGCATCCGCTCGCCTTCCAGGGCGAAGTCGACCATCATAATGCCGTTCTTTTTCACGATGCCGATCAGCAGGACGATCGCGATGATCGCCACCACGCTCAAATCCTGGTGAAAGAGAAGCAACGCCAGGAAAGCTCCAACCGCCGCCGAGGGTAGCGTGGACAGGATCGTAATCGGGTGGATAAAGCTTTCGTACAAAACCCCCAGCACAATGTACACGGTGACCAGCGCGGCAAGAATGAGTAACGGTTCATTGGCCAACGAATTGGTGAAGGAGGCCGCCGTGCCTTGAAAGCCCGCCTGGAGGCTGGGAGGCATGTGCATCTCTTTCTGTGCGTTATTGACGGCCGTAATGGCCGTGCCCAGTGAGGCCGTCGGCGCCAGATTGAACGACACGGTGATGGCCGGAAATTGACCCTGGTGGGTAATGGCAAGCGGCTCCGTGGTGTTCTCAAAGTGGGCGACAGCGCTCAGCGGCACGGCGCTGCTGGTGGCTGAACTGGTCGCACCCGCAGAGCCGGCTCCCTTGCTGGATGTCGCGGTGGAGGTGCTCGCCGAAAGCGCGTTGGCAGGAGGAGCAAGGGTATTTGCCGCCGGAGTGTACAGCGCCGAAGAGGTTAGACTATTGGATCCCGCAGAGGCCGATCCGGAAGACGCAAATGAGGTAGCCGCTCCCGCACCGCTCGCGCCGGAAGACGCGTTGGACTGAATGTAAAGCTCGTTAAGCTTGTTGGGGTTTTTCTGAAACTGCGGATCACTTTCGAGAACAACGTGGTACTGATTCACCTGCGTATACATCGTGCTGATCTGCCGCTGGCCGAAGGCATCATACAGAGTGTTATCGATGGTTGTAGGCGCGATGCCCAGTCGCGAAGCGGTGACCCGGTCGATCACCAGGGACACGGCCAGGCCGCCCATTTGTTGATCGGTGGCCACGTCTTCCAATTCCGGCAACTGTTGCAGCCGATTCACGAAACGGTTGGTCCAGTCATTCAATTCATTCGCATCGGGATCTTCCAGTGCATACTGGTACTGCGTGCGGCTGACCCGGTCGTCCACGGTAATGTCCTGCACGGGTTCCATAAACAACTGAATTCCCTGAACTTTGTTAACTTGGGTGGTGAGTCTTCGGATGATGTCTGACGCGCTGATTTTGCGCTCGTCGAGCGGCTTTAGATTGATCGACAACCTGCCGCTGTTGGTCGTTACATTCGTTCCATCGGCGCCGATAAATGACGAGACGCTTTCCACTGCCGGGTCCGCCAGAACGACCTTGGTAATCGCCAACTGCTCCTTGGCCATGGCCTGTGAACTGATCGCGGGCGGCGCCTGCGTGATGCCCTGGATGACGCCCGTGTCCTGTATCGGGAAAAATCCTTTAGGGATGATGATGTAAAGGAAAACCGTAAGCGCCAGGGTGGCGACGGCGACGAGCAGCGTCACCGTCTGGAAGCGCAGGACAACCTTTAGCGTCCGGCCATAGAACGCGATCATCCCTTCGAAGGCACGCTCCGTGGCTCTATAAATGCGCCCCTGCTTCTCCTTGGGCTCGTGCCGCAGGATTCGCGCACTCATCATGGGGGTGAGCGTCAGGGAGACCACTGCCGAAAAGATGATGGTGACGGCAAGGGTGACGGCAAATTCGCGAAACAGGCGCCCCACCACGTCGCCCATGAAGAGCAGCGGGATCAATACCGCGATGAGGGACACGGTCAGCGAGAGAATGGTAAAGCCGATTTGCTCCGCACCCTTGAGCGCCGCTTCCATGGGTGGATCGCCCGCTTCGATGTAGCGCGAGATGTTCTCGATCATCACGATGGCATCGTCCACCACGAAACCGGTGGAGATGGTCAGCGCCATCAGCGACAAGTTATCCAGGCTGTAACCCAGGACGTACATCGCCCCGAAGGTACCCACCAGCGACAGCGGCACCGCCACGCTGGGGATAATGGTGGCATAGAGACTCCGCAAAAAGAGGAAGATGACCAGCACGACCAGCCCCACCGTCAACATCAATTCGAACTCGACGTCGGAGACCGACGCTTCGATGGCGGTGGTGAGATCGGTAAGCGTGGTCACCAGAATGCCCGTGGGCAGGTTGGCCTCCATCTGCGGCAATAGCGTCTTAATACTTTTGACCACGCTGATGGTGTTGGCCCCGGGCTGGCGTTGCACGTTCAGGATGACCGCCGGGGTCTGGTTCATCCATGCGGCCTGATTATTGTTCTCGACGCCATTCACGATGCGCGCCACGTCGGTCAGCATCACCGGCGCGCCGTTGCGGTAAGCAACGACAACCTTCCCATAGTCGCCGCTGGTAACCAGTTGATCGTTGGCGTCGATCTGGTAATCCTGCCGCGGGCCGTCGAAGTTCCCTTTGGCGGCGTTCACGCTGGCCGAGGTCAGCGCCGTGCGCAGGTCCTCCATGTTAATGCCGTAGGATGACATCGCCGTAGGGTTGGCTTGAATGCGGACGGCGGGCTTTTGGCCGCCGCTGATGCTGACCAGGCCGACCCCGTTGAGCTGCGAAATTTTGGGAGCAAGGCGCGTGTCCACCAGGTCTTCAACCTGGGAAAGCGGCATGGAATTTGAGGTGATGGCCAGGGTAAGCACCGGGGCATCGGCGGGATTCGTCTTACTGTAGGTCGGCGGCGCGGGCAGGATGGAGGGCAAAAGACTCTGCGACGCGTTGATGGCCGCCTGCACCTCCTCCTCGGCCACATCAATCGCCAGAGAGAGATTAAACTGCAGCACGATGACGGAAGTGCCTCCGGAGCTGGTGGAGGTCATCTGGCTCAAGCCCTGAAGTTCGCCGAATTGACGCTCCAGGGGCGCCGTCACCGTCGTTGCCATCACCGTGGGGCTGGCCCCGGGATAAAATGTGAGCACCTGAATGGTGGGATAATCGACTTCCGGCAAGGCGGAAACCGGCAATTGGGTATAGCCGACCAGGCCGACCAATAGGATTGCGGCCATCAGCAAAGCCGTGGCCACCGGTCGCAATGATAAATGGACGAGATGGACTCAAGGGGCGCTGCTCCCGCTCGTGCTGGCCGTTGGCCGGCTTGTTCGAAATGGCCACCTTAATCTTGTCCTGCAACTTATCGAAGCTGCTGTTGGCCACAACGTCCCCAGGGTTGATCCTTCGCCCCGGATGTTCAACCTGCGTTAAACCGCCGTCGGTAACCCCCGGCTTGATGCTGACCATGTGAGCGAAATTGTTTTGGATTAAATAGACAAACGATGCTTGCCCATTCTGTTGAATGGCGGATGACGGAATCAGCGTCACTCCCTCCAGCGTATTCACCAGCAGGCGCGTGTTTACAAACTGGTTCGGAAAGAGCGCATCATTGGTGTTGGCAAAGAGGGCTCGCCCTTTTACCGTCCCCGTCGTCGTGTCAATCTGGTTGTCGATCGTCAACAGCGTCCCGCTGGCAATCTTCGTCTGCGCGGTGCGATCAAAGGCATCGACGGGGAGCTTGGCCCGGGCATTGAGGCGGGCTTCAACCTGGCCCAGACTGTCTTCCGGTATGGTGAAAATAACGGTGATGGGCTCGATCTGCGTAATGACGGCGAGGGTTACATTTCCATCCGACTGCACCACGTTGCCCGGATCCACCAGCCGTAAACCCACGCGGCCGGCGATGGGAGCAGTGATATGGCAGAAGTCCACCTGAACCTGGTCATATTGCACCGTTCCCTGGTCGTTCTTTACGATGCCCTCGTCCTGAAGGACAAGCTTTTCCTGGTCATCCAAGGTTTGCTTGGCAATGGCGTTGCGCGCCCACGCGGCACGGTAGCGTTCCAGGTCCATCTGCGCTTGGGCCAGCACATTCTGGTCTCGCTCCAGCGCTCCCTGCGCTTGCAAAAGACTGGCCTGGTACGGACGCGGATCGATGTCCACCAGCGGATCGCCCTTACTTACCCGCTGACCCTCCGTATAATGCACGGCAACCACCAGGCCATTCACCTGGCTGGTAATCGAATCGGTATATTCCGGCGTGACGGTGCCGATGTCGTTAAGGTATACGCCGATGTTACCCTTTTGCGCCGTCGCACTCGTAATGGTGATCCCCGGCGTGACATGTTTTGCGGCCGCCGCTTCTTTGGCTTCCTCGTGGTGGTGTAAGACCAGCAAGAGCGGAACCGCCACGATCAGGAGCAGCAGGATCCACATGATGACGTGCAGACCCGTATGTCGGGGAACAAAGGCCGGGATTTGATGGTCAGGGCTGATGGCTGGATGCTCGTTGATGTCAGCGTTCAATCGGAATCTCCTTTTTCAGGTCCGAATCCCCCCGCAGGGTGCTGCTCGTGAGCGCGTCCGCAAGGCACAAGGTCTCGGGGGCATAGTCCTGGTCCCGGAAGGGAGCGGAACTTGCTTGGTTGTAAGTCAACTGTCTTGCCCCACCTGTTCGCAACCGAATTGCGGAAGAGGCGATGTACGACACGACAGCGGCACCGCCCGAATCGATATGCCTTCCAAATCAATTGACACTTGATACAGAAACACAAAATCTAAGCAACCCAAGAACCCCTGTCTGTTCACAATTGCTCATCATTGTAACATGCTCCACATTGTGGCCGGGTTGGGATGGAAACGGATGATGGGGGGCGGGGGAACGCCGACTCTAAGCTATTCGTGCAGGGCAAGAACCTGAGTGAATCCACTATCCGGCGCCTGATCAGCGATGGCATTCTGCACTGCGAGTCCCCGCACGTAGGTCTTTCGTGAAAGACCTGCCACACGGTGGACCCACTCGCGGCAAGTGCCGAAACGGTTACGTCATAAAACCACGTCACAAATGTACGGAGTAAAAAACGAAGTAAATGAAAATAATGGTGGACCTGGGGAGGATCGAACTCCCGACCCCATGGTTGCAAAGCCGATTTCGACTATGTTGCCAAGATTTGCCATGTGTTGTTTTTCTCTCTCATCCGCTGCTATTTCATTGATGGCCCAGATTTTATGATCTCGCAGGCGATATGGGTTGCTTGTGTAGTCGAGCCCTCTTTTGCGTCTTTTTGTCCGACTTCGATGCCGGTAGAGGGTAAATTTTGGGCAATGTTTTGTGGAGGACTTTGACTTGTTTGGCGAGATGGTCATCCGACACGTAGGCGTACCTACTTGTCATCCGCAGACTCTTGTGATCATCCTGTGGTTCGTGGGGATTGCCGTACAGGAGAATGCTCACAATTCGAAGGAATTCAGCTGGGTACTCAGCTGCGCAATGGACGCCTATGCCGGCGCTCTGGTCTTTCTGTGGGGCTTTATCTGGCGATTGAACCACCGCGTGTTTCGGGTTCGTCGCAGACGCTCGGACCGTTCATTTATGTGCCGACGATGCGGGATCCCGTGGATACTGAACCGGGGCGCTCTGGTCTGCCATCGACGCGTAAAGGCCGCGGAAAAGCTGCTAGTGGATCGAGTCGTATCCCGCGCAAATCGCACCCAACCCGACACGCCCCTCATCTTCCACCAATTCACGTGAGGAACTGGCTAGAAAATCCTTACTACTTCAGAATTGCATTCCCCAGGAACCCATGATTCTCGCCGTTTGCGTCGCGCACGCATACACTGATTCGGTAGGTTTGTGCTGGAAGCGCCACAGCTTTGTCCAGGCGCACCACTTCACGAGGGTCCACAGCCTGAAGCGTCTCGTGGCCGAGTTCTTCTCCCATCACGCTATAAAACGTGGCTTGGAGCGTTCCGAGCGTGAACACTCCGAATGTGCCCCTCAGGTTGACGCGGCCGCCGTCCACCTTGGCGGCAAACGGCTCACTAATGACACCACCCCACACCGCCTCGCGAATAGGATCCGTGACCCGAGTCGGCGACCAGTAGATTGGAAAGGAGTACTCTTCTCCAGGGTCAAGCGCGGCGTAGGGGCTCATCGCTTCTGCCTCGAGGAAGTACGGAGTCTTGTGAGGATCATCGACCAGAGTTTGGTCAAATGGTCCCCGAGAAATGACTCCGGGCCCATCGTTCCACGATTCCACGGAGGCGCCGTCGGGGTACTCCAAATCCGGGGAATATATGAAGTTCTCGATGTAGGCAATGTTCTTCTGACCGTTTACGACGCCGTACCAGCCGGCACTGGAATCGGCGCCGATCTTTCCAACGCGATAGAGATAGTGGATCCGCAGCATGTGGCCGTCGTCGATCACTTGATAACTCGGGTGTCGCGCGTCCCCATAAGGCGGGTAGTACCCGTTGGGATACTGGCTACGCGAATTGAGAGGCACGTACATATAGAGTTCCGGGTTGGGCTTAAGAGGGTTGGCCGCATCGGACGCGTCGTTTTGCACCAGATGCCAGATTCCCCAGCGGATGCGCCTTCGGCTGATATTCCGCATCACTTGGTCAACTTTGATCCGTGTGGTGCCCGCGTAGACATGGAAAGTCCTCGTAAACTGCACTCCGCTTCGCGGATCTTCAGGACTGGCCACCCTCAAGGCGACCTCCGAAAGACTTTCCACCACAACCTCTGCCTTGAAGGTACTGCCATCAAGGACGTAGTACGGGATGCTTGGCCACTGGTCGTCATTCGTCCACCCCTCCGGGCCAGGCCATACCTTGTCACCGCCGTAGTTGGCCCAGCCCGATTTGAGATTGTTCTGTTCAGGCGGAAGAACCTTGCCCGCCAGATCTTTGTTTACGAAAAAGTAATCTTGATCACCCAGTTGCATCTGGATGGCGCGACCGCCAAGTTGCGGCGCGACCAACAAGCTGACAATGCCATTTGTCAACTGGTACACATTCCAGCCGTCGTACTGCGTCTGCTCGATCTTAGCCGCATACGACGCTGCAGGAGCTGCCACAGCGGACCTCGTTTGAAATAATTGTGCCAAATCCTGAAAGGGGATCTTATCTCTCCACACTTGGAGGCAATAACTCGGTGGAGGAATAGGCAGGATGGCGGTCAGCCCGATAATGACGGCTGCAAGCAGAAGCACTCTAAATTGTTTCATAAGCCGCACCTCGCGCTTCTTTATTTGGTTCAAAAAACATCTGCGGTATGAACGTCTCGGTACAATTCAGATGCTTTGGAGATCCAAACATGGTCATCCTTCCGGACCACTTATGTACCCCCCTAAACTCCCGAGCCGCTGGCGGGTAAGCTTATTTCGCCGCCGATGCGATTCGCACCTTCGATCCAATGAAGGCATAGTGGGTAATGAAGCCATAGCAGATCAAAATGACGGATATGGCGACGGCCATGCTCCTCGTCGCCTGGAACACCAGACCTTCGATAGGCGGGAACACGGCGCCTCCGATGATGGCCATCACCATCAGCGATCCACCGAGTTTCGTGTTCGCTCCCAGTCCCTTGATTCCCAAGGCAAAGATAGTTGGAAACATCAGCGACATGAAAAAACTGGTAAGGAGAATGGCCCATACGCCGACCCAGCCTGGGTACAACACGCCGGTGGCAACCAGCGCCAAGTTGGTGACCCCGTACACGCCCATCAGCTTGTTTGGCGCGATGTGCTTCATCAAATACGTGGCGGAGAATCGTCCCACTCCAAAGGCGACCAGCGTTCCAGTAAGAAAATAGCCCGCCACCTTTTCAGGCTGATGCGTGTAGTCCTGGATATATTGGATGAAGTAGCTCCAAGTCCCCACCTGCGCGCCCACGTACAAGAATTGAGCAAGGACACCGAATACGAAGTGGCGGTGGTGAAAGAGGTCCAGGAATCGTCCATGCGCTCGTTCGGCACCTGACTGCGCCTCTTCCGCAATTTTCGGGAACTTGGTGGCCATGATGAGAAACGCCCAGATCAAAATCACCATCCCAAGAACCAGATACGGCGTAACCACGCGCATGGTTTCATGCTGAAGATAGGCGTTATATCTCCCGGCGGACTTCAGGACAGCGACTTCCCTGGGGTTCAGTTCGATACCGGAGAAGATGAAAACGGTTCCGATGAGAACTCCGGAAACCGCCCCTAGCGGATTGAAGGCCTGGGAGAAGTTCAAACGCCTCTCCGAAGTCCTCGGGTCACCCAGGACCGCAATGAACGAGTTTGCTCCTGTTTCCAGGAACGAGGCCCCGCTGGCGATCACGAACAAGGCAAACAGGAAGAATCCGTAATCCCGGTGGATGGCGGCCGGCCAGAAAAGTGCCGTTCCGAGGCTATACAGCAAGAGCCCAATAACTAAGCCGGTCTTGTAACTGTACTTGCGCATCACCAAAGCGGCCGGCATGGCAAGGAGGAAATAGCCCATGTAGAACGCGGACTGGATCAGGCCGGCGCGGAAGCGAGTGATCTCGAAAGACTTCATGAACTGTTTGATCAGAATGTCGTTCATGTTGCTGGGAATGCCCCAGAACAGGAACAATGTGGTCACCAGAACGAATGGCAGAGTGCTGCCAGCGGAGAAGAGCCTGGGTTGATCGCCAGTGTTCGGGGATGCCGCGCGAGGCATTTGCACGGAAATGTCCATAAATAAATCACCCGCTTCGAGGCGGGCCTTTGGAAGTGGGAGAGGGTCGCGCAGGCAAGCCTTCCAGTCACTCCTCGGGTATTTTGGTACTATCAATCGATGAAGTTAAAACTCCAGGGTTTGACCCCTCGCTACTGGATTTCCAAGTAATCTTTGTCGGGAAGTTTGGGGAAAGGCGCATGGGGCTCCGTCTGATACCAGAACGCCACAGACGAAATGTCATCCTGGAGGGGCATATACCGCCAGCCGGACCGCCACCCGAGGGCCTGGATCGTCACTTTAATGTCCTTCTCAAACCGGATGGGGTCCATGATGTGCCACCGATACAGGCCGAACCGCTGCTGCGAGTCATAATGTCCGTCAGGGCGTATGACCTGTGCTAACCCCGAGTAAGGGGTTGTAAACTCTGTGTAATGATAGCCGGTGAGCGGGGGTGGAGTCCCCGGCAGAAGGTTGTAAGGAAAAGTTACCGGGGGACCCGAATCAAAATCGTATGAACCGCAGAAATAGTCCTCCGTACCGGTGCCGTTAATGGTGGGGAACTTGGTGTCGCCGTCCATAAAGAACTTGATCTCGCCTTCACCCCACCAGCCCGTGTTGTGGACTCCCCAGGCAAGGTAAGTGCCCACGTAATGCCCCCATCCTTTGACGCCGTCCAGGATGACGTGATCGGTCTTGTAGGGCAACGGATTCGAACGCCGGAACTGGGCGTGGAAATAGGCGGCGTCTCCCGGGACGTCGGTCAGCACGTAGTCAATCTGGTAATAAATCGTCATCGGTACGTCGTCAATATTCTCAAGCGTGAGCTTGGCGGACTTGCGGAAGGGCATTTGCCAATAGGAGTTAAGCCCGCTGCCGGGGTTCACACACACCGCCAGGGACGAGATTTGCGCGTATCTTCCCCAGCCGCACGCAAAGAGATCCCCCACGGGCACCTCGACGGAGGGCGTGGACTCGCCATCCCAGTACATGCGCACGATGGAATACCGGAAGTTGCCCGCGGGAGTCATCCAGATGTGTTGAATCGCTCCTGACCCCTGGATTTCCCCCAGCGTGAAGACCTTCTTGGGTCCGATCTTAATGGAGGGGGATATCTTCCAGCCCTGCCCCAAGTCGCGGGCCGCCTCAGCGCCGGTCCCTTCCGTTGCCATGCCGCCCTTGCCCTTTTCGCCGGTCAAATTCTCGGGACTGATCGACCGCGTTTGGGCGTGGGAGAGACGCGACAAGTTCCCCATATTCAGGTCGAGCCCATTGTAAGAGGATGTTTGTGCGACGAGATTTTGGGCCATTAGCCCGACGACAAGCACGAATCCAACCAACCAGCAGGATCTCCTCATGGGTAGCTTCTCCTTCTTCGTCTGTGAATGTGTGCGGACTGCATTTAACCGTAAAGAGCCCCGTAGTTCGCGCAGGCGCGGTAATCGGCGCCCTCGGGATCGTGGGTGCCGAATTGGGTCCAGGCGCTGGGCCGGAAGATTCTTTCGTCGCCGACGTTATGCATGCACACGGGGATACGCAGCATGGAGGCAAGGCTAATCAGCTTATCGCCGACGTGCCCGTAGCAGATAGCCCCGTGGTTGGCCCCCCAGTTATTCATCACCGAATAGACATCGCGGAAGGGTCCTTTGCCGGTGAGTAGCGGCGCGAACCAAGTGGTGGGCCAAGTGGGATCGGTCCGCTCATCCAGGACTTTGTTCACTTCGGGCGGCAGTGACACGGTGTAGCCTTCGGCGAGTTGCAGCACGGGCCCCTGGCCCAAGGTCCAGTTGAGGCGCGCCATGGTTACCGGGAATTCGCAGCAGGTGAGGAATTGCGAGGAATAGCCGCCGCCACGGAAGTATCCCAGCGACGCCGGCGCCCACTGGGTGGCTTCCAGGCAAGCCTTCACGTCCTCCGCGGTAACATCCCAGAAGGGCTTCATGGCGGATTTGCCGCCCTTCATCATGCGCCCGGTGGCGTCCAGCGTGGCCGCGCCGGAGTTAATCAAATGGATAATGCCCTGGTTCGCCTTTCCGGTCAGCTTGTAACCGGCCACCCGCTTCACCGCCGCCGGGCTCCAATAAGTGCGCACGTCGGCGAAAATCTGCGCCGTGTCGGTGAGGAGGTGCCCCAAAAGCATGGTGGCCCCGTTGAGCGAATCGTTTTCCGTGGCGAAAACAAAAGCCTCGCGGATGCCGTTCCAGTCAAAAGAAGAGTTCAGGATCGCTTCCATGAAGTCGCCGTTGGGGAAATGATCGGTCCATTGGCGCTGTCCCTGAAAGCCCGCCACGATGGCGTTATGGCCCAAGGCCTCTTCGCCGTAACCCAGTTCCGCCAAACGCGGATTGCCCACCATCAGGTCGCGCCCGATCATCGCCATCTTCACGCATGTCACCCAGTCGGCATCCTTCTGGGCGCGGGACTTCTGAAGGTCGGGAGAGTTCCGGTCCTTACCCTCGGGGCAATGGGCCTTCACCCAAGCCATAGCCCGGTCGAACTCCTGCGGGTCGTAAATCTTCTCGTCGATGCGGCGGACGAACTCCGCCATGTCGACGTACTCGTTGCGCATGCCCAGGTAGTTCTGGAAGAAATCCGCATTGACCATCGAACCGGCAATGCCCATGGAGACGGAGCCCAAAGACAGATACGACTTGCCCCGCATCTCCGCCACCGCCAGGCCCGCTTTAGCGAATTGCAGCAACTTCTCCTGCACGTCGCCAGGAATCGAAGTGTCAGTGGAATCCTGAACGTCCTGCCCGTAAATGCCGAATGCCGGCAAGCCTTTCTGGTTGTGTCCGGCCAGCACCGCGGCCAGATAAACTGCGCCCGGGCGTTCGGTGCCATTAAAGCCCCACACCGCCTTGGGAATCAGCGGGTCCATGTCCATGGTCTCTGACCCGTAGCACCAACAAGGCGACACCGTCAGCGACACCCCCACACCCGCGTGCGCAAACTTATCGGCGCAATCGGCCGCCTCCGCCACTCCCCCAATGCAGGAGTCCGCCACCACGCATTCCACCGGCAGACCGCTCGAATGGCGCAGGTTCTTTTCCAGAAAATCCGCGGCGGCTTTTGCCATGCCCATCGTTTGCTTCTCGAGCGATTCGCGCACTCCCTTGCGGCGTCCGTCAATCGCCGGGCGAATTCCGATCTTCGGCAATGCCCCCCGCAGCCTATTGCACGGTTCGTTCATCTTCATACCACTGATCTTTGGCATGACTTGCCCCACTCTTTAGGATGATTGCTGCCGCCACAGACCTCAAGCTTTCGATCGAAACGTATATGCTCCAGTCTGCTCAACCTGAACGTGAATAGCCTTCCCTGCCGTCTTCGGGGAGCACCGTGTCTTCCGCCATAAGCGGCAGATCTCTTTCAGTCCATCCGTTCGCTCCCAAGATTGCAACGCTGTCAGCCCCCGGACATTGCAGGGGCCAAGGTTGGACTCTCGCTTAGCCCGGAGCAAGGCGCGGCTGTCGAGTCACGCACTCGCAGCTCAGCCTTGAGCACCACGACCTTCTCTTCGCCGGTCTTAGCCGGTTCCTTAAAAGATTTTATGTTGCGAATTAACATTTGCACCGCCTGCTTGCCCATCTCTAGGGTGGGCTGTGCGACGGTGGTCAGCCGAGGACTAAAATTTGCTGCCCAATCAAAATCGTCGAACCCCAGGACACTAACCCGGCTCGGACAAGCAATCCCGAGCTCGCCCAGGGCCTGCATCAGACCGAGGGTCATCTGGTTATTGCAGCAAAAAATGGCTGTGGGAGGCGAGTCGAGCTGCATGAGTCGCATCCCACAACTATGCCCGCTCTCCAACTGGAAATCACCCCGCTGCAAATACTTATCGCGGAGAGGGAGACCTGCCTGCTGCAAGGCCTTCCGAAAACCTTCCAAGCGGTCCAGCCCATTCGATAGATTGAGCTGGCCCGTAATGATGGCGATGCGTTCGTGGCCCAAGCCAATCAGATGGCGAGTGGCGTCATAAGCCGCCCCGAGGTTGTCCGTCACCACGGCGGAACCACAAAAGCTGGGGGAAATACGGTCAAAGAAAACGAGAGGGGAGCGCCGACGGGTGAGGTGATCCTGGGCGGCATTGGCCTCGGTGGGAGCAAGCAATATCCCATCCACGCGGCGCGCGAAAAGGATATTCAGGTTCTCTCGCTCCAAAGTCGGGTCCTCATTAGAATCGGTGAGAATTAGCGAGTAGCCGTGCTTCCGGGCCTCATTTTCGACACCCCGAATGACGTCCGTGAAGAACGGGTTCGTGATGTCTGGAATGAGTATGCCGATGGTTTGGGTCTGGCCAGCTTTGAGGCTGCGCGCGACTTGGTCAGGGTGATAATCCAAAGCCTGCATAGCGCTTAGGACACGCTGCGTGAGCTTGGGGCTAACCGAGCCTTTCTTATTGAGGACCTTCGAAGTGGTAGCTACCGAGACTCCGGCCAGTCGTGCTACATCTCGAATAGTATGCAAGGGTTCCCTCCTTTCAAAAGCTTCCTCACAACGCGGGATGGAAATCGGCAACGCTGCGTTAATGTAATATGTAAATCCGATATATTCAAGTAAAATAAAACGATAGTATAGACAATGTGTCATTTGGAAAGAAAATCTACTTACTGTGTTCAAAGCAGGTGATCCGTCTAAATGATTGTATCTAAATATATTAAATTCAACAGAAAGAATCTACGACAACAAGCCACGATATGCTTCATGTTCACCCAAAAAAATGTTTAGCAACGATTCTATTTTTCTTGACAAGCAGCAATTGCGGTGTTATAAGCGCTGGCGTGTAGTCTGGAAGGATCACATCTGAAGCCTGTAATAACTGCACTTTTGAGCGTTGGGTTCACCTTTACGCGTGTCTGATGGAGTGGCAAAGCAAGACGGTAGCTGGGCGAATAGAAACGATTCAAAGACCGAACTAGAGCTGATCGGTGCGTGGGATTACCGAGAGCTTCTCGCCCCAGCTCTTCCAGCCGGTGTCTCGGGTCTAAACCAGAGAGTCTCCGATTTCAAACTGGAGGTGCAGGACAAAATGTCAAAGGTTATGCATAGCTGTATCGATAAACTCCCGCCATTTGGCCGGAGATGGTTTAAGGTCCTGTCATTGGTGTTGGGGGGGCTGCTGTTGGTGTCTCTGCAACTGCCTAATGGCTGGGCCCAACTGAATACAGGCTCGATCACCGGATATGTGACTGACCCTTCCGGGGCCGCAGTCCCCAACGTGAACGTCACCGTGACCGAAGTGAGAACCGGCATCGCGACGAAGGGGGTTGCGGATTCTGCCGGGTTTTACAACATTACCCATCTTCTCCCCGGTGAATATACCGTGGTGGTGGAGACACAAGGATTCAAGCGTTTTATCCAGGAGCACGTTACTGTTCAGATTGACTCCGCAATGCGGGTCGATGCCAAGCTCGAGATGGGAGCGGTGACTCAGGAGGTTACGGTAACCGCAGCCCCGGCGTTACTGCAGAGCCAAAAAACCGATGTCTCCAGGAATGTCAATGAACAAACAATTGAAGCCCTCCCGGTCATGTACCACAATCTGACCAAGCTTTTCGACGTCGTGCCGGGGGCGGTCGAAAGCATGGTTCAAATCGGGCTAGGAGAAACCCCGAGCGGGGCGACTTCGGTTGTGGTGAATGGCATGTGGTTTGGCGCCAACGATTACAACATCGACGGGATCACGGACGTGGCATGTTGTTTCAGTAACCAGCTGGTGATTGCGCCGAATCAAGATTCGGTCTCCGAAATAAAGATGTCTGCCAGTAATTACGATCCCGAGTTTGGTAATTCCGCGGGAATGATCGCGCAGTACGTCACCAAGTCGGGGACGAACGTGTTCCATGGATCGGTGTGGTGGGCCAATATGAACAAGGCGACGTTTGCCGCCAATCCCTTCACCGAGAAAATTGCGGGTACGGGGCCCGAGGGTAAAGGCCTGGGGCCCTCGCCGTTCAACCAGAACCAGGGCGCGTTCAGCTTAGGCGGCCCCATCAAAAAGAATAAGATGTTCGTCTTCGGGGATTACCAACTCCTGCGCCTAGCCGAGACAAATACGCTTACGGCCACCGTGCCCATCCAGGCCTGGCGGCAAGGCGACTTCAGTGCCCTGGCAGCAACGAATCCGATTTTTGACCCTCTCACAGGCAATCCCGATGGGTCGGGACGGACGCAGTTTGCCTGCAACGGGGCCTTGAACGTGATCTGCCCAGGCCGGATTGGCACGGTGGCAACAAACCTTGTCAATCTGCTCCCCCCTGCCAATATCGGCCAGAACAGTGCAGATCCTTACGACGTAAACTACGTGGGCAGCGGGCCGACTGCGTTTCGAACAGATCAGTTTGATGTGCGCTGGGATTACAACATCACCGACAAAGATAAAATATTCCTGCGTAACACTTACATGTATTCGTTCCTGAACACCCCTGCGCTGTTCGGGACAGTGGCCGGAGGGCCATCCACCGGCGGGCTTGGGGCGGAAATTGTCCCGACGCATGACGATCAAATCGCGTTAAACTACACTCATACCTTCGGAAGCAACTTGCTGACGGAATTTCGCGGCGGTCTGCTGCGTTGGCATCTCCAGGGTTACACACCCGATGCGAACCTAGGTACGAACACCCAGGTTGGGCTCGCGGGTCTCAACCTCGGAGGCAAAATAACGGGTGGGCTCGCCGGGTTTACGATTGAGGGTCCCACGGGCACCTTCACTGAAGGCCCCGGGGGAAACGCCACGGCGCTTCCTCGTTTGGACATCATTAATGTTTGGCAAGGCGTGAACAACTGGACCTGGGTCAAGGGCGCACATCAACTCCGCTGGGGAGCGGACATCCGCCGCAACATGGAGGACTTGTTCACCGTCAATGCCCACACCAGCGGATATTTCGATTTTGATCAAGAGATTACCGGGACCCCGGACGTGGCCAATTCCGGGCTTGGATCGGCATCTTTCATGCTTGGCCTTCCCGACACTTTTGAACGTGGGGTGTACAACTTCATTCCTCACGAAAGGCAATGGAGGGAGGCGTTTTACTTCCAGGATAGCTGGCGGGTGACTCCGAAGCTCACCGCTAATTATGGTCTGCGTTGGGACTATTTCGGCCCAGATGAAACCGACATCAAAGGAGGCCTTTCCAATTTTGATCCCAGCACAGGCGATGTGAATTTGGCTAATCTGGGGGGCGTTTCGAGCACAACCAATGTCGATGGTTACCACAAGGGCTGGGCGCCCCGCCTGGGATTAGCTTACAAACTTACCAATAACACCGTGATTCGATCCGGCTTTGGCCGGAGTTATTTCGCCACCAACTACTCGAGTACGTTCCAGCAGCTTTCGATCGTGTTCCCAATCTCGGGAGACCAGGACATTCTCCAAACCAACCTCTATCAACCCGCATTGTCGTTTGGCTCAGGAGTAACTATACCTCTGTACGCTCCCTTCAGCGTTCCGTCATCGGGCCATCTACAGGTACCCAACGGCGCTACCGTCTACTACAATCCTGCGTATACGCCGACTGAACACGTCGATCAGTGGAATTTCGTGGTGGAACGCTTGGTTGGCCGGGACCTGAGGGTATCTCTTGGCTACGTTGGGACTAAGGGGACCGATCTTGCCTTTGACCCCAACATCAACGCAGCGAATATTTGTCCGGCAGGCGAAAACATTGAGGATTGCCGTCCCTACTACCAACAATACGGTCTGGCTCAGGGCATTGGCAGCAGGAATAACGGCGCGAATTCCAGTTACAACGGCATGCAATTCGTTGTGGATAAGCGCTTCTCCAATGGCTACTCCATAGCTTCTTCATTCACCTGGTCCAAGTCCCTGGACACGGAGATCGCAGGCTTCGCTTACGGGGACCAGGGCATCGACCCTTATGATCGAAACGGCTCCCGTGGAGTTGGGGTCAATCAAGATCGGGCGGCGGTTTGGACCTTGACCCATAACTGGCAGTTGCCCTATGGCCAAGGATTGCATTGGGGGTCCAATGCCACCGGGGTAAAAAAGTGGGTGCTGGGAGGCTGGCAATTCAATGGCGTAACCACCGTCGAGGATGGCTTTGCTCTCTCGCCGACGATGGCGAGTGGCGCCACGCTCAATGCCGACTGGGGGCAGAGACCCGACCGCATACCGGGAGTGCCGCTCTACCCAGCGACGAAAACTTCAGGCGAATGGTTTAACGATGCGGCCTTTGAGGCTCCGCAGTTTCCCGGACAGGCGACACAGTGCTGCCGTTGGGGCGATGCTGCACGGGGAAGCTTTCGTTCGCCAGGCCTGGTCGGGACAGACTACGCCTTGTGGAAAGAGTTCGTCTTCCATACGCCACTGAACCGGGAAGATACTCGTCTCCAAATCCGCTGGGAAAACTTTAATGCCTTTAACAAGGCTCCCTGGGGAGAGCCCGACACGAACATAGACGATGCAACGGCCGGCCGAATTACCAACTTGCTGGGCTGTGTGTACCAAGTCAATCAAACGATGATGCGCCGCATGATATTTACCGTGAGACTGCAATTCTGAAGTGGCAACCTCGCTATTTGTCTTAACCATAGTGGGAGTCCCGAGGCCAAGCCTCGGGGCTCCCACTGTTCCTTTTACAACCTTCAAACTTTGTGAAGAAGCGGGCAGCCATGAGAAAGTTAGGCAGGGGAGATTTTCTGAAGTCGATTGTTGCCGCATCGGGTTTGTCAGCGTTCGGTTCATCGAGGGTCTTGGCAGAATCAAAGCCAATTCCAACCCTCGGGTTCAACCCCGGCCTCGGGACTCTCCCGATATTAACGAATGCAGAGACCCACTCTGTTTGCGCGGAGAATCCCACGGGAAAGAAAGGAATGGGAGGCCGGGCGATACCGAACCCCAGCGACCCTAATCTCCCTTTCTCGAAAGCCGCGGCTGATCTCGGCCAGGGATGGAAGGTGAACCCCTTTCTCAAACCCAAGGCAAGGGAGACGGTAACCTTGATGGATGTCGAGGGACCCGGAGTCATCCAGCATATCTGGATGGCCACGGAGGAAACGTGGACAGGAAACGGACGGCCGTGCGTGTTGCGTTTTTATTGGGATGGAGAAAGCACTCCCTCCGTTGAGGTGCCCATGACCGACTTTTTTGCGATTGGGCACGATCTCTTCGCGCGGGTTAACTCGCTGGCCGTCGTCGTGAACCCCACATCTGCTCTCAACTGCTATTGGCCGATGCCTTTTAGGCGACACGCCAAGGTCACTTTCTCCAACGAGGCGGACAAGGATCTTCGCTTGCTGGCCTATCAGATCACCTATGCCAAAACCGAGATCCCCGAGCAGGCTGGGTATTTTCACGCCCAATGGCGCCGCGCCGTTACCGACCGATCCTTACCCGTGCACACGATCCTGGACGGCGTCAAAGGAGAAGGCCGCTACGCCGGGACGTTCCTGGCATGGACACAGATGTCGGAGGGGTGGTTCGGTGAAGGCGAAGTAAAGTTCTACATTGACGGCGACCGGGAATTCCCGACGATTTGCGGCACCGGAACCGAAGACTACTTCGGCGGGAGTTACGGCTTTCCCGAAACCTACAGCACGGCCTATAACGGGTGCGTGCTGAAGCATGAAGGCAAGGAGGGGCCACCCAAGTGGAGCCTTTATCGGTGGCATCTGATGGACCCCATTAACTTCAGCTCCGATCTTCGCGTTACCATCCAGGCCTTGGGCTGGTGGCCCACCGAAAAGTACCAGGCGCTGGCCGACGACGTGGCTTCGGTTGCGTACTGGTACCAAAGGGAGCCGCATGCGGAATTTCCGAAGTTCCCGCCGCTCTCCGCAAGATGGCCTCGATAGCCCGGATTTCTTATCACGGGTCCGGGGGAGCTTCACAGGTCGCGGCAAAACGCTTCCCCCTGGCATTCGGTGCTTAAACCGGCTGTCTGGAGCACGGGGCAAAATAATAATCAGAAATATTCTGTTGCAGGGGGGTTGCCGACAAGTCGGGACAGGTGCCGCACTGCCGCGTTCGGACAGTTACGGCTGAGGTGGCGTCTCAGAATCTAGGGTTTGCTTTGTAACCTCAGGAGTTGTCAATGCCTGCGGTACTGGCTCCCCCTGCTCCGGTTTGTCGGCATAGGGCTGGAGATGGTACCTCTGGTAAAGCGTCATTTCATGCTGGTAGCCTCCCGAATCCCCCAACGATCGGTAGGCACGGGCAAGCAGGAAGTGAGAGACTTCATTCTTCGGATTCATCTGAATGGCGGCGAGCAGGTGGGGCACGGATTCTTTGGGCTCTTTGAGTTGAATCAGAGTACGGGCCAAGGCGATCTGAGCATCCTCGACGTTGGGGTCCATCTCTACCGCCCGCGAGAAGTGACCCGCCGCTGGCTCGAATTCACTCCGCCGGCGGTAGATTTCGCCAATTTGGTATTCGGCGGCGCCGTTGCGCGGCTCGAGCGCGAGTTCCTGTTGGAACTCTTTAAGAGCATCGCTTCTAGCCTGGTCGCTGTCAGGAGACTCCAGCAGCAACACCCTTCCCAGCCGGTAGTGAACCCCGGCCATATCCGGGTCGGCGGCAATCACTTTGCGGTATTCAATGATTGCCAGCTCGTAGCGCTTTTCTCCCTCGAGGGCTTCCGCGGACGCCATGCGTTTCCACACCGACTCCGGCGCCACCTCTGCAAGCCGCGTCATGGTTTGGAGGGCCCTGTCCCCGTATAAGTGTGAAGCACGATAAAGGATTTCGGGATCATTCGGGTTTTGACTCAGCAATGTCTCAATTGTTTCCAATGCTTTCGTGGGCTGGCCCAAAGACATGTATACGACTACTAATTTAAGCCCGATTGTACGGCCCATCTGAGCGCTAGGCGGATGCCGGAAAGCCGGCTCGAGAATCGGAAGGGCTTCATGCAAGTGCCCGAGATCCGCATCGCACATTCCCAGCATGAGGGGGACATTGGGCATCTTGGGGTTTAGCCGGAGTGCCCGCTGGAACGCTTCGGCTGCTAGGGTATACCGACCTCGGGTGTAGTAAACGGCCCCGAGGTTCGTATAAACTTCGGGATTGTTGGGAGTCAGAGGAGCAAGTTTTTCGAGCGCAACAATGGCCGCGTCCGCATCCTTTCGTGCCAACGCCTCCTCGGCCTGCTGTGAATAGCGCTGAATCGCCGCTTCATCAGCCTGTTGTCCTTCGAGACGGAGGGAGAGGCACGGAAAGAGCAAAATAGCCCAGCACAGAATCAACCATGGGAACCTAAGTGTCACGGCCTTCTCCTCTTGCTTAGGAAAGACACTGCCGACCGCAAAATTATAGGACAGCGCACTGTGCATGGCAACAGACAGAATAAGGGCGCTTGTGGCGTGTGGGACGAGGACGTAGAATATTTTCTCGATGCGAAGTAGTCATTCCGGAGTGGTTCTGAGGTTTAATATGTTTAAAGGTCTCTTATGGCGCGTTTGCTTCGCGTCGTGCTTAATGACCTGCGCCGCGATTTCGGCCCAGACCAACAACGGGTCCGAGATCCAGCATCATTACAAGCGGGCGCAGGAAGCGCTCCAAGCCCACCAGGATAGTGTCGCCATCAAAGAATTTCGGGAGATCCTCCGCCTCGATCCTACGAACTCGTCGGCGCATGCCAACCTTGGAGTCATCGCCTATACCCAGAGGGATTATGCTCAAGCCTCGCAGGAATTCCGGGCGGCCATCAAACTTCAACCTTCGCTCTGGAACGCGAAAGCATTCTTGGGAATGAGTGAGTCTGCGACTCGGGAATAAGAATGAGGCTAAGCTCCTCCTGGCTGCGTCCTTCCCGCACGTTCAAGACGCCACGGTGCGTACCGAGGCCGGCATAGACCTGGCTACACTCGATTACGAATCTCATGACTTGGATCTTGCCGCGGATGCCTTGCGTGCCCTGGGACCGACGGGTTCCGACTCGCCCGCCGCCATTTATCTTGCTTATCGCACATATTCCGATTTGGCGGCGCAGCGGCTCGCCAGGCTGACAGAGGTCGCACCGGAATCCGCCCAAATGCACCTAATCCTGGCTCAGGCGTTGGCCAGCCAGGATGACTTTCTGGGAGCAACTGCCCAGTACCGCAAGGCCCTGGAAATAGATCCCCGGCTTCCCGCCGCCCATTTTGAAATCGGACAGATGATTCTAGCGCAATCCTCGGATGAACCTGCTCGTCAACAAGCCGAAACGGAGTTCAAAGCAGCACTGACGGCAGGCCCGAATAACGCCGAGTGCGACTATATGCTAGGCGAGATCGAATGGCTACGGTCAAAGCCGCAGGAGGCGTTGAAGTATTACGACGATGCCTTGGCCCTTCGCCCAACTTTTGTGGACGCGCATATCGCTGCGGGAAAAGCTCTGACGAGTTTGGGCCAAGCTGATGAGGCGCTCACACATTTGTTGAAAGCCATCGCGCTGGACCCGCAAAATGAAGTCGCCCATTACCGTTTGTCTCAGGCATATCGGAAACTCGGGCGATTGAAGGACGCTGAACGCGAGGCGGCCATCTTTCAGAAAATGCAGGATTCACACGCGTCCGTCCGAGCCTTGTATGAACAAATCCAGCAGAGACCGGTCGGCCGGCAGACCGTTGACCCGAACGACCCGAAATAAGAGTAAGTATCCCCCGGCGAAGCCGAATAAGCGTTAACCTAAAGATTGCGTTTCTTGGGCGACGGCGATACCATTTCCCCCATGAGAACCTTCGTTAAGAACGAGGAGTTTGAGAACTGGGAGGTATTGCGCCGGTTTCTTCCTGAGGGATGGGAAGAGCAAGCCTGGTTATGCGGCGCCATGCGGCGAGCCCGCTATATCAAGGACCCGGCAACGGTGTTGCGAATTCTCTTGCTGCACTTGGCAAACGGCTGCTCGTTGGCCGAGACAGCGGCGCGCGCGCAAACTTCGGGGCTGGGAGCGATCAGTTCGGTGGGAGTGTTCAAGCGTCTGCGCGCTGCCGGGCCCTGGCTACGTTGGTTGGCGCAGCAGGAGCGCGGAGCGGCGGCGTTGCCCTTGGGCGCGGTGGGCCGCAGGGTGCGAGCGGTGGATGCTACGACGGTGTGCGAGCCGGGGAGTACTGGGGGCGACTGGAGGGTGCATTATGCCGTCAACCTCGCCGATTTGCAGTGCGACTTTTTTCAGTTGACCGAACTGCGGCAGAGCGGCGAGACCTTTCGCCGGGTGCCCGTGAACAAGGGCGATATCATGCTGGGCGACCGTGTCTATGCGGCGCCACCCGGCGTGGCCCATGTGCTCGCGGGTGGTGGAGACGTCATCGTCCGCCTCAACCGGATGGCCCTGCCTTTGTTTGATTACCATCATCGGCGGATCGATTTGGCGCCTCAGATGCGAACCCTAAAAGGCCACTCGCCGGCAGAGTCTTCGTCCTGGATTAAGGATTCGCAAGGCGGCTGGATTGCTGGGCGCATGGTGGCACTGCGGCAGAGTGCGGAGGTGACGCGCTGGACGCGCCAACGGATGCTGCGCAGGGCGCGGCGAGACCAGGAGCCCGTCTCCCCACTCTCGCTAGAATTGGCCGAGTACTTCATCCTTTGGACCAGTCTGAAGAAACTCCACGCTGCCGAGATTCTCGAACTCTACCGTTTGCGTTGGCAAATCGAGCTGGTCTTCAAACGGATGAAGTCGATCCTCGGCCTCGGCCACATGCCCAAGAAAGACCCTCTCAGCGCACAGGCCTGGCTGGAAGGAAAGCTCTTTGTCGGGCTGTTGATCGGACGCATGGTGGATATTGCGGCTTCGTTTTTCCCCTGGGGCTACCCCGTGGCAGCCCCGTCGCAGCCGATGGCGGGAAATTGATTTCATGTATCGTCAAGTGGGCGCGGCACTGCTCCTACCGCAAAGGCTGGCTACGGTGATCGATCAATGGCCGGTAATCAGCAAGCTTCTCGCCGCGACACCGCGCGAGCGCAAACGATTTGCATGCCGTTCTTAGGTTAACGCTTATTCGGCGAAGCCGCGGGATACTTACTCGATCCCCAAGAGTTGCGGAAGTCGGAGTCGATCCGTAGCGAAGGACCGTCACCAGGCATCTCTCGGTCATATTCCTCCGGGCTACCTAAAGTGGCACACAATTCGCACACGAGTGCGCTGGGAAATCAGCATTTACGCGGGTTTCGGAGGGATGCTACTGACGGCCAGTCAGTGGCGTCCCATCGGCCGCAAAACGCGAAGCGCGATCGAACCGTTAATGCACTGGCACAAATCATCTCTGACTGTGCCTGAAGTCTCCGCGCCCAGGATTGCGGCGCACCCATCTTGGCCTGGCTAGAGAGAAGGTTCGAGCCCACCAGTACGTGCGACTTTGCACCCGTTACCCGCTCGGAAGAAACCAATCGTCTCGAGAACCCGAGACATCTCCTCGATCAGAAAAGATCCCGCAACGTGGACTCAGGAAGTAGGTGTCGAGCGGCTTCCGGACCTACGTCCCGGCACCTCACTAGCGCGCCGCAACCACAATGACAAGCAGAATCGCTATCACATTTTTAGCACAGCGAGATCTCGGGCCCGGATCGCGATCAAATCAAAGGATTCGGAACACTCGGAACACACTGGAGCGAAAGGAGATTGCACGTGGTTACCGGAAATGTCCGATTTAGGATCACATGGCTTTGACCATGTGGTCTAAGAGCGAGGCCTGAACTATAACCTTATGAATCCAAATGAGATTGGTGGACCTGGGGAGGATCGAACTCCCGACCCCATGGTTGCAAACCATGTGCTCTCCCAGCTGAGCTACAGGCCCACAGAAACTCCGCTATTATAGTGACGGGGATTTTCGCAATCGTCAAGCGCGTCGATAGTGACGCATTTTGAAGCGGGCAGGCCTCAGTCTTGCTCCCCGAAAGGGGGCAACATAATTAGCCTGAGGTGAAGCCTACGGTCTATGCAAGACAACGAATACCACTACATTATTATCTACACGTAGTCCTTTACCTGACCCCGCCCCCAAGTTGTCACACAGACTCCCTGTGGGGGGGACCCTTTCAATGGCTCAATGACCCCATGGCCCGATCATTCATTATCTTCACTTGGCAGCATTCCCCGGTCCGCCCACGGGATAAAGCTTTGGAATTCGTTCATCCACGGGTGGTAACGCTGGAAAGGGAGCGTGCGGCTCCGTTTGGTACCAATAGGCAACCGAAAAATAGCTATCCGAGCGGTGATTGGCGTGCCCATGCTCAATCGTGGCGCGAATCGACTTAGTAAAGGGAATCGGCGAATCCAGATGGAAACGATAGACCGATGAATGGCTCCCCGCAACCTCACTGCCCACCACCGGTGCGCCGAATAGCTCATAGGAGAACGGCTTGCCGCCAAAATCCCATGCTCCGAGGAAGTAATCTTCCGAACCCGTGCCCTCGATGGTGGGAACCTTGTCGCCGTCGATGAAAAACATATCGTCGCCCTCACCCCACCACTCGTCCTGGTTCTGTAGCACCGACATAGTTTCACCAACATAATGCCCACGCCCCGTGGCCTCGAGCCAAACATAGTTGTCTTCACCGGTCAGGTTGGGTTTTCTGTCGACGTTGGGGTCACCATTGCTCTGCCACTGGTTTGTCCAGCCGTGGTTGGGAGTGGCTTGCCGATATTGCGCGTGAAAATAAAGGGTGTCCGCGGGCAGGGGTTTTGAGTACACGCGATATTCAATATTATAGTAGCAGTCGTCCACCTTCCGCGTGCCTTCGTTGGTCACCGTGATTCTGGCTTTTTTCTGGAAGGGCATAGGGAAAAACGAATTCAAGGCTTTCACTGAACCGACGGCCAGAGGGAGAGAATGATAAGTGAAATACTCGCCAAGCCCCAAGCCAAAAAAGTCGCCAATGGGCGCTTCGACACTGGGAGTGGCTTCGTTGTCCCAATACATGCGCAGCACCAGTTTTTTCAGGTGATAGTTTTCCCTGCTGGCGATCGTAAACCACACGTGCGTGATGACGCCGGGGCCGGAATCCTCGAGCACCGTCAATGTCTCACCGGGAGAAATCGGGCGCGAGTCGTCATTCGCCCCGGTGCGGTCCCAACTCCCGGCGCGCTTCAAAACATAGTCATGGGGTTTCGTCAGATCCGCAAGCAGTCCACTCAAATCCTGGGCGTGCGCAACGGATACGATACAGAAAAGGAGCAGAAACAATCCCAGTCGTCGCATAGAAACCTCCCGGTTTGCTGCCAGAATGCGCGGAAACTCGGGCATTCTACCACACACGGGGCACCACTATTCCCGCGCTACAAGATCTTCCTGCCGGTCGCCGGGAAAGCCGGAAGCCTTCCACTTCTATGTCGCGCTCCACGTCGGCTCTCGACTTCGCGAGGGCACGGGGGTAAGCTGTGGTTTCAGCAATTAAAACAGGCAAGTCATACTATGCGCTCTACCCATCAGCGAGAAGTTTCCAGTCCCGCCAATTCCTTGATGAAGGTTTTTCGGCGCTCGCTCGCCGACGGGACCACCAAGCAGGGTTGGCTGGCGGTGGAAGGCCCGTTCCTTGTCGAGGAAGCGCTGAACGCTGCTCCCGGCGTCAAGACTCACAGCGTGTTGGTGGCTAACGGAGCGGCAGAAAAGTTCTCTGCCCTGCTTAATCGTCTGCCGTCTGAAGCGGAATTGACTCAGGTCCCTGACCGGTTGTTTGAGAGTGTCGCGCAAACGCAGTCGCCGCAGGGCATCGCGGCATTGGTGGAACTCCCCGTCTATACATTGGAGCAAGTTGTGGCCTCCGCCAAGCCGCTGTTGGTGGTAGCTTGCCGCCTCCAGGATCCCGGCAACCTGGGCACGATGATGCGCACCGCTCTGGCGTTTTCGGCTTCGGCGTTCCTGACTTTGCAGGAGACGGTAAGCCCGTTCAATCCCAAAGCTGTGCGCTCTTCGGCGGGAGCCATCTTCCGGCTTCCCATCGTTTGCGGCCTCGACCCGAAAACGGCCCTGCCCTTTCTTAGTGTACACGTCCGCATTGTGGCTGCGGATCGCAACAGCCCGGCATCGCTCTCCCAAGCGGACCTGAGGGGGCCGATCGCGATCCTCGTCGGACGCGAATCCACGGGATTGCCGGAGGAGATTGCCCGATACGCCAGCCAGTTCCTGAGCATCCCCATCCGCGAGGAAGTGGATTCCGTAAACGCGGCAAGCGCAGCGAGCATCTTTCTTTATGAAGCGGCAAGACAGAGAGGATTTAAATATTGAGTCATCAGTCCATCGGATCATCGAGCCATTTAAAGGTTGTCCGTTGTCAGTCGTCCGTGGCTTAAGGCTTTCGATCTCCCCGCACCTCTTGCAACGGACAACTGACCACGGACGATGGACAGCTTTTCAATGGCCAGATGACCCGATGAACCGATTCCCATGAGCCTTTTCGAACCACCATCCGCCGACTTTTCCACCGGGGCCTCGTCAAGCGCGGCCACTCCTTCGCCCCTCGCCGACCGCATGCGGCCCGAGACGATCGAAGAATTCGTCGGTCAGCTTCACATCCTGGGGCCGGGAAAGACGCTGCGGCGGCAAATCGAGCGCGATGAGCTGGGCTCGATGATTCTCTGGGGACCGCCAGGTTCCGGCAAAACCACGCTTGCCACCATTGTCGCCCGCAAAACGCGGAGTGACTTCGTGCGTTTCAGCGCCGTCCTTTCCGGCATCAAGGAAATCAAGGAAGTGATGGCGGCTTCGGAAAAGTCGCGCCATTACGGCCGGCGAACGGTACTTTTCATCGACGAAATTCACCGCTTCAACAAGGCTCAGCAGGATGCGTTCCTCCTCTACGTCGAGCGCGGCGACATCGTGTTGATTGGCGCCACCACGGAAAACCCCTCGTTCGAAGTCAACGCGGCGCTGCTTTCCCGCGCCAAGGTCTACATGCTGTCTGCGCTCTCGACCGACGAGGTGCAGACACTTCTTCGCCGCGCCCTCACCGACGAAAAACACGGCCTCGGTTCGCAACGCATCGAGATTTCCGATGAGCTCCTGCGGCAGATCGCGGTCTTTTCGAACGGCGACGCCCGCGCTGCCTACAACACGCTTGAAACCGCCGTCGCGGCCGCCGGGCGCGACGCGGAAGGGCGCGCCACCATCTCTGAAGCCCTGGTTGAGGACGCCATCCAGCGAAAAGTCCTGCTCTACGACAAGTCCGGCGAGGAACACTACAATCTGATTTCGGCGCTCCACAAGTCCGTCCGCAACTCCGATCCCAGCGCCGCGCTTTACTGGCTGGGACGCATGTTGGAAGCGGGAGAAGATCCCCTCTACATCGCGCGCCGCCTGATTCGCGAGGCGTCGGAGGACATCGGTATGGCCGACCCCCACGCTCTAGGCGTAACCGTGGCGGCGATGCAAGCAGTGCATTTCCTGGGAATGCCGGAAGGAAACCTCGCGCTGGCGGAGGCGGCGGTCTATCTCGCGCTCGCACCCAAGTCCAACGCGCTCTACGTCGGCTATGGCGAAGTCGCGCGCGACGCGCAGGAGACCATGGCGGAGCCTGTCCCGTTCCATCTGCGCAATGCCGTAACCGGACTGATGGCGAACTTCGGTTATGGCAAAGGTTATCAATACGCGCACAAAGCCGAAGACAAGCTCACCGATATGCAGTGCCTGCCCGACAACCTCAAGGACCGCCGCTACTATCGCCCCACCGACCAGGGGTTCGAAAAACGGCTCAAGGAAAAACTCGCGGCTATCGAGGAATGGAAGAAGAAGTACGCGCGGAGTGAATAAAAGGGACCACGTAACCATTGGGATTCCCATTGTCGCACCTAACAAGGTGCTATACAGAGCGACATAAATTGTAGCGTCGATCTCCGATCGACGACGGCGGTCGGAGACCGCCGCTACAGCCGAACGCGCAAACATTTATGTCGCTCTGTATAGAGTAGACCAATGGCATGGTTTGACATCACTTCCCGCTATTCGCTCGTGGCAACCTCAAATCTGAGAGAAAGGCGCGGGCGATAGAATCACATTGGTAATGTTTGAAACGATCTCCGGGTCCGTATAGCCCGGGGTTGAACTTAGCTTCTTCCACTCGGGATCAGCTACGAAGGCGGCCCAGCTACGGGTGCGCTCCTCCATGTCCGCAAAGGCAAGCATGTAGGTCAGGCTGGGCATGCCCGCGCCCACCATCGTCTCGCCAAAGAAGACAGGCCGCAAACCGGTACGCCGGAAGATCGCAATTTCGGCGCTATTGAACATCGCGATCTTAGTGCGATTAGCCTTCTTGCTGTGACTCTCGTAAGTGCGAAGTTCAAAAATGCGCGGCTTGTTTTCGGCTGCGCCGAGCGGCAATTCCAGTTTCGGCATGCCCGCGAAGGCTGCGTGCAAATAACTTTCCACGCGCACGTAGGCAGGTTCGGTCGGGGTGGCATTGATGAACGCCGCCCCGGCTTTCAAATACTCCGGGTCGGCCGCCACGCGATCGTGGATGGTGACCGCGGACTCAAGCGACGGGTGTGGCGCCAGCACATAAAGCGTGGGGCTGCCGGGTCCGATGGTGGTAGTGAAAACGCCCACCGGCTTGATGCCCAGGCGATTCAGCGCCGGGATGTTGGCGTCGCGAAAGTAGTCGTTGATCGTTTCTTGCTGTGGGCCGCGGCGCAGCGAGTATTTTCGTAATTCGTAGTATTCGCGACCGGATGCATCCGGCACGGCTCCGGGGATGGTTGCATCAACCGAGGGCGTCGCACCCACAAGCGCCGAGGCGGCGAGCGAGGAAACTAAGAATCTGCGTCTTTTCATGTCGTTTCTCCGGATTTAATGGTCGCGATTAGCGAGCAACCGCGTTCAGTGCAGTTCTGACCGTGAGTTTTCTTGTCGGAGCGCATACATGAAAAGCAATGTATGCGCTACCCGCTGCCCTGTCGGCTTTTCCCGCAATGCTGCCCCCTAAATTCTCTCGGCCACAAAACGCTTGGCGTGCTCCTTCAGAATACAGCGGTCCATGACCACCTTAAGGCCGGCGGCGCGGGCGCGCTCGGCAGCCTGTTCATGAACCACCCCTTCCTGCATCCACACTACCTTTGTGCCCTTGCGAATCGCGGCTTCCACAACCTCCGGCACGAACTCCGAGCGGCGGAAAATCACCACCACGTCAAAAGACTCGGGCACCGCATCGAGCGAGGCGTAGCTCTTCTCTCCCAACACCGATTCCTCATGGGGGTTCACGGGAATAATCCGGTACCCATGGCGTTGCATGTAAGCTGCCACGCGGTGGCTCGGGCGCATGGTCTTTGAGGACAAGCCCACAACGGCCAGCGTTTTGTCTCGATCAAGAATCTCTCTGATTACATCATGCATCACTTGCAACCCTCGACACGACCTTACAGCATCTGAGCCAACCCCGGGAGTTGCAGCTTTGGCTGAGCGCATACATGAGAGGCAATCTATGCGCCACCCGTGATTTACGAGCGGTCAAGGAAAAACCGCGGACCTACAAAACAGGTCTGCGCTACCCTTCTCCTGTCTCCCGACTCCTTGCCTACCTCTTCAGCGGCGACGCGAGCACGCGTTGCAACGCTCCCAAAAACTGCTCGTTTTCCTGGTGTCTTCCTATGGTTACACGAAGAGAAGTGGGAAACCCATAAAGCTTCATGGGCCGCACGATGACGCCTTCGTGCAGCAAACGCATAAAATCTTCTTCGCAGTCCCGGCCGGTGTCAACCAGCAGGAAGTTCCCGAAGGAAGGCGTGTAGCGCACCCCTAAAAGCGTCAGCTCGCCGGTCAGAAATTTCATCTCCCGGCGGTTGCTCTCCACCGACTTGGCGACGTGTTCGTGATCCCCGAGCGCCGCCATGCCTGCCACCTGGGCCAGGCTCGAGGCGTTAAACGGCGACCGAATGCGCTGCAGGCATTCGATGAGTTCGGGGTGCCCCATGCCGTACCCGAGGCGAATTCCCGCCAAGCCATGCACTTTGGAAAAGGTCCGCAGCACGAGAAGGTTCTTCCCTGCCCGCACACTGTTAACCGAATGGGAATAATCCCGCCATTGCACGTAATCATAATAGGCCTCGTCCAGCACCACCAGGACGCGTGCCGGAATTGCCGCAAGAAAGCGGTCAAGCTGCTCAGCCGTGAAAATGGTGCCCGTCGGGTTGTTGGGGTTGCCCAGATAAACCACCTTGGTGCGCGCCGTGATGGCGTGGGCAATCGCGGACAGGTCGAAGGTCTCATCACGCATCGGCGTTTGCACCAGTCCTGCGCCCATATCTTCAATGGCCAGCCGGTACATGTAGAAAGCCGATTCGGAAGTGATCGCTTCATCCGCGCTGCCGGAAAGAAAGGTCTTTGCCACCAACTCAATCAGGTCGGTGGAACCCGCACCCAGGATGATCTGTTCCGCGGGAAGACCATGAATCTCCGCCAGTTTGTGCCGCAGGTAATAGCCGCTCCCATCCGGGTAGAAATGAATTTGATGGAGGTAATTCCGGATGGCTTCCTGGGCCTTGGGGGAAGGGCCCAGAGGATTTTCGTTTGACGCCAGTTTGATGGCAGTGTGCCCGAGTTCGCGTTCGACTTCCTCAATCGGCTTGCCGGGAGGATAGGGGCGAATGCGGCTGGACCACGGCGGGAGAATGTCGTAAATCGGGGATCGCGGCATGGTGACCTGGAAGTGTAAAGGGTAAAAGTTAAGGGGTAAAGGGAAGGGTGTTCAACTTAGCCTTTATACTTTACACTTTACACTTTATCCTTTTCTGTCTCCCTTCCATGCTTTCAGGCGCGAGACTTCCGCGCGCGTCAGGTGGCGCATCTTGCCGGGCGCCAAGTCCTTGTCAGTCAGGAACGCTATGCGCACGCGCTTTAACTTTACCACTCCCTTGCCAATCCGCTCAAACATACGCCGGACCTGATGGTACCGGCCTTCCACCAGGGTGATTTCAAACCAAGGTTTGGCTTCCTGTCCGAGAGCACGGATCTGGCAGGGCTCGGTCCGCCGGCCATCGAGCACGATGCCGCTTTCGAGCTTGGCGATATCCGCGATCTCCGGCCGGCCTTCCAACTTCACTTGGTAAGATCTGGGGACAGCCGATGCGCGGGACATCAGGAAATTCGCCAGCTCGCCATCATTGGTCAAAACCATCAAGCCGGAGGAGTGATAGTCCAGCCTGCCTACCGGATAGACGCGCTGCTTGATTCCTCGCACCAGCGAGACCACGGTTGGGCGGCCCTGCGGGTCGCTGACGGTGGAAACGTAACCCACCGGCTTATTCACCAGCAAGTAGACATACTCCGTTGGGCGGGTCAACAAACGGCCGTCTACTCGAACGTGATCGCGTTCCAGGTCGGCCTTTGACCCGAGCTTGGAGACCGGTTTTCCGTTGACACTGACACGGCCCTCCAGAATGATCTGCTCAGCCTTGCGGCGTGAGGCAATGCCGGCGTCAGCGATGATTTTCTGTAGGCGCTGTTCCATAAGCAAGGAAAAGCCGCGGACCTACAAAACAGGTCCGCGCTTCCACAAATCAAGGCTTCCCCACAGACCCCTCTAAAGCTTCGGCTCAGGGTCTTCCGGAATCTCCGTCAAATCGCTTACGGAGGTCGTCTCCGCCTTGGCGGGCGTGGAGATATCTGCACTCACATCCGGCGCCTCCACCTGAGCTTGCACGGATGCCACCTCCGCGACCGCAGGCGGTACAGCTTCTTGTGGCGGAACGGCAGGCGCTTCGACCCTCTCGATGCCAGTTTCCTCGGTTACCGCTGCTGCTGTTTCCGTCGCGACTGGATTTTCGACAGGCGCGCTCTCCTCGGCAACCGAAGGAGTTGCTTCCTGTGGAGCTTCGAGGGTGGCCTCGACACTTGCCGCGCCACTGTCCTCAGTTGCTGCCGCTGCAGCGTTGGTAACAACGGGGTTCTCGATAGGAGCGCTCTCCTCAGCAACCGGAGAAGGTGACTCCCGCGGAATCGTTGGGGCTGCCTCCACCGCCGCAGCGCCGGCCTCTGCGCTTGGAGCGGCTGTGGTTCCACTTGCCCCCGATGCTCCCTCGGTGGCCCACTCCGCACCCAGCGCGCGCTTCGCCAATTCCTCGAATTCCTTCAGGCTGGGCAGCTCTCCCACATCCTTCAAGCCGAAATGGACCAGGAAATCCTTTGAGGTACGATAGAGGATCGGCCGCCCCACCACGCTCTTGCGGCCCGATGTTACTACCAATTTCTTTTCCAGCAGGGTGTGGATCACGCCACCTGAATCCACGCCGCGAACTTCCTCGATTTCCGGTATCGTCACGGGCTGCCGGTAGGCAATGACTGCCAGCGTTTCCAGCGCCGGCTTGGAAAGCCGGACCGGCGGCTTCAGGCTCTTCACATATTTCCGCAGGATTTCGTGGTGCTCGGCCTTCGTCGAGAACTTATAGCCATTCGCCACCTGCCGGATTTGTATCCCGTGCGAGTTCTGCTCGTATTCGGCCACAAGCTCTTCAAGCTTGGCCTTGACCCGCTCGCGCTCTTCATCTTCCAGAACTTTGAGGATGCTGTCGAGTGTGACTGGCTCCGGCGCGACGTAGATAATGCCCTCGATGAGGGCCTTCAAAATTTCATCGGTCAGCATAAGAGAAGTTGTCAGTTGTCAGTCGTCAGTTCTCAGTCCTTGAATTTACGCTTCGGCCACGTCAATTGCAGCCGCAAATTGACCCACGATCCAGTTTCCAGACGAGTGTCCGACTGATGACCGAAAACTGATGACTGAGAACTGCCTTCTAGGTAAAGCTCTCGTCCATTCCTGCCGTCAGTTCCTCCGCGGTCTTGGCGGCCAGAACCTCTTCAAACCTCTTGCTCCGGGCGACCGTGATCGAGGTAAATATATCCTTCTGCCGCAGCAGTACGGCACGCAACCGGACCATCTCCAGCAATGCCAGGAACAGGGAGATCAACGCCTGCCGCCACAGAAAGTCGCCGATCAAATCCTCGAGAGGAACCGGCCCCGGGCGTGTGCGCAGTACCTGCTTCACGTGGTCAACCATCTGCGCCACCGTAACCTCTTCCCGCCGGATCTGCAGCTGCGGCTTTTTCTTGGCGCGTTCCAGGATTTCACGGAACACGGAGATCAGGTCGAACACTGACACCACCAGCCCGGGCTCGTCCTCGGCCTCGGCAAATTCCCCGATGCCCGGCTGCGACCACATGGCATCTTCCAAAAGTCGTTTCGAGTTAAGCATTTCCGCCGCGTTCTTGAACTGCTCGTGCTCCAGGAGCCTGTGCACCAATTCCGTCCGTGGATCTTCTTGCTCTTCGGCCGGCGCCGTCGGGTCGGGCGGCAGAAGCATGCGCGATTTGATGTGAATCAGTGTGGCCGCCATAAAGATGAACTCACCTGCCACGTCGATATTCAATTCCTCCAACAAATGCAGGTAGTCAAGATATTGTTGGGTAATTCTAGCAATGGGAATGTCATAGATATTGATTTGCTGCTTGCGGATTAAATCGAGCAGTAAGTCAAGTGGGCCCTCGTAGTTCCCGAGCTTCACGGGCGGAGGCGGCGCGGCAAGGTGCGTCACACGCTTGGCCGCCGGAGCAGGAACTTCGCCGGGCACAGAAAGAGCCTCCGCGGGCTCTTTGGGTTCCGGCGTCTCCGGACTCGGCACGTGAGGTTCGTCAATCATACGCAAAAAAGCTTCCAGCCATCAGCGCTCAGCTATCAGCGTTCAGTTATCAGCTAAAGCCGTAGCTGAGAGGCTGAAGGCTGATTGCTTGCTTTCACGGCGCAAGATTGACGGCCTTGCGAACTTCGGCCATCGTCTTCTGCGCGACCTTGCGGGCTCGCTCCGTTCCTTCCGCAAGGATGTCCCATACCTTTTGCGGATTCTGCTCGTAAGGCTTGCGGCGCTCCTGAATGGGCGTGAGAAACGCATTCAGGTGCCCGGCCGCAAGCTTCTTGCAATCCACGCAGCCGATTTCCGCCGTGCGGCACTCGCGATTCACACGATCGATTGTCCCCTGAGGAGAAAAAATCTTGTGCAGGTCAAACACCGGACAAACGTCTGGATTGCCAGGGTCGCTGCGCCGCTTGCGCGCCGGATCGGTCACCATCGTGGCGAGCTTTTTCGAAACCACCTCCGGCCCGTCGGTCAGGAAAATTGCGTTGTCGTAGCTCTTCGACATCTTGCGGCCATCCGTCCCCGGCAGCCGGGGGGCGGAGGTCAGGAGCGCTTCCGGTTCAGGGAAAATGGGATCGAGGATTCCCACATCGCGATTCAGGTACTCCGCCCGAATATCCAGGGAAGCTCTCTGGTAGTTTTCCAGAATAAACTGCTCGGCTTTGCCGTCAGGGGGACGGGTAAGATTTCGGATGCCTGTCCCCCAAGCAATCCATTCCTGGTCGGAGCGCTTTTTCAGTTGCAGCCTGCCAAAGGCTTGATTGAACCGCCGCGCCACTTCGCGCGTCAGCTCCACGTGCGGAACCTGGTCTTCGCCTACGGGAACCGCGTTGGCCTTGTACATCAGGATGTCGGCGGCCTGGAGCAGCGGATAACCCAGGAAGCCATACGTGTTGATGTCACGATCCTTAATGTTCTCCAGTTGCTCTTTGTACGTGGGCACGCGTTCCAGCCAACCAAGCGGAGTTACCATGGAAAAGAGCAGGTGCAATTCCGCGTGTTCCGGCAGGCGCGACTGGACAAAAAACGTCGCCTTGGCAGGATCGAGCCCGCAGGCCAGCCAGTCCGCAACCATCTCCCACGTGTCCTGGCGCAAATCGAGCGTATCCTCGTAGCCCGTCGTCAGCATGTGCCAATCGGCGACGAAGTGAAAACTGTCATATTGATCTTGCAGCTTCACCCAGTTCTGGAGAGCACCGACAAGATTACCGAGATGAAGTCTGCCGGTGGGCCGCATCCCACTGAGAATGCGCGGGCGTTGAGAAGGGTTGAGAGTCACTTTTCGCCTTTATTCATGCCTCATAGGGGTTTGTCAAGCCTCGATAGGCCCTGACAATTCGCCTACTGCCGGAAATTTGCTAATCTCGCATCGTAACATAGCTCGCTCCGAATCGTGAAGCCGCAGTGTACGGGCGGGCGTGAGGGCCATGCGGCAAAGGCTTTCGTTTTCCTCCACTGTGGGGTGCAATGGAAGTTTACGCATTACGTAACCTCGTGAGATACTGACTCCTTCCTCGAGAACTATGGGGCGCGAGGGGGCAAAGGGACAGGGCAACTAATCCTGATGGGCGATGCAAGGAATGCGGTTCAAACGAATTCATCCCCGGCGCAACCGCGTTTGCGGCGCGTGCTTTCGCTGTGGGATCTGATCTTCTACGGCATCGTGCTGATTCAGCCGATCGCCCCGGTTCCGCTTTTCGGAGTCGTGCAAGAACGCTCGCACGGCTACATTGTGGACACCCTCCTGATCGCCATGTTGGCCATGATGATCACGGCCTTCAGTTACGGCCGCATGGCAGCCCTGTATCCTTCCGCCGGATCGGCCTACACCTATGTGGGCCGTGGTTTGAATCTCCACCTGGGGTTCCTGGTGGGCTGGGCGATGTTTCTCGATTACCTGCTGCAACCCCTCATCAACGGGGTCTGGGTGGCGGAGACGATTCACGGATGGGTTCACTGGATTCCCGCCTACGCCCTGATGGCGGTGTTTATTGGCGCCATAACCTTCATGAACCTGCGCGGCATTCGCGCCAGCGCCTTGGCCAACAAGTTGCTTCTGGTCGCTGATGTCGGTGGTCATCGTGGCCTTTGTACTCCTGGCCGTCCGCTACCTTTTCCACCTGGATCGCTGGGATGGAATATTTTCCTCGCTGCCTTTTTACGATCCCAAAACGTTTGACTTCCGGGTCATCCGCAGCGCCGTGCCGCTGGCGGCGCTCACCTACATCGGGTTTGACGGCGTGACGACGCTGGCCGAGGATGTCGAAAACCCCAAGCGCAATGTGCTCCTGGCCACGGTTCTGGTCTGCTTGTTTACCGGCGTCTTTGGCGGCATCGAGGTCTACTTGGGCCAGCGCGTGTGGCCGGGCTTTCACTTTGAGAACATCACGGGCGCCTTTATGGACGTTTGCATGCGCGTGGGAGGGCGCGGGCTGTTCCTCGCCATGACGGCGGTGACCATCCTCGCGGCGGTGGGCAGCGCGCTCACGGGAGGCCTGGGGGCAGCGCGTTTGCTCTTCGGTATGGGACGCGACAACGTTCTTCCGCGCGCGGTCTTCGGGCACCTGGACCCCAAGCGCAACACCCCCAACTACAACATCTGGATCATTGCCATCCTCGCCTTCGGCGGCGGAGTGGTGCTTTCCATCAACGGACATGGCTACGAAAACGCCGCGGAGTTGCTGAATTTCGGCGCTTTCATCGCCTTCATGGGCGTCAATTTCTCAACGTTCTGGCAGTTTGGCGATCAAACGCGCCACCGGCCGCCAGATCAACCTTCTCGGCGATGTTCTTCTTCCGCTGTTCGGCTTTGCCTTTTGCGGCTGGATCTGGCTGAACCTGAATATCGTGGCGAAAATCGTGGGCGGGGTCTGGTTTGTCATCGGAATTATCTACCTGGGCTTTAAGACCAACTGGTTCCGGGAGAAGCCTGTCATGATCGATTTCACCGAGTCCTGACGGTGGCAACGTCAGGCGCAGGAAGCACCCCGGCAAAACCTCCCGCAATGCCGTGGAGTTCTAAAGCGAAGGGAAACTGTTATCCGGCGTGGGCCGAAAGAATGGCCACCACCATGCTAAGAGGGTAGCCCTATGCCATGGATCAAAGTGATCGAACCCGAAGACGCTACCGGCGAACTGAAGCAGGAATATGACAACGCCGCCAAGCGCGCCGGTAAGGTCTTCAACATCCTCAAGGTGCAGAGCCTAAATCCCAGTGCGCTGCGGGCCTCCATGCAATTGTATCGGGCCACCATGTTTGGCCCCTCGCGCCTTTCGCGGGCCGATCGCGAGATGCTGGCCACCGTGGTGTCCTGGGCCAACCGCTGTTTCTATTGAATCGAAGCTCACGGAGAGGATCTCCGTGCCGAATCGAACGATGAGAAGCTGGCGGAACACGTCAAACATAACTACAACCGTGCCGACCTAAACCCACGCCAGAAGGCGTTGTGCAAATTCGCGGAAATGGTGACCCGCGCCCCGGGGGCTCTGACCGCACGGCATCTTGAAACCCTGCGCATGCACGGGTTGAGCGACGCCGATATCCTGGACGCCGTCGAAGTCATCTCCTATTTCAACTACATCAACCGCATCGCCGATGCCCTTGGCATCGACCCTGAACTCGAAATGCAGCAGGCGTACGAAAAATGGCAGGCGGGTTCCGAGCAGGATTGACGCGCCGCGGGATAATGTGGCTTCACGCGCCTTCGGCGCCAAAGGAAAGACCCATTTCCCGCGCCACCTTCTGAATATGGTGCCGCCCCTCGTCGTATTCCTCAGCGGTTTTCAAGTGTTCAAGCATCAGGGGAGCGTCAACCGGGAGCCCCGAGAGCCCTCGCAGATAGGCCCGGTAATCAATCTGGCCGCGGCCCGGAATGACTTCCCGCAAGGATACTTGGACGTAGTCCTCCCAGCTCAAATCTTTGGCGTGGCAGGATACAATCCATCGTCCCAGCTTCCGGAAGCACTCGTCGATGACGGCGCTGTTGTTATACATACGCTCCGGAGAGTTCATGACATTGCACGCGTCCAGATGAACCGCGAACCCTTGGCGATCCACCTTCTTGATCAACTTCAAATAGTCGTCCGGTCCCGTTGGAAAATTAAAGGGCATCATCTCAATTGAGAATTTGGTGAACAAGACCGAACTGAACCAAGCAATAGCACATAACACTA
>CAWGTQ010000017.1:0-28183 GCA_963825395.1 uncultured Acidobacteriota bacterium | reverse complement strand
GTACTCAACATTCAGCAGCCTCATATCTCCGCGGCTCTTAATACGATGGGCGCTTACAGGTTTATCAACGCGAAATAACAAAAATCCGCAGAGGAATCCCCCGGCCGACGGATACCTCAGCGCTACGAGCTGATTTGGGCGCATGAGGTGGGGTGGTCCGCGTGTCTTCTCACGTGGTCGATGGTCAGATCGCAGCGTTGCCCTTGCTCCTCAGGGCCGGCTGGAGCAGGGTGAAACCCTGCGACTTGGCATCGAGGCGCATTTGTAGACCGGGTCGTAGAGCGTTGCTCTTCGCCAACCCGCCGCGCCGGTTCTGATTTGCCCATCCCGAAGCGTCCTGCACGACAGATTTCTGGAACCGTGCCTTGTGCTAAGCCAAGCCACCTGCGCTGATGGGGGCAAAGACCTCGTAGGAACCTAGCTTGGCGCCGATAGGGAGCGGCATGTCACTGTAAAAACTGAGCTTATCCTATCAGAATGCGGTTAGTGCCTGAGGAACGCGGGTCCTCGGAAACAAACCCTTTGGCTGGTCAACGCCCTTGCCACGGTTGTGTCTGGCATCCCTGGCGATCCTGACATTTTGTGGGCTTCGTCGGCGAGCCTCGTAGCCCATTTCCTACCGGTAGGAAATTTGCGGCGGGAATTGTAAAATCTTTTCCTACCGGCAGGAAATTCCGCAAGAATTCTGTTGACAACGTACCTTGCCGTTGCGCTAGCCTTAGAGGGTGGCAAGGGCGTGCACCGAGCCGAACGAAAGGCCACGGAAGGTGCCGTCTTCCCACGATGTGTTTGAAACAAGGCAAAGAGATGTTAAAAATGAAGATCGACCCGGCTATATGCTTGAAAACACGGGCGAGGACGACAAAAGGGACGAGAATTTATCCGGTTTTTTGGCCGAAAATGCAGCGCTTGTGCGGTTTTGATGACAATTCATTGGAACTTTCTGAAAAAACGCACGGAGTGCGCGACATTCGGAGCCAATCTGGATTGCTATTTAAGGGAAATAGGAAACTCCAGAGCGGGAAATTACTCGGATCATCCCGGCCTGACCCTTCGCCAATCCGTGGCTCCCTTGGTTCGGGGCCCAGTTGGGAGCATAATGAGCACCGTCCGCGCGGCGGATTGCCATGCCTGCAAACCTGACCCCCATTTACCTGGAAGTCCTCGCGAATTCAGGTAACGCTTTCACCTATGTCCTATGTTAGAAATTGATGAATCTTTGATTGCACGCTGGATTACGAGCCGCAGAGGAGGACTGAACGGCGTCCACCTCTGCTACCCTGACCTCGACCTCTAGGGTACCCGGTCAAGCCCCGCACTCGGGTGGATAGCTTGAATGAAGACAAGTTCAGAGGACTGGGGCAGCGGTAGATTCACCAGAAGCCCCGAAGCCATCAAATCCTCGCCGGACGCTTCCCGGTCGGGGGAGGAGTGGTCGTTGAAGTGGAGCGCATAATGGCGGTCCGGCTGGAGTCCTTTGAGCAGGTAGGTGTGAGTATTCTCTTCGGGCGCCGTGCCGCGGAAAGCGTAAACCACGCCCTGGCCTGAGCTGGGGGCGAAGTACTCCACCCCATCCCAATGCACGCCATCGGGTCTGGGCGCAATGTGGTAGAGGTCGGCCCCACGGATCAGGGGGCGAAGCTGCGTTTTGTAAAGCTCGAGGGCCTGGCGGGCGGCAGCGTGCTGTTCTGAATCCCAGGTTGTGGTGTCCTGCATCAGGGTACACCAGCCCATCATTCCACTTCGCAACATGTAGAGGAAGGTGGCAGGATGCGGGGTGGGATAGCGCTTAACGTAGCATTCAAGCATGGGCGCGGGGAGCACGTGGCTGGCGTCGAAGAAGGCGCGGCGGTTCGCGAGGGGGTCGTAGCTGTCGGTGATAGAGAAATAGTCGGCGTGGGCAGCCGTGCCAAAGTCAACCATGCGGCCGCCGTCGTTGCAGGCTTCCAGCAGCAGGCTCGGGTGCCGTCGGCGGACTTCCTCATAGAGCTTGTAGTAGGCGCGAACGCTGCAATAACTGACATCTGTTGAGCAGGACCCTACCGACCACGGTTCGGAGCCTGTCGGCGCTCCTTCGCACGCGACATGGGGATGGTCGGTTCGAAAGCATGTCTGGGTGACCAGGTAGCCATCGTGCTCCAGCATGTCGAGGTGAAAGTCGTTCACCAGCCGGTCGAGTTCTTTGCTGCACCAGGCTGCGGCCGGGGGGTAGCCAATGTCGATGGTGAGGCCTTTGAAGGGCTCGGGCTTCCAATCTGGAGCGACATCGCGGGTGAGCCAGTCACGGGTCTTCGGGTCGTGAACGTTGAGCGCACCTTCCTCATTGCTAATGCCCGCTTGCGTCCAATCCACCCAGAGGCCGAACTTCAATCCCAGGCTGTGGGCGTAGTCGGCCAGAGATTCGACGCCATGGGGAAACTTCTGCAGGTTGGAACGCCAGTCGCCGACGCCACGAAACCAGCCGGCATCGAGGTGAAACATTTCGATGCCCAGCTTCGCGGCATCCTCGGTCATCCGGCGGGCGATTTCTTCATTGATTCCCATCGCGCTCCCCCAACTGTTGCTCACCAAAAGAGGGTAGGAGGGATTTCGAAAGTCGGCAGGATTCAGAAGCACCTGGGCCACCCAGCGGCGCAGAACATTGCCCGCACCGTCAACACCGTCCGTGAATGCGCCCAGGAAGATGGGGGGAGTATCGAATGACCCTCCCGCGGGGAGGCGGGTCAGGTAGGGAGAGGGGGCGGGATTAAGTCCGACCTCACCCGCGAGCGAAATGCCGCGGCGCGACAAACTTAGGTGCGTGCGCCCGCTGAATTCAATGCCCACGTACCAGCCCGATTGCCGCCCTCCGGTCTCGCCCACCAGCATCCATGGGATAGGCTCACGTGGTGCATCGTTACCCGCATAAGTGCTGGAGGCTCCGTCCCAGGCATATCCATCCGTTAGCGGCGCGTCGTGGGTCCCTTCGGCCGTAGGCGCGCCCGCACCCTTTTCGATCCAGACGTGATGAAGCGGCGCGGAAGGCGGCACCGTCCAGTCAAAAGTGAGGCTGGCTTGCAGCGGCAACGTGACAACCTGATTCTCCAGGTTGGTGATGCGGATGGAGTGTTCGATCGGTCCACTTCGGGCCCGTGCATGCCATTCCCACTCAAGACGCAGATGGGGCTTTGAACTTTCGTAGACAAAGGCGATGCTCCCGGTCGAGTGCTGGTCATCTACCGATTTCAGGCGCCAGTGGAGGGGTTCCCAATTGCCGTCGATCAGTGCTTTGTCGATCAGTTGCTGCGGAGATCCGCTCTTCCAAGCCGCACCGGAAGTGGACGCCAAAGACAGAATTCGGGGCTGTGCCGGATCAGCGTTGAGCGTGAGAAGAGTGTCAGCAGTTGCGAGTGTCAGGGTGCCGGCGAAAGCAGGGGAAGCCGCGAGCAGGCAGATCACGCCAATCGCTAAACGGCCTCGTAAGATTCGTGGCCAGGACGCAGCGACGCGCTCCCGGCGAGAAAGGATGAAACTGCGTTTGCACATTTCGTGCATGGCCTTTCGAGGGCGGGGATTTGATTTTGGGCTGGGATGTCCATTTCGTCGTCCCAAGCCGTCGCAATACATTCTGACTATCCTAAGATTGTCCATAAATGGATGTGAAGGTCGCAGTGTCGTGAGCAAGAGCCTTGTCTCTCTTAAGTCCACCGGAAACTGAACAGCGCGGGCGACCAGGGCCATTCGGAACCAATGGTCAAGGCCACCAACGCGTTGCAATAAGAGCGCCCGCATCCTTCCGCGCTCATCCTGCCCATTGTACCAAACTGAGGTGAAAACCTTGAAGCAAGCGCGGACCTGCGATTAAAGGTCCGCGGCTTTTCGGCTTCAAATGCGCGTATGCACATCGAAGGGAAGTGGGACGCGATCGATGTGTAGTCCGCAAACAGGCGGTACAGTCTGCGACCACTTGGCCGTGTCGCCAAACCGTGGATGCAGTCTAAGGCCCTGTCGCGAGCCGCTGGGTCTAGGCAACATGAAAATAGGTTACAGGAATTCCGCGAAGGGTGGTATCATACGGGGCAGTCGCGCGCTAAAACGCAAATTCCTATCAAGTGAAAGTTGGATGAAATCCGGGGTCCGCTGTCTATCGCAGGATTGAGGGAGGACTCGTGGTGTCTTGGTGTGGGCCAAGAGGCACCCATCCTGATACCTTTGAAGGGGATCGCGGATGAAACATGTGGCGGTGAGAATTTGATTCTGCACTTATGAATCTACGTCCGATTCCGCCGGGTATGCCAGTCGCTTGGCGTTGCACGGATGAAGAGATCTGTAAATAAAAAAAGACGGAGGAGTGAAATTATGGGTAATGTGCCACCACCGCCCGGAGGCCTCGGGAGCAATTCGAACTATATTATATCCGGCAATGGAGACTCATTGTTGGACCTCAAAGTTACCATGAATATCACGCAAGAAATCATCAGCAACATCGGCTTCAGCTTCCAGTTGAACGCCTATTCGCCCTCGGGTGCTAATAGCGCCTGGCAGCAGTACTTCTTCTCGTTCCAAACGTCCAATGGCTTGCCCGGCGGTTCGCCAGGGACTTTGTACGGGTGGGTTGAGCCTTGGCCCAAATCCACTGCGGGACTGGGTACAGACACAACCACCCACGACCTGATCAACCGCAGTTACCCCCTACTCACGCTGCAGGATTCCAAGATCCTGGCCGGATACAAGCTGACGATTTCACTGGGAAACGATTCGAGCGGCAACGTCAGGTACGTGACGTTTACCGTTGTTGACAATCAGGGAAAGCAGACGGCGACCCCGCAGATCGATTTGCTGACGTTGCCGGTGGATTATGGGTCGAATACGCTGGCTACCGTTGCTGATCTTGCTCCCATTATCGCCTTCCAACTCGACTTCGTGGGGCCGATCAACGCTTTGCAAACGGATCTCTGGTACGGCGCGGGGACGATCACCTACTCTGCGTCGAATGCTCTTTCGGCTTTGAGTCAATTGCCCCCCGGCGTTGATTCGGATTGGATCACGTTGGAGACCGCTAACAGCGCGTATGGCGAGTTGGCTGAGGGTTCAAGCACATCCATCACGCAGTCGTTCAGCACGATTGATCCCCCCGCATATGGTCCCGGCGGACCCTTTGCAGTGTCGCAACAGTTTGGAGCCAACCAGACCGACCTTTTCGCCATCGACAGGGCAGGGCAGTTGGTCGTGTTCTATGTACAGGATGGAGGTCACTGGAGCGCGACGACGGGGTTGGGTCCCACCGGCCTTGCCAGGCGGGGCGCGGCGATTGCGGCGTCGCAGCAATTTGGCGTCAATCAAACCGACGCGTTCCTGGTGGGTCAGAATGGGCAGTTGAACGTGTTCTGGGTGCAAGACACGGGCGCCTGGAACGGGCCTGTGCCGATCGGTCCGACAGGCAATGCCCCCTCGGGCGCAAATCTGGCGGCGTCGCAGCAATTTGGCGCCACTCAAACCGACGTGTTCTTGGTCGACGGTAATGGGCAGTTGAACGTGTTCTGGGTTGAGGGCACGGGCGCCTGGAACGGGCCGGTGAAGATTGGTTCCAAGGGAATTGCTCCCTCGGGCGCCGCTCTGGCGGTGTCGCAACAATTTGGTGCTACTCAAACCGACGTGTTCCTGGTGGATAAGAATGGTCAGTTGAATGTGTTCTGGGTTGAGGGCACGGGCGCTTGGAACGGGCCGGTGAAGATTGGTCCGGCAGGCATTGCTCCTCCGGGCGCCGCTCTGGCGGTGTCGCAACAATTTGGCGCTACTCAAACCGACGTGTTCCTGATTGATAACAATGGGCAGTTAAACGTGTTCTGGGTTGAGGGCACGGGCGCATGGAACGGGCCGGTGAAGATTGGCCCCACGGGCATTGCCCAACCGGGCGCCGGTCTGGCCGCGTCGCAGCAGTTTGGCGTTAGTCAAACCGACGTGTTCGTGGTCGATAAGAATGGTCAGTTGAACGTGTTCTGGGTCGTAGGCACGGGCGCCTGGAACGGGCCGGAAAAGATTGGTCCGGTGGGCATTGCCGCCTCGGGTGCCAGGTTAGCTGCGTCGCAGCAGTTCGGCGCTTCCGACCAGACCGACGTGTTCGTTATCAATCAGACCGGAACCAACGGCCCGGGATGGCCGACCGTGTTCTGGGTTGAGGGCTCAGGTGCATGGAATGGGCCTAAAGCGCTGGTGACGGAAGTTTAAGAAACGCATCAGGTCTTACTGGTGTCCTGAGTTAGAAGTCCGTTTGAGAATTCTTCCACGACGGGTCGCGCATCTTTGAGCCCCGTCGGGGCGAAATATCTTAGCCCAGGGCGTAAGCCATGGGTCTGGAGTTTCTACATTTTGGGTCCAACGGTTTGGTGTACGGAGCGAAGCTTTGGAGTGCGTGCAGCTCGCTGCCGCTTTTGCCCCAGCCAGCTCGCTGGCTGGGACTCGTGCTTGCCGGGAAGGAATGTGAATAGAGATCGAGGTGGGGGTGGAGATTCCCGCAAGAGAGCTTGCGGGAAGAAACTGCCGCAAGCAAGCTTGCGGTAGGGAAAGCGGCAGCGAGCTGCACGCACTCCAAAGCTTCGCTCCGCGGGGAATGATGGGGGCGCATCGGGAAGAGCGAACTCCCGGGGTCCTTCCGCCCAAGTGCGGGCTCAGGGTGCCAGGAGCGTGTGTTCGCTCCAAATGAAAGTCCTCTCGTCGGAAATGTAGAAACTCCAGGGCCAGGGCGTAAGCCCTGGGTGGACGGCCCTCACCCCGCCTTCGGCACCCCTCTCCCGCGCGGGCGGGAGAGGGGACGGGGGTGAGGGTGGCTTCCCTTACCCACGGCTCACGACCTATCGCCCGCTTCGCGGGCTGGCGCGGCACCGCAAGATTTAAAGGGGAATGAAAGCCGCGGACCTACAGAATAGGTCAACGGCTACCCGGGCAGGAATTTTTCGAAATTCTCCAGCACTTGGTGGGCGAGTTCTTCTTCGCCCAAATTGCGAAGCCGGGTGAGCTCCCGGGTGACTTCGCGCACATAGGCAGGCTCATTGCGCTTGCCGCGATACGGCATCGGCGCGAGGTAGGGAGAATCTGTTTCTGTCAGCAAGCGGTCCACGGGGATCACGCGCGCGGCTTCTCGCAGGTATTCGGCTTTCTTGAACGTCAGATTCCCCGCGAAGGAAATCAGGAAGCCCCAGTCCAAAAACGTGTGGGCGTCCTCGGTGCTTCCCGTAAAACAGTGGAGGATTCCGCCCAGTCCCGCCGGCTTCCAATGGGCCGCGGCGATCTCACGCAAGTCCGCCCAAGCATCGCGGCAATGGATGATGATGGGGAGCTTGAGCTCTTGGGCCAGTTCCATCTGCCGGATCAAGACCTGCTTCTGAACGTCGCGCGGCGAGTGGTCGTAGTAGTAGTCGAGACCGATCTCGCCCACCGCGACAACTTTGGCATGCTGTGCGAGCTTGAGGATTTTCTCCGCGTGGGAATCCGTGAAGTGCCGGGCTTCGTGCGGGTGAACGCCTACCGAGGCATAAATCCAATCGTGGCTCGCGGCGATGGCCAGCGGCGAGTCCAGGTGATCGGGGCCCGTGCCTCCGCCCGCCACCAGGAGGTAACGCAGGCCGGCGGCGCGGGCGCGCTCGATCACCGCCCCGCGGTCGGCGTCGAAGTCGGAGTCGTCAAGATGGGCGTGGGAGTCGACAAGAACTGTCCGTGGTCCGTGGTCCGTTGTCAGTTGCTCTTGCCTCGTTAACTCGCGTGGCATCCGGAAAGCTTCCTATGGACTGAAGAAAGATTGCCCTTTGTCAGCTGTCAGGTGCACTTTCCTCGTCGACTCGGATGGTCTCTATAACGCTTCCTATGGACTTAAGATATGCGTTTAGCTTGGGTGCGAGCTCGTCGATAATAGGCCTGATTCGTTTTACTTCCTCGGGACTCAATAGACCTCGACGAAATGCTCGTCTCAGCCAGTGTTTTGTCTCATTTAGAGAGCCGCGGGCCATCTTTACAAAACGTCGGTTGTCTTGGAAGCTTCCTCTCCCTGAACTCTCGGCGATGTTGGCTCCAACGCTGTCCGCCGCGCGAACCATCTGACTCCCCACCGTGCTCTTGGCAAAATGTTCCCAGCCAGTGACAACCGTCCACACTTCATCTGCCAGTTTCTCGCCCAGGTTATAAACTTTCAGGTTCTCAAAGCTGGTTCTTGCCGCCATGCCACATATCCCTATTATCGAAGTGCAACGGACCACGGACAACGGACAACTGACAGAGGACGATCACCCAATCACCTCAGCCTCGCGCCATTCGGCACGTCTTCGCCGAAGGTGACCAGCACCGGCCGGCCCTGGTCGCCGATGGAGGCCGCGACGATCATGCCGTTGGATTCTACGCCGCGCAGCTTGCGCGGTTGGAGATTCGTGACGATCACCACTTTCATGCCGATTAATTTCTCCGGCGCGTAGAACTCGGCGATGCCGGCGCAGACCTGGCGCACTTCCGTGCCAATATCCACCGTCAGCTTGAGCAGCTTCTTGGCCCCGGGGATGGGCTCGGCGGTCTTGATTTCGCCTGTGCGCATTTCTACCTTGGCGAAGTCATCGATCGAGATTTTCGGAGTCTCTGCCACTACAGCGGGGCTGGGTGCTGGGGACTGGGGACTGGGGGCTTGTGGCACGGCCATCCTGGCCGTGTCTTCTTTCACGGGCTGGAAGTCCGTGCCACTTGGGGGCTCGGGTGTCGGCGCCGCTTCGGGTGATTTTTCGTTTTCCACAGATTTCAATACCTCCTTGGGTTTATCGCGATTGCGGTCTGCCTCGGCAATGTTGGCTTGTAGCGGGTTGACTCGTAGGGGCGCTTCGCGAAGCGCCCCTACGACGGGTACGTCGCGCACGCGGTCCGCCTCGGCCAGTTCTTCAAGTTTGGCCAGCGTCATCTTCTTGTCGAGGCGTGGGAAAATGCCTTTAGGCTTGCCGACTCTCGTTCCAGGTCTTAATTCGCCCCACTTGAGCTGATCGATCCGTTGCGCATTGAGCTCACCTTCGCACCCGATTTGTTTCCAAAGCCGCTTTGCGCTCTTAGGCAGGATGGGGTAGATAAGCACGGCAACAATCCGCAGCGTGTCAGCAGCCGTATACAATACAGAACCTATTTCCCGCCAGGTCTGTTGTAATTTGGGGTCAACGATATGGCTGCCGTCGGCATAGACCATGCCAGGAAAAACGATACTTGGTCTTACCAGCTTAAAACTATTCCACGGCGCATGTAACACGAGATACTTGTTGGCCTCGGATATCAATTCCCACGAGAGCTCAATGGCGCGTGAGAGATGATAGTTGTCGAACCATTCGAGGTAATCACGTATGCCGGTTTGAGCCTTGGCCTTCAAGTTCGATGTGGCCTGATCCGAATCATCGAACCCTGCGCCGCGGCCGGGCACTTGGCCCCCGAAGTATTCGCCGATCATGGTGAGCGTGCGGTTCGCCAGGTTCCCGAGGCCATTTGCCAAGTCTGAGTTGTAGCGCTGAATCAGCGCGTCGTAAGAAAAACTCGTGTCCTGCCCGAACGGTGCTTCGCGCAGCAGGTAGTACCGCAAGGCGTCGTTGCCCGGCGCGCCGAAGGAGTCCAGCGCATCGACGATAGGTTCGGGGTAAACGACGTTGCCCTTTGACTTCGACATCTTATCCTGCTCGTAATAAATCCATCCGTGAGCAAAGATCGTTGTCGGCAGCATCTTCGGTTGATCGGGGTAAGCGGCCATGATGAATGCCGGCCAGTAGACGGCGTGGAAGCGCAGGATGTCTTTGCCGATCATGTGGACAAGTTCGGACACACCCGGCTTATTGCGCCAATATTTCTGGAACTCTTGACTGCCGTTTTCACCCTGCGCATAGCCAATGCCCGTCATGTAGCTGGTGAGCGCGTCATACCAAACGTAAAACACCTGGTGGGGGTCATCCGGCCAGGGGATGCCCCACTTGAGGCGGCTACGGCTGACGGATATATCGCGCAACCCGCTTTTCACAAAGCTCTTGACCTCATTCATGCGGTAATCGGGTTTCACGAAATCAGGACGGCTCTCATAGAGTTCCAGGAGCCGTTGTTCAAACGCCGAGAGTTTGAAGAAATAATTATCTTCGCTGATCAGCTCCGCCGGGCGTCCACAGATGTCGCAGTTCACAGGGTCCGTGTTGTCGGAAACATAGCGCTCGTCAGATACACAGTAACGGCCTTCGTAGCGATGCGAGTAGATATAGCCATTGTCCCTGGCGCGAATCAGCAACCGCTGAACGGACGTCACATGGTCCGGATGGTCCGTATAAATGAAGCGGAGAGAATTCTGGTCGGAGTCCGGGTAAACTTTTACCGGGATGCCAAGTTTCTCCCAGAGCGCGACAAACAGCTTCCGCTTTTCCGCCACAAATTCGCGTGGTGACATGCCCGCTGCCGCGGCGGCGCGTTCCAGTTTCTCCCCGTGCTCATCGGTGCCGGTGAGGAAAGCCACGTCGTAGCCGCACGTGCGCTTATAGCGCGCCAGCACATCGCACACGATGGTGGTGTAGGCAGACCCCACGTGCGGCCGCGCGTTGGGGTAGTAGATGGGAGTTGTAAGAAAAAAGGTATTCTTCATGCTTCCAATCCCGTCTTCATGCTCCTGCGGCCTTGCCATTTTGGTGTAAGTAAGCGGCTTCGGCGGCGGTGATGACCTGTTTGAGGGGCACAGCTCTTTCCGTTGCCAGGCGCTGGCAATCTTCGAATTCGGGGGCAGCGTTCACCACCTTCCCGTCGCGCCGCGCCACTTTTACCTGCACCGCGCCGTAAGGGGTTTCCACCGTTACCTGCTCGCGATCCAGCACTTTCCGCCGTGCCTCATAGATGCGCACGCCGATGGTGGTGGTCTGTTCGAAAAGCAACTGGGAAAGCGCGTCACTCTTGCCGGGTTCGCAGAGAATGCTGATGGTCAGGCCGGGCCGATTCTTTTTCATCTGCGCGGAGCTGCACGTAACGTCGAGCGCCCCCGCGGCCAGGGCCCGTTCCAGGAAGTACCCATAAAGCTGAGGGCTCATATCATCGACGTTGGCTTCGATTACGGAAACGATCTCGTCGCCGGGCAGGCCTGGCTGGCCACTCACGGCTTCAATCTGTTCACCGACAAAAAGCCGGGCGATGTTGGGGTGATCGGGGAAATTGTTTTCCCCCGCACCATAGCCGATTCTTGCGACCTTCATCGATGGCAGGGGGCCGAATCCGGAAGCCAGGGTGGCCACCAGGGCGGCGCCGGTGGGCGTGACCAGTTCGCCTTCCAGGCCCGAAGAATAAACCGGAATGTCCTTCAGCAGCTCCATCGTCGCGGGAGCGGGGACGGGCAAACTCCCGTGCGCCGCGTCGACGCGCCCGCTGCCAAGGTTTAAGGGCGAGCAAATGAGGTCAGAAATCTCCAGCATTTCCAGCCCAATACACGTGCCCACAATATCAATCACCGCGTCCACCGCGCCAACCTCATGGAAGTGAACTTCGCCCGGAGAAACATTGTGAAGCCTTCCTTCCACCGCGGCGAGGCGGTCGAAGGTCTTCATAGCCTGGCAAGCGGCTTTTTCCGGCAGCGACGCTTTCTCCAGCAAGGCTTGGATATCCGCCAGATGGCGGTGGGGTTGTTCGCCGGGAACACGGATGTCGATGCGCGTTCCCACCAAACCGCCGCGCACGGCGCGTGTGCGATGGAATTCATAGAAACCTAGCGGTAGCTTTTTCAGTTCGCCGAATAGCCGTTCCACCGTAGCACCCGCGTCGATGAGCGTCGCCAAGAACATGTCGCCGCTGATGCCGGAAGAGCAATCCAGGTAAGCTTGTTTCATAGTAACCTCGGTAAAATCTCTCCCGCCGGGCCGCGCAGAATCCATTCGGCGAGCCCATCGGCAGGAGTGGGGTCAGGATTCACAATCGCCACCCGAGGGCCCGATTGGTGAGCCACCTGCACCAGTCCGGCGGCAGGGTAGACGAGTGCGGAAGTCCCAATGGCCATAAAAACATCGGCACCTCGGGCTGCGTCCATGGCACGCTCCCACTGATCCATAGGGAGCATCTCGCCGAACCAGACAATCCCTGGGCGCAGGATACCCCCGCAGCGGCAAAGTGGGGGAAGGTGCTCCAGGGGCGCTTGCTCGTTCCGGCCTTCCCGTCCGCACGTAGTGCATCGCAGCAACCAGATGTCACCATGCAACTTCACCACATCCTGGCTGCCTGCTCTTTCGTGAAGGCCATCCATATTCTGGGTTACCAGGGTGAACCTTCCCGGGGCTCTTCGGTGCATCTCGGCCAAGGCGACGTGCCCAGCGTTCGGTTGCGCGGCGTGAATGAGGCGGCGCAGCCAGTCATACCATTCCCAAACCAGGCGTGGATCGCTTGAAAACGCCTCGGCGGTGCAAAGCTGTTCCGGAGAATAGTTCCTCCACAGGCCATCCTTCCCGCGAAAGGTTGGGACCTGACTCTCCGCCGATATACCTGCCCCCGTGAAGGCCACAATCTGCCCGGTCCGCAGGCTCCGCCGCACCGCTTCGGTCGCGCTCTCCACTCCCTCCCCAATTCTCGACAGGAAATTCTGCCGGAAATTGGATACTATGCTTTACCGTAAAAGGTTGTCAATGAGTTGAGACATGCGGCAGATAGGCATTTTGGCGCTTTGCCACGATGCCGCCGCAAGCTCAGTCGGTACCAGGAATAATGAGGCCGCGCGGCGAAAAGCTGCACGGCTCCTTTAGAAAAGGGGACAGGGAATGGAGAATCTTAATCGTCGTCGTTTTCTGCAAGTTTCAGCGGCCGCGGGCACGGCGGGACTGATGTCGCGTATTCCGGCAGCGCCTGCGGTTGCCGGCAAGCCCTTTCGGCTGGGCATCATTATCGGTGTTGCCAAAGATCCGGAAGCAGCCCTCAAGCGTGTGCATGATTTTGGCGTGCCGACGTGTCAAGCTGGAACGGATGACTTCTCGGACCGGGTCTACGACGGCCTCAAGGGTGCCATAGAAAAGTACGGCATTGAGGTTACGGCGATCAATACTTCCGGCGGCCCCCCCAATGAGTACACTTTCTACGAAGGCCCCCTGACCATCGGCGTGGTTCCCAAACAGTATCGCCAACAACGAGTCGATAACTACAAGCGCGCCTCCGATTTCGCCAAGCGGCTGGGCGTGCCGGCCCTTCACTCGCATTTCGGATTTATCCCGGAGAATCCCAACGATCCCGATTATGAAGGAGTCGTCGGCGCACTACGCGAGGTGGCCACGCACGTCAAGGGCAACGGCCAAATTGTCCTGATGGAGACCGGGCAGGAAACGCCCATCACCATGCTGCGCGCCATTACGGACGCCGGCGTTGATAACCAGTTTGTAAACCTGGATTGCGCCAACCTGATTCTTTACGACAAGGGTAATCCTTTGGACGCGCTGGACGTAGTCGGCCACCTGGTGCGGGGCACGCACGCCAAAGACGGACTTTTCCCGACTAACCCCAGGGAACTCGGCGAGGAGGTCCCCATCGGCAAAGGGAAAGCAAACTTTCCCAAGCTGATTCCACGCCTGAAGGAATTGGGATATACCGGGCCCCTTACCATCGAGCGGGAAATTTCCGGCCCCCAGCAGCTCGAAGACATTAAGAAGGAGAAAGTCTACTTGGAAAGCCTGGTCGCCAAGCTGGCGTAAATACGGGTGGCAAGGCGTGCTACTCAACCCGCAATGCGTCCATGGGTGAGATCGAGGCAGCGCGGCTGGCTGGAATTAGGACCGCAAAGAAGGCGCAGAGGGAAAGGGCACTCGCTGCGAGGACGAGCGCGAATGGGTCCCAACTGGAAACGCCGTAGAGTTGCGCCGCGATCAGGCGTCCGGCGCCAATGGCCAGCGGTAAGCCGAGCAGCAGCCCCACCATCACGCGTTTAAAGGCTCCGTGGAGCACCAGTTGGACCACCCTCGCGCGATTCGCGCCGAGAGCCATGCGAATGCCAATTTCGTTCGTTCGCTGCGCGACGGTGTAGGCCGTGACCCCGTACAATCCAACGGCGGCCAGCAGCAGAGCGACGATGCCGAACAGGCCCGCCAGACTGGCGACGGCGCGCTCCTGATCGAAGGAAAGCTCAATCTGCTGCTGCATCGTCCTAACGCTGGTAATCGTCAGGTTGGGATCCAATTCCGCCAAGGTTCTCCTCAGCAACGGCTCCAGCAAACCAAGAGGATCGCGGGTCACCAGCATCATTCCGCCGATAAAATGCGAGCGCAACTCGACGCTCTTCATCAGGTCCTGCTTGTAATCGACGCTTTGAGCGAGCGGCACATAGAACATCGGACGGGCAGGCTTGTTCAAATCGAAACCGGCAAATTTGGCGTCCCGCACGACACCCACAATGCGGAAGATGCCGGCATTCTCGGGAAAGTCCAGGCCGAAGTGCTGGTCTACAGGGTCTTCGCCGCTCTTGAAAAAGCGCTTCACAAAGGCTTCGTTCACCACCGCCACCCGTTCCGCTGTCTCATTGTCGGCGGTGGTAAAGGCCCGGCCGCGCACCACCGCCATGCCGAAATTTTGGAGGTAGTTTGCGCTGACGCGGTCCCACGACGCGCCGGCTTCAAAGCTATTTTGGGGAGCGGGATGGCCCGCCACGTAAACAAGTTCGCCCCAGTTGTCGGTGAGAGGGTTGTAGAGCGCCAATCCGCTTCCCTGCACTCCCGGCAGGCGATTGAGGCGTTCCTCAAGCTCACGGTAGAGCGCGGCCAACTTGGCCTGGGTGTAGGTCGCGGGCGGATTGAGCAGATCCACCACCACGCGCCCTTGAACCTGATATCCGAAATCCTGATGCTCGAGCTTATTGAGGCTGCGCGCCAGCATCGTCGCCCCGGCCACCAATACCACCGATAACGCCGCCTGCACAATCAGCAGCCCCTTGCGGGTGAACGAGGAACGGTCGCTCGTGCCGCGGCCCGCGCCACGCAACGCGTTGGCAGGGTCGGTGCGTGTGGCAAACCACGCGGGCGCCGCTCCAAAAATAACTCCGGAGAGAAGTGCCAATCCACAGGCGAACGCCAGAACCACCAGTGATGGCAAAGGGCTGATGGGAAGAAAGTGCGCGCTGTGGAAGGCCAACGCCAACAGCAAGCGCGCCGCGGCCACGGCCACCAGAAGTCCGGCAAGGCCGCCGCCCAACGCCAGGAGAACGCTTTCCGTAAGCGCCTGGGCAATGATCTGCCGTCGCGTGGCCCCCAGGGCCAGGCGCACGGCGGTTTCCCCACGCCGCGTTACCGCGCGGGCCAGCAGCAGGTTCGCGACGTTGGCGCAGGCAATCAGCAGGACCAGGCCGCAGACGGAGAGAAGAATCTGCAGGCTGCGCCCGTACTCTTCTTTCATCTCGGCGACGCCCGCGCCGGCGGGGACGATGTTGATCACTTGCTTGGGTAGCGCCCGGATCACTTCCGGCATCCAGTTGGCGGGATACCCAGAATCATACTGAATCCATTGCCGCAGCACTCCCGTGAGGCGCGGCCCCATTCCCGCAATCGAAGCTCCCGGCCGCAGCCGGCCGATCATGCGCAGCCAGGCAGGCGCCGATTGGTGCAAGAGCGCGCTCTCACCGTCAATCAAGGGTTCCTGTTGCACGGGGATCCAAATGTCGGGCGGGTCGCTGCGCAGCGTTTCGCCGAAAAATCCCGGGGGAGCCACGCCGATCACGGTAAAGGGGTGGCCCTCGACAATGAAGGTGGAACCGACTACCGAGGGATCGCTGCCATAACGCGTCTGCCAGGCCCGATGGCTAAGCACGATAACGGGCGCAGCTCCTGGCCGGTCGTCCTCAGGGGTAAACACCCGTCCGCCGAAGGCGTGCACTCCCAGCATGGAGAAATAATTCCCGGTCACATATTCGGAACGCAGAGGACTGGCAACGGACTCATTCTGACGCCGCACGCTCTGCAACCCGCGGCCGGCCTGGAAAGCAGCCACCTCTTCAAATTCCGGCGCTTCTGCCTTCAGCCGTTCATACAAAGGGGAGGAATAGAATCCCCAACGGTCCTGAGGTCCCCCTTCCACACAGCAATCATCACCCTCGCCGACGCGGTAAAGTCTTGCGGGGTCAGATACCGGCAGGGAGCGCATCATCACCGCATGAATCAACGTGAAGATGGCCGTCGTTCCGCCGATTCCCACAGCCATGGTGAGCACGGCGGCAGCGGTAAATACCGGCGACTTGCGAAACTGCCGCATCGCGTAACGAACATTGCTGAGCAACTCCTGCATTATCCACCTCTTAGTTGCCATACGATGATGGCGCGCGGCCGGTTCCAGCAAAAATCGGGAAACCCTGGAGACCGACTGGCGGTCCGGTACGCCTACACTTAACGCTTTCCTCTATTGACGCGACTGGGAGCAGTTCGTAAGCAGAGCCGACCGGCTTGGTGCACGGTTCAGATCGCACAAATTTTGAACTTCGGCTTTCCGTCGATCCGCGCCCCACCTTAACGCGCTTCCCGACTTCCGCACAGGGTTCCGTGAAAATCAGTGATATTGCGAGCCTCCGGGGGGTGAGGGATCCATTTCCATTCCCGGGGACTTTGACACAACCATGGGCTTCGCCACAATCGGGGTTTACGAAAAGGGGCAGGTTGTTGTAACTTTGTAGAGATAGGCTCCGCCAAGGTATTCTATGGCCTGAAAGGTTATTCGCTCCACAGGCCGCGGAGCCGTCGCCCGCGATTCAGACCAGCCGGGCCGGTAGCTCAATGGTAGAGCACTGCCCTTTTAAGGCAGGGGTTCTGGGTTCGAATCCCAGCCGGCTCACCATTCTTTTTGACCGCCACCCTTGTCTTCGACATTTCCGATGAGGGTGCATTCAATCTGAGCAAGCGTTGCTCTCGCTGACATCCTGAGTGGGGATGGGCCTGTCGGCCCACCCAGCCCGTACTTTGGGCGAAGGATCCCTGTAGTTCGTTCTTTCCAGTGCGCCGCAATGAGCTGCCGAGGTCCTTCGGCCCGATGAAGTGCATCAGGGCACAGGATGGCAATGCGTTACGTGGGTCCTTTCTCGGGGCGAGGCCCGTGCCACGACGGCGGATGTTGCTCTGTATGACTCTGTCAGTTTACGTTATGTTCGTAGAGGGAAGCGTCTGCAATGGATGAACTGATTCATGAATCCGCCGCTGCCATGGCGGCTGCGATCCGAAGGAAGGAAATCTCCGCGTACGAGCTCGTGCGCGCCTGCCTGCGACGAATTGATGAAGTGAATCCCCGGCTGAACGCCGTCGTGCAGGTTTGTGCCGAGCAAGCTCTCAAGGAAGCGCGCGCTGCCGATCAAGCGCTGGCGCGGGGAGATGCGGTCGGTCCCCTGCACGGCGTTCCGTTCACGCTGAAAGACGCCATCGAGACGAAGGGATTGATCTGCACCGGCGGAACCGAAGGCCGCGCGCACTATGTTCCCTACCAAGACGCGGTGGTTGTGAAGCGCTTGCGCGAGGCGGGAGCCATTCTGCTGGGAAAAACCAATTGCCCGGAATTGGGATGGGCGTGGGAGGCCGACAACCTGATTTACGGCCGCACGAACAACCCTTATGACCTGAATCTGTCTCCGGGGGGAAGCAGCGGCGGCGAGTCAGCCATTATCGCGGCGGGAGGTTCGCCCCTCGGGTTGGGGAGCGATGCCGGGGGTAGCGTGCGCTTCCCGGCCCACTGCACGGGGATCGCCAGCATCAAGCCGACCTCGGGGCGAGTCCCACGCACGGGGCACTTCCCCGGACCGGGAGGGTTGCTCGACGCGATTTGGCAGATCGGGCCGCTGGCAAGATTCGTGGAAGACCTGATACTGGTGCTTCCGGTGATTTCCGGTGTCGATGGGCAAGACACCGCCATCGTGCCCATGTCACTTGGTGATCCCCGGGCAGTTGACCTGCGGCGATTGCGCGTCGCCTTCCACACCGACAACGGAATTGTGGCCCCATCGCCCGAAATCGGTGCGGTGGTGAAGAATGCGGCGGCAGTACTGGCCGCGGCCGGAATTCCCATAGAAGAAGTGCGGCCGGCGGGGATCGACCAGACTTACGAAATTTATCTCGGCCTATTTACTGCCGATGGAGGCGCGAGCATCGAAACCCTGTTGAAGGAGGTGGGGACGCAGCGCTTCCATCCCCTCATGCAGCGCGTACTGGAATTGCAGCATCAAGGTGTCATGTCCGTTGCGGGCCTCGCCACCCTGGTTGGCCGTTGGGACGCCTTCCGGCGCCAAATGCTCGCCTTCATGTCGAGCTACGATGTCCTGCTCTGCCCGGTTTGCTCATTTGTCGGGATGGCGCACGGATCAACTTACGATCGGCTTTCCTGCTTCAGTTACACCATGACTTCCAACCTGACCGGCTGGCCAGCAGCGGTTGTTCGTGGCGGGACAACCCAGAAGGGCTTGCCTATTGGTGTGCAGATTGTGGCGCGACCGTGGCGGGAAGATGTGGCGTTGGCAGTGGCGCAGACCTTGCAGGATGCGCTCGGTGGCTGGCAGCGGCCAGCTTTGTGAGGGAGCACAGGGCGGTAGGGGTAAAACAAAAGCGTTCCAGTTCGCTGTTTTGAAAATAGAGCTTAACTCACTGTCATCCTGAGACCCGGTTCGTTCGGGCCGAAGGACCCCGGCAGTTTGTTTGGCCGCATTGGGAAGAACGAACTACCGGGGTCCTTCGCCCAAAGTACAGGCTCAGGATGACAGTGGCTCTGGTGGTTTCTGTCTTCTGCCTTCCGCCTACTGCCTACTGCTTTTCTACGCTTCCCGTGCGGTGTCGGTCGCGGCGTCCCACACCATCTTCTTACCGGAAAGGTACGAGAGGTTGACCATGTGCCCCGCTGCGGCGGCATGGTGGCCGACCACGGCGTTTTCGCTGCATTCTTTGACGCGAGCGCACGCAGTCCAGGAATTCCAGCGTGTGCAGCACCACCGAGTCCGTGCCCTGGTCTTTGTAAGTGACGGTTCCTTCCTCGATGATCGGCGGGTTTGCCTCCGCGCGATGATCGCCCATGTTCATGAATTCATCCTGGAGGCTCTTCGGCCAGGAATCTATGGCATACCCGTATCCTTCTCTGGGATTCTCCGGCGCAACGGTGAAGCTGCTTCCGAGCAGCGTGAGAGATCCCTTGGTTCCCAGGAATGTCATGCCCTGTTCGGGCACGCTCGCATTGTTGAATGTCGCCCCCATGTTAACGTTGAACTCCTCCGGGTAAACAAAAAGGGCGTCGAGCGTGTCGGGTACTTCCCGGCCATCCTTCCGCACCAGGATTCCGCCTGCCGCCATGACGCTCGACGGAACCTTTGCGTCCATGATGAAGTGGATGGACGTAATCAGGTGAACAAACAGGTCGGTGGAAATGCCGCCGGAATAATCCCAATACTTGCGATAGCGGAACACGCGCTCGGGGTCATAGGCGCACTTTGGCGCATTGCCCAGCCACTCCTTCCAATTGAAGTTCACGCCTTCCTTCAGGTCGGGGGGGATGGGATAGTTCCAGGCGCCCATTGGAGCTGTTGCGATTGTAGGAGGCAATGACTTTGGAAACCTTCCCGAGTTGCCCGGAAGCCACGATTTCCCGCGCCTTCTTTTGCAGGAACGAGGAGCGTCCTTGACTGCCCGCTTGCAGGATGCGGTTGTACCGGCGCACCGCCTCGATCATTTTGGGTCCGTCTTCGATGCGATGGGTCATGGGCTTTTCGATATAGACGTCCTTGCCCGCGGCGAGCGCGTCCAAAACCATGGGCAGGTGCTGGTGATCGGGAGGTGCGAGGATGACCGCGTCGATGTCCTTGCGGTCAAGCAGGGCTTTGTACTGCGCAAAGTTCGTTTCGATCTTGCCTTCGGTGCGTTCCTTGGCGCGCGTTAAATGCCCCTGGTAACAATCGCTGACGGCCACCAGATTGGCTTGCCCGGTTTTCTTGATGGCTTCCATCAGGATGTTCCCGCGAATGCCGAAGCCGATGAAACCAAGGTTGACGCGGTCGTTCGGGCCGGCCGGCGGGGGCAGGGGAGTCGCCTCCACAGGAACCCACTTCCCGTTCAGCAGCAAGCCCAAACCCGTTGCTGCTACCGTGCTCCGGCGCATAAATTCACGTCTGGAAAATGACATTGGATCATTCCTCCATGCGGACAAGAAAAAATGGCAGGCGTACTACCCTTGCTTGGTCTACCCTGCGAGGTCAGGTAAACGCATAACTCATACCCCTTCAGTGCTCTCCGGTCAACCGGAATCTTCTGGCGCATTTTCCCGCCCGCTGGATTTTGAGGTGGGAGCGATACCCGGTCTGGTATTCTCTAGCTGGCTGCTGAAAAGCCGGCAGCAGCGGCGGACGCTGCCCCGACTTTGCCGGGACGTCGCCATGCCGGGGCGGAAACCACCGGGATGGCGGTACGAAGTCGTTGTGATATTGGCCTGCAGGGTTTTCCGCAACCCTCCAGGTGTTGACTCCACGAAGGTGAGGAATCCATGGCGAACCAAAACAATTCTGCCGCGCCGATGCCGCAGCTTGCCTACCGAAATCTCCGCTTCCTGGAAAGCGCTGACGCACGGGCGCTGCGAATCGTATCCGAATATTTTGACCCGCTGGCCCACTTGCGAAAAGCCGGCGTACGGCACACCGTGGTCTTTTTCGGCTCGGCGCGAATTCTCTCCCGAGATTCGGCCCTTCAGAATCTGCGAGAGGCAGAACTTCGCATCAAGGAAGGTCCCGCGGCGGGGCAGCAAGCTGACCTAAAACGTGCGCGAATGGCCGTTCACATGTCGCGCTATTACGAGGAGGCGCGTGAACTGTCACGGCTGATTACGGCGTGGGCGATGAAAGTGAACCAGAGCCCCCGCTTTCTAATGGTTTGCTCGGGAGGTGGACCCGGGATTATGGAAGCCGCCAATCGCGGGGCCAGCGAAGCCGGGGGCAAATCCATCGGACTCAATATCAAATTGCCCCTGGAGCAAAAACCCAACCCCTACATTACCCCTGAACTCAGCATGTTGTTCCGCTACTTCTTCATGCGCAAACTCTGGTTCGCTCAACCCGCCCAAGCGCTGATCGTCTTTCCCGGTGGCTTCGGAACCCTGGATGAAATGTGTGAGTTCCTCACCCTGATCCAGACCCATAAGATGGGCCATCGGGTGACCATCTTCCTTTACGGGTCGAAGTATTGGAAGCGTGCTATCAATTTCGGCTGGCTGCTCGAGGCGGGGACTATCAGCAGTGAGGATTTGAAAATGATCCGCTTTGTCGATTCTCCCCAGCAAGCTTTTGAGATTTTGAAGGATGAACTCGGACGGCGCATCGGCCTGCATACGGTGGTCAAACATCCTTTCATCTAGGGCCGGTCCCGCCTTTTGCGACGGATCCGCCTACGCCCAATGACGAGGCGATGCTTACCAGAGCATATGCGGAACACATTGCCTCAATGCGTTGCGGCAGGAGGGTTATAATCCAACTGTGGCGAGGTTGGTGCGGCGGTATCTCGCCGTCTACCCCCGGAGGTCTTTATGCAATTCCTCAAAGAAAGCATGATCGAACTGATCACCCAAACATCCACGAATCTGCCGCCGGATGTGCGAAAGGCCATGGCGTGGGCATTGCGAACCGAGAATCCTCATACGCAGGCGGGGCAAGCGCTGGCCATCATCGGTGAGAACATCGATATGGCCCTCCAGGACGAAGGGGCGATTTGCCAGGATACGGGCATGCCCACGTTCGAGATCAAAACTCCCGTCGGGGTGAACCAAATCGCCATCCGCAAGCAAACGCTGGAAGCCGTCGCCGAGGTCACCAAGCGCGGCAAGCTGCGGCCCAATTCCGTGGACTCGATCACCGGCAAGAATAGCGGCGACAATCTGGGTCCCGGTACGCCGATTTTTCATTTCGAACAATGGGAAAGACCCGATGTGGAAGTTCGCCTTATTCTCAAAGGCGGGGGTTGCGAGAACAAGAACATCCAATATTCCGTGCCCTGCCAGCTTGAGCATCTGGGCCGCGCCGACCGTGATCTCGAGGGCGTCAAGAAATGCCTGCTCCACGCCGTGTGGCAAGCGCAAGGCCAGGGTTGCGCGCCGGGGGCCATCGGCGTGTGCATCGGCAGTGATCGCGCGGGTGGTTATCATCTTGCCAAGCTGCAACTTTTTCGGACATTGGACGACACAAACCCCGACCCGGTTCTGGCGAAGCTTGAGCAGGAGGTTATGGAGCAGGCCAACAAGCTGGGGGTCGGAGCCATGGGCTTCGGCGGTTCGAATTCTCTAATTGGCTGCAAGATCGCGGCGGCAAACCGGCTTCCCGCCAGCTTTTTTGTAACTGTGGCGTACGATTGCTGGGCGTTCCGGCGCCTGGGGGTTTTGCTCGACGCGGCAAGCGGCGCCATCACCCAGTGGCTGTATCGCGACCCCGACCGCCCCGTCGAAAAGCTGATTTCGACCGGGACGGGCTTCCAGTTGACGGGCCGCGAGGTGCGCCTTGAGCCTCCACTCAGCGAAGAGAAAGTCCGCGCCCTGAAGGTTGGCGACGTGGTGCTGATCAATGGCCCCATCGTCACCGGTCGCGACGCCGCGCATCACTACCTGCTGCACCACGATGCGCCTTACGACATGCACGGGTCGATCCTTTATCACTGCGGCCCGGTGATGCTTAAGGAGAATGGCCAGTGGCGAACCAAGGCCGCCGGCCCTACTACGAGCATCCGCGAGGAACCTTACGAAGCCGACATCATTCACCGTTTTGGATTGCGCGCGGTCATGGGCAAAGGTGGAATGGGGGCCAAGACGAGTGCGGCGCTGAAGGAGTACGGCGCCGTTTACCTCCACGCCATCGGCGGCGCGGCGCAATTTTACGCGCGCTGCCTGCCCAAGGTTCACGGCGTCTATCTGCTGGAGGAACTCGGCGTTCCCGAGGCCATGTGGGTCTTTGAAGCACGCAACTTCCCCGCCATCGTCACCATGGACTCGCATGGCAATTCGCTGCACGCGGAAGTTGCGGCTACGACCGGCGCGGAACTGGAAAAGGCCGGAAAGCGGTAGCGGCCTTCCACCATCTCTTTTGATTCGGCGGGAGTCTCGCAAGCGTGAACCTCCTGCACTTGGCCGAGCCAACACAGGTCATTCCTCAGGCGACCAGGGCGTGAGCCGAGGAATCCACCGAGGCACGGCTTGGCAATAGGCTTTATAGGAAGTGCCGAACTTCCTTACGACAGTTCCCGGCACGAAAATCACAAACAAGAGGGTCTTGAAAATCGGCCCGGCAGAACGCAGGGACATTGGGGGTATCTCCGAAGAAACCAAGCAGCCGCGATGAAAGCGCACTGCGTATTTAACCGCTGACGTCCGCCGTTGCGCGCAGAGGAACGCAAAATGCGCACACCTATGCGCTACCAGTTCGTGCCTTAGCCGAAAGGGCTCCCGCGCTCGTTTTCAGTCAGTAGTTTCCGCATACGCCGTCATCTGGGCACGTTCCCGAAAGACTTCGTTACGGCCCCTGGCGGTCACCGACCGCCGGCGGATGGTCCGTTGGCATGCTTGACCACGGTCACGGTCACGTGTGAAGGATATTGCGGGGAATGGTGAACCGCGTTGTGCGCGATGACTCCTTTTGCCTCGTCATAATTGTTGCCGCCGGTATTCAGGTTGCGGTCGAAGCGCGGGAAATTGCTGCTCGAAACCTCAATGCGCAGTTGGTGGCCGGCCTCGAAATAATTACTGGTGTTCAGGGGTTGCAGCGTGACCCTGTACACTTTCCCCGGCTCCATCCAGACGACGGGCTTGTCGTACCCCTCGCGATACCGCATGCGTTGGATGGATTCGTCGAGGTTGAAGGCCCGCCCATCGGGATAAACATCCAGCACTTTAACGGTAAAGTCCGTGTCCTTCGCGTCCGATGAGACATAGAGTGTAGGCTCGATCGGCCCGCTTACCTCGATCCCTTCCTTGAAGGGTTCGGAGGTGTAAACAAGGATATCCGTGCGCGCTTCCATCTCGCGCTGGTCGAAGGCGCCAGACACAATGGCGTTACCGGTGCAACACGCGTTGCCGCCCAGAGAAAGTACGGGGTTCAGGGGGTTGTAGGTGAACGTGTCGAGCCGATCCGTCCCCGGAGGAGACAAGACAAGAGCGCCATTTCCGGTCAAGGAGTTCGCCTGCCCGGCGCTGGCCAGAAACATCGTCATCGGCTGCGCGCCCGCCGGCGGCCAGGTATCCGAGGTCTGCCACTTGTTGATGCCCATGGTGAAGTAGGTGACCTTCGGCAGCGAGTCGAGCCGCGGGCTCTTCCCACCTTTTACGAATCGATCGAAAAAGCTATACACAATCTCCTCATAATCGAGGCGGGCGTCGCCCACGCTCCGTTCACCCACCAGGGTGTCGCTCGTCGCCTGCGTGTACGCGCAGTGGGTGACGGGGGCGATGATGGCCCACTGCTGATCGGCAATCTCGGGCGGCGCCGTCTTGCGGACGTGATTGTAGAGCGCCAGGTTCGGCCCGATCGATATGTCGTACCATGACATGAACCACAGCCCGGGGATGTTGAGCGGCATATCATCGTGATACAGCCCGCCCTTATACCAGGCGGGATCGTTCGGGGTCCGCTGAATCATCCGTCCGCCGGTTTCGACCGGCATGGGGTCGGCAAAGATCCCGCGCGGTGCGTCGACGGATTTGAGAATATCCTGCACGGGCAGATGCCAGAGCGCCTTGGACCAATCGACGGGGGGGAGTTGCTGGTCCAGATCGAAGGCTTTTGAGGCTCGGATCAGATCGTCCTGGGAGACGCCGGGCGGGAACATCGGACGCACCTGGTTCTGCTCACCGTAGAGCCAGGCAGCAAAGAGCATCTGAAAGGCGCCGCCGCGATACCAGTTGCCCTGCTCGTAGTAGGGCGCGACGCGTCCCACCCCCGCGCCAAACCCCTGGACGTTCATCGCCGCATATCCGGGCTGTCCCATGGCGGCGACCCCCATCTGGTATTCCGCCGTGGAGGAGCAGCCGGTCGTGCCGACTTTCCCGTTTGACCACGGTTGCGATGAGATCCAGGCAAGTGCGTCATAGCCATCGGTGCGCGGGGTTCCAAGAATGTCCTAGTTGCCTTCCGAGAAGAAATGCCCACGCTCGTTCTGGACCACGTAGGCATAGCCGCGCTTCACGGCGGCCAGCGCCGCCGTCATGTCAGCCGGCACCCCGTTGCGCACGTCCCAGAAGTTAAAATTGTACGGCGTGCGCACCCATAGGATCGGTACTTTTCCGCTGTTCTTAGGCCGGTAGATATCCGTTGCCAAGCGCACGCCGTCGCGCATCGGCATCATCACCTTACGGTTGATGATGGCAACCGATTTGAGGTCATTCTCGGATTGCCATCGCTGTTCTCGCTCCGCCGGCGTCAGGGTCCCCTGTTGCGCCCGCACCGTGGCAATGGCGCCTAGACACAGGATCGCAGTAGCCAAGATCACCCGGACAACAGATTTCTTCATAGATTGACCGCCCTCCCAGAAACGGGAGTGAGATTATTACCGATCCTGTCCCTCGCGTAAAGATGTGACAAGATTCCCACCCAATCCAAGAAATTCAGGGCAAATCGTCGCCCACGCGGAGGTTAGCCGGGGTTCGAGGGAATAGATCCTGCCAAGGGTTTAGTAATCGTCGTGAGCAGCGCCGTTGGGTACTTTGACGCGATCGTCCGGCCGTGCTTAGGGTACGTCGTCGCTAAACTCCAAGTCACAAGAACGGTTAGGCGACTACCGTCAAGGTGATCGCGAGTTGCGGAGAAATGAAAGAAAGAATGATGGGGTGGCGCATACATTGCTGTATATGTATGCGTCCCCTTGCCGCCTCAGGTAAGCTGCGCCGATGCCGGGCGGGAGGATAGGTCTATTTTGGCGAAGGATCACCTGCCCCTCAACCCTGGGTGCGCGAGGTCGCAGGGCGACGGCTCCCGTCGCATACATAAGCAGCAATGTATGCGCCACCCACGACTTATCGTCAAGAACCGGAATGCTCAATTCCTATAGAGTTCAGGCTCCAATCCCTCATCGGTAGTGGACACCAAGGTTCAAAAAGCCGTTGTCATGGGATCGGCAGATCAAGCGTCAAACCTTTGATTGGGGCCGTCACCTGACCGCGGGTTCTTCTTTACAAAAAAGGTGAGATTCTGGCGAGCATCCGCCGTTCGAATCGTGAATGCACGCGTGAGAAAGGCCCACCGGCAGAATTTCGCTGACTGCGGCTGCCGACCTGAATTTTGCGGAAAGTTCTTCATCCGATCGATTTCGGAGTTACATCTGGACTTGCATTGGGAGACGCAGAGTTGGAGCGCTGTCGATTCTTCTTTAAAGTTACGAACCTGCTTCGGAACTTTGAGTATGTGATTGCGTCCATTGTGGAATTGACAACAGCAAAGAGGCTATAGAAGAAGAGAACTGCGAAGACAAGTAAAGACCAACGAGACTGAAACTCGATCTTTCCAACTAATCGATAAGATGTGCGAGCATACAGCAGTAAGGAGTACATTAGGGCAACAAAGAGCAGAACTAAAGAAAATCGAAAGGTTGCAATGATAGGGGAATAATCGCCGGTCTCCTCAAGGAAGGCTACAAAATCATCGTCACTGGCAGAAATGATGATGGCAAGTGCCGCAAAATAAACCGAGAAGACGATGGAAAGAACTGAGATCCCAATGCTGTAGATATCCTTTGCGAACTCGTTCGGGACCCAGGCGTCCAAAAGGGTCGCGAATACTGCAGCCAAACTTAGTGCGGCCCATAAGTCCAGTGAGCCTAAAACCTGCTTGACCCTCATCCTTGAAACCTTCCGAGAATGCTTCGGAACTCTTCGAGTAAGCGCTCAGCGACAGCTTCCGGCGGTTCCTCGTTCCATGGAGCAAGCGCCGTTAACGGGTTATCGTGTGTGCTTGCAGCCCGTGCCACGCCCTGTTGCGACCCCTTTACGTCAACGCGCCCGTACCCGTCTTCCGCCATCGACACTTTGGCCTCGATATCTTCATCACCTTCCATTTTGAGCCCAGGGCCATCCTTCCTTGCTTCAAAAAGCTCTGCATAGGTGCCTGCCTCAAGCTGTTTGAGCCTTTCGTCTGTCCTTCGCCACAGATCTCGATTGTGTGGATTGGAGGGGTGTAAATAGATTTTGATCTGCGAGAGGCGGTCTAAACTACCAAGAATTTCGCGAAAACGAAATGGTTCTTCAATTCCTTGAATTTCCGCATTCACAAAGAAGTTCCCCAAAGCCGCCTGGAATACTTCCGCGAATCTTGAACAGAAAACGTCTCTTGTAATTTCGTTTCCCACGGGGTGGTAGGCAATAAGCAGCGAGGGCATGTGCAAAAAGAATCTCGACTTTGCCGTTACTAAGTTTTCGATGGTCTGGCCGCCGAGTTCCCGGGTTTCCGGAACTGCAACTTCTTCCTCCGTTTGAGGACGATATTTGCTCAAATAGCCATGAACAAAAGCGTGGCCGCCAACCAGGACTGATCCTACATCGAAAACCCCCACCTCTGCCCTCTTCTCTGAAGTGAGGCACTGCTAACTAGCCCTTCATTGATGAGCGCGCCCTTATTCTCAGCGGCAGAAATAACATTTAGGCGGCCAAAATAGAATCGGCCGTTTCTTCTGGCCGTTTGCAAACCTCATAGGGAACCGAGAGAGAATTGGTGACCACAATTGTCTTTGAAAAGGCCAGACGGACATTGCGGCTTTCACCCCGTATGGGATAACGCTTATGCCACCCGCGACCAGTTTAGGGTACGAATGTACACCTGACCGCTCGCTACTGCAATGCTCTAGGCCCGTATAGCGGATACCCCGCTACCGCTACCCGGTCGTTGCCACTTGAGCAGTAACTCACCTTGCCGGTAAACGCGATCGTAACATGAAAGTACGCCGTCGATCTGGTCGGAATGCCGTTCGGTAAGTATTTGCATGCGCCAGCTCCCACGAAACCCTGATCCGCGCATCATAGAAAATCAAGCGGCCAGACACAATGTCTTTGTCTTTTTCCTGTTGGGTTCTGGCTCTGCCAGGGTAGGATTTTGGAAAGAAAGATCAGGCATAATTTTCCTATCTTAAGCGAATTCGCAGGCAGCTCCCTCGGCCCTGGCCACCGACGTGCTAGGCTACAGTGTGAAGATCGGGGTTGGGGTGGGGTCGCGCAGTAAGGCTAGGTGCCAGATGCCATGAGCCAAGAGTTGGGAGCT
>CAWGTQ010000016.1:0-514570 GCA_963825395.1 uncultured Acidobacteriota bacterium | reverse complement strand
GGGGGAGACTCGCGATGAAGCCGAGGGTGGCCCATATGGATTCCTCGGTCAGGTAAGGCACCACGCCAAGCCAGGTGAAAAAGGACTGCTGCGACACATCAAAACCGGCAGCCGCCAAGCCTTCGGCCAAAGTCTCGCGCTCAAAATCGATGGGAGCGAAGGTCAGCGAACCCGGTATGGGGATAGAGGCATCATCAAGGCGTTGGCGCTTCCAGGCCTGCGTAGCCGGATGATCAACTTCGAAGATGCGCAGCCAGTCACAAAATGCACTGCGATAGGCATAAGTGTCCAGACCGGCGCCGAGCACTACAAGCTGACGCACACCCTGCTCAACTGCGGCCGCTAAAGCATCCTCCGCAAAGCGCGTTCTGGCCGCGATGAAAATTCGCATCCTTCGTCCCGAAGGCCGCTCCTCAGTCTGGCGGGCTATGGTCGCCGCTTCTTCCCCCAAGATGCGCAGGGCAAGGGGATCGGCGAAGATGCGACCATGTTCCAGTATCTGATGGGCGGCACGGTGAGCGGCCGCGGCCAAGGCGGTCCGGCTTGGCTTTCCCCATTGCACGAATTGAGTTTACCAAAATAGCGGCCAGACTGCCCCCAAACCTGTGTCAACGGCCGGTCGCGGCGGGTTTATCCGGACTGCTCATCTCAGTTTTCTTCAAAAGTATCGACGCGAGTCGCGGCGCGTGTTACCATCAAATTGAGTTTGCTCAGCACGATTGCAAGATGAATGGGCACAACATGTCAGACTTCGGGCTCTGTGCGACGGATGTTCGCGAACCCCGCCAGGTCCGGAAGGAAGCAACGGTAACGAGCCTCTCCGTGTGCCGCAGATCACCCGAAGTCTGATCAATTTAATAAGTTGAAAGACGTCCTTTGTCCGTTGTTAGTTGTCCGTCGCAAAAAAGGCTGCGATCTCCGGTGCCAGCGTTCCAACCAGAAGGAATCGTGGATGAGGATTCCTCGTTAACAAATTCGTGCAACGGACCACGGACAATGGGCCGCAGGAGCCTAAATCCCAAATCCTGATTTCCCCTTCCCATGTCTTACCAAGTCATCGCCCGCAAATATCGCCCCCAAACCTTCGATGACGTAGTGGGCCAGCACCTGGTAACCGATACTCTGAAGAACGCCATCCAGACGGATCACGTCGCCCACGGATACATCTTCTCGGGGGCGCGCGGGGTAGGAAAGACCACCACCGCGCGCATCCTGGCCAAGGCGCTCAACTGCATTGCGGGGCCCACGGTAGCTCCCGATGGCACATGCCCTTCGTGTGTAGAAATCACCGCGGGGAATTCCGTGGACGTCCAGGAAATTGACGCCGCCTCCAACCGTGGCATTGACGAAATCCGGGAGTTGCGGGAGGCGGTGCGCTACCTGCCCGCGCGCGATCGCTACAAGATCTTCATCATTGACGAAGCGCACATGCTGACCACGGAGGCCTTCAACGCGCTGCTGAAGACCTTGGAGGAACCGCCCCCGCGCTCGCTCTTCATGCTGGCGACAACGGAACCGCACAAACTGCCCCCCACGATCCAGTCGCGGTGTCAGCATTTTGCCTTTCGCCTGCTGGATTATGGGGAAATCTACGCGCGGCTCCGCGCGGTGATGGCGGAAGAAAAAGTTGACGCCGATGAAGGCGCCATCTCCACGCTGGCGCAAGCGGCAGAAGGCAGCATGCGCGACGCCCTCTCGCTGCTTGATCAGGTGATTGCCGCCTGCGGCGAACACCTGGACGAAAAACGTGTCCGCCAGGTGCTGGGCGTGGTACCCACGGAATTGCTGGCGGACGTCGTGAAAGCGGTCGATGCCGCGGACTCTCGCCGGGTTCTGGAACTGGTGGGACAACTGGCTGCGGAAGGTTATGAACTCGCCCACTTCTGCGGCGAACTCACGCGTTTCGTCCGCGACCTGATGATTGGGCGCAGTTGCGGCGCGGAAAGCGCGCTGCTCCAGGTTCCCAATGACGAGCGGCAGCAGATCGGCGAGATGGTGGGACGCTTCAGTGAAGAAGACCTCTCGCGGTTTTTTAATATCCTGCTGCGCGCGGAAAGCGAAATGCGCTATGCGCTGGTACCGCGCTTCCATCTGGAACTGGCGCTGATGAAGATGGTGCACGCGCGGCGCCTGGCCTCACTGGAGACGCTGCTGAGCGGGCTCGGCGGCGCGGGACTGCCAGCGAAGAACTCACCTGCCGCGCGCCCCGCCGTGGTTCCGCCCGCGCGTTTGGCGGCGGAACCGCCGCGCCAGGTTCGCACCGAGAGTTTCGAAAAATCCTCTGCAGCGGAATCCCGGCCCGCACCAGCGATGGCGGCGCCGCGCGTGGCTGCGCCGGTGGAAACTCCCGCGCCCCCCGCGCGTAGAAATGAAGATGCGGTCCTGGCCGCGATCAAAACCAAGGTCTACGGCCAATCGAATTTTCTGGGTAGTTGCCTGGAGCACATGGCCCGTTGGCGCTTCGTAAATGGTGAAGCCACATTTCTCTACGCCCAGAAGGATTCCTTTTTTGCGGATTTGCTCAAGAGCCGCGAGCAGCAGGAAATGCTCCGCACGGTGTGCGCCGAAGTGCTGGGCCAACCCGTGAAAATTTGTGTTAGACTTGAAGAGCAGGAAGTCGAAGCTCGTGAGGAACGGCCCAGCGCTCGCGAACGCGCCGAGCGCGATCAGACGGTGGAAGCCTTTCGCAAAAAGTTCGACGGCACGGTGTTGGACGTGAAGGACCTGAGCCGGGAGTGAGCAATGAAAAACCTGCAGCAAATGCAACAGATCCTGAAACAAGTCCAGCAATTCCAGGAGCAATTGCAGAAGCAACTGGATGAGTTGGTGGTGGAGGCCACGGCGGGCGGGGGCATGGTCTCCGTCAAAATGAATGGCCAGAAGCACCTCCACGAAGTGCGCATCGATCCTGAGGTGTTTGCCTCGCAGGATCTGGAAATGTTGCAGGATCTGATCCTGGTTGCCGTCAATGAAGCCTCGCGAAAAGTGGACGAGCAGATGGCCAGCCAAATGGGCAGCCTGGCCGGCGGGCTCAACATTCCAGGCTTGACCTGACCCGATTTTGAAACTCGAAAGCCGACAAGCGAACCTCCACGACAATGAAAGATTACGCTGAGCCTTTGGCTCGCCTGATTGATGAATTGAAACGCCTGCCGGGAATCGGGCAGAAATCCGCGCAGCGCATCGCCTTCCACCTGGAACGCGCTTCCCGCGAAGACGCCCAGCGCCTGGCCGCAGCCATCGTCGATGCCAAGGACAAAATCCGTTTGTGCAGCGTCTGCAATAACCTGACGGAACTCGATCCCTGTGAGTACTGCACGGATTCCCGGCGCGATGGCGAAGTGATTTGCGTGGTGGAGACGCCTTACAATGTCATCGCCGTGGAAAAGACCCGCGAGTTCCGCGGACAATACCACGTGCTGCATGGAGCCCTCTCACCGCTGCAAGGCATTGGACCGGACCAACTGAAGCTCAAGAACCTGCTCGAGCGCCTGAGGGGCGGCAAGGTGAAGGAGCTAATCCTTGCCACCAGCCCCAATGTTGAGGGTGAAGCCACTGCCGTCTATATTTCCCGGCTCATCAAACCGCTGGGCGTGAAAGTAAGCCGCATTGCCATGGGAATTCCCGTAGGCTCGGAATTGGAGTACGCGGACGAGGTCACCATGGTCAAAGCCCTCGAAGGCCGCCGCGAGATGTAACGCCCTCACTTTTATTCCTGCGAACAAACCTGCACACTCAATGTGGCGCGGGGAGCTTCCCGGCGTAGGGCCTACCCGGGCGCGGATTTCTCACAACCATCGTACATGCAAACCACCCCGTTTTCCACCAAACCTGTGGGTTCATGACGCGCCCCCCACAAACCGGTTTCCGGTATCCTTAGCCCTCCGTTATAATCTAATTGTTTGGCTCTCCTTCGGCTTGGGGACAAGATCAAGGGGACGGTTTAATACAGATTAAGGATTAGGATGCTCGACAGCTTCCGCCCAGTTCGGCCGTACCTTGCTCGCTACAAGACGCGCTACATTACGGGGTCCGTCTGTCTGATTCTCGGACAGTCCGTGGGAGCGTTAGTGCCACTGGTTATCAAGGCCGGGGTGGACGACCTGACGCACGGCGTGCTGCTTCGGCAATTAGCCGTAGTGGCCGGCCTGCTCATCGGTTTGTCGCTGATCAAGGCGGTCTTTCAGTTCTGGACGCGTTGGATTCTCATCGGGATTTCCCGCGACGTCGAATACGATTTGCGCAATGACTTGTTCCGGCACTTGCTGCGCCTTTCGCCGAGATATTACACCGAGCACCGCACCGGCGACCTGATGTCAAAGCTTACCAACGACCTGAATGCCGTGCGGAACATGATTGGCCCGGGAATCATGTATTCAGCCACCACGGTGGTGATCGGCATCACCACGGTCAGCCTGATGATCGACCTGGATTGGCGGCTGACGCTGATGGCACTTGCTCCCCTGCCGCTGGTCTCTGTGGGCGTCAAATTTTTCGGCGCCAAAATTCACGAGCGCTTCGAAAAGATCCAGGCGCTTTATTCGGAACTCACGGAACGGGTGCGCGAAAACATCTCCGGGGTGCGGGTGGTCCGCGCCTTTTGCCAGGAAGATGCGGAGATGGCAACTTTTGACGTGATGAACCGGGACTTTGTCGAAAAAAACAAAGGGTTGATCTGGATCACCAGCTTCCTCTGGCCGGGCATGGCGTTGATGTTTGCCGTGGCGCTCATGATGGTTCTGGTGGTGGGTGGACGTCACGTGGTGCAGGGGACTATTACCGTCGGGACATTTGCCGCCTTCAACGTGTATCTCGCCAATCTGATCTGGCCCATCGTCGCGCTGGGTTGGGTGACCAACATCGTACAACGGGGGTTGGCATCGCAGGGGCGGCTGATGACCATCTTTGATGCGCAACCCGACATCGACGACCGCGAGGTTCCGATAGATCATATAACCGCACTGATGGGCGATATCGAGTTCCGCAATCTGAGCTTCAGTTACAACGGCCATGCGATTCTCAAAAATATCAACTTGCATATTCCCGCAGGCAAGACCGTGGCGGTGGTGGGGGCAACGGGCTCGGGAAAATCCACGTTGGTAAGCCTCATCCCGCGCTTGTACGATGCTCCGCAGGGGACGCTGCTGATTGACGGCGTCCCCATCCGCCGGATTCCTCTCCACACACTGCGCGAACACATCGGATTTGTACCGCAGGAAACATTTCTGTTCAGTGAGACGATCCGTGAAAATATCAGGCTGGGCGCGCCGGGAGCAGACGATGCCCAGGTGGAGCACGCCGCGGAAATTTCCAATATTCTCCCGGAGATTAACGGCTTTCCCAAGAAGTTCGACACCATGGTCGGTGAGCGTGGGCTGACGCTATCCGGCGGACAGAAGCAGCGGACGGCCATTTCCCGCGCAGTAATTCGCGATCCACGCGTTCTGATCCTGGATGATGCGCTTTCCAGCGTGGACACCTACACGGAGGAGACCATTCTCCGGGAACTCACCGGCGTCATGGCGGGCCGCACTACCATTTTGATTTCGCATCGCGTTTCGACCATCCAGAACGCCGATCAGATCGTCGTGCTGCACGACGGGGAAATCGTGGAGCGCGGCACCCACGCGGAACTGCTGGCCATGAACGGCCACTACACGGAGCTCTATAACAAACAGTTGATTGAAGAAGCGTTGGAAAAAGAAGTGTGAGGATCAGTTGTCCGCCGTCCGCAGCGCAAAACAGCGATGCGCAGCCGAAGGATCAGCGGCCAGGGAAAAAGAGACGAAGGAATGGCAGGAAGTTCTCAAGAAGAAGAGATAATCGGTAAAGCTTACGACTCGCGTCTGATGCGGCGATTGATGGAGTACCTTCGCCCGTACTGGCGGATGACGTTGTTCGCGCTAACGACAACGTTCCTATACGGAATGCTGCAGGCTATTCCGGCATATCTGATGAAAGTGGAAGTGGACCGCTACCTTGATCCCGCGCGCGGCCAGCATCTTCCCTCCGTCCTCGCGCATTATCTAAGCCGCGATCCCATAGCGGGCATTGCCCAGATCGCTTTCGCGCTTTTCCTCCCCACAGTGTTGGTCAGCTTTTTGCTGGAATTCTCGCAGTCGTTCGCCATGCAGTTGGTGGGGCAGAAGGTGATGTACGACCTGCGCAAGCAGATCTTTCTTCACCTGCAGCGGCTGGAAATGGGCTTCTTCGATCGCAATCCGGTCGGCCGCCTGGTAACCCGGGTGACGACGGACGTGGATGTGCTGAACGACCTCTTCGCATCCGGAGTGGTTGCGATCTTTGGGGATTTCTTCACCCTCTTGAGCATCATGGCCGTGATGCTATACGTGAACTGGAAGCTGGCGTTGCTGACCTTCTCCGTGCTGCCGATGATCGTGATCGTTACCGGAGCATTCCGCCGGGCGGTGCGAGATTCCTACCGGCGCATTCGCGTGGCGATTGCGCGCATCAACGCGTATTTGCAGGAGCACCTAACCGGCATGCCGGTGCTGCAACTCTTCAACCGCGAGGACCACAGCTTCGACGAATTCGAAGTGGCCAACCGCGCGCACATGGAGGCCTACAAGGATTCCATCCTGGCTTACGGGCTCTTCTTCCCCGCCGTAGAACTGGTGGGAGTGATCGCCGTTGCCATTATTCTCTATATGGGCGGGGGAATGGCTTTGCGCGGTATCGTCAGCGTGGGGACGGCCATCGCGTTCATTCAGTACTCTCAGCGATTCTTCCGCCCCATTCAAGACTTGAGCGACAAGTACAACTTGCTGCAGGCGGCGATGGCGAGTTCGGAACGCGTCTTTAAGCTGCTGGATACGCCGGTGACGATCCTTGACCCCCCACAACCCCAGCCTCTCGCGCACCCACAGGGACACGTGGAGTTTCATAAAGTCGGGTTCGCTTACAACGATGCCCATAAAGTTCTGGACAACATCAGCTTTGCCATCGAGCCGGGTGAAACAGTGGCGGTGGTGGGCCACACCGGCGCCGGAAAAACCACCCTCACCAACCTCCTTCTGCGCTTCTACGAAGTGCAAGAAGGCAGCATCACCTTCGACGGCATTGACATCCGGGAATTGCGCCTGGGCGATTTGCGGAAGAATTTCGGCATCGTGCTGCAAGACCCGTTCCTTTTTTCCGGAACCATCGCGAGCAACATCCGGCTAGGCAGCGAGGGCATTACGGATCAACAGGTGCGCGCGGCGGCACAACAGGTAAACCTGGAGGAGTTCATTGAGAGCCTGCCCGCAGTTTTTGATGAGCCTGTCAGGGAGCGGGGAGCAACGCTCTCTGTAGGTCAAAAACAATTGCTGTCCTTTGCGCGCGCGCTGGCGCACAATCCCCGCATCCTGGTCCTCGACGAAGCCACTTCCAGCGTGGATCCCGAGACCGAACACTTGCTGCGGGAAGGAATGAGGCGCTTGATCGAGAACCGCACCTCGCTGGTGATCGCGCACCGGCTTTCCACCATTCAGAATGCCAGCAAAATTGTGGTGATGCACAAGGGACATGTGCGCGAAGTGGGCACTCACCAAGAATTGCTTGACCTGCGTGGGATATACTTCAAGCTCTATCAGCTTCAGTACAAGGACCAGGAGTTTCCGGCCGCGCGGCTGGTCGCCGAAACTGCCGGGACGGAGTCCTTGCCAGAACGTCACTGATCGACTGCAATCGGGACACGCAAGCCCCAAACTATAGCGTCGATCTTCGACCCGTCACCCGAAGGCTTTGGGCCGCAAGGCGACCGGCGATTCGGAGGTCAGCGACCGCCGCCCTTGTAGGGGCACGCCATGGCGTGCCCCTGGAGTTTCTACATTTTCACGCGTCAGCGGCGTGGGTGAGGGCACGGTCGGTGAGAGAAAAGCCGAGGGATTGGGCGCATTCGGGGTGGTCGACCATTTCTTGGCGCAGGAGGGTGACCAGGTCGAGGCAGGAAGGGCGGTGGGCCTTGCGACGCCAGCGGGGCAGGGCCTGAAAAGCCTCACCGCGTGCGGTGCCGAAGGCTTGGAGAGCAGCCAGGAGCAGAGCGCTGTAGGCGGCCACCACCAGGGCGGGCTGTTTGGGTACCGCGTCGATGTTCCACAACTGGGCTTGTCCGACTCCCAGGGTATCCTTCTCGTCGCGGTGGTTGACTTCGATCTGCCAGCGGTCGAAGTAGATTTGCAGCAACGGGGGGGCGGAGTGGCGCAGGTCGGTGGAGAGCAGATAGGCGGGCTGGCGGTAGTAGAGTTTGGAGCTTTTCCGTTTGCGATAGGGAGTGGGAGCCACGACGAAGAGGCGGAGGGGGATCTGGCCGGCGCCGGTCCGCCAGTAGACTTCTGTCACCTCTTTATAGCGGAGGCGGCGGCGCTTGCCTCCATAGAATAACTTGGTCTGCTGCCAGGGGCGCGATTCGTCTTGGCGAACCTGTTCGGGAGTAAAGGGGGAGAGATCGTAAAAGCGCCGGGAAGGCGGGGCAGCGCGAAAACAAAGGCGAGCATCCTTGCGGGCGCGGGCGATCAACTCGGTGCGCGGGCGCGGAGCCCGGAAACAGGTGCGATTGCAGAAGCTGCCATCGAGAGCCAGCACCAGCAGCTTGCTGATCCCTCCCGCCTCATCCAGCGCTTGGCGCAAGGGGGCCATGCTCGCGACCAATCGCTGCGAAAGATTATGGAGCTGGCTCATCCTTTTATATTCCTGCCAGGCTTCCGCACGGGCTCGGCGCGGAGGCTTCTTCAGCGGCGCCGCCTCTTCAAAGCGCACGGGCAGAGCGCGACAACTAACGTTGCCCTGCCGATGCAGGGGCAGCAGCAGGGAAGCTTGCAGAAAACGCAAGCCGCGCATGAGGTTGAGATGAAAGGGCGGCGAGAGGGGATCGCGGTGATAGCGTGCCTGGGGAATGGCGCGTCCGGTCTTGCGCAGGCGGGTGTCGTCAACGGCGACGCCCACCAGGCGACCCGGACAATAGGGCAAGGCGCGGCGCCACACGCCCGCGAACAGCGTCTGCGGTTCCCAGCGGCAGCGCGAGTGGAGAAAGTACTCGCTCGACCAACTGCGCTGCTGGCGGCCCTGCGTCCAGATAATGCGTGAAAGACAGCGTCGGCCCATACATACCAAGGCGCCCAAGGCTTGACGCGTGGCGCGACGGAAGGTGCGCGGCTGGGGGAAACTGGGAGCCCAGTCGGCTACGATCTCCGACCAGGCGGTGAAGAGGGTCATCGGACCTCCGGGCGCAAGGCGAAAGTGTTCTTGCCGGTGCGCAGAAAGCGATCGCCGCGGGCGACCTTCTTGGTCAAGGAAGAGACCAGGCTCTCGCGATCGACGGTGACGTGGAAGGTGGAGTGGATGCGGGCCAAGAGCTCGGAGACGTGCAAGGGGGCGCGGGCCTTCTTGAGTATGTCAAAGGCCATGTCCACCTGGGACAGACTTGCGCGGGGGCGCGGCGCGGCGGGGTCGGGAGAACCCTCGCGGAGACGGCGAACAGCCCGCAACTGAGCCTCGAGAGAAGCTTCGAATATCGAAAGAATGGAATCCTTGAGATCGTCGGACACGTGCACCTCCGGAGCCAAAGCTCAGGAGGAAGGTAGTAAAGGCAGGTCGGTCTGTCAATAGAAATCTTACTTTGCCAGACCTAAATGTAGAAACTCCAGGGGCACGCCATGGCGTGCCCGTACCTGGAGTTTCTACATTTTGTTGGGCTGCAAACCAACACGATAAGGCAGTATCTCCGTGCGGGTGGAAAGGCCACTTACTGCCCCGTCCGTGCAAAACTGTCGCAACGTGATGCGAAATGCCGCAAACACCGCGGCTCGCCTTTCGGAGAGAGTAGGCCGTTTGATTTCCCAACATTGTGACCAGTCCTTCTGACCCGGCCACAGTGCGGCGGAGCACACAGATGCTCCAGAAGTATCCCGAGGCTATGGACGATCAAGCTGGTGCTGAAAAGTGCTTGACCAGCAAGATGAGCGTATCAGTGGGGAAAGCTGCAATTTCTCGCAGGTAATAGTAAAGCCAGCGAATGATCCCATTCGCTTCCCGGCCGCTCGGCATAGCGGCATACTGTGTTGGCACACCGAGCAGATAGAATAGCCATCTACACCGGGGGACGTGATAACGGTCCGAGCATACCGTCAGTGACCCGACGTTGCCTCGAACTTTGATCATTTTAACTGACCGCTCGACTGAGGAAAGTGTGTCGGTCGATTCATCGTCCACCCAGATCCGATCGTCCGGGATACCGGCAGCCCGGAGGTACGATTTCATCACCTGCGATTCCGCGGGCTTTCGACCCTTTCGACCTCCGGTCACCAAGTAGACAGGATCAGAAGACTTCCCCCCGCATTGCAGAGCGGCCTCTAATCTCCGCCGCATGGCGCCGCTCGGGCTGCCATCTTCACCCACTCCTGCCCCCATCACCACGAAGAGGTCCATTAGCGTTGCAATCGTGCGAGGGTGCCGTCACCGCACGCTTTGTATGCTCCTACTCCGGACTCTCCGGATCTCATCTCGTAGAGGAAGACGGTGCGATGAATGAGGCTCGACATTTTCGGCTGCTGGCTCAGTTCTTTTACCCAGCTCAGCAGTTCGTTGCCGGTGTTCTTGTCAAAAGTAAACCGGACCTGCGCAGTGGGTTGCAGCAGTCCCACCACCACTGCATACGCATTCCGGTCCAGCGGGGGGCGAACGACGCCCACGACCTGCATATCGTGGAAACGCAGTCCGGCCTTATCCAGGCGGCCCTTGATGCGAGTTGCCTCGTTCACATCGGGAGTGGACACGATGAAGACTTCAAACCGGTCTTCCTGCTGCGGTTTCACATAGTTGCCACTCCAGTTGAAGCTGATGCCTTCTTTGGACTGGACCGCTTCGCGCTCGGCGTCCCGTAGCGCGGCGTATTTACGTGCCACCTCAGCCTGCTGGATGACCTGGCCCTGCTTCCGGAACTCGAAAAGCACACTGATGTTTTCGCAGCCGTGGTCTGCGCCGGAAAAATTCAAGTTCTCCAGCGCAAAGGCAAAGTTGACACCGTCCGAAGCATTGAATGGCTGGATCATGTCATCAGGGCGTGAGCCATCGACATAAATCGGCGTTCCGTTCACCTTGATATAATACGTAAAAGAGTCCGCTTGACCCAGACTCGGCAAGGGGTCGGTTTTAATCACGAACTTTGTATATCCCACTCTGTCGCGATCCCTCTGGTTGTCCAGTGTCTCTAGGGACGGAACCCGCCACCCACGCTGCACGCCACCGCTCGCTTGTTCTTGCGCGTAGGCGACGGCAACGAAGTCTGGTAACCAGCCGCTGCTTGAGGCGTTGCAAGCCTTACCGTCCGAAGCCCAGCCGAGGTCTACTTTGCTGATGGAGCATCCGCTCCCGTCCACGCATTCCTCTATGACTTCCACTCTAGCCGCGACGGGATCCTTGGGGCTCCGAAAGAAGGAGATCTCAATGGGAGGTGAGGTGGGATCACCCAACATCTCGCTCTCGGTCGCAACGCGATACACCCGTGCCATGAATTGTTCGCATCGAGAAGGCAAGTCGGCTGTTGTCTTGTAGAACCCACCAGGCTGAAGTGCGATATTCTCTCTTTGTCGAATTTTGGGGGTCCTCTGCTGAAAGGCAAGGAGGGGACCCAGGTCAGAACCCTGGCTCTGACCTGCCTTATCAGCGTTACCCGGGGGTCGGGCATAAAACTTCAAAGTAAACTCGCTAGTTTGCACCGCGCCATTCACGGGGAGTGGTCGTACAATCGAACTCATGACGAGAGTCAGAGCCAGGAGAATGGCGGCAGCTGTCCCGCCGCTCCACAATAAGTAATTGGGGGTCCTGGTACTGGTATTGATTCGCCGCCGAAGAAAGCCCAGAAGGATTGAACTCGCTGCCCCCGTAACATAACTCCATATGCTCTTCGAAAGCGCCATGAGCCATCCGGGCAGATGTTCGAATAGGTTGAGGCCGAGAATCTGTGAGGCCATCCACAGTAGGAACAGGTCGGCGGTGAAGGCCAACACAAGTATAACCACCGTATCAAGGAGCCCCAAGGTCGTGCGATTTCGCCTCGGTGACATGATCATGTCCTCCTTGGAAGAGGTTTTGGGTACCCTTCTGACCGATACCACATGCGTTAAGCTGGAATTTCGATTTTGACTTGTGCGTCACCTCGTAACATACGCCTAACCTCTTCACGATGCAAGGGACCTGCTCGAAGGTTAGATTCTTAAATGGCTTGACGCACGGCCAAGAGTCACAAAAGGCCTCAGGGGCAATTGACCGTATTGTCGCCTACCCACGGAAGTTAAGCAGGATGGTTCTTGTTGATACGGCACACGGGTCGCGGGTGTAAAGATGTTAAAAGATTTCGACCGAAGCCAGTATATATATGAAAACAAACAAAACATAGACATAATACCCGGAAAAATGTCGACATTTATGTCTGAACGACACGACTTTTGCAGAAAGCAGCGGATTTGTGACGTTAATTTGTTAGTTCAATTTGCTTTTTTGCAGGATTTTTCGTGCATAATGGAATAGACATCTCTCTCAAATCATGAACGCCGTCCCCCAAAGTCCAAGATCCGTTCCCCAAATCATGATCGTAGCCGGTGAGCGCTCCGGTGACATCTACGGTGCGGGTCTGGCGCGGGCTCTTCAGGCGCGATTACCGGGTCTGAAAGTCTTCGGTTGCGGCGGTGAAGCCATGCGCCAGGCAGCGGTGGACACCGCGGTGGATTCCCACCAGATTGCTATCGCCGGCATCACGGAGATCGTTTCCGGAATTCCCCGCGTCTATCGCGCTTTCCACCAACTCCTCGATGAAGTCGACCGCCGGCAACCCCAGCTTGCTATCCTGATCGATTTTCCGGACTTCAACCTGCGGATGGCGCGGCAACTCAAGAAGCGGCGAATACCTGTTGTCTACTTCGTGAGCCCCCAGGTATGGGCGTGGCGCAAAGGGCGCGTCCAGAAGTTGAAGGAACGCATTGCGAAGATGATCGTCATCTTCGATTTTGAAGAGGAGATTTACCAACGGGCGGGCGTGCCGGTGGAGTACGTAGGGCATCCGCTGGTGGACATGGTACGGCCGCACCTGACCCGTCAAGAGTTCTTTGCGAACATGGGGCTGGACGCCTCCGTCCAGACGATCGCACTCCTGCCCGGAAGTCGCCGGAAGGAAGTCATTACGAATCTGCCAATAATGCTTGACGCGGCCACGCATTTGGCCCTGGATCGCAAACTGCAGTTCGTCGTAGCCGTAGCGCCCACTATTGACAAGCGTTGGCTGGAAGCAACCCTGCTCGAGCGCTATGTGGGCCGGGCCACGGTCCGCACGGCGGTTCACGCAACCTACGACGCGATGCAACATTCGGAGATTGCGGTGGTAACGAGCGGAACGGCCACTCTGGAGGCGGCATTCCGTGAACTTCCGATGGTGGTTGTTTACCGCGTATCCGCCCTGACCTGGTTGGTTGGGAAACTCCTGGTAAATGTTCCCTATTACAGCATGGTGAATATCCTGGCGAAGAAAGAGCTTGTGCCCGAACTGATGCAACACGATTTCAATGCCGCCAATGTGGCCGCACGGGTAGAATATTTGCTGGACCATCCGGGGGCGCGGGAGGAAATGGTCCGGGGGCTTCAAGCCTTAAAACCTCGGTTGGGACAGGGAGGAGCCTTCGGGCGTGCTGCAGACACGATAGTGGAGGTGCTCCAGGCTTCCCAAACAGCCGGCAAGGCTGGGTGAGCGATGCCGGTTCCAGCGAAATTGATTTTGGCGGCAAGCAACGCGGCAGTCTGCCCCATAATCCAATTCAAGGGTTACATTTCCCGCTGGCTGCTGGAAGGAAACCACCGCACGCCCTAACGCAGCGGTTAGGATGGGGAGCAAAAACGCTTTCGACGCACCAAGATCAGGGAGATTCTCTCGCTGATAATGAGGGGTAAGATGAGCCAGGCATGGCGAACACTTCCTTGCCAGAGTACCCGCGCCAGCGTGGGGCGCACCGGAACGATTTCGCAAGGGGAGCCGAGAATGACTCGATTTGGATCCTTGACCTTGGCAGCGCTTTCGCGCGCCATCCGCTGGCATCCCTGGTGGATGGTTCAGGCAGGATTTCTGGGTGTGGTTCTGGCAATAGCTCCGTCATGGAGCCGGGCGCAAAGCGCCGCACAGCGCTTCGAGGTGAAGAACTACGTCATCGACGCGGAGCTACTTCCTTCCCAACACCTCCTGAGCGCCAAAGCGCGCGTGGATATCGTCCCCAACTCGGATATCACCACGCTGGCTTTTGAACTGCACAGCAATTTGCGCGTCGAAAAGATTGTGGATGGCACGGGCCAGGAGGTTGCTTTCAAGCAGGACGGCCAGGCACTGAACCTCTCGTTGATCAACCCCATGACGGCTGGAAAGCCGGCCTCGATCACCGTGACTTACGGGGGAATGCTCAATTCCGCCGACGGCAGCCCGGTGGAAGGCATCAAAGTGGCTTACATAGGGCCGGAAGGATCCTATCTTCTCTATCCGGCCCGGTGGTTCCCCGTCAGCGACTTTAGCCTGAACCGCTTTTCGGCCACAATGAATATTACTGTCCCATCGGATGAGACGGTGATCGCCTCCGGGAAGGCTGCTCTGCCGGTGCGCCAACCCGGGAAGGTTACTTACACCTACGACTTCGAAAAGTCCTCGTTTCCGGGAACGGTGATTGCGGGTCAATATGTGGTACAGCCGGCCACGGCAATCGGAGCCGACATCGCCCTTTACCTCAAGGCCGGCCACGAAAACCTTGCCGCCAATTACGGCGACACTGCAGCCAGGATTCTGGCCTTTTATAGCTCGGTGTTCGGCCCGCTACCTAGCTCTCACCTGGACATCGTTGAAATTGGCGACGATACCGTGGGGGGATACACAGCCCCCGGGCTGGTGGCGCTCGCCCCGCGTGCCTTTACGAACCCGGTCAATTACCGGCTGTTGGCGCAAGAGATTTCGCACTTGTGGTGGCGATGCCTGGTAAGTCCCGCCACCCCCAACGATGTGTTTCTCGATGATGGCCTCGCCGAGTACTCCAAAGCGCTATACGTGCAGCAGGCAGCGGGGGACGCGGCCTTTGAAGATCTGATGCGCGAAACGGCCGTTGGTGCGCTGACCCACGAGGAGGTGACGCCCATCGCGCAAGCCGGACAACTGCATGAGTTCACCCCCGAGTATCAGTCGATTGTTTTTGATAAGGGCGCCATGGTGTTCCACATGCTCCGCTGGGTGATAGGTGACGAGGCCTTTCACAAGACCCTGCGAACGATGGCGGAGCAATATGCCTGGAAATCTATCAGCGCGGACGAGTTTCAACGCCTGGCGGAAAAAGCCTCCAAACAAGAGCTGACATTTTTCTTCGCGCAATGGGTCAACTCCACCGGCGTGCCTCAATTTAAGCGCACTTGGGCTGTCTACAGGCTGCAAAAAGGCTATCAAGTAGTGGGCAAGATGCAGCAGGACCTGGATATCTTCCGGATGCCAGTGGAGGTTCGGGTCGTGTGTCAGGGCTCCAAACCCATTACCCAGCGGATAGAAATGGTCGGAACCACTGCGGACTTTACCATCGATACGCGTACCAAGCCCTTGCGCGTGTTGGTCGACCCCGCCAGCCGCATCTTGAAGTTCGATGACCAGACAAAATACCAAGTTGAGATGGCGCGAGCCGATCAACTGGCGCAGGAACAGGCCTATTTGGATGCTATCAAGCAGTATCAGGCGGTACTCCAAATCAACAGCAACAGCTCCCTCGCCCACTACCGGCTGGGTGAAATCCATCTCAAGCTGCGCAATTACAATGCGGCGATGGAAGAATTCCGGCGCGGCTTGGATGGCGATTTGGACCCCAAGTGGATTGAAGTATGGTCGCACCTGGAACTTGGCAAGATTTTCGACGTGACGGGCCAGCGCGATCGCGCGCTCAACGAATATCAGCGCGCCCTGCAGACTAACGACAACACTCAGGGAGCGCTTGACGAGGCCAATCGCTATATCCAAAAACCTTACAAGCCCGCGGCGCAGACCAGTTAGAAGTTAGAAGCGAGAAGAAGGGGGAGGGGCGGTGGCAAGCGTGCCTTCGACGGGAGGGCACGGGGCGAACTCGTAGCCCCTGACTTCTAGCTGCTGCCTTCTGACTTCTGCCGTTCGAATTTCCATCCCGTGAGCCCGGCCCTGGGAACCCCACGCTGCTGGGCCAACACCTTGAAGATGTTTCCCATTCCCTCCGGAGAGATTAACCTTTTTAGTTTTAACCGCGCCTGTAACATCTCAAGATCCGTTTGGGCCGGATCGTAAACATCCGCAAGTTGGTTAGCTTCTCCGAGCGCCAGCAGAAATCTCTCCTGGGTTGTGAACCCCGCGAACTCCAGCCCCTCGGCCTTGCCCGCGTCGATCAGCGAGCTGAAGTTCACGTGCGCCGTCAAATCCGTTTCACCCGGCGCGGTAAAGAAATCCTCTGCCGCGGTGTGCCCACGGTAAGCAAGCAACGTTCCGCGCGGACGATCGGGGGTGAACAGCCGATTTGCCATGTCTCCGTAATCAATGGTCAGCACAAAGCCGTAAGTCAGCTTTGCGGCAACTGCGTGAATCCACGCCTGGGCCTGCCGGTTTACCTCGACGCGATGGCCCTCCTCGAGTTGATGGGCATACCGGGCGACGTAAGCCGCGACGGCAGGGTCGCTGATCGGGCCGGGCTTCTCGCCGAGGACGTCGCCCTCAGCGATGACGTAAATTTCCTTGAGATGTCCCCCCGTGCGCGTGACCACACTGACCGGAAATGCGTCAACGAGTTCGTTCGAGAAAAAGCCCCCCGTGACAGGCTGTAGTTCCTCAAGATTGGCGAGCATTCGAACCTTGTCCTTCGCCCCCATGCCAGCCAGCCGTGCTTCAATACGCTGGCGCTGCTGAGAGCCCGGTTCGATGACAACGTAATCGAGTGCTGCGCCGAATTCCGGCAATGCCCCTGCTGTCCAGCTCAAGAAATCGGATGCAAAGAGGCCTCGCCCTGCGCCCATCTCCACCCAGGTAAAAGGCCGTGGACACCCCATCACGTTCCACATTTCGGCGGCCTGCCGCGCCACCAAACGGGCAAACACCGGATGCAGATCGGAACTGGTAAAGTAGTCGCCCGCCACACCCGTGCGCTCACGTCCGTGGGTGTAGTATCCGAATTCAGGATGATAAAGACACAGGGCCATGTAGCGCTCAAAGGTCATCCGGCCGGTGCGCCGCAGGGTGTCGAGAAGCAGTTCTTCGAGAGGTGTGTGGCTCAAGGGAAACTCAGATTTGCAGCGGCCTTGCCGCCGGGCGGGCAGTTAACCGTTGGTAAGTTCCTTCAAACACTTTGAGTGTCGCGTCGTCGAACAACACAAAGTAGATTTTCTCCAGACTCGTGCGCACCGCGATGTGCTCGAGCACTGCTTTCACCATGATCAGGGCACATTCCACGGGGGGAAAACCCGCCACACCCGTACCGATGGCGGGAAAGGCCATGCTCCGAATCCCCTTCTCCTCCGCCCGCATCAAGCTGGCACTGGTCGCGAGCCGAATGGAGTCCGCCGTGGCCTTCTCATCCGGCCGCATGCTGGCAGCATGAATTACAAAAAGGGCCTGCAGATTCGCACCCGTGGTCACCGCCGCTTCTCCCAGGCGGATCGGCGCCACGCGCTCACACTCCTCTTGAATGCGTTCTCCCGCCTTGCGTCGAATGGCGCCCGCCAGACCCGTATCCATGGTAAGGTCGGTACTCGCGGCGTTGACAATTGCGTCCACCCGCATCTCAGTGATGTCGCCTTGCACAAAAACAATCTTGGTCGGCATGGTCCCTCGCTCCTTGGGGCTTCGGACGACGGGGTAAGCATAGCCCCCGAGGGGAGCTTTGGCTAGAGACAAGTGCGCGGCCAGGCGGAGGGGCGCTGCGTACGCCCCCTTCCGGTGCCTCGCGTCGTGATGGCCAACGTGCGGGGAACGCTCTCGGGGTTAAGATCCGAGGGTCCCCCCGTGCTAACGGATGACGGCTATCGAACGCGCGAGCTTCCAGAACCCATCGGCGTCGCGCCGCAAGATCACGATGACCTCCGAGTTAACCTGTGACGGCTCACCGCGTGCAATCGGCATGACCTTCGTGCTCACGCGAGCTCTGTCAAAGGCCCATTCGCCGGCTACGACGGTTTCTTCGGAGTTCGCGGTCTAGTCCATCCGGAATTTCGCAAAGAACCGGCGGAAATCGTCGGCGAGTTCCTGCTTTCCCTGTGTCGTCTTGCTGTTCGGATGCATTGCTACCACGTCATCCGTTACCATGGCCAACAGACGATCGACATCACTGGCTCTCACTGCGGCAATCCAGGCCGCCTTGAACTTCTCGATAGCTACTTTCTCATATGCGGCCGACATGTCGCGCAGTCCCCTCCCGGCATTTCGCCACAAATCGCACGAGAATGTCGCACTGCTTTCGGCGGTAGTGGGTCAATTTGATGCTGTAGCGGCGATTTTGCCTCGCTAAGTGGCGGCGTAAAGTTGCCTTCTACATCAAATTGACCCACCACCCTCGCCGGCGGCTTACAAGGTCGAGGTGATAGCTTGCTACTTCTCACTTCGCGAGTTTGCGCAGGCCTTCCTCGTCGTAGCCCAGAACCATTTGGCCGCCGCGAATCACAATGGGCCGGCGGATCAGGTTGGGTTCCTGCGCCATGAGCTTCAGCGCCTCATCACGCACCGGTGGATGTTCCTTCATCTTTCGTTGGCGGTACAGTTCATTCCGGGGGTTCAAGAAGTCGATATAGTTGCGGCGGCCGATCAGGGCGTCGAGTTGTTCCGCCGTCAACCGGTCCTTCCCTAAGTCGTGTTCGTCCAGTTCCACACCTTTTTCCAGCAAGAGACCTCTTGCTTTGCGGCAACTGGTTCAGGTGGGTTTGAGATACATTTTCAGTTTGGGCATGGCGGTATCTTCTCTTCCCGTTTTGATTTTTGCTGAGTACGAACTTGTTGATTGGAACGTTTCTTTCAGTATCTGGGCACCTTGATATCGATCTCTTTTGACCATCGATCGATGCCGCCGCTCATGCTGAGCGCGTTTACTCCCTGTTGCTTCAGCCAAGCGGCTGCATTGAAGCTCCGCACACCGGCATGGCAGTAAACCACCACAGGTTGGTCTTTCGGAATGGCATCGAGCTTTTGCGGAATCTGGCGCATCGGAATGAGCGTGGCCCCCTCGATGCGGGCGGTCTGATACTCCCACGGCTCGCGGCAGTCGAGCAGAAAGAATTTCACACCCTTCTCCATCATGTCGTGTACTTCCCGTGGCTCGATGGCGAGTTCGTCCATCAGTTCGCTCCTCTTCATTGCGGCCAACCGCCAGCGCATACAATTTGCTCTGATTACGCGGGCAGGGACTACTGTTCCTTGGCCTGTTGACCCGCGGCTTCTATCCACGTCTGTTCCCCGCGAACGCTGTGACCCCTTTTGTGAAATCCTTTTGCGAAGAATAGGCTAAACACCGAGCGGACAGAGACCACTGAAAAAAGCGCACCCGTGGTTTTTCGGAGTTATCTTCGCGTGGCTCTCTCGCGGCATTTCGCCACGAAGCGCACAAAAATTTCGCGCTGCTCGACGGAGTTGCTGACCATCTCCTCCGGATGCCACTGCACCGCCATCAGGAAAGGATATTCTCCGGCGGATTCCAGGGCTTCGACAAATCCATCCTCGGAACGCGCCGTTACCTTCAGTCCCCGCCCCAGCCGTTTGACCGCCTGGTGATGCAGGCTGTTGACGCGGCAAGCGCCCTGAACGATCGCCCCCAGACCCGATTCAGGATCCGTCACGAGGATGGTGTGGGTGGGTTCCTGCCGCGACTTGCCGAGATCCGTCTGCCGATGTTCAAACTGTGGGTCGGCGTCCTCCTTCATATCCTGGTAGAGCGTGCCGCCGAACCCAACATTGATCATCTGCACGCCGCGGCAAATGCCCAGTATGGGAGTGCGGCGCGCCAAGGCGCCCTCAAGCAGAGAGAACTCAAATTTGTCACGCGGTCGGTGGTCATGAACGCTTTCGTGCTGCTTCTTCTCGCCATAAAAGGAGGGATCCACATCTTCCCCGCCGGTGAACAAGATTCCATCGTAATCTCCGGCGCGCACGCGAGGGGCGTCAGAGGCTGATACAAGTTCAATTTCGCTTCCCTCAGCGCCCGCCGCCAGGAGAGCTTGGACATAAGGCGACTGAGCGTGCCGGGCTTTCTCCTTTTCGGAAACTGAAACGGCAATGCGCATCTTCATGACGCTCCTTGCCCCGAACTGGTAGAGCCGCGGCGGGGCCATTCCCAAATAATAGCGGACAACCGACAACTTGACTCTGAAATCTCGCGCGCCTAAGCCACCAGCAAGCCGTCACCCTTGCCCCCACCCTACGCCTCGTCGTGACTACCGAGACCGATCGCGACTGTCGATGGGGATTTGTGGGAGTCCGAGCCCCTGGCCGCTGCCAAGTGGCGGGGGTCAAAATGGTGGAAGGCGCGGAATCGCTGCTCAATCACGAACAAATGGAGATCCGGCGAACACAACACACTCGACCTTTCGGCCGACGACCCGAGGACAAACGTCGCGACACACTATACACCGGCTCCGGCGTGACCACCGCAATAGGAACGCGCTTCCTACACTTTCATCCTAACGCTGACCTCTGACTAAATTCGTCGCTGCGAAAGGCGTGACGGGTACGATCAGGCTGCCGCTTTCACCGCGGTCCTCGGATGGAATAAGGCCGCCTCGCGCTCGTACGCCCTTACTGTATAGTAGACGGCCTTATCGAAAAAGTTTGCGACTAGGCGCCGGAGTTCCCTCTCCTGATGCAGTTCGACAGCGGAATCCATCAGGCCGGTCGTTTGAACGTATGCGAAGAGATGATTTTTCGTCGAGGTCAGGGCAAAAACAATTTCCTCAAGGGGAACACCTTCCGCATAACGGCGAATCGCCAAGTCCGCGTAATTAGCCGCAATCGGTTCCTCACTCCCTTGGCTAACCCAATGGCCGAGATTCCGATAAACTGAGTGGGTCCGATAATGTAACTCTTCGTAGGTCAGGTGATGGTAATGCGGGGTTCGTGGATTGCTCTGGAGGTCCTTAATGAGCTCCCGGGTCAACTCCTCCGCATGGTCTTCGATCATTTGCACCAAGCGAACGGAAAGCATAGCGCACCTCCCGGTTAATCTGTTTCGAGCTTAAGAATTGAACCAGATGTAGTCATGTCAGCAGCCCTCCGTGGGGCCCGTTCTCGCGAGGTTCGGGCGGACTCGTTTGATTCGAGAGTAGACCTCAACGGGGGGTTAGTCAAGCGCGGTTGGCCCAACCGGCAATCCGGGCGCTGGACAAACACTGGGGGGCAGCCGGGATTTCGATGGGGCCGAACAGGCTGCGGAAAAACGCTTCACCGTTGCCATCATGAGCCCAGCGAAGCCTCTTGCTCTCTCTCCGCTCGAGATAAACTGCGCAAAGGATCCTGTCCTGTGAATTCGTTGAGGCGCTTGTTTCCCGTTCCCGCGGCAAGGCCGCCTTCTACTTTCGCAATAATTCCCGCAGCTCCATCTCATCCAGGGTCTTGATGCCCAAGGCGCGCGCCTTTTCCAGTTTGGAGCCAGGGTCGGCACCCACCACCACGTAATCGGTTTTCTTGCTGACGGAACCGACCACGCGCCCGCCGCTCTCTTCGATCATCTGTTTGGCCTGATCGCGCGAATAGGTCGGCAGCGTGCCGGTCAGCACGAATTGTTTTCCCGCCAGCTTGCCCTCCGTCTTGCGCGTTTGCTCCTGCTCAAACTGCAAGCCGGCTTTGCGTAGTTTCTCGATGACCTCGCGGTTGCGCTTTTCCTGGAAGAATTCCTGAATGGCCTCCGCCACGCGCGGCCCAACTTCTTCCGCTTCGACCAGTTCCTCAGCGGTCGCGTTGGCAAGCTTATCGAGCGACCCAAAGTGGTTCGCCAGCAACTGCCCGGTGCGCTCGCCCACAAAGCGAATGCCCAGGGCAAAGATCACGCGCGCCAGCTCCGCCTGCTTGCTGCGCTCGATTTCATCCAGAAGATTTTGTGCGGACTTGTCGCCCATGCGCTCGAGATCGGCGAGTTGCTGGTGCGTCAGGATGTAGAGGTCGGCCACATCATGCACCAAACCTTTGTCCACGAGCTGGTCCACCAGCGCCTCACCCAGTCCGTCGATATTCATGGCGCGCCGCCCGGCGAAATAGAGCAGCGATTCCTTGAGTTTGGCGGGGCAGGCCGTATTGACGCAGCGGTAAGCCACTTCGCCTTCGGCGCGATGCACTTCCTCCCCGCACACCGGGCACTTTTTGGGCATCACGAACTCGCGCCCGTCCTCCGCGTGCTTCACCACCTTGACGACTTGCGGGATCACTTCCCCCGCGCGCTGGATCAGCACCGTGTCCCCGATCTTCACGCCCAGGCGCTCGATCTCGTCCATGTTGTGGAGCGTGGCGTGGCTCACGGTGACGCCGCCCACGTCCACCGGTTCCAAATCCGCCACCGGTGTAAGCGTGCCGGTACGGCCCACCTGGGCGCGGATGTCCATGACGCGCGTTGTCGCCTGGCGCGCCGGATACTTATACGCCACGGCCCAGCGCGGCGACTTGGCGGTTGTCCCCAGCTCCTGCCACAGCCGCGTATCATTGACTTTGATAACGATCCCGTCGATCTCGTAATCCAGGCTTTCGCGCTTGGTTTCCCACTCCTGGATGTAAGCCAACAGATCGTCAAACGCCGGGCAACGCCGCCAATGGGGATTGACCTTGAAACCCATCTTGGCGAGCGTTTCGAGCGCCTGCGCGTGCTCGCCCGGCAGTTCGGCGCCGTGCACCTGGAAGTAGTAAACGAACATGTCGAGCTTGCGCTCCGCCACAATGCGCGGGTCGAGCTGCCGGATGGAGCCGGCCGCGGAGTTGCGCGGGTTGGCAAACTTTGGTTCGCCCGCCGCCTCGCGCTGGGCGTTGGTCTGCTCAAACGCCTTGCGGGTCATGATGACTTCGCCGCGCACTTCAAATCGCGCCGGATGGCCGATCAGCGCCAGCTTCTTTGCCTCCAGGCGCAACGGAACGGAGCGAATGGTCCGGATGTTAGAGGTCACGTCCTCGCCCACCTCGCCGTCACCGCGCGTGACGCCCCGTACCAGCTCGCCATCCTGATAAGTGAGCGCCATGGAAAGGCCATCCAGCTTCAGTTCCGCCACGTATTCCACCCGGTCGCGGCCCGCCAACTCGCGCACGCGGCGGTCAAAGTCGCGCAGGTCGTCAACCGAATAGGTGTTGTCGAGGCTCATCATGGGCGCCGGGTGGCGCACCTTGGGGAATTCCGCGGCGGGCGCGCCTCCTACGCGCTGCGTCGGTGAGTCGGGCGTGACGAGATCAGGATGCTCGGAGTTCGAGTTCCTTCAGGCGCTGCATCAGCTTGTCGAACTCGAAGTCGGAGATCTCCGGATCGTCGAGCACGTAGTAGCGGTGCTCGTGGTAACGGATTTTGTCGCGCAGCTCGGCGATTTCCTTTTCGATGTTTTTGGCCACGGCCTTCCCTTATCCCTTGGACGGTTCACGGCAAAGACTCTTTCGCAATTATACCGTGAGTGCAACCGTGCGGCATGCGATCGATTACAGGTTTATGGGGGTAAGAAAGTCAACCAAGCGGAATCCCGTTTTAGGTGCAGGCTGGCTTGGCGTCCACCTTCCATGCTTTTCCCAGCCTTGACACGGCTGCAATGCGGCTGCTAGTGTCATTCAGGGAATGTCAATTACCAAGGGGAGTACCGGTCATGAAACTGCGACATGATTGCTATGACGACGCTCGCAGCCGCGTGCCTGGCCACGCTGGCCGCGGCGCCGCAATCCGACAAACAGCCGATCACGTCGAGCACTGGGCGTTTTGGCGACCCCACCTCGACCGCCCGCAAGTATCAGGATTATCTTTTTGGGGTTATCAAAGAAAAGAACCCGAATGAATTGATCCTGACCAAGACCAAGTTCGGTGTGGACCAGTCCTTCAAACTCAACAAGAAAACCAAATTCACTCAGGACGGTAAAGCCAGTTCGCTCGACAAGCTCAAAGTGGGCGATGGGGTTTACATCGACGTCGAAAAGGACAAGAAAACCGGCGAGCTCATGACGCCAAAAAGGTTGTCAGCGGTGTGGATATCCCATCCATCCCGTCGACGACCCCGTAGATAGCCCGCAAACATAGTATCGAAGGCGTTGCGGGTATATCCAAGGGAATCCGTTTCCATATCGATGAGTATTTCTCTCCCCGCCCAGAGCGTCCTTGGAAGCCGCGGAATGCGGAAAAAATAATCGCGGACGGTATATGCACTTCCAAAGCTCGGGGCAACCGGTGGCCGGATTGTGGGTCGAACCAAGCCGAATCCGGTTGCGGTTCCGAGCCGGTTTTGTACCCATTTCCCCCAGTTTCCCGCAGTCTTGACACGGCTGCGATGCGGCTGCTAGTGTTATGATAGGAACATAAAATTCACGGGAGTAGCAGGCTGTGAAGCTACAGATTATTTCAGGAGCGTTAGTCATCGGGTTGGTGGGGTTCGCCGCTCCGGCCGGCGCACAGAGGGGGAGGGGCTCCTCCGGCGAACCCGAGAGTACGCCGCTGGGGATACAAAAAACTGGCGCCAACGCGGGGAGCAATTATGAGGATTTTCTTTACGGCGTCGTTAAAGAGCTGACTAAAGATGCGATGGTCTTGACCAAGACCCAAGTTGGATCGGATCAGACTTTCAAGTTCAACAAGAAAACCAAGTTCATCCATGACGGGAAAGGCAGTTCGCTCGAGTCCGTGAAATTGGGCGACGAAGTGTGGGTGGATGCTGACGAGGACAAGAAATCCGGCGACTTAATTGCCCGAAAGGTTGTCACCGGGGTCTTCGTCATGAAGTGAAATTGAGAACCCGCCGGCGCGCTCCGGCTTGACTGTAACGTGCCAGGATTGCGCCTGCTTGTGAGGGTCAATCCCCTTCCGCAGTCGCTGGCCTCCCCTTGAAAAAAGGCATCCTCATTTATAATCCGGTTGCGGGGCGGCGTCCTGCCGGGCGGGAGCGTGAAGTCCGTCAAGCCGCCGCGATGCTTGCGCCAGGGCGGGGCTGGAGATCGAGTTGGCGCCCACAGCAGGACCTGCCATGGCGCACGAACTGGCACAGGCCGCGGTCGCAAATGGCGTTGACATCGTGCTGGCTTGTGGCGGGGATGGGACCATCAACGAAGTTATTAATGGCCTGGCGCTGAGCCGGGTACCCCTCGGCATTCTGCCCGGCGGCACCGCGAACATCGTGGCGCGCGAATTGCGGCTTCCCCTCAATCCAGTCCGCGCAGCTCGCCAGTTCCGGCGTTGGACACCGCGTCGCATCGCTCTGGGGCGTGCTCGCTGGGAAGAAGTGCAAGCTACGTTGCCTTCCGGCGAACTGGCCACTCAGGCTTGTTGCCGGCATTACATCAGCGTGGCGGGAATCGGCTACGACGCGGAGATTGTGTACAAGCTTTCCTCCTGGCTGAAAACCAATTTTGGCGTGGCAGGTTACGTCATGGAAGCCTTCCGTCAGCTTGTCCGCTACTCGTTTCCGAGATTCTCGTGCCGCCTGAACGGCCATGAACGACAGGGCACATTCGCCGTGATTCATCGCACCCGGCTCTACGCGGGGTGGCTTCATCTGGCGCCCACTGCGGGTCTTTTCCACCCGCGCTTTGCGGTGTGCTCGTTCCCCAGCCGCAGCCGTCTGCACTATTTGCTCTATGCCTTGGCGGTGTTGGCTCGCCAACATTTGCGTCTGAACGGCGTCTCACTTGATCAGTGCACCGAAGTGTTCTGCACCCCCGTTGACACCTCTGCGCCGATCCGCTTTGAGCTCGATGGCGAACTGGTGGGGGTGATCCCCGCCAATTTCGAAATCGTGCCCGACGCGCTAACCCTGCTCGTGCCCTAAGTCAGAAGCTATGGACAACCTAACTCACACGCTGACCGCCGTCGCCATCAGCCAAACGGGACTGAACCGCAAGACACGCTTTGCCACACTAACGTTGATCCTGGCCGCCAACGCTCCCGACATCGACGTGCTTACCGGCCTTAAGGATAGTATTACATACCTGAAATACCATCGAGGGATTTCTCATTCTTTAATAGGTATCACCATTATAGCTATTATAATCTGGGGTCTTATGTATTGGATAGGGAAGAAGGTCCAGCCCAAGACTGGCCTTCCCCTCAACAGCCGATGGCTGCTGCTTGCTGCCTTCATGGGAACAGGCAGCCATCTGCTGCTCGATTTCACCAACGCCTATGGCGTCCGCCCATTCCTGCCTTTTAGCGGACGATGGTACGCGTGGGACATCATGTTTATCTTCGATCCGCTTCTGCTCGTTCTCTTGATCCTGGGCTTGGCTGTGCCCTGGCTTCTTCGCCTGGTATCAGAAGAAGTGGGGGCGCGTAAGCAGCGTTTGGTTCCCGGCGCCGTCTTTTGTCTGTGCGCGATGGTGGCGCTCTGGGGAATTCGCGATTTTGCTCACCGCCGCGCCCTGAGCATCCTTGATAGCCGCACCTACTCCGGCGAGGTCCCAAAACGATTCAGCGCGCTGCCGGTTGCAATGAATCCTTTCACCTGGACGGGCGTAGTGGAGACCGAAGCATCTTTCCACGTTGTAAGTGTGAATGCATTGGATGCCAATGGCGTACCGGAGGAAATGGGGACTTTCGAAAAACCGCAACCGTCCCCCGCGCTGGCGGCCGCGATGAAGACGCCGTCGGGAAAAATCTTTCTGAATTTTGCGCGCTTTCCCTGGGCACAAGTGGATGAAAGCGAAGAGGGCCACCAGGTAAGCTTGAGCGATTTGCGATTTTTTCACAGTGCGGAGCAGGCGCGAGGTTTCACGCTGGAAGTGGAACTAGACAAGAACCTACAGACACTGTCTGAAAGCTTCTACTTTGCGGCCTCGCCACGGGAATGACGCTCGGGATTCGGGTTTCGGGTGAATCTCCGATTTCCGGAGTTCGATGATCCGAGAGACGGCGGACTATCAGTCGGACTTCAATTCCGTGTCCCATCCCCCGAGTCCCGAGACCTCCGACTCCACCACCGTTGCAGCAGCGCCAGGCCGACAATCATGATCACGGCTGCCAGCGAGGCCCAGACCAAGTTGTGGCGCAGGTAATCCTCTGCCAGGACGCCGTAGCGCGCCCCCAGCCAGGCGTCGGCGCCAAACCTCAGCCCGCGTCCCACCAGCAGCGCCAAGCCGAAATTTATCGCGTTGACGCGCAGCACGCCAGCGGTGAGGATGAACGCCTTCAAAGGCGCCGGGGGAGGCAGCAACGACGCCACCAGAATCGCCAGGAAGTCGTTCCGCTCAAGCCAGCGCCGGGCGTGGGTGATGGATTGCGGTGTAGTTTTGCGGAAAAAGAACTTTCCTCCACCGCGGGCCATTCCGTAAAGGAGATAGGCCCCGCCGACCGATCCCAGGGTACTTGCGAGGGCATAGACAGGCCACCAGCCGGGCCGCTTGCTTGCCATCACAATCAGAACCAGGTCATTCACACCGGGAAATGGAACCAGTGAGGAGTCCAGGAACGACATCGCGAACAGTCCCCACGCTCCGTAGAGGACCAGTACGTGGCCGAGTTTTGCACTTAAAGACTTCAGCATGCTCCTCACTTGCATTCTTTGTAAAGGCGCTCATTCTATGTGGTCTTGCCACACAGCGCAATGGGCGAGAAGACCCCTCGCATGGTCCAGCCACGCGGGATGAGATCTACGGAATCGTGATATGCGCAAAGACATCCCCCCCCTCACCCACCGCCTTGCGACCCCCCTCTCCCCCAAGGGGGCAAGGGAAGAAGAATTCTTAGTTTTGGCGTTGTGACCATGAGTCTCTCTGCACCAAAAGAAGATGGTGTTGGCGACTGAAAACTAACAAAGGAGGCGGCGTAGGACCCCTCACCCGCCCGGCAATCGGCTTGACGGGCGCTCAATGCAGACTTAGCATGGAAGATTGGCGTTTTAACGAAATTCCTCACTGTAGGGTTCAGGGCGAATGATCGACCGGATTACGGTTCGGGGCGCGCGCCAGCACAATCTGAAAAACATCAGCGTCGAGGTTCCGCGCAATACCTTGACGGTGGTCACAGGGCTGAGCGGTTCGGGTAAATCGAGCTTGGCGTTCGATGTGATTTATGCCGAGGGGCAGCGCCGCTACGTACAAACTCTTTCCGCGTATGCGCGCCAGTTTCTTGACCAACTCCAGCGGCCCGAGGTGGACACTGTCGAGGGCCTGAGCCCGGCGATTTCCATCGAGCAGAAGACCACCACCCGCAGCCCGCGCTCCACCGTGGGCACTATCACCGAAATCTACGATTACCTACGGCTGCTTTACTCTTCCATCGGCGTGGCGCACTGCCATCAGTGCGGGCGCCAAATCTCCCGTCAGACCACGGAGCACATCGTGGCTTCGATCATGGCTTTACGCGACGGCGGCGAAGCCAACGGCGATGGCGAACGCGTGATGATCCTGGCACCCATCGTTCGCGGGCGCAAGGGTGAGTTCCGCAAGCTCTTCGAGCAACTGGCGGCGGAAGGCTTCGTGCGGGTGCGCGTGGACAAGCAACTGCGCCAACTGGATGAGGAGATCAAACTTGACCGGCGCAAGAATCACACCATCGAGGCCGTCGTCGACCGCCTGCTGCTGAAATCCGGCATCGAAGGCCGGCTGGCGTCTTCCATTGAGACCGCCATGAAGCTCGCCAAGGGAATTGTGGAAGTGGCGGTGGTGAATGGTGAGGAACACCTTTACTCACAGGAATGGGCGTGTGTTGATTGCGGCATGAGCATACCCGCCCTCGAGCCGCGCTCATTCTCCTTCAACAGCATCTATGGCGCGTGCCCGGCGTGCCGCGGGCTCGGCAGCCAGTACACGTTCGACCCCGCCAAGGTTATTGTGGACTGGTCACGTCCGCTGCTGGAAGGCGGACTCGGCCCCGGGGCGGGTTCGGGCTTCCTCCAGCGCAGCCTGATGCGCGCCGCGGAGCAGATCGGCTTCGACCTGAAAACCCCCTTTGAGCGCCTGCCGCGGAAAATCCAGAATCTTCTGCTCTACGGAAAAATCGCGGAGGGCGCGCCCGCATCAACGGTGTTTTCGGGAATACTGCCGCTGCTCGATCGCTGGTATGGCGAAGCAAGTTCGGAAAGTTACCGCGAGTGGTATAGCCAGTACATGTCGGCCGTGCCGTGCCCGAAATGCCAGGGCAAACGCCTGAAACCTGAAAGCCTGGCCGTGACGGTGATGAACCTCTCTATTGCCGACCTCACCGCGCTGCCGGTGATCAAGACCCGGGAGGCGCTGGTCGGGCTGAAGCTCACAGCGCGCGAAGAACTGGTGGCACGGCGCATTGTGAAGGAGATCAGTGAACGCTTGGAATTTCTCAATGCCGTGGGACTTGGCTATTTGAGCCTCGATCGGTCCGCGTCATCTCTTTCCAGCGGCGAAAGCCAGCGCATCCGGCTCGCCACGCAGATCGGGTCGAAGCTTCGGGGTGTACTCTATGTGCTCGACGAGCCCAGCGTCGGGCTGCACCCGCGCGACAATCAGCGTCTGCTGCAAACGCTCGAGCAGTTGCGCGACATGGCCAACACGGTGCTGGTGGTCGAGCATGATGAGGAAACCATTCGCCGCGCCAATTATGTGATTGACCTCGGTCCCGGCGCGGGCAAACAGGGCGGGTACCTGGTGGCGGCGGGGCCGCCCGAGAAGATCGCGGCCACAGCGGATTCACTGACCGGGAAGTACCTTTCGGGCAAGCTGCGCATTCCAGTGCCGGCCAAACGGCGGGCTGCCAACGGAAAGTTTCTCACGGTGCTGGGGGCGCGGGCCAACAATCTGAAGAACATCGACGTGCCGTTTCCGTTGGGGTTGCTGACCGTGGTGACGGGCGTGTCGGGCTCGGGAAAGTCGACGCTGGTCAACGATATCCTTCATCGCGCCATCGCCAAGAAGCTGTATCGCGCCATCGAAGAGCCGGGCGCGCACCGCGCCATCACCGGCCTGGAGCATCTCGACAAGATCATCGTTATCGATCAGTCGCCCATCGGACGCACGCCGCGCTCGAACCCCGCCACGTACACCGGGGTCTTCACCCCCATTCGCGAACTGTTTGCCATGCTGCCGGAATCGCGCGAGCGCGGCTATCGCGCCGGGCGCTTCAGTTTCAACGTGAAAGGCGGGCGCTGCGAAGCGTGCCAGGGCGAGGGGCTGCGGCGCATCGAGATGAACTTCCTCCCCGACGTTTTCGTGACCTGCGAAGTGTGCCGCGGCCGGCGCTATAACTCCGAGACGCTGGCGGTGAAATACAAGGGCGTCTCCATTGCCGACCTGCTCGACATGACGGCGAAAGACGCGCTGCCGCTGCTGGAAAACATTCCGCAAATTCGCCTGAAGCTGCAAACGCTGGTGGACGTGGGCCTGGGATACATTCATCTGGGCCAGCCCGCCACCACCCTCTCCGGTGGCGAGGCGCAGCGCATCAAACTGGGCCGCGAACTCAGCCGCCGCCAGACGGGCCGCACGCTCTACATCCTGGATGAACCCACCACCGGCCTGCACTTCGACGACGTAAAGCAGCTTTTGGAAGTGCTCAATCGCCTGACCGATCTCGGCAACACCGTCATCATCATCGAGCACCATCTCGACGTGGTGAAACAAGCCGATTGGGTCATCGATCTGGGCCCGGAAGGCGGCGAGGAGGGAGGGCGCATCGTGGCCCAAGGCACCCCGGAGGAAGTGGCGCGCACAAAGAAGTCGTACACCGGCCAAGCACTGGCGCCGCTGCTGAATGGCGGGTCGAGTACGGTGACGAGTGACAAGTGAGGAGCACGATAAGGGCCAGCTAAAGGTGGCAGAAGCAACGATTCGACCCAAATTGGGACAATACCCTAGCGGGCATTCTTGACAGTTATCTGACAACCGCCGTATGCTTCCATTATGGATGCATTTTGGAAGAGCGAGGATTGAGCATGGCCACACTGACCATCAAGAATCGTTCCCGAAAAGCTTCACAAGCGGCTCAAGGAGAGTGCCGCACAGCACCGGCGCAGCATCAACAGCGAGGCCATTTCCTGCTTGGAAAAGGTTCTCGGGGTCATCATCGCGTGGACCCCAAGAAATTTCTGGCAGAGGTAGATGCAATGCGGAAACGAATGCCCTACGTGAATCTCACGGAGGAGTTCTTACGTGCAGCCAAGAATGAAGGACGCCCTTGATCGTCGCTGACACGAACCTCATCGCATACTTTCTGATCAAAAGCGGCTTCACGCCGGACGCTCGCGCGGTGTATCAAAAGGATCCGGAGTGGATCGCCCCTGCGCTCTGGCGGTCTGAGCTCCGAAACGTGCTGATTCAGTCGTTGCGCCATGGGTTTCTGAGCTTGGACGAAATTCTGAGCATTATGAACCGCGCCGAACGATTGATGAAAGACAACGGTTATCAAATGGACTCTTCGCGGGTTCTCCGGCTGGCTGCCGGTTCGGGTTGCGCGGCTTACGATTGCGAGTTTGTGGCCCTGGCGCTCGACTTGGGCGTTCCCCTGGTCACGGAGGACCGCGCCCTGATCGAGAAGTTTAAACCCACTGCTGTCTCCATGAAAACTTTCTGCTCATGAGGCTGCATCCTGATAGGGCCGAACGGCGTTCGGCCCTGGGGCGAGCGCCGCTCGCCCCTACCTGACGTGAATATGCCGACCGATCCTGAGAATCTTTCCGCAGAAAGCGAAGTGCGCGCCGGCGGAGAGCCTTCCGCCACAACTCTCCCCTGCCGCTCGCGCCACGGGAGATCTGGAAGCCGCGCGATCTGCTGTTGTTTGTGGCCTTCATCCCCTTCGCCCTGCTGGTGTCAGCCCTTGGCGTGCTGATCGGTTTCGTTGTGCTGAGCCCGTTTGCGGGATGGCACGCGCGGGCGGATGCGGTGCAGATCCGATACCGTTTTCCTGCTGATCCAGCAGTGCATTTTCTACGTGTTCATTTTGGGCTTCCTTTTTCTGTTGGCCAAGCTCCAGCATCATCAGCCTTTCTGGGAATCTTTGGGGTGGAAGAAACCCACGGCCAGGCAGGTGGCGGGATATCTCCTGGGTGGAGTCGGCCTCGCCGTAGCCATCAGCTTGGCGTTGTTGATGCGGCCGGACACGCAGGGATTTCCCCCTGGAGAAGTTGTTCAATTCCAGAACCGCCTCGTTCGCCATTGGCGCGTTCGCCATTAGCGTCGCCCCGGTGGTTGAGGAGTTGGTTTTCCGCGGCCTGCTGTTCGCCATCTTTGAAGGCTCGGTGGGAATACGTTTTGCGGTGGTCGCCACGGCCGTCCTGTTTGCCGGACTGCACATTCCGGAATATTGGCATGCGTGGAATCACCTGTTCATGATCCTGGTGGTGGGCGCCGGTGTTCTCGCTGGCGCGCGGCGCGACCGGTAGCCTTGCCCCCAGCATCATTCTTCACATCGGATACAACTCCCTCATTATGACCGACCTCTTCTTCTCAACCCAGCATTTTCGCAACGCCAGCGCGTTTTGGGTGCAGTGAAACGCGCAAACGGTCGCCAGTAGTCAATAATCAGTTCTCGGTAACAGCCGAAAGGCAGGGCCTTCCTTACTGACAACTGATGACAGACGACTCTTATGCCTCGCGGCGGCGCTTGACGTCGATTTGCAGGCGTTTGATTTTTTGGTTGAGGGTGGAGAGGGGAATTTTGAAGCGCTCGGCGGCTTCCGTCTGGCTCCAGTTGGTGCGGGTGAGCATCTCCAGGATAATGCGCCGCTCGCAACCTTCCATAATCTCAAACAGCGAGCGCCCGTCGAAGCTTTCGGCAGGAAACGCTCCTGTCTCGCGCGCGCCGTTCAGGAAGAGTTGCTCGGGAAGAAGTTCCGTCCCCAACGAGGGGCCAGAGGCCAACACCACCGCGCGCTCGACAGCGTTTTCAAGCTCGCGGACGTTTCCAGGCCAAGCGTAATCCATCATGACCTTCAGGGCCTCGGGAGTAAATTGCAGGCCGGGGCGGCCATTCTCGGCGCAGAATTTCCGCAGAAAATGCTCGGCCAGTTGGGGAATGTCTTCCTTACGTTCACGTAGCGGCGGCAAGTTAACGGTGATGACGTTCAAGCGGTAGAACAGATCCTCGCGGAATCTTCCGTCCACCACCATCTTGCGCAGGTCGGCGTTGGTGGCAGCGAGGATGCGCACGTCCACCTTGAGGGTTTCCGTGCCGCCCAGCCGCATGAACTCGCGCTCCTGAATCACGCGCAGCAACTTGGTCTGAGTTTCCACGCCCACGGTCCCGATCTCATCAAAGAAGATCGTGCCTTGGTTGGCGACTTCGAAAAGCCCGCGCTTGGTGGCGATGGCGGAAGTGAAAGCGCCTTTGACGTGCCCAAAAAGTGTGCTTTCGAGCAGATCGACGGGCATGGAACCGGTATTGACGGGAACAAAGGGGCGATCAGCACGGGGACTGGTAGCATGGATGGTCTTGGCGACCAGTTCCTTTCCGGTCCCGCTTTCGCCGGTAATCAACACCGTGGCGCGGCTGGCAGCGACCTGCGTAATCAGGTCCATCACCTTTTGCATCTTTTCGCTCTTGCCGACAACGTTGGGCAGGTCATAACGCTTGAGGGCGCGGCGGAGTTGGATGTTCTCAAGCTGGAGGCGCGATTTGTCGAGCGCGTTGCGGATCTCTAATAATAGCTTGTCATTGTCCCAAGGCTTGGTCACGTAACTGTCCGCACCCTGCTTGGAAGCCTGAAAGGCCATCTGCGTGGACGCATAGGCCGTGATCATGATGACGCCGACTTCCGGAGAGTCACGCTTGATCTGCTGGAGCAAGTCAAGGCCATTGCGGTCAGGCAGATTGATATCAAGCAACACGAGATCGAAGAGGCCGTTCTCGATACGTCCCAGGCCTTCGTCGCCGGTCGCGGCAGAATCCACCTTGTATCCTTCGAATATCAGAAGTTGCTCGAGGCTTTCGCGAATTTCTGTCTCGTCGTCAATAACGAGAATGGAGCCTTTAGCCGACATTCACAGGTTTCCTAACGGGGGGGAATTCCAGCCGGAAGGTCGTCCCGCGACCGACCACGCTGTCCACCTGGATCGATCCGGAATGTTCACGGATGATGCCGTAGGTCACCGCGAGGCCTAAACCTGTGCCCCGACTGGTAGCCTTGGTGGTAAAAAAGGGATCGAAGATTTTGTTGAGGTGATCAGCGGGGATTCCGACGCCGTTGTCGGAGACCTCCACGTGCACGGTAGAATTCTCAGCCTCCGTGGCAATGGTCAGTTCACCGCCGCGGGGCATGGCATCGCGCGCGTTCATGATCAGGTTCATAAAAACCTGCTGGAGTTTTCCGGCATTCCCGTACACGGCAGGCAGCGAGGTTTTCAATTGGGTATTGACGGTGATCTTGGCGGCCTTCAGCATAGGCTCAACCAGGGAGAGGCTTTCGCTGATCACGCGGTTCACGTCCAAGTCGGAGTATTCGCTGCCGTCGACTCGCGAAAACTTTAGAAGGTTGTTAGCAATCTCGGAAGCGCGGAACGCCTGGGCGATGATTTTTTCCAGAGTGCGCGTGCGGGGGTCACCGGGATCCATCTGCCTCATCAGCAACTGGGCGTTGGAGGTGATGACCGCGAGAGGAGTATTCACCTCGTGGGCTACGCCCGCCGCCAGCAGGCCGATGGATGAGAGTTTTTCGGCCTGCATCAACTGGTCTTCCAGGTTTACGCGTTCGGTCAGATCAGTGAAGATCAACAACCGGCCAATAACCTGGTTTTCTTTCCCAATCAGCGGGACCACGGAGAGATTCACGATCAGGGCCCGGTCCTCCGCATTGCGTAGGCGGAATTTATACAAGTTGAGCGTGTGGTGGGGATCGGAAACTCGCGACAACTCGGCCCTGAGCTCAGGGGGAAAGATCGCCTCCAGAGTTCTCCCCAGCGCCTCGTCCCGGCTGATGCCATAGAGCCGCTCCAGGGCGGTATTCCAAGCCTCCACGGAGCCTTCCAGGTTGCAGGCCAGCACGCCGGCGTTGATGGATTCAATGATGTTCTGGCTGAAATCGCGCAGGGCTTGGTAATCACGCGCCCGTATCTCCAGCGATTCATACAGGCGGGCATTCTCCAAAGCGATCGAAACGTAACCGGCGATGGTTTGCAAGAGATCAATATCTTCGCTGGAGAGGTAATCACCATCGCGCGTTTTGCCCAGCCCCAGGTAACCGAGCGTGCGCTCCTTGACCTTAAAGGGCAGGTAATAGTGAAGCTTGAGTTGTTCAATGGATTTCTGTGCCGCAGGAGAAAAACCATAAGGGCGCTTGACGCTGTCAAAGAATAGGTAGCCTTTCACAAGGCCAGGCTGAGCCGGGTCAAGGAAACTCGTATCGGTCCTGCCGGTGAAGTTCATCCCCCGCGAGCGCACCAGGCGGAAGCCGTTCGGCTCCGACGCCAGGAATACGGCGAGCCGGTCCACGCCCAGGGTTTCCGACAGGCGATCGGAAATCTGCTCGAGCAGGGTGTCAACGTGCAATTCGGAAGTGAGCTCACGCGCGAACTCCAGCAGCGTGCGCCGGTAATCATAACGCTCGCGATTGAAAAACCGGTCCACCCATTGCTGGATGTAGTTCACTACCGGCTGAAACAGGATGGCGGTGAGCACAATCGCCACCACCCAGGCGCCGCGGCTGTTGATGGGGGGAAAGGTGGCGCGGAAGAAATCCGCGAACAGGGCGATGAGGCCGAAATACAATCCCACAATGCCCGCCGTGGCCAAGGTGTAAGAAATGCCGCGGCGGAAAATGATGTCCACATCCATCAGCCGGTAACGCACAATGGCATAGCCAAAAGTGACCGGCAGCACTGCCAGGAAGAGCGCGGAAGCGTTCATCCAGGCATTGGGAACAAACCCCAGGAAATAGGGCAAGGCGTAAAGGGCAGCGAAGGGGACAATGGACACCCAGGTTCCGCGCGTGACCCATTTCAGTTGGTGCTTCAATACGGGGTCGCTGGCACGAACGTAGGCGTAATGCAGCGCCAGGGCGCCGGCCAGGAAGTACGCCCCCAGATAGAGCAATTCGATTCGGTCCAACAGCCAGCGTGCCTGCAAGAGCGGCAAGGGGAGCACCAGGATGTCCACCGCCACCAGAGCATGAATCGCTCCCAGCAAGGCTCCGGGCAAATAGAGGAGAGGCGCTAGGTAACGGCGCTCGCGAAGCAGGGTGGAACGTTCAGGAAACGTCAAACAGAAATGCAGGAAAAGCGCGGGCTGCAGGACCCATGCTGCAACGTTCAACCAATAGATTGCCCAGTCAAACAGGTTCAGCTTGCCGGTATAGGCAAAGGTGTAAAGAACAAAGGAAGCGAGGCAGAAGATATAGAAATGGCGGGACTTGCGCGCCGTCCAGCGCCGGAAAAGGATAAAAGTACCGATCAGGAGGTAAAGTAAACCCACCAACGCCAGGTAGTTGCGGACAGAGCCAGCATTGCTTTGCGCGTCGAGAACAAGACTGGTGTCAAAGGGCTCGCCGTTCCGAGTCAAACTATAGGCGGCAAGCGACCAGACACCGAGCCGGTAAACCTGCTGAACCGCTTCGGAGGCCGTCGTAATCGGCTGGCCATTGATAGCCTTAAGCTGGTCACCCTCGTGGATTCCGGCCCGGTCAGCGGGCCCGCCACGCACGACAATCCAAGCCGTCACACCCTGGGGGGATTCAATCCAGGAAACGCCATCGTCCGGAACCTGATAGAGGCCGCGCTGCTGGTAGTTGAAGAAGCCAAATCCCACCAGAGCAAGGCTCAAAAGGGCAAGCGAGAACGTGGTTAGCCGAAACGCTGGTATCCTGGTCATTTTAAGGTCCGGTTAGTATCGTGAGGAACGCTAACTCCTTACCGATTGTAGCACGTTGGTTTCCAGCAATCGAGACAACTAAAATCTTTAACCCATTTATTTGGTACTAGATGCATTACAAGCTCCAAAAGACGGGAGGACAATACAATATTTAGGATTTTTATTCCATTTTTCCATAGGTATTTAGGTGGTCACCCCCCACCATGCCCACTTTGGCAGCACGTAACTCCCTTGACCAGAGCGGAAGCCAAGTTTCGGGGTTATTTAGAACTGGACGGAGAACCCGCCGCGAATGTAATGGTAACCCGAACTCAGAACCATGGGTTTTTGACCCTCTTGCCCGCTGGGGACATAGCCTTGCGACAGGAGGTTTTGGAAATCTGCCACGGCATCAATATGGACAGGAAGGAAGCTAGGAGTGGGGATCGGCTGGCGAATCTGGACCCCCAAATACGGCTGGACTTCAAGATTGGCCTGCCCGGCCGGATCAACCAATGTTACGCGGTCATTGGGAACCCACTGGTAGGAAGTGGAAAAGCGCGTGTGGGTGCAAGGAAGATCCGCGGTAATCTTACCGATCAGGGAATTGGTCTGCTCCGGCAGCAGGGCTCCCTGCGAATAGAGGCGTGAATCTTGCATCACGAAGTCACGTGCAGAAAGGGCTCGGCCGGAAGCATATGCCCCCAGCACCTCCAGGTGCGAACCGAAAGTCTGAGCATAGACGGCGCGAAAACCCGCTGATTGGTAATTCCCCCCGTTAATGACAATGCCACTGCCGGCGGGATTGGGGAGGGAATTCCCGGCAAAGGCTTGTCCGTAAGTGGAGTTCGCCCAATCCCCAAACTGCGGCGTTGCGGAGGTCGTCGTGATAGCCCGCCACTTGCACTCGCGCCGACCTGCCAATGCGATGATTGACCGCCACCTCCGAGTGGTTCAGTTGCTCCATCTCGAGGTGACCGTCGCGCTGGGTGATCTGGGGGAAAGCATTCAGCAGGCTGAGGCGTTCCATCATTGAGTTGGACCCATCGGCCGAGCTGAACCATACTGAGCGGAAACCACGGTTTGCGGCGTTGCCTGGTATTCCAGATTAACGTGGGGTCGCGCGGTCAACACACTGTCGACTCGCATCAAGGTAGTTGATGTCCATTCCCGCGGTCACGGTGACCTTAGGTGCAATCAGGCGCGTTTCCGAGTAAGTTGCCGTCATCCCCTTTGCTTGTGCGAAACCATTCGGCGCCATGCCGGGGGAAGCAGAAGTTCCGGGAGCGAGACTGAATTGATGGAAGATCAGGCCGATTTGCTGCGGTTCGCCCTGGAGTTGGTTTCGGCGCAGCACCGTGCCCACCGTGCCTGCGTCGGCGCCGAAGGGCGCGAACGATCCCGCCACGAGCACATCGGAATCCGCGGAGAGCGGCTGGAGATAAGCGAACACGCTGGCCATGCCGAAATCTTCGGCAAGGGGATCATGCGGCGTGGAACCCGGCAGAATGCCGACTACGCGCTCGCTCCGCGGTAAAGCCGTTTTTTCATCCTGGGAGGCAGCTTGGCTCACTTGCGGCTGCTCGCGGAAACGCAGGATGGGCCGCGTGGTGGAAGAAGTCCTCAACACCCATTTCCAGTCATCTCCCCAGCTCGAGACGGAATTGTTGGGGACTTGAAAACGAATGGGCGCGAAGGTGTCGGTCAGGACAAAAGTAGCGACCACGGTTTCACCGGCTTCCACGCGAACGCCATTCCGCATCGCCGGCAAGCGCGTCGGCGAACTGACTTTGAGGGAATACCAGCCCGGAACCAAGATGGGCAATCGTAAACCGGCCATGCGCGTCGGTGACCATGCGCTCCACGGTCTGGCTGGCTGCTTCTGTAGCAAAGGCCGTGGGTCCGATGACCATCACGGTCGCCCCCATCAAGGGGACGCCTTTGTTATCGGAAACGACTCCTGCCAGGCTTCCGTACCCTGCCGCAACACTCTCAGAAGGCTGCAGGAATGGTAAGCAGCAGCCCACTCACCAGCAGCAGGGCCTTTACCCGGTACCCCGAACTGGAAGTCATCATGAATACCGCCGTGCTTTCTTTAGAAAGACGCCTTGCGCCGGAGCCAGGCGTCAAAGCGGCGTCTAGCGTAACTCAAAAGTGGCCGAAGGGCTAAAACTTTGTTTCTTGATGTTGTCCGTCACCTTGATCTGCACGGTATACTTTCCCGGGGTGAGCCCTTTGAGGCCCATCGTCTTGACCACCGTGAACTGCTGCGAGGCCTTCTTCAAATTTGCGGCGTCCTCCGGCTGGTCGAGCAGCGCCTTCCCATCCTTCTCGACCTCATAGCGCACATCCAACGAGGGTTTGTGCGTCTTATCGTCGATGCCGAGATTATACACCTGCATGTAAATTCCCGAGTCTTTGATCGCGCGTGAAGGTGTTGTTGACGCTGGGGCGCACCTTCGTCCCGCCGATCACAAACGGGCCGGTCCCCACCTGGCTGGTCGGAAGCGGCAGGATCTGGTCAGCGAGGATGAGAGTACTATGTGTAAGCTTATCCTCGCCGAAGCTCGGCACAACGATGCCCAGTTCCTCGGACCCCGTGTGGCCGTTCAAATCGTCCTTCAGGACGAGGCTCAGCTTGTAACGGCCGGGCCTGAGCGGTATGGCTTCCTGATAAACTGACTTGTGATCCTGGTACTGCTGGAATTCGTGTTCGGGCACATCCAAAACCAAGCTCTTCTCAAAGGTGTTGACGATGTGGCCGCCCAAACTCGTGATCTCTCCGTAGACGTCCAGGACCCCGTGCATGACGCCATCTTTGTTCTGAAATTGCAAATCGCTGTTGGCGACCTGGACGGTGATCGGAGTGAGCACGGTTTCGTCGGTCACGCGGATGAAATCAGTCCGCGCGTCGAAAGGCAAGAGATTAGTGGAGATCTTGGAGGTGACAACCGCTTTCAGATCCTTGAATTTCACCGGCGGGGGCTGAAAGATTTTGGCGTAAAGGTCCAGCCGGGTAAACTCATTCATGGCTCTCCGGTGTGCCGCCTAGCCCCATCCCTTGCGTCATTCCATCCGTGCGTTGGAAGCGATCCATTTTTGAACTTGATCCGGTCATGCCCATCTGTTCTGCCATGGTCAGGCCGGCGCCGGGCACGTGCAGCAAGGCGTCCTTTTCACCGGGGTCCATGGTGAGGTGGTACTCGCCGGTCATCGTGGTATCGACAAACTCCAGAATGATGTTCTCACCGATGCCGTCAATGTAGCGGTACCGCCAGTCCTCGAAGGGATAAGTGGAAGTCTCGCCGCCGCCTTCCGAATCCGGGCGCTCGTAGGACCCGCCGCTGGGGTGGGAATCAACTTCGTCCGCCGGACCGTACATGATGTAAATCCGGCCGCGATCCGTCTTCCAACCAGGAATGCCGGAGGCGTAATGCTCGTTGGCGTAGGCAATGCGGCGGTAATATTCCTCTTTGAACTCGTTTTCGGGGCTGCCGGGGTTAGGGTTGCGGCGCTCCCAGAAATTTTCAATAAACGCCTCGCGCTCGTCGTCAGTGGAGAGTTTCTTAAAGGCGGCTCGCTCTTCGTCGGTGATGATGTAGGGGACTTCGTCGCTTAGCCACTTCTTATACGGCGTCTCCATTTCATTCCGGATTGCCTTCTGGCGGCGCTTCTCTTCTTTGCTCACCTTGGGCTTGGGGTTATCCTGATCCTTGTCCTGTTCGTCATTCGAAGGGAAAGCGCACAAAATTGATAAGCCAATGACGAGGGTGAGCGCGGCTAGCATCCCGAGAGCCCAGCGGCCCATCATCCTACTATGCCGCGTAAAGAAAGCGTCCCGATTCGCCACCATTCCCTCCCTCAATCTCCATCTTTGTATACCCCAATCTTATTTTCCCAATTTTCGAAAGTCAAGCTCCCTTCCCCACCCTTGCTCACCTCTGTAATTCCACCTTTATCGCTCGCATACCACAAGCACCCCTCCCCGAACTATGCGGGTTCAAGACGCCGCTGGGTTCAATGCGAAAAGCCACCCCAAACCCGGCGGTGTTGTTTGATGCAATACAAGCGGCGAAGGTGGCCTTCTCCCCTCAGAAACCGTGCGCCCCCGTACAACCCCGGGGCGGCCAGAAAACTCCAACTGAATTCGTGCGTCTTATATAAGGGGGAAATCCCCCCCACGACGGCGTATCAGGCCCAGGAAACGATTGCAATGACACTAAGCCGCGCTCCCGGGAGGTCGATGGTAGCAACCCACGTCATAGGGGGAAAAATGTCTGGGGCGAGAGATTCTTGTATTTCGCAGTGCAAGAAGGCGCTAGAATATCGGGGAGGAGGCAGCCTTGGCGTGAAGGCAGGGGTGCCTTCCTGTGCCCTCAACTTGGCTCCGAATGCCGAGGGAGGGCCAAACAAGTCCACAAGTTCCCTGCGCTGATCTCGTTGTGTGCCGCTCCGGCGGTGTAACTTTTGACGAAACTTTTGAGGTTCAAGCAGCGTATACGCAATGGGAGCCGGTATGCAGGCGCGCACATAATCCCAAAAGCTATCCAGGTGGCAGGTGCACAGCAGGAGCCTTCCGCTGAGCGAGAGAAGTTGACAAGTTTGCGCAAGGCCGAGGAGTGAGAGGAGCTCTCCATGGCACAAATTAAAGAATTGGAGCTGGGGAAAACGAATGGCGCCACCTCGGTGGATGCAAGGGTGCCGGTTTCAATTCGGCAACGTAACGGAACGGGAATGAAGAAGTGGAAAAAAGTTACACTCGTCGTTGTGGGCATCGTGGCCTTCGTCGGCCTGGCTGTTGGGGGAGTAGTGTGGAGCCGGCGGGGTGTGGTGACGGTCCAAACCGGCAAAGTCCAGCGGGAAGATTTGGCCCAGATCGTTACAGCCAATGGTGAGATTAAACCCGTGGAGCAGAATCAGGCGAACGTCAACGCCAATTCCATTGGCAAGATCACCGAAATCCTGGTAAAGGAAGGCGACCACGTCACCAAAGGACAACTGCTGATGCGAACCGAGGACGTGCAGCAAGCGGCCAGCGTGGACGCCCAGCAAGCGGCCGTCACCACCTCCCAAGCCGATCTGTCGGCGCAGGACGCCAACGTACTCTCGACCAAGGCCGCGCTCGATACCGCACAGGCAGACTTGGCGCAATCGATCGCCAAGCAGAATCAAGCCACTGACAATTTTAAACGTGGCCAGGAGCTCTTTAAGGCCCAATTGCTTTCCCAGCAGGACTTCGATACGCGGCTGAGCGACTACCGGGTAGCCCAGACGAGTAAGGATTCCGCCGATGCGAAGGTTGCCCAGGCCAAGGCCCAGTACCAGCAGGCGTTGTACAATCGCGACTCCGCCCGCGCCCATGTGGCCCAGAGTAAGGCTCAACTTCTCGGTTTCAAGAATCAGCTCGACCAGACCGTTTACAACTCTCCGCTGGACGGATATATAACTTCGCTCCCAGTCCATTTGGGGGAGAACGTTGTCCCGGGTATCCAGAACAGTGCCGGAAGTTTGCTCTATCAGGTTTCCAACCTCTCGATCATGACGGTCGAAGTCAAGGTGGATGAGACCGACATTCCCAACGTGAAGCTCGAGCAAACCGCTGACGTGCTGATCGATGCCTACCCCAACAAAACCTTTAAGGGCCATGTGACGCAAATCGGTGAAAGCGCCGTGGGGCGTACGACCGGCACCACGAGCGGAGCTACGGCGACCAGCTCCGAGGAAGCCAAGGACTTTAAGGTGGTCGTAGTCATTGATGACCCACCCCCCGGCCTCCGGCCGGGTCTTTCCGCGACGGCGAAGATCACGACGGCGACCCGTCAGAACGCCGTGGCCGTACCCATTCAAGCGGTTACCGTGCGGATGCGCCGCGAGGTCGAGGAGAAGGCCGAAACCGCCAAGGGTGTTCCGGTGAACGATCTAACCGCTCCCGCCAAGGAAAAGGAGAAAGGCAAGGAAGAATTGCAGGGAGTCTTTGTGGTGCGGAATGGCCGTGCGACCTTCGTTCAGGTTGAAAGCGGCATCATGGGCTCAACCGACATCGAAATCCTCAAGGGCGTCCAACCCGGCGACACCATCGTTACTGGCAGCTTCAGCGTTCTGCGCACTTTGAAGAACAACACCAAGGTGCGAGTTGATAACACGCCGATAGTGACGAGTACGCAGGGGACATGAGGAACCTTGGCCTCCGCCAGCTTCTTTTAGGATTGGCGCCGGTGGGGCCGCCGGGTATCAGTCAGATCCACATGAACGCCACCCAGCAGGCGCCTGCATGTCGGGAAAAGGAAGGGCAAATCGCCATGGAAACCCGAGAGGTCGTATCGTCCCTACAGGAAAAGCCGATACCTCGTGAGGGCGTTATCATCCAGGCGGAGGACCTTTGGAAGACCTATGACATGGGCGAGGCCATTCAGGTCCATGCACTCAGCGGGGTCTCATTTGCAATCGACCGCGGTGAGTACGTCGCCATCATGGGGCCCTCCGGATCAGGCAAATCCACGCTTATGAACCTGATTGGGTGCCTGGATACGCCGACGCGCGGGTCCTATTGGCTGAATGGGCAAGTGGTGAGCGAGCTTTCCGACGACGAGTTGGCTTACATCCGCAATAAGGAAATCGGTTTCGTGTTCCAGACCTTTAACTTGCTGTCCCGTGCCAGCGCTTTGCATAACGTGGAACTGCCCCTGATTTACAGCGGAATGCCTGCCAAAGAGCGTCTGGAAAAATCGGAGGAGGCCCTGCGCCGGGTCGACTTGGCCGACCGCATGTACCACAAGCCCAACGAGCTTTCCGGAGGCCAGCGTCAGCGAGTAGCCATTGCTCGCGCCCTGGTCAACAACCCTTCCATCATTCTGGCGGACGAACCCACGGGGAACCTCGACTCTGCTACGGGCGAAGATATCATGGCCCTTTTCGCCCGGCTCCACGAAGCCGGCAACACCATCCTGCTGGTGACCCACGAGCACGACATCGCCGCTCACGCCCGTCGCATCATTCACGTTCGCGACGGCCGCATCGAGCGGGACGAGCGGATGGAATAATTCCCCCAGCCCCGGAGGTTGAGAAGGAGAATCCTTGGCGTCCATCGGCCAAACCGCTTCGCTTTCGCACCCGCTCGCCAAGCGGCGCGGTAGTGGTTCAGGATTGTGGGTAAGCGCCCGCGAGGCTTTTTGGATTGCCCTCACAGCCCTGCGAGCCCACAAGCTTCGTTCCTTCCTCACTCTCCTGGGAGTGGTGATCGCCACCACCACGCTCATCGCTGTCATGTCCATCATCAACGGCATGAACCTTTATATCGCTGATCATATCGCCAACCTCGGCGCCAACGTGTTTATCATTGACCAATACCAGTGGGCGCAGGGATACGAAGCCTGGTTAAAAGCCCGGCGGCGGAACAAACCAGTCCGCCTCGAGGAGTTTGAGTTCCTGAAGGATAACCTGCAAGATTACAAAAACATTGGCGCGGTCGCCGATATGTGGAGTGACAGCAACTCCACGCGCTATCAAGGCCACACCCTCTACAATGAGGACATTAGCGGCGTTACCCCTACGATAATCGACATTGGAGATCAGAAGGTCGAAAGCGGCCGCTACATCACTGAGTCCGATTACCAGCATGAGGCCATGGTCTGTTTCATCGGGCACGATCTAGTGGACGAGTTCTTCCCGAGTGTTGAACCCATCGGCAAAGAAATTCTGGTCAACGATCTTCCTTTCCAGGTCGTGGGCGTAGCGGAAAAAATTGGCAGTACATTCGGACAGAGCCAGGATAACTTCGTGGTTTTGCCCCTCACCACCTACAGTAAGTTTTTTGCGCCACGGCTTTCCCTACAGGTCAATGTCCAAGCCTACAATTCGCAGCAGATGCTGGTGCTGGAAGATGAGGCTCGGGCTCTTTTGCGCGCCCGCCGCCACGTTCCCTACCGTGAGGACGACAATTTTGGCATCAACGCCTCCCAAACCATCATGGACCTGTGGAACCAACTCATGGGCAGCATTTTCGCGGTCACTATCGGAATCGTGGCCGTGTTCATGGTGGTGGGCGGTATAGTGATCATGAACATCATGCTGGCCAGTGTCACGGAACGTACGCACGAAATTGGTATTCGCAAATCCCTGGGCGCACGCCGGCGCGACATCCTGATGCAGTTCGTGATTGAGTCGATCGTGATGGCTTGCACCGGCGGCGGGATCGGGGTCCTCCTAGCCTTCATCGTCAGTGCCATCGTGGACCATTTTTGGACTTCGACGGTACCGCTGAGCGCCGTGCTGGTGGGACTGCTTCTATCCACCGCGGTAGGTCTCTTCTTCGGAATTTACCCGGCCAGCCAAGCGGCCAAACTTGATCCCATTGAAGCATTGCGCACGGAGAACTAAGCATGCCGGCCGCCAAGCGCCATGACATTCGTGAGAATCTGCTGCTCGCACTGGATACGCTGCGGACGCACAAGTTCCGCGCCTTCCTGACGATCCTGGGCGTGTTGATCGGCACCGCTACGGTCATTGGCGTAGCGTCTATTTTCAAGGGCCTCGATCAGCAACTGGTGGATGTGGCGGAAGGCTTTGGAACGCGCTCGCTCTTCATCTATAAATTTGACCCGGGAAAGGTGGGCCCCCTCACGCGGGAAGAGCGCTTGCGTAAACCTTTGACTTATGCGCAGGCCATGGCCGTCCAGGAGTTGTGCCCTTCGGTGCAGGCGGTCGGAGTGGAACTCTTTAACCGCGGACCTGCCGTGACCGCCAAATATCGAGGGCAGGAGATGGTCGACACAAACTTCGCCGGGGCGACGGTGGACGATTTCCAGAACATCAACGCCGACCTTCAGGACGGCCGCCTCTACACCAACATGGACGACCTTCATCGAACGAATGTGGCCGTCATTGGGGCCGATGTGGTGCAAAGGCTATTCGTGGGCGAGGATCCGATCGGCAAGGAAATCCAGGTGGACGGACATTCCTTTGAAGTCATTGGGACGCTCACCAAGCGCAAGTCTTTTCTGGGTAACAACGGCAATGATCGTATCGTGTTTGTCCCCTATTTCACCTACCAGTCGCTTTATCCCCAGGCGAAGGAGAACTTCGTTACCGCCTTGGCGTTTCCCGGCAGGTTGGCTCAGGCCAAAGATGAAGTCACCGCCGTGCTCCGCCGGGTGCGCAACGACAAACCCTTGGCGCCTAATAGCTTTGGTATTGCCACCGCACAGACATTCATCTCCAACTTCCGCGACATAATGGGAACCGTGGTGATTGTGACCATGGTGATTTCCTCCATCGGCCTCATGGTAGGCGGCATTGGGGTCATGAACATCATGCTGGTGTCCGTCACCGAGCGAACCCGGGAGATCGGTGTGCGCAAGGCTATCGGCGCGCGGCGCAGCGATATCACCTGGCAATTCCTGCTCGAAGCCATGACCCTGACAGGTGCCGGAGGCCTGCTCGGCATCCTCACGGGTGTCACCCTCAGCTTTTTGATCCGCACGCTTGTCCCCTCCCTGCCTTCTGTTGTTCCCCTCTGGGCAGTCGTCATGGGTTTCGTCGCTTCCGTCAGCATCGGTTTGTTCTTTGGAATGTGGCCCGCTATGAAGGCGTCCCGCCTCGATCCCATCGTGGCCCTGCGGCATGAATAGGCCCCAATCCACGTTCGCCTTGGGATTTTGAAGGATGGAGTTTGGACCGCGGCCGAAGGCTCTGTGCTGGGGGTGAAATTATTCCTCGGGCGTCGAAGGGGCATCGGATGAGCCGAGAGGAGCTCAGGAAGGAAGACCGTCAACGCCCGAGGAACCTAGGCAAAAATCACAAAGCCCGCATAACCCAGTCCGGCGCCCAACATTGCGCCCACTACAACATCACTCAGGAAGTGCATTCCCAACATGATGCGCGACGTGGCCACGCTTAGCGCGCAAAACAGCAGGGCTCCCGACAGGTGCGGATAAAAACTGCTCACGGCCATCGTGAAAGCGAAGGCCGTGATGGTGTGGCCGGAGGGAAATGAGAATTGGTCAGGCGGCAGCAGGGTGGCCCAACAATGCGGCTCCAGCATGTTCGGCCGCTTCCGTCCCGTCAATTTTTTTAGGAGAAGGAAGAGAATGGCCCCGGCACCGCAGGCGGTCCACGCCGCGGTTACCGCCTCGTACCGCGTGGAGCCGCCAAAAACCAGAACCAGCGCGCTCAGCCCGTACCAGAGCCAGCCATCACCCCCGCGCGTGGCGAGAATCATCCAGAGCCTGAACCAGCGCGGCGGCCGCCAACGATGCACACGCCGCATCAACCGATGGTCCCGCGCGGCGATGTAATCGAGCATGTGGCCCGGAAGCGTCATGCGCTTGCCTCCCCAGGGGCAGCGCTCATTCCCCTGGTGGAAGGTCGCTTTTCAAGACCCCGCCAGCGTTCCCAGCGGCTTCCCCAGCGCCGCGCGAACAGGTCCTCTATCACGTAGTTGAGCAGAGTCACCACCGGAACCGCCAGCACCAGAGGGGAGAGAAGCGTGGCGACGGGCTTTTCCTCCATCAGCGCGGCGCCAATCTGTAACACGTCGCGCGTCAATCGCCAAAAACTCCCCGACCTGCCTTGCACCTCCGCGCGCCCGCGGCGCAGGCCTTCGAGAAATTCTGCTTTGTTGCGCGCGCCAGGAACGCGCGTGCATACACTCCCCAGCGAGCGCAGCGTGTGCGCGTCACTGCCGCCCAGCATGGCCCTTCCAGAGTGCTCCGCCATCCGCTCCGCCAAACGATTGCAGCGCTCCAGGACATGGCCATTGCGCACTTCCACGGCGGGGAAGGCACCGTCAAGCCAAACCAAGTCTTCCAGCGACCGCCGGCCCGTCAGGGCGGAAAAAGCGTGGTTCACACTGTAGAAAAGTAGTTCTTCATTAAGGTAGGCCACCAAGCGTGGCAGGTCATTGCGGCGCCGCTGGATCTCCACGTGTTGCGGCTCTGTGAGGTCGTACACGCCGACGTGCAACTCGTTTCCGCTCGGCATCCGGCAGGTCACTTCTTCACTTACGAAGAAATCTGGAAACCGCCTGAGCGCCTCTGCAGCGTCGATGGAGTCGTGATCGGAAACGGTCACCAGGTCCATCCCCCCGCGCCGTAGCGTCTGGTAAACCGCTTCCGGCTCGCTGTAGCACTCCCGGCAGATGGCCTTCAGCAGCGGCACGGTGCACATGCCGGAGTGGATCGTATGGACATGCAGATCACATCGCACGGACCAGGTTACAACGGCCATGTTACGGGAATGTATATCCAGAATGAAGTATCTATGAAGAGTGTCTATTGCCTATTTACAGGATAGATGAACTATGCAAAGGTAAGAGCATGATAAATGCCGACCTTGTTTTCTTTGATGCGGGCGGCGGCCACCGCGCCGCGGCCGAGGCTCTCCGCCTGGTAATGGAAGAGCAGGGTGGATGGAAGATCCGGCTGGTGAACCTGCAGGAACTGCTCGACCCCATCGACTTGGTGCGCAAACTGACCGGCCTGCGCATGCAGGACCTCTACAACCTGATGCTGAAGAAAGGCTGGACGCTCGGCACCCCGCAGACCCTGCGCGTGCTCCAGTTTATCATCCGCCTCCTGCACTCCTGCCAGGTACGGCTGCTCCAGGAGTTCTGGCGCTCCAGTCACGCGGACCTGGCGGTCTCCTTGATTCCTCATTTTAATCGTGCTCTCGCCCAGAGCCTGCACCAGGCGCGGCCCGCAACACCCTTCGTCACGATCCTGACCGACCTCGCCGATTGCCCACCGCATTTCTGGATTGAGCCGCAGGAACAGTTTTTCATCTGCGGCTCGAACCGTGCCGCCGCGCAGGCGCGCGTCCTGGGCATCAGTGACGGCCGGATTTTTCAAACTTCGGGCATGATCCTTCACCCGCGATTTTATCAGCCCATTGTCTGCGACCGGCGCGCAGAACGGAAACTGCGCGGACTTGATCCCGACCTGCCCACAGGGCTGGTGTTGTTTGGCGGGCAAGGTTCCGACACCATGCTCGAAATTGCCACTTGCCTGGATGCCGAAGGCCCCTACAACCTTCAGCTCATTTACATCTGTGGACGCAACCAGAAGCTGGCGGATGCCCTGCGCCGGCGCCGCAGCCGCCTGCGGAGCTTCGTGGAAGGCTTTACCACGCAAGTCCCCTTCCACATGCTCCTCTCCGATTTCTTTATCGGTAAGCCGGGGCCCGGAAGCGTAAGTGAAGCCGTCGCCATGCGCCTGCCCGTCATTGTCGAGCGCAACGCCTGGACGCTGCCCCAGGAACGCTACAACGCTGATTGGGTTCTGGAAAAGCAGGTGGGACAGGTCGTGCGCGGGCCGCGCCAAATCCCCGCGGCTGTTAAGGTGCTGCTGGAACGAGGAAATCTGGCGCGCTTCCGCACCAACGCCTCCGCCTTACGCAACCGGGCGGTGTACGAAATTCCCGGCATCCTGCGCCGAATCGTAGAGGGCTCCCCGGCCAGCCCTGCTCTCAAGCCGGAAAAATCACTCAGCGAACAGCTCGCTTAGGCTTTCGGTGAAAGGTGCACGTGCCACGCCGCGCTCGGTGATGATAGCGGTAATGTAGCGCTGCGGGGTGACGTCGAATGCGGGATGCCGCGCGGGAACCTCGGAGGGCGCTATGGCCACGCCGGCAAGATGGGTGACTTCGGCGGAGGAGCGCTCCTCGATGGGAATCTGCTCGCCCGAAGCGAGGCTCATATCGATGGTGGAAAGCGGTGCCGCCACGTAAAAAGGAATGCTGTTTTCGTGCGCCAGCACGGCGACGGAGTAAGTCCCAATCTTGTTCGCCGTGTCGCCATTGGAGGCAATGCGGTCAGCGCCAACGATCACCGCGCGAATCTCTCCCTGCTTCATGAAGTGCCCGGCCATGTTGTCGGTAATTATCGTGACGGGTATCTGGTCCTTGGCCAGTTCCCAGGCCGTCAGGCGGGCGCCTTGCAGGAAGGGCCGCGTCTCATCGGCGAAAACCCGCAGTTTCTTTCCCGCCCCCACTGCGGCGCGAATTACTCCCAGCGCCGTGCCGTAACCGCCCGTCGCCAGAGCCCCGGCGTTGCAGTGTGTGAGGACGGTTCCCGAGTCCGGCATCAGGTCGGCGCCGTGGCGGCCCATGGCCTCGTTGATGGCGATGTCTTCCGCCAGGATGCGCTTGGCCTCTTCTTCCAAGCCCACGCGGACTATGGTAAGCACCTGGGCATCCGTATGGTGGCAAGATAGGGAGTTGTTGAACACGGCGCGCATGCGGTTGATAGCCCAAAAGAGATTGACGGCGGTAGGCCGGGTTTTGGCCAGGGTCTCGGCGATGACTTCGAATTCCGCCCGCAACTCAGGGGCGTTCTTCGCCCCCGAATTCTTGACGCCCACGGCGATGCCCATTGCTGCGGCCACGCCAATCGCCGGCGCGCCGCGAATCACCATGGACCGAATCGCCTCCGCGACCTCACGATAGTCCGTGTAGGTACGATAAACCTCTTCCCCGGGCAAGCGCGTCTGGTCAATCATGCGCACGCCTTGGTCGGTCCATTCGATGGTTTTGAACATGCCACTCACGGGATCAGACCGGGTCATAGAAACCGAAGTGCAGGGCCTGCTGCCCCGCCCTGCGGCTCTTCCACAGCAGGTTACCACATTCCACCAGCTCATAGCCGATCGGTAGCAGCCACCTGCCTCGCGTGGATTCAAGTTCCAAGAGTAAGTCTCACGATCAGGCCTCTCCTGGAAGGTAACCGCAACTTCCTCACTCTTATGTATACGGATGTCACGTCCCATCCGTATGAATTGCTGAATCTGAGATCATAATTACCCGGCGGCACCTTAAAAGAGAACTGCCCCGTTTCATTAGTTGTGCATCCGGTTATGTGTCTTTGGGCATTCACGAGTGGCGGGCCGCTGCGAAGGAGAGTTTCGGGGTGATCGTACACCTCAACCAGGACACCGGTCAGAGGTGCGCCCATTGTGTTCCCAACGATGCCATGAAGGCTCCGCATAGGTTTGGCGCTCATAATCACTATCCGCATGTTGCCTCCCCACATCGTTTCCTTAGATGTGGGAGTGCACTGACAAAGAGCAGGGATGCCAGACATAATTGCGGTCACCATGAAAAGTCTAGGTGCCAATCGCCAGGTTTTCATATACGTGCCCCCACGCACATGGTATTGCTACTCCGCCTCCCGGAATGCCGCATCAAGTATAGCCAGAATCTGGTTCAGCCATTCGCGGTGCTCGGGCTTCATCAAAACAGAACGTAGACAAAGCACTGTCTCTTGAAGGTCCGACGAATTAGCAGCGAGCGTACGGAAAAACCCAACGGGCAAGCGGACCAGCGCGAGGTGAAGGCCGCGGTTGGCGGCTGCCGTGAAAATACGCTGCGATTGTTCTGAAGCGAGCCGGGCGGATCGAGCGCGAGGCGCCCAGACCACGATGTCCAACTCCGGAGGAAAAGGCACCAGCCATCGTGAATCGGCGGCCAGCCGCTCCGCTAGGGTGACCGCGGCTTCCCGGCAGGCCTCCAGTCCGGCGGCGAACTCACCCCCGCGCCCCAGCGGCAGCAATTTTTGGGTGGCCCAGAGAGCCACGGCCGAGGCCCCCGGGCGCGAGCACTCCAAGCTGATTTCGCCCAGATGCAATTCCGATGAGGTGAAATAGGTGTAAGGGGAATCATGCTTGTACAGCGACCCCACGCTCGGATCGCGAAACAGCACGCACCCGCACCCATAAGGTTGCAAGCCGTGCTTGTGGGGATCGACGACAATCGAGTCCGCTTGGCCGATCTGGTCGTACGCCGCGCGTGTCTCCTCCGTCAGATTCCGCGCAAGGGTGAAGTAGCCGCCATAGGCCGCATCGACGTGCAAGCGAAAGCTGTATTGGGTTCGCAGGCGAATTATCTCCGGCAAGGGGTCGACGGAACCCGTTCCTGTAGTTCCAAGAGTGGCCACGACACAGCCGACGTCTCCTTTCCCCAGCCGATCCGCTAGAGCCTGAGTGTCCATCCGCCCTTTAGGGTCGCAGGGTAATTCCGCGAATGGCAACCCCAGCACGCTGCTGATGCGGTGATGCGTATAGTGGGCCTGCTCGGAGGCTGCGATCTTTTTTCCGGGATGAAGTTGCCCCGCCACCCAGAGCGCCTCAAGGTTCGCCATGGTGCCGCCGCTCAAGAGATGGCCCAGGTGGGTCTGCCAGTCGAACATGGCGGCGATTTCCGCTACAGCCTCCTTTTCCATCGCCGAACTGGCGCGCCCGCCATCCAGCGCGTGGTTATTAGGATTGATCCAAGTGGCCAAAGCGTATGCGGCGCGGGCAATAGGATGAGGTGGTTTGAGCATCTGGCCTGCATACAAAGGATGAAAATAGGGATAATTGTCCCGCAGGCGAGCGGCGACTTGCTGCATCACGTCGGCCATGCGCTCCTGACCCGGCGTCGAGGCGTCGTTGGGGGGAAGTGAGGCAAAGCCCACCTCCAAGGCCTGAAGCGCCGCCGGTAGAAGCTCGAGTGTCCCCTTTTCCAACTGCATCGCGACCTCCCGATTGACCCTGCAAAACCTATGTGACCAAAGCGCGGATCCCCCTCGCGCCCACGACGGGAGTATTGTAAACGAAATTCGTTTCGCCGGAAGGCGTGCGGCAGGCTTGCTCGTCGGCCGTCTCTTTGGATCATTTTGCGATGCTTAAATAACTTCCCCGAAAGCCACCAGCCACCCCAGCGCACAGGTATCTCAGTCGGATTCAGTCTTGCTCGGCCGTGGCAAAAGGCAGAGCGGTGCAGGCTCATAACATCTTTGCGGGTCAACAAAATCATGCTATTGTGAAGGTTATTTCTTTTTGTGCGGGTAGCGGAACTTTATCCTAAGGGTTGCTTCTTTCCGCACATTTGTTCCTCACTTGATTTGTCATATTGCCGGATTTCATAGAGAGGACATTACGAACCATGCCATCATCAATCCGACAGGCTTTGCAATGCCTGATCCTTATCTTCGGAGCTAGTTGCATAATAACCTGGGGGCAAACCTTTCAGGGTAGCTTTACGGGAACCGTAATGGATCCCAGTGGGGCGATCGTGCCGGGTGCGCTCGTGACCATTACGGAGAAAGACAAGGGTTTTTCGCGTAGCGTAACCACCTCCAAAGACGGCAGCTATGAGATTCCCCTCCTCCCGCCGGGGCTGTATGCCCTTAGGGCCCAGAAGGAGGGCTTCCGCAGGTTCGAGCGGGGCCCCCTGACACTCCTCGTGAACCAGCACCTGCGCGAAGACATCAAGTTGGAGTTGGGTCAAATAGGAAATTACGTCACGGTAGAGGCTTATCCCGCCACGGTGGAGAACCAAACCTCTTCTGTCGGAACCACGATTGACGAGCAGAAAGTTAACGATGTTCCCCTGAATGGACGGAATTTTCTGGAACTTGCGTTACTAGTGCCTGGTGTATCTCCTGGAACCACGGGCAGCGCGGTCAGCAGCCGGGGCGGCGGCGGCTCCATCAACGTCAACGGAATGCGTGACTCGATGAATTCCTATTGGCTGGACGGCCTGGATGACACCTCGGTGGGCGTCGGCCAATATACCGTGGCTCCCCCGCTTGACTCTGTGCAGGAATTCCGCATGGAAACAGGAGTCTATGAGGCCAAGTTCGGTGCGCACGCCGGTGCGGAAGTCAACATGGTTACCAAATCCGGGACCAATGATGTCCACGGCAGCGCTTACGAATACGCACGCAATACAGCCTTCGACGCGCGCAATTTCTTTGACCCTTCGGTGGCCCCCATGCACCGCAATCAGTTCGGAGCCACGCTCGGCGGCCCGGTCGTGGTTCCGGGAATCTACGATGGCCACGACCATACCTTCTTCTTTTTCGCTTACGAGGGCACGCGTGAGCATCGCGATTTTTACGACAATTTCCTGGTGCCTTCCACCTATGACCGGGAAGGCATCTTCGGCACCTCGAATCCCTGTGACGGCTCGACGGTGCTGATCAACCCTTTGTCGGGTCAGGCCTTTACTGACATCCAACAGGTCTACGGCCCTCAGGGGGCGGATCCCGTGGGGCAGGCCCTGGTCGACAACTACCCGGTTCCCAACATCACAGGCGCCCCCTGTGGCGCTGCCAACTACACGGCGCTGGTCGACCGGCAGGTCAGTACCGATACGCTGACCGGACGCGTCGACCATCAGTTTGACACCAAAAATTCGCTGTTCGTCCGCTACAGTCTCAACTTTGATCGCGAGTTCTGGCCCTCGGGAACGGTTCCGGAAAGCACCAGCACGGTTCCTGGATATGGCCGGTTCTCTCACAATGCTTACCAGATGGCGGGTCTCGATTGGACGCACATCTTCAGTCCCAAACTGGTCAACGAGTTCAAGCTGGGGTACAACCGTTGGCAACTGCGGCAGTCGAATGAAGACCTGGGCAACCCCTTGGCCGCGAACCTCGGGATCACGGGCCTCAATCAAATTGGAGGCGCTTCGGCCGGCGTCCCTGACATGACCTTTTCCGGGTATGCCAGCATGGGCGGTGACCCGGCGGTGCCGGAGCTTGGGGCGGTGAATACCTTTCAGATTGGCGACACGCTAACGCACGTCCTGGGAACCCACACGTTGAGCTACGGGGTCGACATACGCTCGGTTCAGCGCGGTAATTTTACCGTCGACAACAACTACCACGGGGCATTCGGGTTTACCGGGTCCGTGACCAATGGCTCGTTGTTACTGGCGTCGGGAGAGGTGACCCCCCAACAGCTTCAGGGGATCATCGAGTCCACGGGGCTCCCCTGTGCGTTCACCACCCCCAGCACCTGCCAGTTAGGGAACAGCGTTGCCGACGCGTTGCTGGGTCTTCCCCAATACTGGCTGAACGGGTCCCAGGAGTATATCTCCGGAGCGTTTGGCGAATACGATTTCTTCGTCCAGGATGATTGGCGCGTGCGCCCTCATCTGACCCTGAACCTGGGTCTGCGTTACGAGTATAAGAGCCTGGTGACGGAAAAGGACAACCACTTTTCTAACTTCGACTTCAATAATGGGGATCTGATGGTGGCGGGGACCAACGCCGTAACCTTGTGGAACTTTAACCCCAGCCAAAACCCCTACACCGGCCAATTCCAGATTAACCCCCAGCCTTGTACGGCTCAAGATTGCGCGCAAACCACGCTCAACCTGGGCAGCACGGCGCGCAACCGCGCACTGCAAGATCCCGATCGAACGAATTTTGAGCCGCGCATCGGCCTTGCCTGGCAGCCCTTCAAGAATTCCAAAACGGTTCTGCGCGGCGGCTACGGAATCTTTTTTGACCAGACCTTTGGCGATGTCTATTTCCAGAAAGCCTCCAATCCCCCTTTCCTCCACCTCGACGAGGGCAACATCGGGGAGGCCTTGGCGTTGATCGGGATGGGCACCTATTACCCCGGGAGCGGCCAGATTATTCAAAACGCATTCTCCAACATTGGGGGTGCGGCTTACCCCGCTATGAGTCCTTTCCAACTAAACTTCCGAAACGCCTTTATCCAGGAGTGGAGCGGCGACGTGCAGCGGCAAGTCGGGAACACCTGGCTCGTCGATATTGGCTACATGGGGACTCGGGGACTGCACTTGGTGCAGGAGACCGATCCCAATCAGCCCCTGAATATGACGGATGTCAGCAATGCGTCGGCGGCCGTCCAAGCCTCCACCCTGGCGGCGTGTCAAGCAGGCAGTTGCCTTTCGCCCATTCCCTATCTCAGCAATTTCGGCTACACGCAGTCGGCGGGGAGTTCCATCTACCACGCCTTACAGGCCAAGGTCGAACGGCGATTCTCCAAGGGGCTCTCCCTCCTGGCTTCCTACACCTATTCGAAGTCGATCGACACCGCCTCCGGCCCTTTCAGTGATGCCCGTAATGCCAACTTCCCGCAGAACTCCTATGACGTGGCGGCAGAGAAAGCCGTATCGGATTTCAACTTTCCCCAACGTCTTTCACTGGCTTACATTTGGAACATGCCTTTCGGCTCGACCTTCGCAAAGCTCCAGGACCAGCGCCTTAACTACCTGATTCAGGGGTGGGAGGCGGGGGGCGTGCTCACCGTTCAGTCCGGCCCACCTTTTACTCCCGTTGTGAGCGGAAACGTTAGCGGTGCGGATGAGATCAATAACGCCACGGTGCAGACTGGGCTGCCGAGTGATACGGATCGTCCCAACATTGCCAGCAGCATGTTTTACCCCGCCAAGAAAACCCCGCAGCAGTGGGTGCTGCCCTCGGCCTTCAGCACCCCGAGCGAGTTTACCTTCGGCGATGCCGGCCGGAACATCCTGCGGGGTCCGGGATTGGGGAGCTGCGATTTCTCCGTCCTTCGGAATTTCCGCATGAGCGAATCCGCCAAGGTCCAGTTTCGCGCGGAGATTTTCAACATCTTCAACCGGGCGAACTTTGACATTCCCCAGAACATTGTGAACGCCTCCAGCTTCGGCCAAATCTTCAATACGGTCCAACCGGTCGCGGGCCTGGCTTCCGGCGGACCGGGCGAGCCGCGGGAACTCCAATTAGGCTTGTGGCTAATTTGGTAAGCGTCAAACGAATCCGAAACTCGAAAATCGAAGTTCGAAACTGAAGGTTTGGCGTAGCCATTGCTACCCCCGTGAGAGCGGGGGATTCTGCGTCTTGGATAACCACCGCTCGGCAGGCTCAGGAGATGCCATACCTGCGAGGGACGAGTTAGGCGAGTTTCGATTTTCGAACTTCGAATTTCCAGCCGTTCCTCAGGGCAAATCGACAAAGGGAAGCAGGAGCGGGCGCTCGGCCAAGAAGGGCAGCCGGGCGATTTCCTTCAGGGCGCCGTTCACATGTTTTTCCTGGGTGGGCTCGAGGGTCATGACGAAAGGCAGGTGCTGCTTTTTGCATTCAGGTTCTTGCAGAACGGAGTCGATGTTGATGCGATGGCGGCCCAGGATGGTGCAAACGCGCCCCAGGATTCCAGGCCGGTCGCGCACTACGAGTCGCAGATAAGTGGCGACGACATTTTCATCGGGTCTGGCAATCCGGGAGGGATGCCAGTTTTCGTATCCAAAGGGCGTCGAACGCGAGGCGCCCGCCGTGATCGCACGCGCGATCTGGACGACGTCAGAAAGCACCGCGATGCCGGTGGCTTCGCCCCCCGCGCCGCGGCCGGTGATGCTGGTGTTGCCGCCTTTGTTGCCCACCAGGAGTACGCCGTTGGTGGCGCCTTTCACGCCCGCCAGGTACGATGAGGTGGGGATCATCATGGGGCGGACGAAAATCTCCAGGCGGTCGCTGGCGCGACGCCGGGCTCCGGCGATCAGGCGCAGAGTGTGGTTCAGCCGATGCGCATAAGCAAAATCCACCTGGTCGATGCGCGAAATGCCTTCCACGGGGATGTCGCGAACCCGCACCGCTTGGCCAAAGCACATCATGGCCAGGATGGCGATTTTGTAGCTCGCATCGTAACCTTCGACGTCAAACGTGGGGTCGGGTTCGGCATATCCCTTTTCCTGGGCCTCGGCTAGGACTTCGGCGAACGAACAACCGCGTCGTTCCATCTCGGTTAGGATGTAGTTGGTGGTGCCGTTCAGGATGCCATAGACCGCGCTGAAATTCTCGCTGGCCAGCCCTTCACGGACTGCGTGCAGCACGGGCGTTCCGCCGGCGACGCAAGCTTCGATCCCCAAACCCACATGGTGTGCGCGGCTGCGCTCAACCAACTCCACGCCGTGTTCCGCCACCAGTTGCTTGTTGGCCGTCACCAGATGCTTGCCCGCCTCCAGCGCCGCAAAGGCAATGGCGCGGGCGGTGGGTAGAACTCCCACCAACTCGACGACAATGTTGACCTCCGGGTCCCGGATGACCTGTTTCCAGTCGGAGGTGAGTTTAACGGGCTGGCGCAACCAGGAGAGATCCCGCTTGTGCACGCTACGGGAACAGATAACCTTGAGTTTGAGATCGCATCCAAGCCGCCGCTGGATTTCACGCTGGTGCTCGGCAAGTACCTTCAGGGTGCCCGTACCGACGGTCCCCAACCCGATCACCCCCAGGCCCAGGCAACGCTCCAGGCGTCCGGATTTGGCGAAGCGAATTCGAGTTGGAGGATTCATCGGTGCGATTCCATCGAGCATGGATAACCCTATCCACTTTGCATTGAAGCGAGCCATATGGCAAGCAAAACTAAATGCAAGGACCGGCCCCTTCGCGACTGAAGGCAGAGTAGCGTTTTAGTCAGGATATCCCTGGCAAAAAGAACTCGCCGAGGCCGCGGACGCGGCCCCGGCGATGCCCTGCGAAAGTTAATGCTTGGCGGGGGCTTTCTTGGTCATCGCTTTCTTGGCAACGGGCTTCTGTTCTCCCAGCAGCACATTCAGGTCGTCAGAGTTGTAGGGGAAGAAGCGCTGCGAAGTTTGGCCCGTGGTGCTCAGGTGAAGGTCCACACGACGGTTGTTCGCCATGCGGAAAGCAACGATACTGTGTTCCACCCGCGCACGATCTTCCGCCGTGATATTGGGGTTCTGAGCGGTCAGATCTTCAACCTCTTTGTTGGTGAGGTTATGTTCCTTTCCGAGGGCTTGGGTCTCAAGCTTTTCGGCAGGAATCCCATGCTCGACCAAGTAGCTCTTCACCCGGTCGGCGCGACGTTGTGACAGTGCCTTGTTGAATGCTACCGAACCACGGAGGTCCGCATGGGCTTGGAGAATCAAGTTGGCCTCCGGCCGAACCGTCAGGTAATCCTTGAAATTGGCGACGATTTCTGCCAGTCGTCTTTCCTGGCTGGGAACCAACCCGCCCTGAGGGTCCGCCGTGGTTGGCAGGTTGGTGGGGAAGTATATGCTGTTGAGGCTAAGTTTGGTTTCCAGTGTGGCCTCGTTCACGACGGGCTTTGCCGGCTCAATCGAGCCCAAAATGTGCAACGTCGCGGTGCTCGCGCCGGACCCGCCGCAAGAGTTGCTGGCGTGCAGGGTGTAGGTGACGGTCTCGTCAACCGGTCCCTCCGAGGTTTTGGTGGGCGTAACGGGAACCTCGCGATTGCCACTCGCCCCGACCGAGCCGAGGGGATTCACAGAAACGGAGTCTGCGCCCGGCGCCGACCAAGTCACCGTGGCAGTCCCCTGTTGATCAACTTTATCGCCAACCTTGTGGTAACGAACCTCGGCCGGCGACACGCTGAGAGAAGCAGGTATTGCGGTGTTGACGTTTACCGTGGCATCGCCATTGTATACGCCACCCGGCCCAGCGGCTGTGAATTTATAATCCGTGGTCTGCTTGGGCTGGACCGTCTGATCGCCCGAAGCGCTTACGGGCGAGTCATTGATGACCGTTTTCCCGGCGCCGGTAGAGGACCAGGTCAGATGCGCGGAATCACCGCAATTGATCTGTGTCGTGGAGGCGGAAAACTGGCCGGTGACCTTCTCGACCGCCACTTTGGCGCTAGCCGTTCCCGCCTGGAATCGCGCCGGTGACTGCAACTTCTCTCCGCGCGACCAAGGTACCGTCTTGCGCACACCTTTGTAGGCGTCAACCACTACTCGCTGGTTGGCCGGCACATCCACGGTGGTGGTCCAGGGATCGGCACAACTGCACGCCACCGTCATCTCATACTTGCCCGGCGGCACAATCAGTTCCTGCTGCCACCCCCACTCGTTGTTGAATTCGTCTCCGTGCCCAACAAAGAATACCGCGGGGTCTTTGCCGTTCAGCAGAACCGCGTTACGGTCCGCGCCTTCGAGCGTAATGCACCCCCAGGGCCCCGACACATTTCCGGGGATGGCTTGCATGGTTACACTGAGAACCGTGGTCTTATGCGCCTCGATCGTAACATTGCGGGATTCAGGCTTATAGCCGTAGTTATACAAATCGATTTTATGCTCTCCCGCCGTAAGACAAACATGGTGACCTTTCGCATCCACGATGGGTGCACCGTCGACATAAATGTAAGCTTGTGGCGGAGTAGCGTGGACAACGAGCTTCCCTGTCTGTGCCATTACCGGCTGCCCACAGATGAGCAGCAGAACGGCCGCAGACAGGAGGAAGCTGAGATGGCGAATACGCATGTGAGTTCCCTCCATTTGATTTAGTGCGCCTACCCCCGACGTTGGAATTCTTTGGGTCGTGGGCTAGATTGTATCACGTTCCAAGAGGTCTCTAAGAAGAAATTACTCATTGCATCCTTAAATATTTGGCAGGAAGGTTACCCGTCACGATGAGCCGTGCGCAGGCGGCCGGGGAGCGCAAGGTCGGCACGCCAGCCCACGGCGGCGGGTAGCACTCTGCGGCCCGCCGCGTCCGGAGGTCACCACTCAAATTCAACACGCGTCCGGCGGACTGAGAACTCCGCATAAGGCGCCACTTGCAGCTTGCGCAAATGATGGGTTTGGTCGGTATAGGCCAGGAGAAACGTAAGGTTGTTCTCCCCGGCCGGAGAAAGATACGGTTCGGGAAGATAGAACTCCCTCTGCGGGCCGACGGTGACGTAACGCCCCACGAATTTCCCATTGAGAAAGATAAGAGCATCGCAGTCGGCGTCGAAGGTCACCTTCCAGGGGGTTTTCCAAGCCTCGTCGGCCGGGGGTAGTGCGAATTTCGCGCGGCCCCACGTGAAGGCAGGGACAAGCGGTTGGCTTCCCTCGCCGCCGAAAAACGACGCGGGCGTCCACACCCCGGCTTCGGGGTTGATTTCTCGCCCGCGCATCAGTGCGGCGTAGCGCTGGATTTGCCAACTCTCCAGACCTTTGGCCGAAGCGAAATCAGCGCCGATTCCGGCCGATTCCAGCCCTTTCAACTCGCCAAGGTTCTCGCCAAAGTTTGGGGCGCCGAAGAGTTCATAGGAAATTTCCACCAAATTGGCGCCGGGCTGGGCATATTTCGGGAGGGGGAAATCAATCAATTTCTCGGTGTTGGAGGCCTCCGCCACATACTTGCCGTTGACGAAGACTTTCTTCGCGTCGTCGGCCCGCGTGGAGATGAACATCCTGGGCTCGCCGTTAAAAGTGAACTGGGTGCGGTACTTGACGTAACCATAAGGCACCGGCCCCAAATCCTCGAGCGCATGGGGGGGACCAGTCAGCCATTCGCCGGTTCCAGGATCGAACTTTTCCACCCAGGCATCGCCCTCGCTCAGGTTGATGGGCTGGAAGGGCAAGGCCGGCGTGGTCACATGGACGCGCGCGAGGTGCCAGGGCCGGTCATACTGGAAATCGGTCAGGTTGCCATCCAGCCGGCACTTCGACGGAAGCGGGGGTAGCATTACGGCAACATCGTGCTGCCCGGGGAGGAACTCCAAATCCACCCAGGCGCGGCTCTTTACCGTGCCCGATGCCGCCAGGGCATAGGCGTCGGTCAGGATGGGAGCCACCACCGTCTTGGTTTCCTCGGAGCCGGGGACGATCTTGGGTGGAAACTCCCAAAGGAAGGTGCGCAGAGCTTTGTCGCGCGGGACGACGAAGATCTGAAGGTGATCCTTGTACAACAGCGTTTTTTCCGTGGTCCCAACCTGCACGGCCAGAACCGAGGTTTCGAATTCCGGATCCCAATACCGGTAAGCCGTGTCGCCTTCCAGTCTCGGTTCCTCCGCGGTGGCGAGGCCCATTTCCAAAATCCGCCCGGGCACGTCGTACAAGATCAGGAAGTCCCGGTCCAGATTGACGCCGTGGGCCAACAATTCCCCCGTCGAGTAGCACAGCCTTCCCCCGCTGATCGGAATCTGCACCGGCAGCATCTTCATCTCGCGCGGCGCGAGTTCCAATTCGCTCTGCCGGGGAGCAAATATCAAGCGCTTGCTCGGGCTGTGGGAATCAATGAATGTCATCTTGTAGCGCTGGGGAGCGTTGGCGTTTTCGCGGACAAACAGAACCGCGCTGGGGCCGTTGGTGCGTTCACTCACACTGACGTTGGCGTTCGTGCATTGCGTGCCCGGCAGAGGCACCGCGCGGGTCAGGACGCTGCCGAACACGCGCAAAGACTGGCCAATGCCGCGGACGGCGTAGTACTTGTCCCACAGCCCGCCGGGTTCGCGAATCGGCGCGGCATAGTCATAAGTGGTGGTCAGCTTCTTCGCCGCCCAATCGAAATTGGTGCCGCCGAACCCCATATAATAACTGAAGGAAGTAACCCCCAACTCCAGAGCGGTCTTGGTGATCATATTGATTTGCGCGGCGTCCACGCCATCCTGATTTACCGACAGCATGCCGCCGAATTCGCTGAACCATCCGCCCTGGAGTTCCGTAATCGCCAGGGGTGAGGCGGGCTCTTCGCGGCGCAATTTCTCCAGCGCCGGGGTGAGTTCCGCCACGATCTTCCAGCGCGGATAGAAATTGCACGTGTCCATAATCCGCGCCATGTCCGGGTCGCTATTCTCGCGCGCTTGCTTGGTCCAACAAGTGATCACGGGCACGCTGATGCCGGCGCCCCACACCATCTTGGCCAGGGCGCGAATGTACTCGCGCTTGTCGGCGTCGGGCATGGGCACGCTGTAGTCGTACTCATTTTCCACCTGCACCATGATGATCGGTCCGCCCAGCGTCACCTGGTTCTGCATGATGATGGGGAGAACCTCCGAGTACCAGTGCTGCGAGGTCGCGCAGACTCTCCGGATTGGGCGAGCGAAGGGGAAAACGCTTGGCCGCCACCCAGGAAGGATATCCTCCGCGTTCCCATTCCCCGCAGATATAGGGTCCCGGACGGACGATCATCATGAAACCCATCTCGTGAACGAGTTTGACGAATTCTTCAAACTCCGCGAGGTCCACTTTGCCTTCCTGCGGTTCGTGATAATTCCAGAAGGCGAGGCTCTCAATCGTGTTAAATCCCGCCAGCTTTAATTTCTGCAAGCGATCGCGCCAGAGCGCCTTGGGACAGCGGGGGTAATGGAAAGCGCCGCTCACCACCAGCGTATCCTTGCCATTAATGGTGAAACACTTGGCGTCGTAGCGAATAAGTTGCGGGTTCTCAAATTGCATTTGCCCGGCGGGCAGCACGGCCGCCACGGCCTCAAAACGGCCATGCCCCCAGGGGTCCAGACGCGCCGCCAAGGGCGCCGTGACCGCGGTCAAAAGAAAATTACGGCGGGATGACTTCATCGAACGAACTCCTTCCTGCTGAGGATCGGGGGATAAGCCGCGCTAGCGGGTGCGAGTACGTGTAATGCCAAATCCCCGAAAAGCATAAAGTATAGTGAGTGTGGGAACGCTCGCGCAACCCGGGGTGCCCCCCAGCCGTGATTTCTCACCACGGGTCTGGAAGGGCGAGACTTTGCAGGCGGCGGAAAACGCTTCCCCTTTAGCGTCATGGGTGTACATACTCCCCGCGAAGGTGTGGGGGCGAACGACGCTCGCCCACTCGTAGGGCCGAGCGGGGTTCGGCCTAGACCGAATGCCATTCGGCCCTACAAATGCTAGAACGCGATTCGATCTCGTCGATGAAATACGACTACGCCCTCCCGGGGGCATACTTTGTTACGCTCTGCGCATTCAACAGAAATTGCATCTTCGGCCATGTGGTGGAAGATCGCACGGAAGAAAATGACTGCGGCAGGTTTGCACGGGAGCAGTGGCTGGAATCGGCAAGCATCCGGCGAGAACTTGAATTAGACGCCTTCATAGTGATGCCCAATCATCTTCACGGCATCTTGTGGGTTTTGGGGCCGAAGGGAGAGCACATCCTGATGAATAGCGGTTTCGTGATGCCGGAGAACGTGGGGCCGAGGGGCCCTCGGCCAATTGTAGGGCCGAATGGCATTCGGCCCAGGCCGAGCGCCGCTCGGCCCTACTTCTACATCCTCCGCTCGAACACCGTTCGGGCCTACCGCTGCGGCTGGCTTTGCGTTCTAGAAGTGCGCCGACGGAATAAGAAAGTCAGCGTGGCCAAGCCCAATAAGTCCGCACCGAAAAGGATTGGGGCAGATGACTCGGGAGTCTCGACCAAGAATTCCTGCGGCCGACCAACACCGAACGGCTGCGTGCCACTGATGGGCATGAGGATCTCAAAGTTGGAAAATTCGCCTGTCGAATAGGTTTGGCTTGCTGCCGAATTAATCCACGCATGCGCCGAAGAGTCATTGCGCAAGGCGCTCGGCTCGAAAATACCCCAGATGGGGTAGCTGATATTGGACGCGGAAGCCGCATTGACCGGTTTGTACATTTGCTCAACCAGCCAAGCTGCCTCGTCGTAATCCTGCCATTGGCTGGCGGAGCCGTTTAATCCAAACAATACAGTGGGCGTACTGGCGTCCAGGCTGGAAAATGAGTAGACATTCGCCTTCCAAGACTCACCAACGTAGACCTGGTCGTTGAAATCATCGCACACCGCTGTGGTGATCATCGTACTGCCGTCTATTGAGAAGGGATACGCGCCGGTGTAAACGCCGCCCAGGTTCAGTTGGCCACCAGGGATTGGCTGGAGCGTCATCGTAACTTGATCACCGAAAGCCATTGGCGCACAAGAAAGAAGGGCCACCACCAACAGGTTCCAATGATTTCCCATTAGATTTCGCATCGTTCTTTTCTCCACCTTCTGAGGATTCGACCCGTTGCAAAACATCAATCTTCAGCCTAACTAAGATCCCTCGAAAGCTCACTGGAAACAGCTCGCGACGGGGTCCAGCGCCCGAACGGACCTGCAAAATATCGAGGGGAGTATGGTCCTGGCATCGGGCCCGTCGGTTTTCGTTTGAGTAGTGACAGCAACCCCCGCATCGTTTCAAAGGGGGAAAGCTTCTCTTTGGTTGAATACTTAGAAAAAAGCGGGAGCGCAGAGTTATCCCGCTCCGAGCAGGATTACTCTGCGGCCTTTCCTCGTTGGAGGGTAATAAATGCGTTGGGGTTCTGATCTAAAGAACCGCCGATTAAGGCGAACTGCGGCTAACTCTGCGCTTGTCTCTTTCCTACTTCTTCTCTGCATCAAGTCTGCTGCCGGTCCAACGGATGGCGTCTTGGACCAGCGTGCGGTAGGCAGGGTAAAGATGCGCGGTCTCACCGTGGCCGAGTTGGATGTAGACCACGCGCGATTTCGTGTAAGGGCTAATCCAGGCGACGGGACCGTCACTGGTGGGAGCATCGCTCCGGAGCAGCACTTTCACGTCCGGCGAGATCCACATACCCTTATAAGTTTCGTCCCACAAGTGCATGGGTCCGATCCGCGCGGTGATGGGATGGCGCATGACGGGCGTCACACAAGCCTCCTGACCGTGCAGATACGTCGATGCGGGCATGGAGCCGTCGGGTTTGAGAAGGTATTTGCCCCCTACCACCTCCTTGAACCACCATTCCCAGTCCTGATAATCGGCGATGGCGTGATGGAGCACCACGATTCCTTTGCCCCCTTCCACGAAGTTGCGCAAGTTGGTCTTTTCTGCGTCGCTGATATCCTGCGAAAAATCGTAAAGCACTAATACGTCGAAGTCTTTGCGAAGGTCATTGCGGAAGGCCGCATGGTTCGAGAGGGCGTGCTCCCAGTGCAGGTCGTCCGCTCCTTCAAAGACAGTGTAAAAGGTGGTGGCGTATTCGTGTCCGCCGGTAACCACCAGCAGGCGAAGGGGCGGCCGCGCCTGGGCTGGGAAGCGCACCATCGGGCGGAAGGGTGACAGCGCCGGTGGCCGCCCATTCCACGCCGCGCGCAACGGTGCTCACATAACCGCTTTCCTGCTGGGCTGACTCATCGTGGCCTAGAGCCGTGTAGAAGACGCGCCCCTTGCCGTAGTTGACTGTCCACATCAAGGGCTCATCCTTGCCCGTGCCGCCATTCGTGGGATCGTCGAAAGCCGTGGCCAGGATGTGCGCAGCGGGCGACATCTGGGGGCTGTGGTACAGCTCATCGGAAGTTCGGAAGGACTCTGCCAACCCACGGGTGATGGGATGCTCGCGGTCCACAAACTTCACCGTGAAGCAATGGCGCGGAGCGTGGGCGGTCTTGGGCGGACCCGCCGTCCACCACCCGCCAATCATCTGCAAGTACTCGGGCCAGGGCGGCTGCTTGAGGCCGGAGGGCTTGTGGTTATCGGCCAGGACTTCAAGACCTGTGAAGGTGTAGTTGGCGCCGTGGACCGCCACCAGTCCTTTACCTTGCTTCACGAAGTTCACGACGGCCTCTTCGGTCACTTCTCCCCAGCGCGGCCCTTCATAGTCCAGGACGAGCACATCGTAGGCCGCGAGCGTCGCCGCCGTAACACCTGCAGGTTCCTCTTCCACCCGCACGTCAAATCGGCCGCTGTTTACCAGAATTTTTCGCAGAAATGGCGTCGTGGCGCGCCAATCATGATTGTTACGGCCGGAAAAGATCAGGACGCGGATTTTCCCCGGCTGGAAGAATGGAATGGTGTCTTGCGCGAGCCCCAACGCATGGCCCAACGGCGTTCGGCCTGAAGAAAAGGCCAGCCCCATGATCAAGCAAAAAGTAAACATAACGGTCGCTTTGCGAACAATTCGAGTCATGATTCACTCTCTTCCTATGCTGCTGTGTCTGCGACGATCCGAAGATCCCAGGCCCGTCAGGGCCAACAAGACATTAGCTGGCTCGCAACTGGAGAACGCCCCCAGCCTCTAGCACCCAACACCCAGCACCTGGTGGAGATGGGCCAAGCTGCGCGCGGCCTGCTGCTCGGTGCCGCACTCGACGGAGAGCACGCCGCTGAAGTTCTCGTCCCGCAAGATGGCAATGACTCGCTGCCAATCGATGACGCCATCCCCGCAGGCGCATCCCACCGGTGTCCCGGTCACCTTGCCGCGTTCCGCGTCCGCGTGCTCAACCGTAATATCCTTGGCGTGGACGTGAACCAGCAAGGGACTGACGGCCTTCAATCCCTCGTAAGGATCGCCGCCCGCCAGGTACACGTTTCCGGTATCGTAATTCACCCGTAAGAACGGCGATTCCACCAGGCCGACGATTTTCAGCAGCCCTTCCGTAGTGCGGGAAATGCTCTGGTGAGGTTCAATGCCGATGAAAACTCGATAGCGCTCGGCCGTGCGCAGCACCGTCGCGAGTGTGTACTTCATGATCTGGAATGCCTCATCCATGCCCACCCAGGCGGGGCGAATGCCCTCATCAGTATTGACGACGGGCGCGCCGATGGCGGCGGCGAGGCGAATGGCCTTCTGCAAATACGGCACGCTGATTTCCGGGCGCATCAGCGGGCAATGCGCGCTCAAGGCGGAAGGCTTCACCCCGTTTTGATCGAGGATGTCCTTCATTTCTCCGGGATCGTCATCGAGGGAGAAGGAGTGGAAATATCCCGCTTCGCTCAGCAGTTCCCGCCCGTTGTGAACCATCGGCTCCACGTACTTGTAACCCAATTTCGTGGCTCGCTCCACCCCGGCGGTGAATGACTTGTCCTGCGACCGGATGAATTCCATATTGACACCGACTTCGATGCTCATACCTCCCACTCCTTTTGCCAGGTGGTCCGGGTTTTCTGCTGGTAAGCGATATCACCGATATGGCAAGCCATCGCCGAATAGTGTCCATTCACCACGTCGCCATTGGGTTGCTTGCGGCTGCGCATGCAGTCCAGCCAATTTCTCATGTGCTGGTCGTTCACGCCGGGCACGGTGGCCTCGGCCAGTTGGGGATTTTGTTTGCTGGGGATGAACTTGTAACCGTAGCGGAAGATAGAGAGCCTCCCGCCGGTACCCATGAAGACGATGTCCGCGTTGTCCCGTCCGATCATATCGGTGATCGTAGCTTCAAACGTCACGTTGAGCTTCTCGGGGTATTCCACAATGAAATTGACGTTGTCAGGCGTGTCGCGTCCGTCGTCGTAAAGATAAATTCCTCCGCCCGCCACGGCCGCCAAGGGATGCGTCAGGTTCATGAACCAGTGAACCACGTCGACCATGTGCACGAACAGGCCTCCGGTCTGACCGCCGGTGGAGAAATCCCAGTAAGCGAAGCGGTTGAAATAGCGCTTGGGGTCCCAGGGAATCTTGGGAAGCCAGGCAAGACAAGCGTCCCAATCGAGACCCGCAGGCTTCTGCTCCATGCCGGGGGGGACTGGCGTCAAATAACCGCTGTTGCCGTTCCAGATCGTTCGGACCATGTTGACCTTGCCGATCACGCCGGTATCGAAATATTTCTGCTTGGCTTCGGCGAAGTGGGCCGTGGTCCGCTGCTGCATTCCCACTTGCAGGATGCGGTGGGTTTCACGGACGGCGCGCACCAGGGGTGGCCCCTGCTCGGGCAACGAGGTCATGGGCTTTTCGACGTAAACGTCCTTGCCGGCCCTGCAGGCGTCGATGGATATCTGGGAATGCATGTGATCGAAAGTCGCCACAATTACGCCGTCGATATCTTTGCGATCGAGTAATTCATGGTAATCGGGGTACTTGTCGACACGGGTCTTCGCCACCTTCTCGGCTTCATCGCGCCGGGCGTCGTAGATGTCAGAAATCGCTACCCATTCAATATTGCCGGTCTCGTTGGCCCTGGTCATCAAGTACTGCCCACGCTGGCCCGAGCCGATGATGCCCAGGCGAATGCGGTCATTCGCCCCACCAACACGCAGGGCCGCCGCCGCAGTGGCCGCACCAACCATAAAGGACCTTCGCGAAATATTTTTTGTCACTTCGATATTCCTCCCTTGTCGGAGATACGGCCCTCCCTTGTTACCGAGGCGGGACGATGAGGGACCCTTGCACGCTACAAACTCTGAAGACTTGGCGAGAGAGGGGTCGAGGTCGAAGCGCGGGCCGGGAGGCATTCCTCCCGATCAACTCGCGCGTCTGCACTTTCACCCCAGGTCGATGCGCTGCGAGCGAGAGCACTCCGGCCCGGTAAGGCTCGGCACCATGCCAGTCGGGCAGAGGAGCTGCGTTACCAGCTTGCTTTGTCGATACGGAACTTCCTTCCTGGGCCTCGGGCAGGCAAAAGTATACACCTCCAAGCTCTGAATACCATGAGCGTAAACATGTTTTTTAATGCGAAAGCCGGTAGCGCGGAGTTGCGCGCGCAGCGCACTACTCCGCGGGTCTGAATACGAAAAAGGTCCACACGTTTATTGATCTGCGCAACGAAGAGCCGCAGAACCATCCCGCTCGGGGCGGAATAACTCCGCGCTACCCGTGGCTCAGCTTGGCCACTTTCCAGGAAGGGCGTTCTTCGTTCCCAATCCAGCTCAGGTAGTGGGTTGGGCAGTTTTTGACATCTATTGGTTAACCTTGGCGACTATACGCAGGTAAGCTGTAGCGTTGAGTCCCGACTCGAATCGCTTCCGGATAGCCAACGTTCCTGACCCAACCACGCACATCGCCGGCATGGGACTTTGCCGAGCCTCTGTTTACTGCGATAAAGCTTAAAGCTCGATAATCTCGCTGAAACTTAATCGCGCTCGGTCTTATTCCGTCTTCGTTTTTACGAAGACCAGCCAATGTTGATCAGCGGAGAGGGACGGCTGCCCGCAATTGACCCCATCACACTGGCTGACATCCACCGGCGGTTGACCTTCCACCTGAAGAAAAACGTCACTCCACTCGACCGTACCCGAGAGCGCTTGTTTGAATTGCCGTCGCACGTAGATGTGCTGGTCGCCGTAAGTCCGCGACCATCCTTCCAGGTCCTCCACCATTTGCAGATCATGATTGGAAGCAGAGTCGTAAGGCATAGGCATCACCACCCCTGTGCCAACCGTCAGCAGCCCTACACGCGGATGTCCGCCGACTCCGTCCCGCAAGAGGATGAGTACCGTTCCGGCATCTTCCGAGCCGGCTCCCACCAGCTTCAGGATCCCGTCAACCGAATAGAGCTTCTTGCCTTCTCCACCCGCACTTGGGACGCGTACCACCTCCGTACCGCGCAGCGCGAGTACGTCCTTGTTTCCAGCCAGAAAAATCGGAGAACGGTAGCCGTCGCTGGAGGTCAAAGCGCGCGTGGTCCTGGCCTGCAAGTCGGTCAGCCAGAGTTCTCCACTGGTAACTTCGTCGCCCGGACCTTTGAGCGTGCCCGGATTGTCGGAGATGCCGACAAACTTCAGGACCTTCTCGATGAAACTGGTCTGTGGCTTCGGCCTGCCGGCTGGTGCATTCGTCTGGGCGAGTCCTGGGAAGGCACTTACCAGTAAAATCAAGAGCAAGCAGGCAATGGGTCTACGCATGACTTCCTACCTCGGACAGGGACGGGACTGGACGTTGTTTCCGCCAAACAACACGCAAAATATGTCGTCATAAGCGACGATCCTCACCGTGGCGTCCTTTCTGGGCACGGTGATGATCGTGCGCTGATCTTGGCCGTCGCGAATGAAGTAGGTGAAAGCGTCTTTGCTGTCCCACAGCAGCCAGTCACGTTCACCTGCGGGAGGCTTCTCAACGGCGCTGAGTTCTGCTACTCGCGGAAGCTGCTGGGTGGCGATCAGGACGCCGTAGTTGACCGGCAGCAGCAGAAACTCTACCGCAAAAAGGAAAACCAGAAGGCCTGTCCAGAAGCGGGATGCGGCGGTGGTGGCCGTGGCGCGGTGTTGCACAAAAAGAAGGATGGCGCCGGTGAGCAGCGCGCCTGCAACCAGGCCGCTGAAGTACAGCGAAAGCTTGCCATCGCTGGCCAGGAGCACGGAACTGGACCATTCATCGGGCAGTTGCTTACGCAGCAGCAGATTGCCAAAGGCGAAGCACTTACGCATCACGAATTGGATCAACGCCACAGCCAGCACCACGCCCAGCAGAGGCAGATGGAGAGGGGGGGCGCACCAAGAAGAGACCCAGCGTTTCATGCGGTCCTTGAGAGACACCGGCACAAGCTTGTACGGGACATATCCGATGGCCGCCAGCACCAGAACGATAATGAGAATGTTAGGCACGGCCGATACCAGGTACACCACAAAGCGGCAACCAGCGAACAGGTACTTTTCATCGAAAATGTCGAGGTCGGCGGCCACGCCGTAGGTGCTGAGCTGGAAACGCAGGGTAAGGTAGCCGAGCAGGTAGAGCAAGAAGGAGCCCACGGCGGCGTATGCCGTCCATTTTCCTGCCAGACTTCCCAGCTTGTCCGTGAAGTCGTTCCAGAGCTCGGGCATGCTATTTCCCCGTCATCACAAACGGCGCCCAGAAAAAGGGATGACTGTACTCGGGGCGCGCCTTAACCGCAATCAGGGCCAGCCGTGCCGCCTCCGCTGGCGGGCTGTTTTGCCCCTGCCGGTAGAAGGTCTCCATCCACAAGCGGGTGGACCCGGCATTCACTTCCCACTCGGAAAGCACCAGTCTGCCTGCCCCAGCGTAGAGCAGCGAGCGCACCATGCCCTGGACTTCGTTGGCGTGAGTTGCCTCGACGCGGCCGGTTTCGCAGGCGCTCAGCACCACAACACTGTTCTTCCGTAGCGGCAGGCCAAACATTTCCGCCGCCGTCAACCGCCCATTGTCAGGTTCCTCTTCCTTGAGTTGCAGATATGATAGCAGCGGATCACTGCGATTGAACTTCCCATGCACCGAAAGGTGCACCATATCGTAATCGCTCACCCAGCTCTTCACGTCTGCTTTGCTGGCGGCTTCTTGCGCTACCACTTTACTGCGTCCCGGATAGAGCTTGCCGATGGCGTTGACTTCATCGCTGGCCTCGTGGATCGAAGGATCGGCCACTGCCAGCAGGCGCCCGCGCTTCAGTGACGAAAGGCTCTCCAGACTTGCCAGGACTGTGGCGCTAGGCGCATAGGAAATCGCAAAAGTCTCTCCCAGATACTTTCCAGTTGCCGGGTCTTGCAGCGCCTGGAAGGGAATCGAGTTTAGCTCTTCGTGGGGTACCAGGATGAGATGACGGCTCTTGATGGAAGCGAGCATCGGCTGGATGAGGTAGAGAAACAACTGGCGCGAAGTGTCCTCGTCGAACTGAGCGTCCGGTGCGTCGCGTGGTGCGACCAGGCTGTCGTGAAGGGCCGCGGCCTTTTTTATAAGCTGAACATGCGGCAGGAAAACATTCTTGACCTGGACTCCGGCGCCGTCAATATGCCAAAGGATTACGGCGTGTTCCAGAACCACGTAATAGAGAACATCATAATTCCCCTTCGCCGCGGATCGCTGCACGCTGTCCAGCGTCGCAGGTTGAGCGGCCGTCAGTTCCTTCAGTTTGGGGGCTTCTTTCGCGACGCGGCTTTCGAGCTGCTCGAACTGTTGCTGGAGCGCGGTGATCTTGCTCTGAAGCTCGATAATTTGCTTGATGTTCTTGTCGCGATCCCGGCTGCCGGTGAGGTTGAAAAGCTTTTCCTGCTGCGCGGCAATGTTGGTCTTTAGGGTTTGCAGTTGTGAGAACAGCTCACGTTCCTTGGCGTTGTCCAAGGTCAGCGGGCGACTGGCCAGAAGGTCGGCCATAGCCCGGGAACGCGACTGTTCGAAAATGGCGAAGGCTTCCGGATACCGTCGGCGGTCGAGCATAATGAGCGCCGGATCGTAATAGCAGGAAAGCTTGTCCTCCATGAATGCGCCCCGTGCCTGTTCGTCATTCAGGTTCCGGCGATCCTTTTCCAGCAGTTCATGAGCTTGCTGAAAGGCCGCCAAGGCAGCATCATTGTCGCCTTTCATCTCGGCAAGTTGGCCTTCCAGGCAAGCGTCTGAGGGATTAAGATCCTGCACGGTCAATCCCTGCTGCCGCTGACGAGCCTGCCAATCCCGAAACTCCTTAACCACGGCTTCCACCGGCGCTAGCATGGCAGCGTCCCAGGCGCCGGACGTGAAATGCTCTGTGACCAGCACATCCTTCGGTTGCTGGGGGCTGAAGAGCTTGGTGCTGGTAATAGCCTGATCACCATGCTGCATCGACTGAATTATCGCCTTACGGGTATCGAGTTCTTTCAGGAACTCCTGGAACAAATTCGAGAAATAGGTATAACCCAGCTCCTGGGTAATGGCCAATCCCTTCTGGTAGTCGGTCCGTGCCAGCTCGAGTGACTGGTAGCAGACGTCGAAGTTGCGCTGATAGTCGCACTTCGTGGCAATCTGCCCGTAAATGTCGCCGCGATCCATGTATCCGAGGTAAAGTTTCTTCTTGTCATCGATCTGTCCGCTCATGGCCAGTGCACGGTCCAGGTAATCGCCTGCCGCCACCAGATCGTTCCGCTTGGCCTCGACCTCACCAGCCGTATCGAGGGCCTCGAAATAAAACTCCTTGTTGCCGCAATCGGCCCCGAGGCGCACGGCCTCACGGACGTGCTCTTCGGCTGCGTCAGTCTCGCCGAGCTGCAACTCGGACCATGAAAGGTTCGACAGCGCGGTGGTTTGATAATCTGTACGACCGGCGAGCTTGGCGAGCTGTACTGCCGTCTGGTAGATCGGCACAGCCTGGCGCCATTGGTTCAACAGTCTCTCGATGTTCGCCAGTTTGGTCGCGCTCAGCGACGCTCCGGCATAGTCTTTCTGCTGCGTGAAAAGGTCAAAGCTGGCTTTCAAGTCGGCCTGCGCTGCCGCCAACTCGGAGACTGTGCTCTTGGCGTCCCCGGTGCGGCGGACATAATCGGTCCACGTGTCGATCTTGGCGATGCCGCTGTTTTGCAGTGCCTGCGGATCGGAACCCACTTGGCCGAAAGCCGGCGGCAATGCTGCCGCCAGCATCAGGCAGCACAGCATCCGCTGAGAATGCTGTTTGGTTGGCTTCTGAGTTTTCATTGCGCCCCTTTTTGGCCAGTATCAGCCACCAGAGCCCGCGCTGTCATCGCCCGCTAGTCAACACCCAACCACACATAACCCTGTTTAAGGGGGGGCCGCGTTTCATTGCTGCCAGCACACCCCTCGTCCGTTCGCACGCGCTCCTCCGCGTCGTGTTCTCCTGCAGGTCTCTCCCTTTAGCAGGATTATACAGCGAATCGAGGACGGCGGGGAAGTTCGACCAATATTGCGCTTGCACTCGTGGAAACGCTGAGGAGGGTCGCTGAAAACCCCACGGAAGGCGGACCGCAGAGGCCCCTCTATGGCTCCTGGAGTTCCGGAACGCCCAACTGCCGCAGGTCGAAGCTAATCCTGTCGGCCATCAGCTCCAGAAGCGAGGTAGCGCAGACGTACGCGTCGTTTGCGTTCGTCTGCAGCATTTCGATCCGGCATAGTCCCATCCTGGCATCGGCTCATATCCGCGTTCGCGGGTCGGCGGGAATCGTGATGCGATCCGCCGACAGGCCGCTGGGGGTGATCGGTGCATCGTTCACGCTCCCCACATAATCGTGCACGCTCGACCACGGCCAATCTTCTGGTCAGCCGACAAGGTGACTTATTATCTGGAGCGGCGCGATCCGGCCTTCGAGACTAAGATGCGGGAAGTGCTGCTGGTCTATCAAGAAGTGGTGCTGCAGAGCCAAAGCGGCGGGACTCCCGAGGCCCCGCCCAGCGTGATTACTGTCTCCGTCGAGGAGAAGCCGGGCCTGCAAGCCTTGGCGAATACGGCTCCCGATCTGCCGCCGGTAGGGGGCAAGCGGCAAGGCCGCGTACCCGCCGGTTTCTCCTGGTCCCCCCATCGGCCGGAATGAACGCTAGGACGCAAAATCGAGCGCGATGACCTCATGAAGTTCTATGGCCGGGATCTCCAGATCAATGGTAACCCCGTCCTGTCGATAGGGTATCTCCTGCTTTGCCACCAGCAGGTGGACCTTCGCGATGTGCTGGCGGTTGGGAATAAGGATGCGCACCTGCTGGCGCGGCACGGGAATGATCTCCCGCAGGGGTCCCTTCATCATCATGGGATTGGTCAGGTTCACCAGATGAACGGTTATGGAATTCTTTTGCGTCCAGATTGACAGATCAAGAACCCCAGCACCCTTGACCGAAACCGGCGCCGGTTCGTTCGTGGCCCACAGCACCGCGTTGCGCAGCAACTTCCCGTGATCCACATCCAGCACCTCCCAGAAGGTGCGGTCCACATCCCAAGGGAAGTACACCACGCGTCCGCGTCCAATTTGACGAATGAATACCCCCGCCTCATTCGTCGTGGCCGGACGCGGGAAAACCTCTTCCATAGGAAGATCCGGATACGAGGGAACGACCCTCAGGGGAGAATACGCACCGGCTTCCGCAGGTTTCACGATCACTCTATTCACGCCGTTGATGATGCGGGTTGCATCCTCCAGCCCGAACAACAGGGGATGGAAACGGCCGGTCGCCGGATCCTTCTCCAAGGCTAGATAGGAGTTCAACATCGGCCCTTCCACCCCGCCGGCAAACGAAGCACCGAATAGGGAGGCAAGCCCGAAGTCCTGCCTGCGTACGCCCCATTCGTCATAAAGCGACGTTTCATAAGTGGCGATAACACTCCCGCCCTTATTCACATATTCCTGGATCTGATCGCACTGTTTCGTGGATAGCGCCGCAATGTTCGGCAGGATTAGCGTACGGAAAGGCGCCACGTGCTCAGAATCGAGCAGTTCGTCATGGACCATCTCGAAGGGAATCCGAGCTTCCACGAGCGCCTGGTAAAAGCCGAGGGCGGGATCTTCCACCTTGGCTTGTGCCTGCTCGCCTCCATAAAATGCGGCGGTCTGTTGCGAATACACCATGGCCACTCGGGCCAGCGAGCGTTCATTGCGCAGGTATCGCTCATTCTGGTAATGCCAGTTATAGATCTCTTCGACTACGGGAAGCCAGCGCCGGTCGATCGGCTTGGCATTGAATTTGGTAAACCAGGGGCGCAAACCGTGCGCAATGCCGTCGACAACCCACATCCGGATCTCGTCGCCATTTTGAACGGAGTCCTTCCACCGGTACTTGGCGGTATTTCCGACACTGAAGATCCCGGCAATCGCCTTTCGCCCCAGGGTGGCACGGTATTCCTTGCCATTCTTACCGTTTGCCCACGGCGGCATGACCCCACTGCGCCCTTGCCTATCCGCGAACAATGTAGGCGCTATCTCGCCGATGGTTTTCATGTCGAGTCCGCTAAGAGCCCCGCCACCGGCATTCGCGATATAGCTGGCGCCAGGATTGATATCCTTAATGGCGGAATCCCAGAGGCGCCACAGTTCAAAGAGCCGCTTCTGGCGCCAGAGGATGTATTGGCGTCGCGCCGGATTCTGTGGATCGTTGCTTCGTGGCAGATCCATCCCTGAGAACGCCAGGAAGTTCTCCTTACAGTGAAGGCAGTAGCACATGCCGGAACCGGCCCAGCGGTTCGAGAAGATTCCGTCCAAGTGGTAGAGCCGCATGATCTCCTTCGTCACGGTGGTCATGAACTCGAAATTGTAGGGGCCGAGGGCACAAGTAATCCAGAAGTCCGGATCCGACGGGTGCCGCTGCTTTCTACCCTCGGCGTCAACCATGATCCAGTCGGGATGCGCGTCAAAGACATCCTGATGCACGGCATGAGGGTCGGTTCGGCCAATCACATTCATTCCCAAAGCGCGGCAACCCTTCACCATATCGCCGAAGGGATCCATATTCCCCAGCCACCTGCTTCGGTAATGAAGAGGAATTTGGGTAGGATAAAAGGCGACGCACCCTCCGGCGCTAAGACATGCGGCATCGGCATGAATGCGGCGGAAATAGTCCAGCCAAAAGGCGGGATCGTAGTTGCCCGGGTCGTCCTCGACGAAGGCGAGCTGCGCCCAGCGCATCGGGCGGTCGTACCATCCTTTGGGGTCCGACCCGGCTACTTCCCCCGAACTGCCTGGCCTGCTCGTGGCGAGCAACGATCCAATGGCGAAGGTTTGCAGAAAGTCGCGTCGATTTACCATGACCAAACCCTCCTCATCTTCTTAAACTCCTGCCTGCTCCACTACGAAATACGGTTGATTTGACAAATGCGGGCCCAGTCCAGGATAAAGCCACGCCCATCCGCCACGCGTATGAAGCTCAAAGAAGTATTGAAGCGCATAGGGTGATTTCGTATAGCTTCCCGGAATGATCGCTGCGTACAGGTTCGACTCCGGTTGCATTTCTTGCGTCTGATAGTCCTCACCCTGGTTCACGTGGCGGTATACGAAACGGACGGTAATGCCCTCGATGCCGCTGCGAGGCTCAACTGAAAGCTCAACCCGCAAGGGCTGCCCGGCCTCGAAATGAGCGGGCGCCACATGCCGGCAGGGCAGTGTAGGCCGCATCGGCCGCGATAATACCTTGTGCACCGCATTCCGCACCCTTTCGCGGTCTGGACCCTCGGCGGGGGCCACGGTCTCCTTCGCCTTCACCAGACGATTCTCCATATCTCGAATGTCGTCGTCGATTGCCGGCAGGCGGTCCAGCCAACAGCCCCGAAGGTTCCCTTCCGTCCCATAAGTGATATCCGCCAGGTAAACACCCTTCGCATGAATCGCAGCGTCCGCCCAGTGTTTGCGCGCGCGGCGGTAAGCTCGCAGCGCTTCTTCGAGGGCCGTCGTGTCCCCCGTTAGTTCGTAAAGCGCGTAGAGCACCCCACTGCGGAGCTGCCACGCGAAGAATCGCCCGATGCTGCTCTGAATGACCACGTCAACGGCCACGCGTCGGAACTCGGGAGTACGCGGATCGCTTGACCGGGCCTTTGCCGCGGCAAGGCCTTTGTCGGCCGCGTCTGCGAAGCCCTCAAGCCATTTCGCTACTTCGATGGGCGTGTATTTACCGCTGGGATTTCCCTTGAGCATCGCCGCCGCAACGTCATTGATCTGAGCAAACATTTCTGGATCGAATGAGCTGACATTGGCGAAAGTCTTGGGCGGCAAAGTATCGTGGTAAACATGGTTCTTGTCCGCATCAACGATGGGCATGTTGGTGTAAATTTCAGGCCAGTAACTGTTATTGGCGCCGGAAGGCCCCCGTGCTGTCAGCACCAGGCGCAGAATGCGGCTGGCGTTGGCGAGCGCCTCCTCGGTAGCGTAAGACGCCGCCCGGTATTGCTTGCGCAAAAACCGGCGCCACGTGTCAGGATGGGTATCGGGATTATAAAGGTGACGCCCCCAGACGCGGTAGGTGTAGAGAAACTTTTCCCAATCATAACGGGGATTTAGGGAATCATCCGCATAAGCGCATCTCCCACCCGGCAGGCCCGAGCCGTGCCGTCCCTTGAACGAAAGCGGCTCAAAAAGGTCCATTCCCCGGCTGCCACAAAAGCCCGCGGCGCGCGCGCCTGCCGCTGCCATCACCGGGTCGCCCCACATGAGACACCGCTGCGTTCCCGGCCAGACACGGAAGATGACCCCATAGCGGCGGTCGTGCCCCAATAAATCGCCGTAACTGTAGCGCAGAAATCTTCTTGCCCCGGAACTGAGGCGGAAGAACCCTTCCTCCTTCTGGCCGCGCGGCGGCATTTCCATCCGGCGGATCGACGACGGCTGGTAGGGCAACCCGATATGTTCGGCCCAGTACTTCGGCGAAATGGTGACGGGCGCTCCCACGGAAAGCGCCATATCGATCATCCGCTCGCTCATGCCTTTGGCGTGCATGTTGATTTCAATTCGCCGCCCGGATTTGGGAATGGCCTCAAACACCGTTGGCCAGAACGAAAGGTTTCCCTCGGGGATGCCGCTCTCCCCGTGAATCCGAAACGTCACCCCGCTGATGCTCGGGCACGCTTCGAGCAAGGTGCGGAGGGCGTCCCGGCAATAAGAGGCGTGAGTCTCAGGAGTTAGACCCTCGATGGTGTAGTTAGGTTCAGAGCCTTTGGGCCATTCAAAGGCGTGGGTCCAGAGCCCTAGATGAAAATCCAAGCCGCGGGCAGCCGTCTCATCACTGATCCAGCGCAGCATTTTGAGGTTCCGGTCGCGTTCCTCGTCCGGAAGCCCCACCGCGCGCACATTGTATCCAGGAACCCCAAGCAGGAAGGGATAGGCGAAATAAAAGTAAGCGTCCGTGACCGCGTGAGGGTAATCGTAGCCAATACCGAAGCTTAGCGTGAAGCGATTGAATCGCTGGGTGGCCAGCATGGTGAGATACGGCGGCCACATCGAACGGTCGCTATACCAGGGTTTGTCCTCCACATCGCTCACGAAACAGCGGTCCACAGAACGCACCAGATTGGCGGGACGCTCCATAATGGGCGCCCGCACCTCAAGAGCCTCAAACGGATCGTCCGCATAGTTCACCCGGTCCGCGATCTCCATCAAAGCGTATACCAGGCCGCGAGCGTCCGCTCCGCAAGCTAGGAGCAGAGGCCGGCCAGCGGCCTTTCCAGGCGCTATGGTCAAAGACTCCGGGGCCGTGGGGGCGGAGACGCCCGATGTCTCCAGGAGTGCGGTGGCCCGTCCAGCCGCTGCACCGGAGACAGCAATGCAAAGGTCGTCGGCAGCGGCTTGGTCAATGCTTTGATGAAATAGCACCGCAACACCCCGCGCCCTGAGCGACTGCTCAACCTCCCTGACGGCCCATTCGACCGGCGCGGAAGCGGCCACCGGGTCGCCTGGGGCCCGGATGATGGATACGCTGCGTCCGGATGCCGCAAACGCCCCATTGACCATGCCTACTCCCCCCGCCAGGGCGGTCTTCTTCAGAAATTCACGGCGATTGATCCCCGCGTCACTTAGCAGCCGCATGCCCCCTCCTTTCCCAACACCGATGGTCAAACCTTGCAGTCACCTTTTTCCGAAAAATGGAAAGCTCGATACTACCCTTCTTTTACATTTAAACAACAGAACCTCGGAGACGCCTGCGCTGAGTTGGACTCATGGACGGCCGGCCTGAGAAGTGGATACAACTCTCCCTTTTTGCCCATACGGCGTGTGAGCTCGCACAGGTTCAGTCAATGGGTTGCAAGCGACTGCTGGTAAGGGAGTCGCTATCCTAGCTCGGGATTCGGCTTGAAAAGTCGCCTTATCGTCCCTCGACGAATCTTGAGAGCCAAAGTCCGCGGAGAGTACCCGCCGCGCCTCTCGTGTTTTTGGTCCTAAATCCCAAATCCTGAATCCTATTTCCTTGTCGCGCGGCCCACACTCCCCCGCCTCGTTATCGGCCGTTTGGGTCAAGAGGATGAAAAGCGGTCATCGCGGACGGAGTAGCCCAAAACCACCACCCTAGACAGAAACCACCACCACCTGTGACTTCGCGGGACCCTGCCGTTTGGCCGCTGCATCCCGAACCGCATGAAATCACGACCTTTGCGAGACCACGTGGTTTGGCAGGGCAATTGCCCTAACTGAAGTTGGAATTGGGCAAGGACAAGGGCTCGAGGGAGGAATCAAATGCGATACACAAAACTTCTAACAGTACTGGGAGTGGGCATGTTGCTTGCACCGTATGCCTTTGCCCAAGGACCACCGCAGGGTCCGGGCTACGGGGACCCGGGCTATGGGGACCCGGGCTATGGAAATCAGGCCTATCCTGATCAGGGCAATCCGAATCAGGGCTATGGCGATCAGGCCTATCCAGATCAGGGCTATGGGCAGCCGGTCTACGTGGGGCCACCTCCGGCGTGCCCTTATGGCTACTACCCCTCTTACCCGTACGCCTGCGCACCCTACGGCTACTATGGACCAAGCTGGTTCTCAGGCGGGATCTTTATTGGTGCCGGGCCGTGGGGCTTTGGCCACGGTTGGCGCGGCTTCTCCGGCGGACCTGGCTTTGGCGGACGCGGCTACTATGGAGGCGGGCAGGGCTTTTCCGGGCGCGGGGGATTCCGTGGTGGGGTCGGTAACGGTTACTCCGGGCAGGCTTTCAGCGGCGGACGCTCCTTCAGTGGCGGCGGGCATGCCTTCAGCGGCGGGGCACGCTCCTTCAGTGGCGGCGGACATGCCTTCCGTGGCGGCGCACGCTCCTTCGGTGGCGGCGGACATGCCTTCAGCGGCGGCGGACGCTCCTTCGGTGGCGGCGGACATACCTCCAGAGGCGGTGGACATGGGGGCGGAGGCAGAGGTGGTCATGGTGGTGGGCGCCGGTAGATTCCATCATCAACTCGAAGTTCTCGCGGCCGACAGCACTCGCTGTCGGCCGTTGTGTTTTAGAAGCCGCGGGCAGACGGCCGCGCGGCGCAAGCCTTATGCGATTTGTGCCGTTCTTCAGGACACGTCCAAATGAGGAGACCAGGACTTCTAGATGGGCAGTTCGGAGTCGATGATAGCGATGAAGAAAGAATTGAACTCCGGTAGACGGAAATGAGAGTACACTCTCCACCGGCGAGAGCTGAAAGATAATTCTGCGTGAATCTTGATAGCCGCCGAGGACTCCGGGACGGAACACCCGGAGAGGAGGCAAATGCAATGGAGAAGCGACTCGTTTTGATGATAGGCATGGTAGTCTGCCTGGGATTCAGTGTCGGATGCCAGCGCGGCGGACTGTCCGAGTCTGACCGAACGGCGATTCGCCAAGCTGACGAGAACGATATGAAGCTAATGAACGCCAAAGACTGGAACGGGGATTTGGTCCTCTATGAGGACGACGCCATCGAGTTGCCGCCCCATCAGGCGGCGGTCCAGGGCAAGGCCGCCATCCAGGCCTGGGATGAGGCTTTCCCGGCGTTTTCCAACTTCCAGGAGCAGAGCTTGGAAATCGAAGGCCGAGGAGACTTGGCCTACGATCGCGGAACCTATTCCATGACCGTGACCCCTGCCGGGGCGGCGCCAATCGAAGACCACGGCAAGTACCTGACCATTTGGCGCAAACAGGCCGGCGGGTTGTGGAAGATTGCGCGCACAATGTTCAACTCTGACCTTCCGCTACCGGTACCGGCGCCAGAGAAACCGGCGGTCCAGCCTAAAAAGAGCAAGGCCCGAACGCACGCTCGGCACCGGAAGCATACTCAAGCCTCACAATAGGAATTCTGGATAATAGGTCTCATCGATATCCGGGTCGAGGTTCTTCGGCTCGCTCCGCTAAGGGCAGGCTTGAGATGTCGGCGTTACCCGTGGCTCAGCTTGGCCACTTTCCAGGAAGGGCGTTTTTCGGACGGAATCCGGCGAAATCCCCTTAACCAAGCGTAGCGCCTGTCCTCCGGGTGGGTGGCTTTTCGGTGTCGAAAGGGGGACGAACCGCAGACCTCCATAAAAGGTCCGGGCCACCCGCTTTTCCGCCGGCTGCCACAGATGCTATCTTAAAGACATTACTTGAAAATAAGAGGGTGGGGTGTATACTCCCCGCGACGGGACGGCGAATGTTTCGGGACATCAAGGGTTCACTCCGACAACTCTATTTGGACGACCAGCGGCCGTGGCTGGTGGGCCTTAGCGGCCGTGTAGGGCCGAGCAGCGCTCGGCCTTGGGCCGAAGGCTCTTCGGCCCTACAACGACGCCGTTCTGTCCATCCCCGCCGAGCAGCGCAAGAAGCCCATCTCGGTCCTCTGCACGGACGCGCGCGTGGAGATTCCCGCCATTGCCGAAATGATTGAAGGCACGCTGGACCGCATGCGCAAGTGCTCCGAGCAGCACGGCCTGAACATTGACGCCAACAATGTGACGCCAACAATGTAGCGCCGACCTTTAGGTCGGCACGTGCCGGCCTAAAGGCCGGCGCTACGATAAAAAGACCCTTTTGGGTCAACATTATAGGACGCGGCTACCCTCCCCCCAACCGCACCTTCCGCTGGTGTACGCAGCGGATGAAGATTGACCCGGTAAACGCCCTGGTAAAGCAGCGCGTGGGCATTCGCTGTAGCGGCGATCTCCGATCGCCCGCCGGCGGTCGGAGACCGCCGCTACAAGCCGGAGCGCGCCGCGCCGAGAGCTCCACCCGCGCCCAAACCATGGCGGCCCACCAAACGCGCAACGGCTTGCGGCGGCATCCCGACTTGCCCCGCGTTTGGGTATCAAATCCCATTGAATTCCTGACGACGTGGGACGTTTGGGCCTACCTCCTCCAGAACCCCCACCGCCGAGGCAATCGCCCCCGTACGGACACGCCATGGCGTGTCCACAGAATCCCAACCCCCGAGGCAATCGCCTCCGTATGGCCATGCCATGGCGTGTCCCTACGCCAGCGCCTCGAACGGCGAGTGCCCCATCCAGATTGACACCAGCACCCCCAGTTGTGGCCACAGCCGCTTCGGCTGCTGGACGTGCACCGTGGTTGATCGCGACAAGGCCCGCGAGGGACTGCTGGCCGCACCTTTCTTGGCTGGATTAGCCCTTGATAAAGCGAGGCGCTGGGATTCATGCTCATCTTGAGACTTCCTCCCCGTCGGATCAGCCTCAAGGCCTCCGGCGGGGTTTTGCTTTTGTGGTGACTGAAGGGTGCCTGGTGGGCCAGACGCTGTGCGAGTCGGCTGAGGCTAAAACTACGGTGCAATACCGACAAGGACTAGGGGTACTGCGGGAACCCCACGACCTTGACGCACAACATCGTACAGCGAGCTTTCATAGTATCCAACCCCAGAGGACATTTGCTCTTGCATTGCTTTCATGGGCAAAATCTCAACGCCCACATCTATCCTGACAATGACATCGGAAAACTCGACTGGGCACTGACCAACCGGTTTTCGTTACGGCCCGACCTGCCCGCTGGCTTTGACCCGATACGACCAGTCCTGTGTGAAAACGTTTTCGATTGGCACGCGCGTCTCTTAAAGGGGTAGAAACATGATTCGAAACAAAATCAAGTTGCAGGTTTACACTGTGGTAGACGTGTGGCGTGGGATCGCTGTTGGAGCCAAGAATTTCAGGCGCCTGCGGAATGCCCAGAAGCATGTGCAGCGGCTCCGACGGCATCGGAATATGATGGAGGATGACGTAAAACTGTTTGAGACCACCATCTACGCGTCGTCGCCGAGGCTGCGAACTGCGAGGACTGGTCTGTAGCGCTGACCCGCGGCTGAACGCAGTTCGATTCTACACGGACCGTCAATCCCCCGTGTCGGCGGCCACCGTACTTCCGATAAATTTACCGCCAAATATTAACAACTGCTGGTAATATTATCGGGTATGTCGTCACAACGACCAAACCGAGACCGCCCCTCCCGCGCGCGGAACATCTTCCGGCAACACGGAGGTGTGCTCAGAACGAAAGAGGCACTGCGCCTCGGCATTCATCCCGAAACGCTTTACAGGATGCGCGATTCTGGGACCCTCGCGTGCCTTGGCCGAGGCCTTTACCGCCTCTCTGATCTGCCGCCGCTGGGGAGCCCCGATCTGGTCATGGTGGGAATGAGGGTCCCGAGCGGCGTCATCTGCCTTATCTCCGCGCTGGCCTTCCACGAACTGACGACCGAGATTCCGCACGAAGTGTATCTTGCCCTGCCGCGCGGGGCGGAACCCCCTCGCCTCGATTATCCTCCTCTCCGGATATTCTGGTTCTCCCACAGAGTTTTCGAATTCGGTATGGAGGCGCACCAACTCGACGGGACGCAGGTGCGGATTTACAGTCCCGAAAAAACCATTGCGGACTGCTTCAAATACCGGAACAAAATTGGCCTCGACACCGCTCGCGATGCGCTCAAACTCTATCTGGGGAGAAGAAAGAGGAACATCGACGCACTGATTAAAGCCACGGAAGTCTGCCGTGTTGCCAAGGTGATGCGCCCCTACCTGGAGGCGCTGGTGTGACCAAGCGAGCCCCAATCAACCTTCCGGCCTCGGTGCACCAATTGCTTTTGAACAGGGCTCGGCAGACTCATCGACCTTTCAATGAACTCCTCCAATATTTTGCGATGGAGCGCTTCCTCTATCGTCTTTCTAAGTCGCCTCATGCCGCCCGATTCATTCTGAAGGGCGCGCTCATGTTCACCGTATGGAAACTGGAGTCTTACCGCCCGACGAAGGACATTGACCTCTTGGGCAGAACGGCCAATCAACTCGAAAGCGTCGTGGCCATCACCAGGCAGATTTGCACCCAGCCGGTTGCGCCCGACGGTCTCGTGTTCAACCCGGCCACGGTCAAGGGCGTAAGAATTGCTGAGGACGCCAACTACGAAGGCGTTCGCATCCGGTTCCGGGCCAACTTGGGTACAGCCCGAGTGACTCTTCATCTGGATATCGGATTCGGGGACGTCATCGTTCCCGCTCCCCAGCCGATCGAATACCCAACCCTTCTCGAATTTGAAGCACCGCGACTGCGCGGCTACAGCAAAGAGAGCATCGTGGCCGAGAAACTCGAGTCGCTGGTTACCCGCGGCATCCTCAATAGCAGAATGAAAGACTACTTTGACATCTGGACGCTGTCCCGGCAGTTCGACTTCGATGGGCAAACCCTCGGCAATGCCGTCGCTAAAACATTTTCCCATCGGGAAACGAAAATTGTTCCCGAACCCATCGGCCTGACAACCAGGTTCGCGGATGACCCCCCGAAAAAAAGCCAGTGGCGGGGATTTATCCGAAAAAGCCGGCTCGACGCTCCGCCGGAGCTCGCAGAGGTGGTCGTCGCCATCGCCACTTTTCTTGGACCGTTGTTGACCGCTTTAAGTGCGGGAAAGAACTTTCGCGAAAAATGGGTGCCCCCTGGACCATGGGGGGATAAATAGGGAGTGGCGTAGACTTTAAACCGAGTAAGCGGTCAGATGAACAATGGAAAACCCCCTATACCCCTCCTTTTCCTTTGGATCAGCCTTGAGCAAATCATGTGCGGTCGCTGGTTGCAATGTCCTCATCCTCACTAGCGGGTTAGAAGATTGGCCCATAGGGTCTCGATCGACTTTTCAAGCTCAATCCCTTTTGGCAAAGAGTAGCCTTGCCTTCCGTGCTGGATTACAAGTCCGCCAAACTTTAGCCAAGCGAGGCAGACGTAAGACTGATAATCCGGAAAAACAGATCCGGTCACGGAGTCCTTAAGCGGTAGCACTTTGTCCATCATAGATCTCGTCCTGGTGGTGGGCAGCACGCCACAGCCCAACGGGTCCAAATACGATTTCACTGACGTGGTAGGAAAGCTCCAATGGCAGGGTGACGCCCTCGAAGAGCAGAGAAAGCTGCGAAATTGGCTCACAGTCCACAGTTGACAGTTCACAGTAAGAACGGCTCGGGATTAGGGGTTAGGGAACGGCACTTCACGAAACAGGTGGTCACATTTTGTGACCACCCCGAGTGGCGCATATACTGGAGTGCATGTAGTGGGTGAAGTGCTGTCGTGCCGGCACGTTGAGGGGACCAGCGAGTGCGATTTTCCTGTCCGTACCTGGCGGGCGAAGTAGAGCTTACAGAAGAACGAGAAAAGCACGTCGGGGACCGCCACCCGGAGCTATTGCCCAAGATCCGCGACCGCATTCGTATGACGCTGGCAGAACCCCACGAGGTCCGGCGGAGCGCCCGCTCCGCCGAGCCCGCTTGTTCTCGCACTGGTTTGATGACATCATGAGTGGCAAGCATGTTGTAGTGGTGGTCGTAAGCGAACGCAGGACTCGCCGCCACTGGGTGATAACCGCGTACGTGGTCAGCAAACTTGGGCAAGGAGTCGTGGAATGGACGCGAAGTTAACCTTTAAGTACGACCGGGAAGCCGACATCCTGCATATTGACAAGTGCCCGCCGTATCCTGCCCAGGAATCGGAGGAATTGGGCGACGATGTTGTGGCGCGCCTGAATCCCACCACCCGTGAAGTAGAGAACTTGGAGGTGATGTTCTTCTCGACGCGCTTGCAGCGGAGCGACCTCTTTGAATTGCCCGTCACCGCGGACCTGCGGTTGGCGGTATCCTAATGCCCGCCGTAGACCAAGGGTGAGAATGGCGATTTGCGCCGGACGTATAGCGCGCCAATGCCTTTAGGCACATGAAACTTGTGGCCCGTCAGAACGGCAGCAGTCAGCTCTCAGCTATCAGTGGTCAGCTAAAACAGAAAAAGAGCGGCAAGCCCTCGCGGTCAACCGGCAGGCAGGTGACGCGGTAGCCCGGGTTATGTAGTGGCGGGTTTACCCCGCCATTTGGCGCCATGGGCGCAACAGACAATGGCGGGGTAAACCCGCCGCTACATAACCCGCCCCGTTCCAGCGCCATGCAGTAATTCAGCACGGACGAATGTTCTACTTGGGATGTCACAATGTGGCGTTTCGTGGGGTTGGCCCGGAGCGCCGCCGCGATGGCAGCATGGTTGCTCTCCGTCGCGCATGAAGTGAAAATCACATCCAGTGGGTGCGCTCCAATCAGCTCCGCCACCTGTTCGCGGGCCGTGGAGACAATGTAGGGACCAGCAACGCTGGTCCATGGCCGAACGCTGTTCGGCCCTACGGATTGCCCCATTCCGTCGTGAGGTACGGCATCATCGCATCCAGTACCTCCGGCAGTATGGGCGTGGTCGCGTTGTGGTCGAGGTAGATCACAAAGCCCATCCTACCCACGACTCACCAAGGGTGCAACAACCATCACCCCAACATGCGACCGAATTTTGGGATTCGGCTTGAAAAGTCGCCTTATCGTCCCTCGACGAATCTTGAGATCAAGAGCCGGTCGAAAGTACCCGCCGCGCCTCTCGTGTTTTTGGTCCTAAATCCCAAATCCTGAATCCTATATCCCTGCCCCGCCTCTGCTACAATGGCACACCACTATGGCTGACTCGGACTTGACGCACAGGACGATTGATCCCTTCTCCCGCGACGTGCTGGAGTTCCCTGCCGTTATTGAGCTGCTGCACCGTTATCTTTCCGGCCCCATCAGCGAGCCGCGGCTGGAGCGAGTTGAACCGCACACGCATCTGGAAAAGATTCGGCGCGATTTGGAATTGGCAGGCGAGGCACGCGAGTATTTACGCGAGGGCGCTCGCCCCAGCCTGGCGGGACTGTGCGACCCCGGCCCGTTGCTGGACAAATTGCGGGTGGAAGGGCTGGCGCTCGCCGCCTCGGAGATCATGGCGTTGGTGGAAGTGGCGCGGGCTGGCCTCGATATGTACCGCACGTTCGCGCATGGCGACGCACCGCGCGCCGCCCAACACGAGGGCACAGGGGGCCGCGCGCCGCTCGGCCCCGCAGCGACGCACCCGGGGGAAGGAGGCCGAACGCCTTTCGCCCCCTTCGCTCCGCTCCGGGCAGGCTCTGCAGCACCGTCAGCCACGCCGCGCCTCGCGGAACTGGCGCGCGCACTGCCGGATTTCCGCAGCCTGGTGACGGAGCTGGCGGGCAAGATCAATCCCGATGGCACCGTGGACTCTTCCGCGAGTCAAGAGTTGGGACGGATTCGCCGGGCTATCGAGCGCGCCAAGCTTGAAATCCAGTCGAGCCTGGAGCGGATGCTGCGGCGCTATTCCCAGGATACCGTGCTTCAGGACGCCGTGGTGACCATCCGCAATGACCGCTTCGTCATCCCCGTCCGCGTGGAGGAAAAACGGCGCGTGCAGGGCGTGGTGCACGGGTCCAGTTCCTCCGGCGCCACGGTTTATATCGAACCCCTGGAAACGCTGGCTCTCAATAATGAATTGGTGGAATTGCAAGACCGCGAGTTCGCGGAAGTCCAGCGCATCCTGGGGGAGTTCACGCGCAAACTGCAAGAACGTCGCGAAGACTTGAGGCGCGCAGCGGACATTTTGGGCGAAATCGACTGGGCCTTCGCCAAGGGCGAATTCAGCAAACAATTTGACTGCTGCATTCCGGAGATTCGCCCGGAGCGGGCAATTTGTCTGAACGGGTTTCGCCACCCACTCCTATTATTAGCCCTCAGCACTGGGCATTCACGGGTTATCCACCTTGACCTGGAACTGAAAGCGCCAAAAACCCTGATGATCATCAGCGGACCGAACGCCGGCGGCAAGACCGTCGCGCTGAAGGCGCTGGGCATCGTGGCACTGATGGCGCAGGCGGGAATACCCGTGCCCGCCAACGAAGTCAAGCTGCCACTGTTCGGGCGCGTGCTGGCGGACATCGGCGACCAGCAATCCATTGCGGCGAGCCTCAGCACCTTTTCCGCCCACGTGACCAACATCGAGGCCATGGCGGAAGTGGCAGGGCCAAACGATCTGGTGCTGCTCGATGAGATTGGCGCCAGCACGGAGCCCAACGAAGGCGCGGCGCTGGCCGTGGCCATTCTCGAACACTTTCGCCAGCGCGGCGCTATGACCATGGTGACCACCCACCATTCGCGCCTGAAAGCCTACGCCGCCGAAACCGCGGAAGCCGTGAACGCGGCGATGGAGTTCGATGAAGCGACGCTGGAACCCACCTATCGCCTGCTCGTCGGCTTGCCGGGAAAATCGAGCGCGCTGGATATCGCCGCGCGATTGGGCTTGGAACCTGGCATCGTGCAGAAGGCACGGTCCCTGCTCCATCCGGCCGACGCCGAGGCCGCCGCGCTGGTGGCGGGTCTGCACCAGCAACGCACCGAAATGGAACACAATCTGAAGGCGCTGGAAATCGAAAAGCAGGAGCTGGAAAAACACGCAGAACAATTGGAGCGGCAATTCCAGCAGGACCGCCGCGCCAAGCTGCGAGAGCTTGACTCCCGCTTGGACGACACCTTGCGGCAGTACGCGAAGACGTGGGAGCAATCACTGGAGGAGTTGCGCAGACAAGCAGCGCCCGTCAAGGTGGTGACGCGGGGCGAGCGGAAAGCCACCGGCTTGGTGCGGGAGGCGCGGGAGGAATGGAACACTCGGGTACTGGAAGCGCTGGGTGAGGCCGCTCCGGCGCCCCAAGAACCCACTGTTGTACGGCCGATGGCGGTCGGTGACCGTGTGCAATTGATGGGTGTTTCCACACCCGGAACGGTAACGGCCCTGCTTGAGGGCGGGCTAGTGGAAGTGTCCGTGGGACGATTGAAAATGCGCGTCGGCAAGGAAGAGGTCAGGCCTCTGATGCCGGGAGGCGCTCCGGATCCGACGGTGGCCACATCGCGCAGCGAAGAAGTCCCGGAGGAGTTCAATGTCATCGGAAATACGGCGGAGGAGGCCCGCGAGCGCGTGGATAAATATCTCGACCAGGCTTTTCTGGGTGGACGCTCGCGGGTGCGCATTATTCACGGCCACGGCAAGGGCATTCTGCGAAGAACCCTGCACGAGATGTTTTCTCATCACCCCCATGTTGAGAAATTCTACTTGGCCCCGCCCCAAGAAGGCGGTGGCGGAGCGACGATCGTTGAGCTAAGAACTTGACGTTGGTCAGAGAAAGTTTCTTTGCGAAGATTCGTCAAGCGAAAACGGTCAGGCCAGATTCGAGGGGACATGGAAAGCACAAAAAATCTCAGTGTGCACCGCATGGCAGCGGCCCTCGCGCCGGCCTGATTCCCATCAATACGCTCAGTTTCGTGCGTCTTCACGCAGACAGTGTGGGTGGAACCACGATTTGGTTGGAAATCCTAATCTCAAAAGGTGGGCACTTTAGACGCTATTAGATCGCTTGGAACTGCGGCGGTGATTGCCTTTACGGAGGCAGTTGCGGACAACCGGGACGAGATCATCTGACTTAATGGGCTTATTCAGATACTCCGTTGCCCCGGCATTCATGGCTTCCAAATATGTATCCACCTCACCATAGGCGGTGAGAATGATAACCGGAATCTCATTCCCGGCGCTACGAATGGCTTGGAGTATGTTCAGACCGTCGCAATCAGGCATCCGTAGATCGCAAATGATCAAATCAAAATTGCCAGAACTCAGAAGTCCAATGGCATCGCAGGGATTTGAGGTCGCCGTGACTACGAATTTCTCACCGGATAAAATCCGTTGAAGGACGCGCAGGAAATGTGGATCGTCATCAATAATCAGGATGCGGCCGCTCATCTGCTCGCCCACCGAATCACCCGCCCCCAAGCTTCCCTCTTGGTCCGAATGTTCAACCATGTCCCACATTGCACAAACACCCACAGCGCGTTTTTCATCGAGACTACGCTTGAACAAGCTTGGAGCACGTAAAGCGCCAATTTTGGAGAGTCATCGCGGAGGAGAGCGTGGCGACCTTGTGCCGGTGACACTCTGTCACCGGCACAAACCGCACCCTCGGAATCAAGGTCCGGGTGCGGGTTCGTAATGGGAAGGTACGAGGCGGGGACCCTCCTCGCAAAGCAAAGGGCGAGCCGTATAGATGAGAACGAAAGAATATTAGGCCGCTCGTGTGGCGGAACCGGCCCCGTCCTTTTTGCCCAACCGACGACGGATCGTCCGGGGGTTGATCTGCAGCAGTTGCGCAGCGCGCAGACGATTGTGCCGAGTGAACTGCAATACGGTACGGATTACCGTATCATGAATCTCCCGCATTGAGGTTCCAATCGAGAAAGTCAAGGTGAAGGTGGGTTGCATTTCCATGGGAGTAACATCTTTGAAAGGAGTTACCGGCCTGGGACCAGCAACGAATTCCTTCACGTCGGCTGCATCACGAACAGTAGTAAAAGGCTTCATTCTAACCTCCTGCAATATAAGAGCTATTCTCACACCTGCCCTTTTGTCAGCATTTTGAGTTCCTTTTCGTCCGTCTGGATGTTGTTCAAAGTGAGTGGGCAGGGGCTCCCCTATGACCGAAAAACGGACAAATTGAGTATCCACGCGCAATTCCATGTGGCTTTTGCCCCAAATTTTTGCACCGAGGAGTTCCCTGTTGCCGCCTGGGAAGGAAACGTACTGCCAATTTCCCATCCATTATCAAGCAATTATAGAGCCCGGACATTTTTTCCGGGCTGGCAACGGAGATGCCGATAGAGGGATATTCAGGGATTTTAAGGCTAGAGAAAGACTCGGGGATGCCTTTAGACCAGGAGCACTTCATGGCAAGTCGTCAATCCAGCTTTGAGAAGTTCTTGCAATTCTTCAGTTCACTAAAGTGCGGGTTAATGTTACTTGGCTTGTTAGGAATATCAGTGATTTTGGGTACGCTCATTCTGCAAAGGCCCATGGCCCAGGAAGGGCAAATCGAGCAGATCTACGCTCCGCAGATCGTCCGTCTTTTGAATGCGGTGGGACTGTTCGACGTCTTTCACACGTGGTGGTTCATTCTGCTCTTGGGTCTTCTGGGAGCCAACATCACGCTGGCGTCCATTGAGCGCTTCCCCCAAGTATGGCGGCTGTATGCCCGGCCGCATTTTCTTGCCGACGAGGCCTTCATCCGGGCGCTGCCGTACCAACGCGAGATCCCTTTTGGTCCTCACACCCCCAAGGAAGGGATGGCGCTGGCTGCGCTCACTCTTGAAAACCTTGGCCACCCGCCTCGGCCTGATGTTCTTCCCAAGGGTACGCTCTATGTGGAAAAACACCGACTGGTGCGTCTTGCTCCTTACGTTGTCCACGCAAGCCTGTTGATTATATTTGCGGGGGCGATCTTTGATGGAATGCACGGCTACAAAGGGTACATCAGCCTCCGGCCGGGGATGAGCACCGACGATGTCGAACCTCTTACCATGCCAGGGGTCCACCGCCGCCTCGATTTCACCTTGCGTTGCGATGCGGCGGGCATGGACGCTTACCCTGACGGATCCCCTCGGCAATACTGGAGCCAATTAACAGTGTTAGAAAACGGCCGCGAGGTGGCGCGGAAGAAGATTTATGTAAACGATCCTCTTACCTATAAGGGGGTGCGGTTTTTCCAGGCAACCTACGCTCCCGCTGGCACGCCCCGCAAGCTCGTGATGCAGGCAAGTTGGGAGGAAAACGGGATGGAGAAACACCAAGTGCTGACATTGGCTCCCGGGGCGTCGGCGCCGCTGGGTGAGCAGGGCGCTGCCGTCGCGCTGACCGATTTCTTACCCGACTACGTCTTGCAGGACAACCAGATCACCTCACGGTCGAACGAGCCTCGTAATCCCGCCATTCACCTGCAGGTGGCGAGGCCCGGCAGCGAAGTCACCAACGCCTGGGTGTTGGCCAAGTCGCCGGAATTACATCCGCCCAACGACACCAACATCAACTTCCGGTTTGTGAGTGTGGAGATGGACTCCATGACGGGCTTGCAGGTTGCGCACGAACCCGGGCAATGGCTGATCTGGGCCGGGTGTCTGCTCCTGACCACCGGATTAATGATGGCCTTGTACCTCTCGCACATCCGCATTTGGGGTATAGTGGCGGCGGACCGTAAGGGGCAGCCGGTGCTCCTGCTGGGCGGGCAGCCAAGCAAGTATCGCGAGAATTTTGAACGTAAGTTCCATCAGTTGACGAACGCAATCGAAGCCGCCTTAGTGCAAGCGCCCGATGAGATAAGCGAGGACGCCCCGGCGGCGTAAAGTGGATAAAGGGCTAATAAGCAGTGATGAGTGCTGTAGACCGGGGGACATCCGCTAGGATGTCACGGACAAAATGACCCAGCAGTGCTCCGTCACGCGATCGGGCGTTTCGGGCCAGGTCAAAAAAGGAGAAGCGAATCATGGCGAAAGCAATAACCCACACCACTGAGCGCAGCCAGTTCAGCGCCGCAAGTTGGATCTTGCTGGTGGTGAGCGTAGCGGCGTTGACGGTGCTGGCGATCTCCGTCCCCCATCTAATCAACAATCAGGGGTGGTTTGTGGGTGCGAGAGCTGGCGAGAAATTCTTGTACGTGGCGCTTATCGCTTATCTGGGCGCATCGGTGTTATATGGCTCTTCTGTCGCCTTGCGGCAGCCGGAACTGTTACAGGGTGCGGTATTGCTCTCGCGCAGCGGCCTGGTACTCCACACGATCGCCATTCTGGCACGCTGGTCGACCTCCGGGCACGCGCCGCTTTCAGACATTTATGAGATGGTATTGGTGTTTTCGTGGGCGGTCGTGGCGCTGCACACCCTGGCGGAGTGGCGACTCAAACTGCCCTTCCTGGGAGCCATCACGCTTCCCATTGCCGCTCTGGCGCTCATCCTGATGCAAGTGTTGCCGGGAGAAATCCGTCCGTTGGTGCCGGCCTTGCAATCCACCTGGCTGCAAATCCACGTGACGCTGGCCATGCTGAGCTACGCGGGTTTTACGATTTCGTTTGCCGTGGCGCTCCTATACTTGGTTAAAGACGGCGTTGCCACCCGGAATTTCCTGAGCTGGTGTGCGGCCCTGGTGGTGGGGGTATACGGCGCCATTGCTATCACTTGCGTCAATTGCGACATGGCGCTGACGATGGCCGCTTGGGATCCCATCGCTCGCGAGAGGGTCATGCTTGCTCCTCACAAGGCCTTGATGGTGCCACTGGAGTCGTTGGGCTGGCCGTTTGTCATGGCCTTGGCGCTGGCAGCGGCCACCCTGGTTATGAACCTTCTGGCCACCTATTCCGCCCGGCCGGAACGCTGGGATAAGGTCGTGCGCTGGGCCTTCCTGGCTGCGCTCGGAGCTCAGGCGCTGGCCTTGGCGCTCCTGCTCGTCAAGGTAAATGGCGGTTCTCATTACCTCCCCGAATATTCCCAGGGCTTCCAAGTCCGCTTGGCGGATAGCCCGTTCCTGCTGGCGGGCGTGGCCACGGCTCTGTTCGCTTCCATCGCCTGGAAAGTGCTGGACTGGAAATACGATTCTATTGTCGGCTACCTGCCCAGCCGTGACTCCCTGGACAGTTTGATTTACAAAACCGTAGCGATTTCCTTCCCCCTATTGACCTTCATGATCATCGCCGGCGCCTACTGGGCCAATCGCACCTGGGGCGCATATTGGAGTTGGGACCCGAAAGAAGATTGGGCGCTTATTACCTGGATGACCTACGCCGGTTACTTGCATATGCGTCTGACGCGCGGCTGGCGCGGAAGGCGCTCGGCCTACTTCGCCATCATCGGCTTCGGCATCGTAATGTTTACTTTCTTCGGCGTCACCTACCTGCTTCCCGGACTGCACGCCTACGCCTGAGCGCGGCGGTGTCGGGAGGCAGCCCTGCCACCGGCGGGGGCAGGTTTGAATGACGGGCAATTTCGTCGGCCGTTTAGAATCGGAAGGTTACCACTTACTCACAGGCAGGAAATTAGCCGGCTGAGACAAAAAGTCGTTGACATCCTATATGTACTTGGGCATTATGTACCGCCAAGTATGACTTCATAACGGGACATTACTTCATCTGTCCCGAGCATCGCCGCTCACCGTACTCATTGCGGTGAGCGGTTTTTTCTTGGGCCACCCTGCAAGATAGGATTTCTCGCCAGGAGATTGGAAACCGGTAGCGCAGCGCGGCGGAGCCGCGAGGAAATTGTAGCGCCGACCTTGAGGTCGGCACGTGCTGACCTCAAGGTCAGCGCTACGTTCGCTGGTGCTTGCGGGCCGGACGCCGTTCGGGGGCTGGCGCGGACTCCGTGCGGGTGGGAGTCTGCGTTTCCCCCACACTAGCCGGAGCATAGACGCAGAGATTGAAAAGTGTCTCTGCGCCAGCCCGCCCATCAGCGCCGTTTTTTGCGTTCGTTCTCCGCAATCCGCGCCTTCACCAGCTTTTTCACCAGAGCGGCGGGCAGAGGCTTGTCCAACGGGAAGTGGAGGGTTCCTTTGGACGCGCGGAAGTCCCTGAGTTCGTTCTCGAACACTTGCATCACGGACATACTCATCGGGAACAAACTGCAATGGTGCCGAAACGCGGCGAACGCCAGCAGCGACCCCTTGTACTTGAACGTTGGCATCCCATAGCTGATGGCCTCCGTAGCCTCCGCTGGCACAACAGACCGAATCGCCGCGCGAAGGCTGTTCAGGGTACTGCGGGCGGGTTCCGGAACCCCTGCGAGGTACTCGTCCACGCTCCTCGAAACGGCGTTGCTCTTCGCGGCCAACCCGCGGATGCCGGATTTCCCTTTTTTCATACGAGCAATGCTATAACAGCGCTCCCTTCGAGTCTACACGTCAAACGCCGGCTGGCGCAGACCGAGCTGGTAGCCACGGACAGCGCTTTTCTGTCCGTGGGCTTTTCCCTCGATGCCATGTCTGACGTCGATTGTGGCTACAACGATCGCGTTCTGGGTGGGTCCTTGAAGGGGTCGGGGCGTGGTGGTAACCTGCGGACGTCTCCAACGTGCATCGCCTACGACACACGGACGTGATCTTCTTTGTCCGTGTGCATCTCCGTCGGCGCTTTCGGCGATGCAAGGAATCGGAGTATGCTTTGCTCATCGAGGTGCTGGAGGCTTCGCGGCAGCGTCTGGGGTTTCTGCTTAAGAAGGGGCTCGTGAAGCGGCCTGAAGAATGGAGGTGGTCGAGTTACAACAATTTTGCCCTGGAGAAGCCGACGGTGCCGGCGTGCCCCGTCCAGATTGATTACGTGCGCCTGCCGCCAGGGTATCGCGCATGGGAAAAGACCACGGTCAGAAAAGCGCTGACCGTGGCTACCTGCTACTCACCAGGAGATTGGAAGCGGGTAGCGCAGCGCGGCGGAGCCGCAAGGAAATTGTAGCGCCGACCTTGAGGTCGGCACGTGCTGACCTCAAGGTCAGCGCTACGTTCGCTGGTGCTTGCGGGCCGGACGCCGTTCAGCCCTACATTACGTGCAAAACGTTTGCTAAAAAAACACGCGGGGCTGGCGCAGACTCCGTGCTGGTAGGAGTCTGCGTCTCCCCCACACTAGCCAGAGTATAGACGCAGAGATTGAAAAGCGTCTCTGCGCCAGCCCGCGAAAGAGATGTGAGGCGTGATCAAATCAACTCGATCCCGTGAGCGACCGAACGTCCCCAAAGCCCTCATGTGGGCACTTCTTGTAGGTTTCAGCTTTAGCCTTTCGGCAACGCTGGCTTACCCGCGCGCCCATTCCGTGGATCCCTGCATGTTAAGCGAGAATTGGAAGAAATACGACGGGAAAATGGTCAAAGTACGGGGTTGGATCAACGTAAATTTTGAGAATTACAGCCTTGTCGGAGATTGCCAAGGGGGCCCAGAGGGAATCCGCATCGATTACTCAGTAGGTCAGGAGGGTGAGCGGCTGAACGGCTTCGCGACCAAGGAGGATGCTCGTTTCAAGGAAATGACGCGTCTCAAAGATGAAAGGTGGCCCTACCGGCTACCTCCCGGCTGGGGCTGCCTCGACTGCGGCGTCCGAAAATACAAAGTCCACGTAACAATCATTGGTCGATTCAGGTCCGAGCCACAATACCCCGTCGGCGTTAGGCTTATCCTGGTGATAAAGTCGGTCAAGGACGTCAACACGGAGCTCATGCCGGATACGACGGCACCAGAATTCAAGCAATAACGGAACCCAAGGGAAGAGCGGGCAGCGCGGAGGTAGCCGCCGTCTGGCTTCCTCCTCGGTTCTTAACATGGAAACATCAACCCTGATATTAGCATCCAAACATGAAATCCCATGGACCCATGAAGAGCCGCAGACGAACGCAAAGAACGCGTACGTCTGCGCTACCCACTCTGCCAGAGCGGATTTCTCACCAGGAGATTGGAAGCGGGTAGCGCAGAGCGGCGGAGCCGCAACCAAGTGGTTATGGGCCGGCGAAGTGACCCCTCACCCGGCGGCGCATGGCCGCCACCCTCTCCCCCCGGAGAGGGCGGTTTGATTTCCATGTGGCGGCGCAAAGCCGCCTCTTCGTCACGCTGACGCACTCCCGATTTGGGGTGCGCGACATAAAAGTGAAAGACTTTGGACTTTCCCGGAAACGGGCGGAAAACGCTGTAGCGCGGGCGTCTCGCCGGCTGTCGCGGGAGCGTCCCGCTCGCGCGAATGACGCGGGCAGGATGCCCACGCCCCAGCGGGCGGGACGCCCGCGCTACGTCCGAAGGGTAATTGCTTTCACTTTCATGTCGCACACCCCCGATTTGCCGGGTAATTGTGCACCCCCTGCTGCGGGTATATACTTGATTGCGCCACCCCTCCCGGGGTTGCCGGCGACCATCGCGGCGTGTTTGCGGCTTGTCTCTCACCTCATCAGGGCTGGAGGAAAGATGGCAGCGGAAGACCAAGGCGCTCTGCTCGCTCTGCTCGAGCAAGGGCAGGAGCACTTCGCGGCCCGCCGGTTCAAAGAGGCCGACCAGGCCTTCAATCGGGCTCTCGATCTGGATGGACGGAACATTGTGGCGCTTCTTGGCCGCGCCTTCTGCCTGCGAAAACAACGCGAATACGACGAAGCGCAGCGCGTACTGAATAGAGCCCTCTTTCATTATCCCAATAATCTGCCGATTATCACCGAGCAAGCCCATCTTTATCATGCGCAAAAAAACTTCGGCAAAGCGCTTCAGACTTATGAGCGGGCGCTGGGTGTGGACCCCGGAAATGTTCAAGCCCTGGCAGGAAAGATCAAGTGTCTGCGCCTGCTGCAACGGTGGGATGAAGGGGAGAAAGTGGCGGCCGCGGCGCCCGAAGCGCTCACCACAAACCCCGAAGTGCTGACCGAGCGCGGCTGGCTGTACCTTGGGAAGGGCCGATATGACGAAGCGGTGGAGGCATTCGTAGAGGCCGATGACGAGGGCGCATTGAGGGAGGCGCTGAAGTCGAATCCCCCTCGCGAAACCGACCTGTTGATGGAGGCAATTCTCCTCCGGCTCCCCCGGTATCCTGGGTTACTGAACGCGTGCGGGGACTTGTACAGCCAGCATGGGCAATATGAGAAAGCCATGGCAGCTTATGACCGCACTTTGCAGGTCGATCAGGCCAACCAAGGAGCGTGGGGAGGAAAGATCAAGGCTTTAGGCAAATTGGGACGTTTCGCGGAAGGCGAGAAAGCGCTCGCGAGCATGCCGGAGACGCTCCGGCTGACCCCGGGAGTCCTTATTGGGCGCGCGTGGCTGCACCTCGAGCAGGATCGGTATGCGGATGCAGTCGATGACTTCCTCGCGGCCCATGGTTTGGAAGAGCTCGAAAATGCGATTCTCGGCACCAACCTTCCCACCCCCGAGCACTTGGCTGAGGCTGCGCTTAAGCGGCTTCCCCATCATGCGGGAATCTTGAACAAGCTCGCCGGAAAACTCCGGGACCTGAAACTATACGACAAGGCCATTGCGGTACTTGACCGGACGCTTGCCGCTAATCCCGACGACTTGACGGCTCTCCGGATGAAGGCCGACTGCTTCAAGCTACAAGGGGAATTCGACAAGGCCGCCGAGGTTCTTAGCAAAGCGCTCGCCTCCCAGCCAAAGGAAAGAGGTCTGCGGACCGACCTCGCCTTGATCCGTTGCCATCAGAAGCGATATGACGAGGCGGCCAAAGCTTTCATCGAGGCCCACGCCGCAGATCTCCTGGTGAGCGAGGGTAATCGGTTGCAGGTTCACGGGCGTCCTGACGATGCCGGGAAGCTCCTCGACGCGGGCCTTCGGCATATTACTGGAAATGTCAAGATTCTGAACCAACGCGGCTGGTTGCATTACGACTTAAAGCAATACGAGCAGGCTGCCCAGACCTTTGACCAGTCGTTGAAGGTTGATCCCAACGATGAATACGCCCTTCGAATGAGGAGCATGTCGCTGCGCTTACTGCGGCGGTTTCCCGAGGCCGGAGCGGCGATCCAGGAGGCTATCGACCGGCTTCCCAATAATGTGCCCATCCTGATTGAAAGCGCCTGGCTGCTCTTCGATCAGACGCAATACACGCAGGCGGTTAAAGTATTTGACCAAGCTCTGGACCTCCGACCTGAAGACGTGGATGCGCGCGAATGGAAGATCAGGGCGCTTCGGGCGCTGCGGAAGCCCGAGGAAATGGAGAAGGCGATTACGGAGGCGCTGCAATGGCTTCCCCGCAACGCTCGAATCATGTACCTGCGCGGCTTGCTGCATTATGACCGGGACGAATACGAGAAAGCCGAAGAATGGTTCGCCAAGGCCGTCGAAGTTGACCCCAGCTATCTCGAGGCCCACTTCGACCGGGCAGACACTCTAACCCGCCTGGACCGCTCCTATCAAGCTCTGGAAGTGCTGCAACAGTTGCGAGCCGCCCGCCCCGACGATAAGGAGGTTTGGGGCCGGCTCGGATGGTTCTACCTCGGCCAGAACGATTGGATCCGTGCTCGCCAGGAATTCGAGGCCATTTTCAAGGCCGACCCCACCAACGTAACCGGCATCAACAGCATGGGCGCCCTATATTTCAATCAAGGGAGTTACGAAGAGGCAGAGGAGTATTTCCGCAAGGCGTTGGGCTTCGAGCCGAATAATGTCGCGCTTCACGTCAACCTCAGTTGGGCGTTGGTTCGCCAGACGGCGGAATTGCCTCCTGCCGTGGTGGCGAACGAGATGCCCACTTGGCGGGCGATGATCGGGGAGGCGCTTGCGTGGCGGTCGCGCAACGAACCCTCGGCGGCGGAAGAGCGCCTCCGCGAGGCTGAGGAGCACTGTCGCAAGGCTCTGGAATTGGATCCCAATTTCGGCAAAGCTTACGGTTGCCTCGGCGTCATTGCCTTCAAAAGGCGGAGGCCCATGGAGTCCGAAGACTTCCTCAAGTCGTCCATCCGCCTGAGTCCAAAAGAAGGCAATTATGCCGACCTGGGCGCCCTCTATGTGCAGATGGGTCGCTATGATGAGGCAGAAAAGATCCTCGTCAATGCTTGCCAGATCGATAAAACCGATGCCCAAGTTCGTTTGGAACTGGGCAACTTGTATCTGCAGACCGACCGGGCAAAACAGGCGATCCGTATGTTCCGTGAAGGCATGGCCGCCAATCCCAATAGTGAGGATCCGCCTCGCGCGCTTGCCATCGCCCTGATGCGAGGCGGAGAATTTACGGATGCGGCTCGACTGCTGCGGAAAGCCATTTGCCAGCATGATGAATCAAGGCGATGGCAGCTTCATTTGACCCTTTGCCAATTGCTAACAGAGATGGGCGATAAGAACGAGGAGGCCGACCTTTATGAGGAGGCTTACAAAGAGGTCGCCACCGCCATCCACCTGAAGCCGCGAGACCCTGCGCCGTATTTCTACGCTGGCATTGTTCGCTTCAAGCAGCAGGACTACCGTAGCGCACTGAGACATTTCGGCAAATGCCTGGATCTGGACCCGCTCCACTTCGATGCCGAACAAAACAGTCGGCGCGTCAGGGCCCTGCTGTCCAGCGGGCTTATCCAAGGAGGCCTTTACGGTGGCATTTTGCTGGGCGCTATTTGTGTGGTGATGCTCGCCACCATTTGGAACCTGTATTTTTTCACAAGCAAGATTACTACGGGGATAATCGAGACGCTCACGCCGGTTCTGCTCGGCCTCCTGGTGGTTTCATTTCTGCTCCCCTGGCTGAGCCGGCTCAAGCTGCTGGGGATGGAGGCCGAATTGACCCGGCCAGCGGAAAAGATCTCAAAGGGATTAACCGGCACAGTCAGTTTTGGAGCCTCTTCGCTCAGTTCCGGGCCGCGCTGATGCCATGCCAGCCCCGGTTGTGTCGCCGTCCGCAAACGGATGCCGGCGTCCCGTGCGAAGCTTGGGAACTGGTGTAGCGCGACCTGTTCTGTAGGTCCGCGGCTCGTATCCTATGGGCAAGGAAAAGCCGCGGACCTACAGAACAGGTCGCACTACCCTGCCTTAACAAGCTGTGTGCAGCACAGGATCATTCACTTTTCGCCAGTGAGGGTGAGAAAAATGAGCGTTCGCACCAGCGTCGATTTGAAACTTGACCGACTCTCGGCCTTCGAGGGATTCGTTGAGGAATTGTCGAGTTCGCTCGCGCAACGTGGGATGCAATTCCAGCCCGGAGCGGACGGCCGCGTGATGGAAGGTGCTCTGGAAGTAGGGCATGTAGTCCGCTGGCAACCGCCAGAAACCATCGTGCTCGAGTGGCATGCGGCCAACTGGCAGCCCGCGGAAAAAACGTCGTTGGAGGTGCGGTTCGAACCTGTCGGGGAGGGCACGCGGGTGACTCTGGAGCACCAGGAGTGGGGCAATCTGGTGGGAGACCAGGGGAATGAGCTGGCCGGCTGGTTCGCGAGCGAGGTTGCCGCCCCGCTCCTCAGCGCCATGGGACCAAGCCGCTTGGGCGATTGGATCACCGATCGCAGAGCGCGGCGCCCCTCGGGGCCAAATGCACGCGCAACCTATCGCGACCCCCTCTACCATCGCCCCAACTTCAAAGCCATACTGGCCGTACTGGGGCTAAAACCCAGCGACTACTTACTCGAGGTCGGCTGTGGAGGCGGGGCATTCTTGCAGGACGCACTGAAAAGCGGTTGCAAAGCGGCAGCCATCGATCATAGTCCCGACATGGTCAGACTGGCTCGCGAGGTCAACCACGGGGCGATCCAACAGAACAGGCTGGAAATTCGCGAGGGTGACGCCGGTTCCCTGCCTTACCCTGATGGGATTTTCACCTGCGCCGTGATGACCGGGGTTTTTGGTTTCATTGCCAATCCTCTGAGAGCACTCTCCGAGATTCGCCGAGCGCTCGCGACTGGAGGGCGCTTTGTACTCTTTACCGGCACTAAGGAACTTCTCGGCACGCCCGCCGCGCCGGAGCCTATGGCGTCGCGGCTGCATTGTTACGAGGACCACGAACTGGAAGAGCTGGCGCGAACGGCAGGATTTGTTGATGCATACCTGGAGCGGCCCGACTATGAGCCTCTCGCCCGCGAGGCGGGAATACCCGAAGAATCTTTGGAACTTTTCCGGGGCCACGGCGGCGCGCAACTGCTCGTTGCACGCAAGGAATAACGCGAATTCTTCACCGCGCTTGGATACTCGATGGGGCTTGCCGGAAGCAATTGTAGCGCGGACCTGTTCTGTAGGTCCGCGGCCTTTCCTTCCCCCGTAGGGAACGAGTCGCGGACCTTAGCCATAATGCAAGAAGGATTTCACCACAGAGGTCACAGGGGTCACAGAGGTCACGGAGAACAGACGCAGAGAACAAATTGTGGGTCAACCGTATTTATTCCCCGTGCGAGCAGAAGTCCTTTTCTCTGTGCTCTCTGTGCCCTCTGTGGTGAATCTTTTCGTCGATCCTCGACAAGAGGATGGAAACTCGTGTTACCGGAGGAAAGCAATGGACCTGCAATATCCGATCGGAAAGTTTGCGTGGAACCGCACGGGTGAAGGCTTGCTGGCAAGCGAGGCGGAGCGCCAGGAGTGGCTTGCCGACATCGAAGAGTTGCCGGCGCGGCTGCGTGCGGCCGTCGCGGGGCTTACGGAGGCGCAACTCGATACACCTTACCGGCCCGGCGGCTGGACCGTCCGCCAAGTGGTGCATCACCTCGCGGACAGCCACATGAACTCCTACGTGCGCAATCGCCTGGCGCTCACCGAGGACGAACCCACCATTAAGGCCTATGACGAAAAACTCTGGGCGAATTTGAGCGACGCGCGCACGGCGCCCGCCGAACTTTCCTTAGCCCTGGTCGACCTTCTGCACCAACGCTGGGGGATACTGCTCCGCTCGCTGAAGCCGGAGGATTTTTCGCGCACCCTGAAGCACCCCGAGCGGGGACGGGAGACATTGGAGAGACACCTGGCCATGTACGCCTGGCACGGGAAGCATCATGTGGCCCACATCACCGGCCTGCGCCAGCGCTCCGGTTGGAAGGCCGCCAGCGCGTAAGGCCCTTGGAGACGCCTCAAAAAATAGGAGGTGTGGCCACCTGTTCTGTAGGTGCGCGGCCTTTCCTTGCATTTAGGGAACGAGCCGCGGACCTACAGAACAGGACGCGCTACAACTTCGATGCGCGCAGGCGGATTTGAACCTCATTGCGTCATTCCGGATGAAAAGCCGCTGAGGAACGAAGAATACGCGTTTCACTGCGGTCCGCGGTATCGGCATCTTCCTGAGCTAATTGAAACAGCATATCTGACTCACTCAAGAATTGTCGCTACCTTCGCCAAAACCTCGTCCATAATCGCATCGGGTACGTTTTCCAGCTTTCTGCCGTTGCGCGCGCCGAGATCCAGCGCGCGGGGCTGGTCGCAACGGACAACGCCGGTGGTTTTAGTACCGGCGCCGGTCAGAGATACCGCAAATCCGGCGGTCCGCGCGAAATTCCCGCCGCTGGTAATGGGGAGAACCACGGGCACCTTGGTGACCTGGTTAAAGGCATCGGGGGAGATGACCAAGACAGGGCGTCGGCCCTTTTGCTCGTGTCCTTCGGCAGGATCAAGGCCCACCACCCAGATTTCGCCACGCCTCATCAGATCAGCTCCCGGCCCACAGGCTTGCTATCCAGCCATTCCCGCTCCTCTTTCGTGCGGCGGGCCTTGGAGTCGCACTGGGCGAGCAGTTCGTCGAGGGTGTAGCGGGGCCGTTTTGGGGGCTCCACCACTAGCCGGCCGCGTTCGATAACAATGCCGACCTTTGTTCCCGCCCGCAAGCCCAGGACGCTGAGCACGGCGCGCGGTACCGCCAGCATGACCGAGCCGCCGACCTTGCGCAGATTGGTTGTGTGCATAGCCATTCCTTTCGATTATATTCCAATATAACATCTTGCGCTACAACTTCGATGCGCGCAGGCAGATTTGAACCTGATTGCGTCATTCCGGGTGAAAAGCCGCGGACCTTGAACCGCAGGTCCGCGCTACTTGCTCGAGTAACGTGGCAGGAGGAGCATCAGGGCGCCCGCGAGGACCACGGTAACGGCAAGGAGAGTAAGTAGCGAGGTATACGACCCTGTAGAGTCAAATGCCCGCCCTAAAATTACCGGACCTATCGCGCCCGCGATGGCATAGAAAGTCCAGGTGATCCCGTAAAGAGTGGAGAAGGCGTGCACACCGAAGTAGCGGGTTAGCAGATAGGGAGTGATGTCCGCCTCGCCGCCCGCCCCGACTCCGATGAGCCCCGCAGCTACGCAGCCCACGAAGAGAGTGCCGGCACGAGCGAGCATGAGGATCCCTCCGGCGGTGATCAGATAAACCACGCAAGCAACGCGGGCTCCGAAAAAGCGGTCCAGGGCCCAGCCTACCGCCAGCCGTCCCGCCAGACTCGAGCCGCCAAGCAGGGAAGCGCTCAGCGCCGCGCCACCGGGGGTGATGCCTCGGTCCGTCAGCAATGCCGCCAGATGGGTAATCGTTCCGTTCATGCTCACCGAACTCACAAAGAGGACGGCCACGATGATCCAAAAAGGAGATGAGCGCAGTCCCTGCTGCCAGGTAGGGCCCGAGAGGAGCGCCGCGGGCGAATCGTCTTCTACGGACATGCGCTCGTGGATATAACGCCAGGTCAAGGGCAGCCCCACCACCAAGGCCAGGCCCCCAAGGGATAGATACGCCGCACGCCAACCCGCCCGGCTAATGATCGTCTGGGCCAAGAAGGGAAGGATCATGGAGCCCAATCCTGCTCCCGCCATAACCAATGCCAGGGCCATACCTAAATGCTGGTGAAACCAAGTGGAGATGGCGCGCGAATAGGCCAAGTGCGCCGCCCCATTGCCCACTGCGCCCAGCAGAATACAGGTGGCATAAAACTGCCACAGGTGCGGGCGCAACAGGGCCAGCGAGGCGATGCCACAACCGTAGACCGCGAGGCAGGGAAGGATGATCCGGCGCGGCCCGTAGCGGTCAAGCCATGTGCCGATGATGGGTGAGCCCACCGCCATCGAGAGGGCGGCGAGGCCGAAGCCGCGCGAAATGGCCTCACGGCTCCAGCCGAATTCGGCGCTCAGGGGTTTCATGAAGACGCCGAACGTGTAAACATACAGTGAACCAAACCCCACCATCACGCCAAGGCACGCCGCCAGCACCACGCGCCAGCCGTAATAGCCGCGGTCGAACTCGCTCACCGCCGCAGCGGGCTCGTTATTTAGGGTTATAACCATGTAGGGCAGTTCGTTTTCCAAATTCCCGATGCGCCTCGTCCGACATGGCGTGTACGCCCGTGGCGTCAATCCAGCGGTTGTAGAAATTGAAGAGCGCGCACACCGTGACGGCGTTATAGATGGCTTCGTCCGTCCAGCCGGCTGCGTACAGAACTTTCATATCGCCGGCAGTAATTTCCCACGCGCGATGGTTCACTTTGATGACAAAGCGCAGCAGAGCTTTTTCTTTTTCCGGAAGGGCGGAATTTTCCAGATCGTCAATCGCCCCGCGCACCACCTCTTCACTGCCCAGCAATTCCGCCGCAACTGCGGCGTGATATTTCGCTCAAAACGGACAGTGGTTCCCCGCCGATGTGAAGGCGGCGATCAACTCCCGCAGGCCCGGAGTGAGCGGAGACTTCCCGCGCATGACCTCCTGCGTAAAGCCGCCCAGATGGTTCGTTGCCTCCGGACAAAAAGCGAACAAGTGCCAGATTTGCGGATATTCCTTCCCCGAGTCCCGCATCTGGCGGATCATGTCACCCCGCCCACCGCGTTGCGGGTTATTCTCGACCTCGGGGAGGAACATCGGCGGCATTTTGGGTTTGTTGGGGTCCATGAATTCGCCTCGAAGAGCTTGTCAGTGGTCAGTTTTCAGTCGTTAGCCGACCGTAACCTCTTGCCTTAGGGGCCTGGTGTTGCGTAAGGAAAATAGGCTTACTTATACGACGGATGTCAACTCGTTGTAGCGCTGGGCTTTAGCCCGGCATGTGCCGCCCTAAAGGGCGGCGCTACGGTAAACGCATTTTCCTTACGCAACATTAGGAGCCTACCTGAGATAAATCTTGCCGTGTGTAGAATCAACAACTTAACGGCTTGCCAATGCTTGTAAGTTATTGATTCTTCGTCGAATAACTCTTATCTCCGACACGCTCCTAGCCCGGACTTCTCCCCAGCCTGGGCGGTTCTATCCGGGCATTGGTGCCTTCAAGCCCCAAAGGGGCGCCTTATTACAGCCCAGGCCAACAGCCCAAAAGCGCCAACTTAAGAGTTTCGGGGTGATCTAAAGCCGCGTAGCGGCGACGTCTTATGGCCCACGGCGAGCCAGCCGTGGGGAACAAAAGGCATATCCACTTTGTCAGCCTCGGTAGGGGCGGCATCGGGGATTTCTTCCGCCAGAACCCTATCGCGGATCGGGCTCGAGTCCCTGTGAACGGTCTCTGATGGCGCCCCCTACGGGGCTCAGAACTCGTTCGGCTTTGTTTCTCCCACGGGTGGCTCGCCGTGGGCCACATGATGCCGCCCCTCCGGGGCTTTCGAATCCCGTAGTCCATCCGCAGCCCACGGCTGGCTCGCCGTGGGCTACATCATGCCGCCCCTCCGGGGCTTGAAGCTCGATGACCCCACCCCCGGTGCTTGAATCCTTCGAAGCTTGAATCTCAACTCCCTGGTGCGAAAAGCCTTTGTCCGCAACCGTCTCGCACTTTTGTCCTTTGCCTATTGACTTGCTCTTAATGCTTCCCGCGGAGCTTCGATCCCATCAAGGCGTCTTCCCATACCCTTCCTGAGCGGTCTTGGCGCCGCGCGCCCGGTACATTTCCGGATCGTCGGGCTGCCAGGTTGCCAATCCGTCCACATAGCGGTTGGCCAGGCAAAAGACCGCGGCAATCAGCACAGTGTCATGAATCTCCCGGTCGGTTGCCCCCTCCTGGCGGGCGCGGGCGACGTCTTCCGCCTTCACCTGCTTGCCACCCTGCTGCACCTTCCCGGCGATGGCGAGTAGCGCCTTGAGTTTGCTGGAGACTTGCGCACCCTCGTAGTTCCGCTTTACATCCAACACCAGATTCTCGTTCCCGCCCAGATGGTACGCGGCAACTGCGCCGTGGATGTTCTGGCAGAAAAAACAGTCGTTCTGCGACGAAACGTAGGTGGCGATGAGCTCGCGCTCACCGGGCGTGAGAGTGTTCGGTCCACGGAGCAGGACCTCCACGAGTTGGTTCAACGGCTTCGCGGTCTCGGGACGGAACGCCATGGGACCGCGAATCCCCGGCAAACCTTCGGGCAGCGTGATGTAAGGCATAGCCTTCTCCTTCAATTATTTGGCGGTTGTTTGCGCTCGGGCAGCGGGCGGGTCCGCTTTGATGTAACCCTCATCGGCCATCCTGGCGCCCATCTGCCGGTATAAGTCGGCATTGCGAGGCGCCCACGTTCCCAGGCCGTCCACATAGCGGTTGTACATGCAAAAGGCCGCGGCAATCAGCACGGTGTCGTGAATTTCCAGGTCCGTCGCACCTTGCTGCCGCGCCCGCTCGACGTCCGCAGGGGTGACATTCTTCCCGCCCAACTGGACCTTACCGGCAATGGCCAACAGCGCCTTGAGCTTGGCGGAAATGGGCGCAACTTCGAAGTTCTGCTTTACCTCCACGATCAGTTGTTCGTTGCCGCCGAAATGGTGCGCGGCCGCCGCGCCATGGCTGGTCTGGCAAAAGTAGCAATCGTTCCGGGAAGAAACATAGGTGGCGATCAACTCGCGCTCACCGGACGTGAGCGTGCTGGGTCCTCGCAGCAGAGCCTCCGCCAGCGCACGCAGGGGCTTCGCCGTCTCGGGGCGAAACGCGAAAAGGCTTACGATTCCGGGCAATTCGTCCGAAAGTTTGATGTGGGGCATAGAGGAACTCCTCTGTGGTCGAAAATGTCGCTTTCCGGCTCGTCCTTGGAACAGCATGGGCTTGCGCAGGTATTGGTGGGCATTCTCGGGTTATCCACAATGCTTCGTGCCGATCACCGTTGGCGCAATACATTCCGGATTTCCTAAACTCACCCACCCTTCTAGAACAAGAGCTTCAAGGCGAATTGAATTTGGCGCGGCGCAGCCGCCGACTGAACTTGGCCAAAGGTGGGCGAGCTGATGTCGTCATTCGGAACGCCAAAGTTCACACGGTTCAGGACATTGAAAAACTCTCCCCGGAACTGCAAGGTCGTCGATTCCGCCAGGCGAAAATTCTTCGAGACCCCGAAGTCCCATTGGGAGAGGCCCGCGGCCTGGACGATGTTTCGGCCGGCATTGCCGAAGGTTCCCAGTTGGGTGTTCTGCTGGAACGCTTGGGTGTTGAACCATTCGCTTGCGGTCTTAGGACCGTCGTTGGGATTGCCCACCAGATTCGGACGATCGCCTACGAACCCCGAGATCTCGGGGGATTGTCCCTGGAGAGATGGGTCGCTGGAGTCATAGACGGTAAAAGGCGTCCCCGTCGAAGCCGAAAGGATGCCGTTCAATTGCCAGTTGCCCAGCGCGCTCTGATACCAGTTGTGCGATTCCTTCCAGAAGGGGAGCTCCCACTGATAGCTGAAAACCAACCGCTGACGGGCGTCGAAGAGCGAGCGGCCATACTCAGCCTCCAGATCCCAAGGGTCCTGCGCGAGGTCATTTTCGCCAGCGACGAGTGTAGGTGCCGACCCCGTGATATTGAAGCTTGAGACGTCGTCCAGCGCCTTGGCATAGGTATAGGAAGCCAGGAACGCTATTCCATAACCCAGGCGTTTACGCAGGCTGGTCTGAAGCGAGTTGTAATTGGAGTTGGTGACACCGGAAATCAGGCCGATCGACCCGTAATTGCAAAGACTGGGATTCGAGAGTTCACAACCGGAATAGGGACGGTAAGCATTGACGTTCTGCTGCTCGCCGCTGATGCACGAGGATTGCTGACTCAGCGGCAAAGTGGAACAGAGTGTGGGCGGATTGCTTTCAATGAAGCGGGGCAACTTGGTGCCTTTGGTACCAACGTACCCAACCTCCAGCAGCCACCCCTGTCCAAAAGAGTGCTCCACTGTAAAGTTCCAATCCTGCGCATAGGGCACCTGCAAGTGCGGATCGAGAGTGAGCAGGGTCAGCGATTGGGGGCCTCCCGCAAAGGTGGGTGCAAACGGGTTGGATCCCGTCGGCAGAGGGTCGGCGAAGCTGGAAGGAAACGATTCCTGAATCGTCTTGAACCAGGGGGGAGCGCTTTCCGGCGCTTGTAGGGGGCCACCTTCACCATTGTAATAAGGATCGTAGAAGATGCCGTAGGCGGCCCGCACGGCCCACTGGCCATTTCCGGTGGGATCCCAGGCGAAACCGACACGCGGAGCAAAGGCGCGGTATTCTCGCGGAATTAAACCTGGTCCCACCCCCGTATCACCCGGATAAAGCAGGCCCGGCGGAGCGGTTGGTTGGACGGTCGACTGCGCGTTGGGCACAAACAACGCGTCTTCGTTGTGGATCTCGTGGTAAGGCTGCGGCAGTTCGTAGCGCAGCCCAACATTAACCGTCAGGCGCGATGTGGCCTTGTAACTGTCCTGAACGTAGAGGTTGTAATTGCCAGCACGCAAACCCCGCGGGAGCTGGCCGCCGCCTTGCAAGAAAACCACCGGTTGACCGATCAGGAAGTCCGCAAACGCGTCACCTCCGATGGGAGCCGGCGCAAATACGAAAAATCCGTTTGAAGCAATGCCCAAGAGCGTATTCAGTTGGTCGCGTTGATATTCGCCGCCAAACTTGATTTCGTGCCTCCCGCGAACCCAGGCCAGTGAATCCGTCAAAGAAAAAGTGTTCTGATAGTCGTCTGCCGGTCCGGTGATAGGATTGCCAATCGAAGCATAGCCCCCGACTTCGACGAAAGGCGGCCCCAATTGGCTTGCCAACGTGGGGGAGTATTGGAATCCCAACGAGGAGACAGGTGTATGGTTGGTAGCTTCGCCAAAAAGGAATTTGTTTCGCAGGAAGGAAAACCGGAGGACATTCACGATCGTCGGTGAGAACGAGTGGGTTTCTTCCAGGGCGGCATTCTGGGCGCGAAAATCCTCCCCCACGGGAAAACCGGGCACATTCGCTCCGGCGATGGAAAGCGGGTCCAATTGAGAGCCGTTGGTGAAAAGGTAGTGGAAGGAGATCGTGTCGCGCGCGGAGAGGTAGTGGTCAAGGCGGAGGCCGAACTGGTCCGAGGTGTTCTGCAACTCCTGCGTTGCGCCGAATGCATTTGGGCCATAGTTGGACTCATTGGGTAGCGGATAGAACGCCAGCAAGTTCTGCGAAATTGGACTGATCGCGCCCGGGGGAAGTTGGTTGTAAGGGAGAGGTTGCGGCGGCGAAGCGAACACGTTGACCAACTGTGTTCCGGTGGGATCTGTGCAGAATCCCTGGGCCGAATAACTGGAGCACTCCGCGGAAAAGTCCCCCTGCCGCTCGGCGGCTGTGGGGACCGTCGTCAACTGCGTTTCCCCCTGCCGGTTGCGAAAGCCTTCGTAAAAACCAAACAGGAAAGTCTTATCTCGCCGAATCGGGCCGCCCAGCGTGCCGCCGAACTGGTTTTGCTTCAGGGGGTCCACGCTGGTGGAAAAGAAATTACGAGCATCCACCGCATCGTTCCGCAGGAAGTCGTACACATCACCGTGAATCTGGTTCGATCCCGAACGCGTCACGATGTTGGTGCTGGAGCCGGCGTTATGGCCGAACTCGGCAGAAGCCGTGTTGGTCAAAATCCGGAATTCCGCAATCGCGTCGGGAGGAGGCTTCAGAACGAAGCCGGCATTTATCGTGTTGTAGTTCTCAGCGCCGTCAACCAGGAATTCGTTGGACTCCGGCCGCATGCCGTTCACGGCGTAGGACTGGCCGCCACGCATGGAGCCGCCGGCCAACTGTAAACCTTGCGTGAGGGGTGCAGTGCCGGGCAGCAAAAGGCCAAGCTGCGAGAAATTGCGGCCGTTCAGCGGCAGATCGACAATCTCGCTGTCATGCACGGTCTCGCCCAGATCGTTAGTCGTCGCCAAAAGCCCCGCATCCGCTTTGACCTGCACAGTCTGCTGCGGCAACCCCACCTCAAGGTGCGCGGGCACCTGAGCCACCTGATCAACGCTTAAACTGATACCTTCCTGCAGGTACTTGCGAAAACCTTGGGCAGTAACCTCCAGCCGATAATGGCCAATCGGCAGCAGCACGAGCAAGTAATTGCCCTCCCCATCGCTTACACCGCTGCGGGTGAATCCAGTTTCATCCTGAATAGCCGTGACCTTGGCCGATGGCACGCGTGCACCGCTGGGGTCAAAGACGGTGCCGCGAAGACTCGCGGTTGTCTCCTGCGCGCTCAGCGCTGGGGTAAACAAAATAATGGCCAGTGCGCCGACACAAATGCCCCTCAACTCCTTGCCCATATGACCACTCTCCGATTGGATAGCGATGTCCCTGAGACTGGGCTGACCTAAGACCCGACGCGGGGTGCGGCTAACCTAGATTTGGCCGCGGAGGAGCAATCAAACGCCCCTAACGGGCAAATTATCGGGGCTTCCACATCGGACGTCAATAATCTGAATCGAGGGAAAGGTTTGCTTTTTTCTATTAACCCTTACCAAAAATCACGAGCCATCGACCAGGGGAGGCCCGTCTCCTGCGCCGGCAGGCGGGTTTCGCCCTGAGCGTCGGTAATGATAGAATTCTCAAGATGCTGCGGCGTGGGTCTATTTCATCGCTTTGCGCTCTGTTGCTCTGGTTTGGCGGTTGTCCCAAACGCCAGGCCTCCAAAAGCCTTATTGTTTACGTTCCGGCGCACGCTCCGGCGCAAGCCCCGGCGGCGGCGCCAGCCGCCACGGAACCACAAGTTCTGGTGATCGAGGAACCTGCACCCCCACCTGAACCTGAGCCGGAAGAGATTGCGCCACCCCAAACCCCAGAGCCCACGGCCTCTCACCGTCGACGGAACCCGGCGCGCACCGCAACGGCCCCCGAGCCCGATGAAACCTCCACGCAGGAAACTCCTGAGACACCTCCCGCGGAAATTCCCGCCCTCGAACCACGACAAAGCACTGCCCAGGAAAACGATCTCAAGAACCAGTTTCGCCAACTCGAGCAGGACGTCCGCCAGCGCCTAGCTCGCTTCAATGGCGCACGGCTCTCTACCAACGATCAGAAAACGCTTGAAGATGCGCGCACATTCTTTGCGCAGGCCACGCACGCAATGGCAAGCGGCGATCTTCCGCGTGCTCTGAACCTGGCGCGAAAGGCTTCTCTATTGCTTGCCGCCTTGGAGTGAAAGGCAAGCTCCCCTCAACTTTTTCTCTCATTTCTTGAGGGCTTAACCCGGATGATTCAGGCGAGTGGGGAAGGGGCTACCTTCCTCATCGGTAATAAAAATTCATCAAAGCGCAAGGCGCGTGTCCGCTGGTATTATAGCCCTCCGCAAAGAGGAGGGCCGATGGCAGACAAGGGCGCTGTGGTCATTACGGGAGCATCGACGGGGATCGGGGAAGCGTGTGCGTTGCACATCGATAAGCTGGGATATCGCGTCTTCGCGTGCATCCGCAAAGCTGCTGATGGTGAGTCCCTGCGGCGGCGCGCATCCGAGCGGCTGGTTCCGGTCCGCCTGGACATCACCGATGAGACGGAAGTTAGCCAGGCTGCCCGCAATGTCATTGAGGCGTTGGGCGGCGCTGGACTGGCAGGACTCATCAACAACGCCGGCATCGTTGTGGGCGGAATGCTGGAGTTCCTGCCACTCGATGCCCTCCGCCGCCAGCTGGAGGTCAACGTGGTCGGCCAAATCGCCGTCACCCAGATCTTGCTTGCCAGCCTGCGCAAGGCGCGGGGCCGCATTGTGAATATCGGCTCAGTGAGTGGCCTGATCTCCAGCCCGTTTACTGGTGCCTATTCCGCTTCTAAGTTCGCGCTGGAAGCTTTGACAGACGCGTTGCGCATGGAGCTTCGGCCCTGGAAGATTCTCGTTTCGATTGTGGAGCCGGGTTTCATTCGGACGCCCATCTTGAAAAAATCGCTGACCAGCGAGGAGGCGCTCCGGGCGCAACTCCCTGCCGAAGCCCTTCAGTTGTATGGGCCCGCCATGCGCGTCGTTCGCGACACCATCGAACGGGAGTCCGCCCAGGCAGCATCAACCGAGGTGGTGGTGAAGGCTGTCGTACACGCGCTGACCGCCCGACGCCCCCGCACGCGCTACGTGGTGGGCGCCCACTCCGGGCTCGAAATCAGCCTCGGCCGCGCTCTGCCTGACCACTGGCGCGACGCGCTGATCGCGCGGCATTTGGGACTGAAGTAGGATCTAGAATTCAGGATTAATGGCTAAGTAGCACCGACCTTTAGAGCTTGCCCTGAGCGGGCGAAGGGGGGGCACGTACGGAGCTAAAGCTCGGCGCTACGACTTATACTGAATCCTTGATCCTAAATCCTGTCTCAGCGAGGACCCATGCCACTCTATTTTGCCGCGCACACCACGGCTTGCCTGACAAAGCAGGCCTTAAGAGAGTTAATGCGAACGCTGATCAATGGTAAAGAGGTGAAAGTCCGGCGGTGTCTTGGCAGCCAGATTGGGGGGCGAATGCTCACGGAAGTTGAAGCCCCAGACCAACCCACTCTGGAAAAGTTCTTTCAATCCCACTACGTCAATTGCGAGTGGATTATGCGCATCGACCTGGACGCAAAGGACGGGACCATGACGGAATACTGAAAGACTCAGGATGTCAGAGTCACGATTTAGATTCCAGGAATGATTGGATCGTGGCGGCGCTTTCGCGATAGAATCCAGTGCTTGGAAAGGAGAAACCGTGGTGCGAGACAAAGTGCGGTGGGGCGTTCTGGGCGTTGCCCAGATCGCGGTTCGGAAGGTGATACCGGCCATGCAGCAGGGAGAGTGGAGTAAGATATCAGCGATCGCCTCGCGTGACCGGCACAAAGCCGAAGCCGCGGCAAGCGCGCTCGGCATCGATAAGGCCTATGGATCATATGAAGAGCTCTTGCGGGATCCAGAGATTGAGGCGGTTTACAACCCGCTCCCAAATCAGCTTCATGTCCCGTGGACCCTCAAGGCGATTGAAGCGGGCAAGCATGTCCTATGCGAAAAACCGCTGAGCCTGACTGCCGAGGAGGCCCGTACACTTCTGGCGGCGCGGGACCGCACCGGCGTCAAGATCGGTGAAGCTTTTATGGTCCGCACGCACCCGCAGTGGCTGCGCACCCGGGAGATCATCGAGGCTGGCCAGATCGGCACGTTACGCTCGATCATAGGCTTCTTCAGCTACTTTAACCGTGACCCCGCCAATATCCGCAATGTCCCCGAGTGGGGTGGCGGTGGTTTAATGGACATCGGTTGCTACCCGATCACGACCTCGCGTTTTGTTTTTCGCGAAGAACCCTTGCGGGTGATGGGGCTGATCGAACGCGATCCCGAGATGAAGATTGACCGGCTGACCTCCGCGATCCTCGATTTCCCGTCGGGACAGTCCATCTTCACCTGCAGCACCCAACTCGTGCCCTATCAGCGGATGCAGTTTTTCGGAACGCAAGGACGTATCGAGGTTGAGATCCCGTTCAATGCCCCGAACGACAGGCCTTGCCGGATCTTCGTTGATAACGGCGTTGACCTCTTCGGAGGGGGCGTGAGAACGGAGGAGTTCGCTACCTGCGACCAGTATACGATTCAAGGCGACGTGTTCTCGAGGGCGATTCGCGAAGGAGGCGATGTTGCGGTTCCAGTCGAGGATGCAATCAAGAATATGTCCGTGATCGATGCCGTCTTGCGATCAGGGGAATCCGGCAAATGGGAAAGACCGTAGATCGAACGGACTGCAGATGCTGCTGGCGTCGGGTGCTGCCAACGGGCGTGAAGGCGACTTCTCACGCCGAATCACCAACAGCGCGGGAACTTTCTGGGGGCCGTAACTTGGAGTAAAACGCGAGGGAAAATTCCTCCGCTACCAGCCGGAAAATAATTTGCGTGTGGAGGGCGATGGCGATCCAGGAGTTGGGGGGCTTCGTTCTACCCTGCGGCGTTAGATTAGCATAGTTGGTGCTGTCACCCGCCGACCTCACCACACCACTGTAACCTTGACCTAGGCGTCAAGGTCTTTATCCACGACAATTTTCAAGGCGCGAAGGAATTGTGTGTCTTGCGTGGTCAGGCGGAACTCGGGATCGGGCCGGACATCGGCGTTGAGTTTCTGGCGATGCACCAGGTTCACCTCGCCGCGCTTGTTGAAGCCGATGGTGACCTCCAGAACGAGAAAGAGGTCATAACCGGCGTTGCGGATGCGCGACATGACCTCGGCAATCCGGTCGGAATCGGAGAGAGACTCGTTGATGGCGTCGCCTAATTCTTTAATTAGGCGTTTGAAGTTATCGTCTAGCTCCAAGGCTCACCTGGAAGGCAAAGGTGGCTTGCAAATTCAATTCTAGGATTGCCGTTGAAGGACGTCAAGGCAAAAGCCGGGTGCGGCACCTAACCCCGTGAAATCAAAGCGAATTTCAAATCTCCAGCCCGGCCCAAATTTGTATGTGCGCGCCGAACCCGCCACTGGAGCCGAGCCGGTGTTTGACTGCACCGTGGTTTGTCCATACGATAATGTACGGGGAATAGGAAGAGCCCGCACAGGGCAGGAAAGGAAGGCTTTGAGTCGACTCGGTCGTCTGTTCCATTACTGGTTTCTCAACGCGAAGCGGTTGTTTCACATGCTCATCGGGCTGGCCTTTATGGTCTTGACGCTTGCCGGGGCGTCGCTAACCTTTGCGGAGTGGGAGGGTTACCGGAAAACTCCGGAATTGGGCCTAGTCCACTTTACAATGTTCGGGGGATTCACCGTATTCCTGGCGATCCTTTGCCTTTACTCCTTTGCAAAAGCGCGAAACGTGCACTGACTTGGCGGTGCATGTTGCGCGCGAGATCGCACTGCGCGCTTGGCCGTTCGCTTTTATGGCTGCACAACACGACAAGGAACTTAAAAGCAAATTCGTTACGGGCTCGGGGTTGAAGCTTAAGAGGTTCTATGCGCCTGAGGACCTTGCCGGCTGGGACTACGAGAGTGAGGCAGGCTATCCGGGTGAATACCCCTTCACGCGTGGCATTCACGCGGCCCTTTACCGCAGCCGCCTCTGGACGATGCGCCAATACGCAGGTTTCGGGACGGCACGCGAATCGAATGCACGCTACCGTTATCTGCTATCGCAAGGGCAAACGGGCCTCTCCGTCGCGTTCGACCTTCCCACGCAGATTGGCCTTGATTCTGACCACCCCCTGGCGCACGGTGAAGTGGGGCGTGTGGGCGTGGCCATCGACTCGCTCGAAGACATGGAAATGCTCTTCCAGGGGATTCCTCTCGAGCGGGTCTCGGCGTCAATGACCATCAACGCGACGGCGGCGATTTTGCTGTCGCTCTATTTCGCCGTAGCCGAAAAGCAAGGCGCCGATCTCAGTCGGTTGTCGGGAACGGTCCAGAACGATATTCTGAAAGAATACGTTGCGCGGGGCACTTACATTTATCCGCTCGCTCCCGCGCTGCGCATCGTGACGGATATCTTTGCCTTCTGCCGCGACCGCGCTCCCGGGTGGAACACCATATCCATCAGCGGCTATCACATTCGTGAAGCAGGCTCGACCGCTGTGCAGGAAGTGGCTTTCACCTTAGCCAATGCCATTGCTTACGTGGAAGCGGCGCTGGCGCGAGGCTTGGCGGTGGATGAATTTGCGCCGCGCCTCTCCTTCTTTCTGAATGCGCATAACGATCTACTGGAGGAAGTCGCCAAGTTCCGCGCCGCGCGGCGGCTCTGGGCGCGTATCATGCATGAGCGCTTCCAAGCCCAGAACCAGCGCTCCTGGATGTTCCGCTTCCACACGCAAACCGCCGGCTCCACGCTCACGGCGCAGCAGCCCGACGTAAACATCGTGCGCGTCACGCTCCAGGCGCTGGCGGCGGTACTGGGCGGGACGCAATCTCTGCACACCAATTCTCGCGACGAAGCTCTGGCCTTGCCCACAGAAGCTTCCGCGTTGCTGGCCTTGCGTACGCAACAAATTCTGGCTGCGGAAAGCGGCGTGGCTAACACTATCGATCCGCTGGCAGGCTCCTACGTTATCGAAAAACTCACCGGTGAGATCGAGGCCCAGGCCCGGGAATACTTGCGCAGGATCGATGCGATGGGAGGCATGGTGCGCGCCATCGAATCGGGTTACGTGCAGCGCGAGATCCAGCGGGCCGCTTACGAATATCAGAGAGCCATCGAGCGGCAAGAGCGTGTGGTGGTGGGGGTGAACCAGTATGTGGACGAGACCCGCAGCCTCTCCGCCCCTTCTGCGTATCGATCCCGAAATCGAACGCACCCAGGTTGAGCGCCTGGCCGCACTGCGGGCGCGTCGCGACGCCGCGCGCGTGGAATCAACCCTCCGAGCCGTGGAAGAGACCGCGCGTACCGAACGCAACTTGCTACCGGCGATTCTCGACGCCGTCAAGGCTTACGCCACCGTGGGCGAGATCTCCGATGCCCTCCGCCGGGTCTTCGGCGAGTATCAGGAGTCGGTGGTGATTTGATACCAAACGTCATTCCTAGGCAATACGCAAAGGACAATTAATGGCCACTCTCACTTTTCTCGGTGCGACCGGCACGGTAACCGGTTCGAAATATCTGCTGGAAGCCGGCGGCGAACGCTTGATGGTTGACTGCGGACTCTTCCAGGGGGACAAGGAACTGCGGCTACGCAACTGGAATCCGCTGCCCGTGCCGCCCGCGAGCATCCAATGGATCGTCCTGACGCACGCGCACCTCGACCACATCGGCTACATTCCACGCTTGGTGAAGGACGGCTTTCACGGCCAGATCCTGGCGTCTTCGGCCACGGTGGATCTTGCCAAAATTGTGTTGCCGGATTCCGGACACCTACAGGAAGAAGATGCGGACTTCGCAAACAAAAAGGGATTCAGCAAACACGCCCCCGCCCTGCCCCTCTACAACTATGAGGAGGCGGTAAAGTCGCTCGAACGCATTCATGCGGTGTACGCCGTGGAGCGGGTCGAGATTTCCCCGCACTTCACGATACGCGGCTTTTTCGCGGGACACATCCTGGGCGCGCGCATGATCGAAGTGACGGTCCGGGAAAACGGGACCAGCAAGAAGCTGCTCTTCTCCGGCGACCTGGGCCGCTTCCCGCAAATGGTTATTCCTGAACCAGCCGTGCCTGAAGACGGATTCGATTACATGCTGCTCGAATCCACCTACGGCGACCGGTTGCACCCGAAGGAAGATATTGGCGCGCGCCTGACTTCGATTGTTGAGGACACGGCCCGCCGCGGCGGGACGTTAGTAATTCCCTCCTTCGCCGTGGGACGCACGCAAGAACTGCTCTTCTTGTTCCGTGAACTCATCGAAGATAAGAAGATGCACTCGTTGCCGATCCACTTGGACAGCCCCATGGCGATCGACGTCACCCATCTTTACGACAAGCACCGAGAGGACCACAGCCTGGAATTGGATGCACTGGAAGAGCAGGGGATCAAGCCGTTCTCCCCACCCAATCTGCACTTTGACAGGACTATCGAGGCGTCGAAGCAGCTCAACGACGCGCACTACCCAACGATTATCATTTCCGCGAGCGGCATGGCGACGGGCGGCCGCGTGGTTCATCATCTGGAACGCTGCCTGCCGGACCATCGCAATACCATACTATTCGTGGGATTCCAGGCGGCGGGAACGCGCGGGCAGGCGATCCAATCCGGCGCCCAGGCCGTGAAAATGTACGGCCACGAAGTGCACGTGCGGGCGCGCATTGAGACCATCGAGAACCTGAGTGCCCATGCGGATTATGGTGAAATCCTTGCTTGGCTTGGCCGGTTCGCCAAGACGCCAGGGAAAACCCTTTTGGTTCACGGTGAACCCAAGGCCAGCGAGGCTCTGCGGCAGCGCATTGCCCAGCAACTCCACTGGGATGTTTCGGTGCCGACCTATCTTCAGCAGGTAAAATTGTAAGCCTGCCGGCAATCGCTCGGGCGATGCCAAACGGGAAGCCGGAGGAAGCATGAAGCTCAAGGACCGCATTGCGGTCATCACCGGTTCCGGCGCAGGAATTGGCCGGGCCTCAGCGCAGGAGTTCGCCAAGGAAGGCGCGCGGGTGGTAGTGGCGGATATCAATTTTTTGGGAGCGCAGGAAACGGCGCGGGAAATTACCGCCGCGGGCGGCGTGGCAAGGGCGGTAGAAATGGACGTGGCGGACGCCGATTCCGTTCAGCGGCTGGTGCGGGAAACCGCGCAAGCTTTCGGCAATATACACGTCCTGTTCAACAACGCTGCCGTACAAGTCAGCAAAACTTTGGAAGAGACGACCGTGGAAGAGTGGAACCACCAGATGGCCGTGAATCTGGGCGGCATCTTCCTCTGTTCGAAATTTTTTCTGCCTCACTTACGCATGACACGCGGAAACATCATCAACATGGCCTCGGTGAACGGATTTTTCGTGGAGCCGATGTGCGCGGGCTATTGCGCTACGAAGGGTGCGATCATTGCCCTGACCAAGGCGATGGCGATCGACCACGGGAAGGATGGTATTCGCGTCAACTGTATATGCCCGGGTTACATCGATGCCGGTATGGCATGGGGGTATTTCGAAGAGCAGCCTGACCCGGTCGCAGCTCGCGCCACAGCGGCCAAGCTTCAGGCCTTGAAGAGAATCGGCCGCCCGGAGGAAGTGGCGCGCGTGGCCGCGTTTCTGGCCAGCGACGAAGCGGCTTATATGACCGGCTCGTCTGTGGTTGTGGATGGTGGGTTCGGTTCCGGCCTTCCCCCTGCGTCCTGAGACGGATGCGCGTCCTTACGACGCGGCCGGCGCGACGGGGGCGCCGCCTGCGGGCGCCAGGCCCAGTTGATCAGCGATCTCGCGCATGGCGGCAATGCAGAACGTGATGTGCTCATCCAAGGGGACCCCTAGTTCCTCCGCACCCTTGGTGATGTCCTCGCGGCTCACGGAGCGCGCGAAGGCTTTATCCTTCATTCTCTTTCTCACCGACTTCGCTTCCAGGCTGGCGATCCGGTCGGGCCGGACCAATGAACAGGCGGTGATGAAGCCTGCCACCTCGTCACAAGCAAACAGCACTTTGGCCAGCAGCGTGTCGCGCGCGACTCCACTGTAATCGGCGTGGCCGAGAATAGCGCGGCGTATCTCTTCCGACACCCCTTTTTCCTTGAGAATCTCGCTCCCCTTCAGCGGGTGGTCGGGAGCGTTCGGATAGATCTCGTAATCGAAATCGTGGATCAGTCCGACGACTCTCCACTTTTCCTGATCTTCGCCGAACTTGCGGGCATAAGCGCACACGCAGGCTTCCACGGCCAAAGCGTGCTTCCGCAAATTCTCATTCTTCGTGTACTCGCAAAGGAGTTCCCACGCTGTTTGGCGATCCATGACTCCCCCTTTCAACCGGCTGCTGATTATACGATGCCCCGCGACGCATCCCAAGCCGGGAAAAGCAATGCGCGTTGCTCTACCCGGCGGTTTGTTTTACAATCCCTCGCGAATCCTTCCCCCAGGGAAGAACGGGGGCCATCGATGCCAAAATTGCTTACCCTGATATTCTTGTTGGGCGCCTGGAGCAACGGCGCTGCCCAGCAGAACGCCACGCGACCCGCTAAGCCTCCGGGCACCGGACCCGTAACCGTGATGCGCTCGGCCACCTTGCAGGTTTATGTGACCAGCGACACGGTCACCGTCTTCAGCTATCTTTCCGACCAGGGAAAGCTGACCGCATGGTTGGCCGATCAGGCCATCCTGGAGCCGCAGTTTGGAGGCAAATATCATTTCCGCTGGAAGAATCAAGATCCCGTGGACGGAGTGGTGACGGAGTTTCTGGCCGCCAATACTCTGGCATTAACGTGGAAGCATCCCACCGATGAGGCAGAAACCCAAGTGCGGTTCAAACTCTCTCCGGAGGGCGGACACACACTCACGCGACTGGAGCTCCAGGGGTTTACCGCTGCCCCTGCCCTCGACAACGCCGTGAAGTCCTGGGTCTTCCATCTGCAAAACTTGAAATCCGTCATCGAAGACGAAGTGGACCTGCGCAAAGCAGTGGCCAAACCACCCGCGCGCTCGCCGGCCCGCACCCGGACAAAATAATCTGGTGGGTGACGCCAGATTGAGTCAACGCCTGTCTGGCAGCTTGTAAACCACCCCCTCCTTCATCACAAAGTTGACGTTTTCAAGGACCTGGCTATCGCTAAGAGGATTGCCTGTAACGGCAACAAGGTCCGCAAGTTTACCCTGTTCTACCGAACCGATTTGGCTGTTCATGCCGACCAATTCCGCTCCGGAAACTGTGGCCGCATGCAGGGCTTGGGCAGGGGTCATGCCGTACTTCACCATCAGCGGAAACTCCTTCGCCGGGTTGATAGTCCACTCGAATCCGCCTACGTCAGTGCCGAAGGCGATTCTCACCCCCGCCTTGAGCGCCCGTCGAAATGTCTCGGCGTGAATCTCCACCCCACCCTTCCATCCCGGAAAGCCGACCGCCTGATGAATTTCCTCGGCGTAAATAAAGATATAGAGCGTCGGCACGTACCAGATTCCATGCGCCACCATGGTCTTCAGATCATCGTCCGAGATGAAAGCGCCGTGCTCGATGGAATCCACGCCTGCCTCCACGGCGTTGTGCACGCCTTCCAACCCCATGGCGTGCGCCGCCACCTTGTGATGTTCGCGGTGCGTCTCATCCACAATCGCGTGGAGTTCCTCGGCGGTAAAAGTGGGAACGCTGTGCACCACGCCGTCGGCGGTGGAAACACGCTGATCGGCATAAAGTTTAATCCAATCGGCCCCGTTGCCAATCTGCTCACGCACCGCTTTGCGACACTCGTCGGGCCCGTCTACCACCTGGACGCCATGCGGCAACTTCAAAGCTGGATCATATCCAAGTATTGCGTAGGCCCCCGTTACGTCGAGCGCGCGCGTCGCCACCACCATGCGCGGCCCGGGAATCACACCTTGCTTGATCGCGTCGCGAACGGAAACGTCCGCATAATACGCGCCCTCGGTTTCCACATCACGAATAGTGGTAAATCCGTACTCCAGGGCGCGCCGCGCCGATTGTGTTCCCAGGATGGTGCGGTAAGGCAACGACCACTTCAGAATCTGCTCGTCGTACTGTCCCGGCTTCTGGTCGCCTTGCAGAAGGATATGCGTGTGCGAATCCACGAGGCCGGGAAGGCAAGTTTCCGCCGCAAGGTCGATGAAAGCCGCGCCGGCGGGCTTGGCATAATCCGGCGTGTAATTCGTGACGGCGCGGAACTTGCCTCCCGCAATTTCCACCAGCGCGTTCTGGCGCGGCTCATCCGATACCTCGTCAATCAGCGTGCCGCAGTGAATGAATGTGACTTGCTCACTCTTGCCGGCCTGGGGGGAGGGTGGCGGGGCCGTGATCGCTGGGCGGTAGAACACCATGAGGAAAAGAAGAACCAGCATAAGGCGCGGCGTTGTCAAAAACGGCTTGTATATCATCGGGTCCTCCTGATGCATTGATTCTTTGGCTCGCATGCGGAAGTATATCAAAGGCCGCACGGGGGGAACGGGGTGAGAAGCGGGAGAGCGATATCGAAATAGAACACTGGCAGGAAAAAGGGCAGTGCTTTCCCTCGCCGCCCGGCGTAGAATCTCCGCAACTGTGACCCTAAGGAGATGTACCCTCGACGGTGCCACATGACGAACACACGGAGCGTTTCGAATGAACATTGATCTGAATTTGGAGCACCTTCCTGTCTTTCCTCGGAAGAAAGATTATCGAATTGGCGCAATTGGAGCAGGTTTTATCATGCGCGATATTCATCTTGTTGCATACCGGAATGCAGGTTTCAATGTGGTGGCGATTGCTTCCAAAGACACCGCGCAGGCGCGCGCGACCGCGGATTTGAGAGGAATCCCGGAGGTCTATAACACGTGGCAGGAACTTTTGGCAGACGACCGGATTGAGGTTCTCGACATCGCGGTTCCGCCCGCCGCGCAACCGGCTATTGTGCACGCGGCGCTTGAACACAAGCATATCCACGGGATCCTGGCGCAGAAACCGCTGGCGACGAATTACCGGGAGGCGCAGGAAATGGTGGTGGCTTGCGAGCGGGCAGGGGTGCGTTTTTGTGTGAATCAAAACATGCGCTACGACCATTCGATCCGAGCCCTGAAGACGGTGCTGCGGAGGGGATATTTGGGAGAGCCCGTCCTGGCCACGGTGGATATGCGCGCCATTCCTCATTGGCAACCTTGGGCAAAGGATTACGGCAAAGTAACGCTGGCCTTCATGAGTATCCATCACCTGGATTCTTTCCGCTATCTCTTCGGCGACCCCGAGTATGTGTACGCAAGCGCGCGCCAGGATCCTCGCCTGGACTTCCCTCACCGCGACGGCATTGTGCTTTACATCCTGGAATACGCAAATGGCATGCGTGCCGCCGCCTGGGATGACGTGTGGACCGGACCGTCGCGCGAGGGCGGGGCGGCGGACATCTATATTAAGTGGCGCGTGGAGGGAACTGCGGGTACGGCGCAGGGCACAATCGGTTGGCCGGGTTATCCCGCCCGCGTTCCCAGCACCATCCGCTTCACCACCAAGCAACAACCCGGCTATTGGTTCTCGCCCACCTGGCCGCAAGTTTGGTTTCCCGACGCCTTTGAGGGCACCATGGGAGAACTCTTGTGCAGCCTGGAAGAAGGGCGGGAATCCGTCCTCAGCGGGCGGGATAATCTCAACACGATCGCGCTGGTGGAAGCCTGCTACCGCTCGCTCGACCAGCATCGGCCGGTGCGACCGGCGGAAATCAAGGAGGAAAACGCATGAAGCTCGGACTCATTAATTCAGCCTGGCTGGGTTCCCCCGTAGGTACCGCGCAAGGCATTTATAAAACGAAAGAGATTGGCTTTGATAGCATCGATATTTCTGCTGATCCCCTGGAGATTGATATTAAAGAGCGGAAGTTGATCAAGGACACCTGCCGCCAAGTCGGGCTGCCCGTCATCAGCGTGTGCTGCTGCGCGCTGGGGATTGCGGATTTCAATGGAGCGGTGCGCCGGTTCCACGTTGAGCGCGCCAAAAAACACCTGGATATGGTCTACGAGCTCGAAGCCAGAAACCTCCTGCTTGTGCTGGGAGAATACATCTGGCAACAGGAGGTCATTGCCCCCCGCGACCAATGGAAGTGGGCCGTGGAAGCCGTATCCGAGTTGGGCGACTATGCCGCGGGGTTGGGCATCGAAATCGCCATCGAACTCGAGCCGTTCCACCTTTCCATCGTGAACACACTCGAAACCATGGTGAATTTCTTGAATGACGTCCACGATCCCGCCGTGCGCGCGAATCTGGACATCTCGCACCTCGCGCTGGCCCATACGCCGGCGGAGGAGATTGCTAACTTGCAGGGACGCATTGCCCACGTGCACTTTTCCGATTGCGATGGAAAGAAACACGGTGATTTGCCACCCGGACGAGGAGTGGTGGATTTCCGGCCTTATCTTGCGCAACTTAAGAAAGTCGGATTTGGCGGCGTCGTCAGCATCGAACTTGAGTATTCACCCGAGCCCGCGAAGATTGTCGAATGGGTCGCGGAAGCCTACCGCGAAACCGACAAGCTGATGCAGGAAATAGGAATTCGCGGGTAGCGGGCACAGCGTCTCACCCACTCAGGTCACCCCCCTCGCCCGTTTGGCGAGCTGAAGATGCCCTGTACTCCGCTGGTTGCAGAGGCGGCTTTATGCCGCCATTTGGCGGGGTAAACTCGACGGTACGGTACCACACTGACCCACCACCCGGCACCCGCAGGCCTTGCGAGTGTCCGAGTATCGCGTGTATGATCTCATCGTCTTCACCCGAGACGGCAATTCGGGTCGAAGCAGGGCCCAAGACATGACAATCAGGAGAGAGACATGCGATCCCTCATGGTGTGGTTCCTTCTTTTGGTGAGCGCATCACCGGTTTTGGCTCAGGACTGGGCGCGCGCGCAGGTGGAAAAGTCCCCGCGCCATCGTGAGTGGGTCACCGTGAAGCACGGGGGGCGCGCGGTCGAGACCTTCGTGGTCTACCCCGAGGCAAAGGACAAGGCACCCGTAGTGCTGGTCATTCATGAAATTTTCGGGATGACGGATTGGGTGCAGGAATTGGCTGACCAGGTGGCGGAGGCCGGTTAAATCGCGGTAGCTCCCGACCTGCTTTCGGGCATGGGACCAAACGGCGGCCGGAGCAGCGCGTTCCCGGCGGGTGGAGGCATGAGCAGCCCTGCGGTTGAGGCCGTGAGCCATCTTAATCCTGACCAGATCACAGCGGACCTCAACGCCGTCGCGGATTATGCCAAGAAGATTCCGGCCTCCAGCGGCAAGCTGTTCGTAGCAGGATTCTGCTGGGGCGGGGGCCAGAGCTTCCGCTTTGCTACGCATCGCGCGGATCTCGCTGCGGCGTTTGTGTTCTACGGCCCGCCGCCGGCGAAGGAAGCCATGGCGGCCATTACCGCGCCCGTGTACGGCTTCTATGCAGGAAACGACGTCCGCATCGGAGCGACGATTCCCGAAACTCGCGAGCAGATGAAAGCGGCCGGGAAAACTTTCGAGCCGGTCACCTACGAAGGCGCCGGCCACGGCTTCATGCGCGCCGGAGAGGCTCCGGACGCGAGCGATGCTAATCGTCAGGCCCGCATCGACGCTTGGGCGCGCTGGAAGAAGCTGCTGGGGAGTAGTTAATAGAGGCGGAGCCCCAAGAGCAGGTGTAGTGCGGACTTGTTCCGTAGATCCGCGGGTCGTCCCTTATGGGCAAGGAAAAGCCGTGGACTTACAGAACAGGTCCGCGCCACACTCTTGCGCTTCGCCCAGGATGACAGCAATGGAACTCCAGCCGGGAGGTTAGAGGTATGGCGGCACCGAGGAAATGGGAAAGCACGCATTGGGTGATTCTCACGCTGGCAGCCGGGACGATCATCATAGCCCTGATGCTGCACGTGGGCCCATCCGTGCGGGCCGATCAGTCCATCTCCCAAAATGTGCGTAAAATCCACCTGGGTCGAGTTCACCCAGAGTCGCTTTACGCGTTGACCGTTTGGGTCAAAGACCCCGCCAAGCTTCAGGGCAATGACGCCTTGCTGGTAACAGTAGATGACGCCAGCGGAGAAATTGGATCCAAATGGCTGCATTCGGCTGACCTCGATTTCTATCTGACACTCCACCCGCGGGCTCCAGGCCAGGTCAACGTCACTCTGTCAGCTCCCGCAAAAGTGCGCATGCCGGACGTGGGGGCAACGTTGCACCTCGTTCCCCAAGCGCCGGCTCCAGGGGCGGCGCACGCCGCGGATAAGCAACCCGGCGTCATCGCCGCTGCACCGAACAATACTTGGCAGGCCGCCCAGCCCTTCGAGTTCGGGCAAACCATTTATGGCAGCGACGACGAAAGGCCTTATGCGCCCTCCCCGAGCGAAGACGCCTACCAGGCAATGCTCAAGGGTTTTCAATGGTTCAAATTCACCTATCGCGGTACGCAACCGCGGCTCGCCTATTTTGTGCTGACCGTCACCGACCGCGACGTGCCGCTTGACGTAGACATCTTCCGGCTGGGCAAGGATACCGGCGGACAGCAGGACGTTGTTCCTTATAACGATGGGGAATTTGTTTATCAAATCGAAGCGACACAGAATTACCCCGGGCTCTATAAGTTTCGCACTCGCATCCTGCAACCCGGCCAGGAGTATTACGTGCGCGTGACCGCCGATCACCCGGCGTACCAACTCCGCACCTATGACTACGCCGTGCCACCTTACACCGACCCGCACCAGGCCGTGCGCGCAGGCATGGATTTTCTGATCAATATGGGCGATACGTGGCTTTCCAACACCCCGCGTCGTGGCGCAGTCGCTTTGCGGACCTCCATGCAGCATTCGGAAACACAATTGTGCATCGCGTGTCACCCCTCGCAATTCACGATGAGAGGATATTTAACAGCCATTCGGAATGGCTATGCACCCACGCAGCGTCCGGCGCTGGAGTTTATTGCCGATCGCATTTACAACAACGCCCGCCCCTTGTACGGCGAGCCCAATACCAACTGGGTGCGCGTCATTTATTCGGCTCGCACCGTGGCAAGCCGTTTGCCCGAGATCATGCATTCGTTCGAACAGAACGTGACGCACGACTTGCCGCGGCCTCACTTCGCCGCGCCTTACGCCGAGTTCCTGAAGATTCATTACAAAGGGATAACCACCATGCCGGGCGACGAGACCGACGGTTGTGAACCGGAGGTGAGCCCCTTCGAGATCGCCGCTCAGAGTTGGGAGACGTTCGACCTGGTTTACCGCCAGACGAACGATCCGCGATGGCTGGGGGAACGTGACAATGTGGAGCGGCTCGCCCTCGCGCGCGAACCTAAAAACATGATCGATTTGAACTGGAAAATATTGTTCCTGGCAACGGTGAATCGCACCAAGTATGCCCCGCAAATCGACAAGCTGATCGACCAGCTCTATGGGTACGAAACTCCCGAGGGGGCTTGGCCGTATCCATTCGACAAACAAGCCAAACCCGCGGATTTTATTTCCTACAATGCTGTGTACGCCCTGGCGCTTGCCGGACGGCGTCCCGAGAGCGATGAGCACATGGTACGCGCGGTGCACGCCATGCTGGCTGCACAGCGGCCGGAAGGCAGTTGGGAAGGCGACCCCGTCTATCAAGGCTTTAACACTCCCTTCCGGGCCACGCAGTTTGCGGTGATGTCCCTGTCAACGCTTTACCCGGGAACCACCAAGGCCAAAAACTGGAACGCAGCCTATCCTCCGCCGCCGGCGAGACTTGCCACCCACAATCTGCCTTTACTCCTCGCCCAACTTGACCAGTTCTGGGATCTCGCCCCGGAGCCCACGCTGCGCGCGATCCGTCAAGTGCTGGTGAAGAGTGATCAACCACTGGCGCGCGAAGCCGCGGCCCGCGCGCTCGGGCACATGGCTGACCCCGGCTCGGCGCCAGCGTTGGTGCAAGCTCTCGGCGACCCCAGCAAGATGGTGCAGACTAGCGCCGCTTATGCGCTCCGCATGGTGTTGTCACGGCGGCAGGACGCCGCTCCCGCAGGACGCAAGCTTTTGATTGCCGCGCTTAAGTCATCCGACGCGCGCACTCGCTGGGGTGCAACCCGCCTTTTCAACCAACACTTCAAAGAACTCACCGGCGACGCGGATTTGCTTGCCACCCTGGAAAGTAATTTGAACGATCCCGTCCCGTTTGTTCGTTATCAGGCGGCTTCCGGCTTGTGGCGCTGGTACTACTGGCAGGTCGACCAACAACCGGTGCGCCGGAGCACTCTCGAGTCGTTGGCCACCCGCCTCAACATCGAGACAAATCCGACGGTCCGTCGCAGCCTTCAGGAAAGCATCTATGATTTGCTCGACGAGAATACCGGGTACCTGGAAGCTTGGGTGCGAGCCAGCGCCAAGGATGAGGACAAGAATCGCATTGGGGACGGCTACGAAGCGGTGGTGCATGACCAGGCTCAGGTGCTTGCCAAGGTGCTACGCGAGGGCACTCCGCTTGGGCGCGAAGGCATCCTGAATGCCCTGTGGGACTTTCACATTCGCCACTACGCCTTGCCCCCGCTCAAAGCTGATACCGTTTCGATTGGTTTGCCTGCCGTCCTCACCAAGTACGTCAGTGGCGTCCCGGACCTGCACATCCCGGGTTATGAGTATCCGCCTTACCGCGAGGCGGTGAACTTCCGGTACGACGTTCACAACGGATTTTTCCAAACGCGCATTGGCAATGACAGTGATCTCATCCACTTTTTCAAGAGTTCCGGGCCCGAGTTGGAGACCGCCCTCTTGGCCTGCCTTCAAGGCGCTGACGACCCGATGAAAATCGACGTACTGAAGGCGGGAAGCACGCTCAGTGGCGCCGGCGACGAGCGCTTCACGCTCGCGGCACTGGAACTCTCCGAGGATCCGAGCGCGGATGTGCGGCAGACGGTTCGCTACGTATACGAGGATGGGCAGCGGGGAATCCTGAACCTTGATGCCCCTGCCGCGCCTGACCCCAAATTGGTGAAACAGGTCGTCGAAATCCTCAATCATGGAAATTCTGACAGTCGGGCGGTGGTGCTCCCGCTTCTCGCTGGGCTCCCTGAGAAATCTCCCTGGGAACAACAAAACAAGGTCTTGGAGGCGCTGCGTTCCCTGCTGCAACGGCAACCCCGCGTGGCAAATTACGCACGCGTCCTCAATGCCGCGTCATCGTTCAAGAGTCTCATGCAGGAACCGGCTCTTCGGGGACAGGTTCTGGCAGGGCTGGACGATCCCAACCCCGAGGTCGAACGCGCTGCATTGCGGGTTTCCTTGGAACATTTCCTCAGTAATCCGGAAACCGCCTCCCTGGTAAAGACCGCTTTCGCCAACCTCCACAGCTCCGCGCGCGGCATCCTCATCGAAGAAGTGGGAGATCCCAAGTTCATGCTCAGGCACTTGGGTGTGGCAGGCGGAGCGGTATCGCAGGATCAGCAGTACTTTTTGGGAAAGAATGTGGCCTACCAAAAGACGCCGGACTTTCTTGAGAACCCCACCGTGCTCAACACGGTGCTGGCCACATTGCACGACCCCGATGCCAACGCCCGCGCCGCTGCGCTCGACGTTTTGCGAAAGGTGAAAGACATTGAGCAACGGCCGGACTTCCGCGCCGCACTCGATCAGTTGCAGAGGGACAACAATCCGCGCCTGAAGCTGATCGCCGCAAGTGTGCTGGAAGGAAAGAAGCTGAGCGATGCACTCAAGGATGTGCAACCCGGCTCCGTTCTAGACTTCAAATACTTCGTTTCCAAGATCGAACCCATTCTGGCCACGCCCGGGGCGGACGGCAAGGCATGCGTGTTTTGCCATGCCAGTCACGTGATTTTCAAACTTCAGCCGCCCAACTCCGAGGGAGTATTTTCTGACCAAGATAGCGAAGATAATTACAAATATGCCATGCGCGTTGTGGACATCAATGACCCAACGCATAGCCTGATTCTGATCAAGCCCACGCGGCCTACCGACAGCGCCGCCAACGTCGGCGATTACCTGGCCACCCACAACGGTGGCCAGCGCTGGCCCGGGAACGAATCCAGTTGGCAATACCGGACAATTCTGCAATGGGTTCGAGGCAGCCAACTACAAAGTGCGGTGGCGTCAAAATAAGAAAGTTTCGGCATCGTGTGGGGCCGCCTCACCGGCGCAACAATGTGGCCCAGGGCGGACCCCCCACCCATCCGAGCCCGTGGAGCAAGGCCCGGGCGAGAAATTCAGGAGAGTTATTTGGTGCGGGTGGGCGGGTGAAGGCGTGCGATTTCAGGCAGGCCGACGATTTGGGAAGGCGCAACCAGCTCAATGTCTGCCTGGTCCAACTCCGGCAGGAATTTTGTCAGCGCGGCAATGGTCGTGGCGTGCGGGTGTCCGATGGCCAGCGCCACACCCTCCCGCTCCACGGTATGGCAGAATTCGCGCAATTGCCCCAGCGTGTAGGGGACAGTTTCCGTATCATCCAAAAACACCGAACGATAAAACGCCGGCAAATGCTGGCGTCGTGCCGCCGCCAGCGCCATGCTTGCGGCTGTGGTGCGGCTGTCGATGAAATAAAGCCGGTGGTCTGCCAGAATCTTCATGACGTCGGCCATCAGGGCTGCGTCCCTGGTGGCGCGCGATCCCATGTGGTTATTTACACCCACCACGTAGGGAACCGAAGCCAGGTCGTTCTGCACGACCCTTTTCACCTCCGCCGCGTTCATCCCGACAAGAATGGCCCCTTCACCGGTGGACGCGTGCGCACTGGGCTCCGGTTCCATCGGCAGGTGCAGCATCACCTCGTGCCCACTGCGGTGAGCTTCCTGGGCAGTCATCTGGGTGTATGGAAGGTGAGGCAGCACCGAAAATGTCAGGGGATAATCGAGCGCCAGGAGCTTGTGCGTTGCCTCCAGGTCGTGGCCCATGTCGTCGATAACGATGGCGGCGCGCAGCAGACGGGGCACTTCCCGCAGATGGATTTGGATAATGCGGTGCCCGCGCTGCATGACCTCCAGGTTCACCGCGTTCAATCCGCCTCCGGCGTTTGACGCTGAGGCCCTTAAATCTAGATGTTCCTTGTCGGCCTCGTGCTGAACGCGAGATTGCACGGCAGAGTAAGCCGGCGCAGTGGCAAGCACTTGTATGGATACGCCGGGGCTTTGCCCGTGACGCAACTGCGTTGGATGTCTGATCCAAACCTGCGCACCACCGGTGTCCGCCACCACGTTCTGGAATCTCAATGCCAGCTTATGGCGGTCAGATTCTCTCAGCGGTTGGGAGTGAAACCCATTGCAGGCGTGAGTTGCAAGAACCAATAAGAGAAGAAACGGCAGGCGAAAATCTAAGACCGAAGATCGAAAGCCGAAATTCGAAACTCGCAGGCAGCTCTTCCAACGCCGAATTTCGAGTTTCGAGTCTCGAGTTTCGTGTTTCCCTTGCACTGATCAAGCGGCCTTGGCCGGCGTTGCGGATTGGCTCAGGATCTCGATGGCTTTGTGAAGCTGCAAGTCATCTTTGCCTCCGAACTGCTCAGGCCCTTCCGGCGGATTGTCTTCATCCGCATCCGCGTTGTCAGCCTCCCCGCTGGCAGGCTGGACCACGCTGGGGGTTACGCCGTTTTCGTTGATGGACTTGCCATCCGAACCATAATACTTCGCCACGGAAAGAAGCAAGGCCGAGCCATCGCCGACGGGGATGGGCTTCTGATACACGCCAACGCCAAAGCTGCGCACGCCCACCACTTCGCCGCGTTTGTTACCTAGCACTGCGGAAGCCACTAACTCTGCCGGGCCGGCGGTCGACTGATTGATGAGTACCGCCATGGGCAACGTACACACCGGGCCGGTGGGATGAACATCCACGTTCTGGCGGGGAAAGCGTTGTCCGGCTAAATAGGTAACCAGGCCTTTATCAAGGAACAGGCTGGAAGTTTCGACCGCCTCCTGCACGTCGCCTCCGGCGCAGTTGCGCAAGTCAAGAATGATTTTGTGAGCGCCTTGCGATTCAAGTTCTTTGATCTTGGCCGCAATCTCACGAGCTTTGCCTTTGTTGAACGTCGCCACGCGCATATACCCCGTTCCATCATCCACCATTTTTGTGAAAACGGGCGGGTAACTCAGTATGGCGCGTGTGATCGTAACGCTCTCGGGGTCGACGCGCGCCTCTCGAACAAGGGTGAGCTTCACACTGGAATTTGGCTGCCCCGCCATCAAGCGCTCAAGCTGTAAGACCGAAAACTGGCGGGTAGGCGCCCCGTCGACCTCGTCGATGAGGTCACCGGGCTTGACGTCGGCTTTTTCTGCGGGACTTCCTGGAAGAACCGCCACCACCGTGGCATATCCCATCCGCTTGGAAATGAAAATCCCCACATCCGCCGGTCCTGGGTCAGGGTGTTGCAAGTAATCCTGGTATTGCTCTGGAGTAAGATACGTGCTGTATGGATCTAGCGACTCGAGCAGCCCCCGGATTGCGCCGTCCGTCACCTTTTTCAGATCAGGGTCAGTCACGTACTCCTGCTTGATGCGATTCAGAACTTCGCTGTAGACGCCCAGGTCGCGATAGGTCTTCTCAGAGGATGTTTCACTCTTCCCCAGCATAGCTCCTACGACAATGTAGGACATTAGTACGAGGGATATAGAAATCAGAGTGGCTCGAATACGGTTTGTCATGCTGGGATGGCTCCTTCACCCTGGGCTTACACTGCCCTGATTCTTAAGAGTATAACACGCCCGTTTCATTTGATGCACAAATGATAGAGGAGGCTTCTCGCCCGAGAGATCTTTTCTGCCGACTCGCGAGATGGAACAACTCGCTGAATCGAACCGAGTTAGCTAGGAAACAGGGGGGCAGACACGCGCTGGCGGGTTGCTCGCTGCGGCTTGTCCTGGGAGATTCCCTTCTTGGGAAGAGACAAATTTGGCGGGCGGGATGACAGCTTGCGGTTGGTGCGCCCGGCAAGCTCCGACTTCAGCAAATCGAATTTGCGGCTGACGTACTTGCCGAGCTTCTGATTGACGAACTTCCCTTTTCCCATGGAGAAGCGGTCCAGTGAGATTCCGACGAAACCGTGCGACGAAGCGAACGAGCTAGGTTCCCACTTTCAGGCCGGCGAGATCAGCGGCGTTGTGCTCCTGCGTAATGACCGTCCCCGACATGCGATCATGCCAAGTCAGGCCGTCGCTATCCACGCAGGCCCAGACAAAACCCAGCATCAGCGCCGAAAGCGAGACCAAAACCCCGAAGGCTCGCCAGAAGGATTCATGCACGGTGGGATGACCTCCTTGCAAATTGCGGATCTCGCATCTCATCCACAGCAATCCGGGCGTGGCGGAAGCAATAGCGGTGAAAACCGCGAAATAAGCAAAAATCAGAATGACGGCGACCGTTCCGAGGGCGGCAATGTTGAGTGGGACCAGCGACAAGCGCCCGCAGACTCGCCAGATAATGATTCCAAAGACGGCTGCCCCCAGAAGCAGCACTAGTACATCCGTCAGGCCAGCCAGGAACCGATGGCCTAATGACGCGAGATAGATCGCCTGGGACCCCGCCGCTTCGTCAGGCGTTGTCGTGGTGGGCGAACTGACCAGGATTTCCATGGGAGGATTCTTCGCAAGAGACTCGCCCAACAACAACTCCACCACCTCTGCGGGAGCAGCATCGAACTGCATCGCCTCGTCGCCCGACACTTCGAGCGAGGGCATCCCCAGTGACGGCCCGTCCTTACTATGAGCCGCATCGATTTCGCCGATTTCCAAATCGAAGTCCGAGCTTTCAACCTTCGGAGTCCTCAGCGCGTCGTCAATGGAAGGATGACCCTTGGTATTATCGGTGCTCTCAAAGTCCAGTTCGAGATTCTCCTCTGCCTCTGGCTGGAGACGAGCCCGCCGCTTGCGGAAGTTTTCCACTCGTTCAGACAACTCATCTTTCCAATCGTGGGGGTGCTCGGCTACACGCAAGCGGTCGGCTGTAGCCAGATCTTCCTCGGAGGAGGAGAGCGCGGACGCAGAATGTGAAATTTGCTGAGTGGGCAGCTCCGGTTCAGCGTTGGGGGGATCGTCTCTAGGTCCGGGTCGGGGGTCCGAGGGGGAGGGGGAACTCAAGCGCACTCCTAATGGGAAAATAGAGGTCAGCGTGGAAGAAGCTCCCTTGGGTGCGGCTTCCGCGAGCGGGTAGCCACAGCTTTTACAGTGCTCAATTCCAGCGTAGCTGACGAACCCACACTTGGGACACTTCACTGCGGGTAATTAGCCCTCCAGGCAGCGTTTCCCTCATTCGCAGGCATCTTAGCAAATTCACTCGGAAGAACAAAGGGCTTTCGAGTAGAATGGCCCTTCTGCGTGCTCATGGATCTCGTCTGCCCCCTTCCCGGTGGTAATGGCTTGCGGCTTCCCGCCGCTCTCGCGCTCTTTCTTGCCCTCGTCCCATGCTTGCCCGCCCAGCAAATTCCGATCTCCCTGGAACCGAAGGAGCCCAGGAAAGAGGTTTCGATCCGCGCGGACTCACAGCAAAAGGATAAGGACACATACCATTTGCGCGGTCACGTCCAAATTGTTTACGAAGACATGCGAGTGACTGCGGACGAAGCTTCCATTGATGCCGAATCGGGCGACGTGATCGCGCGCGGGCACGTGGTTTTTGACGACCCCAAGAGCCATCTTGTAGCGGAGGAAGTTCACTATAACATACGGACCCAGAAGGGATGGTTCAGCAATGGGGTGGGATATGTTCATTCCAAGGGCCCCGTGCGGCCGCATGTGCTGAAGACAGAGAACCCATTTTACATTTGGGGCGAAACCGTGGACCGCTTGGACGAGGATGATTACCTGGTGGACCACGGCCACATGACCACCTGCGAGTGTGCGAAAAAGGGCTGGTTGCTGTCCGCGCGGCAAGCTCACGTCAAGGTCGACGATAAAGCGGTGGCCCACGACGCCGTTTTCCGTTTCCTCGGGATCCCGATCTTTTATTTTCCCATCGTGGTGGATTCGATTGCGCGCGAGCCCCGGCAAACGGGCTTCTTGCTTCCCAACCTTGGCAACTCCACGGTGAAAGGCTACATTGTTGGCGACGGATTCTTCTGGGCCATCAATCCCAGTGCGGATTTGATGTTGGGGGTTGAGGATTACAGCAAGCGCGGACTGGCGGAACGCGGAGAATTTCGCGCCAAGCCCAGCGAGAACGCTGACTTCACCGTCCAATACTTTGGTGTAAATGATAAATACTCGAACGTGTCGCTTCGCGCCCCCGGCGAGAGTATCCATGCCGTCGGCAAAGACGACGACATCGGTGATGGCTTCCGCGCCGTAGCCAACGTCGACTACGTTAACACCATGGCCTTTCGAACAACGTGGTCCGGCACCTATACGGAAGCGGTCAGTTCGGAAGCCTTGCAATCCGGGTTCATAAGCAAGAATTGGGATGCTTATCGCTTCAACGTCTCCGCCGAACGGTATGAGGACTTTCTCTCCACACAGTTGGTGCCGGCGAACGCCGTCATCATCCGCCACCTCCCCAGCATTGAGCTTGCCGGGGATGACCGGGAAATCGGCAGCTCACCTGCTTACTTTTCCTTTGAAACCTCCGTTGACGCCGTAGGTCGCACCGAGCCGGGGCTGACGCTCCCCCTGCTGGATGATCGCCTGGATTTTCATCCACAGTTCCTGCTGCGGCCGAAGGAGTTCTGGCATTTCCGTTTCATCCCCTCAATTGGGTTTCGGGCCACGCGTTACGGCACCAGCTTGGCGCCGGACCACACCCCCGTCAACCGCCTGCTGGCGGAGGTTGGGCTTGACCTGCACCCCCCTTCCCTGGAAAAAGAACTCGCCCATTCCCATCGGGGGTACCGCCTCAAGCATGTGATTGAGCCGGATATTCAGTACCACCTCGTGCGCGCTCACGACCCGGAGGATATCCTGGACATCATCCGCTTCGATGCCATGGATATTTTCACGGAGACGAACGAGGTCGAGTATTCGCTGACCAATTCTATTCTGGCCCGGAAAGACGTGCCGGATAACTCGCCGAACATTCCTCAAGCACGGGATATCTTTTCCTGGCGTATTTCGCAGAAGTACTACTTTGATCCCACCTTTGGCGGCGCGTTGGTGCCGGGCCAGACCAACGTTTTGGCTTCCACCATCGACCTTACGGGATTCGCCTTCGAACACGGGCAGCGGTTTTCACCCATCGATTCCGTGTTCAGGTTTGCCCCCTTCTCAAACTACGATACGGAAATCCGTACCGACCTGAGCCCCAGCGGAGCCGGCGGCGTGCTCGATGCCGGCCTCTCTTCCCACGTGAAACACGGGTTGCTGGAGTTCGGAGTCACCGACTTCTTTATCAATCATTCGTCCTACCTGGGATCACTATTGCCATCCGCCACCGCCGGTTTGCCCCCCACCTCGCTGCCGCCGTTGACAGCGTTTAACCAGCTCGGCACAGTGGTGACTTATGGTGACTCGAACCGCAAAGGGCTAAGCGGTGTCTTCGAAATAGATTACAACTTTCAGCGGAAGGAAAATCAGCACGTCATGAGCCGAGTCAGTTATAATTTTGGGTGTTTCGCGGTCGATGTCGAGTACCAGTATTACAATCTGGGACCGCTGAATCATGAGAGCCAGTTTCGCGTCGCGTTGTCACTGGCGAATGTCGGTACCTTCGGAAATTTGAAACAGCAACAAATCGTTTATTGATACCATGCCCTTCCCCATCCATCGGTTACGGCGATTACGGCGCACTGAGGCGCTTCGCGGATTCGTGCGCGAGACACGCCTGAGCGTTCGCTCCCTCATTTACCCTCTCTTTGTCTGCCCCGGCACGCAGATTAAGAGTGAAATCAAATCGATGCCGGGAAACTACCGGTGGTCAGTGGACTGGCTGGTCGAGGAGTGCCGCGCCGCCTACGACCTCGGGATCCCCGCCGTGATCCTCTTTGGCATCCCGGAAAGCAAGGATGAAGTGGGCTCTGGCGCGTACGATCCGGACGGCATCGTGCAGCACGCCGTGCGCGCGGTGAAGAAGGCCGTGCCGGACCTGATTGTCATCTGCGATGTCTGTTTGGATGAATACACCAGCCACGGCCATTGTGGGTTGATCAAGGATGGTGAAATCGACAATGATTCCACCCTGCCGCTTTTAGCCAAAACCGCATTGACCCAGGTGGAAGCCGGCGCGGACATCGTTGCCCCGTCCGACATGATGGATGGCCGCGTGGGTGCCATTCGCAAGGAATTGGATGCCCACGGCCATACGCAAGTACCGATTATGGCTTATTCCGCGAAGTATGCCTCGGCATTTTACGGCCCTTTCCGTGAGGCGGCGGATTCCGCTCCCAAGTTCGGCGACCGCAAGTCCTATCAGATGGATCCCGCCAATCAGCGTGAGGCGATGCGCGAGATCTCGCTCGACGTGGAAGAAGGCGCGGACATCATCATGGTCAAGCCCGCGCTCCCCTACCTTGATATTATTGCCCTGGCTCGCCGCGAGTTTGCTGTTCCTATCGCGGCCTACCAGGTGAGCGGCGAGTTCTCGCTCATCGAAGCCGCCGCGCGCCTGGGTTGGATTGATCGAGCGCGCATGATCATGGAATCTTTGACTTCCATACGCCGCGCCGGCGCTGACATCATTCTCACTTACTACGCCAAGGAGGTGGCCCACCTGCTGGGCTGATCAGCGTGATGGGCCAACCTCAAAACCCACCTTGTTCACGAACGCTGCGAACCGTTGGGCACATCTGGCTTCTTGCCTCGCTCACCGTGGGGTTGGCGGCGCCTCTCCGGGCGGCGCAATCTCGTCAGACAGCGAAGTCTGCTTTCCCACATTCGCTATCCGCGCAAAGTCAATTCAATGCTGCTGCGCCCGCCGCCACTCCTCCACGCGCGCGCAGGAACCCCGCCCTCGATCGGCGGATCGACAAAATCCTGGCCCAAAGCGATGCGCAGCATGGCTTCTGGGGTATCGAAGTGGTCCAGCTTGCCAGCGGCAAATTGCTCTACGAGCGCGAAGCGGGCCATCTCTTTATCCCCGCTTCCAACATGAAGATGTTTACGACTGCGGCAGCGCTGGAGAAACTGGGCCCTGATTACATTTTTCGGACCACTGTGGAAAGTGATGCAGCACCGGATGCCCAGGGGCGCATCGGGGATCTCTACCTCGTGGGACGGGGCGACCCGAATCTTGGGGTGCGCACGTTTCCTTACACCTACCACGGCCCGCAACAGCCTGCGGACAAGTTTCTCGAGAACTTGGCTGACCAGGTCAAGGCCTGCGGAGTGCGCCAGGTCACCGGAACGCTGATTGCCGACGACAGTTACTTTGTTTGGGAACCGTTCCCGCCGAACTGGGCTGCTGATGACCTTGAGTGGGGGTACGGTGCGCCCGTCACTGCGCTGGCATTCAACGACAACTCGCTGACGCTCCATGTCAAACCGGCGGCGGTAGTCGGCGACAAGGCCAGCGTGCGTCTGGACCCGGTGGCGGATTACTTCCGGTTGAAGGATAGAGTAATGACGAGTGCTGCGGGCACGGAGAAAAAATATTCCCTAGAGCGCCTGCCAGGTTCGATGCAACTGGACATTTGGGGTCAGATCCCCGTCGATGCGGGAGAGGATACCGACGCCGTTGCCATCGCCAACCCTCCTCAATTGATGGCGGAACTCTTCTGGCGGGCTCTGGAAGCACGCGGCATCGCGGTCAAAGAGCAAGTTGAGGTTCGCCACTCCTCACGATTCGAGGCCGCCTCTTCGCTGGACCCCTTATCCCAGCCGCTGCCCCGTTTGGTTTTGGCGGAGCACGACTCGCCTCCGCTCCGCGATGCGATTAAAGTGGTCAACAAGGAAAGCGAAAACCTGCATGCGGAGATGCTGCTGCGAACGCTGGGGAAAGTGCTGAATAACCACGGAAGTCTGGCCGGCGGGTTGGAAGTGCTCAACGCGTTTACTTCCCAGGAGGTCGGTATTCTACCCGGCGAAACCTATTTTTCTGACGGCTCGGGGCTTTCACGAGAAGACTTGGTTGCGCCGCAGGCCGCGGTAAAGTTGCTCCTCTATGTGGCCCGCTCGCCGCGCTTCCAGGCGTATTTCGATTCCTTGCCGGTGTCAGGTATTGATGGCACACTGGCCCACCGTTTTTCCGGCGATAACGTGAAGGGGAGGATTCACGCCAAGACGGGATCAGTAGAACACGTCAACACGCTCTCCGGTTACATGGACTTGCCTTCGGGAAAACGCCTGGTTTTCTCGATTATGGCGAATAATCATCCCCTCGCGAACAAGGCAGGCCAGGAAACACTCGACGCGATTACCGTAGAGATTTATAAGTGGTTTTCAAAGCAGCGTTAGTCATCCTGTAATAATCGCAGCCTACCATCCTCGCGAATTGAAAACCGTTTAAGGAACTCTAGCGAATGAAAGCAGTCACAGTTTTTGGAAGCGCCCTGCCTGCGGAAGGCAGCCAGGCTTACGTTGACGCGCAACGCTTGGGCCGGTTGCTGGCCGAGGCAGGCTATGCGGTTTGCAATGGCGGTTACGCAGGCCTGATGGAAGCCTCGGCGCGGGGCGCGCGCGAAGCCGGCGGGCACACTATCGGCGTCACCTGCGCCATCTGGCCACGCCCGGCCAATCCTTACATTGTCGAGGAAGTCCGCACGCAAAATTTCCCCGAACGCCTGATGACCCTCATCGAACGCGGCGATGCTTACTTGACTCTTCCCGGTGGCACGGGAACGCTCGCGGAACTCGCGCTTGCCTGGGAAATGATGAATAAGGGAAGCCTTTCGAAAACCGTGGGCGGGCGTAAACCGCTGCTGGTAATGGCTCCCTACTGGCAGCCGGTCATTGATTGCTTGCGGCAGGAAGGCCAACTAAAGAATGGAGACCCCAACTGGGTAGCCGCCGCCATGGACATCGTCACGCTCATCATGACTCCCGAGCAGGCGGTGGAAGAATTGCGCAAGGGTCTGTAATCTCGGCGGGAGGGGGAAATTGCGTTGTGGCGCAGCCGAAAAGAAAGCCAAAAGGCAAAGCGCAAAGTTCGACCTCGGGTAGCCACGGTCAGTGCCGTTCTGTGGGCCTTTCTCACGCCCGATGCTCCGGCCCCTTCCGCATTGGAATCAAGCTTTCCAGGGTCCCGGTGACGCCACTCGGGACGTTTGCGGAGGATGTTGGCTCTGGTTACCGCAGGGAAAGTCTGTAGGCGGGTCTGCTTTCAGGGTCAGGAGGCGGGATCAGAGCACTTCAGACCTCTGCGCCAAGCTGCCAGAGCCATCACCAGCACGCCCACTAGAGTTAGTCCCAATGTCGACGGCTCTGGCAACTGCTGGGCTGTTCCAAATTCGACCCCGTCATAGTCACTGTTAAGACTGAAACTAAGCTCAGCATCCGTGACGACAAACCCAGTGGCCGGAAATGTGGTATCGAATTGCGCCCCACTGATGTCGACCACATTTGCCCCTGCTAAATTGCCTGAAGTAAATGAAACCAATCCCATACCAAAAGTCCCATTACTTCCCATATCTCTCCCAGCATCCTGAGAGTTGCCGATTTGGTTCCCGCTCGGGTCGAGGAGAAATCCGGTAGTCGGCCCGGCAAATCCCGGGAATGTTCCTGCGGTCGTGTAGACAATGAGTTCTATGCCGAACGCATTGGGGTCTGACAGAAATAATCTTGCGAGCATGTCATTGCCGAGCACCAGATCCAACGACACACTTTGACCGGTGAGCACATCTCCATTGAGGCCAGAGGAGAAGAGGTCAACGGACCCCCCTTCGGAAACAGTTCCGATGTTCGCTGGGTCAACCGTAAACTGCACGGTATCACACCAGCCGGTTGCGGGTGATGCGGTCAGAATTCCGATGAGTAAAATATATCGCCACATAGCCGAGCCTCCAATGCCGTGCCCTGCGTCGATCACCATGCCTCGCTTCCACTACCTTTGAACCCATTGGCCCTTTTGTATCCTATTTACCAGTACAGCACTCCCTGAAGACCTGTCAATGGCACGAAAGGGCAATAGGACTCAGACGGGGGGCGCGAGGGCTTTGCGCGGGCCTGCTTAGAAGTGTTCCGGGAAAGACCCAATTTAAGCGCGGCCAGCACTTGCTTTTTGCCCTTTGCTTTATCCCCGTCCGCTCGGAAAGATATGCCGAGCTGACATGCCTTGTAATCCCTGCCTTAAATCCCACCAGCACCCATAAGCACTCAATAGTCGCCGCGGTTTACACCGGCGCACGGTTGCCGGTGCTTCAGACTCCGTTTCGCCGGTCGGTGCATCGCAGGCTATAGCGGATGATCGACTGGGAAAACATAGGTGTGGCAGGTCTGTATCGTACCTTTAGGATTTTGGTGGTATGCAGGCCACGAGGAACTGGAGCCAATGCGCCTAGGATCCGCTCTCGATCAAATTCTCCCCGGACAGTACTATAATGTCATATCATCTTCTGGGAAGCTTCCGGCCATGCACAGTAACGTGGTGGGTCAATTTAACGTTGTAGCGGCGAGTTTACCTCCCCCAATGGCGTCGTAAAGCCCCCTCTACATCAAACTGACCCAATACCTGCAGGGGAAATTGCCATGACAAAGAATAGACTTCGGTCTTCACTCCTAGTCTTTCTTGGTCTCATTCTTATCGGAACCTTTTTTGTGAGCTGCGCCTGGCGGGATCCCAACGTCCGGAAGCAGAAGTACTACAAAAGCGCGTTGAGCTACTTCGAGAAGGGAAAATATCGCGAGGCCGCGATCCAGCTCCAAAACGCGATCAAGATCGACCCGAAGTATGCGGACGCTCACTACCAGTTGGCGCAGTGCGACGTGAAATTGGGAATGTGGCAGGGAGCTTTCGCCGAACTGAACCGGACAATCGATCTGGCTCCCCGGAACTCGAAAGCCCAAATCGAGTTGGGGAACCTGTTGCTTGCCGCACGGCAATTTGCGAAGGCAGAAGACAAGGCCAACCTCGTCCTGGCGACAGAGCCACAGAACGTGGATGCGCACACGCTCCTGGCAAAGGTCCTTGCGGCGATGGGCAATTCTCAAGGCGCACTGGACGAAATGGAGAAGGCCATTGGACTTGCCCCAAACCGGTCGATTTCCTATATCGACCTGGCCATGCTGCAAGTGAACGCCAAGCAGACCGCGGCAGCAGAGGAAAGTTACAAGAAGGCGATTTCGTTGGACCCCAAATCGCCGACACCCCCCATGGCTTTGGGGGCCTTCTATGCGGGGCAACGCCGCTTTCAGGAAGCGGAGGAACAGTTCCGGAACGCGATCAGGCTTGATCCCCCCGGCCCCGCTCCGCGCGCGGATCTGGCGCGTGTTTACCTTGCCGATGGGAAAGAAAATGATGCGGTGGAAGTGTTGAAGCAAGCAAAACAGGCCCTCAGTGGCAACTCCGACGGCTACCGGATGCTGGGGGAGTTTTACATTCAGACAGGCAAGATGGATAAGGCCATCGAGGAATTCGCCTCCCTTCACCACGACTACCCCAAAGATACCAAGGTCAGCATCGACTACGTCCGGGTTCTCATTGCGACCAATCGTTTGGAGGAAGCGACGAAGCTCAACGACCAGGTCTTGAACGAGGATCCAAATTCCACCGAGGCGACCTTCGCCCGAGGTCAGATCTGGCTTCGCCAGGGCCGGGCGAACGATGCCATCCCCTTGTTCCAGTCAGCGCTCAAGGCTGATCCGAAAAATGCTTCTGGGCATTACTTCTTGGGCCTCGCCTATGCCAAGGCTGCCAATCTTGAACAGGCACGCACTGAGTGGCTGCAATCCGTAAAGGTACAACCCAACCTGGTGCCGGCGCAGGAGGCTCTGGCACAACTGGGGCTTCAACAAAACGACCTTGAACAAGCCGCGAAAAGCGCCGAGGCGCTGATTGCCGCTCAACCCGCGTCCGCCGGGGGCTATAACGTTCGCGCTGCTGTAGAAGCGCGCCGGCGAGACCTTGTCGCGGCGGAGGTGGACCTCAAAAAGGCCATCGAACTGGCGCCCCGCGACCCGCTTGCTTATACGCGCCTGGGCGAGGTCCGGGCAGTCCAGACAAAATACCAAGAGGCTGAAGCACTCTATGATCACGCGCTCGGCATAAACCCCGCGTTCACAGAGGCTCTGGGCGGCTTATTGCAGACCTATGCCAAAGAAAAGAGGCCGGCCAACGTCCTCATCAGCCGGATCCAGGAGCAGATTGCGCGGGCGCCGGATAATAGCGCATATTACCTGATGCTCGGCCAGGCCTTCTTCGGCCTGCGGGATTTCGAGAAGACGCAAGGGGCTTTGGAGAAGGCCATCGAACTGGATCACAACAACGTTAATGCCTTCCTGATGCTTGCCGATGCACAAGCTGCCCGCGGTTTGCTCGACCAAGCCTTGGCCAGCGCCCAGCGTGCGGTCCAGCAGAATCCCCGCGATGTGCGAGCCCATGCGGTCTTGGGTGTTCTGGAAGAGAAGACCGGGAACTGGCAGAAGGCCGAGGACACTTATCAGAAGGCCCTGCAGATTGATCCTGAATACGGAGTAGGGACAAACAACCTGGCGAGTCTGCTTCTCGATCACGGGGGTGATGTGAACCAAGCGCTATCGCTGGCACAGACCGCGCGCCATAGCCTGCCGGATTCGCCGAACACGGCCGATACGCTGGCCTGGGCCTATATTCAGGTAGGCGCCTACCCCTCGGCAATCGATCTCCTGCAGGTAGCTCTCACCGAGACGCCGAACAGTCCCACCTACCGGTACCACCTGGGTGTGGCTTACCAGCGATCGAAGAACCCTGCGGCGGCCGCCACCCAATTCCGGCAGGTTCTCAAGCTCGATCCCGGATATGTGAAGGGCGATGAGATCCGCAAGTACTTGGCCGAGCTCAGCAAAGGCTAAGGACTGAATATGGTGCTTCTAGCCCCCCGGTCCATGACTGGGTGCAGGCGCAGGACCGGGTTTTCGCGAACTGCAATGCCCGCGGAGGGACGTCGCAACTCAAGCCAGGCTGGAAGCCCCCTGGGCAGGCAAACCAGACCACCGTGGGTGGGATAATTCCCGCCCCTGCCAGGAGTGCGCGGGCAGGACGCCCGCCCCCCCCGCCCTCACGCCGTCCGGTGGATTCCGGGAATTGTCGCCGAGGATTAAGTGCAGGCGCTCCAGGCTCTGCTCATTGTTGACGTAGGGCCATCGTGCCGCACCGAACCTGCACCTGGATGCAGACTCCACAAGTCTTAGTTATACTGCAAGCCCGGCTTCGGCCGCCAAAAGGACTGGAGGAAATCCGTATGACTTGTGGCAGGTGGGTCACATCTTCCGTTGTGCTCGCAGCGGTGGGCATGTTTATAGTTTTGAGGGCATCTTACCCGGCCCAGGCGACCGGCAGCCTCACTTCCGGAGAGGCCGCCATTCGCGTGATGGATCTGAACCATGGCTGGCGAATCCTTCAAGACGTTAACGACGTGGGCGAGAAAGTCGGAGTCTATCGCCGGGCATGGAGCTCGATTCAGGTAGGGCCCTCGGTCTCGGAATGGGAACCCCTCGCGCGCTTGACGCACCTTCAGCTACAGTTAGCGACTCAACCCTACTTCGGGCGTGACCTTCGCTATTTTAACCAGGCTCCCTGGTGGTACCGATTGGAATTCCCGACACCGCCCGAGGCGGCCAAGGCCACGCTGCGGTTTGAAGGAGTGGATTACTACGCCAAAGTGTGGCTGAACGAGAGGCTCCTGGGCGAGCACGAGGGCTACTCCGAACCGTTCGAGTTCGAAGTCGGGCCGCTTTTAAGCAACGACAAGCCGAATCTCCTTATCGTAAAAGTCACCTCGCCATGGGACGATCAGATCGCTTCCGGGAATGAGCAAAGAAGGCTGTGGGGGGTCGTTCGCCACATGGTGAAGGGGACCTATGAGCACGCCGACACCTTTATTCAGCGCGATGTGAATCCGATCGGCATATGGCGGCCGGTGCGGCTCATCGTACACAGCGGGATGCGCGTCGCGGAGGGGCCTACGGTCATAACGAAGGTCTCCGCGAATGCGAGCCGCGCGAACGTCACGATTTCATGGCCGGTGGCGCTGGACGAGGGCGAAAAGCAGGTGGAGTTTACAGCCCGCATTCGCTCGGAGCCCGAAGGACTCGAAATTGCCCGAACCTTGAAGACGGTCCGGCTCAAGGCGGGAATCACCGACCTCACGACCGACCTCGCAGTGAACTCGCCCAGGCTGTGGAGCACCTGGGATCGAGGCGGCCCCGCCTTGTACCGGCTTGACCTCGAGCTCCGCTCGGCTGGCGAAACCAGCCTCGCCTCCACCACGGCGTTTGGCATACGGACGATTGAATTGCGCCGCACACCCAACGAAACACGCTTCCTGCTGAACGGAAAACCCATCTACTTGCGGGGCGCCACGTACTGGCCCGACCTCTACCTCTCGGCGGTTGACCGCGCGCGTTATGAGCGGGACCTGACGGCGGCGGTCCGGGTAGGGATCAACGCCCTGCGCATCCATGTGCACGTTGAGAACAACGAGTTTTATGACCTTTGTGACCGGATGGGAATCGTTCTGATCCAGGATTCTGATCTTAACTGGACCTTTCCTACCGACGAACAGTTCACCCAGCGTGCTCTGGCGGTTGTCGGGGGAATGATCAAGAAGCTGCGCAACCATCCCAGTATCATCTGCTGGATCTGCATCAATGAAGCTCAAGAGGACTACGAAGCCATGACGCGTCCCGGCCCCCAGCTTGTTGCGGAGGTGAAGCGGCTCGATCCGACCCGGCCGACCATCAGGAACTCAGATTACAAGAACGATTTGGAGAGCGGTGACGCCCACGATTACCGTGGGTCACTGGGCGGAGGTCACTACACGGATATTTTCGGTTCAACGGAGAAGCTGGCCACGGAGTTCGGAGTCGATGCGCCTCCGGGCCCCGAAAGCGCGCGGATGGTTCCGCAGATCGCCGAGCGGCTGAAGGACGTGCTGCCGCGCGTGGCCGAACTCCACGACTATCAATACCGCCTCATAAAGTACTATATCGAGCATTACCGCATTCAAAAGTACGACCCGAATGCCGGCTACTTCCTTTTTATGTGGATTGACTTTTGCCCGCAGAGTTTTTACGGCGTGTACGACTATTGGGGACGCCCGAAGGTGGAAGGATTAGGTGGAGGGCTGCGGGCGCTGGAAGAGAGCAACGCCCCGATAGGAATCTTCATGGAGTATAAAGACACGCCCCTTGCCCTCCACGCTGTCAATGACTCCCTGGTGGATCTTGGTGACTGCGTGGCGGAGTGGACGGTGGCGACGGAGAGCGGCGACGAAGTTACACGGGGAAAGGCCCCAGTCCACTTGGGACCGGACTCGCATGCGCGAGTGGGAGACCTTTCCTTCCAGGTCCAAAAGGGCCTTGCTTATCGCGTCGCGTTGCTGTTACGCGCGCCCGATGGCCGTGAGCTGGCACGGAACCTCTATTTGGACCCGTTCCATCATCCGCCACTCCCCGAGGGCTATTCTCGGCGGATGGATCCCGATCTGGGGATGAGGCTTTGGTGGGCCGGTGAAGGGAAATAACTTTTTCTTTCTGGTGACACCGGAGGGAAACCGTTCCCTATCTTCGGTCTCCCCACGAGGGTTCCTGCGAGCGTTTCCTAACAAGCAAAAAGGCTTTGCAAATGCGCTTGATTGTGCGATAAATCATGCGCCTCTCGGAGGAGGCTCTTCCCGGGATTGGCCGCGGGGAAGGGGGGCGATTAAAGGTGGCCGTGTCGCGGTTTCAGCCCACCCCGTAGACCCCTTTTAAGAGGACCTGAAAGATCAGGCGTTCGTGAACGGTCCCGGCCCGTGCTCCGTGCCTTCACGCCGCCCCGTAGTTCTTGTATTGGCAGGTATTTTTTTGTATTTGCCCTATCGTTCCTTCAATCGTTTGCTGCATCGCCCGATCGGATGTGTAGCCCGTCGCACTGCGCTGGCATGTCTGGCCCTCGGACTTAGCTTCCTTCCCGTACCTTCCTGCCTTCTGGTGGCGAGCCCGCTCCTGAAGCGATTTGAGTATTCTCTTCCCCGCATGGGGACGATGTTTCGGATCGAGATGTATTCGGCGGACAGCGCCGAAGCGTCAAGAGCGGCGGAGGCGGCCTTCGCTCGCGCCGAGGAACTCGAACAGATCATGAGCGACTACCGCCCAGATAGCGAGTTGATGCGCCTGTCGCGCGAGGGCGCCAAAGCGCCGTTCCCGGTGAGCAGCGACCTTTACGACGTGTTGGCGAAATCCCTCTGGACCTCGGAACTTTCCCGCGGCGTCTTCGACGTCAGTATCGGCCCCTTGGTTGATTTATGGCGTGGGGCCCGCAAAACCGGACGCTTGCCTGACTCTGGGGAAATAGCGAAAGCAAAAGCTCTGGTGGATTATCACAACATCGAGTTGGACCCGGCGCGCCACACCGTGTTCCTGAAGCGCGCCGGCATGATGTTGGATCTGGGCGCCATCGGCAAGGGCTATGCTGCCGACCAAATGCTGGCGGTCTTACAATCGCAGGGCATCAATCATGCCATGGTGGTGGCGGGGGGAGAGGTTGTCGTGGGCGAACCGCCGCCGGAAAATCCTGGCTGGAAAGTCGGTGTCGGCACGGCCGATGCGGATGCCGGGAGTCCGCCTTGCACACTGCTGCTGAGCGCCGCCGCGGTTTCCACCTCCGGCGATGAGCATCAGTTTCTGGAGCTTAACGGTCATCGTTATTCGCACGTCATTAATCCTGAAACCGGATGGCCACTGGAAGGTGAGAGCAGCACTACGGTAATGGCCAGGGATTCGACCACCGCTGATGCGCTCGCCACGGCGTTTTCCCTAATGCCGGTGGCGGATGGAATTCGGGTTGCTGAATCCCTTCCGGGCGTGTCGGCCTTATGGGTTCGCCGGGTGGGCGGAGAATGGAAGCACTACACCTCACGCGGATTTCCCACCACATGCGGAAAGTTATCAGAAAGGGGCAAATAGCACAGGCGCGTGTTCACTATTCTGGATAAACCAAGAATGCCCGTGAATAACCACAAAAGCCTACTTCTCGTCGCCATCGGGATTTGTATCGGCGTCATAGTCATTTTGTCCGGAAAGGCGGGGGTGGATGCCACATCCTCTGACAAGTTCTGCGACCAGGCTTGCCATGCCCACCCGGACGCCACGCAAACCTGGATTCGCTCGCCGCATTACACCACCAAGAGCGGTGTCGTAACCCATTGCATTGATTGCCACCTCCCGGGCGGCGGGATTGAGTATTACACGGAGAAAGCCCGCCTGGGTGGCCAGGATATTTACGGCAAGCTATTCAAGGATCTCACCAAAATTAACTGGCAATCCATGCAGACTTTGACCCAGGCGCGCACGTTCACATACGACAGTGCCTGCATTCGCTGCCACGCCAACCTTTTCAGCGTCGGGCTCTCCAAGAAGGGTGTGGATGGCCACTTGCACTATCAGCGCTCAAAGGACAAGATGCGCTGCATCAATTGTCACCTGCACACGGGACACTATCGCGGCAAGGAAGCTGAGGAAGTCGTGGATGAGGCCGCCGCTCAGGAGCAGGAACTCGAAAAGGAATTCCCCACAACCCTCCAGGGCTTCAAGAGTTACACGGAAATGGTCCCCGGCTCGGCGGTGAAAATCCGCATGGTGGCCGTTCCCGGCGGCTCGTTCCAGATGGGGAGCCCCGAGTCGGAACCCTACCGCCGCGCCGATGAAGGCCCGGTCCACCAAGTGAAGATCAGCCCATTTTGGATGGAAAGGGCGGAAGTGACGTGGAGAGAGTACGAGGTCTACCTGCTTCAGCGCGGCAACACCGGACGCAATCGGGACGCTCCGGCATCCGGCCAAGCCGACGCCGTGAGTGGGCCCACTCCCCCTTACGGATCCCCTGACCAGGGGTGGGGCAGAGGGTCGCGGCCTGCTATCACCATGACTTATTACGCCGCCACCAAGTATTGCGAGTGGCTCTCGCAAATTACGGGCAAAAAGTACCGGCTTCCCACCGAGGCGGAGTGGGAATACGCAGCACGCGCCGGCGCCAGTTCGCCATATTTCTTCGCCGGTGACCCTTCTTCGTTTACGAACCAGCGATGGCTGAATCACTTGCTGGGGGTGAAGACCGTGCCCCTCATCGATTACGCTTGGTATCAGGGTGATAGCGCGGATGAAACTCACCCCACCGGGATGACCAAACCCAATGCCTGGGGCATGGTGGATATGCTGGGTAATGTTCGGGAATTTTGTCTGGATTGGTACGCAGCGGATGCCTACAGCACCGTAGCCAACTCTGGAGCCACCGACCCTCACGGCCCGGACTCCGGCAAAGAGCATGTCGTGCGCGGAGGCTCGTATCGTTCGGACGCTGCCGACCTGCGCTGCGCGGCGCGCGACCACACGCGCGAGGAAGATTGGCTGCTCACCGACCCTCAATCGCCCAAGAGCATATGGTGGTATTCAGACTGCACCGATGTGGGCTTCCGAGTGGTCCGCGAATACGACGAGGCGGCAGAAACCGCCGGTAATCGGCGGACAGAAGAAACCGGGAAGCAGTGATCCGTATGAATTTTTAGCTCGAAATTCATTCTTATTTCAAAGGATATTGACATGACCGATGAAAAAACTGACAAGGAAAAACGGGATTTCAATCGGCGAACTTTCATGGGCGCCGTTGCGGCGGTAGGCGCCGGAGCGGTGCTGGCCAGTTGCAAGAAGTCTTACCCGCCCGTGACGTTCGTAGATGCGGCCCCGGACGGCCCCGTTCTGAAAGCCGGACTCATCGGCTGCGGAAACCGCGGCACCGGCGCTGCCCTGAATTTTCTCAAGGCCGGACCCAACCTCAAAATTGTGGCGCTGGGTGACGTGCTTCCGGACCATCTGGACGCCTGCCGCCAGAATCTTGCCAAGAACGCTCAAGTGCAAGTGGCCGACGACCATTGCTTTATTGGTTTCGATGCTTACAAGAAAGTGCTCGCCGCGGATGTGGACCTGGTCCTGCTAGCCACCCCGCCCCATTTTCGGCCGGTGCATTTCGATGCCGCGGTTGACGCCAAGAAACACATTTTTCTTGAGAAACCCTGCGCGGTTGACGCCCCGGGCGTGCGCTCCATCCTGGCTACCGGCCAGAAAGCTGCAGCGTACAACCTCTGTGTGGTGTCGGGAACCCTGTGGCGGCACGATCGCCCCCACCGGGAAACCTACAATCGCGTCTCCCATGGCGCCATCGGACAGATCCTCGGGGCTCGCTCCCGCTACAACGTCGGCCAATTGTGGTATGCGCCGAAGAAGAAAGAATGGTCGGATATGGAAGCCATGATCCGCGACTGGGTGAACTGGCGATGGCTTTCCGGCGACCACATCGTGGAACAGTGTGTTCATAACCTCAATACCGTCCTCTGGTTTACGGGAATGACGCCGGCAAAAGCCATCGGTGCCGGGGGGCGCGTGCAGCGCGTGACGGGCGACCAGTATGACCACTTCAACATACAGTTCAGTTACCCTAACGGCGGAATCAATGACACCATGTGCCGGCAGATTGACGGTTGCGCTAACGACGTCTCTGATCTTGTGTTGGGGACAGAGGGTTATACAAATTGCAAAGACACGATCTTTGACCTTGCGGGCAAGGTCGTGTGGAAATATCAGGAACAGGGACAGGATCCCGGGAAAACCCGATTCAACCCCTACGATCAAGAGCATGTGGATTTCGTCAACGCCATCCGCACCAATCAGCCCATGAACGAAGCGGAGCACGTGGCGCAGTCGACACTGATCGGTATCCTGGGCCGGACTGCGGCCTACACGGGCAAAGAGGTGACGTGGGAAGAAATGATGGAATCCAATGAGCGCCTCGGCCCCACGGAATACGCCATGGGCCCCGTGCCCATCAAGGCGGAAATCCCCGTGCCGGGTAATGCCGCGAACATCGCCAAGAACGCGCGGACTGCCTAATTCGCTGCTCCACCCCGCGGCCGAGGGGGCGTTGATTGGGATTTGCCAGCCTCGCCCCTTGGGACTCGATCGTTCACCCCTTCAGGGCTCAGGCATTGAATGGGATGGAGCGGCTTCACCCAGGCCGTTGGCCGGGGCGGGAGTTTGTACACAGTGAATGGGCCGCCCCCCCCGGACCAAACCCGCAAAGATTACAGCACAGACCACACCTACGGTTTGGCTAGCAACTTACCGGGACTTAGCCGTGTCCGACGATAAGTTCCAAGTAGCCGACGACCACCCGCCCGGAACGAAGCGTGGAGCGTTGAAGTGCGCGAGGTCCGACCGGCACGTGCGGGATCGCCGTTAAGCTTCCTTCGTTGGGTCCGAAAAATCAGTAAGATACTCTCGGAGGGCAGTGTACGCGTGTTCCAGCTTTGTCATGCGCTCCGTAGGGTCAAAGGGGATCACCGGCTGACGGATGATCCCTTCCCAATAATTGCCTAGCGAAAGCTCGGGGGGAGCACTCTCGGAAAGCGGTTGATCTTTCAGGAAAAGTTCCGCTGCAACAAAATCATCAGCGGTCCCTAATTCCCTAGAGTTCTGCGCCACTGACAATCGGCCTTTCAGATATTGCAGATCGTCTTGATCCAGCAAACTGGCAGCGCAATTCGCGGTTCTGTGGACGTGCAACCCATCGCAAGAGAATTCTCTGCATCTGAAGCGCAACGGTTTCGCCACTGTTGGGTTCTCATCGGATCGCGTGATCACACGAGCGCTCGCAATCCAACGGTTCAACTCGTTCAGAGAGTAAATGGATGAACTCCCGTGGTTCCCCTGTCGGGCGAAGGCTACCGCGTCATATCTAGCTTGGAAGTGCGTCTGCCAACCCTGCTCAAACAATTGAAGGTTCACTAGCAGGCACCCTTTTACCCTCGCAAGCCGTAGGTTCGTCGGAGTCAACAGGGCTGTTCCCGAGTTGGTGAAGAACGCCGGAATCGCTTGGTCAAAATCAAAGATGTTATACAGGGCGTGAAGGAACTCGTGCGTGACTTCTGGCTGCTCGGGCGCAAAGCGCACGAACTTCGCCAGCGCCGACTTTGCCTGCGTCGCGAATGCCTCAGTCGCGAAATCGAGTCTCGTGTTAGTAAGTCCTGTCCTTTGCAAGTTTAGCGGAAGGTTGCCGTCGGGATCAAAAACCGAAAAATCTGGCACTCTCAGTCTGAATGCACCCTGCGGCGGAAAAAAATCCGCCTTCCAATTAACTGTGAGGGGGTTCGGCCAAAAAGATAACGGGTCGCGGGTTTCATGCACCCTGATTCCGTTGCAGACCAAGTCAGGCGCGTGTGTATCGGGGGCGCCGTGCACTAAGGCATGAACCGTTCTGTAGTCAGACGACCGCAGGCTGTGCCAACCTCGTGGCAGAGCCGATTCCTCTGGCGGTACGCTTGAAGATTGCTCAAGTCTTTTTCTTTCTCGACCTTGAAGCCGCACTACGGAAGGTGCTCCCAGGCAATACCAGTCCCACAAGAAGGGATTCGCGAAGATATCCGCGCCGAAGACAAAGGTGTACCTACGACCTTTTTCCACTTTGGCTCGCTTCGCCTTGCTTACCTTTACCGTGATCGTGGTTCCAACCGGCAAGTTTGCGGCGTAGTTCAGTTGCAGGGGAGCCGCTTCTACCGCGGCTGGACCCAAACTCAGGCGCAGGGAAAATCGAACTCCGCGTTGACTTGTGACGTGCCGCGTCGAAACCTCGATTTCGTCCCCCAGTAGAAAAGCCGCCAATACGCCGATACCGAAGCGCCCTGATCGCAACACGCGGGACTTAAACCGCGGCTTGTCACTGATGCTAGCGGCTGACTCGAATTCCCTCTTCCAGGCAATGCTCCTCCTGAAGGAGGCCCCAACCTTCAAGAAATAGTCGGCGATGACCTCATCTGTCATCCCGATGCCATTGTCGGTGACGGTCAAACGAGCGACGCCGTTCTCGTCCGGGTCATCAAGCCACACGACTACGTCACCCTCTTTCCCTTGGGGGCTTGGGCGCACTAAGTCTGGGTGAGTCCTCTCGAATTCCCAGCGTTCCCAGACCGCGTCGACGGCATTTTGAATCAGCTCGCGGATGCCGATCTCGGGGTGGTTGCCGTAAAGGGGCTCAATAAACAGTTTGACTAGGTCGGGACCTGCAACTCCGAGCTCGACGCGCCTCGGCACAAACGACGCATTCCTGGCAAACTTCTCTGGATCATCCGCGATATTCGAACGGACTCTTCGAATCGCCAAGCCGATGTCAGAGAACCTGGGGAGGGCTCCATAAACTTCTCCGAAGACGGCCCAGGCCATGTCCAATTCCGACTGGATTGCCCCGAGCCATCGCTTAAGCTCCAGATAGGACTCAACATCCGTTGGCTTGGCAGGAATGTGGATCGATTCCGGATCAGGATTGCCCCAGCTTATCCTCCGGAATTTTTGGTTCGTTCTCCATTGCTCCCGTGAAACCGAGCTCTTGATTTCCTTGTACGCAAACCCTATGAGTGGCGCGCGGTCGATGCCAAGATCAAGGAAGTCGGCAACCCGTAGGATTCCCATCAGGAAAATGGGATGTACGTTATTGTACTCGACCTTATTGAACTCCTTCTCCTCCAGACATTGAAGGCAATCCCGCAACGGGAACCCGTGGCTACCCGCCACGATCCCAGCAAGTTCTTTAAGATCTCGGTCCAAGGAACCGAACTGGATACGTTGCGCGGCTCCGGGAAATCCGAAGACGGCGAATTCGTAGGCCATCTGCGCGTGGTGCTCCCTAATAAACTCACCTATTAGCTTGCGGTCACTCTCGGTTAAGTTGCCATAGTGATCGAACGGGTCACGCACCAGCGCGCGCGGATTGCCAGTTTCGTCGGCGCCGAACACCTCGACGAGTCTGTGGTCATCCCAGTGCTTCGCGGTGCTCAGAAACTCGCCCCATATCTCCGTCCATTGGCTCGATCCGTGGTGGTTTTGGGCTCTTAGGAGGGACATGAACCCCGCCTCGCTGAGGTGGAGCGCTAAGTCATGCAACAAGACGGAGAAGATCAGGACGGCAGCGTCTTCGGCTGTGAAGATCTCGCGGGCTTTCGCCGGAATTAGTTTGTCTGTGATCTCAAGCACGCCATTCAAATGTGGTACGCCGTGATCCGTGTAATCCGGAAAGAATGGCAGCTTGCTGACCTGAAGGACATCAGCTACGAGCGTGAGCGACGAATCCACAGCCGCGCGTATTCCTGGATTGCTCTTAAGCTTCTTGTCGAAGAGTTGCGGATACTCAAGCGCCAGCGCGGGCATCTTAGACCCACCCTCTAGATCTGGCCGGCTAGCCGACTCTCACATACTAGCACAGTCTGCTTGAACGGGACCGATTCGACCCGAATGACCGGGCGCACGGACTGCACGCAAGGAGGGGTTTGATTTCATTAGTGGTCAGCGGCCGTGGAGGGCCACTGGCCATGAAGAAAATCCGTTCCTCGAAGAGGGCACGAGGGAGAACGGTGAGGGAGAACGGTGTCAGGGGAGAACGGTGCAGGGAGAACGGTGTCAGGGGAGAACGGTGTCAGGGGAGAACGGTGTCAGGAGAACGGTGTCAGGAGAACGGTGTCAGGTACCCTTATCTTTCAGGTCCTTTCCGCTGCTACTCTTTCTCATCCTCCATGACAGCGTTCTGCAGGATCTTGCCGACAAGGTCTCGGTTTGCGTCGAAGTCCGTCGCCGTAAGGTTTATCTTGAGCTGTCCCTCGTCGGTTTTGAAGTCTAGTCCGGCTTCCTCAAGTCCCTTAGTCCACGCCTCGGGGGCGTCGAGGTGCACGTTGACTCTTAAGAAGGATTTCTTGGGCTCGAACCAAACGAAATTATTGGATCGTACGCCATCCGTGAGGCCTATGAAATACTTGTTGTAATTCAGCTTTCGCTGGCGTTTTGCTGCTTGGTTGATCAAGCCGAGGCATCTATCCGCCAATTCGATCATCTCTTTACCAACGCGCGCCACCCATTCGTTTCGGTCCGTTGACTTAATCTCAGCAGTACTCAGGCGGTCGTCCTTGCGAAGCTTGGTGCTGTCCACTACCCGAAGGAACGTAACGCCTGTATGCTCACCGATAGTGACTGCGTCCACTTGAATCGCGATGATGGGAATCGACCCGCTGAAGAGCGTGATGACGTTCAAAAACCGCGTCGCGATGTCCTCCGCGATCAGAACGGCGCGGTGTTCGTAGGCGGGATATCTGCGTCGCTCAATGTCCCAGTATTCCACGGTTCGTATTAGGTGGCTCTCATCGGCGGGTCCCAACATCAGTTCAACCTCGTACCTCACGCTCCCGGAAATATCCTGGAGCAATAGATCCAGTCGGCCGGCCTTGTCCTGCCGACGTTGACGCTCAATCACAACGAGGTCACCAAGGCCGAGGACCCTCGGGTCGTCCTGTATGAACTTCTCCAAGTACGCTTCGCTGACCCCGACGGATTCAAGGCCGACTGTGTTGGCCTTGACCAACTTTGGAAGCGCAACTGGCGCCGTGGCCATTGGAGCACCCCCAGACTGGAATTCAACGTTGGAAGATTGTTTTCTAAAAAAAATATATATATGCCGGCTTCTCCTGTCAAGCGATCGGATCTCCTCCCGGGGGGAAACGGTGTCAGAGGGGTGAAACGGTGCCAGGTAATTGGAGCCCTGCCGGGGCGATCTAACGAAGCCCCAGCTGAAGGCCTGGGTTTGCGGGACCTCCATCAACACCTGAGCCCTGAAGGGGCGAAACAATCCTCTTCAATCCCACACGTACCGCTCGTCGTAGGCGATCCCGTGCGCGTCCAGTAGTATCCCGCCCTTTCAGGGGCTGAGGCCGCCCCCCCGGACCAGACCCGCAAAGATTACAGCACAGACCACACCTACGGTTTGCCTAGCAACTTACCGGGACTTTGCCGTGTCCGACGATCCACTCAGAATGCGCGGACCACATCAACAGACAGAGCACTGCAGCCCGGAAACAAGTTGGTCCCGCCGTTCCGCAACGCTACTCACTTGCGGAAGAGTTTTCTGGCGTAGGCCCTCGCAATCGTCAACGGGTGGGTAGCCAAAGTGCAGATTCGCCCTACTTTGCTGACCGGCTCATGGAACACGCCGAGCTGCCTGAGTACCGTTCCCCGATCGTAGTAGATTCTCTCTCCGGCCAACCGATCGTCAGCGCCGAATGTGTATATACCGCAAATCGGCAGTTCCACTCGTCGCCCCGTCGCGGGGAGACCCTTCCATCCACCCAGATGTGTGCCGCGAATCATGACTTCCACTAGAATCGCTTCATCGGCGATGTGCTGCTGGCGTACCTCGATTTCTAAGTCCGGCAGAGCCGTCATGAGCTGCTGGTAAAACTGGCGCACTCCGTCTCGTCCATCGTAATGCTCGTCCCACGGCTCGTCGTCGTAACGCGCCGTGTCGCCGAAAGTGGAGATAACACCCTCCAGGTCATGCTGGTTCTCCAGCCGGATGTGTTGCTCAACGGTTGCGATGCGAGCCGACTGCTTCTCATTGGGGGTAGTTGCGCTTGGCAATGGGCACCTCCCATCGTGATTTTGCCATGTGCGCAGGCGTCTTGTGAAACAGCTTTTCGGTGGGGTCCGGAGGGCCGGCTGGCGCATCAGGGCGAGCCCAGCCGTGCGTTTCGGGAAACGATCAAGGCAGCGAGGGCTCGAAATGAAGTCCGCCGATCAGCATAAGGAACGGTTCCGAGCACGCAGCGAGAAACGTGAGTCGCAGGGCTGGGCTCGCCCTGCGCCAGCCTGCCTTTAGGTCAGCACCTTGGAAAACAACAAAACTGCTGACCTGAAGGTCTGCGCTACGAAACTCGTGACGATGAAAGCGATGTAGCGCTGACCTTCAGGTCAGCACCCCCGTTAACTCGCGAAAACCTGCCGATCTGAAGATCGGCGCTACAAAGGCGTTACAAAGGCGTTACAAAACCGTGGCGATAACATTCCGGCGCAAAAACATTCGGTAGCCACGCTCCTCCTATATCGGGCATCAATGGTACTTCCTCACAACCTGTACGCTGGACCGCATTCCAAGATTTCAGGACGGAAAGCTTGTGGCAGAGGCGTTGGGCTTTCTGGTGGAAGAAGCGCATACGCATGCCTTTGACATCCAGGCGTACTGTTTTATCCCGGATCATCTACACCTGTTGACCAACGGGACGCACCCTGCAAGCGATTGCTTAAAATTCGTCAAAACCTTCAAACAGCGCTCGAGTTTTGCCTTTAAGCAGAGAAGCCAAGAGCGTCTTTGGCAGGACAGGCCTTACGACCATATTCTGAGACCGGATGAGAGGTGGGAGGCGGTTGCCTATTACATCTGGATGAATCCTGTCCGCAAAGGTTTGTGCGAGCGACCGGAAGAATGGCCGTTTTCGGGGTCGTTGACTGTTGATTGGAAGCGATTCCTGACCCCGCCGGAGAAGCTGTGGGTTCCTCACTGGAAGTAGGGCTGGCCTTCACGTGGGCCCCCTGCGGCTCAGGCTAGCGTCAGATGTAGCGCTGACCTTGAGGTCAGCACTCACGCACCGCGCGCGACCGCAACTGGTCGGACCTTTGAAACCAAGGCGTCCAGGAACTTGTCCGACGCGGTCATCCACGCAAAGTGGCCCGTGTTGGGTATCAGGATCAGTTCCTTTTTCGGTGCCTTGACGCAGTTGAAGTAATCGACGGCCGCCGAGGTCGGCGTGACGTGATCGTCCTGGCCGTCGATGACAAAAAACGCGGCGTGGATGTCGCACGCGGTCTTGGGCAAGTCGGTGGCGACCTGATCGGGCAAGACGCGGTCTCCGGTGAATATCATGCCATCTTCGAGATTCTTGGCTTGTTCCGGCTCGCGGGCCTTGAGTTCAGGGAACTGGCTGCGTAAGTGTTTGATCCAGTCTTGATCCGAGGGAGCCATGATGCTGATCAGCGAACCCAGACTGAAGTACTGCTTGGTGTTGGTGGGGTCGGGGCGCGCGATGGCCTCGAGCTTCTTGATCTGGGCCTCGTCGCCTTCGCGGCGCGCCTTGGCGAGGTGGAGGTCGAACTGGGTGTTGACGTTGGCGGCCCAACTGGAGACCTGGCCGGTGCCGACGTAGGCGGCGAACAGTTCGGAGCGCAGTTGAACCATATGGACCGCGACCAGGGATCCCCAGGAATGGCCGAGCACGATGATCTTCTTCTTGTGAAGTTCATGGCAGAGATAAGCGGCTAATTCAACCCCGTCTTTGGAGATACGATCGAGTGTGACGTCAGGGGTCTTTTCGCCGTAGCGGCCGTAGGTGTGGCCGGTTCCGCGCTGATCCCATTGCACAACCGTGAACGCCTCTTCCCAGGGTTTGAAAATGTCCGCGGCGGGCCATTGCGCTTCCCCAGGGCCGCCGTGCACGACGAGCAGCACGGGGTTGGAGCGGTCCTCACTGCGAATGCTGATCCATTGCTCCAGGCCGCCGAGCGGGACAAACAACACTCGATCGATTTGCGCTGCCGGCGCTTGTGCGTTCGCGCCGATCGCGTTCGCCAATAACAGAATCGCTGCCACCCAGAACAAACTTGCAAGGGGGCGAACCATTCTCGCCTCACAGTTGCCCAGTATACGCGAATTTGAATGCCTTCGGTTCGAGTACCGTACCACCATTAGTTTAGACGCGACTTGCAACGAGGCGTTAGCAACCCGGCCGTTTCGGCAAATCCTGTCCACACAGCTTCTGATTCCGACGGAGGTGATTGTTTCCGGACGGGGCACCCGGAAGTGATCCACATGCCTGATTACGGCCTACCCGTGGAAGTGGCGGCGCGGCATCGCTGGCGATAGGGAGAGCAAGTCAGGACCGCCCTGCACGGAGGGTCGCCCGGAAGAATAAGGATGCGCAACCCGGGAGGGGTGGTGGCGTCTCCGGCCTGCTGGGGGAAAAGGCGCAGGTTGCTCCGGCCGTTGGCTTGGAGTACATTAGGTCGCGCTCTTGGGGGCTCAGGCATTGAATGGGACGGAGCGGCTTCACCCAGGCTGTTGGCCGGGGCGGGAGTTTGTACACGGTGAATGGGCCGCCCCCCCCGGACCAGACCCGCAAAGATTACAGCACAGACCACACCTACGGTTTGCCTAGCAACTTACCGGGACTTAGCCGTGTCCGACGATAAGTTCCGAGTAGCCGACGAGAACGCCCGGGATGTAAAATTGAATGTCGGGGCATTGTCTCAAAACGCGAATCGCATAAGTAGCAGAAGTCGAAATCTCCATAGGGGGGAGGCGCGATTCTCAGCGATGGGCCTGGAGGTGGATCAAGAACGATGGTGAACATCAGCAGACTGCCTGACAAAGTGGCAATAGTGACGGGCGCGTCCAAAGGCATAGGCAGTGGGATTGCCAAGGCGTTAGCCGCTGCGGGCGCGCGCGTGGCCGTGAACTATTCCTCCGACCGGGAAGGCGCCGAACGAGTCGCTCAGGCGATCATTGACAGCGGCGGCAAGGCGATCGCGGTCGGGGCCGACGTGTCCAAGGCCGCAGATGTCACGCGGCTATTCCAAGAGGTGGATTCCGCGTTCGGAAGGCTGGACGTTTTGGTCAACAACGCCGGGGTGTTCCGCTTCGGCCCCTTCGCCGAGATTACCGAAGCGAGCTTCCATATCCACTACAACATCAACCTTCTGGGGGTGATTCTCACCGTGCAGGAGTCGATCAAGCGGTTCGGCGCTGACGGCGGGAGCATCATCAACCTCAGCTCCATCGTCGGCTCGCATCCCGTGCCGGGAGCCCTGCTCTACGCGTCCACAAAAGGCGCCATCGAAACGCTGACTAGAGGATTGGCGCTCGAACTAGCGCCGCGCAAGATACGCGTCAACGCCATCGCTCCCGGTCATACAGAAACTGAAGGCAACATAGCTGCGGGGACTTTTGAGGGTGGCGCCGGGGCCGTTCTGGCTGGGAAGACGCCGCTCGGCCGGCTCGGTCGCGTCACGGATATCGCCCCGCTGGCGGTGTTCCTGGCATCAGACGAATCAGCCTGGATCACCGGAGAGGTCATTCGGGCCGCCGGCGGCCTCGTTGTGGCCACCTGAGTGCGATGTGCTGACCTCGCCACAATACATTCGGGTGAACGCTCCGCCAACCATTCGTCTTCGCTCATCGGTCACACTCTCGGGTTGCGTTTCGTCATAATCAGTGACGCGGCAGCGCCCGCGAATGTGACATTAGGAGGGAACCGATGAAGATTAAAGTGACCAGCGTATACGTGGACGACCAGGAGAAGGCCCTGCGCTTCTATACCGAAGTGCTGGGCTTCGTGAAGAAGACCGACTTCAGCCAGGGGCCGTTTCGCTGGCTCACGGTGGCCTCACCAGAGGACCCGGACGGCACAGAGCTGCAGTTGGCACTCAACGACAAGCCGGCGGCCAAAGCCTACCAGCAGGCCATGTTCCAGCAAGGCCAGCCCGCGGCCACGTTCTTCACCGACGACGTGCAGGCCGATTACGAGCGTATGAAAGCGCGCGGGGCCGAGTTCACCATGCCACCAAAGGACGTGACGGCCTCCAAGATCGCCATGCTGAACGACACCTGCGGCAATCTCATTCAGGTCACGCAGTTGATGCGCTGGTAGGGCGGACGTTCAGCAGGATCGCCGCCGCTGGGTCCCCGCTTGGACAGATTGCAGACCGGCCGGCTGGCGCTGGGTAAAACCCTGCAACGTTGGCATCGACGCGCATCGATCGAGCGATTCGCAGAGCGTTGCCCTGCGCCAACCCGCCAACAGCGTGAAGTCAGGCTCCAGCAACTTTGTACGCCGAGGAAGCAGGCGCACGGGGATGAAGACATATCGTGGAAAAGGACGCCGCAACTTTGACACGGCGCTACACAACAACCGTTTGTAACATCATGGCGAGCGAAAAGACGCGGACCGCAAAGGCGGCGCTACGAACTAATGATTTAAGTGTGAGACTGCTTTCTGCGAATAAGAAGTAGAATCACGAATGATCCATTTGTTAGCACCAGAGATGCGGGGAAGAGCCACGTCGTTGGATTGAATGATTCAAGTGCCGGCAAGGAGATTGCATACTTTAATGTGCTTACCATGAAAGTGCTCATTGTCTCCTCGTAGGGCTTATAGAACGATTTGCGGAACGTGGGAATGAAGCCAAGGGCATCAATCACGGCAACAAGCGCAACAGCCCCAAAGGGATTGTTAGTAAGTGCCCATAAGACAAGTCCAGTACCTGCACCTGCCAAGCTGAGCCAGTCGGAGGTTTTTATATTTCTCTCTCCCCGAAATAAAGCGGCGATGAAAACCGAAAAGCACATAACGGCAGTGCCAGCATTCACCCATGATCCGGCCGCTCCACCCTTCACTACCTGGGCAAAAAAGGCGATTCCGGTGAGCACGCTCCATACGAGCCAAGAAAATGCATGAGGTTTAGTCTTCCCCTTGATGATGTCTCTGAAATAAGGAATGTAGCTCAGAAAGCCAATTACGGTCGCTATGACCCCCAGAGTAATTTTATATTCCATGCTTCTCTATTTTATCATCACCTAGGTTTGTACATCGTCTTAGCGAGGCCATACAAAATGGTCTGGGGACCACTACAGCCTCCCGGATCGGGCTGGGGGTTCTTGCCGCCTACGGCAAATCTCCCCACCTTGTGTAGCCGGGTTCTCACGCTATCATTGAGGAAAGTCGCCTTCAGAGACGGTCGGTAAGCAGGGACGGTAGCGCGGACCGCCGCCTTTGCGGTCCGCGTCTCTTCTCCATCAACTTTGAACGCCGAGGAAGCAGGCGCAAGGTGATGAAGAAATATCGGTCCGAAAGAAAGGGACGCCGCAACTTTGACACGGCGCTACACTACAGCAGCTTGTAACATCATGGCGGGCAAAAAGACGCTACGAACTTCTTGCATCGCCGTCGAGCGATTGGCAATGGGAGTAGCCATGAATGACAACCAGAAGAGGGCGGACAGGCTCATGCACCTGGTAACCTCAGCGATAGACCTAATCCTGCGAGATCAGTACGAGGTAATTAATAATGAACCCCTGCGCATTGAGCTAGGTGCGGAGATTGGTCACGGGGCATCATACAGTACCAATGAGATCGAACGGATCTTAGAGGTGTTTTTCCAAAAGCAGGATCTCTACCCTCCGGTGACGGCTGCGGCCTTCGATGCCCTGAGAAAGGAACGCGCCCCCGAGAGACTGGCGGAGTTCTTGGAGCGGCTTACAGACAGTCCGGTCGAAACACAATTTGCTCTTTCGGAACTCGAAGGAGCTGATTGGGAAGAAATCCTCATATGGATTGACAGCTACATTGTTCACGGCTCAAGACTACTAAAGGAGGTCGTAGGACAGCTTGTGAAGGAACGAGAGGGATTCATCAGCCCGTTCAGTGCGGGGATAGAGGAAACCATTCATCGGGCTTCGCCCGGTTTCTTATCGTTATATGTGGTAAGAAAGTACGCCGCGGAGTTGAGAGAGCTTTTCCCACGGATGGTCGGACGGGCAGAGATTCTTCGTCTAGTTTCGACAGGGAGGAAAGTGCCCAATCATGTCCGTCGATATCTGGAAGAAGCTTCCCGCTGTAACATCTATGGGAATTTTCTAGCCTCGCTCGTCTTATGCCGGTCTGCAATTGAAGCAGCCGCTAAAGACCGACTCACAAAACGGGGATTCGCGCGTGAGTTAGATGGCGCGAACAATTTGGAGGCTATCCTCCTGCTAGCCAGGGACAAAAACATTTTGGATCAAGCCACGTGGAAAACGTCGGATGAAATAAGGAAGACGGTAAATAACGCCGTCCACAAGGATGCACTTCCTGACGAGAATTATTGCCTGAGGGCTTACGACATCACCAGAGGGATTCTCCAGTATTTGTACAAATGACATAGGCTGAAGTTAACTGGATGAAGATTTACTTTGAAATTAGAAGTTCCATGTTCAAGGTGCGGGTACGCTGAACGTACGGAGGTAATTGAGAGGCGGCGGTTCGCGCTACGAACTACATCAACGAATAGCGCGTAGTCATGGTCTTATTCGGCGCTTCTCTTACCGCCGAACTGTTGTGGACGCGCGGCGAGGTCCGGCGGTTAGCTGCAAGCGAGATGGCAAAGAAGCCTGCAACTCAATTTCTGTGGTCTTGTATTCTCTTCAGCGTACTTTCCTTCGGTGCCGCCGCTCCGCGACGGTACTCACTTGCGGAAGAGGTTTCTGGCGTAGGCCCTCGCAATCGTCAACGGGTGAGTAGCCAAAGTGCAGACTCGCCCCAGTGCGCTGACCGGCTCATGGAACACGCCGAGCTGCCTGAGCACCGTTCCCCGATCGTAGTAGATTCTCTCTCCGGCCAACCGATCGTCAGCGTCGAATGTGTATATACCGCAAATCGGCAGTTCCACTCGTCGCCCCGTCGCGGGAAGACCCTTCCATCCACCGAGGTGTGTGCCGCGAATTATGACCTCCACTAGAATCGCTTCATCGGCGACGTGCTGCTGGCGCACCTCGATTTCTAAGTCCGGCAGAGCCGTCATGAGCTGCTGGTAAAACTGGCGCACTCCGTCTCGTCCGTCGTAATGTTCGTCCCACGGCTCGTCGTCGTAACGCGCCGTGTCGCCGAAGGTGGAGAGAACACCCTCCAAGTCATGTTGGTTCTCCAGCCGGATGTGTTGCTCAACGGTTGCGATGCGAGCCGACTGCTTCTCATTGGGGGTAGTTGCGCTTGTCAAAGGGCACCTCCCGTCGCGATTGTGCCATATGCGCAAGCGGATTGTGAAACAGCTTTTCGGTGGGAGCCGGAGGGTGGTTCACAAGACATTTACCAGCCGGCGGTTCCGAGCGAATCGATGCACCCGGAAGTAATCCACATGCCTGATTACGGCCTACCCGTGGAAGCGGCGGCGCGGCATCGCTGGCGAAAGGGAGAGCAAGTCAGGACCGCCCTGCGCGGATGGTCGCCCGGAAGAAAAGGATGCGCAACCCGGGAGGGGTGGTGGCGTCTCCGGCCTGCTGGGGGAAAAGGTGCCGGTTGCTCCGGCCGTTGGCTTGGAGTACATTAGGTCGCGCTCTTGGGGGGTCAGGCATTGAATGGGCGGATGCCGTTTTACGCAGGGCGTTACCCTGGGATCGATCAGGTCACCCCTTGGGGGCTCAAGCGGCGAGGCATATCTATTTCCGCCCCCCCTGGGGCGTCGCCACGATTACCTGAGTTCAGGATTCGAAATTAATTCTTACTTCAAAGGAGATCCGACATGACGGATGAAAGGTCCGACAAAGAAAAACGGGATTTTACCCGGCGAACATTTATCGGCGCCGTGGCGGCAGTGGGCGCCGGCGCGGTACTGGCCAGTTGCAAGAAATCTTACCCCCCCTTGACGTTTGTGGACGTGGCCCCGGATGGCCCGGTCCTGAAGGCGGGCCTGATCGGCTGCGGCGAGCGGGGGACCGGCGCTGCCCTGAACTTTCTCAAGGCGGGACCCAACCTCAAAATCGTGGCGCTGGGGGACGTGCTGCAGGACCATCTGGATAAATGCCGCGTCAATCTTGCCCAGAAGGGGCAGCAGCAAATTGCCGATGATCATTGCTTTGTCGGTTTCGATGCTTACAAGAAGGTGCTGGCAACCGATGTGGATTTGGTGCTGTGCGCCACCCCGCCGCATTTTCGGCCCCAGCATTTCGATGCCGCGGTTGACGCCAAGAAGCATTGCTTTATTGAGAAACCGTGCGCAGTCGATGCCCCCGGCGTGCGCTCCGTTCTGGCGACCGGCCAGAAAGCCGCCGCTTACAATCTTTGCGTGGTGACGGGAACGCAGCGGCGGCATGACCGCGCCTATCAGGAAACCTATAATCGCGTTTCCCACGGCGCCATCGGCCAGATCGTCGGGGCCTGCGCCCGCTGGAACGGCGGCCCATTGTGGTATGCGCCGAGAAAGAAGGAGTGGTCGGATATGGAAGCCATGATTCGCGATTGGGTGAACTGGCGTTGGCTTTCCGGGGACCACATTTGCGAGCAGCACGTCCATAATCTCGACGCCATCCTCTGGTTCACGGGAATGAACCCCACCAGCGTGATCGGTTCCGGTGGGCGCGTCCAGAAGGTGACGGGCGACCAGTACGACTTCTTCAACTTGCAGTTCACGTACCCCAACGGCGGAATCCTGGAGAGCATGTGCCGCCAGATTGACGGATGCACCGAGGACATCTCCGAGTACGTCGTGGGGACGGAGGGCTACACGAATTGCAAGAACACGATTTATGACCTTGCGAACAAGGTGGTGTGGAAGTATCAGGAGCCGGGACAGGATCCCGGCAAGACGAAGTTCAACCCTTACGATCAGGAGCATGTGGACTTCGTCACGGCCATCCGCACCAACAAGCCCATTAACGAAGCGGAACACGTGGCCCACGCCACGCTGGCCGCCGTTATGGGCAGGGCCGCGGCTTACACGGGCAAAGAAGTGAAATGGGACGAGACCATGGATTCCAATGAACGTCTCGGCCCCACCGAATACGCCATGGGACCGGTGCCCATCAAGGCGGAAGTGCCTGTGCCCGGAAACCCCGCGAACATTGCCAAGAACGCGCGGGCGGCATAATTCACCGCTCCATTGCGCCGGGGTACGGCATTCCGTGCCCCGCGCGCATCCATCTCTCTCCTAAGAGGCCAGGGGGGAACAGGTTGCCATCTGTTCTCCCTTCTGGTTTCGCAAGAAGTCGTCACACTGCTTCGTCGTTCTGACCGGAAACTCGATATCCCACTCGTTAGCTCGTGCAGGCGCGCGAAGCTTTGATGGAGTGCGGAGCTGGACCCTGCCCATCCAAAAGCTGGTGAGAAATCCGGCCTAGCGCGAGATTCGGCGCGGTGCATCCTTGATCTCCGCACGCTTTCCGCTAGTGGTGCAGTTTGAAAATTAACTGGAAAGGGTTGGTAAGGGGGTTGCCTATCCAGGCCAAACCCAATTGATAAATCTAACAACACCGATCAAGGTGCAGAACAGGGCAACAACCGAGACGCTATAGCATATGATTTTGAAGGCTGTTACGTTTCGTTCGGATGGAGACTCCAAGTAAAATTCCCCCTCATGCAACCAGGCCGCGAGAATGCCGACTGCGTAAAAAGGGGTAGCGGACAACAACCAACCCCACCACGGAAGGACAGAAGGGCTCATAGCGTCGGATCATACGCTGAGAGTTTTACGGTTGTGTTATGAAAAGAAGAAGCTCCGATGTCAGCGTGGACCTGTGTTGTAGGTCCGCGGGTTTCCCTTGCCCGCCGGGGCGAGCCGCGGACTAAGAAACGGGTCCGCGCTACCAACGCTAGTCGGCCGCTAACCCCCGGCGATGGCTCCTACGACAAGAAAAGGCTCGGCCCCGGTTGCGACGGCGTCGGGCAGCGGGGAGTCCGGCGGCTCGTGGGAAAGATCCTGCTCGCAGGCGAAAAACCTTATGAACGGCCGGCGCTTTTGCGTGACGTGATCGCGCATCGTCCCGCGCAGCATCGGATAGCGGGCTTCGAGCGCGTCCAGCACCGACCGCTGCGTGGCCACACCCTGAAAGTCGAGTTGGACCTCGCCCTCGACGCGCGCCAGAGTTCGCAGATGTTGCGGAAGTATGACTCGGATCATGGCAGCTTCCCGACGGCGATCGGCATAAGTGGGCGGGACGGAGATCGGCATCGCCTGGTTGTCGGCCTACTCGTCTCCAACCGGCCCGAACACCTTTGGATGCTCGCGTACAAACTCAAATAGCAGCCCAGTGAGATCGTCGGGATACTTAAAGAACTCTGCATCAAGACTATCGACTATCTCACCACTTTCGTCGCTCATCCTGGCAATCAGCATTTCCCATCCGTGTGCATCAGTCGGCACTGACCCAGCACAAACTGTATTGACGGCGCGCTCGACAATACCCGCACATTGATTTGCACCGATTCGCTTGAGGGCGGTGGCCGCAAAGCCGGCGGTCTCGCCACCGTCGTTCTCGAAATATTGCGTGAACCCACCGTTGTTGACTTCGCTCTCAAGACGCCAGATCGCTGTGAAGACTTTCTGCTCCTCCGACTGCTCGGCAAAAGCCACTTTGCCGAAGTCGGCGCAGTTACTCTCGGAAAGATCAATTAGGAATTTGTTTTTATCCATGATGTCATCTCTTTACGAAGCAACATAATGATCATTGAAATACATGCGGCATCGTATCAGGACAATGTCTGAACTTCAACCGACAGCACCGCCGGAAGATCCCGGACAATAGGCACCCAGTTGTCTCCGGCGTCAGCCGAGGCGTACACCTGCCCGCCGGTGGTGCCGAAATACACCCCGCAGGAATCGAGTTGGTCAACGGCCATCGCGTCACGCAACACGTCGACGTAACAGTTGCGTTGCGGCAAACCTTTGGTAAGCGGCTCCCACTCATTGCCGCCCGTCCGGCTGCGGTACACGCGCAGCTTCCCCTCGGGCGGAAAGTGCTCCGAGTCGCTCTTGATGGGCACCACGTAGATCGTCTCCGGCTCGTGCGCATGAACGTCAATCACGAAGCCAAAGTCAGTGGGCAAGTTCCCGCTGACCTCCTGCCATAGATCACCGGCGTTGTCACTGCGCATCACATCCCAATGCTTCTGCATGAACAGCACGTTTGGGCGCAACGGGTGCAACGCGATGCGGTGCACACAGTGGCCGATCTCGGCATTCGGGTCAGGGATGTATTGCGACTTCAGCCCTTGATTAATCGGTTTCCACGTCTTGCCGCCGTCGCCGGTGCGGAAGGCCCCCGCGGCCGAGATGGCAACGTAAATCCGGCCGGGGTCGCTGGGATCGAGAAGAATGGTGTGCAGACCCAACCCGCCCGCGCCCGGCTGCCACTTGGGCCCGGTACCGTGGCCGCGCAGTCCGGCGAGTTCATGCCACGTCTTGGCGCCGTCGGTGGTGCGGAATATCGCGGCGTCTTCCACGCCGGCGTAGACGGTGTCCGGGTCGGTCAGCGACGGTTCGAGATGCCAGACGCGCTTGAACTCCCAAGGGTGCTGCGTGCCGTCGTACCACTGGTGAGTGGTGAGGGGTTTGCCGGTTTCCGGAGTCGTGTCGTAGACGAATTTGTTGCTCTCGCCCTTGGGCATTTCGCCGGGCACGATGGTCATTCCGCCCCCGGGCGCCTCCCACGTTTTGCCACCGTCGCTGGAACGTTGGATGATCTGCCCAAACCAGCCGCTGGTTTGCGATGCGTAAAGGCGATTCGGGTCGGCGGGGGATCCCTTGACGTGGTAGATCTCCCACCCCGTAAAATGCGGACCGCTGACCTTCCACCGTTTGCGCTTACCGTCCGATGTCAGAATGAACGCGCCTTTGCGCGTGCCCACCAGGACTCGTACGCTGCTCATACGTTCCTCCTTCTCACGAGTATCTGAAGCGCGGAGCTGTTTTGAAGATCCGCGCTACGCTCGCCTCTGCTTATTAGGCGCCCATCCGATTTGTCGCGATCAGCCACTAACCTACGACCTGTCCATAACCCAGCCACTTTCTGAGATAGCTCATCTGGCCAACATGGTATGTCTCGTGCAAACAGAGGAAAGCGACTTGTCCTCCGACTGTCCGGTCGAATGACGGCGATTCTCTTGGTGCCGGCTTCGCCAAAACCCCTGCTGCGACGCTCGACAGAGAGGCCGAGAGTTTTTGCGATACATCATCCCAAGCCCGCTGGATCTCTCCTGGTTCAGGGTATTGTTCTGGAGCAACCAGTTTCGCCCCTCGAGTGAAGAGCTTTGCCCAGGGAGCCGACGATTCCAAGCCAAGGAGTTTAATGATAATAGCCCTATGGACAACAACATGCCCCGCAATCCACAGCAGGTGGTTCGAATCATTGCCCGGTCCCACGAGCCACTTCTCTGGCGGAATCCCTTGCGTTGCCTTTTCGAATAATTGTGTATTCGTCCTGAACATGCTTGCAATCATCGAAAAATCGGCGTCCATAACGCCTCCTCACTTTTCCTTTTGTGCCAGATGAGCGCTAGCGGCCCAACTTCCGAATTTGGGCAGCAGCGGAGAGGGGTCCCGCTCTCGCCACCGGCGCCGGACTTCCGCGAGAACCTCTTGGCGATCCTTCTGCATTTCCGCAATGACAGCGCAAGGCGCCCCTGTCTCCTCGTGCCGCGCCCCCCAAATGAGCAAATCCAAAAGCACCGGCGCCAGATCAATTCCCTTCTCCGTCAGCCGGTAGTTCACCCTACGTCCATCCGTCATCTCTTTCTCGGCCGTAAGGATTCCCGAGCTTTGGAGCATCCGCAACCGGTCTGCCAGGATGTTCGTAGCAATTCCTTCGCCCGATTTCCGGAACTCTCGAAATGTCCGAAAACCGCGAACCATCAGGTCACGGATGATCAGGAGCGACCAGCGATCCCCCAACATCTCAAGGGAGATACTTACCGGGCACCCCGACCGTCGTTTTGATTTGGACTTCCCTGGCACTAGCGACAAAATATCAATATTAGTTGCATAACGCAACCTATATTTCACAATGCACCTAGGCCGCATTTCTCACCTCACTTGGATGGGGCTACCGGAAGGGCGTGGCGAAATCCCCGCCCCTGCAGAAGGCAGGGCTAACCAAGGTGGTGCACGTTCCTGCGCGCCGGGCGTGCGAGGGCAAAAGGTCCTCAATTTTTCTCTTGACATCGAACTAGTACACTAATACACTATCACCCTATATGAATGGAAAGCAGCCCAATCCGCCGACGCCGTACCGGTTCAGACTGGACCTCCAGAGCGGCGTGCCAGTTTACCGGCAGATTATCGACCAGGTACTGGTTGGGATTGCCACGGGCGCGCTCGCTGCCGGGCACCAACTCCCCACGGTCCGCCAGGTTGCGGTGGATCTGGCCATCAATCCCAACACCGTGCTACGCGCCTACCGGGAAATGGAGATCCGCGGTCTTTTGGAAACGCAGCAGGGCACGGGCACCTTTATCTCTTATCACCAGGTCAAGCCCGACGACTCGGAACGAAAGCGGCAGCTTGAACAATTGGTCAGCGAGTTTGTAGCCCGCGCCGGAGCCGCAGGCTTCACCCTTCAGGATGTTGCGGAAGTCTTATTTGACCGCTACCCCGCCCTGGGGAAGAGGAGGTAAGCCATGTTCGGGAGGATTCAGCAGGTCAGTAGCGTAGGGGCCACGGTCTTTGCGGTGTGTGTAATCGCGGGCGGGGTTGGAACCGCGCTTTGGGGCAATCCGTTACCCGTCGTCGCAGGGGCCCTGGTGGGCTTTTACCTCTTGTTCGCGATCAAGGTGGTTCCCCAGTGGGAAAAGGTGGCGCTGCTGCGTTTTGGCCGATACATCGGCCTGCGCGGACCCGGCATGTTCACCATTATTCCCGTGGTGGACACCCTGAGCCGCTACGTGGACCAGCGCGTGCGGGTGACGAAAGTGACCGCGGAAACGGCATTGACGCGCGACACCGTGCCGGTGAACGTCGACGCCATCGTCTTTTGGGTTGTGTGGAACGTGGAGAAGTCGATCCTGGAGGTGGAGAATTTCATCGACGCCATCACCATGAGCGCCCAAACGGCCTTGCGCGAATCCATCGGACGCCACGAACTGGCGCAGATGATCACAGAGCGCGAAATCCTCGGCCATGAACTGCAGCGCATCCTGGATGAGAAAACCAATCCTTGGGGAATCACCGTCCAATCAGTGGAGATTCGCGATGTCCACATTCCTCAGGCACTTGAAGATGCCATGTCGCGGCAAGCTCAGGCGGAGCGCGAGCGCCAGGCGCGGATCATTCTGGGGCAGGCCGAGACCGAAATTGCGGCCAAGTTCGAGCAAGCCGCCAAAGTCTACGTCGACAATCCTGTGGCTCTGCACCTGCGCGCCATGAACATGTTGTATGAGGCCATCAAGGAAAGAGGCTCGATGGTCATCGTGCCCTCCTCCGTGGTTGAAACCATGGGGCTCGGTGGAACCCTTGGCGTGGCGGCTTTGGGCAAAGGGCAATAACGGTCCGCGTGGGGGGGGGCGGAAAGCGCCATGATCGACCGCCGCAGCTTCGCAACCATGACCGTGAAAGGAGAAGAAGGTATGAATTGGATCGCAACAAATACTTGGGGAAAATCATGGCGCCGGGTATGGAGCGTCACGTTCGTGGTGTTTGTAACCATGCTGCTTGCTGCCCCTAGCCTGACTTTCGCAGTTCGGAGCTTTTTCGGGCGAGATTCGGCGGGGGCACGGCGATAAGTCCTGACTCTTCAATGTGGGTTGTAGGCAAAGGCTTGTAGTGTAGACCTACCCCCTTTTCATCTGCGATCAAGCTTGGCACAATGGCCGCCAGCCATGTACCTGCGTGCGAACAAGCGCAAGAAAGACGGCAAGGAGCACCGCTATTGGAGCGTGGAGGAGAGTCGGCGGTTGCGTTCGGGCCGGGTGGTGCAGCGGCGGGTGCTGTATTTGGGCGAGATTAACGACAGTCAGCAAGCGGCGTGGCGCAAGACGCTGGAGGTGTTTGATGAAGCCGAGCAGCGGGCCGCGAGCCTGAGTTTATTTCCCGAGGATCGCGCCATTCCTGTCGATGCGTTGGACGGCGTGCAGGTGAAGCTGAAGGAGATGGAGTTGCGGCGGCCGCGGGCGTTTGGCAACTACTGGCTGGGGTGCGAACTGTGGCGGCAGTTGGGGTTGAGCGAATTTTGGGAAGAGCGTCTGGGCCAGGGACGGGAGGAAGTGCCGTGGGCAAAGGTGCTGGAGTTGCTGGTGGTGAACCGGTTGGTGGCGCCGGGCAGCGAGTTCCGTTTGCACCGGCAAGGGTTTGATCAGAGTGCCATGGGAGATCTGTTGGGGACGGGCTTCGCCGTGGCGGAAAAAGATCGCTTGTATCGCTGTCTGGACCGGATCGGGGAGCACAAAACCGTGCTGTTCGATCACCTGCGGCAACGTTGGCAAGAGCTGTTTCAGGCGCGCTTCGACGTGTTGCTGTACGACCTGACGAGCACCTATATCGAAGGCGAAGGCGAGGAGATTCCCAAGGCGAAGCACGGCTACAGTCGGGACCATCGCGGCGATTGCCGGCAGGTGGTGATCGCGCTGGTGGTGACGCCGGAGGGATTTCCCCTGGCTTACGAAGTGCTGGCGGGCAACACCTCAGACCGCACCACGCTGCGCGGATTTCTCGACCAGATCGAAGCGCAGTACGGGCGGGCGCGGCGGGTGTGGGTGATGGATCGGGGGATTCCGACCGAAGAGGTGCTGGCAGAGATGCGCACCGGGGGACGGGAAGTTTTCTACCTGGTGGGGACGCCGCGCGGCAAGATTCAGCAGTACGCAAAGCGCTGGCTGGAATTGCCCTGGCAGAAGGTGCGCGAATCGGTGGAAGTGAAGTTATTCGTGGAAGACGGCGAACTGTACGTGCTGGCCAAGAGTGAAGGCCGGTACGCCAAGGAACGCGCCATACGGCGGCGCAAGTTGGTTCGCTTGCTGAAGACCTTGCGCAAGTTGCGCCGCAGTGCTCCGGCGCGCGATCAATTGCTGCTGCGCATCGGTGCGGCCAAGAAGGACGCCGGCCGCGCCTTCGGCTTCGTGCCTCTACACTTGCCCCGCGAGGGAGAGGAAGTCACCCGCCAGACTTTCTCCTTTCACTTGGACCAAGAGAAGTTGCAGAAGGCGGAACTCCGCGATGGCCACTATCTGCTGCGCTCGAACCTGCTGGGAGAGAAGCCGGAAGTGCTCTGGGAACTCTATATCCTCCTCACCCAGATCGAAGCGGCCTTCAAAACCTTGAAGAGCGAATTGGGGCTGCGTCCGATTTATCACCAAGTCGAGAAGCGCGTGGAGGCCCACATCTTTGTGGCTTTCCTCGCTTACGCTTTGTCGGTCACCCTCCGGCAGCGGCTAGCCCCCTGCGCCCCGGGGCTGACACCGCGCGCCGTGCTGGAGAAACTGGCCACGATTCAAATGCTCGACGTCTGCCTGCCCACCACCGACGGGCGCTGGCTCATCATGCCGCGCTACACGCAGCCGGAACCCGAGCAGATGCTCCTGCTCCACCAACTCCATCTGGCACTGCCGTCGCAACCGCCACCCCGCATCAAGCCCGCGGAGACCGTCATCGATCAGCGGGTGCAGCTCAAATTGTAGTGTAGACCTTGGAGATCGCTCTGCTGAAAATAAACCACTTACCCGCCGCCTACTGCCCCAACTGCGAAAGTCGGGCTAGGTGCACCGCCCAGGCGCTGCAAAAGGGGATCAGCGTAGAGATGGCGGTCACCTGTAATGCGGTAGCGATGCCCGATGCGGACAACGCCGGGGCCTTAATCGTAGCCGTTACTCGCACCGGCAGCGTGTACTACGGAATCGATCCGATCACTCCCGCTGCCTTGGCGCGAAAGCCTGGTCTGTCAGAGGAGAGGCTCTACATCAAGGCAGACGCGCGTACTCCGTATGCCAACGTAGCGAAGGTTCTAGACGCTGTGCGCACCGCAGGCGTCACAGCCCCAAACCTGCTGACCTCCCAACCTGAAACGCCGGAACCCGGGAAACTACTGCCCCCGAAAGGTTTGGAAGTGCTGGTGGGTCCTCCGTTGCCCTCCGGCGCGGCATCCAACGTTATGCAAGTGCTCAATTCGGGGCAGCAATGGCCCCTGCTGAAGATCAACAACGAAGATATTCCCTGGGCAAATCTCGAAAGCCGGCTAAGGCAGCTCTACCAGAACCACAGTGAGAAAGTGGTTGTCTTGAATGCAAATGGGCTATTGCCCTTCGGGAATGTTGTGCACGTGATCGATGTGTGCCGCTCGATGGGGGCCAAGGTCACTCTGGTCACGCCGGCGATGTAGTGCGGACGCCGCACTTACGTCCGAGGGTTGTCCCCGCTGAAGGCGTTTTCTCGTGTTGGAAGCAAGTCGCGGACCATTGAAGGGCGGGCTGGCCGCTGCGCCTCATCGGGCACGGTCGTTGCTTACGGGTACAGAAGATACCGGGCGCGAACTTTCTTGAATCTCCCCACATCTTCCTGCCAGTCATACCAGATACGCGAGGGGCTTTGGCCGGTGCGGATGGATTCCAGGACCTTGTGGTTTCCAACGAGATGCAGCGTGGCGTCCAATTTGAAGTTCTGGGGAAAAAGTCGCCAGAGAGCCGCGAGGAGTTCCACCCCCATTTCGGTGGGCTCCAGTGCTTGCCGGTCGAGCAATATGAACTGCACGCCATGGCAGACCTCGCCTGCGAAATTGCCGGAGAGCGGCGTGAAATCCATGGGCAGAAAACGTACCCCCTGAATCTTCCTGCCGTTCAGATATGCGGCCAGCTCTCGGCCGTCGATCCAGGGAGCGCCCACCATTTCGAAGGGCGTATCCGTGCCGCGGCCTACGCTGACGTTTGCGCCTTCCAGCAGACAGACGCCGGGGTAGAGAATTTCTTCCGTCAGATTGCGCAGATTCGGCGAGGGGTTGATCCAGGCTTGGCCGGTCTCGTCGAACCAGTCTGTGCGCTGCCAACCTTCCATCTTAATCACGTGCAGCTTGGCGTTCAGGTGATTTTCGCCGTTGAACATTTTCGCGAGTTCGCCCACGGTCATCGCATGGCGAATGGGCATGGGAAAGTAGCCGATAAACGAACGCAGATCAGGGTCCAGCATGGGACCATCAACCTCGGCGCCGTTAATCGGGTTCGGCCGGTCGAGGATATAGAACTCCATGCCCTTTTTCCCCGCCGCTTCCAGGCAATATCCCAGCGTGGTGATGTAAGTATAGAAGCGCGCGCCCACATCCTGAATGTCAAAAACCAGGGCGTCGATGCCCTCGAGCATCTGGGCGGTGGGCCGCTGCACGTCACCATACAGGCTGTAGACGGGCACGCCGGTGGCAGCGTCGCGGGCGGATTCCACCTTGGCCCCTTCTGCTGCCGAGCCTTCCAGCCCGTGCTCGGGGCTGAAAAGCGCCAACAGTTTGACGTCAGGAGCATGATCCAGCAAGTCGATGGTGCGTTCACCATCGCTCGCGCGGCCGGACGAGTTGGTGATCAGCCCCACGTGCTTGCCGGCAAGCGAGGCGAAGTGTTCCGCCTCCAGAACGTCAATTCCGGTTCTCACATTGCCATTCCGCAACCCTTGCTCACGGTAACTCTTCATCAGCTCGAAGTAGCTGGTCAGTGAGCGGCGGCTGTCCAGAACCTGTCGCTCTGAGAGCGGCCCGAGCGCCCCCGCCAGCAGTGTGCCAAGACCCGTCCGCAGGCCCCCCACCTCACCTTTGTTGTTGGGGTGCACCCGGTTGGTCAGCAGAATCACGTACGTCTTGGTTACGGGGTCAATCCAAATGGAAGTTCCCGTGTACCCTGTGTGCCCAAACGAGCCGACACCGAACAACTCGCCACGGTTCGAGGCAAACGGCGAGTCGATATCCCAGCCCAGCCCGCGCAACACCATCTGGTCAGGAGGAGTCTGCGGCGTCGTCATCTTTTCGATCGAAAGCGGGCTGAGGATGCGCTCACCATTGTGAACGCCGCCATCGAGCAGCATCTGAGCGAAGATGGAAAGATCGCCGGCGGTCGAGAACAGGCCTGCGTGCCCGGCAACACCGCCCATGAAGCGGGATGTAGGGTCATGCACCGTGCCCCAAAGCACCGGCCCGCTGCTGCCATGCTCGTATTGCGTGGGGGCAATGCGCGCGCGGAGCGAAGCGGGGGGGCGGAACAGAGTGTCTTTCATACCCAGTGGTTTGAAGATGTGCTCCGCGCAGTAGACGTCCAGGGGTTTGCCGGAAACGCGGCGCACAATTTCCCCCAAGGTCTCAAAGTTGATGTCGCTGTAGATGAAGCGCGTGCCGGGCGGCGCATCGAGCGTGGCAGCCACGATCATCTGCATGGCGGTGTCATAGCCCGTCCATGCGGGTTTCAATTCCAGGTCCGGGGGCAAGCCGGAGTAATGTGTCATCAGTTCCCGGACGGTGACCAGATCTTTGCCGTTCTGCTGGAATTCCGGCCAGTAATCGCTGACCGGGGCGCCGAGCACAATTTTGCCTTGCTCTACAAGCTGCATCACGGCCGTCGTGGTGGCCACCACTTTGGTCATCGAGGCCACGTCAAAGATCGTATCCGTGGTCATCGCCCGTCGTTCGGGCACCAGGGAGCGCTCGCCAAAAGCTTTTCGATAGACGACCTGATCATTGTGGCCGATCAGGACTACAGCGCCGGGAATCTTTTTGGCCTGAATCGCGGCTTCCACGAGCGGAGCAATTCCTTCCAGGCGCTTCTCATTCAAGTCAGGTGCGGCCTGTGCGGGCATCGCCGCCAGGACTGCTATCGAAATACACCGCGCCGCGGCATTAATCGGTAACCGGAAATGTCGAATCACAGCCTGCTCCTTGCAGAAGTTTGCCCCGCTACGGAGACCCTTTTTGCTATATACTCGCGGGCTCTCGCTGTCAATGCCAGGTTTGATGATGGTCGATTGGCGATTGCCGTTTTGAAACGGTTGTTCATGGAGGATTGCCGATGGGGCGGTTTTCAATCGACAATCGTCAATCGACCATTACAGGGATTTTGGCCTCATGAAACTTACATTTGTTGACTGGTTAGTAGTCGCCGCCTACTTTCTTCTTAATCTTACTATTGGGCTCTATTATCGCAAGAAAGGGAGCGCCAGCACGGACGATTTCTTTGTGTCCGGCCGCGAAGTCTCCTGGTGGCTGGCGGGAACTTCCATGGTAGCCACCACCTTTGCTGCGGACACACCGCTTTGGGTAACGGGCCAAGTCGTACGGCGTGGTGTGGCCGCGAACTGGTTTTGGTGGAGCTTCCTCCTCAGCGGAATGATGACCGTGTTTTTCTTCGCGCGCATGTGGCGAAGGGCGGAAATCATCACTGACGTGGAACTGGTGGAGTTGCGGTACGCCGGTAAGCCTGCTGCTTTCTTGAGGGGATTTCGCGCGCTTTACTTTGGCATCCTCATCAACTGCATCATTCTGGGATGGGTCAACCTGGCCATGGAGAAGATCCTGGGGATTTCACTCAACATTCCTAAATTCTGGGCCGTGGTCATCTGCATGGCGATCACGGCGATTTACACCTCGATCTCCGGCCTGTGGGGCGTGCTCTGGACGGACCTGGTGCAGTTCATTCTGAAGATGGGCATGTTGATTCTTCTGGCCGTTTATGCGGTGCGCGCCGTGGGCGGCATGAGCGCGCTTAAGACCAAACTCGCCGCCGTGGACGCAGCGCGGGGCGCGGCGGTGGGTGGTTCCGGATCCATCCTCTCCTTCGTTCCGGATTTGCATTCCCCCTGGATGCCGCTCATGACCTTCCTCGTTTACATCGGGGTGTACTGGTGGTCGGTTTGGTATCCGGGAGCAGAACCGGGCGGGGGAGGTTTCGTGGCGCAGCGCATCTTCTGCGCCAAGGATGAAAAGAACTCGTTGCTGGCAACGCTGTGGTTCAATATCGCTCATTACGCCCTGCGGCCCTGGGCCTGGATCCTCACTGCGCTGACGGTCGTCGTCCTTTACCCACAACTGAGTCTGCCGGGCGCCGACGCAGAGGGCGGCTTCGTTCAAGTGTGGGTCGATTACCTGCCCGGAGCTTTTCGCGGCCTGATGCTCGCCGCCTTTGCCGCCGCTTACATGTCCACGATTGCCACGCAACTCAACTGGGGGTCGTCCTACCTGGTGAACGATTTCTATCGCCGCTTCGTCGCGCGCCATAAATCTGACCAGCATTACGTAATCGCTTCCAAAATCTCGACCATGGGATTGATGATCGTAAGCGCGGCGGTCTCCTACATCATGCACACGGTGGCGGGTGGCTGGGACATGGTGGTCAACATCGGCGCGGGCACGGGAGCGGTGTACCTGCTGCGCTGGTATTGGTGGCGCATCAACGCCTGGTCGGAAATCTCTTCCATGGCCACGGCGACGACGGTCTCCATCGCTCTAAGGATCGCTAGCCCGTTCCCGGCTTCCGACCCGAACCAGTTCGCCAAGAATCTGGTCTTGACGGTGATCCTCACCACCGTCGTATGGGTGGCCACCACGGTTCTGACGCATCCGGAACCACAATCCAAACTGCTGGAGTTCTACCGCCGCGTGCGGCCAGGGGTGGCCGGATGGCGGCATATCGCCGTGCTCGCGCCGGAAATCGCTCCCACACAGGACGGCTGGTATAATTTGATGGATTGGGGACTGGGCTGTTTGATGGTTTACATGGTGCTCTTCGCCATCGGCAAACTGTTGTTGGGCTCCACGGGCATCGGCCTCCTATTCCTGGCCATTGCCGCCATCTCCGGATATATCATCTACTGGGATTTGTCGCGTCGCGGGTGGGAGACGCTTTCGGGGAAGGAGTGAAGAAGGTAAAAGGTTTTAGGTGCCAGGTGTCAAGGAAAACCAAGGCGTAAAAAGAAGAATGGCCTGCTCACAGGTCGCGCATAGGTTACCTTTTATGTATGCGCCTGCAACCGTGGGTTGTCTCAGATGCTTTGAGATCGTCTCCGTGGATGGGGCGCATACATCAAAAGCTAATGTATGCGCCCGTGAAACTACACCCGATGAAACCACGACCTCGTGAACGCATCACGGAACAAACGAATGCCGCTTCGGTCTCCTTGGATACGAAGTCCACAGAGCAGATCCTGAGCATTATCAATGACGAGGATCATCGCGTGGCGCCGGCGGTCCGCAAGACCCTCCCCCAGATTGCGCGTGCCGTGGACTTGGCAGTTGAGGCCATCAAGAACGGCGGGCGGCTGGTTTATTTGGGAGCGGGCACCAGCGGACGGCTGGGGGTGCTCGATGCTGCGGAGTGCGGGCCCACTTTCGGAACCGACCACGTGTCGGCGGTCTTGGCGGGCGCACCAGCCTCTCTCTGGCGCTCGAGGGAAGGCATCGAGGACAATCCGCAACAGAGTGTGTGGGATTTGGGGAAAATCAGATTCACCGTGCACGACCTGCTGGTGGGAATTTCCGCCAGCGGTCAAGCTCCTTACGTTCTGGGCGCGATGCGGTTTGCGCGACGCCATCACGCGAAGGTTGTTGCTCTAACCTGCAATCCGCAATCCCCCATGGAGGCTCTCGCTGACGTTACCATCTGCCCCATGGTCGGACCAGAAATAATCGCTGGCTCCACCCGCATGAAGGCTGGAACAGCGCAAAAGCTTGTGCTCAACATGCTTTCCACAGCCACAATGGTGCGGTTGGGATGTGTGCTTTCCAATAGTATGGTCAACGTCCAACCGTCGAACCAAAAGCTGTGGAGGCGCGCCGAAGGAATCGTGATCAAGTTCACCGGTGCAAGTCAGGCCGCAGCCGTCAAGGCATTGAAGGAATCCCACCGCAACCTGCCGGTGGCGCTGATGATGGTATTGAAGAAGATTCCCAGACCTGAGGCCGCACGCCGGCTTCAGCAAGGGCTGAGCGTGGCCGTGGTCTTGCGCGAGGCGATAGAGGAAGAGAATAGGTGAATCCTGGCGCGGCCGGGCGGCAACCCAATAAGGATTTCACCACTTGGGCCCCGGAGGTCACGGAGAGCAGACGGAGGACAAACGGCAGATCAACAAACTGGGGAGCGTGATCTCTTAACGCGCAAACAGAGGTCGTTTCTCTGTGGTCTCTGTGCACTCTGCGGCGAGTGTTTTCATGGACAAATTTCAAATAACCGGCGGGCGGCCTTTGGAAGGGCGGGTGGTGATTAGCGGGGCCAAGAATGCGGCGTTGCCGGCATTGACGGCGGCGCTACTGACGGATCAGCCCGTGATTCTCCACAATATTCCGCGCGTACGCGACCTCAGCACGATGCGAAGCCTGCTGGAAGATCTGGGCGTCGATTCCTCCGTCACGCACGAAGTGCACGGCAACCGTATCGAGATTGAAGCTCGCCGCTTGCTCAATCCCGTGGCGCCTTATGAACTCGTCAAGCAAATGCGGGCGTCGGTGTTGGTGCTGGGACCGCTGGTGGCGCGCTTCGGACAGGCGCGAGTATCGTTGCCGGGCGGCTGCGCGATCGGCGTTCGTCCCGTCAACCTTCATCTCAAGGGGCTCGAGAAACTTGGGGCTTCCGTCAGTTTTGATCACGGTTACGTGAATGCCCGGGCCAATGGCCTGCGCGGAACGGACTTCCACTTCGACACGATTTCCGTAACCGGCACTGAGAATCTTATGATGGCAGCTACCCTCGCCGAGGGGGTTACTGTCCTCGAAAATGCTGCCCGCGAGCCGGAAGTGCAGGACCTCGCTGCCTTGCTCAACAAGATGGGCGCCAAAATCGAAGGCGCAGGAACATCTGAAATCCGAATCCGCGGCGTCAGCCGGCTGCACGGCGCGGAACACACCATTATTCCTGACCGCATTGAAGCCGCGACATTCCTGACTGCGGCGGGGATTACCGGCGGAGAACTCGTGGTGGAACGCTGCAACCCTGAGCACCTCATCGCCATTCTCGCCAAACTGAGCGAGGTGGGCGTGCAAGTGGTTCCCGACGCAGTTAATGGTACGAACGGCGGCCACATGCTCACCGTCAAAGCGGGAACCAAGCTGCGCGCCTTTGATGTGACTACCCACGAGTACCCTGGTTTCCCAACAGATATGCAAGCCCAATACATGGCGCTCATGACGCAGGCCGAGGGTTCCTCCGTAATCACGGAAACGATCTTTGAAAATCGCTTTATGCACGCACTGGAGTTGGCACGCATGGGGGCGGACATCACGGTGAATGGCCGCCGCGCCGTTGTGTGCGGCAAAACTCCCCTAAGCGGGGCGAAAATACAGGCCTCGGATCTCCGCGCCAGCGCCTCGCTGGTGCTGGCCGGATTGGCCGCGGAAGGCGAGACCCTGATCGACCGCGTCTACCACATTGATCGTGGCTACGAGCGCATCGAAGAGAAGCTCACCCAGGTGGGCGCCAAAATTTCCCGCATCTCTGAATCTGACTAAGCCTGCCCGAAAGTCCGAAATATGAGGGTGAGACCAGCGCTTGCGCTGGATTTGGGTGGAGATTCAGAAGCCATCGCCGCCGGAAGTTATTGGCGAGATTGCAAGAAAAGCCACGAGGGGTCGCCAGTACCATGATTTTTATCACCGCCTCAGATGTCTGGTGGCTTTATTCGGGCCGGGGAAAATATGTTACCGGCTCCCCCATAGGAGTGTGTGTGACAATCTCGATTCGTAGCGGCGGTGTATGACCGCCGGTTTTGAAAGGCTTCGGCCCTCATAGAGCGCCGCTACAACGCGCCAACATAGGTTTTCACACAGACTCCAAAGGGGTAGAGGAAAGAATTAAATCTACTGACATTAAACTTTCTTTACCTCATTCATGAGTAATAGACATAAGAAGATTTTATTCATATGAATATGTCTCTTGATAATATGAACACATGTAGCCTTTCGGGTCGATGCGGAACAGAGAATACATTTTTCAAGGGATTGTTCGGCCGGCCCTGCACCCCCACTGCAAGATATTGATATTAAATGACTAACAGGGAACATGTTGTCGTTGCCCGATTTTCAGTCGGACACAAATACCCGCATTTTCCCATCGTAAAGTTGTGTCGTATCATCTCAACCTGCCTCAAAGAATACGTCGGGGTACACAAGGGTGTGCTCGTCGGGGGCAACATTAAGCATCCTTGAATTGTCCGCACGACCCACTGCATCCAGTACTTTAGTGCAGATAATTGCGCTGGAAAGGAGGTAACGACTATGCTATGCTTCAATCGAAAGCCAGCAGGTGGCGGTCCACCAATGCCGTGGCCCCCAGAAGGCGAGTAAGAGAATACTCGGCCAAGGATGGGCGAGCGCGGCTAACGCGGTGCCTGCCCATCCCCGGCCGGATCTATGCATATCCTGGGAATGGCAATTAGCTTTTGCGTGGTTATCCTCGAGGGCTTGCTGATCCTGAGAGGGAGGGGGAGCGGAGTGTTTAGGGTGTTTCCCCTCTTTTACTCTTACATCATCTATTGTTTCTGCGGCTTCCTCGGCATGTACCTGATCTATTGGGTTGACCCGCAGATATATCGATCTGCTTATTGGATTTACTACCTAGTTAGCATCCTCGTGGAATTTACTGTGCTCGTTGAAATCTCCGACCAGATATTTCAACCCTTCCCTGCCATCCGCAACCTCGGACGCGCGTTGACAGTTTTGATCACCGTTGGCCTTGGCCTCTTTTACGTCTTGCCAACGATCCTGTGGTCCGTGGGCAGGCCCCACGTGCTGCTCGATTTCGCGTTACGAGCTTCTGTAACCAAGGCCATTATTCTCGTCGTCTTATTCTATGTGGCTCGACATTATGGTTCCGAATTGGGGAGGAATGCCGGCGGCTTAATGCTCGGCTTCTCCATCTACGTGGCAATAAACGTCGCCGTTATGGCCAGTGCTAAGGCGTATGGGGCAGTGCTGTTTGCTCCTATCCTTTGGTTCATGTCGCCCCTTGCCACCGCATTGTGTCTGCTGGTGTGGACGGCGGCGCTGTGGGAACTTGTTCCCGTGTCGAGAATGAACACAATTTCACCAGCCGCCGGAAGAGATCCCCAAATAGTGGCTCTTGAACTAACTCGCTTTAATAGCGAATTGTCCAAGTTCATGCACAAATGATCACGCTCATCTACGCTGCCATTGCGATCGCCTTTCTCATCCTGGTTCGGTGCCTGTCCAGAAGAACCCGGTCCCACGAACCCGACGAATGCATTCCCGACAACCATCCTTCCCCGAGCATTGGGAATTGGCACTGGCTGCAACTTTCCGAGCGCATCTTCGATCCCTCCGATGCCCGTTGGCTTGCGGAAGAACTGGCCTTCCCGAAGTTAGCCAATGCCCTAATACTTGGGCGTAAGCGTTTAGCGATCCGCTGGTTGGAAGCCTTGCAGGCATCATTCCACGAGGTCGTGCGGACGCCCGAACTTACCCCGAGCGAGGCCGTCGAGGCAAGCGCAGTTAGCAGTTGGCAGATGTTGTGGCTCACCCTCCGCTTTAAGCTCTTAGTTTCTTATGCTTTGGTTGTGGTCAAGTTATTTGGGCCCTACCATCGATTGATTCCATCCATTTCATATTCATGGTTCCCGTTTGCGCGGCGGAGCGGGCGCAGTTATCGGCGACCGGCTTGGGCCAATAGCCGAATAACCCACTGAATCCCCACGGAATTTGCCGGCCTGGAGGAACAGTGATTCTAAATGAGGCATTCTTGTCCCGCATGGTGGATTTCACCCCATCAACGTGTCTTCTAGCTCTTTATGTCCTTGAATCCTGGCAAAGGCTTCCTTAAGTCACTCGCAACAAAAAGCATCTAAACAAGTTATGCCGACAGCCCTGCTGCCCTTCTTGGCCCTCCTGTTGCTTCCCTAAGATGTGAGTTGCTAGGGATGCTGCCACGAATTAGTTCCGGAAACAGGATGCTCGCCGAGGGAGCCCTCGCCGCAGGTTGCCGGTTTTTTGCCGGTTACCCCATAACCCCCGCCTCAGAGGTCTACGAGGTCATGATGCGTGAGTTGCCGGCGGTCGGGGGATTGGCCCTCTCTGCGCCTGACGAAATCTCGTCGCTTTGCTACTGCGTGGGTGCAAGCTTGCGGGGCCTGAAGGCCATGACGGCAACCTCGGGTCCCGGTTGGGCGCTAATGATTGAGACCGTCCAGTACGCCCTCATGACGGAAACGCCGGTGGTCGTGGCCATCGTGCAACGCCTTGGGCCGAGTACCGGAGGGGCGACCCAAGGTGCCCAGGGAGATATTGGGCTGGTGGAGTTTTCCACTTCCGGCGGCTACACCCTTCCGGTGTTCTCTCCCAGCAGCGCCGCAGAGTCCTTTGAACTTGCCGTTCACGCTTTCAATTGGTCGGAAAGGCTTCGCACCCCTGTCCTGCTGCTAACGGATAAGGAAATCGGCATGACCTCGGAGGTTGTGAATAATGAGGTCCTACAGATTCCCCGGTTAGTGAGCCGCAAGATGGCCGTGGGCGAAGCTGATTACGCCCCGTATGCCGCGCAAGATCCGGAGAGCGTCCCCGCCTTCGCAGCCGTGGGGGGAGAAATCAAAGCCACGGTGACGGGATCGACTCACGACGCGCAAGGGCGCTTGCGCAAGAATTCTCCACAAGTAATTGATGTGCTGCAACGCCTCCAGCGCAAGATTGAAGCGCACGCCGAGGAAATGGCGCTAGTCCGGCCGGACCTTGAGCCGGACGCCCGCTGCCTGGTGATCAGTTACGGTGTGACAGCACGCGCTGCCCGCCAGGCGGTGGCCAAGCTGCGCACCGAGGGCTGGCGAATTTCGTTCCTGCAAATTCAAACCCTGTTCCCCATTCCAGGAAAATGGTTGGGTCGGGCGGTTGCCGGAGTAGATGCGGTTTTTGTGGCCGAGGAAAACTTGACCGGACAATATCGCGCCGCCCTCACCCCCTATCTTTCTCACAAGCGCATTTTCGGCATTAACGGGATCGGCAAAATGATTTCTCCGAGCGAGATTGCCCGCGCGGTCCGGGGGGTAATGGCATGACGCCAGATTCCCTTTACCTTTCCCCCACCGCTAGCCTTCCGTACTGCCGCGGCTGCGGGCACTCGCAGGTAGTGCGTCAACTCAGCCGTGCGCTGGAGCACTTGGGGTTGCCGCCGCGATCGGTTGTGCTGACCACGGATATCGGCTGCGTGGGTCTGGCGGACTCACTTTTCCCTTACGTGCACACAGTTCACACCACACATGGGCGCTCGACGGCATTCGCCACCGGCATGGCTCTAGCTGACGCCGTCCTGGAGTCTCAGGGGTTGAAACCCATCGTCATGATTGGTGATGGTGGGGCGATGATCGGGCTGCTGCACCTGGTCCACGCCGCGCAATTGAACGTTGATGTCACCGTGTTGGTTCACAATAATTTTATGTTCGGAATGACTGGCGGGCAGCACTCCGCACTGAGTCCCTTGAATTGGGTTACCGCCACCACGCCGGACGGCAACCGGACCCCACCTTTGGATTTGCTCGCCCTTTTGCGCACCGCACATGCCACCTTCCTGGCTCGCCAGCTTGCCACCAGCCAGGAATTATCCCGCACTATCGCTCGCGCCATTGATTTCTCGGGATTCTCGGTGGTGGAGATTGTGGAACTTTGCACGGCCTACGGAACACGTTGGAATCAGGTCAGCGGCGCTTCTCTCCAGGAGATTATCCTGCACCAGGGATATGCCCTTGGCGAGGTGGAAACCGAAATGGAACGGCCGACCTTCCGCGAACTCTACCATCACGAAATGGAATCGCGCCGGCCGACCCCCCTCAAACCTGCGGTTCCCCGTCTCATCGCGGAAGCAAAGCCGTCGAAGGAAGTACGCCTGGTCGTGGCCGGAACGGCAGGCGAACGGGTTCAGTCCGCTGCCGCATTGGTCTGCCGCGCCGCGCTCGCCGCAGGGCTCTACTCTACGCAGAAAAACGACAACCCAGTCACGCAGGGTTCGGGCTTCTCCCTTTCTGAGATTTGCTTGAGCCCCAAGCCCATCGAGTACACGGGAATGGAAAGTCCGGATGTGGTCCTGGCGGTCAGTGAAGATGGCTGGAAGGAACTGCAAGCCAACGGGACGATAGCAGCGTGCCGGGAGGAAACCCTCTTGCTGCTGGACTCAGAAATCGAATCGATCCCGCCGAGAGGCCGAGTGATCCGGCTCGCGCTCCGGCGCGAAGCCAATCCCAAGCGCGCCGCGCTCGCCGCGATTGCCGCCTGGCTGGAGAAGAACCCGTTGCTGCCGGCGGAAGCCTGGGAAGCGGTACTTGCGCTCGAACCCGCAGAGCGCCGGGCGGAATCGGCCGCCGCGCTCGATATCGGGCGGCGTCTGGCGGGCTGTGGCAGCGCTGCACCCGCTGAAGTCGTTTAGGTTTTCCAACCTCGCTCCTTGGTGAGCTGATAACGGATACTTCGATTTTGACACTGTGATACAAGTTTTGAACAAATACTATCTGCATGACGGAGTGAAAAGATGACTAGAAGCAAGGTAACGATTGACGGGAACGAGGCGGCTGCCCGCGTCGCTTACCGCATCAATGAAGTAATTGCCATTTATCCCATCACGCCTTCTTCTCCCATGGGAGAGTGGGCGGATCAGTGGTCGGCGGAGATCAAACCCAACATCTGGGGTACGGTCCCGCACGTGATCGAGATGCAGAGCGAAGGAGGCGCTGCGGGTGCGCTGCATGGCGCGCTACAGGCCGGATCGCTGGGCGTCACCTTTACGGCCTCGCAAGGCCTGCTGCTGATGATTCCCAATATGTTTAAGATTGCCGGTGAGTTGACGGCGACGGTGTTGCACGTCACGGCACGCACCTTGGCCGCGCACGCCCTCTCGATCTTCGGCGATCATAGCGACGTGATGGCGACGCGGTCGACGGGCTTCGGCCTGATGGCGTCGAATTCCGTTCAGGAAGTGACGGACTTCGCTCTCATTGCTCAGGCCGCCGCGCTCCAGTCGCGCGTTCCATTCCTGCATTTCTTCGATGGCTTTCGCACCTCTCACGAAGTCGGCAAGGTGGAAGAATTGACGGATGACGATCTGCGGGCGCTCATTCCCGCCGACCTGGTAGAGGCGCACCGCAAACGCGCCCTTTCACCGGACCGTCCCGTCATCCGCGGTACCGCGCAGAACCCCGATGTTTTCTTCCAGGCCCGCGAGACTGTGAATCCCTTTTACCTGGCCTGTCCGGCAATCGTTCAGAACGTTATGGACAAGTTCGCGAGTGTGGTGGGCCGCCAATACCACCTGTTTGACTACGTGGGCGCCCCGGATGCGGAGCGCGTGATCATCATGATGGGCTCCGGCGCCGAAGCCGCGCAGGAAACCGTGGAATACCTCACGGAGCGCGGCGAAAAGGTTGGCGTGCTGAAGGTCCATCTCTATCGGCCCTTTTCGATTGAACATTTCCTTGCTGCCCTCCCCAAGACGGCAAAGAATCTGGCCGTTCTGGACCGCACCAAAGAAGCGGGCGCCGCCGGCGAGCCTCTCTACGTTGATGTCATCACTGCACTCAGCGAAGGGTTGGCCTCAGGCAAAGCGCCTTTTGCAAGCTTCCCCCGCATCATCGGTGGGCGTTATGGACTGTCTTCCAAGGAATTCACTCCCGCCATGGTGAAGGCGGTGTTTGACGAATTGCTGAAACCCGCGCCTCTCAACCACTTCACCGTGGGCATCGTGGACGACGTCACACACACCAGCCTGGAAGTTGACCCCACGTTCTCCACCGAAGATCCCAAGACCGTACGCGCCGTCTTTTACGGCCTGGGCTCCGACGGCACGGTCGGCGCCAACAAGAACTCCATCAAGATCATCGGCGAAGATACCGACAATTACGCGCAGGGCTACTTTGTTTATGACTCCAAAAAATCCGGCTCCATCACCATATCCCACCTGCGCTTCGGCCCCAAGCCGATCCACTCCACCTACCTGATCACCCAGGCGAATTTCGTAGCCTGCCATCAGTTCACGTTCCTCGAGCGCTATGATGTGCTCAAGGCCGCCGAACCCGGCGCCACCTTCCTGCTCAACAGTCCCTACGGACCGGATGAGGTCTGGAATATGATGCCCCGCACCACCCAGCGGCAGATTCTCCAGAAGAAGTTGCGCTTTTTCGTGATCGACGCCATCAAAGTGGCCCACGCCGCCGGGATGGGCGGCCGCATCAACACCGTGATGCAAACCTGCTTCTTCGCCATCAGCGGAGTGCTGCCCCGCGAGGAAGCCATTGCCGCCATCAAGCATGCCATCGAGAAAACCTATGGCCGGCGCGGTGAAGCCGTGGTGCAGAAGAATTTCGCCGCAGTTGATGCTTCGCTCGATCATCTCCACGAGGTCAAGGTTCCGGCGGAAGTCAGCAGTAGTTTCGATATGCGCCCACCGGTGCCGTCGCAAGCGCCGGAGTTCGTGCGCAATGTGCTGGCCAGGATCATCGAGGGCGAAGGCGATGCCCTGCCGGTCAGCGCCATGCCCAAAGACGGAACCTTCCCCAGCGCCACCGCGCAATGGGAAAAGCGCAACATCGCATTGGATATTCCCGTCTGGGATGAGAATCTCTGCATCCAGTGCGGCAAGTGTGTGCTGGTGTGCCCCCACGCCGTCATTCGTGCCAAGATCTACGACCCGGCGCTGCTGGAAAAGGCTCCCGCCACCTTCAAGTCGGCAGCGGCGCGTTGGAAAGAATTCAAGGAGATGAAATACACGCTGCAAGTGGCGCCGGAGGATTGCACCGGTTGCGCGCTGTGCGTGGAAATCTGCCCGGTCAAGTCCAAGAGTGAGGCCAAGCACAAGGCTATCAACATGGCGCCCCAAGTGCCGCTGCGGGAGGCCGAGCGCACGAATTGGGATTTCTTCCTGGAGATTCCCGAAGCCGACCGCCGCACGCTCAGCCTGGGTCAGGTAAAAGACGTCCAGTTGCTGCAACCCCTGTTCGAATTCTCCGGCGCCTGCGCGGGTTGCGGTGAAACCCCCTACATCAAGCTGATGACTCAGTTATTCGGCGATCGCGCGCTGATTGGCAACGCCACGGGCTGCTCGTCGATTTACGGCGGAAACTTGCCCACCACGCCGTACGCCGTCAACCATGAAGGCCGCGGGCCTACCTGGTCGAACTCTCTGTTTGAAGACAACGCGGAATTCGCGCTGGGCATGCGCTTGGCGGTCGACCAGCAAACGCAGTACGCGCGGGAGCTCGTCCAGCGGCTTGCGGCAAGCCTGGGCGACGAACTCGTGCAAGCCCTGCTCAAAGCCGATCAATCCACCGAAGCCGGTCTCCGCGAGCAGCGTGACCGGGTTCGGACCCTCAAGGCCAAGCTGGCCGAAATATCCACGCTCGAAGCGCGTGACCTTACAAACGTTGCCGACACGTTGGTTAAGAAGAGCGTCTGGGCCTTCGGCGGCGACGGCTGGGCTTATGACATCGGCTACGGCGGGCTTGACCACGTGCTGGCCAGCGGCCGCAACGTGAACGTTCTGGTGCTCGATACCGAGGTTTATTCCAACACCGGCGGGCAGATGTCGAAATCTACTCCGCGCGGCGCGGTGGCCAAGTTCGCCGCGGGTGGGAAGCCTCGGCCCAAGAAGGACCTGGGCATGATGGCCGTCAGTTACGGCAACGTCTACGTGGCGCAGGTGGCCATGGGTTCAAGCGATATGCAGACCCTGAAGGCGTTCCTGGAAGCCGACGCCTACGAGGGGCCATCCCTCATCATCGCTTACAGCCACTGCATCGCCCACGGCTACGACCTGGTGCACGGAATGGATCAGCAGAAGGCCGCGGTCCAGTCCGGCTACTGGCCGCTATACCGCTACAACCCCGATCTGGTGAAGTTGGGCAAGAATCCTATGCAGTTGGATTCGCGGGCGCCCTCTCTACCGCTCCAAAAGTACATTTACAATGAAACTCGCTACACCATGCTGGCACACAGTGATCCGGAAGCTGCCAAGCGCTTGCTGAAGCTGGCGGAGGAAGACGTTCACGACCGCTGGAGGTCCTACCAGAACTTAGCCGCCATGTCGATGAACGGCGGAGCAAAGGAGACTAAGTAAATGATCGACCTAACCACAAAATACCTGGGCATGACGCTGAAAAACCCACTCGTTGTTTCCGCTTCGCCGCTTTCGGATGACATTGGCAATATCCGGCGCATGGAAGATGCCGGAGCCTCTGCGGTCGTGCTTCCCTCCCTGTTCGAGGAGCAGATCCACGTGGAAAGCAACACGCTGGATCGCTTCCTGTGGCAGGGAACGGAAAGCTTCGCAGAGTCGTTGACGTACATCCCCGATATGACGGGGTACAACCTGGGCCCCGACGGCTATCTCGAGCACCTGCGTCGTGCCAAGCAAGCCGTGAAGGTCCCCATCATCGGCAGTCTGAATGGCACTTCCACGGGAGGCTGGATCGGCTACGCCAAGAAGATTGAGGAAGCCGGCGCCGACGCCTTGGAGCTGAATATTTACTTCATTTCCACCTATGTCGAGATGAGCGGCGATCGAGTGGAACAGATGTACGTCGACTTGGTCTCGCAAGTGAAAGCCAGTGTCCGGATTCCTGTCGCCGTAAAAATCGGCGCCTACTTCAGCTCGCTGCCCAACACGGCTCGGCGTTTGGACGAGGCCGGTGCCGCAGCGCTGGTTTTGTTTAACCGCTTCTATCAGCCGGACTTCGACCTGGAAAACCTGGAAGTTGTTCCCAACCTCATCCTGAGCACGCCGCACGAATTGCTGCTGCGCCTCAACTGGGTGGCGGTTCTTTACGGGAGAATCCAGGCGGACTTGGCGATCACCGGTGGCGTTCACACCGGCCTGGACGTGCTGAAGTCGATGATGGCCGGAGCGCGCGTGGCCATGATGACGTCGGCTTTGCTCAGGAACGGCATCGGCCACCTGGCGACCGTGCAGACCGAACTTGTGAAATGGATGGAAGAGCACGAATACGAATCCATCCACCAGATGCAAGGGAGCATGAGCCAGCGCGCCGTGGCTGACCCCTCCGCTTTCCAGAGGGCGAATTACGTCAAGGTGCTGAGCTCTTATTCGCTGAAGGGCGGAGCGTAGTGATTTTGGATTTTGGATTAGGGATTCTGGTTTTCGGATCTTGTACTGAAAGTTGCTAGTGCGCCCGCGCAGACACGCCTTGTGGATGCGCGGGCGTACTCCTCTGTACGAATTCGCATCTTGAAGCGCTGTAGCGGGAATCGGCGGCCAGGGCTGTCCAAATAAGCGGACGGTTCGAGTGGTCAATGCGGCCCTCCCCCCTGCTGTCATGAAGCGCTCCCCGCCTGCTGGTCTTTGCGGCGAATTCTCTTGCCGTCCATTCCCGCCGGCGCCTGGAATGTCGCGCCACTAAAGGAGTGCTGCTTGGCACGCCTCGTTTACACTTCCGATTTACATGGTCACATGGATCTCTACCGCGCCGCGGGGGAAGCGGCGGTTCGCACGCGTGCAGACGCTTTGATTTTTGGAGGAGACCTGTGTCAGGGCACGCCCTCGGGAGCTTCTCTGCGCTTGCCGATCGAGCAGGCGGAGTTCATTCTCCACCGTCTGTCGCCGCTCCTCGGGAAGTGGAAGCAGGCCCATCCCGGATTGCGCATTTTCGCCATCCCTGGCAATGACGACTGCCAAACCGTTCTGCCAGCGCTCGAGGAACTCGGGATGAATGACCTCATCGAAAATCTGCATCAGGAAACCCGAACCCTGGGCGCCTACACCCTGATGGGGCTTTCTTTTGTGCCGCCCACGCCCTTTCACTTGAAAGACTTTGAACGCTGGGACGATGCGCCGGACCAGGATTCCGATTCGTATTCTTATCGCTGCCTTATGGGGACGCCGCGCGGTTTCATCGGGATCGAGGATTTCCGGGCTTACCTGGATTCGTTACCCAGCATCAAGCAGGAACTCCAGCGGTTTTCCGTCAAGGACCCCGAGCACACTCTGGCAGTCATTCACACCCCGCCGTTCAATACGCGCTGCGATATGCTTTTTGATGGCCGGCGCATCGGAAGCAAGGCAGTGCGGAACTGGATCGAGAAAAACCAGCCCTGCTTGACGCTGCACGGGCACATCCACGAAAGCCCCAAACTTTCCGGAACCTTTTTCGACCGCATCGGCGCGACCACCGTAATCAATCCAGGCTGCGACCACGCACGCTCCTATCTGGTTTTTATCGACCTCGATAACCCTGCCGAGCTGGAGCATTCCCTTTACGGCAAAAAAACTGTGAAATAAGATAGCCTTCGCAGTCCCCGTAAGGGCGAGTACCAATCCCCGTAGTGGATCTATGAAGTAGCCGGGGGCAACGCCCGGCCACTTTCCGGTGCCCTTGCAGGGGACGAAAAACCTGCCGTGCGAGGAGGGCAATTGTCTTACCGCCGCCGGTTGCGCAATTTACCCCAATTCGAGCCCGCCGAATTCCCCCAAAAGCATATCCAAGTATCTGGCTAACTCTCTGAAACAATGTTCATTATCGCGATGCGAGGCATTGGCCTATTAGCTGCACATACTGCCGGTGGCGAGGTGTCAGCGTCTTCCGCCATGACCCAGCAAAAGCTCCCCCAGCTCCGGCGGCTATCGCAGATTCTGTTTCTGCTGCTCTTTCTCCTTCTGATGATGAAGACGGAAAGCTTCAGCTCGCTGCGCGCCGTGCGTGACGGAGCGCGCCTTCCCTACCCCGTCAGCTTCTTCCTCCAGCTTGACCCGCTCACGGCTCTCACCAGCGCCCTTTCGAGCCACACGCTCTATCGCGGACTCCTCTGGAGCCTGGCGATTCTGATTCCCACTTTCTTCCTGGGCCGGTTCTTCTGCGGCTGGATTTGCCCGCTGGGAACACTGAACCACTTTCTTGAGCAGTTGGAAGTCTGAACGTAAGCGCGGCCCGGAGCGCCTGGAGCGGAACCGCTACAAGAAATGGCAGACCCTGAAGTACTACCTCCTGATTGCCGGCTTGGTCTCGGCGCTCTTCGGTGGCTCGCTCATCGGAATCCTGGACCCCATCTCGCTCGCGGTGCGGTCGCTGGGAACGTCCGTGTTCCCGGCGATCAACTACGCGCTGAACGCCTTGCTTGGCGCGGCGCATCATTCACCGGTTGCGCCGTTGCGGACCGTCGGCTACGTTGCCCAACTCGTCCTGAATGAAACCCTGCTCAGCTTCCGGCAGCCGCACTATCGCCAGGCGTTTTTCCTGGGAGCGATTTTCATCGCCCTCCTTGTGCTCAACCTGCGTATCACGCGCTTCTGGTGCCGGGCGCTGTGCCCCCTGGGCGCGCTGCTGGGAATCGTTTCGCGCTGGTCGATTCTGGGCCTGGAGAAGCTCCCCGATCATTGCGACGACTGCAATCGCTGCCTGCTGGACTGCCAGGGAGGGGACGATCCACAACCCCAGGCCAAGTGGCGCAAAGCGGAATGCCACCTCTGCTTCAACTGCGTGGGCGAATGTCCGGAAAGTGGAATCCGTTTCAAGTTCTTCCCCGCCACGCCCACAAGAATCGATAGGCCCAGCCTCCAGCGCCGTCGCGCACTGGCGGGAGTGGCGGCGGGCGCCGCCCTGCTGCCGATTCTGCGCATTGGCCCGGGGTTCGCGGCGGCCAAGGATCCGCGCCTGATTCGGCCCCCCGGGGCGCTCGACGAGGGGAGCTTCCTGGCGCGCTGCATTCGCTGCGGCGAGTGCATGAAGGTGTGCCCCAACAATGCCTTGCAGCCGGCGTTGCTGGAAGCGGGTCTGGAGGGCTTGTGGACGCCCGTGCTCGCGCCACGCATCGGGTACTGCGAGCCCAGTTGCGTGCTCTGCGGCGAGGTGTGCCCCACGGGCGCCATCTGGGAAATCACGCAAGCGGAGAAAGCCTGGCTGCCCTCGAGCGCCGCCAAGGACGCCAAGCCCATCCGCCTGGGCACGGCTTTCTACGACCGTGGCCGCTGCCTGCCCTGGGCGATGGCGACGGAATGCATCGTGTGCGAGGAGTGGTGCCCCACGTCCCCCAAGGCCATCTACCTGCGTCCCGTCGAAGTGACGGATTCCCTGGGGAACGTGAAACAAATTCGCCAGCCTTACGTCGATCCTGACCGTTGCGTGGGATGCGGAGCGTGCGAGTTCGCCTGCCCGGTCAAGGACCAGCCGGCTGTTTACGTCACCAGCATCGGCGAGAGCCGCTCGAAGACCAACCAGATTCTGTTGAAGCGGGATACCGCAGGATTGTCCGAGAGGGGTGCAAAGCAATGAAAAATCGGAAATCGGAAGTCGGAAGTCGAAGCTCGCCGCGATTTTCAATTTTCGAGTTTCGAATTTCGGCCATGATCCTCGCCCTCGCCGGCCTCTTGGTAGCCTGCCGGTCCAAAGCGCCTTCGGCCCCGGCCGATTTCTTCCCGGCCAGCAACTCGGCGCCGGGTTGGGTGAAATCCAGCGAGACGCGCACCTTTGAGGCCAGCCATTTGTGGGAATACGTCGATGGCGACGCGGACAAATACGTGCAAGCGGGCGCGGTGAAAGCGCTCACCAGCGACTATCGATTGAACAAAAGAGTCGATGCCACTGTCGACGTGTACGTGATGGGTGACGCCGCGGGGGCACAGAAAATCTATGATTCCGAATCGGCGGTAGGAAGCCAGCCCATCACCATGGGCGATGCCGGCCGGTATGCCAAGGGCAGTTTGACGTTTCGCCAGGGCCCCTATTTTGTTCGGCTTGTCGCCTATGATGACTCGCCGGAAATCGCCCCGGCCTTGATCGCATTGGCCGAAGCGGTGAGCAGCCGGCTGAGTGGGAGCGTCGCCGGCAGATAACACAGATTCAGTATTACAGGGCGTCCTCTTCTAGAGGGAGACGCTTGGGAATTAGGAAAGGAGGCCTTCCATGGCCAACGCAAAACAAATCGGTCGTCGCGAGTTTATCGTCACGTCCGCCGGAGCGCTTGCAGTGGGACTAGGCAGCGCCTGCGGGCGCGTGCCCACAAGCGAAATCGAGGCTGCCGCCGCAAAGGTCGGCCGCCTGCCGCAACGGGCCTTGGACCGCTCCGGCCGCAAGGTCACCGTGCTGATCGGCGCCGCGGACTGGGCTCCCGAAGCCGTGGAAGCCGGTATCCTATGCGGGATCAATTACTGGCACAGAAGTCAGGCGTGGGACCTCCGGTCAGTTCCGCAGGGGATCCAGAAGAATCGCGAAGCGCATTACTGCGAGATCTGTGTCGATCGCGAGCGCGGCAACCACGAAACCGGAGTCATCGACGAGGAAGCCCATTACCAGTACGTCAAGCAGGCCATCGAGCGCACCGGCCTGCACTACTTCGACGACATGATGTTTCACTTCGGTTACCACAGCTCCGCAGAACTAAAGGACAACCGGGCGTTCATTCGCGCCTACGAGCGCTTAAAAAAGGAGGGCTTGGTGCGTCACCTTTGCCTCTCTCAGCATAGCTACAACGGCAATACCCGGGTCCTAGGTGGAGAGGATCGGGCCGTTATCCTTACCGCCGTCGTCGAAGACGGCTTGTACGAGCACGCCCAGTTTCCCTTTACCTTCGGCGAGGGGGAAGCCCTCAGCAAGTTTGTCAGCCTCGCCAAGAGCAAAGGGTTCGGAACCATCGCCATGAAAACCGCAGCCGGTACGGCACGGATGCAGGCCGATAGTAAATTCATGAGTGAATTCCCGCCGGGAACTACTCCCCACCACGCCCTGGCCCGCTGGCTCACCACCAGCACGGACCTCAGTGCCGCCGTGATTCGGATCAACAGCCTCAACCAATTCGTTGATACTTACTCGGGCGCCGGCAAGCCGCTGCGGGCCGCTGACGCCCGCGCCATCGAGATGATGACCGCGTACGCCAATCGCGAGGTCTGCCGCCTGTGCAACGAGTGCATGAGCCATTGCGCCGAGGGTGTGGCCATCGCCGATATCCTGCGCTATGAACGCTACGCCACCGATTACGGCGACCGCGAGCGGGCGCAGAGGCTTTATGCGCAACTCGATAGGCACGGCGACGCGTGCCAAGTCTGTGGCTCCTGCCTGCCGCATTGCCCGCAGGGACTGAATATTCCCATAAAGCTCGCCGACGCGCATCGCCTGCTCAGTTAACCCGCGTTACCCGGGCACAGGTACGCCTGAGCATCACCGATAGTATTCCATCGGCGTGGCTCCCTGCCCCACGGAATTCGTTGGTCACCCTACTGCGCCGCAGACGTGGCGCCCAGAAGCACGAACTGGTAGGTTGAGGCATTTGCGTCGTAAACCCCGTCCATGAACGGGGGTAATTTCTTCTCTTCGCCGGGTGCAATGCTGGTTTTGATTGTGTCCCGGTTCGCGGATAATGTCCTGCCGTCGGGCCCAATGAAGCTGGCCTCATATTGGATGTCGCTATAAGTGTACACGGCGGATTTGTTGCGCAATTGAACCGACCACATTACCCGAATCCCGCTGGGATCCTTCCTCATTGTAGCGTTGATGATCTTCAGATCTTTAACTGGATCAGGAGCGGTTTGGGTTGCTGCGGAAAGGGTTTGAACGGCCCGGGAGGTTTTAGCATGGCCCCTTGATCCGATGTATACGATCACTCCCACAATGGCTAAGACGCCGACAATATACGCTGTCATCCGAAGTAATTTATTACGTTCCTCTTTCTCTCCTCTTTCTTCTTGTTCCAGTTCCTCGAACATAATGCCCTCCCAGAGAGTGGAATTTGCTCTTACACCCAAAGGAGTAAGGGCCACTGCGACTGTGCCATCCGCGGCTCCTGCTCCCCATCACCTAACGTGATGGGTTTCGACTCACAAGCGATCCGGTATGGCCACCCCTGCCGCCAAGGCGACAGCGGGATGGGCAGTCAAGACATTCTCGATATGAAAGAGGCCAACTCCATAAACCGCCATGATGATCAGGCCCTCGGTGCCAGCGGCGAACGTGCTCGGGCCGGCGGCGTCCTGCTGCCCAGAATCTCGGGTCACATAATACGCCCGCCAGGGGGTTCCATCAAGGCCGAAGCGGGGCAAGGATTCACCGCGACGGTTCCGGCGTTGTTTAACCCCAAAGGGACGATCTATCACAGACCCACGCCCACCCGATGAACCGATGAACTGATCCCATGGTTTGACTTCTCCCGGTCGCTCAGCTACGCTAAATTTCGCGGCCAACTTCGTAGAAACGGGTCGGCAAGGCGCGCCGGCAGATACAATTCTGAAGGGAATATGAAGAGGGTTTATTTCGACAACAACGCCACCACCCCGCTCGCGCCGGAAGTGTTCGAGGCGATGCGGCCGTACATGCTGGAAGATTACGGCAACGCCTCGTCGATTCACTGGTTCGGGCAGCGCGCCAAGGCGGGGATGGAGAAAGCGCGTGAGCAAGTGGCGCGATTGCTGGGGGCGCGGGCCAGCGAGATAGTCTTCACCAGCGGCGGGACGGAGTCTGACAATGCCGCGATTCTCGGCATCGTGGAAGCGGCGCGCGGCGACCGGAAGCACGTCGTGACGACGGCCATCGAGCACCCTGCCGTGCTCTCCACCGCGAAGTCGCTGGAGCGGCGTGGTGTGAGTGTAACTTACGTGCGCGTGGGCCCGAGCGGATTGGTGGACCCGGCAGACGTGGCTGGCGCGCTTCGGCCGGATACCGTGCTGATCAGTGTGATGCACGCCAACAACGAGCTCGGCACCATTCAGCCGCTGGAGGAAATCGGCCGCATCGCGCGCGAGCGCGACATTTACTTTCACACTGACGCGGTGCAGTCAGTCGGCAAAATTCCCGTGGATGTGGAAAAACTCGGAGTGGATCTGCTGGCGCTTTCCGCCCACAAGCTGAACGGCCCCAAAGGTGTCGGCGCTCTCTACGTCCGCAAGGGGACAATTCTGCGGCCACTCCTCCACGGTGGGCATCATGAGCGCGACCGGCGTCCGGGCACGGAAAACGTGGGGGGGATCGTCGGGCTGGGCGCCGCAGCGGAGAATGCGCGCGCGCACCTGACGGAGGAATATGACCGCGTTACCGCGCTGCGTGACCGCTTAGAGGCCGGGATTCTTGCCGGCGTGCCATTCGTTGCTGTTAACGGTGACCGCACCCACAGGGTGCCGACCACCACCAACCTGACGTTCGATTATATCGAGGGTGAGGGCTTTGTGATCGCCATGGACCTGCGCGGCATCGCTTGCTCTACGGGCTCGGCGTGCTCGTCGGGGTCGCTTGAACCTTCGCACGTGCTCTCAGCTATCGGGCTCAGACCCGAACAGGCGCGCGCCAGCATCCGCTTCAGCCTGGGCCGCTTCAATACGGACGAAGATATCGACGCCGCGCTCAAAATCCTGCCCGAAGTGGTGGAACAACTGCGTGCCGTGTCGCCGCACTATCGGAAAGAAGCGGTCAGCCATCAGCACTCAGCAGTCAGCAAGAGCTGATGGGTGAAAGCTGACCGCTGAGAGCCCATTTATGTCCATTGCCATCGCTATGAGCGGCGGGGTCGATAGCTCGACAGCCGCTGCTCTGCTCGCCGAAAACAATTCGACGAATCGTTCCGGCTCATTGCCCGAGGTGGTGGGCCTGACCATGCAGCTCTGGAACCAGCGTCGCCTGCCGCAATTGTTAGGTGAGGAGGCGAGTGAGGAGGGACACGCCAGGGGGCGCTGCTGTTCGCTCGACGACGTCTACGATGCGCGCGCCGTGGCCAACTTCCTGGGCATACCCTACTACGTCATCAACCTCGAAAAACAGTTTGAAGCAACCGTGGTGCGTCCCTTCGTGGAAGGCTATCTGGCGGGCGAGACCCCCATCCCATGCAGTCTTTGCAATACCGAGATCAAGTTCGCGCAGTTTCTCAGCACGGCGCGGCAGATCGGCGCGGAGCGCATCGCCACCGGCCATTACGCGCGCATCCGTCGCGACCAAAATTCAGGCCGTTATCAACTGCTGCGTGGCGTCGATCGTTCGAAAGATCAGGCCTACTTCCTCTTTGGACTGACGCAGGAGCAGTTGGCGCACTCCGAGTTTCCCCTGGGAGAAATGACCAAGCAGGAAGTGCGCGCCCTCGCGCGCGCCCGGCGCCTGCCCGTGGCGGAGAAGCCGGACAGCCAGGAGATTTGCTTCGTGCCCACGGGAAGTTATCGCCAGTTCATCGACGCTTATTTGACCGAGCAGCAGCGCCAACCGGAATCGGCAGCGGGCGAGGTGGTCTCGACTGACGGACGTGTTCTGGGGGAGCACCAAGGCATTCAATACTTCACGGTGGGCCAGCGCAAAGGATTGGGGATGGCGGTGGGCACGCCGCTCTACGTGATTGCGATCGACCCGGCCAAGAACCGTGTGGTGGTGGGAGAGGACCGCGACCTTTTCCGCAGCCGCTTCCGGGTGCGTGAAGTGAATTGGATCCGCCCGCTGGCGACAGGCGACGCCGTGGATGCGCGCGTGAAGATTCGCCACAACCATCCCGGGGCCGCCGCGCGCGTGCAAGCCCATGAGGATTGCGAAGCGTCGGTGGAGTTTTTCGAGCCGCAGCGCGCCATTACGCCGGGTCAAGCCGCCGTTTTCTATGAGGGCGAGGAGGTAGTAGGAGGTGGTTGGATATCACACGTCCTTTGAGAATAGTGGTTATGTCCTAACCACTCGCCACTATCCACTAACTACTGCTTTACTGACGATGCACGCTTCCGAGTAGCGAATTGAAATCATTCTCGGCCGCCGCTACGGTGTTGAGTGGACCGGTGAGCTTGAAAAAGACCAGTCCCTCCGGCGCCTCAATTATGGCCGCCCTCATGCGGAAGTTGGGTTTCTTCACTTGCTCCTGCGACATCATTCCACCCGCTCCCAGATAGGTTCCCGACACCGTAAGGGTTGAGACCTTCAGCCCCGCGATTTCCCGCTTTTCCATTTTCGCCGGTTGGGCCAGGGATTGGCCATCCGGAGAGGTGAACTGATGGGCCCAACGCTCGAGGTTTGCCTCCACCGTCCCACCTTGCCCCGTTCCAAAGAAGTAGACCGCGCATTCAGCGTCTTCCGGATCGCCCACGATGGCGTGGATGCGGTAGGTGGCAACGCGCATCTGGCGCGCGGGCCCAGCTTCCCAACCCGCGGGAACCGTCCAGGCAACGCCCGCGGCCTGGCTGGGTGTGGCGCTCATTTCCGGCGTGGAACGGGGTGCGGTGGGAAGCACAGGCTGTTGCTGAGGAACTGGCTTCTCCGCGATGGGCCCGTTTGCCCCTTGCTTGCACGCGGTCAGGCTCATCAAGGTGGCCAGCAGAGCGACCATGCCCACAAATGAGATATACCTTGTTTTGATATACATTATCTTACGATCATAGCCAGGAAATGGCTTTTCCCACTCTCGACGAGCGACAGGCACCTCCCGCGCCGCTGGGCGCGCCATCAAGCGGGCGGAAACCCTGCGCCGTCTGCCTTGCCGCGGCCGGCGTAACCCTTAGATGAAGAGTTGCTCGTCCTGGGTCGCTTCGCTCACGTTGGTCACACGGCGGCGCGTGAACAGGAATTCCAGGCCGGAACGAACTCCCTTGATCACCGCCGAGACTTCCTGGATGGGACCGAGCACGCCCTTCTGGACAGCGTCCGCGGTGGTCTCGACTTTCTCCACCAATTCGGAAACCATCCGGTCCACATGGACGATCTGGGACCGGCTCTTATCCAACAACTCGGCGGCAACCTGATCGGCATTGGAGGTGCGGTCACGAAGTATTTGGCTGATTTCCACCAGGTTCGCGGTAATGGTCCGTAAGGGTTCACGGGCGTTGTTGACAATTTCCAAAGCCGACTGCGTTAGCGGATCGAGTCGCTGCTTGATGTCGGACCGCACGCTTTCGATCTGCCCGGGAACTTTGCGTATGGCCAGCCAAATCCCCAGCATGGCCCCTGCCTGCATCAGAACGGCGATCGCGACGAGAATTAATGCCACGGTCAGCCCAGTATTTTGCTCCATGGTTCGCTCACATGAGGCTCAGCCGCCTCAGGCGCTCTACTTCGCTTTGGTCTTTTCTTCCTGGTACGCTTGCTTGCCTGCTTCCAACGCGGCCGAAAGCAGTTCCTTCTGTTTGCTGACCAAGGTCCTTGCCCTTCTCCACCGCGTCTTCCGCCTGCTTGCGGATTTCCTCGCTCTTCGTCTTCACAAAGTCTCTGCCCTCTTCCGCTTTTTGCACAATCATGTCCCGGGTTTCTTTTCCGGAACGCGGGGCAAAGAGCAGGGCGATAACTGCGCCGATTCCCAAGCCGGCCAGGAAAAATCCTGCTTTGGATCCATCGTTTTCTTCGCTCATTTCTATCCTCCCCAACGCTAGCGTGCGAAGGTTTCGCGCGCCGCTTGCTTGCCTGACTCCAAGACATCTGCCAACCGCGCTTTTTGCTTGCTTACCAGGTCTTTGCCTTGATCGACAAGATCTTCCGCCTGTTTGCGGATCTCGCGGCCCTTGGAGGCGACATAATCCTTGCCTTCTTGTGCCTTCTCGACAATCCGCTTTCTAGTCTCTTCCCCGGACTGGGGCGCAAAGAGCAAGGCAATTGCCGCCCCGATCCCGACCCCTGCCACAAAATACGTCACCTTGGTTGCGACATTGCAATTTGCCATAATAGACCTCCCTCTCGGAGACTCTAATCTAGCACTCCCCAATATCCACGTGCAAGGCAATATTCTAATTTTTCTTGCAATTATATATTAGACCGTCCAGACGGATTATTTATTATCTCCTCCGCTGGCAGCCAGATATTCGAACACCCGTCTTGGCCTGGGACTGCTTTACCACCTGGGCCAAGTTCCTCCAAGGAGACTTTCCTCAATTCGGTCAAGCTACCAAACTGACTCAGGAGCTTGCGGGCGGTTCTTTCCCCTACCCCGGGGATCTGCAATAGTTCGGTTGTGACTTCGCGCTTGGCGCGCCGGGCGCGGTGGAAAGTGACGGCAAAGCGGTGGGCCTCATCCCGGATTTGCTGAATCAGGTGCAACGCCGGGGAGTGGTGATCGAGCACGACGGGTTCATTCTCGCGTCCCAAGTACGTATAGAATCTCCTCCCGTTTGGCGATGCTGGCGAGCGCCTGGTTGATAATTCCCAACTCTTCCAGGGCCGCCGCTGCCGCATGAAGTTGGCCCACGCCGCCGTCGATCAGCACCAGGTCCGGAAGGGCCTTCTTTTCCTCCTGCAACCGCCGGTAGCGGCGCCCCACAACTTCCTTCATGCTGGCGAAATCGTCGTTCTGGGGCACGCTCTTGATGATGAACTTCCGGTAGTCGGATTTCTTCATTTTCCCGGCTTCCCATACGACCATGGACGCAACGATATCGGTTCCCTGGATGTGGGAAACGTCGAAGGCCTCGATGCGGTTCGGCGGTTTGGGAAGGTCGAGCGCTTCGCTGAGGCTTTCCAGCACTTCGCGCGCGTGAGGTTTAAGGATGCGGAAGCGCCGCTCAAACGAGTGGCGGGCGTTACGCGCCACCAATTCCAAAAGCGCGCGCTTGCGCCCGGCCTGCGGCGTGAAAATATGGACGGGGCGACCGCGCCTTTGGGAGAGCACCTCCTCCAGAGGCTCGCGATCGTCGAAATCAGCGGGCGCGTGAATCTCGCCCGGCAAATACTGCTGGTCCAGATAGATTTGCTTGAGCAGCGACGAGAAGAATTCGCGTGGGTTGAATTCTTCCAAATCCTCCCAGAAAAACTCGCGCCGGTCCAGCACGCGCCCGCCACGCAAGTGGAAAAGGTTGACGGCCACCAGCGGGCCTTCCTGGTGAAAACCCAGGATGTCAGCTTCCTCGCCGGAATTCGCCGCCATTTTCTGCCGCTCGCGAAGTTCTTCCACCGTCTGGATCTGGTCGCGATAGCGGGCCGCATCTTCGAACTCCAATAAATTGGAAGCATCCGTCATGCGGCCGTGCAGGCTGCGGACTAGATCGCTTTCGCGGCCTTCCAGTAGCAACCGCGCGTCCCGCGCGGCCTCCGCGTATCGTTCCGGCGTGGTCAAGTTCTCCACGCACGGTCCAAGGCAGCGCTTGATGTAAAACTGCAAGCATGGCCGCGGATGATAACGTGTAAGGTCCACCTGGCACGACGGAACTCGAAAGTGCCGGTGAATGAAATCCACGATTCGATAGGCGAGGTTGGCGGGAAAGTATGGCCCGTAATAGATCGAGCCGTCTTTCTTCACGCGGCGCGTCACGTAAACGCGCGGGAAGCGTTCGTAGGCCGTGAACTTAATGTAGGGGTACGACTTGTCGTCGCGCAGCAGAATGTTGTAGCGTGGCTTGAACTGCTTGATCAGATTGTTTTCGAGCGCCATCGCCTCGTGTTCGTTGTCCACGAGGATGGTTTCCAGGTCATGCGCGGCGTCCAGCATGAGGTCGCGTTTTTCATCCGCCGAGCGCGGCTCGAGGAAATACGAGCGCACCCGCGCACGCAGCGATTTCGCCTTCCCCACGTAAATGGGCTTGCCGCTCTCGTCCTTGAAGACGTAAACACCGGGTTGGGCGGGCAGCGCTTCCGCTTTATTGTGAAGGTTCGGGTTCAATTGTCCCTCAACGTTTTATTATCCCGCTGGGAGCCGGAGTTGTGAAAGGGGCTTTTAATAACTGCGTTTCGTTTCGTCGACATATTCTGAGGAAAACTGCAAATCATCCACCGGCGGCGGGTTTAACCATGCATTCGTAAGCAGAACTCCGATTGACGGGCCGATGAAAGCAGGAGAGATTGTGGATGGAAACAAGTTCGAAGGAATCACCTGACTTTGCGTGCCCCACCCATAACCAGCAGGCAGGACGATATGGCTCACTCTCTGCGCGTACCCGTAGGGGTATCCCGCAATTATTGAGCTTAGCGAGCGGCCACCTTGGTGGTATTCATCCCTTCATAGCGCGTCAAATGGGGAAACAAGGGAGAAACCAGGAAAGGCATTTTCTCACCGGGGTCAAGGAGCGGCACGGCCTTCCGGTTTGGGAAGGTGACGCTTCCGTCCCAAGCATTTACCTGCATCCGGGAACCGAGAGGGAGGGCCGCGAGCTGGTCGATTTTCGCTGGTTGGATCGCAGGGGCGCCACTCATCAATGCCGCCATGCGGATTGCTTCACCGCGGCGTGGAACCAGGCCATTGCCCAGGTGGGGGCCGAAAAGGTGCGGCATGGTCGGTGCGGCTGCGGCAGCCGCGCGCAGGAACAGGCCAGCGTTACCCAGCTTATCAGCGTAGGGCGAATTCTTGAGGAACTCCAGAGCCTTGGCATCGGCCGCCGCTTCCTCCTGTTTGCTCCGGGCCAAATCCAGCGTGGCCAAGGTTTCTTCATCGGAGGAAAAAAGGCGATCGTTGAACGCATACTTCGTGTCGAGCTTGTGGCCCAGTGCCACGTGGGCCAGTTCATGCGCCAGCACCATAGCCAGGCTCGGCTCGTCGGGCAGGACATCAATGAGACCACGGCTGAGCACAATGGTAAAACGCAGGCTAAAGGACTCCAGCGGGGCCGTCAGCATCACGCGGCAATGCAGCGGAGGCAAGTTATCGAGGTGATTGGTGACCACCAGGTTGTTTAAAACGGTTTCCAAGACTTTGTCAACAGGACCGGCGGGCGCGATCAAGCGGGCCTTTTCCAGCCGCTCCAGCACGTTGTGCTCCGCTTGCATCTCGAGTTGCCGCTTAGCTTCAACAGGCGACAGGTCTGAACCGGCATCACTGCTGTCGTGAACGGGGGCCGGGCTTTCCACCGATATCTTTGTCCACTCTTCCTGCCGGTGGTCAGCAAGATCAAAGCCCCAGAAGCGCGTATTCGACTTGATCCGCAACTTGCCGCGCAAATCCGAATCCTCGCTGTAGATGTACACGGGCAGCCACTGGTCCGGCCGGAGATTCTCGCGCCACGAATCAAAATGAGTGTAGGACCTGAATCCCGGAGGATTGACCCGCCTGCCGTTCAGGCGAACAATGGCATAGTTGCGGTCCTCCACCCAAATGCGCCCTTCGAATGCCCCCTTCACCTCATTATCGAAGCTTGGGCGCACGTCGACGGCGAGACAGCGCACATCTCCCACGTACTCCCAGCCGACGGGAACGAACGTGTAGTGCTGAAGGTCGAAGTTACGCGCATCCACCATCGTGGACGTCGCAAGGTGGCTCAGGAAATGATCGGGCGAAAGAAAAGGCGTGGCGATGGCTTCAAAGCCATCGCGCATCTGCTGGAGCTTGGTCTCCGAAGTAAAGGATATTTCCTTCGGCTTGTTGTCGATACTGAGACGACCCAGGAAATAGGCGTCTTTGGAAACCGTCTCACCCAAGTCGCCGTCCGGGCGATCGCACTGGAGGTAAGTCTCGACCCGAGGGGAATACTCTTTCAGGTTCTGAGCGTATTGCTTTTCGCCCGCGATGATGCGGTCGATGATTCTGCTCACTTCGGCGGACTGAGCTTGCGGCTGGCGCGGCGCGGAGGCCTGAGCCTGGCAATACCCAACGGACGCAAGAGCCGTAAGCGCGATAAGTGCCGCCAAAAGCACTGAGGGCGCGAGCGTGTATCGGGTGCGGCAAATAATCATGGTTTATCTCCAGGTTAACTTTCCATCAGCCGGATTTGGTTCTTTGCCCTGCAAGGGAGTCAGAAAACAGCCGAAGGCAATGCCTGACTCTGCACTCTACGCCAGCCGGAACTCAATGTGCAGGGTTGCCGGAAAGTCCATCGGCTTGTCGGCCTGCTCAGCCGGCTTGAAGCGAATCTGGGCGGCGGCGTGCTCCGCCATCTGGTCCAGCCCATATCCGAGGGACTTGATCACGCGCACTATCTTGAGCGTGCCATCGGCCCGAAACACCACGGACAACACAACCTCGCCTTGAACGCGCAATCGCCGCGCTTCCTCGGTATATTGCGGCAAAGGTTTGGAAAGGATCTCCACAGGCTGGATCTTCGGGCCAGCAGGCGCGGCACGCGGCTTTGCGGGAGCTTGCGAGGTTTGCGGCGTGGCGCCGAAGGCGCCGGTCTTCACCGCGGTAGGCGCGGCTCCCCCCGGCCCCCGCACTGCGTCACTTGCGCTGGCGCCTCCGAATCCCGCGGCGGCGACAGTCTTTCGCCCGGGGGTCTCATCGTCGCTAATTGTGTATCGTTCACCACCTGCGAATCCCGCCTCGCGAACGGACCGTCTGTTCCTCTGATTCATATCATCAGTAATGACATATTGCTCCCCACCTCCGAATCCCGCCTCGCGAACGGATCGTCTGTTCCTCTCGTCCATCTCATCGGTAATGGTGTATTGCTCGCCACTTCGGAATCCCGCAGTGGCGACGGTTCGTGGGTTTTCCCGTGGCCCGGTTCCATTTGGCCTGCCGGGCCCCCCCGACGAATCAAATGCTCCGAGCTTGGGCACGTTTCCGGGAGCCCCAGCCTGTTCTTGACTCACCAGTACCTGAGGATGACTGAAGGTATCTGTCGCAATGTTCCTCACAGGAGCGTATTCGCTCGCCGAGCGTTCCACCGGCGGGCTAAACAGACCCGTGCGAACAGGGGTGGCCGGCGGCGCGAGTGGCAAAAGGGGTGGAGCGGCAATCGCAGGGATGGACTCTTTACTCGCGTTCGGAGCGGCAAGCTTCGCTTGGGTTTCCGGCTTTTCGATTGGCGGAGCGCCGCGGCTGGGTACCGGCACAACCACCGGTGCGGGAGGCTGTAGCAACTTTACTTCCGGGGCAGCAAGCTTCGGTGGCGGGGGTAATTTCAGAATGGGTTTCTGCTCGCTTAACGAAGGAAGGGTTATCAGAGCGTACTGGCTCGTGCGTTCCGATAGCTGGTGCGGAAACCATACGCACGCCAGCACGGACAAACCCACAGCCACAGTCTCAACGACGCACGCAATCGTAAAGGCGAACGTCCGCTGCTTGTATTCCTCAGCGGAGGTTTCCAGCAGACACAACCGATCCATGGTCCGCATGCAACGTACTCCGGGCCTCATGAATTTCGATTAACTTTTAAGACGTGCTGCCCCATTGGGATTTTAGCACGAGGATGGCCAAAAGCAACAGGGCTTATATCCCGGTGAGTTGCAGTGACCGGCCGGATTCCCGCCGCCTTCCTTCGGGGAAAAATTATACGGACCGGATGTAAAACTTCAGCACAACATTGACACCTTCGGCCCTGCCGAAGGAAAATGGGATCGATGTCAAAGTGCCTCAAGGCCGCATGGTGTGTGGTTCTGGGCGCGGTGGTGGCTGCACCACTCGCCCGCGCGCAGGTTCCTGAAAAGCCTCCGACCCCGACCTATGATGATTGGACCTACGACAGTCCCGGCCCGGCGAAGTGCGTCGAGATCGGGAACGTCTATTTGCATAAGGGAGCCCTGAAGGGTGCTCTCAGCCGGTTTCAGGAAGCGGTGAAGTTAAACCCTCACTACGCGCCGGCGTACCTGGGGTTGGGAAAGGTCTATGAGCGAATGAAGGAGAAGCAGAAAGCGCTCGACAGCTACAAGCATTACCTCGACGAACTTCCCTCCGCCAAAGACGCCGCCGATGCCAAGGACGCCCAGCGAGCTGTGGTGCGCTTGCAGAAGGAACTGGGGCCGAATACCCACGGCGCAGTGACAAGTGACAAGTGACCAGCAAGCAGTTCGATCACCCGATTCTCCTCAGCCCAAGCCCCGGGCCTCCGACTCCTGACACGTTGAGACCTGGGCTTTTATTAAGTCCCTTTATTTTCTGATATATCGTTTCAAACCACGGCCAATTTTCTCATCATCCTGTCCAAAGGTTTCCATCTCGTGTTCCTGGCGTTTGATCTTCATGAGCAGACTCGTAATGCGCTCAACTTGCCGAAGGTTGCAATCCTCCAATCTCTGCATGGCCGTCGCGTTGGCATGGGTGGGAGCGATTTCCGCGGCATGTTCGTAGGGCGAGGGACCCTTCAGGGATTCCTTCAGGATGGCTTTCCGCTGCGCCTCGCAAGACTCCACCTGCCGCGTGAGGATATTTTCCAGAAGTTGGCGCGGCCGCTCCCGTGCCTCCCATTCTGCTGCGGTGATGTTGGGATATCGGTCATCCTCCTCTTCGGCATCACCAGCTTCCGGCTGGCTTTCTGAGGAATCCGGCGCGACGTTCGCTTTGGGCCCAAAGTCGGCGGTCGTACCAACCCCAAAGATCTCCTTGACTTGGTCAACCATCCGGCGAGCCTTCTCGAACTCGTCAATGCCGTTCTCATCCGTGCCCGGCGCCTGAAGCCGGATGAAGAGGGCGAGAGCAATTTCCCCCATTTCCTTCACCACCCCCTCCTCGTGCAGCTTTTTCATCTTCTCCAGGTCGGCGGGAGTGGTGACGTAATGCTCGCGCGCCACCGACTGGACGAGCCGCCGCAAACTGTCCGCCGTGATCCTGAGCCGCATCATCCGGGCGTGCAGCCGGTCCTGCCGTCCGCGGCTCACGTCCTGGGCCTGGCGCACCGCGTAGCCTTCCTGCATGCGGTCGGCGCGATTCATCAGCCACGTGGCGCGGGCCAGACGGATCACCAGTCCCTCCTGCGCGGCATCGCTGGGGTGGTAGGTTTCCCAGAGTCCTTCCAGCAGTTCCTGGAAGTAGGCGGGCTCCTCGCCGAGGGCGCGCAAAGCCACCTCTTCTTCATTCGCGTAGAACCCATGGCGCAGATGGGCGGCACGGATGCGCTCGCGACCCTCGTCCGTCGCCGGGCCGTGGGAAAGCTGCTGGTTCCGCCGGATCGCGGCCAGTTTCTTCTCGGTCATTCGCGGGCTTTTTACCAGTGACATAAAACCTCCCAGGGGCAGTGGATAGAGAATAGTAAATAGTGGTGAGTGGATAGTGGCCAGCCAGCGTTCTGAAGCCAGGAGTCAGCCTACTGCCCACTGCCTACTACTCTCAATCGTAGACTAGCGCATGAGGCCGATAGCTTGTCAACACAATTATTATGCAATTTCCTACCGGTAGGAAAAAATCGTAAAATGGGGGCGTCTAATTGTCCGAAATCCCTCCCGCGCACCAGCAAAATCAGCGTGTGATCGATGATTGTAGTAAGGGAAGCAAAGGCGGTTCGCGCCTCCGCGTCTTGTGCGGGGAAAAAAAGCGGGTGTGGGCGACCGCTCGTTTATGTGGAAAGTTCTTCCGTGCGGATGCCGAACTGAATATCCCCATTGACCTCGATCCCAAAATCGCCGAGGCCGTCCGAGAACATGCCGGGAAACGAAGCACAAACGTGGGATCGCTGGTCAATGATTGGCTGCGCAAAGAGCTTCACGCGGTAGGGCAGGCAGCCAAGATGAAGACGCGAAGCAGGTCGCGACCGTGTCGCCGCGGCGACGCCTGCCCCGGCCCCCCCGAATCCCTAACCCCCAGCCCCTGCCGACGCTACCCCCCCTCGGCGGCATCCGACTCTTCCGTGTTGGACGGAACATTCGCGTCGAGGTATTCCTGCAAGATACGCTCGGCGTGCTCGGCGTCCTGCTCGCGTACGAGCAAGTGCACTTCCGACACGGGGAATGGGTCCGCGAGACCCTCACCCGACATCGTGCTGGGAATCCCCTGGGTTTGAAGAATGTTGCGCGCCAATTCGGCGTCCATAGGCGCCGTGGAGCCGGCAAAAATGCGTGCCGGGACCAGCTTCACATCTTTTTCCGCGCTGAGATCGACAGGCGGAGGCGGCTCGGGCGGCGAACCGGGTAGCAAGACAGCGCCACATTCTTCGCACTGGGCAGTACCTTCCACATATTCAATTAAACATTCAGCGCAATACGGCATGGCGTAACCTCGGTCTTTCAGCCTTAGTATAAACCCCCGGCGAAACGGCAGGTCCAGGATTTCTGCTCCAACTTATTTGGATGTAATCAATGGCACGCTTGCTTCAAAATAAGTTACCACAGGATTTCTCCAAGCAAGCGCATCCCAGCGCTATAATGCCGGGAGAATCTTGCAGCGGCCCGTTCGAAAAGGGCCTGAAATGACCGTGGCTTCAAACTCAGTTTGCAAGGAGGCGTTTATGCGGTGGCTTCCGAATCTTCTTGTCATTCTGGCGGCGATTGGAATTCTGCTGGGCCTGGGAGTTCGCCTGGTCAAAGGTGGATTTCTCGCCGATCCGGTTTTCTTCTGGCGAGGCGCAGTGGCGCTGCTGGCAGTTTCCATCGCCATCACCTTGATTCAGATTCGCAATAAGTAGCAGGGCCGGAACTATCTCCCGGCTTACGTTTCCGTAAGTTTCATTCCGACGGTCGGGACGAAAGAGGCGTAGCGACCTGTTTTGTAGGTCCGCGGCTTTTCCTTTCCCTTGCCCATCGCGGACGAGCCGCGGACCTACAAAACAGGTCGCGCTACACTTCCTCGGTGAGCATTTTCCGCAGCTTGTAGAGCGGGGAGTCAGGCGCAAAGGTGCTTGATTTGCCGGCAGGCTAATTCGTATTGGGGGAACTTTTTCTCGGCCTCGCGGAACTCTCGCGAGTGGACAACTCTCCGCTGACCCCGCCGTTCGACCGGAATGCGGATGTGCAGCATTTCGTGATAAACGACGTACTCGACCACGTAGCGGGGAACCGCGGGGGAATCGAGTTTGCGGCTGAGGATGATCGTCCCATGACCGGAATCGTAATGGCCCAGGATCCGGCGAGAATTGTTGTGGCTCCAGCCGAGGCGGGACGGAGGGATTTGGCCGTGGAAGAAGCGGTGATTCAAACCGTGGAAAATCTCTTCAAGATCATGGTGGCGGCCGCGCGCCGGCAGTAAGCGTTTGGAACCACGTTCGCGCCGCGCTGCGTCAATTCGCACGCGCATTGCCGGGCGGAAAGTGTAGGCGAGATAACACTCGCGGGCCTCGCGCGAAGGGCGCCGCCGGAAGATTCGCGCCAAAAGGATTTCCGCCAAGGCCTCGAGGACCAGCGGCGAAGCTTCCTCCAGCAAATCAGACACGCGGGCTTTAATCGCGCCGTTGCGCAGGGTGATGGTGCTGCGCAATCCCGCAAAGGGGTGGAAACGCGCGACAATATTCACGACGGGTGACTTGATCCGCATGCGGGAAAAAACCCGCCGGAAGATGTCGCTAAGGTCGGCCGGAGGCGCAAGCGGCAGTGCGAGCTGTTCGGCTTGTTGCATAGAGGCAGCGGCTGGCTCCCATACTGTTTACTTAAAGCGTCGCAGGCAATCGCATCTCAATTTAATCCTGGTTGACCCCCTCACCCGGCCTACCCCGGCTGGAGAAGGCGCCGGTTGCGGTCCACCCTCTCCCCCCAAGGGGCGAGGGCAAAATATTAAATCTACCCCCTCCGTTGCCTATTTGGGGGAGAAGGCAAAAATATCAAATCAACCCTCCCCTCGCCCCCAAGGGGGCGAAGGGCCGGGGGTGAGGGGGTCACGCCGGAGGATACTCGGATCCAACTTCCTGAAACCCTTCAAGCAAACAGCGTTGAGGCTAACCACCGTCCACTCCCCTTTAGTCCTCGTCCTGGTCGGTAGGTGGACCTTTTTCATGCTCTTTCTTCCGCAGCTTCTCTTCTTCTTTCGTGCGCTTCTTTTCGTCCTTCTCGCGGTCTTTAACGGTCTGAGCGTCAGCCTTTTCGTCGCGCTTCAGTTCGCCGAACAGCTTCGACTGCGCGGAGAGCGCTTTGGTGGCGCCGTCGAGTGCGTCGGTGAAATCGTCAATGGCGTCAGCAAGCGATTTGCGATAAGAGGCGATATAGGGGTCGGGTGTCTGTTCAACATGCCGCAGTTGCTCGAGCTGGTGGGGGCCCATTTCAAGAAACTTCTTCAGGCCGGCGCGCATGTCGTCGCGACGATCGAAGTGATCCTCGATGCAGTCCTTCAGGGCATCGATGATGCGAATATACTGGTCGAGTTGGGTATCGAGATAAGCGGGAATATCGTAATCCGGGTTCGGGGTCCGGTTACGGTAGTCATCGAACCGCTCCACGCGGACTTGCGCAAACGACAGATATTTTTCGATACGATCCGAAGGCGCCTGGGCTTCGCGCAACTCGTCTGCTTCATCTTCGGTAATGTAATCGCCTTTTTCCGCCCCCCACACGACGCTCAGCGAAACTACAAGCAGCAGGGTCGAAGTCATCAAGGCGCGCATACGGCAATCACCGCACTTCCGTGGGGATCCCGGGGTTCGTTGTCGGCGGAGCGGGCGAACCCTTGCCGGTCCGGGGAGGACCGCCGGGGAACAGCGCATGAATAACCTCACCCCGCATCCGCTCCAATTCCTGCACCGCATCCATCAGGGGGGCACGGTCAAAGTAACTTTCCTTCCGCCCCAAATCTTCAAGCAAGCGCACATCTTCGCGGAGCGCGATCTCCAATTCCCTGAAACCCTCCGGTTGTTTCGATGCCTTCCGCCCGGAATCCTGGAGAAGCTTCCAGGAGGTCTTCATGGTGTCGACATACGTTTCAAGAAGCTTTGCGCCCGCCTCAATATGACCCTGCGAATAAGCATCCTGAACTTGCGTGAGCCTTAGACTGGCAAGCTTGATTTCGCCCTTCGCCTTCTTAACGGGATTCTGTTGGCTCTGGATCCGTTGGAGCAGTTGCGCTTCCGTCTCGCGTCCCATGACGCCCAACCCGGCCACCAAAATCACCCCAACAGCCAACCCGATCGTTAAGACTGTGCAGGGTTCCCGCGCCATACTCTTAGATTATAGCTATTTTGAAAGCTCCCGGCGGAGAAGCTTTACCCGCTGAGTTGCCTGCCATTCCTGATCCGGATTTTCGCCGTGTGAAAGTTTCAAGAAGCGTTCGTAATTGGCCAGCGCTTCCTTGCGCGCCTTAAGGTGGTCGTAACTGGTGGCCAGGACGAAGAACACGTAGGGCGCCGCATCCGGGGCGCTTGCCAACTGTTCAAGAAGCGGCACAGCCTCCGGATATCGTTTTTGAAAGTACAGGCTGGAAGCCAGCCCGATGGCGGCGTCGCGATTGTGTGAGTCCAGTTGCAGGGCAGTGCGGAACTCCCCTTCGGCCTCCGGATATTTTTCCTCGTCCAACAGGATCTGCCCGAGAGCGCGATGGAGGTCAACGACGCCCGGCTGTGCAGTCACCGCCAGGCGATAATACTTCTCCGCCTCGGGCAGCTTTTTCAGGAGGGCGTTGACATCGCCCAACGCCGCCGTAAGGCCGGGCAGGCCGGGTTTTACACGGTATATGCTTTCCAAAGTGTCGCGGGCCTTCTCGTTTTGCTTTTGCTGCAAGTAAAGCCGCGCCAGGTGGAATTGCGTCTCCACATCATCCGGCCGCGATGCCAGGTATTTTTCGAAATGCGTAACCGCCTGCGCGTTGTCGTTTAGCGCCTCGGCGGACAGGGCGGCACCCAGGTCCGCCTGCACAAGTTTCGGATCCAATGCCAGGGCCTGCCCGAAGGCAGCGAGCGCCTCCGCCGGGTGTTTCTGCTGAAGTTCGAGTTGGCCGAGTTCAAATTGCGCAATCGCCAGGCGCGGGTCGAGGCGGGCAACCTCCTGAAACTCCTTCCCAGCGGCCTCCGGCTGGCCGGTTTGGGCGAGGGCTCGCGCGTAATACAAGTGGGCGCGGGCATGCTCCGGTTTGAGCGTCGTGGCCTTCTGCAAATGTTCCAGCGCCGCTTGCGGATCCTTCTGTTCCATCAGCAGAATTCCCAGGTTCAGCCGCGCTTCAAAAAGATCGGGGGCAAGCTCCAGCGTCTTCTGGTAGGCCTTCGCCGCTTCCTCCGGCTCGTGCAAACCGGTGTAAGCATAGGCCAGATTGAACCAAGCCTCCGGCATGGCGGGCTGCTGCGCGACGACGGCCTCCAGCGCCTTCGCCGCTTCGGCGTAGTCCTTCCGCGCGAGCGCGTCCTCCGCCGTATGCAATAACGCGGAAAGATCCGCGGAGCGGGCGGGGGCAACGGGCTGCGCCGGGGCGGGCCCGTTGCCCAGCTTTTTCAGCAATTGGATGAGCCCTTCGGTGGCCCCCGCTTTGCGCAAGTCGCGTTCGAGAGCGGGAGTTACCTTGAAATCGACGCCATCATCACGCGCGAAAGCCTCGATTTGCCGGGAGGGCACGCCGGCCTGAAGCATCTTGAGGGTTTGTTCCTGCGATAAGGGCGCGCTCTGCTCCTCACCCCGCGCTGGCGCTGGAATTAGTAAATAGTGAATTGTAAATAGTAAATTGTAAATTACTAGTGCCATAACACGGGCGGTAGAAGTACGTCTTGTTTCACAATTCACCATTGACTACTCACATTTACTTTTTGCCGCGCCGCGCGGTGGCTTGGAATTAGTAGGAAGATATTTCGCCAAGAACTTTCCCGTCAGCGAGAGGCTGTTCTTCAGGAGACTTTCGGGCGGGCCCGCGGCCACCACATATCCCCCGGAATCGCCGCCATCCGGGCCGAGATCAATGATCCAGTCCGCAGTCTTCAGGACGTCCATATTGTGTTCGATGATCAAAACGGTGGCGCCGGAATCAATCAAACGGCGAAAAGCCATCAGCAATTTGCTGATGTCGTCAAAGTGGAGACCCGTGGTGGGCTCATCGAAAATGAAAAGGCTGTTCTCGCTGGTCCGGTGCGCCAAGTAGGCGGCCAGGCGCACGCGTTGGGCCTCGCCCCCGGAAAGCGTGGTGGCCGATTGTCCCAGCCTCAGATACCCCAGCCCAACTTCCTCCAGCACGCGGACCTTGCTGGTCAACTTGGGCACATTGGAAAAAAAGGCCAGTGCCTCTTTCACCGTCATCTGCAAAACGTCGTAGATATTTTTTCCTTTGTACTGGATCTCTAAAATACTGGGCTTAAAACGGCGTCCGCGGCACTCTTCGCAGACCAGCTCAACGTCGGCAAGGAATTGCATTTCCATCGTCACCGTGCCGTCGCCCTGGCAGGTCTCGCAGCGTCCTCCGGGAATATTGAAGGAAAAATATCCCGGCGAGTACCCGCGCTTGCGCGCTTCCGGAGTGGAGGCGAAGGCATCACGGATGGCGTCAAAGGCCTTGATATAGGTGACGGGATTGGAGCGGGGCGTGCGGCCCAGCGGTGATTGATCGACAAGCACAATTTCCGCGAGTTGCTGGTCGCCTTCAATGCGTTCGCACTCGGCGCGGGGGGCCTGCAGCCCGCGGCGCGAGATGAGCGTGTTGTAGAGCACATCGTGAACCAGGGTGGACTTCCCCGATCCGGAGACACCGCTGACGCACACCATGAGCCCAAGAGGGATTTCCACGTCAATGGACTTTAAATTATGCTGGCGCGCGCCGCGAATCCGCAGCCAGGCCTTGCCGGGTTTGCGGCGCTCCTTGGGAATGGGAATTTGCAGTTCCCCCGAAAGATACCGCCCCGTCAGTGAATGCGGGTCAGCGCGCAACCCCGCCAAATCGCCCGCGTAAATGATGCGGCCGCCGTGCTCGCCCGCGCCAGGGCCGAGGTCCAGCAGTTTGTCGGCCTCGCTCATCATCTCGGCATCGTGCTCGACCACCAGCACCGTGTTCCCCAGGTCGCGCAGGGTTTTCAAAATCTCGATCAGGCGGCCGGTGTCGCGCGGATGCAGGCCAATGGAAGGCTCATCCAGAACATAAAGCGCCCCCACCAGGTTGGAGCCCAGCGCCGTGGCTAACTGAATGCGCTGCGATTCGCCGCCGGACAACGTGGAAGCCAGCCGGTCCAGGGTCAAGTATTCCAGCCCGACGCGGTAGAGGAACTTCAAGCGTGATCGGATTTCCTCCAGAATCCTTTCCGCAATCGTCTGTTGCTCGGGCGAAAGGCGTAGCTCATTGAAAAAACGATAAGCGTCCTGGATAGACAGTCGGCAGACTTCGGTGATGCTTTTCTGTTCGACGCGCACGTTCAACGCTTCGCGGCGCAGGCGTCCGCCCTGGCATTCCTGGCACAGGGTGTAGCCGCGATAACGGCTGAGGAACACGCGCACGTGGAGCTTGTACTTTTTCCGCTCGAGGTACTCAAAAAATCCGCGGATTCCCCCGAAATCGCCGTCGCCCTCCACCAGCCAGCGCCGCTGCTCGGAGTTGAGCCTGTAGTAAGGAACGTCGAGGGGAATTCCCCCCGCCCGCGCGGCGCGGCGCATTTCATTCTGCGGCTGGCGGTACCGCGGCTTGGTCCAGGGTTCTACCGCGCCATCGGCCAGAGTCTTGTTCTTGTCGGGAATTACCAAGTCGAGATCGAAATCAATGGTATTTCCGAACCCCTGGCAACGCGGGCACGCTCCGTAAGGATTGTTGAACGAGAACAGGCTCGGCTCCGGGTCCTGATAGACGATTTTGCAGGTCTTGCACTCAAAGCGCTCGTTGAAGACCCACCTTTCCGGGGGGATGGCGGGGTCCGGCGAAAGGAATTCCAGGATCGCTTCGCCGGACTCGCGGTAGCAAAGTTCCACCGAATCGATGACCCGCTGGCGAATGTCTGCCGCCACCGCGAGGCGGTCCACCAGAATGTAAACAGGCTGCGCGAAATCCACGTCGAGCAAGGACTCCGGCGTGGAAAATTCAAATACGCGCCCCTGCTGGTACAAACGGTTATAGCCGCGGTGGCGAAGGGCGAAAAGCCGGGGCTTCAAATCCTCACCGGGCGGCGCGGGCCCCGCCACGGGGTGGGAAAAACTCCCCCCCTCGCCAGCCGCCGGCCGTTTACGCCTTGTGGAACCACCCCGGTTCGCTATGCCGGGCTCGGATGGTTTTGCACCCTTAGGGTCAGGGCTGAGGGGAATCTTGGGTTCTGCTGAAACCCCCGGGTTCACCTGAAACAGCACATAAAAGCGGCGGCCTGGTTCCCCCGCCAGGACGCTTTCCGCGATGGCGTCAACATGGTCCCTCTCGACCACCTGGCCGCAGCGATAGCACGTGGTGACGCCGATGCGCGCAAAAAGCAGGCGCAAGTAATCATAAATTTCGGTTGCCGTCGCCACCGTCGAGCGCGGATTGCGCGTGGTGTTTTTCTGCCGAATGGCCACCGGCGGGGCGATACCGGAAATCTCGTCGACGTCCGGCTTCTCCATGCGCTCGAGAAATTGCCGCGCGTAAGCCGAGAGCGATTCCACGTAACGGCGTTGGCCTTCGGCATAGAGCGTGTCAAACGCCAAGCTGGACTTCCCCGAGCCCGAAAGCCCCGTAACCACGGTGATTTTGTTATGGGGAATCGTGCAGTCGATATTCTTCAGGTTGTGAACGCGCGCCCCGCGGACAACAATCTCCTCACCCAGCGAGCTGGTCCCGGCAGTGCCGGGCGCCTTAGCCCCGGTTGCGGCATCTCCCGCTGCAGCGCTGCGCGCGGTTTCCGCCACTCCCGGAGTTTCGATCAGCGCACGCGTGCTGATGGATGGGTTCTCGCCAGTGCTCAAGGATCTCCTGCTCCTGAGGCGGGCAGTGCCGTCCCGCCGGTTTTGGCGCCGCAGGCGGACAGACACGGTGAGGCCCGGACCCCAAAGCCTAAACAAGCAATTATATGTCGCAGGGAATCGACGTGCAAAGTGGAAGACTTGCGGACAGTGGCAAAGCGTTCCGCCGCCGTTCTCGGCGAGCGCCGCATCCCTCCAAACAAAAAGGCGGCGAACATGCCGTCACACAATTCAACGTGCCAGGTTGCCCCCGCCCAAAAGCCACACTGTACCGCTATACCTTACGAAATCGGGTAACCGCCGGTGGAACGAGGGCGCCGAACCACCAGCGGCATTCCAAGGTTACGATTCTTACTGAGAAGGTGGTGTTTGCGGTTTCGGGCTAGAGCCACCGGGAGCGCCCCCAGGACCGCCAGGATGGCCGGGCGGCCGTCCCGGTCCGCCACGCCGCTCCATCATGTGTCCGCGTTCCGGACCGCCGCCGGAGCCGCGATTTTCCATAAAGGTCTTGACCTTCTTTAGCTGCTCCGGGGTGAGCACGCTTCGCGCGGAGAGCATTGTTTCCACGCGCTGCTTTTGCATCTTTCCTTGCAGGGCGTTCACCTCATCAATTTTCTGCATGATCGCGTCGTGATCAGGACTATCCGCCCTTAAAAGTTCACGAAGTTCAATGTGGCGCAATTGCATATCGGCGCGAGTCTGCACGGAAGCTTTCTCCGCATCGACGCCGATCTTGTGCAAGCGTCCAACCTGCTCGTCCGTGAGACCAAGATATTGGCGCACGCGGGGATTTTCAGCCATGCGCAGAAAGCCCTCGCCGCCGCCAAATCGGCGCCGGCCGCCGCGTTGCCAACCCATACCGTGCCCTCCAGGCCCACCCGCATGTCTTTGGCCGCCGAATTGGCCCCGGTCGCCTCCGGCAAATCGCTGCGGGCCGTCACCCCACTGATGCTGCCCGCCCCCACTCCGTTGATGCTGGCCTTGCCCGGGATCGGCTGCTTGGGGAGCGCCTTCCTCAGCCCAACAGACCAGCGCCGCCGCCAGCAAAACCATAAAACCCAATGTCCCAATCGCAATTTTCCGTCGCATATTCAAATTCCCTCCACTCACCTTAGGACGCATTATACACGCGGCCCGTTACCATGTGTCCCCGCATAACGCATATTTAACAAGAGTTAACAATTCACCACTCGCATTTAACAAAGTTAACAACTCGCCGTCCCATTACAGTTGATAACACGCGTGGGGAAACAAAGTTTCACGGACTTATTGCCGCCCTTGACAGCAAGGGCTGCGGCGACTTTGCACAGGTCTGCGGCCTACGCCAATGTCCCCTCGGCGCCCATCTTCCAGCGTTATGGTTCCAAGTCAAAGCCAAAACGAATTCTCAAGCGAAGCAAGCTATTGCTTGGGGTCGCCCATGGCTTCGTCAATGAGCTTGTAAAAATCTGTGGAAATCGAAGCGCCGACAATAGCTCGCCCGTTGATAAAACTGGTGGGAGTTGATGCAACGCCGAGCGCGTCCCCTTCGTGCATATTCGCTTCTATACGCGAAAGGGAGCCTTTGGAGTCGATGCAGGCAGCGAGTTTCATGTTGTCGACCCCAGCTTCCGCGCCGAGGTGCAGCAGCATGTCACGGGCATGTTCGGCGGAAATGCTCTCCTGGCTTTTGTAAACCGCGGAGCGAAAAGCGACGTACTTGGAGGGATCAATCTGATAAGCGCATTGCGCGGCGATGGCTCCGGTGAGCGCCCAATCATGGATGGCGACAATAGGATACTCCTTGAATACCACCCGCAGCTTGTCACCGTATTTGGGGACGATGTCCGTTTCCAGCTCCTCATGCATGCGCGCGCAAACCGGACACTGGAGGTCGGAATACTCAACCAGCGTCACCGGGGCGTTGGAGGGCCCCTGCGTAGCTTGGTCCTCGAGTGAGATCAGCCGGATAATATCCTGGCGGGGGTCGCCGCCAAGATTGAAGATGTTGCCTTGAACCAAATAGCGCAAGTTCTTGGAAACGAAAAGTGGTTGCGACCGCTTGTCCTTGCCGTCGTCGAGCACCATCGTGGTTTCGAGGTAGTCCGCGTAGATGCTTTCGCGCAGATCGGTCATCGTGATCTTGACCGAGTCAGGAATAGCAAAGCGCGCGCGGACGTAATGAATAATCTTATCGTGCGTCGCCGGTTCATTCGGGGCTTGTGCGATAAGGGTGGGCACGGCCGCCAGAACCATCGCCAGAAGACCCAGAAGGGCTAAGCATCGAAATGAAAGTCGGCTCATCGAATCAGTGTACTCCTTTCCCTCGGAACTCGTCGCAATGCCGGAATAGTGAGACGCGTGATTCTAACCACGCCACCCGGCAATTGCAATCCACGCGACCCAGGAGACGGCAAACGGTAGGCGGGCCCAAGCGCTCGATGCCGTAAGCCTGTGTCCCGTCTGCAGTCTACCGTTTACCGTATCCCGGCTTCTCATTTCCCCGCCATCAACTTTTCGATCTCCTCTGCCTCACGCGGGAGTTGACGGGTGAGCAGTTCGTTGCCGCCCGGCGTAATGAGAATGTCATCTTCGATCCGGAAGCCGATTTTTTCTTCGGGAAGGTATATGCCCGGCTCGATCGTGATCACCATGCCGGGTTCGAGAGCCCGGTTATAATCCATGGGATCGTGAACGTTCAGGCCGATGGGATGGCTCAACCCGTGAATGAAATACTGGCCGAGCGGCTGACCGTGCAAATCCTTGCCGTGCGTGTTGATGTAATCGTAAGCAATCTCGTTCAGGCCCTTCACGCCGCGGCGACCCACGTACACGCCGGGCTTGGCGGCGGCAATAGCGGCGTTCTGCGCCCCCAGCACGATTTCGTAAATCTCACGCTGTCGCGGCGTGAAGTGGCCGTTCACCGGCAGGGTGCGGGTGATGTCGCTGGCGTAGCCGCTATAGGAACCGGCCACGTCCATCACCACCACGTCGCCGTCTTTCATCTGGTTCGAGTCCTGATCGTAGTGGAGAACCGTGGAGAAAAAACCCGAACCGACGATGGGCGGGTAGGAGGGCCACTCGCAGCCGCGGCGTTCAAATTCGTACTTCATCAAAGCGGCAATCTCATATTCCCACACCCCCGGCTTTACTGCCTTCATGGCGGCGAAGTGCGCTGCCACAGAAGCGTCCGCAGCTTTGCGAATGAGGGCGATTTCTCCCGGACTTTTCACCGCCCGCATCTGCGCAATGGTCAGGCGCATGTCGGCGAGTGAGGCCTGTGGCGCTTGGTCGCGAATCTTTTTCACCATCTCCGCCTGGAAGCATTCCTCCCCGCTCTCGGGTTGCGGTGTGAGCTCCGTATAAATTTTGGAGAACCCTTTGAGCGCTTCCTGGAGGTCGGCGGCGAATTGCGTAACGCCGTGAACTGTAAGAAACCCTGTGCGGGCAGGAGCCGCTGCGTCCTCCGGGGCCAGCTTCGGTCCCGTCCATCTCTCTTCCGCGCGGTTGTGGGAGGGAATATACAGGATCTCCTGGCCCAACTCCGGCCCGCCACCCGACGCATGAGCCTTCGGGCACAGCAGCATAATAGCCTCCGGCTCGTTCCAGCCGGTGAGGTAGTAGAACTCCTCATTCTGACGGAAAGAGGTAACGCTGGCCGCCACATCCGCCTCGCCATATCCGAAGAGCACGACCACGCCGTCGCCCCCCGTGTCGCGAATCAAGCGCGCGCGCCGCTCGTGAAATACGAAGAGGGGTTCGCGCTCCCAGGCGCCGGCCGCCAGCGCTGTCCCCAGGATGGCCACCACAGTAAGCACAAGAATTGCCAGGCGTTGAAAACCTCGTCGCATCAGAACCCCTTTCGAAAATAAGCGTATAGCATAACGCCAAGGTCAAGGGTCGCGAAGTCATATTCGAGACGCAGCGCGCTATATGTTTTGGATCGCAGGGGGTTCTATCAATGTGGCTTGCCGGTCGAGGGTGATTTCAGCTACCCTGCTACACACAGTAAATCCCAGAACGGACGATGGAGGCACATCGAACCGAGGTTGGCAACATGAAAGATTCAGACACGAACCGTATAAGCGGATTCAAGGAGATTTCAGTCAAAGGCTTTCGACGCCTTTGCGATGTTAAACTTGAGTTGCGTCCCCTGACAGTTCTGATTGGAGCGAATGGGACGGGCAAGACCTCTCTGCTGGACGTGTTCTCCCTCCTGGCAAGCTCCGCGCAAGGCTCGCTTAACAAAGCGATCAGCGACTTCGCCGGGTTACCAACATTGATTACTTATGACAGGGCAGAAGACTTGTCGTTGGGCCTCTCGATGGGGGTTCACGGTCACGAGCCGCTCAATTACCTCCTGCGCCTGAAACCACAAGGCGCGTCCTACGTTATCGACGAAGAGATCCTCAGTCAGCAGCGGTATTACCAGCCGCCGCCGTTTATGCATATCGAATCCAGGGGATCTGACGTGAGGTACTTCGAAGTGGAGCAAGGTCGTCTGGTCCGTCCCACATGGGAGCATAACCCACTGGAAACATCGCTCTCCCAAGTTCCCAAAATGTTTCAGGAACCGGAGGATCTCCGCCGTAACCTCGCTTCCTCCACGTTTTATCATGTCTTGAATGTCGAACCACGCTCACCTGTGCGCCTTCCCCAACCCATGCGGCCGGCCTCTTTACCGGGGAAGGATGGCGAGGACTTGGTCTCTTGCTTGTTCTACCTGCGGGAAGCGGACCGCGACCGGTTTGAAGCCATCGAAGACTCGTTGCGCGCTGCCTTCCCGGCATTCGAACGCCTCGATTTTCCGCCAGTAGCGGCGGGGACGCTGGCCATGACGTGGCGGGATAAGAATCTCTCGAAGCCGCTGTACATGCATCAACTCTCCGAAGGCATACTCCGTTTCCTGTGGCTCGCGACGCTTCTGGGAAGTCCGGGCCTGACGGCCGTTACTCTCCTCGACGAACCCGAGGTCAGTCTTCATCCCGAACTTCTGAGCCTGCTTGCCGGACTCTTGCGGGAAGCTGCAAATCGCACGCAGTTGGTTGTAGCCACGCATTCGGACCGTCTCGTGCGCTTCCTGAAGCCCGCCGAAGTCGTCGTAATCGATTCTTTGGAAGACGGGATGGCTCAGTTCACCTGGGCGGACCGCATGGATTTGGATGCGTGGCTGACTGAGTATACCTTGGACGAGATTTGGCGCATGGGACGGCTGGGAGGGCGCGCATGAAGATCGCTCTCCTGATCGAAGGACAAACCGAACGGGTTTTTCTACCCCATCTTCGCCGCTTTTTGGAGCCACGGCTCCCGGAAAGGATGCCGCGCCTCGACCCCGTGCCTTATGACGGCCGCATCCCCACAGGCGAGCGCCTGAAACGGGAGGTAGAGCGTCTCTTGCGAAATGGGATGCCCCCAGCCGACGCCGTAATTGCACTAACCGATGTCTACACTGGAACCACAGACTTCAGAGATGCTCAGGATGCCAAAAGCAAAATGCGGACGTGGGTTGGCAATAACAACAGATTCTTTCCTCACGCCGCCCAATATGAGTTTGAAGCATGGCTACTTCCGTTTTGGGAAACCATCCAGCGCTTGGCCGGACACAACATGCGTTCTCCAGGAGGTTCGCCCGAGTCTGTGAACCACACGCGTCCACCCACAGTCCGAATCCGCGAGATCTTTGAGGCAGGCAACCGTAACCGGTTCTACATAAAGCCGAGGGACGCCAATCGGATTTTGCGCGAAAACAACCTTGGGGATTCAGCCTTGGCCTGTCCTGAATTGCGGTCTCTTCTGAACACGATCCTCCGCCTGTGTGGGGGGCAGGACGTGTAGGAAACTTGCGAGTGGCGCTCGCATGACGGACTCCGCCCCCTGTGCGTTCGAACAACGCTGCTGGCAAGACAAGGCCCCCGCGGCCCGGGCACCTCTCCATCCGGGCATCAGAGCAAACTTAGATGGGAAGAGGGCTACGTGGCGGGTTCCACGGCGCGCCAGCGCAAGAGGCCGGGCAGGGCGTTGGCAAGGCGTCGCAGCGGGGTTTGGAACAGCGACATGGTCCCCATGTAGGTGTAGCCAACTAAAAAAAGCAGCAGGAACGGGGTAGTGAAATAATTCTCCGCGGTGACGGAATAAACCGTGGTAAAGAGGAAGTAGCTCGCAAGACAGAGTTCGATGATCGGAATCCAGCCGGCGCGGTGGCGCACGTATTTCTTGCCTTCCCAACCCTCGCCGCGCGCTTCCAAGCGGTATTTCGGGGTGCGCACGAATTCCGTCTGCTTGCCGATGATCGCCTCAATTACTGCCTTGGAATTGGTAACAGCCAAGCCAATGCCGGTGGCCATCAGAAACGGAATATATTTGACGCGGGTGCGCCACTCGCCGGGGTAGAGTTCGCGCTGCGCCACCATGTAAAAACTGGAAACCGAGCACGTAGAGGCGAGGAACAGCGGCAGGTCAAGGTACAGCATCTGGAACCAGCCCTGGTAGAACCGCACGATCATGGCCGGCAGCAGGATGACCGAAAATACGATCATGAGCGGATAGGCAATGTTGGCCGTCAGGTGGAGCGTCGCTTCCAGCTTGATTTTTAGCGGTTCGTGGCTGCGCCAGACTTTGGGCAGAATTTTTTTCGCCACCTGGATGAGCCCTTTGGCCCAGCGCGCCTGTTGCGTCTTGAAAGAATTCATTTCCACCGGCAGCTCCGATGGGCACACGATATCGGGGGCGTAAACGAATTTCCAACCCTTGAGCTGCGCGCGGTAACTTAAATCCGTATCTTCGGTCAGCGTATCGTGCTGCCACCCGCCGGCATCGTCGATGGCCACGCGGCGCCACATGCCGGCGGTGCCGTTGAAGTTGAAGAAGCGGCCGGAAAAATTCCGCCCGCCATGCTCGATGACAAAGTGGCCGTCGAGCAGAATCGCTTCAATTTCCGAGAGGTTCGAATAGTGGCGATTGATCCACGTCCAGCGCCCCTGCACTACCGCGATCTTGGGATCGGTGAAGTAATGAATCATCTGCTGCAGAATGGCCGGCGGCGGCGCGAAGTCAGCGTCAAAAATGGCAATGAATTCGCCCGTGGCGCTCTTCATGCCCTCGGCCAGTGCCCCCGCCTTGAAGCCGTCGCGATGGATGCGGTGATGATAAGTGATGGGATGGCCGGCGCTCGCGTATTCACTGACCAGGCGCGAGCAGACAATGCGCGTCTCGTCCGTGGAGTCGTCGAGCACCTGAATTTCCAGCCGGTCGCGCGGGTATTCGATGCGCGTGACCGATTCCAGCAGGCGCTCCACCACGTAGCGCTCGTTGTAAATAGGAAGCTGGATGGTGACGCGCGGCAACGCCTCGAATTGTCCCTGGGGCTTGGGGGCCTTGCCGCGATTCTTCACGTAGAGATAAACCAAACAATAGCGATGAATGCCGTAGATCGACAGGATGATCAGGATGGTGAAATAGGGAATGAGGATGGAAAGGTCAAAGGCATTGGGCTGATAGATGCCACGAAACGGGTCCTTGTGAAAGACCTTGTAGAAGTACTTGACCACCGGGTTTGTGGGTGCCACCAGAATGGCAAGAAGGAGTTGATGCATAGAATTAATTCCGCTTAGAAAAATCCTCCTGCGGCTGTTAGCGGAGCAATCTTGCGGCCAACTGCCCCAGACCCAAGCCCATACGTCAGATTATCTTTGGGACCCGCCGTGCTCGGTGCCCTCGCGAGGAGAGGCCACCATGACCTGACGGCTATCGTGAACCGCGCTACTTCCAGCTCTTAATTATACACCCGATGGTCCCGGTCAAGTCTGTTTCTAATTGCTCATAAGGCCTCATAATTTTTCTCGCCGCTATCAAGCCAACTTATCCTCACGTGCATGCGCCCATCCGGCATAATGTGGTCAATTTCAGTAAGGGAGCGATTTTCCTCTATCACCCTACTTTTCACAGAGATGCGCGCGGGGCAGGTTCGGAATTCCTCGAATGGTTTAGCGGATCAGATTTGCGGAGGGCCCTGCTTGGGGACTTGCAGGTACGCCAGGGACAGCAACCAGAACAACCATCCGGCCGAGATGATGATAAGGGCCAGAGAGAATCGCACGATCATCTGCGTGTAATCCCAGAACCCGGGCGGGACCATGGGATGCCAGTTGGCAAGCTCGTAAGCTATTCCCCCGAACACGATGACACTCAGCAAGTTCGTCAGAAAGGGAGTCTGGAAAGCGCTCCCGGCAAGGAGCTTCCCTGCTTGCTTCCCTGCCCCGCGCCAATCACCGCGGCATAAAGCGATGAAAAAGCTGAGAAGGAAGCCGCCGATAACCGTCCACAACACCCCCTCGATGACCGCGTAGATTTCCTCAATCGGAACGTGGCTGACGGCTTTTTCGGAATGAAAGGTCAGGAAAGATGCGACTTCGACGGAGTGCGCATTGACCCAGCTGAAAACTGCGCCCCATAGCCAAACGAGCACGAAGCTCACGAGGCAAAAAACCAAAGTGTTCAGAAGGTTTTTTCGATCATTCGTCCACAGCAACCTGAGTGGGAAGCTGCTGCCCTCTGTAGCCGCGGTTTCCGCGGCGCCCGAACCGGTTCCCGCCACGATGCCGACTGTGGCAAGGAGTTGCGCGATGGCCCAGATGAACGTAAGGATCAGCAGCAGCGCCGAGGACTCCGGCAATCCCAGCCATTCATAAGCCGCAAAGGCCCAAAACGCGATGAGCGCCGCCAGCATCACAACGGTCCAGTAGCTGCGGGCGACAACCCCCAGGCTCCACTTCCAGGTTGCAAAGGTTCTGTTCATATGAATCACTCAGCGTGCGAACTTGCGTTCCCAGGTTTGGAAGGGCGGACTTTATGAGTTGCGGAAAAACGTTTAGGCGCTGTCATTCTGAGCCCGCACTTTGGGCGAAGACCCCCCGTAGTTTTCACTATGCACCAACCGCCACGAACTACAGGGGTCCTTCGCTGCGCTCAGGATGACAGCACCGGGGCATTTTTCCGTAATCCAAAATCTAAATTCCAAAACGGAAGCATGCGCTTCACACAACGGACCGATTCAAACAATATAGACCACGTCCTGCTCGGACAAACAACTCCGTTGTTTGCCCGTTTCCAACAACATGTTTCCCGAGGAATGTGTGATACGTTCGTTCCGCCCACCCTGGACAAGCTCGTTTTACCATCGCAGCATCGAAGGGCTCTGCGAGCTGGTAGCCACGGTCAGTGCAGTTCTGACCGTGGGCTTTTCTTAAAGACAAGAACCCACGGTCAGAACTGCACTGACCGTGGCTACCCTCGGAGAAACCCACCTTAACGCTCATTCACCGTCACCGTAGCCGCCCGCGTTGACGCCTGCCGGGCCGGTTCATACATGGGCAGCACGCGGGCAGGGTTCGCCTGAAACGTTCCGGGGGTCACGGCCTTCAGCAGGTAATGGAACTGGCCCTGCCCGCGCTCGTAAGTCGTGGAGAACAGCGCCGCGCGATCGTCGTGGAATTCGCGTTGCGTATAGTAGAAATCCCACCAGGGCGGTTTTTCTTTGAGCTCGTATAGACCTTCCTGCTCAATAAACTCAAAGCCCGCGGGGATGGGGTCCTCGATCTCCAAGTACTGTTCGTTTTGCGTGGCACTGACGGTCAAGCGAACCACGACGACGTCGCCGGTCTGAACCGGACCCGTAAGCGGCTGCTCGGAATAGACGATGCGATTGTCCTGCCGCTCCGGCACGAGCTTGAAGTATTCACGAACCACATTCAAAGCGTAGCTGCCATTCGGCGGCGGCTTGGGCTCACGGGAGAAATAGGAGGCCGAAGCCGACCAGTAGAGCACTCCGGCGCCGGCCTTCACAATTCGCACTTCGTTTGCGCCCGCATGCACTTGCGGCGCGGCGGCTGTCAGCACCATGGGCAGCGGATTCGCCACGTCCTTTTCCGTAATGTTCCGGTCTGTAAGCTTCTGACCATTCAGATAGACGCTCAGCGTGTAGTTCGGTTTAAGCTCGCCGGAAATCTTCAGGTAATCGATCAAGCCGTAGATAGCGGTGGCCGTCTGCTCCGTGGAATCCCAGTAGTAGCCGTCGGAGCGATGCTCCATCAGCCAGCGCGCGGCACGCGGCAATAAATCACTCTTCGGGTCGAGATTGGCGAGAGCTTTGAGCGCATACGCCGTGGTCTCAAAGGAATTGTCGGAAGAGAAGTCGAGCATTTCCTGGCGTTCGGATTTCCACGAAACAAAGGGACCTTCCGAGCGGGCGCTCGCTTCCAGCAGCTTTACGAATTCCTGCGCGCGCGAGTCTTTGAGCTGCATCAGCAGCAGAGCCATCAGCGCCTGTCCGTGCGCGGAGAACTTTTCGCGCGAGGAATACAATTCTTCCACCAGGGTACGGTCCACGCTCGCCGCTCAAGGCCAGGGCGTAAACCATGTACACGCGAATGTCCGCAAGCGCGCGGGGATTTTCCTTGATCTGTTTCAGTAGGGAATCACGGCCATTTTTCAGCCGCTGCCCGTCAATCGGGTATCCTGCCTCTTTCGCCTGCGCCAGGCCCGCCACCACATAGGCCGTCATGAAGGGATGGGTCTCATCGGTTTGCCACCAGCCCCATCCGCCGTCGTCATGCTGGAATGAGTAAAGTCGCTCGAGCCCCGCGGCAATTTTCTTTTCCAGCTCGGTCGGAGGCCGCTGGTGGCGTTAGCCCCAAATCCTTCACGGCCTTCGTCACCAGAATGTTGGGGAGAAAGCTTGACATGGTCTGCTCCACGCATCCGTAGGGATACGTGGCCAGGAAATCCAGCGCCGACATCAGCGTGCCGGCAATCGAAGGCGCCAGGTCGATGCGCAGCGTGGAGGCATCGGCGTTGACGTCCTGCGGGGAGAACCAATGAACGTTTGATTTCGTCTTTGTCGCCCCGCAGAGCTCCCGATTGCGCCACGCTCTGCTGGAGTCCCCAGGGCTCCACCGGCATTTCCAGTTCGAGCGCGTCGGATTCCTCATCGGTCAGCGCTTTGGCCAGGAATTTTGCCTGCGCAATCTTCGACGCGCGCACGTTCCACGTCACCACGGCTTCACCGTTCTTGGGAACGTTGACGCTGGCTTCGGCGGGGCTGGCCAGCTCCACTCCCTGCGCGTCGAGTGAGACCTTGGCGGTCTTATCCGTCGCCAGATAATTATGGACGATTCCCACCAGCGTCGCGGTGTCGCCTTGATCCATGAAGCGCGGAGTTTCCAGGCGCAGGATCAGATTCTTGCGCGTAATGACCTTCGCCACCACCTGGCCCACCAGAGTGTTGCGCGTAACGGCGCGCACCGTGGCCCGCCACGTGGTGAGCGAATCCGGGAAGTTGAAGGACGCGCGCGCCTTGCCGCTGGCATCGGTCACCAGGGTGGGCAGCCACTGGATGGTGTCGGGGAAGAACTTGCGAACTTTGGGCTGAACCGTTTGCGGGTTCTTGAAATCGGCCAGCCGCGTGGGCGCGCGGAGTTGGGAAAGCTCCATCTTGTGCCGGCCTGAATACCCCATGAACCAGTAGGTGGTGGAGAATTGGGTAAAGACTTTGTCCCATCCGCGCGCGTAGAACACCTTCTCCGGAGGCTCGACCGTATCCGGGCGGACCGCATAGATGGCCTCATCCACCACGCCCAGGCTCAACTCCGCGCTTACCGGGTGCCCCTGCGCGTCTTGCGCGCTGAGAGTGTACGTAACCTGCTCGCCCGGCCGATACTGCGGCTTGTCGGTTTCCACGGTGATTTTCAGAACTTTCTCCGCCGCCGGCACGGAAATGTTCTTAGAACCCTCAAGGAATTGCTCGTTCTTTACGAACGCGATATTGAGGAAGAAATTGGGTTCGAAGCGCTCCTCGATGGGAACGTCCACGGTCAGTGAATCGCCGGGAGCAGGGTGAAGCGACCAGGTGTAAACCTGCTGCCCCTCGGTGGTTACCAAAACCTGCGACCCGGGCGCATGCGTGGCAATCAACACGTGTGCCGTGTCTCCAGGTTTGTAGGAGTGCTTGTCGGGATAGATGTCAATGCGGGGTTCAATGCCCTCTTCGGCGGTTCCCACGTCGGAAATCCAGAGACTCGTCGCAAAGGTTGCTTCGCGGTGATTGCGGTCGAAGCTGCTGGCGTTAACGGCGAGCCAGGGAACCTTGGGAACGGTGTAGGTGTAGTGAGCCACGCCGTGGGCATCTGTGGAAACACTTGCCTGGGAAAGGATTTCCGCCGGCGTCCTCGATCCCCAGGAGCGATGGCCTTCAAACTCCAACTGAACGGTGGCGGAGACCGGGTTGGAGTCGTAGTCAAGAGTGTGAACGGTGATGTCCGCCTGCTGGCCGGGCGCGTAAACGTAACGGTCGGTCTCCAAGAGGACGACGACGGTCGAGTAGGTAACGATCACGCCGCGTCCGCCCATGATTTCACGATTGCTCGCGTCGGTCACGTGCGCTTCAATGCGGTAGCGATAATCACGCTTCTGGGCATCGACCTCGGTGGGCAAGGTCACGTGCAGCACGCCGTCGGCATCCAATTGCCCGGCGCCTTGGCTGATCTCCTGCCCGAAATAGTCCTCGTTGAAATTCCCTTCGCCCTCGTCACCCTCAAACTCCTCATCGCCCCAAAGGATGCGCCAGTAAGGGAACCCATAGCCGGAGCGAAAAATGGAGTACTTTACGTGGCCGTTCGAGACGGGCGCGCCAAAATAATAACGGGCGCTGATGGTGCCCTGGATCGTCTCACCCTGGAGATAACGCGCCTTGTCGGTCGAAACCGCCACCTCAAACTCCGGCTTCTTGTATTCCTGCACTTCGAATGAACCATAAAGTCTGCTTGTCGCCGGGGAGGTGCGCGGTAATGCCGTAGGTGCCGAGCGCCGCCAGCGGGCTGAGGGTCAGCGTGCCATGGAAGGACCCGAAGGGCGACAGGTCCAGCTTCTGCTGATAGATGGTCTTCTGATTGGCGTCGGTAACCTCCACCGTGAGCGGGCCGGGCACGTCCAAACTGAACTTGCCGCCCATCCGCGCGCGAACAATACCTTTGAAATCAACCTCATGCGTGGGGCGATAGACCGGCCGGTCGGTGTAGATGTACCCCACGTAGTCCGTGGCGGAAGTATCGAAGAAGAAAAAAGGCTCGACGCTGGTGGCCGCCACATCCTGGCCCACCGTAGCCACCATGATGCGAGTTGTCCACTTTGATTTGCTCGAAAGTGGACTGAAACACGCCGGAAGCATCCGTCGAGCCGCGCGCCAACTCCTGATGATTATTGAAGACGACGGCGGTGGCGCCCTCCACCGGCGTGCCGGAGTCGCGGCGCACCACAAAAAGCAGCACCTGGCCGGGAGCGGTTTTCGAAACCAGCGCCAGGTCGGTGACCATCAGCAAGGTGTACGCGCGCAACTCGCTGGTACGCCACTTCGACCAGATATAAACCCTTGTCATGCACATCCACGGGGATTTCCTGGTACTCGGAATCGCGCGTCTTGGGCACCAGTTCGCGCCAACCGAGCGCCAGTTGCTGGCGGTTCAGAAGAGGCACTTGGGCGTAGGAGGTGACATCGAGGGGAATGCGTTGCAGCTTTCGCTCCTGCACGCGCGCGGAGTGGTATTGCCAGCGCGTTTCGAAGCGCAGTTGGGAGCGGAAGAAGTCCCGGATGTTCGCGCGCAAGTCACGCTTCCACTCGTGAAAGCGCTCGAGCCAGGTTTTCTCCCGCGCCAGTTCCGCTTTTTCGCTGCCGAAGGAATGGGCGTCTTTCAGCTTGGAGAAAAACTGAATGGGGTCCTTGACGCGATAGACGCGGAAGTCCAGGTGATCGACCTCGCGAAAGCTGATCCAGATTTTCGGCTGCTGGGAAGGCGCGTAGGTCTGGCGCGAAGAGACGGAAAATGACGGTTCCGTGGAGGGGGTTTCCTCCTGGGCGAGTGCGGCTGGAGGCCGCGGTGAACAGGCCGGCAAAGAGGAACGACCATCGCCAGGGCCAATCCGGCGGATTTACGCGTAGCTTGCCCGTTGGGGGGCACTCGCGGGGCGCGGCGGTGATGTGGCATGCCGGTATTCATTGGAGTGTCAACGCAGAATTTCCAGCCGGTAGACTCCCAGGAAATTCGGATTGTTGCGCAGCGGCCTCCAATGCAGGTCGGGATGTTCGAGCAGGGTTCCCGCCTGCACCTCGCGAATCTCGCCACGGTGGCCATTCAGGTCGCCGGTGTGATAAACGATCCAATCCGAGCCCTGCGGCTGGTAGTACGACTTTCCGACAAACAACATGGTATGGAAAGGCTCGCGCTGCACGGATTGGTGGAAGAACAGCAAGTCGCCGGGCTGAGCGGCCCGGACGTCGCGCGAAATCAGGTACGTATTGTAACGGAGGAGCGTGGCGCTGTCGGCAAACTCCACGAAAGCGCCTTGGGCAAGATCCCCCGGAGCAAGCGGGGCCGGGCCGAGTGCGGAATAGCGCCCGCCCGAGCGGCCCGTAGGGATAATGATATTTCGCGATGTCCCCAAAGCCCGGATCGTAAGGAAGCCCGGCATCCTCGCGCCACGCTGGCGAGTGGGCCACCAGCGAGTTCCGGAAGGCGAAGCGAATCAGCGCCGCGCAGTCCTGAACCTCCGCCCGTGTCTGGGGCGTCGGCGCGTAATACTGCGTTTCCGCCAGGAATGTGAACCAGCGGGTGAAGTTCTCCCGGTCCTGGGCACTGTCAAGGCGAGCGCTGTCAGGGAAGCCATCGCCCAGGCTGTCGCGCCAAATGGTGCCGCGCGAGGCCGCACTGGCGCCGGGCAAGGCGTCCGCGCTCCCCGCGAGCTTTCCGCAAGCACCGGCCCGTGGCGAAGAACCAGGCTGCCGCCGGCCGTTAACAGGGCCAGCAAAGCGGCTCCTGTAAATACACTTAAAACTCTCACGGGCTTTGGGTGGCGGAATGGAAGGCTTAAGTTTTTCACGGCTTATTGTGTGGCGACATTCTAAATGCGGCGGGCAGGCAGTGCAAGGACTAACGCGAATTAATTTGAACTGGCCAAAGTACCAGCAATAATACAGGAATCCCACGCGGGGACAAGGAGAAGAGATGCTCGAGAGAAAGGTGTGGTGGACTACGCTGGCAGGAGGGCTTCTCCTGTTCAGCGGGCCACTTTGGGGGGCGGAAATTTCGATCGAGGGCGGGCCCATGGAAACAGGATTTAACAGCGGCACGTTCGCTTACATTCACGCCACCGTACACGGGCTCACGGGCCAGCCGAAACGCTATGTGGTCTTCGCCGAAATCCAATACTACGGAACGACCGCCAGCACCAGTGTGGAAATGGACCGCCTCCCGGAAACAAAGTCCGGCGTGGAGGAATTTCAGGTGGGCTGGCCGATTCCACCGCAGGCGCCCACCGGCCTTTACACCCTCACCTTACACGTCGACGACCGAATCGAGCACCTTCCCGAGGTCACGAAGAAAGTTCGCGGCTTCGTGGTGTACAAGAAACTGGTGAGAATTTCGCGCGTGACCCTCGACAAGACCATTTACAACGTGGGCGAACCGATCAAGTGCGAGGTGGGGTTGGAAAACCTCTCGGACGCCGATATGAAAGGTTTGCGCGTCGAGTTCTCTAACGCAAATTATCCCTGGATATCCCTCTACTCCCAGGGAGGGCACGACAACCCCGACCTGGCGATCAGGATGCTGCGCGACCACCTGGATATTCCGGCCGGGACCGCGGTGACCATTCCCATGATTGCCGCCGGGACGGCAGCCTTTTTGCAAGGCAAGCAGCGCGATGTGATGGGTTCGGGCATATCTCTTCCGGGCGGCGAAAAGGTCCCTCCACCCGAAGTCGATATGTACACCGTGGCGTTGTGGAATGCTGACCGCACCAAGCTGTACGACATGCAATTCACCCCGCAGGCGATTGTGCGCGCTTGGGACCGCGACCTGCCCAAGCCTTACAGCCGCAACTTCACGCATCCCTACAATTCTTTTATCGACTTTACCAAGTACCGGGAATTCTACGCGCCGGGCCAGATTTCGGCGGCCGTGCAGTTGGACCCTTCGCACACGCTCTATCGCCCCGGAGACACGGTGAAGATCGTTGCCACCTTGAAGAACACCGGGGACGACGCTTGGAACGGCGCCTCCCTTCAAGCGCGGATCACGGATTTGATGGGCAGGGAAGTTTACTCCGGCAAGCTCGCCTCCGGGGTTAACTTTGCAACCAGCTCCACGGTGAAAGTGACCGCAGACTCGTGGACAATTCCACCCACACAAACCCCAGGCACTTACCCCCTGGAACTGACGCTGATGGGGAGCGGTGGGAAACTTCTGGCTCGCACCACCACGGAGATCGCCGTGAATGCGCTTCCTGCATCGCTCTTGGTGGTTTGCGCGCATGAGGACGATGAGCAGGCTTACGCCGGACTGATGCGCGCGGCCGTGGAAGCCAAGATTCCGGTGCAGGTCCTGATCCTTACCGCCGGCGACGTGGGCGAGTGCGAGCGCTATTTCGACAAGCCCTGCGGCCCCAACGAGGCGCGCGAATTCGGCACGGTGCGCATGGAGGAATCCGCCGACGCGCTCGGGCACCTGGGCGTTCCGCGCGATAAGTTCATCGATCTCGGCTTGCCGGATGGAGGCTCGGGGGCAATCTGGTTTGAGCACAAGGATTCTTCCAACCCCTTCCTTTCCATTTATCTTGCCTGCGATCACGCCCCGTATGAGAACGTTTACAAGCCCAACTTGCCGTACGCGCGCGACGCGGTCATTGAGGCAATCCGGCAAATCATTACTAACTTTCACCCGGCCATGATCGCGCTGACCGGTCCCGATGAGCGGCATGTGGACCACCGCACGGCGAACTGGTTCGCGATCAAGGCCTGCCAGGAGTTGCTAAAGGCAAAAGGCGCTCGATCCCCAGACTATCGTGCTGGCCGACCAAGTCTACGGCGCGGGGGGTTTCAAACCCGCCCCTTACAAATATGAAAACTACGTGGTCCACCTGAGCGGCGAAGCCGCCGCGCTGAAACAGGAAATGAGTTGGATATATCAATCCCAGGATGGAAACCTGGCCGAAGGCGATAAGAAAACCCTCGCCGAACTTCCCCGCGAAGAAAAGCACCTTCGCATTATGGACTGGCAGGAACACGAAGGATGGAATGAAGAGGCCCCGCACTAAGGGGGCGAGGCTGATAGCTAATAGCCAACAGCTTGGAGTTGATGAGTTTCCTTGGCTGCCCGCTCCGGCGCGTTCTGAAATAAATAATCCGTGATGTGTTCCAGGTCGGCAGCGCCTTCCTCTATGAGCCAAGAAAGGGAAGCTGAACTCCCTTCGGCGACTGAGGCCACCGCTGGCCTTCGCTCCACCCGTGCAGCGCGTCGGCTGAGTGCCGTAGTCGAGAATTGGCGGCGATAACCAAGCGTAACAGCCGATGCAGCGCATCAGACCTGTTTTGTGGGTCCGCGGCTCAGCAAGGAAAAGCCGCGGACCTACAAAACAGGTCCGCTATAGTCGCTTTACGCCGCCAATTGGCGAGATAAGCTCGCCGCTACAACGGCAAAAATCGACCGGCGCGGAAGTTCCTTGCGGGGCTTTCCTACCGGTAGGAAAATCAGGCGCCGAACCGCAAAAATTCCCAATGAGGATGGGCATTTGGTCCATGTCTGCGCTCCTCCTGGGCGGCATGTTGCACGATCATTACTTGGAGGATTATGTCAGAGTGGAATCACGCAGTATGGCGAGGTGCTAGGTGCTGCGTGCCGGATGTCAGGACCAAAGGTTAAGATTTGGAGTGATAATGGAAGGGCCCATGGCCCATTGCGGCTCACCCACACGATCCTCCCCCAAGGTTCAGAACCCTCGCTGCCAAAGAGATGTTAAAAATGAAGATCGATCCGGCTATCTGCTTGAAACTAAATGAATAGGACAAAATGTATAATGACAAATTCAGCCTTATTGGAGGAAATTTCACCAAATGAGCGCTGATTAACGAAAATCGGGCCGGCTTTTTGGTTGTATATGCCCGGATTGGGCGGTATTGGACGAAAATCGATCAGTTTGTTTGTTGGAAATACATGGATTACGGGGCGGGCTGACCAAGATCATTCGCAGGGTACTGAATAGCACCGTTGGGGCAGGCACGGACAGCCGATCCCCAATTTGCTAGGAAAAGCCATAGTGCAAATTGTCATGATAATCCGGACTAAAATTCCGTTTTCTTCTGCCAAATAGTCAGATTGTTAGCCTATGGCCGCCGCTCGGAATCTGAATTGCCCAACTTCTCCGCGACGGGCAGTCTTAGCGTGTTTTGACCCGAATGAAAAGACAGGTGTCGGGTATCAGTAGGTGCCAGGGAGAACACCAAGGACCTCCCGTGACTCGTTCGAGCTGAGACCTATGCGTTTGGATAGTCCTGGCACCTGACACCTAGCCCCTAAACTCATGAGCATCAACATCGGTTTGGACATCGGTGCGGTTAGTTTGAAGCTCGCGGCCATCGGCGGGCCGGACGACGGACCGCGTTTTCGCACCCTCACCGAGAAATCCGAAACCTTTTATGCAGCCACCTTTCCGGATTCCAGTCCCTTTTCCGGCCGCGCTTTGGTGCTCTCCCGTTACCGGCGTCTGCAAGGAAGCCCCATCCAATCGACATTTGACCTATTGAAAGAGCTTTATGACTACCTGCCGGAAGAGAACGTGGAAGGCATCCGGGTAACAGGCTCCGGCAGTCAATTAATTGCCAAGGTGCTGGGCATCTACTTTGAGAATGAGTTTCGCGCCATTGCCAAGGGGCTGCGTACGTTCTATCCGCAGGTGCGCACGGTTTTCGAAATGGGAGGCGAGGCGTCCAAATATCTGCGTCTTGACCCCAACGTCACCGGCAAGCACCTGGGCATTGTGGATTATCAGACCAGCGGCGAGTGCGCGGCGGGCACGGGTTCATTCATCGACCAGCAGGCCACGCGGCTGCTCTACTCGATTGAGCAAGTGGGCCCGGCGGCGTGCGGGGCCAGTTGCGCGGCGCGGATTGCCGGCCGCTGCTCAGTGTTCGCCAAGACTGACATGATTCACGCGCAGCAGAAAGGCTACTCGACGGAACAGATACTGCGCGGGCTTTGCGACGCCGTGGCGCGCAATTACAAGTCCAGCCTGGTGAAGGGGCGCGCCGTGGTGCCTCCCGTGGCGTTTATCGGAGGAGTGGCGATGAACCAGGGAGTACGCAACGCCTTGCGCGAAGCCTTCAAGCTGAAGGAGGCCGACCTCCTGATCCCCGAGCATTACGCGTGGCTGGGAGCGGTGGGCGCGGCGATGCTGGAATCGGAGGAATACCGCAAGCGGTCGTTCAAACGGATCCACCAGTTGCGCCAGCACGAGGCGGCACGGAAAAATTTCGCCTGCACTGAGCCGCTCTCGATGGAGAACGTTTTGTTGTTGCGTGACCGCACCGCGAGAAAGGTGTCAGGTGCCAAGTGTCAGGTGTCAGAGAAGGACGGTAAGGCTCCTGCTCTTCCTGAAACCTGTCACCTGACACCTGAAACCTGTTCTTCTTCTCCAACACCTGGCACCTCTGTTGAAGCCTATCTCGGCATCGACATCGGTTCAGTATCGACTAACCTAGTGGTGATCGACGCGGAAGGAAACCTGCTGAAGGAGATTTACCTGCGCACGCAAGGGCGGCCGATAGAAGTGGTGGACCGCGGGCTGAAGGAAATCGAAGCGGAGTTGGCCGCCTCGCTCGACATTCGCGGCGTGGGGACGACGGGCTCAGGGCGCGAACTGATCGGCGAGTTGGTGGGCGCGGACACGGTGAACGATGAAATCACCGCCCACAAGACCGGCTCCATGCACGTCTGCAAGCAGGTGGGCATGGACCCGGTGGACACCATCTTTGAGATCGGCGGCCAGGATTCCAAGTTCATCCGCATCGACAAGGGCGTGGTGGTGGACTTCACCATGAACGAGGCCTGCGCCGCCGGCACGGGTTCATTTCTGGAAGAGCAGGCGGAGAAGCTGGGAATCTCCATCAAGGAAGAATTCGCGCAGTTGGCGCTGGAATCCGCCAGCCCGGCGCGTCTGGGTGAGCGCTGCACGGTATTCATGGAGCGTGATGTTACGGGGCTCATGCACAAAGGCGCGGAGGTGGGCGACTTGGCGGCGGGCCTGGCGTATTCGGTGGCGCTCAATTACCTGAACCGCGTGGTGCGCGGGCGCAAGATCGGCAAGGTGATTTTCTTCCAGGGCGGCACGGCATACAACGACGCGGTGGCGGCGGCCTTTTCGCAGATCCTCGGCAAGCAGATCATCGTGCCGCCGCACAACGGCGTGATCGGGGCCATCGGCATGGCGCTGATCGCTCGCGACCGCATGAAACACGCCGGCCAGCCCAGCCGCTTTCGCGGTTACGACCTGAGCCGCGTGGACTTCACCACGCGCGAGTTCGTCTGCCAGGCCTGCTCCAATTTCTGCGACATGAAGGAATTCAACATCGAGGGACAGCGGACTTACTGGGGAGACAAATGCTCCGACAAGTTCCGCAAGCGGGCGCGGACGGACCGCCAGCCGGTAATCGAGGATTTAATCGAGTGGCGCGAGAAGCTGCTGGAAGAAGTTCTTCTGCCCACCCGGGGCGGCAGCCGCACGGTGGGGATTCCGCGCACCATGTTTTATTACGACCGCTTCCCTTTCTGGTGCGCTTATTTCCAGGAGCTGGGTTTCGATGTCGTCGTGTCATCGCCGACCGACCGCAAGATCTCCATGGCGGGTGAGGAGCTGACCATTGCGCAGCCCTGCTTCCCCGTGAAGGTGGCGCACGGGCACGTTCAGGATCTGATCGAGAAGGCCGCCGATTACATTCTGCTCCCTAACGCCGTGAATGCGGAGGCGCCGGAGGGCCAGGTGGATTCACACCTCTGCCCCTGGAACCAGACGCTGCCTTTCGTGATTCGCGCCGCGCCCCAACTCGATTCCGCCCAGTCCAAGTATCTTGCTCCCACCGTACACTTCCGCTATGGCCGCAAGCATGTGGAAAAGCAACTGGCCGAGTTCGCGCGCACCCTGGGAGTGAAACCGCGAACCAATGCCGATGCGGTGAGGGCGGCCTATGCCGCTCAGGAAGCCTTTACGGATGCCCTGCTGGAAGCCGGTGCGCAGGCGCTGGCGAGACTTCAGGAGACAGGAGAGCCGGCGCTGGTGCTGGTGGGGCGGCCTTACAACATCTTCGACCGCAGCGTGAATTGCGATATCCCCCGCAAGCTGCGGACGCTTTACGGCGTGAATGTTCTGCCCATGGAGGTTCTGCCCCTCGACGCGGAGGACATCTCAGACGTTAACCCCAACATGTACTGGAGTTCCGGCCGGCGCATCCTGGCCGCGGCGCGGCTGACCCGGCGCTATCCCAACTTACACCTGGTTTATATCTCCAACTTCAAGTGCGGGCCGGACTCCTACATCAAATCGTTCATTGATGAAGCCGCGGGCAAGCCCTCGCTGGTGCTTCAGTTCGACGGCCACGCGAACGACGCGGGCTTCATTACGCGTTGCGAGGCGTATCTCGACAGCAAAGGATTCTTGCGATGTCCCTCTTCGGCCACCGCCATTTCCGCCGCCAGATAAGTCCTGGCAATCCCCTAAGCGGCCGGACGGTCTACATCCCCACCATGGGCGAAGGCAGCCCGGAAGCCTTTGCCGCGGCGTTTCGCTGGCTGGGTGTGAACGCCCAACCCACTCCTCTTTCCGACGAGCGCACGCGCGAGTTGGGCGCCAAATACACGAGCGGCGACGAGTGCTATCCGGCCAAGGTCACGGTAGGCGATTTTCTGCGCGTCACTGAACTGCCCGGCTTCGACCCGGACCGCACCTCCTTTTTCATGCCGACGGCCGACGGTCCGTGCCGCTTCGGCCAGTACGCGCCTTTCCTGCGCAAGATCCTGAACGAGGCAGGGTACGGCCGCGTGCAGGTGCTCTCACCCACCAGCCAGAACGGCTACGCGGACCTTGGTGGCGAAATCGCCACGGCTTTCCTGCGCATGGCGTGGCGGGCGCTGGTGTGCGCGGATACCGTGCACCGGGCGCTGCTCAAGACCCGCCCCTACGAAACCACTCCGGGCGCAGCGGACCGCGCTTTTCAGGAGTCGCTCCAGGATGTTTGTACAACGGTTGAGGAAGGCTGCGCCGACACCGGTTGCCAGCTCCGCTCGCTGGTGGAAGCGATGACGCGCTGCCGCGACCGCTTCCGGCGCGTCCCGGCGCTCTATGACCCGGAAATCCCCCTGATCGGCGTGGTGGGAGAAATCTTCTGCCGGCTAAATACGTTTTCCAATGAAGACCTGATTCGCAAGCTGGAGGGCTACGGCGCCGAGTGCTGCCTAAGCCACATCGGTGAGTGGGTGTCCTACACGAACGCCGAGGCTAAACGTAAATTGCTGCTGACGGGGCGTAAAATCTCCTGGGAAATGGCCAAGACCTTCATCCGCTCGCACATCCAACACGCCGACGAAGAGGCCCTGATCGCGCCTTTCAAGGACGATTTCGTCGGCTATGAAGAGCCTCCCATTGAGGAAGTTCTGGACCTTGCCTGGCCCTATCTGCCCACCGGCGGAGCCCTGGGCGAGATGGTTCTGAGCGTGGGCAAGGCCGCCTACCTGGCCAAGCACGGGGCCGACGGCATCATCGACATCAGCCCCTTCACTTGCATGAACGGCATCGTGAGCGAGGCCATCTATCCGAAACTCTCGAAGGCTTACGGCGGCATCCCCATCCGGAATTTTTACTTCGACGGCACGCAGGCCGACCTCGACCGTGACCTGGGAATTTACATGGAACTCGCCCGCTCCCACCGCGAGAAGAAAACCTATCACCGCCACTACCCCGCCTACTTCGCGCAACCCGTGGCGTAGCCGCCACCCGCGGGGAGATGCTTGTTGATGCACAACCACACTCACGATCACGGCACGGGCCTCAGTCGGGAGGCGCGCGCGACCCTTCAGCGGGGGCTCACCCAACTCCTGCGGATGACGGAGGGCAAGGCGTTCCGGCCAGTCGCCTCTGAACGGTATCCGCTTCCTTTGGCCCTGGCGGTTTACGGGGAGGTCCCTGACCCCGAGCGGGTCCGAAGCGAAGTGCGTGCAGGCCTCGAGTCCGAGCCCCTCCGCCTGCTTGAGGCAGGCCTCGTGCTGATTGAGCTTTACGCTTGCAACCAGCCTGGCGTATCCGCATCGATACCCGACGACGACGCTTTCCTGACCGAGGTCTTCGCCAGCAAGCGTAGGAATGGCTGGACCGTCCTGCTCGGCGATGCGAATCGGGATGAAACCCAGGCTGCGGTAAACGCGCGCTGGCAGTTTAAATTCTTCGAAGCGGGAGAAACATGTACGAGCCTTTACGTCATGCTGAATGTGTTGGCGCGTTACGCCTTCGTATACGGGCGGATACCGCCCGGCGACACCCATCTGCTCGGACACTTCATCGAAGACATTACCTCGGGCTTGGTTGTGGGGCGCGGAAAACTGAATGACCTGGAGTTGACCCTATCTCTGGCCGCCATGCGAATCGGCGTTCCCGCCATCATGCCTCAAGACTATCCCTTCCAACTCGGACGCCACGTCCGTGCTGACACTTTGCAGGAGATCGTCGATGCCGTGGCGAGTTTCCCCAGCATCCGGCGCCTATTGGATCATGCCGACATCCCGCCTTTGCCTGACTACATGAACCCTGGGGAAGCCCCGCCGCCCTTCCAGTTCGGCATGACGTGGGGAGACACACCCGAGAGCTTTTATCTTCTGCGCAAAGGGGAGGTGGAGGTACCGGGTGTCAGCGTAACGGGAACACCTTGTGGAGCGATGGGGATTCTGCTGACGGTTAACGCCGAGCCCCTAGACGCTTTCGACCGCCGGTATATTGAGTCTCGTGCGGCGCGCGTCTTTTCAAGAATGCGCGGGGTTTCGGCGAGACATGCCTCCGGGAGGCTGGTGCTGGGACTGGCGCGCGACTTCAACGTCTCCCCCGAGCGGATTGGCGAGTCCTTGATTGCGGCAGTCCGCAATGAGTTTCCGCGAATCGTCAAATTGCGTGCGGAAGTCATCTTCGACCGCGAGCGCCTGAACGACCTGGAGGCCGAAATCTCGGCCGAAAGGACCGAGCGGAAGCGAGAAATCGTGGCGGCAACCGAGGAGAGCGTTTCCGAGTTCGTCACCTGCGTAGGTTGCTCGGCTTTTGCGCCTGACCACGTGTGCATTCTCACGCCCCAGCGGCCCCCGCAGTGCGGTCGCGCCTACGAGTTCATCAAAACCGGCGCACTCTATGGGTACGATGACATGACCAACATCCATCACCGTGAGTTACATTCCGGCGTTAATTCCTTTGGGACCTGCTCTAAGGGCGAGTTGCTGGATTCCACCGCCGGGGAGTGGTCAGGCAGCAACCAGGCGGCAGCACGGCTGACGGGAGGAAGGATCACACGCGTCCAACTGCATTCCCTCGACCAAGCGCCACACACCGGCTGCGGCTGCTTTCAGTTGATTCTGTTCAAGACGAACCTGCCCAAGCCTGGAATCGGTATCATGGAGCGCGGCTACAAAGGCCGGGCACCGGACGGCCGCACTTGGCGCGACCTTCATTATGCGTTGGGCGGGAAGCAGACCGCCGGCCTCGCCGGCGCAGCGTGGGGATACCTGCAGTCGCCGAAGTTTCTGGCTGCCCACGGTGGGCGGAAAAACGTTGTGTGGGCCAGTCCTAAGGTTTCAGCCTTGATGCCACCTGCGGACGGACGAAGCTAAGGGGTTAGTTGGGGTTGGCACCGACATCCCACCTTGCGTGACCCTCAAGCAACCCAGACAGACCAGGGCCAGGAGCGTGGGCAGAGATGTAGCGTGTGTTGCCGGAGCGCCCTTATGCAACGGGGCGCCACCCGCAACGAGTCACCCATGATGGAAGCAGAACCCGGCAGTTTCGAGCGCAGGGTTTTAGGGCGCACAGGCCTGGAAGTGGGGCGGTTGGGAATTAGCTCCAGTTATGGAGTTCCGGGTGACGCCTTGGAGCGGGCGTTCGAGCGAGGCGTGAATTACATCTATTGGGGAAGCCGCCGGACCGCCTCATTCGGCGAGGGCTTGAAGCGCTTGCGCCCTCAACGCGACCGCTTCGTGCTGGTGATCCAATCGTACACTCGAGTCGCTGGACTGATGGCCTGGAGCCTTGAGCGCGCCCTGCGGGCTTTGAGTTATGACCATGCGGATATCCTACTGCTCGGTATGTGGAACAAGCCGGTGGCGCCGAAGATTCTGGACGCCGCCCGGCAACTGAAGCAGCGAGACTTGGTGCGATTCCTGGCGGTTTCTACGCACCAACGCACGCTGGTCCCCCACATTGCCACTGCGAACGACTTCGACATCGTTCATTTCCGCTACAACGCCGCTCATCCGGGCGCTGAAAAGGACATTTTTCCGAACTTGCCGCCCCCCAACCGTCCCGGCTTGGTTGCGTTTACGGCTACAAGTTGGGGGCAACTCCTCGGCAAGTCTACGCTGCAAGGTTTCTTCATGGGCGCGCATCCGCTTCCCAAAAACGAGCGTGTCCCAACCGCCACGGATTGCTACCGCTACGTCCTGAGCCGCCCGGAAGTGGACGTTTGCATGACCGGCCCCTCGAACTCAGCTCGAATGGATGAAGCGCTCGAAGCCCTGGAGCGTGGGCCCATGTCGGAAGAAGAGTTGGCCTGGATGCGACGCGTGGGCCGGGCGGTGGCGGGGAAATAGGGCGCTTGCCAGCCGAATCGTGGGGATGGAGTTGAGGCCCGGACGCTTTTACACTGCACGGACGATTGCCGCCTCACCGTTCGCGGCGCGCGCGCATGAGTTCTTCCATCTCGGGAGCGGTTTTGGCTTGGTCGGGGAAACTTGTGATACGAATGTCAAAGGAGTAGCGCTTTTCGATACCCATGGCTTCGTTCAGTCCATCGGCCAGACGCACGGCGACGCCGTGCGCCGCATCCGCCGCTGTTCCGGGAAGCAGGATGCCGAATACGCCGGAGGTGAATCGGTAGATGGAATCTTCTCCGCGCAAGCTGTTCATCATGGCTTTCACAGCCGCGCCAAAGGTGGAAAAAATCTCCTCGCCGTCACAAGGGCCTGGGGAAACTTCCAGCGAAATGGTAAGTCCGCAAAGAGGCAGCTTGCTCTCGGCGGCGCGATGGAGTTCCATAGCCAGCCGGTCGCAAAATTGGCCCGGCCCAAACAACGTTTGCAATAATTCCTTATTTCCTTGGGAGCGCCGTTCCAGGTTGTGCTTCTTCTCGTCTGCCAAATCCTTGCGGAGGCGCACGATCACCACCTGGCGGTCGATCAAGTAACCCACAAAAAGGACGGCGAGCACGCAGAAGCCGATCATTCCTTTCAGCATGGTTCGCTGGCTTACCGAAAACCCCGTAGCCCACGCCAGAGTGTACATGTGCAGGGCCAAACCACCGGCCAGGATGAGAATCATGACGATCGCCAAGATCCATAATTGCCAGTTTCGGCGGTCAATGTCCTGGAGACGAATTCGATCGAAAACTTGCATCGGCTTTCTCCCCCGTATGCGAAAGGCTGCCACAAACTATGAATGCTTGCAAGCAGGAACGGCCCTTTCCGGCACGCCGGCCGCCGCTACAGACGGCTCCAGGTTCAGCCTCTGCCGGTGGAGCCGCTCAACGCAAGTTCATTGTGGACCGATGTGGCAAATTCGTCCACTTCGCTAACAGGCCGCATCGCGATGTCGGCATCCCGCAAGATCCGATGGGAATGGCCCGCGGTCTCATCTCTCCGCGCCGGCCATCCTTCGATGATGGCAGTAAGTTCGGCGGGTTGTTTGGCGCGAACATAACCCATGGTCAGCGAAAGAACGCTGGCGAGTTCATGATCGTGGTGCAGGCAAAGAGCGTGAATCAGTTTCAGATGCCCATTAGGCTTTCCGGCGGCGATCGGCGGCCGGTAGCCAAAGTCGAAATGAAAAGGGTTACCGGGGTGCGTCAAGGGTTCGGCAGGGATGCGCTTTTCGAAGCGTTTGTCGTTGAAGCACCCGGGCGCGGCGGAGCGCCTCCACCAAGCGCTGCTTGATGCGCATGCGCGTGTCGGCCGCGGGAAATGCAGCCTGGCGCTTGCCCACCAACCTTTCGAACAATTGCTGCAATTGCGCCTGGGGTTCGGTGGCCAGCACAGGACGCGCCGGCGCTAGCTGAATGACATGGGAAAGGGATTGCTGCATCCCATCAAGGAAGCCTCGCAGGTTGTCTTCGTGCTGTTGAATTTGCTGTTCGAAATAGCTTTGCAGGTCGCGCAGAAATTCGAGGTCGGCTTGCTGGTGGAAGCGCTTGACACGGCGGAAGTCGCGAGTGAAAAGGCAATCCAGGAATTGCTCCTCCGCGCTGTGCAGGAAGAGCCCGATGTTGAGAAACTCCTCCCGCTCGGCATGGGGAACGTAACGCACCAGATAATACGAGCAGGACTTCAAGCTGCCTTCATCCTTCATGAGCATTTCCAGGAGCCAGTAGACAGAAGTCAGAATGGCGTCATCTTTCTCCTGGTTTCTGACTTCCGGCTCCCGGCTCCTTCCTTCTTACACCCAATTGGGAAACGGATCGAGCGCGGAATTCTTGGCGTCAACAATCGACTGGCGAAGTGTGCGCCGCCGCGCGTAAAGGACCTCCCCCAGCCGCGCGAGTTGGCCGGGATCCGGTTCACACCATTTCATGGGGATCCCCTGGGCGCACTCCTCCAACTCGCCCGCTGTGAGGTTTTCGATGCGAAAAAGGAAAGGCTCAAACGATTGCAGTCCCCTGACCTTTTCGTAAACCAGGCGGCGGGGGTAGATCCCACGGATGGGGCTGTCGGGGAAGGTCCAGTCTCCGTCGTTGAAGCAAAAGCCCTGGTCGATCATCGCCACCGAGTAAGAAGACCTCTCGTCGTCAGCAGGGCGATGGAAGATCACCTGGCGACCGTCGCAGTTGCACGTCCACTTGTCAAAGACAAAGGCTCCCAGAAAGGCAGAGGTTAAGTCCTTGACGCGCCGCAGAAGGCGATCAGGGAGGAAGTCCGCCACGAGGGTTTGGCCGGGGATGCCCGGGAAGCGCGAGCCGAACTGCAGGCCCGGCCGGATGGGTTCGCGCCGTTCTCCGACTTCAAAAGCCAGTTGAGGATTGCTCCCAAGCAAAGAACAAGAGACATCGACAAACGCCGGAGCGGCGACAGGCAGCCCAACGAGTTGCGCTAAGCGCGAGGCCAGCATCTCGTTGGCGAGCACACGCGCGTGCTGGGGATTATTCTGAAACTTTACAACGTAGCTCTCGCCGTCTTCGCACCGGACCAGCCAAGGCTGCGATGCGCCGCGCATACGCCGGACAAACTCCAGCGCCCGGACCCGCGGCGTCGCTTCGCCGCCCGCTGGGTTCGCCGCCGGCAGATCATACCGCGACTTTTCCGCATCATTGCACAAACGAGTGGGCTCGGTGGGAGGCATGTCCCCGCACCCACGAAACCTTTGCACTCACACGGCCCCGCGTAAACGAAACCTTCCTTCTCTGCTGACGCTGCAAAGCGCAGATGCGGAATGCCTCGCCCGAGGCCCTGCGCAGAAAGTTCCGCCTAACGCCGCCGTCCTGGCTTCTTTGCAGCCTTCTTCGCCTTCTTAGCCTTCACCGCAGGCTTCTTGGCTTTGACCGCTTTCTTGGCTGCTTTCTTCACGGGCTTCTTCGCCGTGGTCTTGGCTTTCTTGGCCGGCCTCTTCTTTGCGGAGGCCTTTTTGGAGCCGACGGGAGCTGGCTTGGAAGCTACCTCGTCGGCGGGCGCTGGCTCCGGAACCGGGGTCACCGTTTCCTCCACTTCGTAGGAGACCTCTTCCTCAATCTCCTCGCCCTCTTCTCCTAAACCCTCTTCCGTTTCTTCTTTGTAATCGGAGGAGAGGTCTTCCCCGAAATCCTCCAGCTCATCCCCGTGTTCATTTTCATTATCGAAGGCCATGCAACCCTCCTCCTATCGTCGTGTGTTCAGAAGTGTCGATTCACTACCAAATTTGACTTCCAACCGAGCCAAAAAAACTGGTGGTGGGGCAGATGTATACCAGCCGAATCATCATGTCAAGAGCAATCGAGGAAGTTTTGTTGGGGGGCCCTAGGGAAGGGTAAGCGCCGCCGCGGGGGAGGGGGGCTTCCCGGGCACCACGGGCTTCTTTTGCGCGGTGGTATTCCGGGTGGAAGGGTGTTTGGATTTGGCAGCCGATCGCGAGTGGGAGGTCCGCGAGGTGGTGGTGGCAGTTGCTTCCACGTAAAGGCGCAAGGTTCTTCCTGGAGCCAATTTCGAGGACCTCAAACCGTTCCAGCGGCGAATCTGGTAAGCCGTCACGTCATAGCGGTCGGCAATAAGATCCACGGTATCTCCCGGGCGTACGCGGTAGTGGATGAGCCGATGGGGAACCTGCTCTCGAACCCGCGCCAGGGATGATTCATTGCCCGCCGCCATGGGAACCACGAGGTGCACGCCCTGCTCCAGAGAAGAGCTGGCAGTCAGTTGATTGGCTTGCGCCAGGGTGACCGGCGAAATGCGAAACTGCTTGGCAACACCGGCCAGTGTTTCGCCTTCCACCACTTTGTGAGCGCGCCACCAGATGCGCTTGTCGGGGGGAATCGAGGCGATGCTCTGCTCATACAGGTCCTTCGTCCCCGCAGGCAAATTCAAAACGAAGCCCGAGTCGTTACCGGGTGTCGTCCAGCGCTGCAAGCTGGGATTGAGCTTGATCAGGTCATCGACGGGGTGGTCAATAAGCTGGGCAATCAGGCGCAAATCCGTGGGGGTATCCACCGTGACTTTATCGACAACCAATGGCGGATCGGGTTGCGTGTCAAACCCGTAAGCCTTGGGGTCTTTGGCAATGAGCGCGGTTGCCAGGAAAATGGGAACATAGTTCTCCGTTTCCGCCAGCACGGCGTGGCGCTTCCTCAACTCCCAGTAATCGGCATATCCCGTCTTCTCGATGGCGCGCTGCACGTTCATGGGGCCACTGTCGTAAGCCGCCATCACCAGGAACCAGTCACCAAAAGCCTGGTAGAGATCTTTCAAATGATGGGCAGCGGCAGCAGAGGATTTATAGGGGTCTTTGCGCTCATCCACCCAGCGGTTCTTCTTCAAGCCGTAGAGAGAGCCCGTCCCCAGCGAGAACTGCCAAATGCCTACACATCGCTTGTTGGAAACGGCAAAGGGATTAAAGGCGCTTTCACCCGCCGCCAGATAGATGAGGTCTTGCGGCACACCCTGATTGCGTAAGGCCTCGCCGATGATTTCCCCGTACGTTCCCACCCGGCGCAGGACGTTTTCCATGTAGCCGCGGGCGTGGTTCTGCAAGTAGGTAATAACACCGTCCACGGAATCGTTGGAAACCAGCGGCAAATCCGAATGGACCGATTTCAGTTCCTCCTGAACGCGCTGCTTAGTGCGGGGATCGACCGGGAAGGTCAACCCGGAAAAGGAATCCAGAGGAGTGGGCTCGTAGTTGTGCAGGGTCATGGCGTCGCCTCGCTCCAAAGACGCGGCCTCCGCCGAATAGACATTCTCCACAATTTTCTCGAACTCGGAACTTAACCGTTCATCGCCCTGGATGTCCAAGCCCGATTCCAGGAGGGTGGCCAGCGCTTGGTCGAATTCCTGCTTGGATTTTTCCAGGTTCCCCGCCCGGTAATCGCTCATGCCGCTCAAGTAAAGTTCGTCCACCTGCTTCACCAACAGATCGGTGGCATCCGGGAGGGAAGCGGCCTCGGGGGGAAGAATGCGGTCGGTGGTCTTGAGGGGCAGAGCCTGTGGAGGCGGGGGCGGGGGCAGAGCGGGAGCCTGCACGGCCGTCGGGTGCTTTGCTGTCGTCGCGCAGCCACTCACCAGAACCACTGCGCCGAACAGACAGGCCAGCCATCGCTTTGTCAAAACCCGCCCCTCCTTGAACTCGAAGATTATGGGCCCGCGCCCACTCCCCGCGCCAGCGGAGAACACAACCTCAATTCTACTTACGCAAAGATTGCTGGGTCAACCCGAAAGTGGACCGCCTTCCGCTGGGATGGTGTTTTCCATCCGCTACCGGCGCCACGTGGGCGGGAAGATCGGTAGCCTCTGTCAGCGATATGAACGAATGCCGGAAAGCCGCAAGTGCGGTCAACCCCGCCACATTATTCACTCCGCCAGCCGAGTCCTGAACCGGAGCCGACGTTCCGTATTGCGTTGACCGATTGGAATTTCTCGAAATGTAGTTATAATGCCTGGGCCGTGGCGATCCTCCCGGGTGGATCGTTGGCTGCTGTTGCGAGCTCGTTCGTGGTCGGAGCTCCTGCCCTTTGTCGCAAGGGCGGTGGATCCCCAAATCTAACGGAAAGGCCAAACCTCGATGACCTCACAGAACCAGACCTCCACGCCTTACCTGATGGGGACGGCGTGCGCGGGTCTGTTCACTTTCGGAGTGATGACCTCATTTCTCGGCGCAACCCTGCCGGAGTTGAGCGCGCGCTCTGGGTTTGATTTGACCCGCAGCGGAACGCTCTTCAGTTTCCTCTACTTCCCGCAAGTGCCCATGGTCTTCCTGGCCGGGCCGCTGATCGACCGCTTCGGAAAGAAGCTGGTGTTAGCCGCGGGGTTTCTGTGCAGCGCCGCGGCGCTCATGGGAATGGCCTATGCGCCCGGCTACGCTGCGCTCGGAGCACTGCTGGTGATGCTCGGCCTGGGCGGCAGCTCCGCCATGGCTGCCGCGAACACGCTCATCCCCGACCTCTACCCGGAGAATCCCTCTTCCGCGCTAAACTTGGGCAACATCTTCTTCGGCGTGGGTGCAGTCTTCTTCCCTTGGCTGGTGGCGCTGATGACGCGCCGGCTGGGGCTTGTCGCCACCATGTGGTTCATTGCGCTGCTGGTCGGTCTGGTGGCTGTGGTGGCGCTGGCGCAGAAATTCCCCCGCGCCAGCATGGCGGGAGGGTTCGACTGGGGTCAAGCGATGGCAGTGGCGATTAATCCCGCTGTCATCATTCTCGCCAGCGTCTTGTTCTTCTATTCCGCCTTGGAGGTTTCTACCGCCGGCTGGATTCGCACCTTTCTGGAGAAAGATTTGGCCGCTACCTCGGAAAGTTCCAAAATCATCCTGGCATCGTTCTGGATCATGATGATGTTGGGCCGGCTGATTGCCAGCCAGGTGGTCAAGATAGTTCGCGGGCCGCAATTGCTGCTGGGATGTTCCATAGGAGCCATCGTCGGACTCTTGCTCATGGCGCTGGCGCCCAACGTGTGGATAGCTACCGCCGGCATCATCCTTTGCGGGCTTTCTTACGCGCCGGTATTTCCCACCACCGCGGGAACCGCTAGCACGTATTTTGCGCGCATCTTTGGAACCGTCTTCGGCATGCTCATGACTCTCGCTCTGCTGAGTGGGGCGGTGGTTCCTCCCGCCATCGGTTACGTTGCCCAGCACCGATCGGTACGAGCCGGCATCTGGATTCTGGTATGTATCGCGGTTCTCTTTATGGTTACGCAGGTAATTTTCAACCGCTACGAGCGGCGCAAATTGCTCCCCACGGCGCCGGGACCGGCGTGACCGTGTTGTAATCCGATGGCGGCTGGCTGATCGCTGACAGTTGGCAGCCGACAGCCAACAGTTAGTAGACTCCGCGAATGGGGCGAGGGCACTGATGTGAGTAACTCCCCTCTCGCCCCGCGCGGCATGACCGGTCTGCGCCGAACCGTTACGTCCATGACCATGGCTGCTCACGGGCGGGACCCCAGTGAATCGACGTAGGCTACATCTGCCGTCGGCGGCTTTTCTCGCCCTCGCGTTCAACGCCTTTCTCCTTTCTTTTCATAAATATCGTGGAAGGCATTGGTTAACTCGCTTATTTTCATCAACATCGTGGAGAAGCGAAAAGCGGACATTTTTTCTGCATTTGTTTTCAATAACTTAATGCAAATCAGCCTCATTTTTTTACCCCTTTTTTTCCATGGCCCTGGCCGCCGACTAGAGAACAACAACTTTGTTTTCAATAGCATAGATTTTTGCGAGATTTTCACTATTCATTGATAACCCTCTTTTTTTCTAGTACATCATGGAGAGGTGTATCCTTAATTTTCGCCCCGGATCCTAGCCTTCAAGCTAACTCTCTATATTAGAATAAGATAAAGCGTCTCGACTTTTTGACTTAAAGCGCTAACCCTCTTTTGTTTCTAGTACATCGTGGAGAGCCGCGGCCTCTTCGAAAACTTCCCTTCTTAATTTCCTCCCGGAAAAGCCTGCCGGGAGGGGCTTTCCACGGCGGTAAATCAGGCGCCCTGGTTGTGCGCGAATCCACGCCGGCCGGGTGCTCCAAGCTATAGGCTAGCACGTTGCCGCCCAGACGGACGAACGTTAGGAACACCCTGTCCATCCGTAGGATGAATCGTGCCGAATTATGATCCCAATTTCCTGCCGGCAGGAAAGCGTGTTTAGTGATCGCACGTTTCTCGTCGGGGCGGTCGCGAACTCCCCTCTTGAATATGCCGCGTAGAGGCGGTTCGCGAACCGCCCGTCTGAGAACACGTAGCGTAAGGCTCGCTCTCCAGTTCGTCGGCCGACGGACGGCTTTTCCACCGCGACGCGCATTGGACGGTGCGACCTCGGAAGATTGGAATTATCTTGTTTTCGCGGTTGGCACAAAACGCAGCATTGTGTTTTTGGCGCGCCATGTTTACGCTGGTCATACCCACCCCCCAACGCCACCTTCCTGCAGGCCATACCGCCTGGGTATCCGCAAAGGGCGTTTTTCATGCGGAAACGTGGGAAGAGAACAGAGGGCTTTACTTCACGTCCTTGAAATGCTGCAATCATAAAACGCGCAACAGCATCCGGATCCAAATCCGGAGAAATTTCATGCCGGCGTTGCGCGTCAGCAATAATGCCACTTAAGAGCCTGCGCATCTGTGTTACACCGCGGCGTACGATCGTCTTGATTCTTGGATTGCGCTGCGCTTCGGCCCATAATTGGATACTCACTTGTCTGCGCAGACGCTCCTTCTGGCTCCGCAATTCGCCAACAAATGCGTCACGAATCCGTCCGGCGGTACCGGCCATTTTGCACTCCTTCTGCGCCTCATGGACGAGTCTCCTCTCCTCCTTGTGCCGCTCATTTGCGATGGCCTCAATAATTTCCTCCTTGCTCCCAAAATAGTTGTAAATCGCCCCAGGGCTCAGTTTCGACTGTTCGACGATGTCGTGCATCGTTGCCCGATGGAAACCCTGTCGCGCGAAACAAATAATCGCAGCGTTCAGGATCTGAGCGCGGCGGGCATCCAGATAAGCGTCGTTAACTTTCGGCATCCGACTTCTCCCGGAGATTGGCTTGGCTTGATGCCGAAGACGGCGACACTTTCCCCGGAACATGAGCGATGGCGACATGATAAAATTCGTATCCCTTCGCCTTCTGACCCCGCGGCCCCAAGTACTGGGCGCGATACTCCCGGGCTCCCGCATCAAGGTCTAATTCCAGCCCTCGGTTCCCGAGGAAATCACGAACTTGGCTGGGACAAAAGCCGAAGGTCCACGGCTCGCCCAGTCGCGCCACATCATGAAGAAGATCGGCCGCACCCTCGAAGTGGACCGAGCCATCCAATGCTCCGCGATCCACGTAAGTAAAGACCACACGGCTGCCGGGGGCGCGAGTTCCCACGTATCGAAGCACCGAATCCACGGCGTCATGGGTCAGATAGTTTGTGACGCCTTCCCATAGGAACAGAGCCGGCAACTCTGAATCGAGACCTGCTTCCGCCAATACTGCGGGCACGGTCTGCCGGTTGAAATCGATTTCCACAAAATGGACGTTCGGGGGCATTTGGGGAATCACTTGCCTTAGGTACATAACCTTCACGGCGAGGGTCACCGGATGGTCTACCTCGAAGGCAATTGCAGAGTGGGCTTCAGGAAGCCGGTAGGCGCGGCAATCAAAGCCCGCACCGAGAATCACGATCTGGCGAATGCCATCCACCAATGCCTGACACAAAACTTCGTCAATGAGGCGCGTCCGAGCAATCGCGGAGGTGCGGGCCCCCGGTAGGCGGCGGTCCGCGTACCAAGACACGAAGGCGCCCAGCACGGGAATCCGCGAAAGAAAAACAGCTTTCCGCAGAGAAGGGCGAAGAAAGTGTCGCGCATAGGAATCGACAAAGAGGCGTTTGCGGGGTGGACGAGCAGACTCCAGCGCCCTGAAAAAGGCCATGTATTCGGCAGTGCGGCTGGCGTGACTGGGCGTCATATAAAACGAATACTCGTTCTATTTCATGTGGTCAAGCAGAAGGAATCAGAATCTCGGATTCCCTGCTAATGATAGGATAAGCTGTTGCCCTGAGGCCGGCTGGGTACGGGAACTCGGGATCCGGGAAAGATTCTCAGCCCTGTCCAAATCGAATGACTCGCCGCCAAGGGCCAGACTTGCGACCGCGCCCCCAAGCCCCGAGTCCCGGGCCGCGTGTCCCGTGTCCCAGATTGCGCGGTCACAAAATGAGCTCCAAACCTCAAGGGCCATTGGAAGAACGGGTAGTGGAAGCAGCAAATGCGGCACTCTCCGAGCAAGGCTCGCTGGTGATCGCCGCGCGTCCACTTAAGAACGAGACCTGGGCCGTCGGGCTTTTCAATCGGGGAGGCGCACCAGTAAAAATGAGCGTCGCTTGGTCGGATCTCGGATTGCACGGCGATCTGATGGTTCGCGACCTGTGGGCACACAAGGACCTGGGGAAGGTTGCGGATCAGTTTTCCGCCGAAGTGCCATCGCATGGAGTGGTGTTGATAACGGTGAAGCGGTAGGAACAGCGGCTAGTGGTTAGGGGATAGTGGATTGTGTCTGAACGTTCGTAGACGACTGTTTGTGGAACATCGCCAACCCTTGGGATTAAAGAACCGGCTGAGCAAGCGAACAGGAGATACGATGTTGCCAAAGCAATACGCTGCGCTGCTTGAACTCACCGGCAACGTGCGATCCGCCGCCGTTTGGACCCACCCCACCGTTTCGATTTCCGGCCAGGAACAGTTAGCCAATCGATTGGCCAGGTCGATAACGCCTCTCTTGTTGGCTCTTGTCGTGGCAGGGGCTGCTTTCGCCGAGAAAACCGAACCTCCTCCAATTGTGGCGCGCCCAGCGGAGACGGTTCAGCACCGCGTCGATGAAATTTTCGCTACTTACGACAAAGCCGGTTCTCCTGGTTGCGCACTTGGCGTGATACGGGACGGGGCCTTCATCTATCGTAAGGGGTATGGCACCGCCAGCCTTGAACTCGGGGTTCCGCTTTCGGCTCAGTCTGTGTTCAATATGGGCTCGATCTCGAAACAATTCACGGCTGCCAGTGTTGTACTCGCAGCCGAGCAAGGGTTTCTGTCTCTTGACGACAACGTTCGCAAGTATATTCCGGAGCTCCCCGACTATGGACAGCCCATCACGCTGCGGCAAATGCTGCATCACACCAGCGGGTTCCGGGACGTCCTGGGCTTACTCCATCTCTCCGGTCGGGACGTGCTGGATTTGCACCCCATGCCAGAGCTTCTCGACCTCGTCGCGCGCCAGAAAGCGCTCAACTTCAATCCCGGCGACGAGTTTCTATACAGCAACACAAACTATTTTCTGCTTGCCGAAGTCGTGGAGCGTGCAACCGGGAAGCCCCTCTCCAAATTTGCCGCTGAGAACATTTTTCAGCCCTTGGGTATGGCACATACCCGGTTCTACGACGATCATACCGTGGTCGTGCCCGGCCGCGTCCCAGGGTACGGTCCCGGGAGCAACGGCAGCTTTCTGGTGAATTGGTCGACAAATTTCGACAATGTCGGGCCTGATGGACTAATGAGCAATGTCGACGATCTGCTTCTGTGGGACCGGAATTTTTACGAGAACAAGCTTGGAAAGGGAACGCTTCTCAAAGAGATGCAGACCCGCGGGGTTTTGAATAGTGGCAAGCAGACCAGCTACGCTTTGGGTCTCAGTTTAGGCAACTATCGGGGTTTACCCACAGTGGATCATGGTGGCGCGCTTTTTGGCTACCGCACGGAGACTCTCCGCTTCCCGGAGCAGCGGTTCACCGTTGTGTGCCTCTGCAATTTGTCGAATGCCGACCCAGACAGCCTCTCGCGCAAGGTCGCCGACGTATATCTTGAGAAAAACCTCCAGGCCGCGACACCGCCACTTCCACCGCCTGTTGCTGGTGCCGCTTCCGATCTCGGTCAGTTTGCCGGGAATTACCTTGACCGCCACAATCAATCAATGGCTACGTTTTCGGTTTTGAGCGGGAACCTTTTCGCGTGGGGTGTGAGTCTCAGGCGCGTGGGCTCCAACCGATTCAAGGGGCCCGGCGGCAGGATCGTCACCTTCGACAGCTCAAATGGAACGATGAAAACAACGGTCAAAGTGGACGGCAAGACAATATTCGCTGGAACCAGGATTGATGAACTTCACCTCAGCGAAGCCGACTTAGCCGCTTACGCCGGCGCCTATAGGAGTACGGAACTCGACGCGACATACACATTGGCGGTAGAAAAAGGAAGCCTGATGCTCCGGAATAATTGGAATCCTCCGCAGAAACTTGATCCCCTGGTGCGGGACGAGTTCGAGGGCCCCGGCTTCGAGATGCTGGTATTCCACAGGGATGCTAACGATCGTGTCTCCGGCCTAAGCGTGTTCACAGCCAGAAGCCGTAATGTCATCTTCGAAAAGACCCCTTAATGATGATAGTCCCCATGCATTTTCCCGCACGGCTCCCTCGCTCTGTTCGTACCGTGTCCCGCGCGGGTTGCTGTCGCGCCAAAGCGTTCGCTTCAGTGCCAGCTCTTTTCATTGTGGGCCATCCGCACCGTTAAAACATAAACTTCAGCGCCAACTGAATTCCTCGTGGACCGCCACCCCCGATGAAGGGATTGCCTTCTCCCACGTCGCCCGTGGCCGTGGTGGGCAGGAAACCCTGGCATGCACCGGTGCTCGAAAACCCATTAGTGCCGCAATCGGCAAAGAAGGTCGGCAGGAAGGGATTGGTAAAATTCGGATGATTGACGATGTTGAAGAAATCGGCACGGAACTGCATCTTCACCCGTTCGGTCATCGCGGTGTCCTTATAGAGGGCAAGGTCCCATTGCTTGAACGGGGGGCCCCAGAGGGAATTGCGCCCCTCGGTGCCTATGTGCTGTGTTCCGGGCACACAAGCGCTGGTCGCGGAGTCGTACTCACAAGGAACCTTGAAGGCTGACAGGTTAATGACGTCATTGGGGAGGCTGGTTCCCGCGTAGGGATTGCCGATCACGTCGGGACGGGGAAAATACTCGCCGGTGCCATCCCAGTCGCCGCTGTAATAGAAGTTCAACTGGAAGGGTTGCCCGGTCTGCAAGGTCAGGACACTGTCGATCGCCCATCCGCCGCCGAGCTTGGACCAAGCGCCAGCGGCCTTGGGCGAGGGAAACTTGTAATTGGACATCCAGGTAAAACGGTGGCGCACGTCAAAGTTGGAGTTGCCACGTTCCAGATCGGGGCGGTAACTGTCATTGGGTTGCGCGGCATTGGGCTCAAAGTCCGTGCCGTCACTCGCATTGTCAATCGAATGGGAGTAATTGTAATTGACCGTAGACTCGAAACCGTGCAGATTGCGAATCCGGAGCTGCGACTGGAGCGCGTTGTAAATCGAGTTTGCCGAGGTCTCGAGATAATTGATGTAGCCGTAGTCCGGGTAGGGGAAATTAGCCACACAACTGATTCCAAGTTGACAACTTAGCTGTTGCTGGTTGATATCGCGGAAACGGAACAGATGATGGCCCGCCGATCCGACATAGCCAACCTGGAATACGACGGCCTTGCCCACCTGCTGCTGGACGTTCAAGTTGTAGTTGTACATGTAAGGCGTGGGAAGGTGCCGGTCCACGGCGAACAGGTTTGACGACGTGCCAAAGGCGCTGAAAACGGGCTCTCCGGAAGCGATCTGGGTCGCGACGGTACCGCTGGAGAGAATGGGCTTGGGTCCGATATCGTTGTAGGCAGCCCCGGGAGTAGCCGCGTCATAGGGTACCTGGCCGAGAAAGAAGTCCTGAGAGAAGACGTCATAGAAGATACCGCCGCCGGAGCGAATCACCGTGGTGCCTTTGCCATTAAGGTCGTAAGCCACACTGACGCGCGGCGCGAAATTCCGGTGGTCCGGCTGGTAGAGACTCCCCAACCCACTCGTGCCCACCTGGCTCAGCACTCCGCTGGCCGGGTTGAAGTTGGAAAGTAGGTTGTTCTCCTCCGTGAGCACTCCGAAGTAGTCCCATCGCAGCCCGTAGTTGAAGGTGAACTGGTGATTGACGCGGAAGCTGTCCTGCACGTAAAGGGCGTGTGAGTTCTGGAAGGTGTTGCGGTTGGTATCGCCTTGCAAGATGCTGCCGCTACTGGGCATGCCCAGCAAGAAATTCTCCAGGCTCGTAAAATTCGTCTCGCCCACGGTCGAGCTCGTAAATGCCAGACTGCCCCGGAAACTCTCATCGAAAAACTGGTGCACCGTGGTGCGGCGGAACTCGTATCCGATCTTCACTGAATGCTTGTTGAATTTCCATGAGAAATTGTCAATGAACTGCCAATTCGCGTCGGTGCGGCCCCGGGGATCCGAACTGGTTGCTCCGAAGGCCGTAAACCCCGCGATACTGATCGTGGGCAAACCGTAATCCTGGGAAGTGGCCCCCGTGTCAAGCCCGATGGAGGCGGGGTTAAAGCTGTGGTCCTGGGGAAAGAAGGTTTCGTAGAAGCGGTTAAAACCGAAACGCACTTCGTTGACCTTGGTGGCCGAGATCATCGTGAGATATGAGACGGACAAAAGATTGACATTGGTCGGCGTAACGGTATTGTAGCCGGGTAGGTCCCCGGTACCACCAAGCCCCAAGGGGAAACTCTGATTGCTTGTGGAGTAATAATACCGGGCCGTCAGCATGTTCTTCTCATTGATGTTGTAGTCGGCCTTGGCGATGAGGCTGTTCACGCTGTTGAAGATGTTAGCGGTGGCCGAAACATTGTTGGTGGTAGCGCAGGAGTCGGGCGTCGCGGAATTAGCGGCCGGCCAGGGACTCCGCTGGAGCAGAGCGGCAATGACAGAATTAACGCTGAGATCTTGTGCGGCCAACGCACTCTCCGCCTGGGCAATGTTATTGGCCGAAGGAACGCAAGCCGTACTGTTCAAACCCCCGGTCTCGCGTTGGCCTTCGTAGTCGCCGAAGAAAAAGGCCTTGTCTTTAACAATGGGTCCACCCAGCGAGCCGCCGAACTGGTTGTTGTGAAAGGCGGTTTTGGGAGTGGGGGCGGTATTAAAGAAGTTGCGCGCGTCGAGGGCGTCGTTGCGGAGATAATCCGCCGCCGTACCGTGGATCTGGTTCGTTCCAGACTTCGTAACGATATTGATCACGCCGCCGGCGTTCCGGCCATATTCGGGGGCGAAGTTGGAGAGCACGGCGAGTTCGGCCACCGCATCCACCGGCAAGATCGTTGCGGGGGTGCCAAAGACTCCCGCCTGGTTGATGGCGGGATCGTTGCGGTAGCCGTCGTTCATGTCGGTGCCGTCGAGCAGAAAATTATTGGAACGTCCTCGCGCACCGTTTACGGAGAACTCTCCGAACGAGCCGGGAGAATCCGTTATCTGGTCAGGACCGCCACTCACGCCGGGTTGAAGGTAGATCAGCTTGGTGTAGTCGCGTCCGTTCACGGGAAGGTCGGCCACCGTGTTGGATTGCACGGTTCCACCCAAAGTGTCTTCCGTGGTGGTGACCAAGGGAGCGGTAGCCTCCACTTCCACCCGGGACGAGATTTTCCCCGGTTGCAGGGTGACGTCCACACGGTGTTCGCCGGCCACGGTAACCTCGACGCCACCCACGGTCATGGATTCAAACCCTTCCTTGCTCACCGTGACTGCGTAATGTCCAATCGGAAGTTCGGGGACGGTGTAGGTTCCCGCATCGCCACTGCTCGTCGTGCGGGTTTGGCCGGTTTCCTGACTTTTGATAACAACCTGTGCGCCCGGGATTGACGCTCCCGAGGTATCAATGATCGTGCCCAAAATTGTTCCCCGAAAGGTCTGGGCATTGGCCAAACCTGAAACCAGAAGCAGGGCAAGGGAGAAGAATCCCAACCTGCAGATTTTTCCGTTAAACCATTCCATGCTGTCCTCCCAACGGTTCTTCGAACTATGGGTTACTATAACCCGGATTTCTCACGGAGGATTTGGAAGGGTGGGGCTTGTTCCGATGTCCCGGCCTTCCTCCTCGTAGTCCCGCTCGCAGGGGCTCATGCCGAGTCGGTCGACCACGCGGTGTACGAAAAAACAATGATGCTCGGGACCCAGGACGGCTTCAACGCGGGCGGAGACCAGTAGCCTTGCGCGGGATTGTGGGGAGAAAGCGCCTGAAGTCCTCCCCGCGCAGCATTATACTTACGCTGCAGGTGTCAACACCTATGAATAAATCAACTCGTGGCCATAAGCTTTTCTTATGCCGGTATCGCGCGAAGCGGGACACCGTGAGTTGACGTAGCATTCCTTTGGCCCCGCTCGGCCCTTGCACGTTGCGCTGGTTCGTTGAAAAATAGGAGCTTGAGGTTCGCGCTCATTCCGATATCATGAGCCAGAATAGTGCGACCGCCACCGCGCTGGCAGTCTGGCGCAAAACCACCCATCTTGACCTACGGGTTGGGAAATACTTTTTTGAGGGATCCGAAAATGCACATCGAGGCAAAGTTCTTTGCCCTGCTTCTGGCACTTTGGACGATATTTTTGATGACGTTACCCGCTTATGCGGCAAACGCGTCGCGGGAAGTGGAAAGCCTGGTGCTTGGATTCCCTTCCCTGGATGAACTGGAAGCCCATTTAGGGTTCGAGACCCCGCCGGAAGGCGCTGATTCCAATCCGCCGTCAAGGGTCCACGCGAATTCCGAGCGTACGGAGGGCTCCATCTATCCCGTGAGTATGCGATGGTTCACGGCCCCCCCAGCCCCCAATCCCTTCAGTGCTTCGTCGGCCCCCAATGCCGAACCGGGAGAAAAGCCGTTGGCTTCCTTGCTTGCCGACATGGACGCCGCGCAAAAGCAAGCCGGGACCCTGGGCAAGGAGATAAGCAGACAGAACAATCTTCCCATCAACAAGTACCTGCTCGACTGCGTGACCTTCTACGCTCGTACGGATTACGGCACGGATATCACAGGGTTGTTTGTGAATGGTGTCGGTTTCGGGTCATTTCAGCAAACCCTGCGGCAGAATTATGACGTCAAATACAGCTTGCCTTTGCTCCATCGCTATTCCGACAGCACCAAGTGGACCCGAATTCTCAGCGGGTGGACCATTAGCAGCAGCGTCGGTGCTATGCCGCAGCTCGGCCAAGCGTTGCAACTCCAACAGCTCCTCAATAACCTGCAACTTTCATGGTCGGTATCGCTCAGCTATGACATTTCTGGCTCGACGGTGCGCAAAATACAGGACGGACAGTACGACCAGGAGGCAGCATTGGGTAAAGCAGCAGGTCGCGCTGCCGCTTCCCGCGAGGAACTCCTCAAAAAGATGGCCCTTCGTATTGATGCCTTATCCGCGAATCGGCCCGTGCGCGACGCCCGCTTGACCTCCCTGCGTGATCTCTATCCGCAGTTTGAGCTCTATCAGGCTCGGTTCGAACAGGCCACATCGTGTGACGAGCGGATGGAGGACTTCTTCACCTTGAAGGGTCTGGCGCTCAGCCTGCTGACTCTGGCCGACTACGACCACCCTAACAACATAGGGAACAATCTTTTGCAGACGTGGAAAAGGGCGAGGTTTGTTGGTTGCGGGAGGACCTTATAGACGGAACCGATTTATATGCCCAGACATAATACGTTAGGATGTAAAAAAAGTTAAAGGGATGGGTAACGGAAGCTGACTCAAGACCGTCTAAATTTTCTTGGTGGAGGAGACACCCGGTGAAAAAGGTAAGTTCTTATATTGTGATAATCTTGGCAGGGTTTTCATGGGTTTGTCGAGTGGCTATTGCACAGCCTCAAGCGCAGAATCCCCCGGCTACTCAGGCCGCGCGCGCCACAGGGGATGTGACTCACGTGCAGGCTGGGCATCTCACCGTGCATACGGAAAAAGGCGATGTTCAAGTTGAGTTACCCGATAGCGCCAAGATTCTTCGCGTTCCACCGGGCGCCAAGGATTTGAAGTCAGCAACCCCTGTTACCGTCAGCGAGATTAGTGTAGGTGACCGCGCGGTGGTTCTTGGCCATCTCGGCGAAGACCAGCAAACCATTCAGGCCACGCGAGTTGTGGTGATGTCGAAGTCGGACCTATCAAGCTACCATGCGGCGGAGGTGCGGGAGTGGCAGACCCGGGGGATTGAAGGCGTGGTGAAAGCGGCAGACCCGGCCAAGATGGAAATAACTATCGCTGTACCGAACCGTCCGCCGACACCCGGTAACTTGACTCACCCCGTGATTCTGACCACGACCCCGCAGACCGCGCTCTTGCGTTATGCACCGAATTCCGTCCAGTTTGCTGACGCAAAACTCAGTAGTTTTGCCGAGGTCAAGGTTGGCGACCAACTGCGCGCGCTCGGCGCCAAGAGTGAAGACGGTAGCCACTACGCCGCTGAGAAGGTAGTTTTCGGAACCTTTCACAACATTGGGGCCACTGTCCTTTCCGTCGACCCGCAAGCAAACACCCTTACTGTGAAGAACTTGGCGACGAACAAGGCGATCATTGTACACGCCAACGCAGATTGCAAAATGCACCAACTCCCTGAATTCCTGGCCCAGATGATCGCCCGGCTCAGCTCCGGCGGGTCGGCGGCCGGGCCTGGGGCTGGAAGCGCGGCCGCGGGTGGTGCTGGTGGCCCAAGTGGCCCCCCTCAGGGCGTTCCTGGTGGTCCTGGTGGCCCTCCAGCCGGCGGCTCTGGCGGTGGAGGTCCGGGCGGTGGGGGTGGGGGAATGCGCCGTGGCGGAATGGGAAACCTTAGCCAAGCGCTTGAAAATATGCCGACCGTAACTCTTAATGATATAAAACGCGGCGAGCCCGTAGTCATTTTCAGCACAGAAGGTACGAGCCCGTCGGAAGTCACAGCAATATATATACTTACGGGCGTCGAGCCGATCCTTGCCGCGCAACCCAAAGGCGGCGGTGAAATGAACCTTGGTACCTGGAATCTAAGTCTCGGCGGTGGTGCTGGTGGTACTGAAGGTGGACCCTAGAACGCCCGCGTCGCGCGCGTGAGGCGAGGCCCCTGTACGGGGCCCATGTTCGACCCCACAACCAATCCCTCGCAACGAAACTCCTTTCCGGAGGTTTCTGCGCAGCATGTTGCATAGGAGCAATAACCTTGTTACGAAACGCTTGCCGAATGCTTTACGGACTCTTGCTCTCATTTATATTCCTGCCAGCCTTGGTTTTCGCTCAAACCTCCGGCTCTAGTTTACAAGGCCAAGTGCTTGACCCCTCGGGCGCTGCCGTTCCCGGCCTCACCGTTACGGTGGTGGGGCCTGCGGGGATGAAATTGGCAGTTCAGACCGATGACCAAGGCAAGTTTGCCTACCGCAACTTGGCGCCGGGCGCCTACACGCTCATCATTCGACTGAAGGGGTTCAATGATTTCGTGAAGCCCGGCATCGTCATTGCCCGTGGGCAACCGCAGGTGGTGAACGCCAAATTGTCCGTGGCTTTGGAAAAGCAGCAGATCACGGTGACGGACGAAACCACCAAGGTCACAGTCAACCCCTCAGAGAATGCCAGTGCGTTGGTGATCAAAGGCAAGGACTTGGAGTCGCTCTCCGACGACCCCGATGAGTTGCAATCCGAACTCGAAGCCTTGGCGGGACCTTCGGCTGGACCCAACGGCGGCCAGATCTATATCGACGGGTTTACCGGTGGCCAATTGCCCCCCAAATCCTCCATCCGGGAAATTCGCGTCAACCAGAATCCTTTCTCCGCGCAATACGATACGTTGGGCTATGGGAGAATTGAAATCCTGACCAAGCCGGGCACGGACAAACTTCATGGCCAGCTCTTCGTCACCGGGAATGATTCTGCCTTCAACACGAGGAATCCCTTCGCGACCGAGATTCCGGGCTATCACTCAGAGATGTTTGACGGAAATATTGGTGGGCCGCTCAACAAAAAAACCTCATTCTATGTCGACGGGCAGCGCCGCGATATCGAAGACGAAGCCATTGTGAACGCCATCGTGTTGGACGAAAACTTCAATCAGACTTCGCTGGTGCAGGCCGTTCCCACTCCCCAAACGCGCACGAACCTTAGCCCTCGAATTGACACCCAAATCGGCAATAATAATACTTTGACCTTCCGCTATTCGCTCTGGGAGAACAGTCAGAATGATTCTAATGTGGGGCAGTTCACGCTCCCTTCGGCAGCTTACAACTCCTCCGAAAGGTACCAAAGTTTTCAGCTCAGCGACGCCCAGGTGATCAACGAAAAGGCGGTCACGGAGGTTCGATTCCGTTACTACCATGACAGTGAACTTCAAACCCCCGCCAATTCCCTGCCCACGACCTCAGTCCTGGGTGCCTTCGTCAGCGGCGCTTCCAACGCGGGCGCGAGTAACACCGTTACGAACTCTTATGAGCTTCAGGATTACTCCTCCGTTACCCTGAGCAAAAATTTCGTCAAGTTCGGAGCCCGCTTCCGCGATAGCGAAGAGTCCGCCACTTCCACCGCCAACTTCAACGGCACTTTTACTTTCCAATCCCTTAATGCCTATCAAATAACCGAACAAGGGTTGCAAGAGGGTTTAACCCCCGCCCAGATTCAGGCCAAGGGCGGTGGAGCAAGCCAGTTTACACTTATTGCTGGAACTCCCCTCGCCTCGGTGAACTACTTTGACCTGGAACCGTACGTGGAGGACGACTGGAAAGCGCGCCCCAACATGACCATCAGCGGAGGGCTGCGCTTCGAAACGCAAGATCACATTCACGATCACGCGGATTTCGCGCCGCGGCTTGGTATCGCGTGGGGTCTGGGAAAAGGCAAGTCCGCCAAGACCGTGCTGCGGGCCGGCGCCGGAGTTTTCTACGACCGCTTCGGCGAGACCTATATCCTTAACGCCGACCGTTTGAACGGAATTAACCAGCAGCAATACATTGTCCCCTCACCCGGCTTTTTCCCTACTATTCCGTCCGTCAACACACTCTCAGCAACGCCAACGATTTATCAAATAGATACGAACTTGCGCACACCCTATACCACCCAGTCAGGGATAGGGTTGGAGCGGCAGCTTACCAAAATCGTCACAGTCTCCGTGACCTATCTCAACACCCACGGCGTCCACCAACTGGTCACACGAGACATCAATGCGCCTGACCCGGCGAATCCTGGCAACGCCCGGCCCAACCCCAGCCTCCCCGACTTGTATCAATATGAGTCCGCCGGCCTTTACAACCAGAACCAGATGATCGCTAACTTCAATGTTCGCGGCTCCAGGGTTTCGCTTTTTGGATTTTATACGCTCAGTTACGTTGACAGCAACACTGCCGGGGGTGGCAGTTTCCCCATGAACCAGTACGATTTGGGAGAGGATTACGGGCGGGCCGCCTACGATGTGCGCGACCGCCTCTTCCTGGGTGGCAGTTGGAATTTGCCGCGTGGGTTTCAACTCTTTCCCTTTGTTGTGGTGAATTCCGCTCCTCCTGTCAACATCACTCTGAGCGATGACCTGGGCGGCGGGGAGTACCTCCCCACCTTCAATGCCCGCCCTGCCTTTGCCTCGAGTCCTTCCGATCCCGCCAACGCCGTCAGCACCCGTTGGGGCACATTTGACACCGTGCCCGTTGCCGGCGAAAAGATCATCCCAATCAATTATGGGACCGGCTACGGCCAATTCACTGCCAATCTCCGCCTCAGCAAAACCTTCGGATTCGGCAAAGAAGTGCAAGGCGGTAACTTTGGAGGTGGCGGCGGGGGGGGCGCTACGGTCGCGGCCTTGGGGGTGGAGGGCTCAGCAGTATGGGCAACAGCAATATATTTAACCGCGGGAACGCCACGAACCGCCGGTACAACCTCACCTTTAGCATTTCGGCTCGCAATATCTTCAACAACGTCAATTACGCCTCGCCCGAGGGCAACCTCAATTCTCCCATTTTTGGCAAACCCTATGCTTTGGCCGGCGGGTTTTTCTCCAGCAACGCCGCCAACCGGAGAATCGATCTTCAAGTGCGGTTTAGCTTCTAGAAATCTTGAAGTGAAAAACTTGGTGTAAATGAGTCAAATTTTCACGTCCTGATACCGGTTGATGATTGACGATTGGGAAAAACGACCCGATCTGCCTCGCGTTTTCTCTTCCCATCGTCAATCGAATATCGTCAATCGGCAATTCCTTGGTCCTTCCATGGTCAACCCTCTTCGCTCAAACCGAGGTTCTCTTTTCAACCGACAATCGAGAATCGTCAATCGAAAATTCTGGGCGCCGGTGGCAAGCGCAATCATTCTGCTGTGTGCTCTGCCCTCCCCAGAGCTGCTCAGCCAGGCAAACGCTCCACCACAAACAGAGACCATCACCATCGACGCGCAAGCGCCCGCGCAGCCCTTCCCTCATTATTGGGAACGGATGTTCGGGTCCGGCCGCGCCATTCTCTCCTTGCGTGACAGCTATCGCCGCGACTTGCGTGCGGTAAAGCAGGCCACCGGCTTCGAGTACATCCGTTTTCATGCCATCTTCCACGACGAGGTGGGGTTTTACAGCGAAGACGGGCAAGGCAGTCCGCATCTACAACTATTCCTACATCGATCAGATTTACGACGGCCTTCTTGAGAACGGCGTGCGCCCCTTCGTCGAGTTGAGCTTCATGCCGGAAAAGCTGGCGTCCACGCCGTCACGCCAAGCTTTCTGGTACAAGCCGTTTAACTCGCCCCCTAAGGATTGGGACCGTTGGGGCGACATGATCAAGCAATTCGCGCAGCACCTTGTGGATCGCTATGGCATCGACGAAGTGTCCCAATGGTATTTTGAAGTTTGGAATGAGCCCAACCTCGACTTCTGGGCGGGGGATCCCAAGGAACCCACTTACTATCACCTATACGATGTGTCGGCGCGCGCCCTGAAGAAAGTCAGCCCACGCCTGCGTGTCGGGGGGCCGGCTACCGCGCAAGCAGCGTGGGTGGATCGTTTCATCCAACACTGCGTCGACGGCAACGTCCCGGTGGACTTTGTGTCAACCCACGTCTACGCCAACGATACCGCCGACGATGTTTTCGGCACGCACGAGAAAATTCCCCGCGACCAGATGGTCTACCGTGCCGTCAAGAAAGTCCACGATCAAGTGAAGGCCTCGGCCAAGCCGGATTTACCCCTCATCTTCAGCGAGTACAACGCCAGTTACATGAACGAAGTCGATGTGACGGACTCCGCCTTCATGGGCCCGTGGCTTGCCAATACGATCCGTCAGTGCGATGGTTTGACGGACATGATGTCTTATTGGGCCTTCTCGGATGTGTTCGAGGAACAAGGCGTGGTGAGGCGGCCATTTTACGGCGGCTATGGTCTGATGGCCGCTGGCGATATTCCCAAGGCTGCCTATAACGACTTCAAGTTGCTCCACGAACTGGGCGCACAGCGCATCAGGGTAGACTCGGATTCAGCGCTCGCCACTCGCCGCGTGGATGGCTCGCTCGCCATCGCCGTATGGAATTACGCTCCGCCTGGAAGGGGTGGGATCAAGAAACAGGTCACACTCTCGCTCAAAGGAATCACGAGTGACGCTGAGGCCAGCATCCAAATCGTCGATCGCCAGCACGGCTCGGCGCTCGCGGCGTGGGAGGCGATGGGCAAGCCGGACTTCCCCGGCCGTGAGCAGCAGGAGGCACTGCGAAAGGCGGCGGATCTTGGGCCGCCGGAGATTCGTCCTTTGGCCCGGGCCAACCCATCCATGCTGACGCTGACTCTCGCGCCCCAGAGCCTGGCATTGATTGAGATTACGAAGCGCGCTGCAAGGTAGCCACACACCCTAAAAAGAATAACTCGGTGGTTGGTAGGGTTTGAATCCGGCGCGTTCCATGCCGCGCCGGGCTTCGGGGTTTTTCATGAAGGTGTCCCAGACAAACCCGGTGCGCAGATTTTCCGCCATCAACAGGGTGATTCCTGTGTCGATCCCAATTACATCATGGTCATACCAGCCCTTGAGCGGGTTGAAGGCATTTACGGGTCCATACTTGCTCCAGGCGCCGTCTCCATACCGCGCCCTGATGTTTCGCAGGACGCGCACAGTAGCCTGGGGAAGGAACGGAAGCGAACCTCCTGGTGCACTGGGGACAACAGTTCCATCGATGGGTCCAATTTCGGGAGGGCCGCCCCAGACCACGTAACCGTGCTCCGAATCCGATGCCGTGATGCCCCACAGGTCGTCACTGTAATCGGGAAACTGTTTACCCAGCTCCAAGCAGAAACGGCGATGGACCTCGGTGGCAATGACCGAGTTCTGAAAATAATCCGCATATCGGTCACGCTTGCCGCGGAAATCAAACCATGCCTGGGAGTATTGATGTACAAACAAAGGCGCAAACGACCCCACGTATCGAAGGCCATCATATTCGAAGGTCGTGCGCTTCCAAGCGTCCCAGGTTTCCTGCTGCAGAGGGTGGGAGGAAGAACCTAACCCCAGCAGGTACATCATCATCAATTCACTGTAATAGTCCCACCGGTACGGCAGAAAGCCGTTCTCCGGCATCCATCCGTGGGGAAGCAAGCGAGTGTCCATCGAGAGCCAGGTCCAGTCCACGCGGTTGAAAATAGCGCGGGCCAGATTACTGATTCCGGACTCCATGAAGTGCTGCCGGCAGGCAAGAATGCCACAAAGGAGGATGGCCGTATCGACGGACGAAGCCTCCGAGTCCCACAGCCTTTCGCCCGTTTTGATGTTGGCGAAGTGATAGAAGAACCCTCGATGCTGCGGCAATTTTTCCCATAGGAAGAGCAAGGTGTTCAAGGCCCGCCTTCGGGCCTCAAAGAAGTGAATGAACTTGCGTTTCTCCCCGATGCAGAGAGCCGTCAGCCCGAAGCCTGTGGCGGCAATACTCGCGACCACACTGTTGTCAGCAGCGCGGACGTTGCACCGGTCCTTGACCAGCCCGGTCTGTGGATTCGCCTGTTCCCAAAAGTAGGCGACAGTAGCCCGCTCCAATTCCTCGAGGAACAGGTCATCCTCTGGAGAAAGAGCTATTTGGCGAGGAGTTGAAGCGGAAGGAATGTCCTGTTGTCCCTTTGACACAGTCAAAAAGGGCAGTATTCCCCACTTTATGATGGGTGAGCCAATCCATGTGCCCGAGATCCGTCTTAGGAGTTGTCTTCTTGACAGAGACTGGCAAGAATCTGTTTTCTCGTCCATAATGTCCATTTTAGCTGATTTTGGGCTGGAACGAGATCACGGAAAGGATGAAGCGTTACGGTATTAACTCTTGGGCCGAATGGCGGGATCGGGATAGAGACCGGACTGGCGCCGAATGCTTTTTGCCGCAAACCGCCGTAAGATACAGGGGTAGGTGAATGAATGAGGCTGAGATGGAAGGTCGCAGGCTGGGTCGCGCTGATTGCCGTCGTCGCGGGGGCTCTCGTTACACTGTATCTGGTTCATATCAGGAAGAAGCCGCCAGCGATGTTCCTGCGGGGTGCGGTTATCCGGCATGACGACGACCCAAGGAAAGAATTGCCCATTGCGGATGTCGAGATCAGTGCCGCCAACGGCTTAGCGCCAAGTGATTGCAGGTCTGATTCTTCCGGTTTCTTCCGCCTTGCTTTGCGTGCGGGGGTCGCACCGGGCCAACCCATCACACTCCTTTTTCAACATCCGGAATACAAATCCCTGGGAGTAAATGAAATTGCCGGCGACAAACTCATTGTAGCTCGTATGATACCCATTTCGCATGAGGCCGATGCCGCCATTAATCATTCCGTGGTGGTGGTCGCGAATGTTGGCGTGAGGTATTCCATAAAGGCGACGGCTGTAATGAACGTCGGCAGCGCTGTTAAGACTTTCCAAGTAGTGAATACGGGTAATGTGCCTTGTAATGGCCGACGGCCATGCTCGCCGGATGGCAGGTGGAAAGCGGCAAGAGGCTCTATATCCCTCGATGCGGGCCAGGGCAACGAGTTTCAGAATGTCAGGGTCTCTTGTATTGCGGGACCCTGTCCTTTCACAAAGGTCGAGTCGCACAAGTTCTCTCAAAATGGCCGCAACATCAATGTCTCGGCCCTTGACTGGTCCGACACCGCCACATTCCTGCTGGAGGCGGAGGTCGCCCGTCGCATGGTCAGCGACGTTGTCCGTGAATCCTATCCGGAGACTTTCGGCGAAGCGCTGAACTTCACGTTACCGGTGGGGGCAGAGGGGGTGTGCGTTGAAGCCGAAATGAACGGGGCGCCGATTGTGTTCCCCCTGGGTCCGAACCTCTTCTTGAGCTGGGCCGATTGCAACGCCAGGGTGAATAGCGACCATACGGAGGTCTATCGTTGCGAACTCAAGCCCGGGTATCGGTTTCAATGATTGATCCTTACTGCTCCGATCCCCGATCAAAGATCCGTACCATTTCTCTCAGTCGCTTGCCGATTTCGGGGGTCAATTGGCCTGCGGCAAATCGCCACTGCCAGTTGCCGCTGGGCCTGGCTGGCAAGTTCATTCGCGCTTCGCTGCCCAAACCCAGAACGTCCTGGAGGGGAATGATCGCCATATCGGCGATCGAGGCCAAGATCGCGCGGATGAGGACCCAGTTCATTTCCCGGCCGTCCGTTCCCAGGTACTTGCGCGCGAACTCTCTTTCTGCCCGGATGTTCTCTGCCGTCCGAGTGCTGTCGCCGACGCCGCGCGAGGTCCACCAGCCGAGGGTCGTATCGTTGTCGTGCGTCCCGGTATAAACCACAAAGTGACGGCGGTAATTGTGGGGCTTGAATTCAGGCGACTGGGGATCGCTGCCAAAGGCAAATTGCAGAATCCCCATTCCCGGGAAACCGAACCGGTCTCGAAGCGCCGTGACCTCAGGCGTGATCACCCCGAGCGTCTCGGCCACGATAGGCAGATCGCCTAGCGCTTTCTGGACGGCTTCGAACAACTCGGCGCCGGGACCTTTTACCCAGTTACCCTTGATCGCCGTCTTCTCGCCAGCAGGAATCTCCCAGTAAGCTTCGAATCCCCGGAAGTGATCAAGGCGAATGATGTCCACCAGACGCAGCGCGGATCGAAAGCGTTCAATCCACCAGGAATAGCCCGTCTCGGCCATGGCATTCCAGCAGTATAGGGGGTTGCCCCACAGTTGTCCGGTGGCGCTGAAGTAGTCGGGCGGCACACCGGCCTGCACGGAGGGGTTGCCGTCAGAATCGAGGTGGAACAGTTCGGGGTAGGCCCACACGTCGGCGCTGTCATGGGCGACGAAAATAGGGATGTCGCCCATCATTTGAATTCCCCGCTCGTGACAATAGGCCTTCAACTCCGACCACTGTTTGAAAAACTGGTACTGCGCGTATTTCTGAACGGCAATTTCGGCAGCCAAGCGCTCCTGCCAGCGAGCGAGCGCATCGGGTTGTCGCGTGGCGATGTCATGCTCCCACTTGTTCCACACCGCCCCTCCGCCGTGTGCCTCCTTCAAAGCAATGAACAGAGCATAGCTATCGAGCCAGGAAGCATTCTGCCGGCAGAAATCTTCATAATCCTCTCGGCGCGCCGACGAGGCGCGAGCGCGAAAATTTTGCGCTGCCTTCTTGAGAAGGGGGAATTTGTATTGGATCACCCAGCCGAAGTCCACGAGGCACTCGGGAAATAGCGGGAGATCCTTTGCCACATCAGCTGGTGATAGGTCTCCTGATTTCACCAGTCTCTCAAGGCTGACCAGCAGCGGATTTCCGGCAAACGCTGAAAAACACTGATAAGGCGAGTCCCCGTATCCCGTCGGACCCAACGGGAGCACCTGCCAGATCCCTTGTTTGGTGTCAGCCAAGAAATCCGCGAAGCGATAGGCTTCGGGACCGAGTTCGCCGATCCCAAATTCTCCGGGCAACGACGTTGGATGGAGCAAGATTCCGCTGCAGCGGTGGAATTTCATATCCTAATTCCTGGGATGTTTCGTTAATGTCGAAAGCACCGCCGATTCCAAAATGCCCGATATTCAGGATTTTTTCCTTAACCCATTTACTTACCTATATGTAGATGGATTTATCGCTCCTATTGTTGTCCAAGTGCAGGAGTGGAGCCCATGTAGGTATTACACGCCTAAACTACCTTAGTACAGAGTAATCCCTGCGGCCATTTCCTCCTTCGTGAGCTCCGGCTGGCGCTGGATCTTTCTGAAAAATAAGCAAGTAGCTCGACCCGTCCAATTTGCACAGTCTTTGGTGGGGGCTTTGCTTCTGAGTAAAGCGAAAAGGCGGGAGAATTCTGTTTGAAAACTCGGTCGACATATTTGGCGGCTGCCTTCACAGGGGGGCCTCGTCCGGATGACAGTATGATGGGTTCGAGGAAATCACTTTTCTATATGTTCCTCTCCATACGCTCCTGAGTGACCCCCCTCACCCACCGCCTGGCGGTCCCCCGTCTCCCCCAAGGGGGGTGAGGGAAGGAATTCTTAGTTACAGATCTTGGTCCAAATGTCAGGAGTATTGTCCCAGGTTGATGTAGAATTGAATAGTCTTAAGGGGCTGTTCGGACATCCAAACCTCATATGAATCTGACCTTGGGCGCGACTTATCTCGAAGGGAGCCGTTGCCAATTCGTTGTCTGGGCCCCACTGGTAGGGAACGTTGAAGTATCCACTCTTGATGATCGAGACCCCTTCTCGCCGAGCGGGGTGGTCTCCAGGTGCGGCCACAGTCGAGGCCAGCAAATAAGGCTAAATAAAACTGATCGCGGATATCACGAAGGAATCGCCGAAGGGATTCGCCCAGGAACACGGTACGTTTATTGCCTCGATCGGAAAAAGGATCGGCCTGACCCGGCCTCGCGGTTTCAGCCAGAAGGTGTCCACGGAGCTTCCCAAGTTATTGATCCGCACGCATTTCAATGGAGGGATGCAAGCTGGCGCGGGCTCTCGCTGGAGGAGTACATCATCTATGAAGTCCATGTCGGGACCTACAGCACCGACGGAACGTTCGATGCGATCATTCCCTCTCTGGGTGAAATAAAAAAGCTAGGTGTGACTGCGCTTGAGTTGATGCCCGTGGCCCAGTTTCCAGGCGATCGCAATTGGGGTTACGATGGGGTTTATCCATTTGCCGTCCAGAACAGTTACGGTGGCACCGAGGGCTTGCGGAGGCTGGTCGAAGCTTGCCATGAGCACGGACTCGCGGTCGTGCTCGATGTGGTTTACAACCACTTGGGTCCGGAAGGGAATTACCTCGGTGACTTTGGACCCTATTTCACGGATCAATATAGATCCTTGTGGGGACAAGCCATTAACTTCGACGGCCCGGACAGCGACGAAGTTGTACGCTACTTCACCGAGAACGCGCTCTACTGGCTCGGGGATTTTCACATCGATGCTCTTCGCTTAGACGCTATCCACGGGATTGTGGATTGCAATGCTCAACCCTTCCTCCGGTTACTGGCGCAGGCAGTGCACGAGTTTGCTAGTCAGGTCGGGTCGGAAGATCTACCTGATTGCGGAAAGCGACCTCAACGACGTGCGCTACATCCGGCACGCTGAATCCGGCGGATGCGGGTTGGATGCCCAATGGAGTGACGATTTTCACCATGCGGTACATACGCTGCTCACGGGGGAGCAGTCCGGCTATTACCTGGATTTTGGCCGACTCGAGGACCTGGGAAGAGCCTTCGAAGAAGGCTTTGTGTATTCCGGTCAGTTTTCCGCTCATCGGCGCCGGCGCCATGGCAACTCCTCTCGTCAAATTCCAGCGCGACAGTTCGTGGTCTTTGCCCAAAATCACGATCAGGTCGGCAACCGGCTGTTCGGCGACCGTCTAAGTACTCTGGTGTCCTTCGAGGCATCGAAGTTGGCGGCTGGGATGGTGATTCTCTCCCCTTACATCCCACTGCTGTTTATGGGGGAGGAATGGGGTGAGCCGGCCCCGTTTCAGTATTTCACCAGCCACTCGGATGCCGCCCTGATTGAGGCCGTGCGGCGCGGCCGCCGGGAGGAGTTTGCCGCTTTTTGCTGGGACGGTGAACCTCCTGACCCTCAGGATGAGGCGACCTTCTTGCGTTGCAAACTGGACCACACCCTGAAGCACACCGAACCCCATCGAACGCTTTGGGAGTTTTATCAGGAACTGATCAAGCTGCGGAAGACGATGCCGGCCTTTGCCCGGCTCAGTAAGGAGCATCTGGAAGTTCGCGGCTTTGATAAGGAGAGAACCCTACAGATTCGCCGGTGGAGCGAAGGCAATCAAGCGCTTATTGTGGCGAATTTCAGCGATGAGCCCGGGACCGTCCTCATGGCTGCTCCTGGCGGCCGGTGGGGCAAGCGATTAGACTCGGCAGACGGCCGTTGGGTGGGGCCGGGGAGCTCTGTTCCGTCAAGTTTCAGTTCTACCGGAGAAGTCCGTTTGAGTCTTTGCCCAAAATCGTTTTCGGTATTTCAAAGGTTAGGGTGACCCCAAAACATGGGATACATTTGCATTCACGGACATTTTTACCAGCCGCCGCGCGAAAATCCCTGGCTCGAGGCCATCGAACTTCAGGAATCCGCGCATCCCTTATCACGACTGGAATGAACGGGTCAATGCCGAATGTTACGCGCCGAACGCCACCGCTCGCATTCTGGACGAGGAGAAGCGCATCGTCAGCATTGTGAACAACTATGCCAAGATCAGCTTCAATTTCGGTCCCACTTTGCTTTCCTGGATTGAGGTGAATGATCCGGGCGTCTATCGCGCGATTCTCGAGGCCGATGCGGAGAGCGCCAAGACCTTTTCGCGGGCATGGTTCCGCCATGGCGCAACCTTACAACCACATGATCATGCCTCTGGCCAATGAACGCGACAAATACACGCAAGCGTTTTGGGGAATTCGTGACTTCGAACGTCGGTTTGGACGCCGGCCGGAAGGGATGTGGCTCCCCGAGACCGCCGTGGACCTCGCGACCCTGGAGGTCCTGGCTGGCCTGGGCATCAAATTCACCGTCCTTGCCCCTAGCCAGGCCCGCCGCGTAAGGAAGGTGGGCGGCCGCAATTGGAAGGATCTCGGCAACGGTTCCATTGACCCCACCATGGTTTACCGTCTCCGCCTGCCCTCGGGTAAGACCATTAACCTATTTTTCTACGACGGTCCGATCTCCCGCGCCGTGGCTTTCGAGGGTGTGCTTGACAACGGCCAGCAATTCGCCGAGCGGCTTCTGGGGGCCTTTTCCGAGGACACGCGACCGTGGCCAGAACTCGTACACATCGCCACGGATGGCGAAACCTATGGCCACCATCACCGGCACGGTGAAATGGCCTTAGCCTACGCCTTGAACTACATCGAGTCCAAGGGCCTGGCCGAACTCATTAATTACGGCCTGTATCAGGAACGGCATCCCCCAACCCATACGGTCGAGATTCTTGACAACAGCTCCTGGAGTTGCGTTCACGGAGTCGAACGCTGGCGCAGCAACTGCGGCTGCAACTCGGGCGGCCATTCGGGTTGGAACCAGGAGTGGCGCACCCCCTTGCGTGCGGCTCTGGATTGGCTTCGCGACACACTGGCCCCGCTCTTTGAGGAGAAAGCCAAGGGATTGCTGAAGGATCCCTGGGCGGCACGAAATGATTACATTGATGTGGTCCTGGACCGCTCGGCGGCGAGCCTTGAAGCGTTTCTCACCAAGCACGCCGTCCGGCAGCTTGAAGAGGCCGAGAAAACGACCCTCTGGAAGCTCCTGGAGCTTCAGCGACACGCCATGTTGATGTACACGAGTTGCGGCTGGTTCTTCGATGAATTGTCGGGAATTGAAACCGTCCAGGTAATTCAATACGCCGGCCGCGCCGCCCAACTGGCGGAGGATCTTTTCGGCAATCCCCAGCAAAGCCTCTTCATCGAGAAGCTGAGCCAAGCCAAGAGCAATATTCCCGAGCATGGAGATGGCGGCCGCATCTACCAAAAATTCGTCCAGCCCGCCTTTGTTGACTTGCGAAAGGTCGGAGCCCACTACGCCATCAGGTCTCTTTTTGAGCCTTACGAAACGGACACCCATATCTACTGTTACAAAGTGGAACGCCAAGCTGGTTTTAACCTCGACAAAGGGGAAAAGCACGAGCAGCGGCTCGCGGCGGGCCTGGCGAGATTCACCTCCGAGATCACCCAAGAGTCGGCCGTCCTGGGCTTCGCCGCAATGGACCGTGGCGACTACAACCCGGAGGGCGGTGTTCTGAAGGCCACCACCGCCGAGAGCTACGAGGCCGTGAGCGCGACACTGAGAGAGCCCTTTTCGCGGGGTGACCTGGACGGGGTCGGCCGGCTCCTGCAACAGAACCTCGAGGGCGAGACCTATACTCTAAAGGTGATCTTCCGTGACGAACAACAGAGAATCCTGAATCGCATTATTGAGTCAGAATGGGGCGAGGCGGAGGCGGCCTTTAGCAACCTCTACCCTCACCTGATGTCGATGATGCGAATATTGGTCAAAATGGGAGGATCCGTGATGATTCCCCGAGCGTTCTACGCCGCTGCCGAATTTGTATTGAATACTCGGCTCCGGCGGGCGTTGGGGAGCGAACAATTGGATTTCGATGCCATCCGAAATCTCATGGGCGATGCCGAAGGTACAAAGGTATCCCTCGACGTGCCGACTCTGGAATACACGCTCCGGATGAGGCTGGAACGGATGGCCGAGGGCTTCCGAGCTGACCCTGCCAATGTGGAGCTTCTAAGCGAACTTGGCACGGCGGTGGGCGTGGCTCGTTCATTGCCGCTGGAAGTGAACCTTTGGAAGATTCAGAACATCTGTTACGAGCTGCTGCAAACCGCGTACAATGGCTTTCAGCAAAAGGGTGAAGAGGGAGGGCAAAACGCCAGCGCCTGGATCGATCACTTTCGGGCCCTAGCCGAAAAACTCTCCCTGCACGTTGCATAGATGCCGATGGCCAAACTGCGGATTCCTTTGGCGACATACCGGTTCCAGTTCAACGCGCAGTTTCGCTTCGAGCACGCGCGGGCGCTGGTGGATTACTTAGACCAGCTAGGGGTGACAGATATCTATGCCTCACCACTGCTGCAAGCGCGGCACGGAAGTCGCCACGGCTACGACGTCACCGATCCCACACACATCAATAGTGAAATTGGGAGCGAGCAAGATCTCGAGGCCTTGACGGCGAAGCTCCAGGAACATCACATGGGGCTGCTCCTGGACATTGTTCCTAACCACATGGCCGCCGGAAGCGAGAATCCCTGGTGGATGGATGTGCTGGAAGACGGCCCCGGCTCCGCCTACGCTTCATTCTTTGATATCGACTGGCATCCTCCCCGCATGATGCTGCAGAACAAGGTTCTCTTGCCGATCCTTAGCCAGCCCTACGCCCAGGCGCTCGAGAACCAGGATCTCAAACTGGGTTTCGACCAGGGTGGATTTTTCATCCAGTGTTTCGATGCCAAGCTGCCCGTCGCGCCCAAAACCTACCTTCTTGTCTTGCAGCATCGGCTTGGCGAGTTGCAGCACAAGCTGGGCCCCGACCACCCGGCGTTTCGGGAATTGGGAGGAATTTTCGCCGCCGCGACGCAACCTTCCCGAGCGCGTCGCTCTCTCCATCGAAATGGCGGGGGAGAGACGCATGCAAAGGGAAGCCCTCAAGGAAAGGCTCTGGAAGCTGTATCAAGGCTCGTCCGAAGTGCGGGCCTTCGTCGATGAGAATGTTCGCATTTTTAATGGCCGTAGAAGGCAACCCGCCAGCTTTGTGCTGCTCGACCGGTTGCTTGCCGATCAGGCGTATATACTTTCGTACTGGCTTTCCGCCAATGACGAAATCAACTACCGGCGGTTTTTTACCATCACCAATTTGGTAGGGGTCCGCGTGGAAGACCCCTTGGTCTTTGAAGCCACCCACGCGGTGGTTCTGCGGCTGATCGGGAGAGGATTGGTGACGGGTTTGAGAATCGACCACGTGGACGGCCTCCGGGACCCTCACGGTTATCTGCGAAGACTGCAGGAGCGCGTCGGGGGCAGTTCAGGAGACGACTCTCATCCGCCGTTTTATGTCATCGTGGAAAAGATTCTTGCGAGGGGAGAAATACTACCTAGGGAATGGCCAATCTGCGGGGCGACCGGCTATGCCTCCCTCAATGCTCTCAATGGACTTTTCGCTCGACGCAAACGGGTGCAAGAAGTTGCACCAAATCTACGAATCGTTCGTAGGCGCCACGGTTCGGTACGAGGATCTGGTATATGAAAAAAAGAAAGAGGTGATGGGGGGCCTCCTCGCTGTGGAGATGCGTTCCCTGGGCCATTACCTTGAACTCCTGGCTGAACAGGACCGGTACGCACGCGATCTGCCACGGCGTGACCTCGCGAGCGCCCTCGCCGAAACAACCGCTTGTTTTCCCGTTTACCGGACCTATGTTCGGAGTTTCTCCTTAAGCCCTGACGAACGCCGGTACATTGAGAAGGCCCTCGAAGCCGCGCAACAGCGCAATCCCCGTCTAAGCTCGCAATGCTTTGATTTTGTCGGCGATGTCCTGTTGTTGCGGGAGAGAGGACACGTGCTGCCCGAGCAGCGGGAAGCCAGGCTGGCCTTTATCATGCGCTGGCAGCAGTTCACCGGTCCGATTATGGCCAAGGGGCTGGAGGACTCCGCCCTCTACGTGTACAACCCCCTGATTTCACTCAACGAGGTCGGCGGCAACCCCAATTCAACAGGAGTGCCCGCGGCCGAATTCCACGAATTCTGCCGTAACCGGCAGAAGCACGGCCACACCCTTAATGCTACCTCCACCCATGACACCAAGCGCGCTGAGGATGTGCGTGCGCGGATTAACGTACTTTCCGAAATTCCCGCCACCTGGGAAAAGAAGCTCCAGCGGTGGTCACGCTGGAACGCGCCGAAAAAGAAACTGGTCGACGGGCAAGGAGTTCCCGATCCGAACGAGGAAATCCTCTTGTACCAGACCATGCTGGGAGCCTGGCCTCTGGGAGAGGATGGTGTGCCCGCGTTCAGAAAACGTCTGCAAGCTTACATGGTGAAAGCGGCGAGAGAAGCGATGGTCCATAGCCGATGGACCCGCCCTAACGTCCGCCACGAGCAGGCGCTCATCCACTTTATTAAGTCCATCACCAAACAATCGCAAGACAATCCGTTTTTACCTGACTTCCTCCGCCTGTACCGGGAAGTTGCCTACTACGGAGCAATCAACTCCCTGGCCCAGCAATTGCTGAAAATTACGGTTCCGGGAGTCCCGGATTTTTACGAAGGGTCTGAGCTTTGGGACTTCCGCTTGGTTGATCCCGATAACCGGGGTCCGGTCGATTTCGAGAAGCGCGTGCGCCTGCTGGCCCAACTCCAGCAGCAGGAGGAACAACGCGGCCGTTTGGACCTCATCCAGGCCCTCCTAAACCGTTGGCAGGACGGGCGCATCAAACTCTTTCTGACTTCCCGAGCCCTCAACTTTCGCCGGGCTCATCGCGGACTGTTCCTGGAAGGGGCCTATCAACCGTTGCAGGCAACAGGGACAAAGAAAGAGAACGTCCTCGCGTTCGTGAGGCATAAAGAGGGCCACTGGGCAGTTACGGCCGTGCCAAGATTTGTCACGAAGCTGGCTCGCGCCGGACGGCCCCCTACCGGAGAAAGCGTATGGGCAGCCAGTGCACTCCTTCTACCCAGGGGAGCGCCGTCGGATTGGGTTAATGTCCTGACAGGCGAAAAGCTGCAAGCTCGCACCTCAAAGCAGAGACGCACCTTGCCTTTGGGGGAGGTATTTAACAAGTTCCCTGTCGCGTTGCTGGCAAGCTGATGCATAGAAGTGGATGCGGAGCTAGGGAAAGCGGCAGCTGGTAGTGTCCTAATTTGAGATGTAGCGCCGCCCTTGAGGGTGGCACATGCCGGGCTCAAGAGGGTGCGGAACAATGCTTCAATCCTGTCATCCTGAGCGAAGCGAAGGACCCCTGTATTTGAAGTTTCAAGAAAATGCAGGGGTCCTTCGTCGGCCACGCCTCCTCAGGATGACAGTTTGAGGTTCTTTTCCGCAACCTCTCAAGCCCGGCGCTACATCTCAAATTAGGACACTACCCGGCGGCTTGCTGCCGCTCCAAAGCTCGGCACTGAGCGTACAAAATGTGCCGGGCCCGGGCGAGCGCAGAGCAAGGTGTCGCTCGCCTTACGCTGTGGTTCTTTACATGACCATCTCAACTCATTTCTTGACGTCCAGAGAGGAAGAACTTTTTTCGTGCCTTGTAAGAGCACAAGTTATACAGAGCGACGTAAGTTCTTGCGCATTGCCCTGTAGCGGCGCTCTCTGAGCGCCGGTATTGTAGCGTCGATCTCCGATCGACGACGGCGGTCGGAGACCGCCGCTACAGCCGAATGCGCAAACATTTATGTCGCTCTGTGCGGCTCCGCCGTGCTGTACTCCCCACCACTGTTACGGGGTGGTGCCGAAAAGGGGCGGCATTGATCATGACAATGCCCACGAGTTTTTCCGCAGCCTGTAAAGCCCCTGTGGGAGCCATAAGTAATCGTGCATACTAATGCCATGAGCAACTATAAGCCGCCAGATGATCCGCTTTGGTACAAGGATGCGGTCTTCTATGAGGTCCATGTGCGCGCCTTTTGCGACAGCGATGGCGACGGGACGGGAGATTTCCGCGGGTTCGCGCAAAAGCTGGACTACCTGCAAGACTTAGGCGTTAACACCATTTGGCTTCTTCCTTTTTATCCTTCGCCGCTCAAGGACGACGGTTACGATATCGCCGACTATACGAATGTTCACCCTTCCTATGGCACCTTGGAAGATTTCCAACTGGTTTTGGATCAGGCGCATCGGCGTGGAATGCGAGTCCTCACCGAAATTGTACTTAATCACACCTCTGACCAGCATCCGTGGTTTCAGGAGGCAAGGCAATCCAAGAGCAGCCCGCGCCGTGATTGGTACGTGTGGAGCGACACTCCCGATCCTTATCGGCAAGCCCGCATTATCTTTGTCGACACCGAACTCTCGAACTGGGCCTGGGATCCGATTTCGAAATCGTATTACTGGCACCGGTTCTTCAGCCACCAACCCGATCTGAACTATGACAACCCAGCCGTCCGCGAGGAGATGTGGAACGTCATGAAGTTCTGGCTGGAACAGGGTGTCGACGGATTCAGGTTGGACGCGGTGCCCTATCTGGTCGAGCGGGAAAACACCAACTGCGAAAACCTGCCCGAGACTCACCAGGTCCTCAAGGACCTTCGAAGCCGGCTCGCCCGGAACTACCCCAACAGGTTTTTGCTGGCCGAAGCGAACCAGTGGCCACAGGACGCAATTTCCTATTTCGGAACGGGCGACGAGTGCCAGATGGCTTTTCACTTCCCCCTTATGCCGCGCATGTTCATGGCTATCCGGCTCGAAGACCGCAAGCCGATCATTGACATCATGCAGAGCACGCCGGCCATTCCGGGGACGTGCCAATGGGGCTTATTTCTACGCAACCACGATGAGCTAACGCTGGAAATGGTGACGGACGATGAGCGGGATTATTTGTATGACGAATACGCCAAGGACAAGACTGCCCGGCTCAACCTCGGAATCCGGCGGCGCTTGGCGCCTTTGCTCGAGAATGACCGCCGCCGCATCGAACTGATGAATGGCATGCTGATGTCGCTGCCCGGAACACCCATCATCTATTACGGAGATGAGATCGGGATGGGAGACAACATTCACCTGGGGGACCGTAACGGTGTCCGTACGCCCATGCAATGGAACGCCGGCTGGAATGCCGGGTTTTCTGCTGCCGATCCGGAACAGCTTTATTTTCCCCTCCTGTCGAATCCACTGTACGGCTATCAAACGGTCAATGTGGATGCCCAGAAAAGGTCCCCTCACTCGCTTCTGTCGTGGATGAAACAGATTATTCGAATACGGAAATCCACCCAGGCGTTCGGACGGGGCACACTGGAATTTCTGGGCTCGCCAAATCACCAGGTTCTGGCTTACGTCCGGGAGATGGGAAACGATAAAATACTGGTCGTCAATAACCTGTCGAGCTCCGCGCAGGCAGCAGAACTCGATCTTCGCCGGTTCAAGGGGGCAATCCCGATTGAGATGTTTGGCGGCAATCCTTTTCCCCGGGTTGGCGATCTTCCCTATCTATTGACCTTGGGGCCTTATCAGTTCTTTTGGTTCCGGCTCCGGAGGTTCTGACGGATTGGTGATGGTAATTGGCGATTGAGCCTCACTGTGGATAACCACCCCGGCGCTCGACGCGCCAACCCTCCTGAATCAGGAGGGGGGTTGTTAAAATGTTCTCCTCCTCAAATGAGGAGGGGTGGCGCGTCGAGCGCCGGGGTGGTGCTGAAAATCGTCATTCGCCAATCGTCCATCGTCGAATAATATGTCTGTGTCTGACGAAACCCTTCTTACCGACGATTTCTTGCGGCAGATCACTGCCGCAGGGGAAGTGGACATCCTTGTCGGTGTTCCCACCTTGAACAATCATGACACCATCGCGCGTGTCATCAGCGCCATTCGAGTTGGCTTCGTCAAGTACTTCCCCAGGGAAAGGGCCGCTCTGCTCAATGTAGATGGAGGGTCCAAAGACGAGACGCAAGAGATTGTAAAGGGTACAGCCGTCCCCGATTTCCGTGCCTTCCTGGCCTCCAACCCGCTCCGGACTATGCACACGCTGACCACGTCCTACGGCGCGATGCAGGGAAAGGGGGGAGCCCTGCATGTGATCTTGGCAGCCGCTGAGTTGTTGCGTGCCAAAGTATGCGCCATTGTTTCGCCGGACTTGGAAAGCCTGACGCCAGAGTGGATCGAAGCCCTGACTCGGCCGATTTACCGGGAGGGATTCGACTTTCTCGCACCGATTTACCAGCGGCACAGGTTCGATGGCTTGTTGATCAGTCACGTCCTTTCTCCCCTCGTGGCCGCGGCCTACGGCTGTGAAATCGAGGAGCCCTTAGGAGGGGAGTTGGCTTTCTCGGGCCGGCTTGCTTCCCATTATTTAAGCCAGGATGCGTGGCAGTCAGGACCTGGTGCGATCCGTACCCGAAATTTGGATGGTCACCACGGCTTTAGTGGGAGAGTACCGGCTGTGCCAGGCCTTTCTTGGCCCTAAAGTGCATTCGGCAAATCCGGCAAGCCCAGACCTTGCCGTTACTATGCAACAAGTCGTAGGGGCGCTCTTCAGTTGCCTCGAGGCCCACCAGTCCTACTGGATGACTCACGAAGGGATCCGAACCGTCCCGGCTTTTGGCTTTCAGTATGACCTCGACCTTCCACCCGTACGCGTCAACCGCAAGCGAATGCTCAACACGTTCTTAACCGGCGTTTCGGAACTCGCCTCGATTCTTGAACCGGCCCTTTCTGCTCCGACCCTGCAACAGATTCGTGCGATCGCGAAACTCGGAGGAGAAGGCTCCGTGTTTCCCGATGATCTTTGGGTCAGGACCGTCTATGAATTCGCTGGCGCTTTTCATCGCTCGGTGATTAATCGCGATCATTTATTGCAAGCTCTGACTCCGCTGTACCTCGGCCGAATCAACTCCTTTCTTGCCGAAAATCACAAGTCAAGCGCCACCGGAGCCCGGGAAAGGATCAAGAAGCTTCGTAGCCAGTTCGAGAGTTTGAAGCCCTATTTGGCGGAACGCTGGAACGCCCAGACGTGAGGTGATCTATGGGAGACTACATCGCGAACAGTTTGATTCAGACGCTGCACACCTTCTCGCAGATGGTCGCGCAATTTCTGCCGCGGTTGCTGGCGATGGTCATCATCGTTGTCGTTGGGTGGGTGGTGGCTTGGCTAGCGAAGGTCATCTTGCCGCGGATACTCAACCTGGTCAGATTCAACTCGCTGTTTGTTAGAGCCGGCGTCGCGCAAGTCCTTACCAAGGCGGCTTTGCCCACCCCCAGCGAACTGCTCGCACGCCTGGTCTTTTGGGCCCTGTGGGTAACCTTCATTCTTTTCGGGCTGGAGGCGCTGCAGATTCCGGCTTTGCAGGAGGAGATCTCGGGATTTTTCCGGATTCTTCCCCAATTCTTCATAGCTCTGGTTATCCTTTTTGTCGGCGTATTGATCGCGAATTTCGTTTCGCGCGCCACCCTGCTCGCCGCCGTTAATGCCAATTCACCATCCCCCCGGTTGATCAGTGCCGTGGTCCGGTTCGTCGTCATCGCCCTGACGGTGACCATGGCCCTCGAAAGGGTCGGACTCGGAAGAGGGGTCGTGCTGATCGCCTTCTCAACTTTCTTCGGCGCCATTATGCTCGGCCTCGCGCTGGCTTTTGGGCTCGGAGGTCGAGACCTGGCCAAGCGACTCCTGGAGCGCCGCTTTTTGGAGGAGAAAAAGGAGGAAGACCAAGGGATTTCCCATCTCTGATCTTGCTTCAAAAAAATCCGCGGCGTTAACCAGCGGATATCTCCTCACTAAGAATTTCTCTTCCCTTCCCCCTTCGTAAAGGTTCCGGTTATCGTCCTCGCGCTGCTTGACGACAGCCCCTTCGAGCAATAGCCAGCACCTTAACGTGAGTTCCTCCGACGTCAATTACTAGGATGGGCACGGTATTCGTCACAGGGGCGGCTTTCATGGTTTTTTCTCCAAATGACCGCCGAACTCGTAGCGCATGGCTGAGAGCAGCTTGTCGGCGAAGTCTTCTTCACCCCGGGAAGTAAACCGCTGGTAAAGCGCAGCACTTAAGACCGGAGCCGGAGTGCCCTGCTCAATCGCGGCGGTAATTGTCCAGCGGCCTTCTCCTGAATCGGACACCCGGCCGGAAAACCCTGCCAGATCAGGTTGTTGAAGCAACGCGATGGCATTCAGGTCGAGCAACCAGGACGATACAACACTGCCGCGGCGCCAGACCTCCGCGATGTCAGCCAGATTAAGGTCGTATTGATAGTGCTCAGGATTCCGCAACGGCGTCGTTTCAGCGTCGACGGCCCGGGATTGCTTGCCGACGTCAGCGTGTCGTAGGATATTCAGCCCCTCGGCGAAGGCAGCCATAAGACCGTATTCGATTCCGTTATGGACCATCTTGACAAAATGTCCGGCACCTGAGGTTCCGCAGTGCAGGTAGCCCTCTTCGGCCGTTCCACCCGCCTTCTCCCGTCCAGGTGTTCGCGGAATAGTGCCACGACCGGGAGCGAGCGATTTAAAGATAGGATCGAGGTGGCGGACAGCGTCGCTCCCCCCGCCAATCATCAAGCAATAACCGCGTTCGAGCCCCCATATGCCCCCGCTCGTACCCACGTCCAAATAGTGTATGCCCTTTAGCTCCAGTTCCTTTGCGCGCCGCATGTCGTCGATGTAGTACGAATTGCCTCCATCAATAATGATGTCAGCCTTCTGCAGGAGGCCTGCAAGATCCCGCAGCGTAGTGTCGACCACCCCCGCAGGAACCATCAACCATACAGATCGTGGTGGTTTCAGTTTGGCCGCAAAGTCATCCAGCGAGGCCGCCCCCACTGCACCTTCGCTGGCCAATTGCTTGACGTTCTCCGGGTTCATATCAAAAACGACACACGTGTGTCCGCCATGCAAGATGCGCCGCACCATGTTGGCACCCATCCGTCCAAGGCCAATCATTCCTAATTCCATTTTTGGTACCTCCTTCATCTGCTGCGATAATTCTATCCGGAATGAATCCAAATTTCTTTGCAGATCTTTCTCGGGTGGGTGAAAGCAATCCGCGGGCGGTGCATGAAAGGGACCGATATTCGCGCTGTGGACCGCATTGAAACTGAGATGGAAAGGCATTGCCATGCCATGCAGTGCCCTGAATCTCGGTTGGTCATGAAACGCACTTTCTAGGATTCCACGCTGAGTAAGAACTCAAGGCCCGCATAATTCAAATGGCTGGACTCATCCCCCCGCACCCAAACCACGCGAGTAAGGATGTCCTGACGGAATTCCCCCTTGGCGACGATTCTGACCCGCTCTGCTGGAACCAGCGCGAGCGTAGTTAGAACACCCACGCCGCGTAGCGAAAAGTCGATGACGGTCGCTGAGTTGTCCACCTTGTGATCTTCGGCCTTCAATACGAGGCTGATTGGGATTGTTGCGGGTTGGCGCTCCCACCGACGGAGATCCGCGCGGTTATTCGTTTGCATCGCCGCCCTTCCTTTTTTGGTCAGACTACCGGGAAGACGTTTACGCTAGCCGATCGAACACGGAGTTGCCTTTTCGCTCCTGTTCATTTCCTCAACCGCATCACACGAGAAGCCTATTCCGTCCGGCTCCCTGCTTTCCGCCTTAGCTCTAGTTTTGGCCGTCAGACTGTACAGAGCCACGACCATCTATAGACAGGATTTTTCAAAACCGTGCAATTTGGGACAGACAGGCAATGAAGGTCATGCCATACTTGACTCAATACGCGGACGAAGGAGGGAGGGCACTTCGGACCAAAACCAAAGTGCCCACTTAGTTTTTGAGGATGGACGTTAGGACTTATCCTGAATGGTAGTGGGATGCAGAGTATCATCCACAGCCTGCCAGTTGAGAGTTCGCGTGGCGCCGCAAGGCGCCTTCAGATGAGGTTCAAGGTACTATAACGCATCGGATATGTACTGTCTAGCTAAAAGTGTACATTTCGTACAGTTTTAACCCCGAAGAAAGAGCAGGCCAAAGATGGCCTCCCCTCATGAGATAGAATCTGCCAGGCTTCGTATGCTGGAAGCGCGAAAGGCGCTTGAGGACTACGAAAAGCTTAAGGGCACCGCCCCGTCTAGAGAACACGCAAGGCTGAGCCGGATATTCACGAACGCCACAGAGGTCTATCTAAAAATTTCAAAGAACCAACGATGAACATGCCATGGTGGTGCAGCGCCCGTGTCCTGGGCCCGGCAAAGGCATAATCGCGAGCTTTTTTGCATGGGAACCGGTATTTTTTACGGGATTTCTTTCTCCTTTCCGAAGTCTCCTGCGGCAAGTAACCGTAAGCTGTTGATGATGCAGGGAATATTCAAAATCCCCGCCATTACCCTTTAGGCATTTCAATTGCCACACTCCAGGGCGGCGGCAGAATGCCGTTACCGAATGCCGAAAATGGACTCCCGGAACTCAGGGCACCCCGTTTGTGCAAGTTAGGCATTTACATACGTTCTGACGAATAAGCCAGGGATCTCTTTATGCATGAAACCGAGGCAAGTGATTCATTTCTAAGCGCTTGGCGGGAACGCCTGAATGCACTTCGAAACATCCCTCCGGGCCTCAAGATAGTATGGGAGGCAGGGCCGCGAGTGGTGGCTTCAGGGATCGTTTTTCGAATCGTCGCCGCCCTCGTGCCGCTTGCGGTGCTTGCCGTCTCACGCCGGATCATTGATTCCATTGTCGAGGTCATTAAAAACCATTCCCATGTGTCCCCGGGATTTTGGTGGCTGGTGGCGCTGGAGTTTGGGTTGGCTCTTCTCGGAACCGTCCTGGCCCGTCTCTGTGATTACTGTGATGGCCTCCTGGCGGACCGGTTTACTCGCCACGTCAGCATCCGCGTCATGGAGCACGCCTCGCGGCTTGATCTTTCCTCTTACGAAGACCCGGAATTTTACAACAAGCTGGAACGCGCGAGGCACCAGGCCACCGACAGGATTGGAATGGTCCAGGCTTTTGGCCGATTGCTGCAAGGCGTCATTACAGCGATTACCCTTTCGGTCAGCATTCTTGCCTTCTCTCCCTGGCTGCTTCTGCTTCTCATCGCGGGAGTGGTCCCTGCATTCATCGGCGAAAGCCATTTCGCATTCCTGGGCTATTCACTCAATATGCGGCTGACCCCGACACGGCGGCAACTCGACTACCTGCGCGATCTTGGAGCCAGTAAGGAGAGTGCCAAGGAGCTAAAGCTCTTCGGGTTGAGCGGGCATCTCAGCGGCAGGTACTCCCAGCTTGCGGACGATGTCTACGTGCAAAATATTTCGCTCTTGAAACGCCGCCTGCGGGCCGGTTCCCTGTTCGGACTGTTAAGTACTGCCGCCTATTACAGTGCCTATGCTTATGTAATCTTCCAAACCATTTCCGGCGGACTCTCCGTTGGAACCATGGTCTTTCTGGCCGGGGCGTTAAGCGGTGCGAGCAGCAATATCCAGCAGATCTTCTCAATTTTCTCGAGCATCGCCGATCAGGCGCTCTTCCTCACCGATTTGCTGGACTTTTTCGCGGTTGAGCCGAAAGTGAAATCCAAACCTCGGGCCCTCCCTGCTCCCCGACCGATCCGGCAGGGCTTTGAGTTCCAGAATGTATCGTTTACCTACCCGGGAACTTCCCGAACAGTCCTGGACGAATTGAGTTTTCGTCTGCGACCCGGCGAACGTGTCGCGCTGGTGGGGGAAAACGGTCAGGGAAAGACGACCATCGTGAAGCTGATGACTCGTCTTTATGATCCCAGCGCGGGCCGGATCCTGCTTGACGGAATTGACCTCCGAGAATACGACCTGGAGGACTTGCACCGCGAAATCGGTGTCATTTTCCAGGATTTCATGCGTTACGAAATGACCGCAAGAGAAAACATTTCCATTGGGAAAATCAGCGACGGTGAGAACTTTGCAAGCATAACGGCAGCAGCCCGAAAGAGCATGGCGGCCCAGGTCATCGAGAGGCTTCCGTTCGGTTATGGACAGATGCTCGGGCGGCGCTTTGAAGGCGGCGTGGATCTATCCGGGGGAGAGTGGCAGAAAATTGCCCTGGCGAGGGCCTATCTGCGCGACTCACAAGTGTTGATCCTCGACGAACCCACGGCCTCGCTCGATGCCCGATCCGAACGCGAGGTCTTCCATCGATTTTCTGAGTTGACCCAAGGCAAGATGGCGCTGCTGATCTCCCATCGCTTTTCGACCGTCCGCATGGCGGATCGAATTCTGGTTCTTGAAGACGGCAAAATTGCCGAAGATGGATGCCACAGCGACCTCATGACCCGCGGACAACGTTACTCGAAGATGTTTGAGCTCCAGGCCGCCAGTTATCGTTAGCTTCGAGAGGCTTGTGTTTATCCATGACACCTCCGGTTGAAGAAACTCGGGATTCCGCCAAGCGGTCATCTGGGAAAAGCACCCCTTCGGCATTTTCGTCTTCGCCCAGTGCCGGCCAGGAAATACAAGAGCTATCTGAAATTCAAATGCGAACCCTAACCGCCCAAGGGATTCGCGATGGTGAGAGTTGGCAGTTCGTTGATGGCAAGAAGTCGCGTGTGGCTTTTGTAAACCGATGGCGAAGTGTCAGCAGGCAAATTCGCGAAGTCTCCCGCGGCCTCAGCGAACTTCAGGCCCGGGGCGCGACTTTTCCCGCAGATGAAATGTGGCTTCTGGAAAACGCCCGGTTGCTGCAAGCTCTCAGCCAGGAGATCTCCGATGCCTTGAAGGACTTGCGGGGCCCCGCCGTCCGAGGAGAAGAAAATGCCGTTATCCCGCGTGCTTTTGCGCTGGCGGCGGGCTTTCTTCAAGCTGTGGACTTGATTCCAACCGAGAGGACTCTTTTTCATTATATCGAGGGAATTCAGCAAGTTGAAAGTCTCATGATGGCGGAGCTCTGGGCCTTAAAAGCCATGCTGGAGTTCGCTATCCTGGAACAAATCGCTGCCCACACTGAGGCGATTTACCTTGATCGTGAAATCGGCCGCCGGGCACAAAAATCATCGGCCGATGGTAGCGTTGGAGGAGTGCAGAAGGCAATCGCGGCTCTCCGCGTCGTCCATGAAATGGACTGGAAGGCTTTTTTCGATCAGAACAACGCCGCCGAACGTGTCCTCCGGCAAGACCCGTCTGGCGCATATCCCCAAATGGATGATGAGAGCCGGCAAACGTACCGCAATGTCGTGGAGGATTTCGCGCGGCAATCACTCTTCGGCGAGGAAGAGGTGGCGCGCCAAGCTGTCTTTCTGGCCATGCGGGCCAAAAGTCGAACCAGGAGCCCTGATTCACGCGCGGCGAGCCGTCGAACCCACGTCGGCTATTACCTGATGGCCGCAGGCAGCCGGATGCTAAAGAGGCGCCTCGGATACAAGCCCTCCCTGAAACAAGGGATCCTGGACAGCATCCTCGAATGGCCGGAGATCTTTTACATCGTTGGCGTGGAGCTGACGACCATTGCCCTCGTTTTTTTCCTCTTGCGGCATCTCGGCATCATCATTCCGTTTATTCCGGGTCTGCTTTTGTTGATACCTGCAAGTCATGCCGCCATCGGCATAGTGAATCACCTTACAAGTATGGTGGTACCTCCGCGGCGAATCCCCAAACTGGATTATTCCGAAGGCATTCCCCTCGAGTGCACGACGCTCATCGCAGTTCCTTGCCTGCTGTTGAGCGAAGCGGAGGTCCGGCGCAACGTCGCCGCCCTGGAGATCCGCTATCTCGGCAACCGCGACCCGCATCTCCACTTTGCGCTCCTGACCGATTCACCCGATGCCTCCCAGCCTTTTGATGAGCATGATGAGTTGGTCGGGATATGCTCCACGCTGATTCATCAACTCAATCAGAAGTATGCGCCGGAGAAGCTGGGCAGTTTCCTCCATTTGCACCGCCACCGCGTCTATAACCCCTCGGAAGGAAGCTGGATGGGCTGGGAACGGAAGCGGGGCAAGCTGATGGACCTTAACAGCTTGTTGCTTGGGACCTTTGATAGTTTCCCCGTGAAAGCAGGTGACGTGTCGGTGCTCCAGCGAGTTCGATATGTTATCACCTTGGATTCCGACACGAAATTGCTCCCGGGGACAGCGCATCGGCTCATCGGAGCTCTGGCACATCCCCTGAACCAGGCCGTCGTCGATCCGGAAACCAATACCGTCGTCGAGGGCTACGCCATTCTGCAACCGCGTGTCAGCATCAGCGTTGAGTCTTCTCGCTACTCGCGTCTGGCCGCCATTTATTCTGGACAGACCGGATTTGACATCTACACGCACGCGATCTCCGACGTCTATCAAGACCTTTTTGGCGAGGGCAGCTTCGCAGGTAAAGGAATCTATGAAGTCGACACTTTCCAAAGAGTATTGGGAAAACGGTTCCCCACGAACGCGCTTCTGAGCCACGATCTTATCGAAGGCGCGTATGCGCGGGCCGGGCTGGTCAGCGACATCGCTGTCATTGATGATTACCCGTCTCATTTCAGTGCCTACTGCCGGCGGTTGCACCGCTGGGTGCGTGGTGACTGGCAGATCATGCGGTGGCTTTTGCCCCAGGTTCCTGACTATTACGGCCGCCGCGTGCCTAATCCCCTGACATTCCTATCCCGCTGGAAGATCTTCGACAACTTGCGACGGAGCCTGAACGACATCGGCTTGTTCCTATTGCTGATCCTGGGGTGGGCGGTGCTGCCCGGCGGTCCTGTTTACTGGACTCTCGTCACGCTGGCGCTGCTGCTGATGCCTACCTACTCTCAGCTCTTTTTTGCGTTGCTCAGAATCCGCAAGGGGCAAAATTGGAGTGGCTTCCTGCGGGCGCGGGCCAACGATCTGGTGACGGGGCACCTGCACGTCTTTGTAATGCTCGTGTTCCTTCCCCTTCAGGCCCTCGTCATGCTGGACGCCATAATTCGGACGCTCGCACGGCTCACCCTGACCCATAGCAACCTGTTGGAATGGGAAACCGCGGCGGAGGCCGAATTGGGAAAGAAAAAGACCCTGGTTGAGACGTACCTGACGGTTACGCCTTGGATCGCTTTGGCGATCGGCTTGGCTCTTGCCGCGGTTCGCCCCGCCTCGCTGTTCATTGCTTCGCCCGTCTTGGGACTCTGGGTGCTCGCGGATTTCTTTACCGCTTGGGTCAATCGCCGCCCATGGGACGAGAAACGTCAATTAACTCCCGAGCGCGAAGGTTTTCTCCGCCTTGCCGGGCTTCGCACCTGGCGGTATTTCCGGGAGTTCAGCGGCGCTGAAAACCGCTGGTTGATCCCGGATAATGTCCAGGAGGATCCACCGGTGGTAGCTTCCCGCCTGTCCTCCACCAATTTGGGGCTTCTTTTGAACGCGCACTTAGCCGCGCATGAGTTGGGTTATTCAACTTTGGGAGAGTACGCGGAAGCGGTTGAACTGACGCTAAACAGCGCCAAGCGATTGCCCCGGCATAATGGCCATTTCTTCAATTGGTACGATATTCAGACCACTCAGCCGCTGGAACCCCGATATGTTTCAACGGTGGACAGTGGAAACCTGGTGGCCAGTTTATGGACCCTGAAGCAAAGTTGTCTCGGTCTTGCCAGCGAACCATTATTATCCAAGAATCTGTGGCAAGGAATACGTGATCATATCCAACTCCTCTCGGATCTTTCGCAAGAACCCGCAGTTCCCACGGAGACCCGGACAGCCATCCTTGACCTGTCGGCATTCGCCGAGCCGCTTAAGGACGATGCTTCTTTGTGGATCGGAGCCTTGCCGTGGTTGGAACAACAGATTCAACGGATCGAAAGTGTGTTGGGCAAGAGCGCCAGGTTCTCAGCCCCGACGGAAACCCGCCCCGCGCCGGACTTGGCTTGGTGGGCCGGTGAGACTGCGGCGCGCCTGCGAGGCGTCCGCGATCAGGTCGAGAACCTCATTCCCTGGGCACTCCCGGAGTTTTTGCCGTTTTTCAGTCATGTAGCCCCCATTGAGCGAATTACCCTGGGGTCTCTCCCTTCTGCTCTGGGCGATGTGGAAAACCAAGTGGCCGAATCTTTAAACAACCAGTGCGCCGGGGAGATCGAAAGAGGTGCCGCGCGGTTGGTGCGCGACAGGCTCCCCTTCACCCTTGATAACGCAGCCAGGCTCGCGCAAGCGCTTCGGCGTGTTGCTGAAGACGCGGATCAACTCGTCAACGAAATGGATTTCAGTTTTCTCTATAATCCCAAGAGGAAACTGTTTTCGACAGGCTACAACGTCACTACCGCCACATTAGACCCCTCCTATTACGATCTCTTGGCGTCCGAAGCGCGGATGGCGGTTTTCGTCGCCGCCGCCAAGGGTGAAGTAAATCAGGAGGCTTGGTTTCAACTCGGGAGATCATACACTTTATACTTGGGAGAGCGGGTGCTTCTCTCGTGGAGCGGGACGATGTTTGAATATTTGATGCCGGCCCTGTGGATGCGCTCCCATCCCGACACCATCATGGATCAAACCCTGCGCGCCGCCGTTAGTTGTCAGAAAAAATACGCGGAGAAGAATGATGTCCCCTGGGGCATTTCGGAAGCTGCTTTCAGCGAACGATATCCGCAGGGGGCCTATAAGTACCGGGCCTTTGGAGTGCAGGGGTTGGCGCTGGACCCGCACGCGACAGAAAACCTTGTGGTTTCCCCTTATTCCAACTTTCTTGCGCTGCTCGTTGAGCCTGACGCCGCCATTCGAAACCTCGAGGTCATGGAGAAGATGGGTTGCCTGGGTTCTCGGGGTTTCTACGAATCCTGCGATTTTACTCCGGCTCAAAAACCTGCAAACGGAAGCTTTGAAATGATCCGATGCTGGATGGCGCATCATCAAGGGATGAGCATGATGGCGCTCAGCAACTTCCTTAATGAGTTTTCCATCCAGAAATGGTTCCACAGAGAACCGAAAGTGATGGCGGTGGAATTGTTCCTGCACGAAAGAGTGTCCCTGACCGTCCCAGTAAGGACTGAATCCCCCCGCCCCGCCAAAAAGGGCAGACCCACAGCCGGACTCCGGGGACTCAAACTCCTCGCCGTTTCGCAGGCGCGTAAGGGTTCAAACGGGTCGACAAGTGACACCGCTCCCCAGGGAACGCCATTACCAAACTCCGGCACCACTCCAACTTCCCCGGAATCAAGAGTTTGAGGTCTCCATCTCTCTGAGAGCTTTTAATTAGGGTTACGGCGCGGCAACGCTGCTGGCGCTGCCGGAAGGTGTCTCTTTCGGACTGGACTGGCTGCCGGTAGAAGAAATGAAATCCGTTTGACCAGCCGTGCCGTTGGTGGTTGGTGTCAGAAAGTAACCAACCGCCCCCTTCTGGTCAACGCTGGTCACAACCATTGCAAAAGGTTTACCGTGCTCCGCGGGATAAAATTCAACGGGGCTCCTGACTCCCTGGCTTTGGATCCAAATTTTTTGATTACCTGGCGCTGATTCAATCCATCCGCTAAAGCGTTGACGCCGAACGTCGATTTTGTTCAACTGAAAGGAAACGCCGGGAATGATCGCCGCCACCTGATTCTTTTGAATCTTAAAAGGCACCTGCCGCGTTGGGAGCGAGTTGCTAAGGGAAATCAGTTCGCCATGCTCTTCGCCCAACTCCTCACGGAGCGACGCAACCTGGCGGGTGTAATCTGCCCGGGTCGTCTCGAGTTCAGAACGAGCTTGCGCAAGCTCCTCTTCAACTTGCCCCAGTCGCAGAAGGTCCGCATTCCTTTCACTAACCAATCGGGAAACCTGAGCCTGAAACCCTGCGGTCTGTTGGTTCAGGTTCTTGAGCAAGGTTGCCTGAACGTGGGCCGCCAGTTGACCCGTTTGCAGCCGGGTCTGGTCGAGGGCCGCTTTCGTCGTCGCGTCAATGGTTTGCACCTGTGAGGCGAGATTCCGTTCATTAACCCTCGAATCAGCAAGGCGTCTCTCCATGCTCGCCAAGTGTTGACCGATCGCCGGGATCGATTTCGTCAAGCCAGGGATCTGCTCTACTTGGATATCCTCCTGCTTGAGGACGGTATAGCCATAAACCACCACAACCGCCAGGACCACGGTCAGGGTGGCTAAGCCCGCCCAAACTCCCGCCGACCTCCGCTTATGATAAGAAGCAACGTCGTCAACTTCCGCTCGATCTCTTTCCCAATCCTCCGAGACTTGGGAATGACGGCGATCGTTCAAACTCATTTCAAGAGCATTTTGTTCACTGGCGGGAAACATCGCAGAACCTCCCAGACCGTGATACGGGCCAAATTGGTTACCAGCGCTACGTGGCCCCAGGTGACAATTTTACCACTTTCACTCCAGCAAGTCGCGTTCCAGCGTCCCAACTTCCGAAAGTGATTGAAACATAAAGGCTTCGCTAGGTCAGGGGGAGTGGAAAACCATTACCGAAGATGTAATAGATTCCCATGCGCAAGCGAAATTTCCAGGGCGCCGCTCGACGCGAAGAGTTCAAGCTGGCCAGGATTCCCGGGTTGGGGTTTACTTCATGGCTCCGCCTTTTCAGTAGCCTGCCCTGAGGCGCTGAAAAAAAGTGAGATAGCGTTTAGCGTTGCCAACCTTGTCGAAAAATCAACGACATTGACTTACCAAACAGGTTTTGTAACCATGGAATCGGGAGTTCGATCCTTCCCATCTCCATTCCCTATCAGGAGGATTTTCATGGCCAAGATGAAGGTGGCGCAAGTGAGTCGGCCGGGAGGGCCCATCGAATTGGTTGAACGTGAGGTGCCGCAGCCGGGCGCAGGTGAAGTTCGCGTTCGCGTGCAGGCGTGCGGCATCTGTCACAGCGACATGTTCACGAAGGAAGGCCACTGGCCGGGCATCCAATACCCGCGGGTGCCGGGCCATGAAATCGCCGGGTTCGTTGATGAGGTGGGCGCCGGCGTAATCGGTTGGGTGAAGGGCCAGCGCGTAGGTGTGGGTTGGTATGGCGGCCACTGTGGTCATTGCCGCGCCTGCCGCCGCGGGGAATTCGTCAACTGCGAGTTCCTTCCAGTCCCCGGGATCACTTTCGACGGCGGCTACGAGGAGTACATGTTGGCCCCCGCCGATGCCCTGGCGCTCATGCCCGACGGCATTACCGCGGAAGACGCCGCTCCGTTGCTTTGTGCGGGCATTACCACTTACAATGCCCTGCGGCACAGCGGCGCGCAGCCCGGCGACCTGGTGGCAATACAAGGGGTTGGCGGACTGGGCCACTTGGCTATTCAGTTTGCCAACAAGTTTGGATACAAGGTGGCAGCCGTCAGTCGCGGGGCAGACAACGCCGTCCTGGCACGAAAGCTTGGAGCACACCATTACGTCGATAGCCAAGCCTCCAATCCCGCACAAGAATTGAAAAAGTTGGGGGGCGCTCGGGTGATTCTGGCCACCGCGCCCAGTGGCAAAGCCATGACCGCGCTGTTCGATGGCCTGGGTACGAATGGCAAGATGGTGGTGGTGGGCGCGAGCATGGAGCCCATCCAGGTGACGCCCCTCCAATTAATCGGTGGGCGCAAGAGCCTTCAGGGTTGGCCTTCCGGCACGTCCGCGGATTCCGAAGATACGCTCAATTTTGCTGTCCTTACGGGCGTACGGCCCATGATCGAGAAGTTTCCTTTGGATCGCGCCCCCGAAGCTTACGAAAGGATGCTGAGCGGCAAGGCGGAGTATCGAGTGGTCCTTACCATGTCCGCCTCTTGATGCGGCGCGGAATGCCTCGACTGATCGGGGTTGGGACTCTGCGATACGAGGTCTTATTGAGTTCGGCAGAATACAGTGACGGATGAACCCCCTCACCCGGCGCTGCGCGCCACCCTCTCCCCCAAGGGGGCGAGGGCGCAAACTCAATCTACCTCTCCCCTCGCCCCCTTGGGGGAGAGGGGCGGGGGTGAGGGGGTCTTTGTCACTCAATTTTGCAGTAATCAGTAGTACGCATAGAACCCTGCGAAGGGATCGCCGTGCCACGGGGCGGATCCGTGCACAGCTTCTTTGAGGTGTGCTCTTGAGCGACAGGCGAAAGCATTCCAGGCGCCGCGGAGGCCGGAAGCGTATGGACCGGAGAATAGGTGACCGCCGGGCCGACGGCCTTCCACCCGCGCCCGATACACCTGCCAAGCATGACACGGGCAAACGCCGGCGTAGCGCCGATCACAAGGCTGCTTCATCACCTGTAGGCCCGAAGTCTCCACGAACGTCTCCCGGCAAACCGCACCGCCCGTGATGGACGGTAAGGTCAGCCAGGGAACCGCGCACTTTTGGAGTACGTGTCCCCCGGTTCACCAGCAGGTGTAGCCCAAGCTTTCGGCTAACTCGTTGCGAACTTGTCTTGACGATGAGTGAACCAGGCAATAGACTCTCTAAGCTTTAGGAGGTGTAGGATGACAACTTCAGCTCAAACCGAGCGGATTCATAAGGCGCTTGACACGTTTGTGATCGAACTTCCGTCCTGGGGGTTTGCCAACACCGGCACGCGATTTGGGAAATTCATCCAGGCTTCCGCGGCCACGACCACGGAAGAGAAATTGAACGATGCGGGACAGGTGCACCATTACACGGGCTGCTGTCCCAGTGTGGCGACGCATGTCCTTTGGGATTTTCCCGAGGGGCTCAAGAGCACGCCGGAGGTGATCGCCTCCGCGGCGAAGGCGGGCGTTCGCCTCGGCGCGATCAACCCCAATGTTTTCCAGGACCAGATTTACAAGAACGGGTCGCTGGGCAATCCCGATGCGGAAATTCGCAAGGCCGCGCTCAATCACATTCTGGAAAGTATCGAGATTGGCAAGCAGACGGGCAGCCAGGACGTCTCGCTCTGGTTCGCCGATGGTTCGAGCTATCCGGGAACAGCTTCCATTCGCCATCGGAAGCAATGGTTTGCCGAGGGCTTGCGGGAGGCGCATGCGCACCTTTCCCCCAAGCAGCGTCTGCTGGTGGAATACAAGCCTTTCGAGCCCTATTTCTACCACACGGACTTGGGCGATTGGGGCATGGCGCTGATTCAATCGCGCTACGCCGGGCCACAGGCGAAGGTATTGGTGGATACGGGGCACCATTACCAGGCTCAGAATATCGAACAGATTGTGGCATGGTTGCTGAGCGAGGACATGCTGGGTGGCTTCCACTTCAACGACCGCCGTTACGCGGACGACGACCTGACCCTCGGTACCATTGATCCTTATCAGGTTTTTCGCATTTTCAACGAGGTGATCGGTTATGAGCGGGAGACCGGCAAGCGCGCCGACATCGCGTACATGATCGACCAGAGCCATAACCTGAAGGACAAGGCCGAGGAAATGATCCAAACGGCCATCACCGCGCAAGAGCTTTATTCCAAAGCCGTGCTGGTCGATCACGAGAAGCTGACCCATTACCAGATGAAGGGTGCATTGATCGACGCCGAAGAGTGCCTGAAGGCAGCCTTTGCCAGCGATGTGCGCCCGGCCATCAAGGAATGGCGGCACAGCAAGGGATTGGCGGAGGATCCGCTCCAAGCCTTCCGCGCCTCCGGTTACTCGGAACGGGCAGCGCGCGAGCGCGGGGCGAAGAATAAAGGGGCGGTGGCAAGCTACGCTTGAAAACGGGCGGCCATCAAGGGCCACGGATTAGTGCGGATCAACAGAACCAGCAAACTGGAGAATCCTTGGGTGTAGTGTGCGCTCACGACACTGACAGTAACCCCGCAAGAGTGCGCGGTAGTTATCTGCGGGCTGGCGAGTGACCACGCCGCGAAAATAACGGGTCACCTGGTCCCGCTTGATCGCGGGCGGGGGGAGGCATTCCGGCAATGAGCATTGCGCGAAATGTGGTGGCGGTTGATCTGGGTGCGGAAAGCGGCCGTCTGGTGCTTTGCCGTTGGAACGGTAGCGAAGGAACTTTGGAGGAGATCCATCGTTTTCCCAATGGGTCGCAACAGGTGGACAACCATCTGGTGTGGGATGTCGAGCGCTTGTGGGGCGAAATCGTGAAGGGCTTGGCGAAAGCGGCCCTCAAAACGCAGGGTCACCTTGATAGCATTGGGGTGGACGGATGGGGGGTGGACTACACTTTGATTGATGCCGCCGGCAATCGCGTTGGCCACGCTTATTGCTATCGCGATGCCCGCAATGTGCCCGCCATGAAGAAGACGTTTTCCATCGTCTCCCAACAGCGGATGTACGAAATTACCGGAATCCAGTTCCTTCCTTTCAATACCATCTTCCAGTTGATGGCGCACGTGGCGGAATTTCCCGAAGAGTGGGACCGGGCGGCCCACTGGTTGAACCTTCCGGAATATTTCCTGTACCGGCTGACGGGCGTGGCCGCAGCGGAGTACACGGAAGCCAGCACCACGCAGTTGCTGGACGTGCGAACGAGATCCTGGTCCCAAGAGCTCGATCTCCGCGCTCGGGCTGAGCCTGGATAAATGCGCCCCTATCGTGCAAGCCGGCGCGGTGTTGGGAAAACTGCGGCCGGAAGTCGGTGAGGAAGTGGGGTTGGCGGACACACGGGTGATTGCCCCGGCCTGCCACGATACCGGTTCGGCGGTGGCCGGCATTCCCTTTCCGCACGAGGGCCTGGCCTTCATCAGCTCGGGGACGTGGTCGCTCGTGGGCACCGTTCTTCTCGATCCGGTGGTGAGTGGTGGCGGGCAGGGGTATGCTTTCACCAATGAAGGTGGCGTGGCGGGCAGCATCAGGTTCCTCCAGAACGTCATCGGCCTGTGGCTTCTTCAGGAATGCCTGCGCGAATGGAATAGCCAGGGTTTACGCTTGACGGCGGCAGATTTGGCCGCGCAGTGCTTGGAGACTCCACCCGAGGGGCCGTACTTCCACGCGGATGAGACCACTTATCTCGCTCCCGGCAACATGGTGGAACGCATTAATACCGGGATGCGGGCCGCGGGCTTCCCGGAGGAGAAGCGGCCGCCGGAATTGGCCGCGATCATCTTCCGCAGTCTCGCCCGCCGGTATGCGGACGTGATACGTGAACTGGGGAGGCTGTCTGGCAAGTCCATCAAGCGCATCTGCATCGTTGGTGGCGGCGTGAAAAATGAAGCGCTGAATCGATTGACGGAACGGGTAACGGGGATCGAGGTTGTGCGCGGACCGAGCGAATCCACGGCGGCCGGGAGTATCGCCGTGCAGATCGCCGCCCTGGAAAATGCCGTTTCCCTCGAGCAGATTCAGTTGATCACCGCAAAGTTGAAGTTTGGCTCCCCGCAGTGAGTCGCCTTACAGCTCATCACAGGTTTCGCACAATAGGGCAACCTCCTAAATCGGGCTCTAGGCCGCCTACTTGACCTGGCCGCCGATTTCCGATAGCGTTGCAAGTTTGTGAGATCATGGCGAAACTGCGTGTAGGTCTGTTTATCACCTGCCTTGCTGACCAGTTTTTTCCGCAAGTCGGCGAATGCGTGGTGAAAATCCTTCGGCGGTTGGATGTGGAAGTCACGTTCAACTCCAAGCAGACGTGTTGTGGCCAGCCGGCCTTCAATACTGGCTACCGCGACGAAGCGCGCAGCGTTGCCCGAAAAGTCTTGGACTTGTACGATAACTCCGATTATGTCGTGGCGCCGTCCGGCTCCTGCACCTCGATGGTGCGGGTTTTCTATCCCGAACTCTTTGCTGACGACCCCGCGCTCCTGCGCAGGTCCCAGGACCTGCAAAAGCGCTTTTTTGAATTCTCGGAATTCCTGGTCAAGGTATTGAAGGTGGAAGATCTTGGCGCGCGCTTTGCCCACCGGGTGACGTATCACGATTCCTGCCACCTGCTGCGCGAACTCGGCGTGGGTGAAGCGCCGCGCCAACTGCTGCGCAAAGTGCAGGGGATTGATTTGGTGGAGATGAACGATTACAAGCTTTGCTGTGGGTTTGGGGGCACGTTTTCGGTGAAGTTTCCGGAGGTCTCCGTACCCATGGGACAGGATAAGATTCGCGCCGCCAGCGAGACCGGCGCCGAATATCTGGTGGCCGCGGACGGCGGCTGCTTGATGCATCTGGCCGGACTGATCCACCGGCAGGGCTTGGCGCTGAAAACGATGCACCTGGCGGAAGTTCTGGCGGCGGAAGAAAAACGATGAAAATGAAAAGCTGTCCGTTGTCCGTGGTCCGTTGTCAGTGGCAGGAGATAGGCGGAGATTGAAAGCTTGAAACCACGGACAACTGACCACGGACCAAGGACAGCTTTTCAATGCCCCGATGGCCAAATGACCCGATGACTGAATTCATCGACGTTCACAGTAACGAGATTCACCAAAGCGGGAGCGCAACCATCGGCAACGCCCGCTTGGCCGAGGCCTACCGTTCCTCCACCGTGCGTTTGTTCAATCACCGGTTGCAGGCCATCGGCGAGGTTCCCGGCTTCGAGCGCCTCCGCGACGCAGGACGCGAGGTGAAGCGCCACACCATCGAGAACCTTGATTACTACCTGCCGCAGTTCGCCGACAACGTGGAGCGCAACGGCGGCAAGATGCACTGGGCCTCCACGGCCGAAGAAGTTTGCCGGATCGTGGTGGATATCGTGCATCAATCGGCGGCGCGGGAAGTAGTGAAAGCCAAAACCATGGTCGGCGAGGAAGTGGAGTTGAACCGCGCGCTCGAGGCGGGCGGGATTCGCGCCATGGAGACCGATTTGGGTGAATTCATTATTCAGTTGGCAGGTGAGCGGCCCGCGCACATCGTTGCCCCCGCCATCCACATGACCCGCGAGGATGTGTCCGAGCTGTTTGTGGAACGCATCAACGCCGAGCGCACGGTGGTTCCCGAGGAGCTCACCGCCATCGCCCGGCGGGCGTTACGCGAGATGTTCCAGAAGGCCGGCGTGGGAGTAAGCGGCGCGAACTTCGCCGTGGCCGAGACAGGAACTGTAGTCACGGTCGAGAACGAAGGGAACATTCGCATGTGCACCACCATTCCGCGGGTGCACATTGCGTTGGTTGGAATCGAAAAGCTTATTCCCCGGCTCGCCGACCTGGGAATTTTTCTGCGATTGCTCGGCCGCTCCGGGACAGGCCAAAAGCTCACTACCTACACCTCCCTCCTCACCGGGCCGCGCCGCGAGGGTGAAGACGGTCCGCAGGAAATGCACGTGGTGATGGTGGACAATGGCCGCATCAAATCGCTGGCCGATCCCAAGATGCGCGAGATGTTGTACTGCATTCGCTGCGGGGCCTGCCTGAACACGTGTCCGGTATATCGCAAGATTGGTGGGCACGCCTATGGATGGGTTTATAGCGGCCCCATCGGTTCGCTGGTTACCCCGGAATTCGTCGGCATCGGCCAAGCTCGAGAATTGCCGTTCGCCTCATCCCTTTGCGGGGCCTGCCGGGAAGTTTGCCCGGTGAAAATCAATATTCCCGACCTCCTCCTGCACTTGCGCAGCGAGGCCCAGGAACTTGCGCCCAAACACACCGAGTCGCTGCTTTCGGAGCGGCTTATGTTCCGGTTGTGGGCTTGGGCAATGCGCCACCCATCCCTGTATGCGCTGGGCAGCCGATTCGCCCGCTGGGGGCAAGTCCTGTTGGCGCGCCAGGGTTGGATTCGAAAAATTCCGGCCTACCCTGCTTCCCAATGGACCAAGGGTCGCGACTTTCCCGCGCTCGCGCCGCAGACCTTTCGCGACCGGTGGAAGAAGCTTTAGGTGCCGGGAAAAGGCTGAAGCTGAAATTCGAAACTGGATATGCAGCCATGGGTAGCGCGCCTGTTTTGTAGGTCCGCGGCTTGTCCCCTATAGGCAAGGAAAGGCCGCGGACCTACAAAACAGGTCCGCTACATGCTGGGGACGGGGGTGCTGGTGAGGAGTGAATTGGGTAAGGATAAAAGTTGAAGGGTAAAGGCAAAATTATTCCACCTTTCTGCTTTACCCTTTGGACTTTACCCCTTATCCTTCACGCTTCGCAGTTTCTGACACCTGACACCTTCTTAAAAGGAGATGCGCAATGCGCCGATCTCATTCAATCCCACCAATAGTTTGGGTTGCAGCGGGTAGCGCAGAGTCTGTGCGTTTCAGACTCTGCGGTTCTTTATTTGAAAAACATCCACATGTTGTTAATGCCTGACTGATGGGTTTGATGTTGAATCGCGGAAAAGCCGCAGAGTCTCTGACAGGCGAGACTCTGCGCTACCCGCTGTTTGGTCAGGGCGCCAGTATATCGGGTGTGCGAGGCGTAAAGAACCGGTCATGGGTTTTTTCCGAGCGGTTAGGGCAGGTGAGCCCCAAAGGGGCGAAATAACAAAGCCCAGGCTGAAGGCCTGGGTCAACGGGACCCAAACCGATACCCGAGCCCTGAAGGGGCGGAACAACCCTTTTCAATCCCACACGTACCGCTCATCGTGGGCGATTCCGTGCGCGTGCAAGAGCTTCCGGAATTCATCTTGAAAGCTCACCACGCGGTGGTGGGTTTCTTGTTGTGTGATGTATTCCACGACTTCTTCCACGTCCGCCGAGCCCACCGAAAACGCGCCGTAGCCACTCTGCCAATGGAAGTTCGCCAAGCCGCGCCCTTGCGTCTTGACCCATTTCGAGGAACTGGTCTTCATTTCCTCCACGATTTTCGCCAGCGCGAGGTTTTTCGACAGTCGAAACAGCGCATGAACGTGGTCGCTCATGCCTCCGACTTTCAGCGCAGGGGAGTCCTGGTTATTGAGAACCGCCGCCAGGTAGGCGTGGAGGTCTTCTCGCACGGGCGACAATAACATGGGCTCGCGATGTTTGGTGCTGAAGATCAGGTGAACGTAGAGTTGCGAAAGCGATTGCGGCATGGGGGAACACCTATCTCGCCCTTTCAGGGCTGGCAGTAAAATTGGGGGATTATCTTAACCCAGGCCGTTGGCCTGGGCTTTGTTATTTCGCCCCCTTGGGACTCAGGTACAAAATCGGGCAACGCAAGTCCGATATTCCACGGTGTCAAAGTCGATGGCGCCTCTGGGCATGGATCAGTGCAATTCCGTGGCACTCACGGTTCAATTCGCTGCGGCTGTGATGATCCCCAAGAATTGGAACTCTTTCAAGATAAGTCGTTAGCCTCGATTTTACCCTTTACCCTTTATCATTTACCCTTTACCATTCACACTTTGCTCTTGTCCTCGCACCCAGCATATCTTAGGGAGCTTACACATGCGGAACTCAAACTCAATTATCAAAATAATGGCGGTTGCCGCTCTTCTTGCGCTGCCCGCCGTGGGGGCCATCCCCTTGGCTCGCGCCGCGGAAGGCCCGCTGCCACCCGGGAATTTGCGTTGTGAATATCTGAAGAATCCGGTGGGAATTGATGTGCGCCAGCCACGCTTCGCTTGGGTGCTTCGGCACACGGAGCGGGCGCAAATTCAGTCCGCCTACCAGGTGCTTGTCGCTTCCAGCCCGGAGCCTTTGGTCCAGAACAAGGGTGACCAGTGGGATAGCGGCAAGACCGCATCCGACGATTCCACGCAGGTGGTTTATAAGGGTAAACCTTTGGAGAGTGACCACTCTTACTGGTGGAAAGTACGGTACTGGGACAAAGACGGGAATGCCAGTGACTACAGCCACCCGGCGAGTTTTGACGTGGCGCTGCTTTCTCGTGATGAGTGGAAGGGGCAATGGATTGGCGGCGCGAATATGCTCCGCAAAGAGATCACTCTCAACAGCAAGGTGGTTCGGGCCCGCGCCTACGTCACGGCGCTCGGATACTACGAATTGAGAATCAATGGTGAGAAGATCGGGTGCAACGATCTCGACCCCGCCTGGACCACCTACCCGGTGCGTGTCCTCTATTCCACCTTGACATCACCTCGCATCTGCGCGCCGGGAAGAACGCCTTCGGAGCCATGATCGGCGGGGGATGGGCATTGCTCGGCGCGGGGGACGTGCCCGCTCCCTATAAACAACCCGCTTTGTTGCTTCAGGTCAACATCGACCTTGCGGATGGGAAAACCGTGCAGGTGGCCAGCGACAACTCCTGGAAGGTTACCCAAGGCCCCATCGTTAGCGACAGCGTTTGGGATGGGGAAGTTTACGACGCGCGGCGCGAACGGCCGGGTTGGGACTCGCCGGGGTTTGATGATTCGGCCTGGAGCGCCGCCGAAATCCTGGAAGGCTCCAAGGGAATTCTCTCCGCGCAAATGATGCCGCCCATCCGTGACGTCGATTCCATGGTTCCCGTCGCCCTGACCAACCCGCAACCCGGCGTTTACGTCTACGACATGGGACAGAACTTCAGTGGCTGGGTGGACCTGCACGTCATGGGACCGCGCGGGACGCAAGTTCAATTGCGCTTTGCCGAATTGCTGTATGACACGGGCATGATTAACCGCGAGAATATCCGCGAGGCCAAATCGCGCGACATCTACATTCTGCGCGGCGATGGAGAAGAAGACTACCACCCGCGCTTTACCTATCACGGCTTCCGCTATGTGGAGGTCACCGGATACCCCGGCACGCCCAGCCTTGATTCGCTGCGCGGGCACGTGGTGCACTCGGCCGTCGAAACCACCGGCAGCTTTGTGGCTTCCAAGCCCTTGCTGAATCAGATCCACAAGATCATTCGCTGGTCGGACCTGACCAACCTGCACAGCGTTCCCACCGATTGCGAGCAGCGCAACGAACGCATGGGCTGGCTGGGTGATTCGCAGACCAGCGCCGAAGGCGTGATGCTGAACTTCGACATGGCGGCCTTCTATACCAACTTCCTGCGGGATATGCGCGATGTGCAGGACCCCGACGGCGCCATCACCGATACGGTTCCGCACCGCTATGGCAGCCGCCCTGCCGACCCCGCCTGGGGCACGGCCTTTCCCCTGATCTGCTGGTACGTCTACCAGCAGAACGGCGACCGGCGCATCCTGGAGGAGAATTACGAGGGGCTGAAGAAATACGTGGAATTCCTGCGCAGCCGCGCCCCCGACAATGTCCTTCGCTACAGCTATTACGGTGACTGGGTGGCCATTGAAAAGACCCCGGGCGCAGAAGTTTCCGACTTCTACTACTATTACGATGCGCTTTTGCTAGCGAAGATCGCCGCCGTGCTCGGCAATTCCGCCGATGCCGGGAGTTACTCGCAGCTTGCCACGCAGATTAAAGACGCTTTCAATCACGAATTTTTAGACGCCAAGACGGGTAACTACGCTAACGGAACGCAGACGGCCAACGCCCTGCCGCTGTTTTTGGACATGGTGCCCAAGGACCAACGCGGGGCGGTAGCGGAGAATCTCAATTACGACATTCTCTACCGCCATGATACCCACCTGACCACGGGCTTCATCGGCGTCCGCTACCTGATGCCGGTGTTGACACAATTGCAGCACTCCGACCTGGCCTATGACCTCGCGGTACAGACGACCTTCCCGAGTTGGGGTTACATGGCTGAGAATGGCGCCACGACTCTCTGGGAACTCTGGCAGAACAAGACCGGACCTTCCATGAATTCCCAAGATCACCACATGATGGGAAGCGTGGATGCCTGGTTTTATGAGGCCCTGGGGGGAATCAACGTGGACCCTGACCATCCCGGCTATCGCCACATCCGCATTGAGCCGCAGGTGACGCGCGATCTTACATCCGTCAGCGCCACCGTGGGCACGGTGCGCGGCCAGGTAACGTCTTCCTGGACCCATGAGCCGGGAGTCATCACTTTGCAAGTGGATGTGCCCGTAAATGCCACCGCGAGCGTTTCCATTCCTCAGGATCCCGAGATGACGGAAATCACCATTCAGGAAGGCGACCGAAAGGTTTGGGGGAAGGGACAATTTGTCGAGGGAACCCGCGGCGTCACGGCGGGGAAACTCGACGGTCAGCGCGTGATCTTTGAGGTGGGTTCCGGACATTATGCCTTCCGGATGACCGGAGAGTGAGGGCAGAGCAGATTGGCAAAATGTCCATTTCTCGCGTGCGCCGACACGATGGCGGCGCTGCAATGAATGGATATGGGTGACTTATTACGGGGATTACCTGATTATCCACAATACTTGCTGGCAAAGGAGAGGCGTCAATCATGAAACTGGTAACTTACGAATCCGCGAAACAATCTCGCCTTGGAGTGGTGCAAGGTGACGTTGTGGTGGACGTGGCTGCCGCTTACGGCTTGATTCGCAAAGGGCGGATTACGGACACAAAGATGGCGGCAGCCGCCGAGGTATTGCGCAAACTGGGCAGGCCGCCGCAGGATATGATCGAACTCCTGGGGTTGGGAGAAAGATACCGCAAGGCATTGGGGGTCGTTGTGGCGTCCGCCGGAGCGATGGGCAAGAAGGGTCCCAAGGGCCTGGCTATTCCCCTCCGCTCGGCCAAGCTGCGCGCGCCCATCGCGCATCCCAACAAGATCACTTGCATCGGCCTCAACTACGCCGACCACGCGCGCGAGGGCGGCCAGGAACCACCCCCGGCGCCGATTTTTTTCCTCAAATCGCACAATACCATTTGCGGTCCCGGCGATGCCATCAAGCTGCCTCCCAACTCCACGCAAGTGGATTACGAAGCCGAATTCGCCGTGGTGATCGGCAAGCGCGGGAGCCGTATCCCTGAAAGCGAAGCCCACAAGTACATCGCCGGCTACACAGTTTTACACGACGTGAGCGCGCGCGACATGCAGTTCGGCGACAAACAGTGGTACCGCGGCAAGAGTTGCGACACCTTCGCGCCCACGGGCCCGTGGATTGTCACGCCCGATGAAATTCCTGATCCCCACAACCTGCGCATTTCGCTGACGCTCAACGGCGAAACCCTTCAGGATTCCAACACGAGTAACCTGATCTTCAAGGTTCCTTTCCTGATCAGCTATCTGTCCCAGTCGGTCACGTGGGAAGTGGGGGACTTGATTTCCACGGGCACGCCTCCCGGCGTAGGATTTGCTCGAAAGCCTCCGGTGTTTTTGAAAGCCGGCGACACAGTGAGCGTGACCGTGGAGGGAATCGGAACCCTTACGAATCCCGTCGTCGGACCGTAGCGCGCCCGGTGAGTAGCCCGCGCCTGCGTCTTTCCTTACTCCTGCGCGCGGGGCTATAATGAGCAACGCCAATCTTCTGCGTGGAGGCACCCTTATGCCACTGCCCGATTTCAAGAATGAGCCCCTGAGTGATTTCAAAAACAATCCTGCGCATCGACGTCGAATGGAGTATGCACTGGAGGAAATCCGCGAGGAGCTGGGCCGGGAGCACGATCTGGTGATTGGCGGCGAGCGCATCAAAACACCAGGCAAGCTTAGCTCCTACGATCCCAGCCATCCGGACCGAGTCGTGGGAGTGTTTTCCCAGGCGGATGCGGCGCTGGCGGACCGCGCGGTGCGCACCGCCGACGAGGCTTTCAAGACCTGGAGCCGTACGCCCGTGCAGAAACGGGTGGACCTGCTGCTGAAGACCTCCAAGATTTTATTGGACCGCAAGTATTATTACGCAGCGCGGATGGTATACGAGGTCGGCAAGACCTGGCCGGAAGCGGACGCGGATGTGGCGGAGGCTATCGATTTCATTGAGTTTTATGCCCGCGCCATGCTGCGCTTAGCGGGCCCGCAGCCACTTACGCCGGTTGCTGGTGAGAAGAACTACCTCCGTTACATTCCACTTGGCGTGGGCATTGTGATTCCACCCTGGAACTTTCCCCTGGCGATTCTGGCGGGAATGACCATGGCTTCTGTCGTGACCGGCAACACGGTAGTGATGAAGCCCTCCAGTGACGCCCCCGCCATCGCCTCCAAGTTCTTTGAGGCTCTCGAGGAAGCGGGCATGCCTCCGGGCGTGGTGAATTTCCTGCCTTGTCCGGGTGGAGTGGTGGGCGATACGCTGGTCGGGCACCCCCGCACCCGTTTCGTAGCGTTCACGGGGTCGAAGGAAGTCGGACTGCACATCAATGAGCTGGCGGCCAAGACCGCGCCCGGGCAGGTTTGGGTGAAACGCGTGATTGCAGAGATGGGCGGCAAGGACTCAATCGTAGTGGATAGTGATGCGGACATAGACGACGCGGTGGAAGGCGTAGTGGCCTCGGCCTTCGGGTATCAAGGCCAGAAGTGTTCCGCCTGCTCGCGAGCTATTGTGGTGGAGTCGGCGTACGACGTTTTTGTGCAAAAACTCCGCCAGCGTGTGGAACAGATTACGGTGGGCCCCGCCGAACGAGCGGAAAACTATATGGGCCCGGTAATTAATGCCAAGGCCAGGAAATCGATCTTGCAATACATCGAGGTGGGAAGGACGGAGGGCCGCGTCGTTACCGGCGGCGGTGAATCCGCCGGCGAAGGGCATTTTATTCAGCCGACGGTGATCGCCGACGTTTCTCCTACGGCGCGAATCGCCCAAGAAGAAATTTTCGGTCCGGTCCTGGCGGTGATCCGGGCCGAAAGTTTTGATGAGGCCTTGGCCATTGCGAATAATACAGACTATGGGTTGACGGGCGCTGTTTATACCAATGACCGCAACAAGCTGGATAAGGCCACGGAAGATTTCTTCGTGGGAAACCTCTATCTGAACCGGAAATGCACAGGCGCGCTGGTGGGCGCCCATCCGTTTGGAGGTTTTAATATGTCCGGTACGGACTCCAAGGCGGGCGGTAACGACTACCTGCTGCTCTTTACGCAAGCCAAGTCCGTCGCCGAAAAGATGATCTTTTGAACGGCGTTTATGGTTGTAGTGTTGACGCGATACGGCTAAGGAAGCAGGCTCCGGCCGCACCGCGCGCAATACAAGCTATTCACTTCACCGCTTCCCATTTTTCGAACCCGAAGTCCCAGACATCCAGACTGAGTTTATCGTCCACCACCTCGCCCAGCGCGTACTCCCCCGCCTCCAGGGGTTGGAGAGGTTTCAGGGTGTAGATGTTGGGCGCCACCTGCTTGCGTTCCAACGACACCATGGTGCGTTCTTCCGTGGCTTTGCCGCTTTTCCCGCGGCTGGTTTCCAGTTCCTCGACGACGCGAGAGTCCTTGACCGGTTTCACTTGCACCAATTCGAGTTTCGCGCCAAGCCCGTCGGCGGATTGGACATAAAAGACTGGCAAGGGGTCGCTTAAGCGGATCACCGCCTTCGGTCCTTCGAGAACGACGAGCGAGCGGGTTTTCACTACCGGCAGCGGAACTGCGAGCACCATGGCCGCCCGCCTCTTGTCGGTGACAACCTCACCCGACGACTGTACGAGGCGCACCAAGCGCTTTCCGTCGACGGTGAAGATTCCATCGTCCCCCGGAAGGCGAATGCCGGAAGCTACCTCCATCCCCTGGTCCGGCGGCTTGTAAAACCGCTCCTGGTCGACTTGCTTGGCTTCCTCAATTTGCTTCTTCTCCGTGGTCTTCGTTTCTTCCTGCGCGCGCTTGGTGGCGTCAAAATCCACTAACGAAGCCGGCACCTCTTCCCATTCTGAGCGCTCAACGCTGAAATAGCGCACCCGATCGCCCAGAACTTCGTAGCTGGAGACGATCTGGTAACTGCCGTCCTTCATGCAAAGCTTGAGACTCGCCCACGCTACACGTGGCGCCGCAAGCCCGCTCAGCAGCAGCGCGGTGACTAAGAGATAGCGACTTGGCAAATGAGAACGCACGTTTGGACCTACGCCCGGTTAGATGCGGCGGAAAGCGAAGACGGCGACCCTTTCCCGGGTTTCTCACCACAGTCTGTAAGGGCGGGGTTAAAGCCCCGCCCTTGCGGCGACACAGCCAGGCCGGCCACTCCCACCATGTCATTTAAGCGATGCCATATCGATTACGAAGCGATACCGCACATCGCTCTTTAGAATACGCTCGTACGCTTCATTCACTTTCTCTATGGGAATGACTTCGATGTCGCAGGCCACCCGGTAGTGGGCGCAGAAATCCAGCATTTCCTGGGTTTCACGGATACCCCCGATGTTGGACCCGGCAAGACTGCGACGCCCGGAGGTCAATGAAAAAACTGCCACCGGGACCGGTTTGTCGGGAAGACCCACCACCACGAAAGAACCGTCGACTTTCAACAGAGCGATGAATTGGTTCCAATCCATCGGCGACGAGACGGTGTTAATGATGAGATCAAAACTGCCTTGCAGATTCTTGAAGGTATCAGGGTCGGAGGTGGCGTAGAAATGGTCGGCCCCCAAACGCCTGCTGTCCGCCTGCTTGCGTAGCGAGTGGCTGAGCACCGTGACCTCGCAGCCCAACGCGTGCGCGATTTTTACTCCCATGTGGCCAAGTCCACCAAGGCCGACGATCGCCACCTTCTTCCCCGGTCCAGCCTGCCAATGTTTCAGAGGGGAGTAAAGCGTAATCCCGGCACAGAGCAGCGGCGCCGAGGCATCGAGGGGCAGGTCATCCGGGATGCGCAGAACGTAATTTTCATCAACCACCATCTTATCGGAATAGCCGCCCATAGTCGGTGTGCCATCTTTTTCGCGACTGTTGTAAGTCCACACCGGGACGCGGGCGCAGTACTGCTCGAGTCCATGCTGGCACTGGGCGCAGATGCGGCAGGAATCAACCATGCAGCCAACCCCAACCCTGTCTCCGATCTTGTATTTTGTAACTCGACGACCAACCGCTGTAACGACACCCGCGATCTCGTGGCCCGGAACCATGGGGAAGGCGGAGCCCCCCCACTCATCGCGGGCCTGATGAATATCGGTGTGACAGATACCGCAAAATTTGATGTCGAAGGCTACGTCGTGCTCGCGGGGTTCACGCCGTTCGAAGGAATAGGGCCCCAGAAGAGCCTTGGCGCTGGCAGCGGCGTATCCTTTAGCTTTTATCATGATGTGTTTTTCTCCTGCCACGGGATTGACCGTGGGCTTCTACCGTAGATGAGAACCGGCGGCCAAAAAGCGGTCTATGGCCGCATCACCATTATAGGAGCGAACCGGCTGGATGCGAACACGAAGACTTACGGAGAATACCAGCACCTTGGTTTTATCTCCCTTCACAGAAACGCACGCACCGGCCGCACTTTCGCGTATGATGGGCGACATGATATCGGCGGTCCTGCGCGGGCATGGGCGCATGCTGCAACTCGGTCTGTTCTTCCTTGCCGTTGCGATGAACTCCACTCCGGCGCTTGCTCAAGTCAATTATTCGGTCCACTTCGAAATGGAAAAGCCCCAGTACTTGCTGGGCGAGCCCATCTTTTGCCGGTTCGTGATCCGGAACACCGGGAGCAAGGCTTTCGCTTTCCGCTATCGGACTCCCACCCGCGGTTTGGGCATTGATTACGAGCAGGAACCGCGATTCCGCGTGACGGATGTTCGAGGGCGGAGGCTGCCTGATCCCGGCCCCCGGCCCTGCGGCGCCCCGCAGGGGACTGTCGTTTATGGTTCCGTCACGCTGCCTCCCGGGCAAGTTCACACCGAACGTTGGCTTCTGAACCAATGGGCCCAGTTTGCTGCGTCTGGCCGCTTTCATGTGCGCGCCGAGCGCCGTCTGGCGCTGTTTCAACCCGGCCCGCACCCTGCAGATATTGCGGAGAAATCTGCGGCGTTCGCCGTGGCCATTGATGAACTCAGCGTGCTGGTTGTACGCTCCACGCGCGCGCAGGTCGAGGCGGTCTTTCAACCCTACCTCGCCGCCGCCAGAAACCTCAAGGACCCCAACCCTGCTGAGGCGGTGGTGGTGCTCACGTCCCTGCCGCAGCCTCTCTTCCTCGATCAGTTGGTCGCCATGGCGAACGCGGGGAAGCCGGATCGTTGGGACCGGCGCGACGCCCTTAACGGCTTGGCGCGCCTGGACACGCCCGCTTCCTGGAGAGCGATCCTGGAGCTGTTCCGAGGCACAGATGCTACAACAAGCTCCGGAATCAAAGATGCCCGGGAGCGAGCGCCGGATCCTCTGCGCTCCTATGCTTTGCTCCTGCTGGCGGAGAAAGGAGACTCGGCGTTTATTCCCACTTTCGTGGATATGCTCGCCAAAAGTGCCGAGCCCATTCGGGGCGACATCCTGCGTGCGCTCGGATTCTTTCACGACGCGCGGGCCTACCAGCCGCTCTTCGACAATCTGCACTCTGCCCAGGCGACGGACCGGATGAACTCCATTCTGGGTTTGAAAAACTTGGGCACGAAGGATGTAATCCCCGCCCTGCTTACCGCGCTCAACGACCCGGAAGCACAAGTTCGCCAGGTGGCGAATTTTGCCCTGGAGGGACTGACGGGCCATAAAGTTGCCGTCTCCGCCGATCCTTCGCGCGAGGAGTCTGAGCGCACCGCCACCAACTGGCACGTTTGGTGGCGTGAACATGCCGGCAGCTTCTCCCCCTCGCCGCCTTCCACGTGCCATGATTGGTAACGGGGCATGCTGGCACAGCCGCTCCTGGCTGTGCCAAAGTACAAGGATGCGCTGCCTGCTTCTGGTGCGGGTAGCCCCGGACCAGACCCTCAGCCGTGCGAGCGCGGACCACATCTTCCGTAAGCCGACTTGAACGACCAAGTGGCCGCATTTCATGCAGAGTAGTTTTCGAGTCCGATTATAGATCGCGGCTTCGATCTGTCTTCGCCCAGCATCCTGTTTCCTGACCGATGTGCTCCATTTGAAATTGCCGATTATTTTCCGATTCAGTGAACCGCCCAGAGTAGTGCAATTTGACTTTCGGAAGGCCCTATTGTTTAATGGCTGCGGCTGCAAGTTAGCGATCTTTCCCCTGGGTACCGAGATGGCGCGGCCGACTCCATGTCTCCCCTCCTCTGTTTCCGCAAGTCTCAGATTCCTACTCGCGCTAAGTTTGGCGCTAGTGGCCTCGTCGTGCGGCGGCGGAGGCAGCAACGGCGGCGGGGACTATAGCTCACCGCCTTATTTAATTCTCTCCGTTTCACCGGGATCGCCCGTCACTTATCCAAGCAGCAGCTTTACGGTTACGGTTCGGGCAACCACCAATGCCGCCACGACTCCGAACATAAACTCTGTTAGTTTGCCGGCGGGAATCACCACGTCAGCCAGTTTGCCCCTGGACATTCCCAGCAGTGGCGCATCGATAACCTTTCAGACCTCGGCAACGATCGCTGGCGGCACTTACACCATTACACTGGATGGACAAGCGGGCTCCACAACTGCGTCCGCCAATTTCTCCGCCACGGTGCAAACCAATCCGCCCGCATTCTATTTTGTCACCCCACTTTCCATAGAAGTGGCCGCTCCTATTGGCGGTTCCGGCCAGATCCAATTCAGCACACTTGCAGATGGGCAGGCCTTTTACAATGTTCAGCTCTCCGTGGCGGGTCTTCCGCCGGGCACCAGCGCAACGATCAATCCTCAAACAATAACCCCGGGACAATCAGCAATGGTTACGATTACAGCCAGCAGTACGGCGCCGGAATCGCAAGATGTCACCGTGACACTGACTGGGACACCCTCCGCCCCCCTGCCTCCCGCAAGTATCCAATTCCTCGTTGACGTGACACCTCAGGCTGCATCTCTCCCCGATAACCGGACCGATTACGTTTCCACCGACGACACGCCTTATGCGGCGGTCTACGACCCAGCACACCAGCACATCTTCGCGAGTAACGACACGTGGAATCGCGTGGACGTAATCTCGACGGTCACTCACGTGATCGTGACACGAATTCCGATTCGCGAACCCCGGGGTATTGATATCACTCAGGACGGCTCTACGGTATGGGTCGCCAGCGGCTCAAGACAAGTGTTCGCGATTAACACCTCCACTTTGGCCATCACCCGCTACCTGCTTCCGCAAGGCTCCGTTTCGTATTGGGAAGGCAGCCAACTTCTGGTACTTGCCGATGACACCATGATGATTGTCTGGACCGCCGGCAAGTATTCGGGGATCCTCGGAATTGCGATTTGGAATCCTGCAACCAATGCGCTGACGTTCCCGACTCTCCCCAGCTACGATTCCGTCGAGGCCTTCTGGATATCTCGCTCAGGCGACGGCAAGCGTGTTTACTTTTTCTCGGGCGACTCAGATGGGAGCTCCTTTTATTACAACGTGGCGACGCAAACGTTTAGCACGGTCACCGCTCCTGACGAGTATATTCTCGGCGTCGCGGTGAATCAGGACGCCTCGCGCCTGGTCATTTGCGGCATAAACTATGGACCCAACATGTACGACGGCAGTTTTAATTACATCGGCCCCCTTCCTGCTTGCCCGTTTAGTTCGCTGCCGGCTTTCATTCAGGGCGGATCGGTCTTCAGCGCAGACAATCTCTATCTCTACCAGGAGACTCTCGCCAACATCCCGTTGATTATCAAAATTGATGCGAATACTCTGAATCTTCTGAGTGTGGCACCGGCCATGCCCATGATCCCGGTTATGACGGAGATGTCCCCCCCCTTCTACGTACCTGCCCCGATTGCAGTGGATAACACAGGTTTGGTCATGGGGGTTCAGGATTCGGGAATCGCCTTCGATGACGCATCCTACGCGCAGAACTATTCCCCTCTTCAGGCGGGCACGCCAATTTATATGCAACATATGGACCCTTACTTTGGTCCCCTGCAGGGCGGGACAACTTCTGGGGGCTTCGGAAACGCTTTCTCGATGACCCCTGGAGTATGGTATGGGGGGACGCGCGGCACGGGGAACTTAGATTCCGGCACTCTGAGCATCACTTCCCCCCCGGCTAGCGCCCCCGGTCCGGTAAATATCAAGGTGCTGTTTCCTGATGGGACGGAGGTTTTTGATCCCTTGTTCTTTTCGTATGGTTCGTATCTCCAGTATGCCTTGCAATCGGGCGGACCTCCCGAGGGAGACGTATCCGCGCAGGTGGTGGGTTACGGTATGCCGGGTGATGATGGTCTTACGGGGACCTTGACGATAGGCGGCTCGGCGGCGGCTCTCGGCGTGGCTGGGGCATCTGGGTTAACACTGGCAGGAACGCCGTTTCCGAACAAGCTTCTGACCTACACGGTGCCGGCGGGTTCACCCGGCTGGGCGGATATCTCTTTAACCACCCCGGATGGCACGTCCACTTTGCCCAAGTCTTTTTTCTACGCAAAAAGCGTGACTGACTACTCGTCGTCTGACACGCTTACCGCCGTTCTCTACGACAGCCAGCGCCAGCAATTGTACTTGTCGGCAGGAAATCACATCGATGTGTTTTCCCTTGTCTCGAATCAATTTGTCACCCCGCTGAACCCGCCCGCCAGTGGAACCTCAAAGCTGTTTGGGGGGCTTGCTCTGACGCCCGATGGAAGCATGCTTCTAGCCACCGACCTGCTGGATGGCTCGCTGGCCGCAATCAGTCCCGACAATCCCAGCAACAGCTATGTGATCCCCATTGTTACTCCGACTGTGAGTTCGACCTGCCCTTTCGGCCCCCTCTATGTGGCCGCCACTGCTGCCAATGAGGCGATGGTCGTAACCGGCAGCCCTCCCGCGATCGGATGCGGCCCGGGAGGGTCGTTGTACCTTGCCAATCTGACCAATCGGGCGCTTGTTCCGCCCCCAGCATCTGGATTTTGCCCGGTCTCTTTCCCCGCCTACGTTACAGCAGATGCCAACGGCGAGGAGGTGGCCATCGGCGGGTCCGTGTCCTATAGCGGTGGCTTCTGTATATATAACCCGGTTACGCAAACATCTGTTTCCAGCGGCTCCTACGGGGCTAACGGGGCTGCCATCTCCGGCGACGGTCAAACCGCCGCCTCCCAATTTGTCTTGATGGATGGCTCTGCCAATGTGGTCGGCCGCGTGGCGACGCCCAGTCTCTACTATTCAAACGTGGGCTACGGAGCCTCACAACAGCCGCTTCTCCTCGAGCCGCAGCTTAACGCTTCCGGCAGTCTCTACTACATGCCTTCTTCCAACTTCTTCGACATCGTAGATGTGGGACATGCCTTTTTGCGCATGCGATTCGCACTGAGTGAGACCGTTAACAACGCGGTGGCTCCGCTGGCCATCGATTCAGGAGGGCGCTTCATCTATCTCCTCACCAACAAGGGCCTGACCATTGTTGATCTCGGCGAAGCCCCGCTTTCGATAGGATGGGTGAACCCGGCAACAACTGCTCCTGGTGCCCAAGTTACGGTGCGAGGCAGCGGATTCAACTCCGCGACGGCGGCGGCGGTAAACGGGCTCACGGCGGCTGTATCTCTCGTCGACGAGAACACCCTGACCTTGAGCATCCCGAATATCAGTGCTGGCCCCGCGGTGATAGTTCTGACCAACAGTGACGGAACGACCTATACTGGGGCATATCTGCTGACAATCCAGTGACTTCCCGCACCACTTTGGTTTTCAGGAGATTTCCACGCCGCCAAACCGATGAGCACTTGTGGGAGCGAAAGTCACTTCTCTGCTCGCAGTCTGCGCCTGAGAAGTTGCAGCCGAGCTCTCGATCGGCGCCACCGTGGGTTTGCGCGCCTCCGAGGATGCGGTCATATGACCAGCAATCGCAAATGGGCCCTGGCCCCGGGGAATGTCCATCTGTCCGCGCGTCTTAGCGGTCTGCCCAAGGCTTCGGTGGCCAACGTTTCCCTGATCGTCAGCGTCGATAAGGACCTCCTCACCGAGCGCGTGGACAAGCTACCGCCCTCCCATCTGAACTTGGTGCTCGCTGGAATCAATACGGTCCTGGGCAAGTAACCCTAAGCCCTCAACCCAAGTGGCCAGACCACATTCGCGGTTAAGCGACTTATAAGGGAAAAAATCCGATGATTTAGCCCGAATAGTCGTAAACTTTTCAATGAGCAGGCGGCGGAGCCGAATCGACATCGACTTTGGCTCGCTAATTCGGGGTACTGGTCGAGGAGTGGCGGCGGAATGGACGAATCCTGGAACGGCGTTGCCAGGCTTGCGTGTTTCGAACTGTGGGGCGGGAATAGCAAGGCGGCTCATCCGATTGAGCTTCCCGGTTTGATGGGTTGGATTTCCTGTACCCCGTACGGGCACGCCGCGAGCGGCGGCGACGTCCATTATGCGTCGGTGTGCAGCAAGGGACAGGTCTCACGCATTGTTCTTGCCGACGTGGCGGGGCATGGCGAATCCGCTAGTGCGGTGGCAGATCGGCTGCGCCGGGTTTTCCAGCAGCATACAGATAGCTGGGACCAAGCAACGCTGATGCGCGAAGTGAATGACGCTTTTAAGCGAGACGCGAAGGGCGTGCAATTCGCCACGGGTGTAGTGCTCGGTTTCTACTTCGCGACAGGTGATCTCCTCTTTACTAATGCCGGCCACATGCCCTTGCTGTGGTATCACGCGGAAACGGGAGTTTGGGACTGGCTTGAGGACCAAACTCCTTATGCCAAAGCTGTGGCCGGTCTTCCCTTGGGCCTCATCAGCGGAACGGCTTACGCCCAGACGGCGGTTGAAATTTGCCGAGGCGATCTTCTGCTACTCTATACCGACGGAATTACGGAATCGTGCAACGAGAGCGGCGAGGTGCTGGGCCTCGAAGGCTTAATGGCACTGGTGCGCGGTCTGCCCGTGGACCCGCTGAACGGGCCCGCGGCATTCGGCCAGGGCCTGATCGCGAAGCTCAAGGGGTTTCGCGGAAGCGGGGCCCAACGCGACGACGAAACAATTGTACTCATCCAGCGGCAGACAGGAATCGCGCAGGCCCGCGGGATGGGAACGAACGATTTGCCCACGCGCTCTTAGGAGAAGGGGCTGGCAGAACCTCAAAACTGGCCACGAAACAGGCTGTCATGTCCGCAAAGTTGATGCGATTTTGCTAAATCACGCCGCACCTCGAGAATGCTCGCCCATTCGGGCGCCTGGAGTTCACCCGTCGCGGTTCCGATTTTGGCTCGCGCCTAAATTGGAGAGCAAGAGCATTCTGCGTTCGTAGACGGCCAAAGCAGCCCTTCACACAACCAATACAGGATGGGGCCTCATAAACGCCCTTGCCACGGGTGTGTCCGGCGTCCCCGGTCATCGTGACGTTTTGTCACCTTCGCCGGCGAGCCTCGCAACCCCATTTCCTACGGGTAGGAAATTGCGGGCGGGAATTGTAAAATCTTTTCCTACCGGCAGGAAATTGGCCGATTTTCCTGTTGACAACGTATCTTGCCTATGCGCTAGGCTTAGAGGGTGAGGAGCGCACCACCGGTCAGTGGCGGGTAAGCACGGCTCATGCGCCGCCCCTCCTGAAGCAGAGCCTTGGGCGCGCTGAGATGGGTGCCTTCACTCCCGGAAGATACCGGTGTTTTCCACGATGTATATCAAAACACAAGAACTTAGAGGAAATTGGAAGGGCCCGAAATCGTATATTGCTGAGGGGAAAGGGTTTATCGCATCGTGGTGGGCCCGGCGCGGAAAAAAAGGGGGGGCCAAATATGCAGGATAGTTTCGCGATGTTATTGAAAACAAATGTAGAAAAAATGTCAGCTTTTGGGCTTTCCACGATGTCTATGAAACTAAAAGGCTTATTTTGTTCTTCTCGCGATATGTATGAAAAAATGCACTTGGCTCAAACCGCCGGTCGAAAACCGGGTCATGGTGCAGTTTGAGGTAGAGGCGGCTTTACGCCGCCATTGGCGAGGTGAACTCGCCGCTACGACATCAATCGACCCACTGCCCAGAAACCAGTTGCGTGGACCTTCGAAAGGGGGCAAAATAGTGTATGCGAGTCGAAAGCCGTCGCCCGGTCTTGCGCTGGACGGAAGTGAGTGTCCGCACAGACGGTTTGAGAAATGCTCCCTGCTGGGCCACGCACGCAGGGATTGATGCAGGCGAGTGGATACTAATCTTAACGGATACGGGACCTCGAGCAGCTAGCCTTTGTCATCCACCCCGATTTGGAGAACAATAATTGGAGCCAGCCTCCCAGCTCTTCCCAAGCATTCATCTTACTGTCGATAAGTTCCACGATCATTGCGGGGTTTTTGGGGTCTACGGACACCCGGATGCCGCCAAACTCGCCTTTCTCGGGCTTTACGCCTTACAGCATCGCGGCCAGGAAAGTGCTGGTATTGCCTCCTCCGACGGCGACAATTTGATCTGCAAGAGGGGCATGGGGCATGTGGAAGAAATCTTCCCGAAAGAGGTTCTTGCGAGTCTGCCGGGAAGTCATGCCATTGGCCACACGCGCTACTCCACGGCCGGCGATACAGACCTGAGAAACGCCCAGCCGCTGAAAGTGAGCTGCCACAAGGGCCAGGTTGCGCTTGCGCACAACGGGAACCTGGTGAATGCCACGGCGATACGCAAGGAATTGGAGAGTCGCGGCGATATATTCCAAACCACTAGCGATACGGAAGTCATCCTGCACTATTTCGCCCGCTCGCGACAGACGGGCATTCCCGAGGCAGTCGCCGAAGCGCTTGATAAGGTCGTGGGGGCTTATTCCCTGGTCATGCTTTTCAAGGACGCAATTTACGGCATCCGCGACCCGCGGGGTTTCCGTCCGCTGAGCCTGGGAAAACTGGATGGCGCTTACGTCCTGGCATCGGAGACCTGTGCATTCGACCTGATTGACGCCAAGTACATCCGCGACGTGGAACCGGGCGAGATGGTGATTCTCGACAGCCGTGGCGTGACGTCGCTGCATTTTGCCCCGCCAGCTCATGGGGCGCAATGCATCTTCGAGCATGTCTACTTTTCCCGTCCGGATAGCATGGTTTTTGGGCGCTCGGTGCAGCAGAGCCGCGAGATGTTGGGCCGCTGCCTGGCGCGGGAGCACCCCGTGGAAGCCGACGTGGTGGTGCCCGTTCCTGACTCCGGCGTTCCCGCCGCCACGGGTTTCGCCGAGGAATCCGGCATCCCTTTCAAGATTGGCCTCATCCGCAATCATTACGTGGGCCGCACATTTATCGAACCCACCCAGGCCATTCGCGACTTCGGCGTGAAGCTGAAGCTCAACCCCGTGCGCAGCTTGATGGAAGGTAAGCGGGTGGTACTGGTTGACGATTCCATTGTGCGTGGGACAACCAGTCGCAAGATTGTAGGCATCGTACGAGAGGCAGGTGCTCGCGAGGTGCACATGCGGATTAGTTGTCCGCCCACTGTGTCTCCTTGCTTCTACGGGGTGGATACTCCGACGCGGAAGGAATTGATAGCGGCCACCCATACGGTGGAGGAGATCCGCGAATACTTGGGTGCGGATACGCTGGGTTACCTCTCGGTCGAAGGGATGCGTCGCGCCGTCGGCGATACGCAGGGTCAATTCTGCCTTGCGTGTTACACGTGCGAATACCCTACCGCTATTCAGGAACCGCTTATCGCCATACGTAATCGAGATTGAAACGGATGGAAACACCCGAACTCAAGACGGAAGAATTGTCTGTCCCTGCGCCGGCAGTCGAGAGCAGGCCTGTTAAGCCGCAGCGCCAGGAGACCGTGTGGGATACTCTCCGCTCATTGCTGATTGTGCTGGCGGGGGTGCTCTGCATCCGCACCTTTGTGGCGGAGGCCACCGTCATTCCCACCGGGTCGATGGAGTCGACAATTCTGATCGGCGACCACGTTTTCCTGAACAAACTGCTCTATGGTCCTCGATTGCCTTACACTTCGCTGCGCATGCCGCCGCTGAGAGATATTCATCGGCAGGAAATTGTGGCGTTTCGTTATCCCCGCAATCCTTCCGTCATGTTCGTCAAGCGCGTCATCGGCGTGGGCGGCGATGTGGTGAAGATCAAAGACAAAAGGGTATATCTCAACGGGCGGCCTTTGTTCGAGCCTTATGCGCAATTCCAGTTTTCCTCGATGCTGCCTTTGCGCGATGACTTTCCTCCCACCCCCAGTCTGCTGGAAACCCTACCCGCTGCCTGGGGACTTGACTCCGCTTGGGCGCGGGAAATGCCCACCTTCATTCGCAATGACGGTCTGCACGTTCCACCCGGCTATCTGTTTGTGATGGGTGACAACCGCGACAATTCTCTCGACAGCCGCTTTTGGGGATTCGTTCCCCTCGACAACGTGGTGGGTGAGCCGCTGTTTGTGTACTGGTCCTACGATGCACCCACCAAGGATTGGACGGCAGATACCTTGGAGGCGCGGCTGAAGTTTGACGCCTCGATTGTTTGGAACTTTCTTACTCACACGCGCTGGTCAAGAACCGGGCAGACGTTCTAAGAACAGTGTACAGTGGACAGTGCACAGTGGCCCGCGCTTAGGCGGTAGCGACTAACCCCTGTTCACTATCCACTGTCCACTATTCACTGCCCTTCTATGCGCTATCGTGACGCCGGCGTCGATATCGACTCCGCAAGTCAAGCTAAAGCTCGCATCAAGCAGTTGGCGCGCAGCACATTCAGCCCACGTGTTCTGCGGGAGGTCGGCGCCTTTGGTGGGTTCTTCTCATTGCAGGGACTTCCGAGCGGCGCCGTGCTGGTGTCAAGTGTGGATGGCGTCGGCACCAAACTGAAGCTTGCCTTTGCCCTCAATCGCCACAACACCGTGGGCGCGGACCTGGTAAACCACTGCGTCAATGACATTGCCGTGCACGGCGCCGCGCCGCTTTTTTTCCTCGATTATCTGGCGACCGGAAAGATGCATCCCAAGGTGGTGACCGAAGTCGTCAAGGGTCTTGCCGGGGCCTGCCGCAAGGTGGGCTGCGCGCTGGTGGGTGGCGAGACCGCGGAAATGCCGGGCTTCTACCCCGAGGATGAATACGATTTGGCAGGCTGCATTGTAGGCTGGGTCAAGCGCAACCGCATTATCGACGGAAGTGGCATCCGGCCCGGGGATGTCATCCTGGGACTGCCTTCACTCGGTCTGCACACCAACGGCTATTCGCTGGCGCGCAAGGTTTTGCTGGAGCAAGAGGGCTTGCCACTGACTGAGCCCATTCCGGAACTCGGCCGAACGCTGGGCGACGAGTTGCTCGCCCCGCATCGCTGCTACTGGCCCACGGTCCAACCGCTCCTGGCGAGCGGCTGGTTGAAGGGCTTGGTCCACATTACCGGCGGCGGCATTACTGATAACACGCCGCGAATCCTCCCCACCGGCGCCCAGGCGCAAGTGCGCTTGGGAAGCTGGCCCGTGCTTCCCATTTATGATTTGATCGCCAAACGGGGCAACGTGCCCTCCGACGACATGCTGCGGACCTTTAACATGGGCCTGGGGATGCTGCTGATCGTGTCGCCACGTGACCTGCCGAAGGTAGTTTCCAACCTGAAAAAGCGCCGCGAGAAATTCTGGAGCATCGGCCAAATCATCCCCGGCCGGCCTGGCGTGAAATACCTGCACATCTGATCCAAGCTTCTCACCTGTGCGAAGCAGGGCGTCTTACTTTGCATTCGCTGCAAGCGTGTAATACTGGTAAGACACTTCCCAAGTGAATTCGCTGCCGGGATCAATGGTCATCGCAATGAAGGGTTCCACGGCGAGCACGCTGCGAATCGACCACAGGTTCAGGTGCGATAGCGGACGGTTTCCGCGGATGAGCATGCCGGCGCCTACGCGGCTGTTCTCAATGCGGATCTCGTTGTCATTGGGGCTGTCGCTGAAGCCTAACATGGGAGTACTCACCACGTCCTGATTCGCAAGCGCCTTCAAGTAAACGATCTGCTTTCCACGAATCTCGGCCAGGTCCTTGTTGGGCGGCTCCGGAGAATGAATCTGGAAGGGAACCATGAGGGAGAAATCGGGGCCCGGAGGTTGATGGTCGAGCACCAAAAAATTGTGGTTGTAAACACTGCTTTGAATGGTGCGGCGACCCGTGTTTTTCAAACGGTGTTCCAACACCATCTCCGGCTTGCCGGGGACCAGCCGCACGGTCTTGTGATAAACGTAACCATAGCCCGTGGCCGGGTCGGTCAATTCCTGGGTGAAGTCGACGGAATCGGGATGCGTTCTGACACTCCATTTGCCCGCGTCCACAATCTCGTACTGCTTGACGTAATCGTATACTCCGCTGTCCTTGCGAAGCACGCCGATGCCGATCTTGATAAACGTGCCGCCGACCTTGGCCTCGTCGAATCCCAGAGCGCTGTGGTTGGTTTGGAACTCTTCGACAGGACCCGTGATACCGGAACAAGTGGAGGCGACGATCTCCGCGCCCTCGTACTGGAAGTCATGGACTCGTGGATCGATGCGGTTATACCAAGGTCCGTAGTAGTTGTGACCCTTGTACTCGAGTGCGGCAATGACTCCCGACCAGTCGAAGCGAGCCCCGCGATAGTATCCTTGGCGGGCATCGGGCAGGTAAAGCTTCACCCGAAGCTCGCCGTTGGTAATCTCGGCTTGTGGAACATCCGCTGCCGGCAAGTCCCAACTGCCCGTCAAGCCCAGCACTGCGGTCAAGGTTAGTAACATGGTTGATCCCATTCCAAAGAGTGAGTGTTCCATTTTCGACCTTTCGTTATCGAGAGTTCACAGCCATTTGCCGGAAATCGTTTCGGGACGGTGTAATTTTTAGCACAGATTGTGAATCCCGCCCATTCAAAATCCTTCGTGCTCGAACCCTCCCGGCTGACCCTGCCTTATTTCTGTGTAAGCGCCTTCAGCTTGCGGGCGCAGTCCTCATCGTGCGGAGCGATCTTGCAGGCCATTTCCAAATGCTCGCGCGCTTCGGGGAGAAGCCCCAAGCGTTCGTCGGCAACGGCCAATTGGAAATGACCCGTATAACTTTCGGGCGTCAAGGCCAGCACCTGCTGGAAGCGCCGGCGCGCCTTGGCATACTCCCCCTGCGCCAGCCAGTATCGGCCAATGGCCTCGGCGGCGGGAGCGTACTCCGGGTCCAGGTTGAGCGCAGTGGCCCATTCGCGCAAAGCATCCTGCGGCTTCTTCACCTGGAGATAACACTCGCCCAGATGGAATCGCGCCAACGTGTTCTGAGGGTCCGATTTTAGAATCGACTGAAACTTGGGGAAGGGCCGCAGCGGGGTGCCCTGCTGTGAAGTCCACGTAAGCGTTTTGGTAAAGCTCGAATTCCGCGAAATGGTCCTTGGGGTCGGGTAGGGGCACGCCATGGCGTGCCCCTACGTCATCATGCGCCCCGAAGCCATCGCGTCGTGGCTCCGCCGCGAGGTAACCGAGGGATTCAAGCTGCGCCAGCGTTTCGGGCGTCAGGGCGGGGGGAGTTGCGCGCTTGGAGGGAGCGTAGCGAGTGAGCACCTTCGCCAGTTCGTTCTGGAGTTCCGCCGCCATCGCAGCATTCTTGTGCAGCAAATTCACCCGTTCGCGCGGGTCCGCATCGAGGTCGTAGAGTTCCGCCTTCGGCGCTTGAATGTATTTGTACTTCCCCACGCGCAGCGCTCGCAGCGGCGCCCAACGGAAAGCGTCGTGGGCGTAGAGGCTTTCGCTGTAAACGGCGCGCGGCCTCGCGGACTCCCCGCTCTTGAGCGCGCCGAGTTGGCTCGCGCCTTCGAACGAGGCAGGGGCGGGCACGCGCAGATAATCCAAAATCGTCGGCGCCACGTCAATCAGGCCGACAGGCTCGCGGAAAGACGAAACTGGCAGATCGAAAGTCGAAAGCCGAAAATCGAAACTCGAAACTCGGGTCGAATTTCCAGTTTCCAGTTTCGAGTTTCGCTCATTTCCCGGCCAATGGAAGATCAGCGGCACGTGCAGCGTGCTCTCGTAGATGTAATAGCCGTGGTCGGTTTCCTGGTGGTCGCCCAGGCCCTCACCGTGGTCGCCAAACACCACCACCAGTGACTTCTCCCACCACCCACTCTTGCATCAACTCCTGCTGGAAGCTGCCCATGACCTGGTCAACGTATTCGAGTTGCGCATCGTAGCGGGAGATTCCTTGCTTGGCGCGCGACTTCCGCCGGCAGGGTGTAAGGGACGTGCAAATCAAAAAGGTGTACAAACACGAAAACGGGCTGGCCGCGGTGGGCGTCAAGCCATTGGTGCGCGGCACGCACCACCAAGGCGCCGTCCCGCCGCAGGCTCATCGCCAATGGATTTTCCACTCCTGTGGTTTCAAGGCCGAACGGGCTGTCGTAATCGTCGAAGCCCTGGTCCAGCCCGTAGCGCCGATCGAGGAAGTCGCTGCCGATGAAAGCGGCGGTTTTGTATCCGCGCGATTGCAAAACGGAAGCGAGTGTCACCACGCCGGCGGGAACGCGCTCGCCGTTTTCTTCCACACGATTCTGGAAGGGATAGGTGGAAGTGAATAGCGATGTGTGCGAAGGAAGCGTGAGTGGGACCTGCGCCTCCGCTTGGGTGAAAAGCGTGCCGCCTGGCGCGAACGAATCGATGTGCGGCGTGCGGATCTTGGTGTAGCCGTACGCGCTCAGATGGTCGGCCCGTAGCGTGTCAATGGAAATCAGGATGACCGGGGCCGGGGCGGCCGTGTCCTGTGCGACGCAAGGGGTGAGCGGACAACACAACAGCCTCAAGAGGGTCAGGGTTAGCGCCACCCAGAGATTGCGTCGCACCGCCTGCAAGCGGAGCCATCCCGTGGGGCGGAATGGAGTCCTCCAGGACAGGACAAACGGGAAGCGGCTTCGCATAGCTTCGCAAACCAGTATACGCGATGACCTGAAGCGGTTGGAGGCTGGCTGCGTCGTTTGCTGTTCCCCCTTGGCAGGTGGCCGTAGCGCCGGCATCCTGCCGGCAAATGCCGCCAAGATGGCGGCACTACCCTGTCCAGCTCATTATTGGACACTACGCTAGATAGTTGATCCTACGCATAAAGACATCGATCTCTGACGGGCTCCTAGTCGCTTAAATTCGCATAGGCTGTTTCGGTGATGGCTTTCTGCATGGACCAGAAGTTCTCCATCGGCGTGTCCAGTTGCACGTGGTGAGTGGGGGCCAGGATCAAGCCGCCGTTCTTTCCAATGGTTTTAAGCCTTTCTTCAACCTGCTGGCGAACCTCCTGGGGCGTTCCAAAGGGCAGGGTGTGCTGCTCGTCGATCGACCCCCAAAAACCAAGCCTTTCTCCAAATTGCCTTTTGATCTCCGCAGGGTCCATGCACGCAGGCTGAATGGGGTTCAGAACATCCACGCCGATCTCGACCAACTCCGGAATAATGGGAGTAATCATGCCGTCGGAGTGATAGGCGACCTTCACTTGGGGATTGATAGCTTTCAACTCGGCAATGAAATTCGCCAGACGCGGTTTAAGGAATTTGCGCCAGCAGTTCGGGGAGATGATCATGGCGTTTTGCCCGCCCACATCGTCACCCGTCCAGACCATATCGACGCCCATCTCCACCAGCCGCTTGGCCGCAGTCAAATGATATTGATAAGGAATGTCGAGAATCCTCTCCGCGATTTCAGGATTGAGTGCGAAGTCCATCAGGATTCGCTCCAGCCCCCGCAATGCCCAGGCACATTCAAAGATCGTGGTCACGGTGACACCCACAATCCAGTATTCATCCTTGAAATCCCGCAGAGTCCGCCCCGCGTCCTCGTAAAGTTCCGGGCGGGTCGGGTCCGGGGGGCGGTAAGTATCGAGCGCCGAATCCTCGGCGAGGGGGTGGGTGGCCATCTCCGTGTAACTGCCCTTGCCATAGCGGGTGGTGTACTCGCATTGCTTCCACCCGATTCCCCATTCGTCAGTGTAATCGCCCGGTTCCTGGTAGTAGCAATTCGCCCAGCCAACGGAGGTCAGGAGCATATCTTCATCAAGAGTGCGTTCAAGCTCATAGGTATTTCCCCCGCCAAGCGGGTTATGCGCAGATCCATCCTTCTTACGCATGTCTAGGCGGAGCCGGGAAGCAAACTCCGGCGTAAAGCTGATCTGCATCGGACATCGATCCGGCTGTTCGTGATTGAGCGCCATAAGAACTCTGTCCCGGTGTTTCATTTCGTATCCCTCTCTTCCGGAGGTGTGAGGTTAGAACCCCCAACCTGCCAAGTACCCTTCATGGTTCGACCCGATTATGGCACAACCCATCATTCAAAAACTCATCCAGACATAGGGTTCGTTGTGACCCATTGTTCAGAGTACGCCGTGAACATCTGATCTGCTGACACATTCGGCGCCGAATCTTTCGCGTGTGTCCGGTCATCTTCAACATCTATCTCCTTTCTTTTCAGTAACTCATCACGAAAACGCGATAACCTCTTTGTTTTCATTAACTCATTGGGAGCACTTTTTTTGCCCCTTTGTTTTCAATAAACCATTGGGAGCAACCTTCATTTTTAACATTTCTTTTGGTGCACCGCCTGAGTGAAGTTTCGGAGTGCGGGAGGTTGCTCCCGCTTTTTCCACCGCTGACTGGTCAGCGGTGGGGGTGCGGCCGCATCAAGTTGCGGCGAGAGAAAGCGGCGACGAGTCGCCGCACGCCGAAACCCCAGCCGGTCGTTACCTTTAATTAAACTTCTGTCAGAACCGGAGTCAGTGTACACTTTGCCGTCTACCGTCTCAGGCCCGCCCGCGGGCCCAGACTCAGTAAGCTAGTATAACACGGCTATTTTACTTGTCAAGAGGAAGGAGGCTACATCTTTGGTAACGACTCCTTCCCACCGGACCGCCGCAAATGAGAGCGTTCGAAACTTATCTGCGAGAACTCCGCGACATCCGGTCTTGCGGCGCTGCCGTTAAGAAAACTTCCTACTATCCCGCGCTTTCGAATATCTTGAACGAATGTCAGAAACGATATCCCCCCGGAGGCCTGAGCCAAAGATGAAGATCACCAAGGTAAAAGTATGGCTAGTCGAAGGAGTGAAGTACAACTGGACTCTCCTCAAGGTTTACACCGATGAAGGCATCACCGGCATTGGGGAAGCAACCAACTGGCCGGGCAGCCCGATTGTCTACGAAGCGTGCAAGCATATTGGCCAAAGGATCGTCGGCGAAGACGCCAGCCGCATCGATTACCTCTGGACCAAAGCGTACCGGGATTTGCATTGGATGGGGCGAGCGGGCCCGGTGCTGGACGCGATCAGCGGGATTGACATGGCGCTCTGGGATATCGCCGGCAAAAAGGCGGGGATGCCCGTATACGAACTTCTGGGTGGGGCCTATCGCACAAAGATCCCCCTTTATGCCAACTATTGGTTCATTTCGAGTGATGGGAGCCCGGAAGAGTACGCCCGCCAAGCCAAGGTCATGAAGGACAAAGGGTTTTCGGCCTGCAAGCTCGACCCCTTCGCCCACACGAATTACTTATATGGAAGCGACCTGGCAGAAAACCTTGGACTGACCGAGGCGGAAAAGCAATTGGCCATGGACCGCTTGATGGCCGTCCAGGAGGCGGTGGGTCCGGCCTTCCCCATCGCCATTGAGACTCACGCCTTGTTGAACGCACCCACGGCGGTGGAGATGGCCCACCGGATCGAACGGGCCAAGATCAACTGCATGTGGTACGAAGAGCCGGCCGGTCCGGAGTTTCCGGACGCCATTGCGGAAATCAAGCGGCAGATTTCATTGCCGGTTTGCGTCGGTGAGCGGCTCCACAGCCGCTTCATGTGCCTCCCCATTCTGGAGCGCCAGGCTGCCGACATTCTAATGCCCGACGTCACCCGCTGCGGAGGAATCAGCGAATTGCGCAAAATCGCGAACCTTTGCGAGTGCTTCAATGTGCCGATTGCTCCCCACAATCCCAATGGGCCAATTTCCACCATCGCATCCGCGCACGTGATGGCGGCGGTCCCTAATTTCTTTTTGCAGGAATTCATTGCCTCCGACGTGGCTTGGCGAGACGAAATCCTCAACCGACCTCTTCCCATCGAAGCTGGAGCCTTTTCTCTGAGTGATTCACCGGGGCTGGGGTTCGATCTGGTGGAGGAGCAACTGGAACGGCACCCCGGCGTCACCACTCCTCGACCTGGATTCTACATTTGATGATTCTCCCTGAATGAGTGCACGTGATGGGGGAACAGAGCTTTCCTCTTGTCCAAGGAGCTTAGCCTTGATGAATCGACGAAGATTCGTGAAAACCCTGGGCACTTCAGCCATTTCTTCAACTTGGGCATTCACAGGCGGTGAGATTCTGGGAAGGCTGGAGGGCGCCACGCTCTCCCATGCGGGGACATCGACCGATCAAGGAGTTGCGCAAGCCAGTGGAATTTGGCCCAGACCGGCGCTTGTCCCGCTACCGGAGGAGGTGGCGGGCGCCTCCCACCCCGTGGTCGACTTGGGGGGAACCTGGAAGGTCACAACCTCCCCTCCGGCGGAGTTTTGGGGGAATGGAATTGATCCTTCCGGATGGACCGATATTACGGTTCCGGGGGAGCTCACGGCTCAGGGAATCGAATTCGCCAGGGATAGCGAATGTGCTTATAAGCGGGCAGTGCCGATCCCCGCCGAGGCCACCGGCATGACGGTTTTGCTTCGATTTGATGGCGTTTACAGTTACGCGCGGGTGTGGATGAACGGGAAATTTGTGCGCGAGCATCATGGCGGGTTCACCTCCTGGGATTGCGATATTACGGATCATGTAACCCCCGGCCAAACCGCCTGGGTCACGGTGGGAGTCATCGACCGCGCCGATGACATTTCCTACGCCAGCAATTATGCCAAGCACTACATCGGCGGAATCCTGCGCAGCGTGAAACTGGTGATTCTGCCTGCCGTTCATCTTACCCGCTGGCACGTCGAAACCGATTTCGATTCGTCCTTTAGGGATGCGCGTTTGAAGGTTATGGCAAGCGCGGACATCCGCGACCCTCGTGGCGTCAAGTTGAACTTGCATTTGACGGACCCGGAGGGAAAGAACATTTCCTTGAGTCCAAATTCGCTGGTCCTTCCCCGTGACCATGCCGGCGTGTCCATCGAGATTCCCGTCTCTTCACCCATGAAATGGGACGCTGAACATCCGAACCTCTACACGCTTGAAGCGGAGTTGATCGTTCATAAGACCACCGTGGAAAAATTGGACAAAAAAGATTGGGTTCCGGAAAGTCGAGCGGCGAAAGAATAAGCTGTACGTCAACGGGGACGCGGTGAAACTGCGTGGCGTGTGCCGGCACGACACTCACCCCTTGTGGGGAAGGATGACATCCCCGGAGCAGGAAGAGAAGGATGCGGTCCTCCTGCGCGACGCCAACGTCAATTTCGTGAGAACGTCACACTACCCGCCGACAGAAAGCTTTCTGGAAGCCTGCGACAAGTTTGGGATTTACGTCGAAGAAGAGTCCGCGGTGTGTTTCGTGAAGCAGGAATGGTCGGTCACGGGTGGCGGAACGGAGTCCGATCCGGAATTCACCTCCCGATACATGGACCAATTTACAGAAATGATCGAGAGGGATAGAAGCCATCCCTCCGTTATTTTCTGGTCGTTGGGAAACGAAAGCGCCTGGGGTTCGAACTTTCAGAAAGAACATGACTATGCCAAGCAGGAGGACTCCACGCGGCCAATTATTTTCAGCTATCCCCGGACGGTCCCACAAGGGGTAGATTGCTACGACCTCCTCAGCGAACATTACCCCGAAGCAGGTGGAGATCTGACCAGCAAGGATTTCCCCAAACTCAACGACGAATACGCACACATTTCCTGTTACAACCATGAAACCTTGATGCGTGACCCGGGCGTCAGGAACTTCTGGGGGCACAGCCTGAAACGGTTCTGGGAAAACTGTTATACCGCGGAAGGCTGCCTGGGCGGAGCGATCTGGGCGGGCTTTGATGAAGTTTTCATGCTGCCGGGAGCGCCTGTGGGCTATGGCGAGTGGGGAATTGTGGATGGATGGCGCCGACCCAAACCGGAGTACTGGCTTACCAAGAAGGCCTATTCTCCGGTGCGCATTTCTGATGATGATGTCACCAACGCGCCCGGCGCGGGCAACCCTCTCGCGATCCCCATCAAGAACTGGTTTAACCACACCAATCTGGGAGAACTTAAAATCCTCTGGGCAGTGGGGAGGGACTCCGGGGAAATCAGTGGCGTAAACCTTGCTCCGGGCGAGGAAAGCACGATTAATGTCCCCGGCCGGGGTTGGCAAAGTGGGGAGATCCTCAATCTAAAGTTCACCCGTGCCGGTGGTATCCTGGTCGACGAATTCAACGTTAGGATTGGAAAACGAACGGCCAGTTTTGCGGGTGAAAAAGGCCCGGCGCCGAAGATATCGGAAGATGCCCGATCCCTTACCGTTCGCGGTCCGGATTTCGCGGTTGTTTTTAACAAAGTGACAGGGCTCATCGCGGAGGGGACATTCCGCGGCAAGCGGATTATCGAAAGTGGACCGTATGTAAACCTCGGATCAGATCCTCTGCCTCCCTGGTGGTTGACGAGCATGAGCCACTCCATGACGCCGGACGCAGCCGTCATAAAAACGAACGGGGCTTACATGGCGCGCGACGGCGGGGGCGGGGTTCTGGGGGCGGAATTTGAAATCAGGATTGACGGTCAAGGCCTGATGACCACGCAGTACACGCTCCGCGGCCAACCCAAGGGCATGAGTGAGGTGGGAATTGCTTTCACACTATCCAGTTCAATCGACCGGCTCACGTGGGATCGCAAAGCTTTGTGGTCTGCCTATCCCCACGACCACATCGGCCGCCCCCAGGGCACGGCCATGAGAGATCCGAGCGGCCCGGCAGAAACCTATCGCAGCCTTCCCCAGGAACCGTGGCCGCAAGACTCGAAGGATTTCTTCCTCTACGGGCCCGGCGACCCTGGCGGCCGTGGCACGAATGATTTCCGCAGCCTCAAAGAAAATATCTGGCACGCGTCGTGCGTCCTGGGAGGAACGGACCTGCGCGTGAGGGCAGAGTCAGATGGCACGGCAGCGGTGCGCGCGGAAGTCTTACCGGATGGCAAAGTTCAGTTTCACATCGACAACTTATGGGGGTACCCAGATCTGGTTTGGGGGAATTACGCTCCACCCATCAGCCTCGAACAGGATTACAAGAATACTGTGCGCCTGCGCTTGACGGATACCGATGAAGGGTAGAGGAGCCTGCGTTCCCATCGGCCGGAGACATGTTGGCGGCGCGCATCAAGGCGATCGGTGTGAATCACGCCCTGTGATTTGCTCTCGCGACAGCCATCACGGCAAATTGGAGCATCTGCTCCCCTGATTATAGTCTTCCCCCTTCCTATTTCCCCCGCTTACCCTACGGTCGGCCCAGGTTCTGGTTGATCCAGCGTTTCAGCACTCGATTGAGGAATTCCTCCTTATTGATCGTGACGCCGATCTCGCTATTCGGAGGTTTAGATTCATCGATCACCGTAAATCCACCATCAATAACCTTGACGTAGGCAGGCCGAGTGGTAAACAGATCCGGCCAGAGCACCATGCCAATGGGTACACAGTCATAGATGATCCAATCGGCGCGGCCGAACATCTCGGAGAATTCCACACTCCACAACGCATACAGCCCGCTGAGAGCATCGGTAAGTGGCGAGTGTCTCATCCATAACAAGGATTGATTCTTCTCAGACATCACTATAAATCCGGTGATATCAAGGGGTGCATAAGTGATGGGGGCTCCGGAAGCAGAAAAGGCCTTTGATGATTCCACATCCATAGCGACGTTGTACTCTGCGCTGGGAACAGGACTGGGACTCCATTGATCGCCATCGTGCGGACCAGGGTTTATGATCATATTCTTGACGTCGTACCCTCGATAGAAGGAGCCATACATGGAGTAAATGTGTTTCGCTAACTTTAGCGCCTCTGGGTCCTTCTTGATGATGTCACCCATGTTAGGAACCGGACCAATTGTGAAGAGAATGACCTCGTGGGGGTACTTCCTCAGCATTTGAATGATGAAATCGGGGGCGGGAGTGTCGATAGGTTTCACCTTCGAGAAACCTTCCCCCCAGTGATACTGCGCCCAGTACCGGTCCAACTCCTTACCTTTGCCAATCTGAAGGGGAGTCTGCCGGCCCACGGCTACCGGGATGTTTTCCAAGCCAACCTCGTACAGCATCCTGCAGGCTATTTGCGCACGCTTTTCCGTTAATCCGTGGTCCATGGTGATCCCCAAGACTTCAAACTCGGGGCTCGAAAGAACCAAGGCCAAAGCAAAGGCATCGTCCATGTCCGATCCTAGATCAGTATCCAAGATAACTTTTTGGCGTTGCGGCGCCGCACTTGCCGCCACGCACATAAGAAGTAGGTAACCGAATATCATTAAGGTCACAGTCATTTTTCGCATGATGTCTCCTCCCGTGGCTCTCATTCAATTACAGGTAGGACACTCGTGGTAACTGAGGCTGGGGTCCAACCGATGGCGCCGGGTATAATACGTGAAACGATTTACAGCAGATGGGAATACAAGGTTCTTGGTGAATTGTCAAGGAATTATTGAAGGAATGCATCAATTCACTGATAATTAAAGTGATTTTGCAGAATCTTAGAAAATTCTTGACAACGTTGCAACAAGTCGCGTATAGCGTCAGACTGTAAATCGTTTTACGTGTGTGGACCAACCTGAAGAGATTGGGAATACGGCACTGAGATAGTGAACCGCTTTTACATGGCATGGGAGTTCCGATGGATCAAATGAGCACCATTCACAAAGACCGGGTTAATCAGGCCATGGCCTTCAACCAGCCTGACCGGACACCGCGCGATTTTGCTGCCGTCCCGGAAGTTTGGAAAAGGCTGGCTGACCATTTCAGAACTGACGATCGCAACGCTATTCTGAAACACCTGGACGTTGATTGCCGCATTGTTTCCTATGACAGTTTCTGCTGTGCTTCGGGTGTTTCACAAGCCGAGGTAGATCAAAATGCTTCACAAGAGAGATCCTCGGTCGGCGGCATGTGGCGGCGAATCGAATCCGATGGAAGCAACCGCGATATTTGGGGAGCCCACAGAAGAAGGGTCGTTACGGCGTTCGGACTGCTCGACGAATTTGCATCCTTCCCCCTCGAGGCCGCCCACACTCTTGAAGATGTTAGACAGCATAATTGGCCGACTACGGACTGGTGGAATTTCAGCAACCTCCCTGCAACAATTAGCGCCTTCGGGAATTCCGAGGTATACAACATTCGCTACCGCGTCGGCTCAGTTTTTGAGACGGCGTGGTCACTTGTCGGACTCGAGAAATTCCTGATTGATTTGGCCATCGCGCCGGCCCTGCCCCTGTACATCATGGAGCGTATCGCCGAGGTTCACCTCGACAACCTGAGAAGGGTTCTCGAAATTGCCGGGGATCTGATCGATATCGTTTACTTTTATGACGACGTCGCATCGCAAGAAGGTCTTCTCCTGAGCCCTGAAATGTACCGCCAATACATTCAGCCTTTTCACCAACGCATTATTAATCTCGGGAAAAGCCACGGCAAGCTCACCATGATGCACTCGTGCGGATCAGTTTATCCGCTGATCAACCAACTGATCGAGATGGGATTGAACATTCTGAATCCTATTCAGCCCTCGGCTAAGAACATGGACCCCGAAAGGCTTGCCCGAGAATTCGGCGGCCGGATAGCCTTTCACGGTGGTATTGACGTGCAACAGTTCCTACCCAATGCCACTCAGGAGCAAGTTGCGGAGAAAGTCCAGTACACATGTAAGTTACTAGGCAAGAGGGGCGGGTATATCCTGGCAGGATCGCATCATTTGCAGGCAGATGTGCCGCTTGAGAATGTCCTCGCAATGTACTCGTGACACATTTCGCTCACGATGCTTTGGCGCAACCTCACGTACCAAGTGCTACAACGCCGTCAACCCGCCATCCGCCATCAGAAATGCCCCGGTTACATACGAAGCGGAGTCCGAGCATAGGAACAAAACGCACTCAGCGACTTCTTCCGGCTTCCCCATTCGCTTCAGGATGGTCTGATCAGACAAATCTTTTTGCGCCTTCTCCAGCGGGATGCCCGTTTGTTCCACGTATCCGTAAAAGGCGGGGGTAAGGATGTACCCGGGACAGATGCAATTGGCACGTATGCCGAAAGGCGCGAGGTCAAGGGCCATGCACCGGGTCATCTCGACGAGCGCGGCCTTGGTGGCGTTATAAGTCATCGTCCGAGCTTGTGCTACAAAGGCGCTGATGGACCCCAAGTTGACAATCGCCCCACTGCCGCCGCGCTTCATCGATTCCACCGCGTAACGCGCCATCAGGGAGGCTCCGATAACGTTTACCTCAAGGACATGACGCCATTCCTGAATGGAAGCATTGACGGATTTGAAGATAAACAATGCTGCGTTGTTAACCAATATGGAAATGGGGCCGTAAAGGGACTCCGTCTCCTCAATAAAGGACCGGCAGTCGTTCTCCTCGGCGACACTCCCGTAGAAGAAATGGCAAATCCCGCCGGCGGATAGTTCCTTGGCCAGTGCCTGGCCACGAGAATCGTTTATATCCATGAAAGAAGTTGAGGCACCTTCGCGAACGAAAGCCCGGACGATTGCCTCGCCAATTCCGGTCGCTCCTCCCGTAACAACTACAACTTTCCCCCTTAGACTCATGGCAGCCTCCTCGAACTGGAAGGTTTGAAGGCGACGGCTCTGATCGGAGACCCGCTCTGATGGGCGATTTTCAAGGGCAATCCGATATACAACGCGCCGCGAGGCGGCAGCTCGCCGAGATGGATGAGACATTCCGCGAAGGTTATTCCTCGCACGATCCCGGAGCGATGCGGACCCGAGGGATCGTCGAGAGCTCCGATGCTTGGGCTGGAAATTCCAATGTGCCGCACCCCTCGCCGGTTTAAGACCTCAAACAGCTCATCAGAAGGGACAGGCCAACCCGGCACATCCCGCGAGAACAATGGCTGTCGTATCAGACGGTTCCCCACCGGGAAAGGAGCAAAATAGCGCTCCATATAACCCGTGTTAAGCAGAACGATGTCACCGGCCTGGAGTACGCCATTCGTAGCTTCCCAGGCTGGCACGACCCCGCCGGGTATGCGTGGACTCTTACCTGGTGGGGCGTGATCCAAATGCTCCGTCACGTCGATTACCATTGCCGGTCCGGCAAATTGATTGAGCGGAGTGTCCTGGCCAATGCCTTGCTCTTTCAACTCACGAGGCGGCAAAACGTGCAAAGGGAAATCCACGTGTGTACCGGTGTGTTCATCCAATTCTAACGACTGGGCATAGTAATAGCCTGCGCTGTGTAGCAGTTCGCCATTGGGCGCCTCATAATCCTCGAACCAGCTCAGTATGTGTTTCCGAAAGGGTGGAAGCGTCGGCCAGTTGACGGGGTATTCTGCGGATAGGGGGATCGAGAGATCCACGCATTCCATCTTACCCCAGAGTTCGCGGATATCCATTGGGAGTCTCCTTTTGTCGAAAGCAAGCAATCCTGACGCCAACCTCTTGGATCAATCCAAAGAAGGGGACCCTACCCCTGATGAGCTGGCACAATTCCCTCATGGAGTCTCAGTTGCCGAATCCATGGCTTAGCCGATGCCGAGTATAATCTTGCGCCCTCAGGATCATCGTCCCCCCCCGCATGTCATGCTGATCAACAACAAAGGGAGCGCGATTCCATAAGATTCGGGTTGATAGACGCTCCGCCCTCCAGAGAGGGTGCCGGCAGTTTCCCATTAACGGGTGATCCGGGAAACAATGAATTCGTTAAGCCTTTTGCCATTCACATTCCTAACGACCCGAATGTTGGAATCGGCGACCCCCAGTTGCAGATTCTTCATCACACCGCGATCATCAAAGTCGACCTTGCAGGGTGTGAGGTCAAACATCTCAGCCGCTTGCGGGTCGTGCGTCGCATGAACGAAGGCAGGCGTGGACCACATCCAGCGTCCGAGGCCATAATACTCGTAGCGATCCTTGTGCACGTTAGCCTTCCAGTCATTTCGCAGGTACCAGTAGAGCAGCTCCTGAAGAAGGAAATGAGACAGGGCGTTCTTCTCGGGGACCAGCATTTGTTGAGCCGGGAAATACCACATGCTCGAGTCGACGGGTACCCAAACAATCGGAAGGTTGGACCGCATCAGCACGACAAAAGCCTTAGGGTCAAGCATGACGTTGTAGTCCTGCACAGGGCTTTCTGCCGAGCCCGCCACCACGTAAACCGCGTCGATCTTTCGCATGCAGAGTGCAGGATCACGTAGATACGCCACGGCAAAGTCCGTCATACTCCCCACCGCGATGAGTGCAACTTTGCGGTCGGACTCTCTCAATGTCCTCAAAATCAGATCGACCCCTTCCTGGTCATCCACATAAAGGGCCTTATCCTCGAAAGAACGCATCTCAAATTGCCCCAGGCCCTTGACAACAGGCACGGTGCGACCGGTCAGGCTCATGAGCCTCTCCAACACCTTTTCGCCGTCGCTCGGGTAGTGATGGTTATCCAGAATGATACCCTTAAGGTCGACCTCAGGAGACTTCAATAAGGTGGCGGCATCAAAGTGGTCATCAATATCATCTATCGTGTAATATAGATCCGTTGAATATACAACCGGATAGGACTCCCCAGCCTCTTGAGCACGGCTGGTCGCGGCACCGAACAGGGAAAAGAGAAGCACCATTGCAATCGGACCCGGGCCGGCGAGACAAGCTCCCACTTTAAGTTTCTTATTCTTCATTCATCCTCCTTTGTCAAAATCATCCGTGTGCCTTCCGGTCACCCCGAGTAATCCCTTTTTTCCTGACCGGAAACTGCATTTCAACGATCCTGACCCTCAGGAGATAGTCCCGATAGATTCGAACGAACGCTTTGTCATCAATTCCCGCTGCTGCGGCCACGCCCGCATAGCCCGAGGCTTCCGGGGCGAGGCTCAGAACATAACCGTCGTCACGGATCACGCTGCCGCATCATGGGAATAGGTTCTTCCGTATCACCTAGTTCTGGATCTCTGGCTTGGCCTTCGGTTGCACGAATGTTTTCATCAGGTGGCCGGCGGCGCCGTCCCCCAACAGTCGGAAATCATTGATGGATCGATTATCACTGGCTGCCTTTCGCGCTTAGCGAACCGACGGACCACACAGATTGCCCTATATTCGGATCGCGAGACAAGCAATCAGGCAGCGCCGTGCCTGGATTAGGCGTAAACGATCACGCATTTCCATCCTCTAGTCAAGGGACATCATTTCATACTGACAAAGAAATGTTGTATATGGTTTGACCTACCTTGGATTGAGTTGGAGGGGCCCCGGGTGCTCTGGGCAGGGCAACGGTAGCGACGTGCCCCAACCAGATTGACGACGTGCGGTTGCCTCTGGGGTGCCGGGCAGAAAAAACCCCCGCGGCCAGGACTCCACTGGCGAGGCTCCCGCTAGGCATGGGGAAATTCCTGTCTCCGGCCGGTTGCATTCGGTACGAGAACAAAATAGAGTACGTTGCGAATTTCATATCCGGGAGAAATTGTCCATGGGCACTAGAAGCCGGAAGCGCTTGAATTCGCCGCAGGGCGACTCTCTTAACCGTCGATCCTTTCTTAAGGTGGGAGCGCTTGGCTCCGTGCTTCCACTGGCCGCATTGTCGCCAGAGGGTAGCAGTAATGCCGTTAGCTCGAAGGTGGTTCCTTCCCCGGGGGCTACGGGAAGCATCCCACCTGCTCATAAGATGCTCCCACCCATCCCAGGGCTCAGCGACCTTGCCAGCGATCGACTTGTCCATCACTTCCGCGATCTGTTCAATCCCCCGGAGGCGATGAACGAATGGGGACGCCTCAAGGTTGCGAAATCCGTCTCTGGGATGATTGCCGTTTCTTTTCCTCCCTATGCCTGCTGTGGGATTCCCCAGATTCCTTTCAGTCCGGGTAACCTGACGACATGCGAGTTATTTCTGAACGACCGACTCCTGAATTCCTACCCTCCCCCGGCTGGCCGCGCAGCTTACACGTGGTACCCACACCGCGTCCTGCGAGAGGCCGAAGTCGAGGGCCTGCGATTTACCACGACGACTTTTTTGCCTTCAAAGCAACGTGCCGCTGCGGAATCCCTGGAGGTAAAGAACGAGAGGGGTGAAAGGCGCAAGATCCTCTTGGGTTTCGACCTGCGAGCCGGCGTTACGGTTAAGCGCGAGGGTTGGCTTGTAGACTCGCCGGCCGAGGGAGATAACCGGCTGACGCCCGACGAGGCACGCGGGTGCGTGGTCTTTGAAGCACAGCACAGCTCGGCCTTCTCCGTGCAAGGGGTCTCTCCTCGGCCCCAGCGAATCGAGCAGAGGCGCATGCTCATATACGATTTTGTCCTGGAGGCGGGTGAGACAAGGACCTTCCACTACCTCAACGTACTCGGAGAGAGCCACGATGAAGTGCTTGCCAACTACGATCGTCTGCAAGCCGGCTTCGCGGAGATCTTGAAGGAGAACGAGGAGACGTTTGCCCGTCTTCTTCGCTCCGCCTTCACACCCGGAAACGTGGAATTCTCAGGCCATCTCCCCCAACTGGTGACTTCCGATCCGGCACTCTGGAAGCTCTATTACGCAGGCTTTACCAATCTTCTATTCTCGCGCCGAGCTTCCCCCGATTCCGTTTACGGTACAACGTACCTCACGATTCCGCACGTCCTACCAACCCTCAGCTTCATCTGGGATACCATGCTGACTTCGCTCAGTCTTTCGATGCTCGACCCTGAACCCTTGCGGCGCCTCGTCGAGAACTGGCTGACGGTGGACATGCACCAACATCAAGCCACGGATTACCTCACCGGAAACGGCGTGGGACCCTGGTACGCCGTCAACGACATGGGCATCCTGCGATGCGCTCACGATTACTTGCGGGTAACGGGGGACTGGGCCTGGCTGGACAAAAATGTGAACGGCAAGCCCGCACTCGAGCACTTGGTCGAGCATGCCCTTTATTGGAAGCAACTGGACAAGTTCGGGCACGGCTTGGCCGATTACGGCGAAATGAACGACCTGCTGGAAGTGATTAGCACTTATCTGCACGAAGGCGCGGCCATGAATGCCGGAAACGTTTACGGCATGAGGCTGGTGGCTTCCTTGCTGGAACGCCGGGGAGATGCCCGTCGGGCAAGCTCATTTCGAGCCGAGGCGAAGGAGTTGGCGGCACGTATCAATCGCCTGCTCTACGTTTCCGGCAAGGGATGGTGGCGGGCCGGGCAACCTGACGGTTCCTTCAATGAAATCCGCCATTGTTACGATTTGCTCACCATCTTGGACACCATGAGGGAGGACTTGACCGAGCAGCAGAAGAAGGAAATGAGCCATTTCTTCTGGAGTGAGTTGTATACACCCTTATGGATGCACGCGCTTTCCCCTGGCGACGTGGACGCCACCTGGAACGTCCGCGCGGATTTTAGCTGGCTGGGAGCTTACCCCGCCTGGCCGCCCATGACCGCCAAGGGGTTGTACAAGGCCGATCCCTCACCTCGGCTGGCAGCATGGGTAAAGACCCTGGCCAAATCAGCTAACCAAGGTCCCTTTGGGCAGGCCCACATCGTCGAAACGGTTTTCCCGCCGGAGCACGGTGGGGCATACAAATGTCCCTTGGACCAACCCTATCGAAACGACTGGTGCGAGGTCGCGGGAGGATGCTTCACCGACTTGGTGATCGATACAATTTTCGGCGCTGATCTCAGCCTCTACGAAGGTATCCGCATGAATTCACGACTGGCCGATTTTGATCCGGACGCCAAACTGCTGAACGTCCCATACCAAGGGAAGAGTTATACGATTTCGCAAAACGGCGCTGCATAACGGGCAGCGGGCCACAATCGACCGTGGGTTCTTCCCTTGAGAGCCAAGGCGCGTCTCGCGGGGATGCTTGAAGCGGACGCCGAATATGGGTGGCGGCTCTGGCCGCGTGCGCGGCAATCAGCACTTCCGGGATAAAGAATTCACAATCCTTCATGCGGCGCCCCACTTCATCCATGGCCGGGAAGATCCCCTTAGCGTAGGATCCCCAGCCGGTTCCAGTGAGGCGGATTCGCGTGACCTGCCAACGTTCACGGTCGGTACTGCTTAATCTCGTTGTGCATGGCCAGTGCGTTCTCAAGCGTCACATCATCCATCAGGTAATGCGTGGTGCAGAAGACGTAACGGCCGCCCTTACCAAAGATTTGGATCAAGCGCCGCGTCTCGCGCCGCACATCGTCCGGACTGCCCAGGGGCAGAATCTCCTGCGTATCCATGCCGCCGTAAAAGGTGAGATGCCTCCCGAACTCCCGCTTCAGTTCCGTGGGGTCCATGCCCACCGCCATCACCTGGATGTTTTCGAGGATGTCGAGTCCCGCATCGACCAGGTCACCCAGTACGGCGCGCACCGAACCGCAGGAATGGAGCGCCGCCCTCATCCCGTTCTCGTGGGCGATGGCAAACAAGCGCTTCCAGACCGGCAGGCACCACTTTCGCCACAACTCCGGCTTCAGCAGCAGGCCCTGCTGGCTGGAATAGTCATCGCCCCAGGCCAGAATTTCAAAGTGGCCGCGACCCGCACGCGCGAAGCGCCGGTAAAACTCCTCCAGAAAGTTGCCGATGTGCACAATGGTAGCTTCGATGACAGCGGGACGTTCCGCGATATTGGTGAGGCCGGTTTCCATGCCAAACAAATCCATCACTTTGGCAAGGAGGGGGCTCCAACCGCCAGCCAGTCGCGCATAGTTACCGTTGCGTTTCCCCCACTCTGCCACCGGGATGTAATCTTCGGGTGCATCCAAAAGCCACGCCACCCGACCATAATCGAACCAGTCAGGATTGGGCCAGGGATGCTTCTCTACATCGGTTACGGTCTCCGCATGGCGCAGCGGACGCGGCAGGCCGTCGTAATAGGTCGCCGCGCCCTCTCCCCATGTTCCCCAGATGTCCTTCACGATTTTCAGGCAGGGGAAAATCGGAGAATGCTTGCCTGACGTATCTTCTTCTAGGGGTGGGCCGATGTACAGCGGTCGGCACCAGCGAATATGCGCGTCGAGGGCCTTCAGTAAACCCTCGTGATCGTTCTCAGCCAACCCGAAATGACGGAGTAGCTTGGCGCGCAGTTCCGGGTGAACTCCGTTCTCAAACACATCGCTCGGAATGGGATAGAGCTCCTCACCGTTCATGGCGGCGAGTACGCGTTCTTTATGCGTCATATTTCCTCCTTCGTTTATTGGAGCTAAGCCGCCGGGCCTTCGCGGCGACCCTGACTTCCACTCTTATGAGTCGGCTTTCTTTCCGCGCTTCATCAAGCCTGTGGCAGGGGCAGCTCGGGTTACCATTAAAGACACCCCAGGAAATACCGTGTCAAGGGACGAAGTCTGCGTCGTGCGGCAAGGGTTGGGTTTTTCGGTTGCTGGGGGGACTGCGCCTTTGTAGCGATTCAAATTGCTTTCCTCCGCATCGACCGTTTAATATGCGTTAAACGATTACGCATTTTAACCCTCTAGTCAAGCGACATTATATCCTGTTGACAAATAAACATGTAAATGGTTTACTCCGACCGACTCGTATTCTCAGCAAACAAAGACGAGTCTGAAAGATGCGTTTGCGAATGAGATCGCTCTGTGTTTTCGTCATTACTTGGCAGAGAATCGCCGTGACTAGGTGATGGGAGTGACCAAATCATGAAATGTCATACGAGACCTTATGTTGGTAGCGAAACAATGACTCTGGCGGGCCCCCGATCCGGACAAACTTCATGCTCCCCTTTTCCCGAGGCACATGAAGGGGGTCCAAAGAAAGGAACGGAGTTGATGTGGCTTCTCCTTGGCTCCCTAGTCCTCATGCTTTTTATCTTTGCAGGGGATGTGGTGGCTTCTGGGGTTCGCGGCGATCGCGATCCGTCGCAGGGGAACAGGACGATACCCATCATCGATGTGACCGATCTCTACCATCCCCACCAGGATGTGGGGGACAACTTCGATCTGGTTGCGGCCTATGCCTTGCCCGAGGTCGACCTTAGGGCGGTCATTCTCGACGCACACGACTCGTTCCGCAAGCCCGTTTCCGACCATCCGCTGCTCACGCGGTATGGGAGTGACAAAGCAGGTCCGCGGGACCCCGGCTTCATTCCTGTACTGCAGCTTAACTATATCTTCAATCGGAACGTCCCTGCAGCCGCGGGGCCGTTTACGATGATGAAGTCGCCCCAGGACAAGATGCTGGATATTCCTGCTTTCCAGCAGCAAGGCGTAGAATTGATTCTCAAGGTGCTGCGGGAAAGCAAGGAACCGGTCAGTATCCTTTCGTTCGGCTCGGCGCGACCCATTGCCGTCGCTTACAATCGCGATCCGAAGCTCTTTCACGCCAAGGTGAAAGAAATCCACCTTTCGGCCGGCGCCTCCTCGCCCGATTATTTGGAATGGAATGTTGGTCTCGACCCCGATGCCATCGTCTGCCTGTTGCGTTCGGATCTTCCGGTGGCGATCTACCCATGTGCGGTCGGGGCGAAGGAGGAAGGACCGTTCGGATACGGCCCCCATAACACTTTCTATAAGACCCCCAATGCGTTGTTTATCAGGCAGATGGACCCTCGGCTCCAGCGGTATATGGCTTACGCATTTGGGCGGGTAAATCGCTCCGATTTCTTGCGCGCGATGGATGAGGACTTTCCCGACGAGCTCACCGCAAAGGTCTATTCCCAGCCCCACAATGTCTGGGAAACCTCCGTGTGGGCACAGGTATCGAATCGTCGTCTCGTGCGGCGTGCAGACGGGCATTACCGCATGATCCCCGCGAGCGAAGTACTCCCGACGGATAAGGTTCTGCCGAACGATCTGCGTCCGTGCCTCCTCAAGGTTCCTGATGATGGTCTCTTCACGTTTGAAATGACGGACAAGCCATCGAACTTCCTGATGTACGACCGAGGCGACCCGTACGAGAACGAGAAGGCCTTCACGGAGGCCTTAATCGATTTCTACACTTCAATTCGGCCTTGACGTAGATATCTGAGCGCAGGAAGGAGTGAGAGGGACAGAGTTCGTTCTGACTCCTAAGGCGCAGAAGGGCTACGCTGAAAATACGCGGTGGCCAGAAGCTCGATGCTCTTCTTCGTTTTGTCCAGACCAGGTCTGGGACTTCACGGTGGAGGTGATCTAACTTGGGAAAGCGAACCCGTATTTTCTTGGCCGTTGCGGCATCTGGTATGTGTCTTATCCTAGGGGTCTTTACCGCCTTCGGAATCGATGCTGAGGGCATAAAGACACCCAGCATAAAGAAAGTACCGATCATAGACGTCACTGATCTCTATCACCCTAACATGGACGTTGGTGACAATTTCGATCTGATTGCCCCTTACGGGCTACCGGAGATTGACCTTAGAGCGGTTATTCTGGATGTGGATGAATATCTTCGCCAGCCCAGTCCCGTTCATCCGATTTTGTCAAAGAACCCTGAGTTCGTGCGTTTCATGGAGGAACAAAAGGCTCCGCGGGATGCGGGTTTCATTCCCGTACTGCAACTCAACTACATCTTCAACCGCAACATACAAGCGGCGGTGGGACCTTTTGCGATGATGAAATCCCCCCAAGACAAAATGCTGGATATTCCGGCATTCCAACAGCAGGGCGTGGAATTGATTCTCAAGGTGCTACGAGAAAGCAAGGAGCCGGTAGATATACTTTCAATGGGCTCAGCGCGACCGATTGCCGTTGCCTACAATCGTGACCCCGCGCTCTTTCGCCGCAAGGTTAGGCGGATACATCTCTGCGCCGGCTCGACATCTCCTGACTATCTGGAATGGGACGTTGGGCTCGATCCAAACGCCATCGTCTGCCTGTTGCGTTCGGATCTTCCGGTGGCGATCTATCCGTGTGCGGTCGGCCCAAAGGAGGGAGGGGCCATTGGGTACGGCCCCCACAACACCTTCTATAAGACGCCGAACTTGCACTTCATCAAGGAGATGGATCCCAAGTTGCGGCGCTATATGGCTTATGCCTTTGGGCGGGTAAATCGCTCCGATTTCTTGCGCGCGATGGATGAGGACTTTCCCGACGAGCTCACCGCAAAGGTCTATTCCCAGCCCCACAATGTCTGGGAAACCTCCGTGTGGGCACAGGTGTCGAATCGTCGTCTCGTGCGGCGTGCAGACGGGCATTACCGCATGATCCCCGCGAGCGAAGTACTCCCGACGGATAAGGTGTTGCCGAACGATCTGCGTCCGTGCCGCCTCAAGGTTCCTGATGATGGGCGCTACACGTTTGAAATGACGGACAAGCCATCGAACTTCCTGATGTACGACCGAGGCGACCCGTACGAGAACGAGAAGGCCTTCACGGAGGCCTTAATCGATTTCTACACTTCAATACGGCCCTGATACAGATATTCGGAGTACACCAAGGGGGGAGTTGGGCAGGGAGGCCTCTTATGGGCGGGAATGCAAGCCTGGTCACAATCGTTGGCAGCTATAACGTCGGACTCCTTTTCAAGAGCCAGCGTCTTCCTGGTCCGGGAGAAACTATCATCGCTGACCAGTTCTATGAGGTAGCAGGAGGAAAGGGATCAAATCAGGCTGTTGCCGCCTCCATGCTGGGTGGTCAAGTCCAGTTCGTCGCATGCATTGGCCATGACAGGTACGGCGACGACGCATTAGCCATGTTCGAGCGTCAACGCATCAACACCAGATACGTTCGTCGAGATCCAACCACCCACACCGGCATGGGCGCCGTGCTGGTCGATCGGAGCGGGTGCAACCTCATTTCTGTGGCACCCGGCGCTAATTACCATCTTTCAGAGGAAGACATTGACGCAGCAGAGGAGGCCTTCGAGAAATCGTTGCTAGTGGGTTTCCAGCTTGAAAACCAAATCGAAGTGGTCGAATACGCCATACGGAAAGTCCATTCGCTAAATGTGAAAGTTCTCCTGGATCCGGCCCCCGCAGCCAAGCTTTCAGACGATCTCTATCCTTGTATTGACTTCATCAAGCCTAATGAACACGAGGCGAAGATCCTCACAGGAATTGCGGTGACGGACGTGAAAAGTGCTAAGCAGGCAGGACGGTGGCTCGTTAATCGAGGGGTGGGAACAGCTTTGATTACCCTGGGCCAAGTCGGAGCTGTTTGCGTGACGGCTCACCAAGAGGAGCATTACTTTGCACAGCAGGTCGATGCAATTGACACCACCGGTGCCGGGGATGTCTTCAGTGGTGGGTTCATGGCCGCGTACTCACGGGGGGATACCCTCGACCAGTGCGTCCGGTTCGCCAGCGCGGCTGCAGCCATTTCGGTTACGCGCTTGGGGGTCTTGGAATCGATACCGCAGCTTAGTGAAGTCGTGGGGCTGGTGAATAACTAAGTGCCGGCCCGAGTAGGAACGGTGGAGGAATGAGATGACCATCCGAGAGCGGATCATGGCGGTTTACAGGCATCAAGTGCCTGATCGCGTTCCAGTTTCGATTTACACCCGGTATCTTCCCCGCGGCTCAACCGAGCGGATGGTCAGGGATTTGGGCCTCGGCATCCTGGACTACGTTCCCCTCACTACGTTGCTCGCACCTCCCTGGCATACCCATACGGGCTTTGTCTCGGAGGTTCAGGGAGCCGAGTTCGACATTCGCTTCACTTGGGAGAATGGGCAGAAGCTGGAGACGCGGATTTATCGCACCCCCCCCGGTACGCTGACGCAGCGCATCCGCCAGGACCCGACCTATGGTAGTGACTGGACCGAGAAGTTTTATCTCAATTCTCCGGAAGACTACAAGATCATGCAGTACATCGTGGAGCATACCGTTCTCCGCAAAAATGAGGAAGCATTCCTGGCGAAACAGGAAGACATCGGCGAGGACGGAGTGGTTCTGGGGCGAGTTGATCGGTCTCCGTTCCAGAAGCTTCTGATTGAATTGGCGGGCCCGGAGCGCTTCTTGGTCGATCTCTATACCGATCCCGCTCCAGCCTTGGAACTTCTCGCGGCCATGGACAAAAAGATGGATGAGGTTTTCGAGATGGTCTGCGAGTCGCAAGCCGAGGTGATTTGGCAACCGGACAATGTTTCCTGCGACATGACTCCACCCAAATGTTTTGAGGAGTACTTGCTGCCCTATTACTTTAAGCAAGGGAAGAAACTACACGAACGGGGTAAGATCTATCTGGTCCACATGGATGGGCGCCTGCGAGCCATTAAGGAAATGATCGCGCTCGCCCCCATCGATGGAATCGAATCGTTTTCGTTTCCAGAAATAGGCGGAGATCTCTCGATTACCCACGCTGCCCTTGCTTGGCCTGGGAAGGTCATCCTGCCGAATTTTCCCTCGTCACTGGCCACCCAGGACGAGACAACAATAGTCGGTTTCCTGGACAAGCTGCTCAATGAGGTGGGGCCACGCAGGCCGTTCATGCTCCAGATCAGCGAGGATATCCCCCCCGGCTCGTGGCGGCACGCCCTCCCTATATTGTGCCAAAGGCTGAAAACCTAACTCAAGCCGTTGGTGACGGGGGCTTGGTGAACCATCCTCGAAGCCTTGAGATGTTCAGTAGTCACGATTTCCAGAATCGCGGTATACCCGAAACAAGGAGGGGTGAGCCCCTCCTGAACGCGCGAGCTAAATCGGGGGTTACGGAAAGTCATGATTTGTGGCTGGTGCTCTGAGTCGTAGGGCCGGTTAACGGAATGGAGGGGATTCATGGTTAGCGGGGCTAGAATCTCGACTAATAGGGAAGTCCCATCTTTGATTCTTCTAGCGGTTTTCGTCACCGCTGCTTTCCTCCTCGTTCCTGGTCTGGTGGATGCTGAACAAGGCAGCCCCGTGAAAACCCAAACTGGGCTGACAAGAATACCGGTGATTGACGTCACAGACCTATATCACCCATATCAGGACGTGGGAGACAACTTTGACTTGGTCGCCGCATACGCCTTGCCCGAGATCGACCTCAGGGCGGTCATCCTCGACGCGCACGACTCGTTCCGCAAGGCCGTTTCCGATCACCCTCTGCTCTCGAAGTATTACATTGACAAGGATGGCCCCCGCGATCCCGGCTTTATTCCCGTACTGCAACTCAACTACATTTTCAATCGCGACGTTCCTACGGCCGTGGGACCTTTTACGATGATGAATTCCCCCCAGGATAAGATGCTGGATATTCCTGCTTTCCAGCAGCAGGGCGTGGAATTGATTCTCAAGGCGCTGCGGGAAAGCAAGGAACCGGTCAGTATCCTTTCGTTCGGCTCGGCGCGACCCATTGCCGTCGCTTACAATCGTGACCAGTCGCTCTTTCGTAGCAAGGTTATGCGGATCCACCTTTGCGCAGGCGCGACTTCTGCGGACATATTGGATTGGAATGTCGGCCTAGACCCGAATGCAATTGTCTGCTTGTTGCGTTCGGAGCTGCCCATAGCCATCTACCCCGGCTCAGTGAGTGTGAAGGAGGGTGGAGGATTCGGGTACAGTCCACATAACACCTTCTATAAGACCCCCAATGCGTTGTTTATCAGGCAGATGGACCCTCGGCTCCAGCGGTATATGGCTTACGCTTTTGGGCGGGTAAATCGCTCCGATTTCTTGCGCGCGATGGATGAGGACTTTCCCGACGAGCTCACCGCAAAGGTCTATTCCCAGCCCCACAATGTCTGGGAAACCTCCGTGTGGGCACAGGTGTCGAATCGTCGTCTCGTGCGGCGTGCGGACGGGCATTACCGCATGATCCCCGCGAGCGAAGTACTCCCGACGGATAAGGTTCTGCCGAACGATCTGCGTCCCTGCCTCCTCAAGGTTCCTGATGATGGTCTCTTCACGTTTGAAATGACGGACAAGCCATCGAACTTCCTGATATACGACCGAGGTGACCCCTACGAGAACGAGAAGGCCTTCACGGAGGCCTTAATCGATTTCTACACTTCAATACGGCCCTGAGCTGGAAGCCGGTGAGAAGAAGTTGCCAGGGAAAAGACAGTCTACCGATACAAAGCGGTGTTCAAGATTACTGAATATGTAAAAATGAGGCCGCAGGACGCCGTCAAGAACGTGCGGCCTTGCGGCCATATGTTGCCTTAGGTGGCATTTCATTCCGGCCTTGCAGAGTCCCGTGCCCCTGAATCCGCGCGAAATGGCACCTGATTTCGGACAGAGAGGCGAAGGCGCTGGCGGACGCAGCGCGGGTTTAGCCTTGTCCACATCCCGGGGAAGCAGTTTCCATGCCCTAACGGCAAATCGCCACTAGCGAAAATTGCTGGCGTCTGTCAGTTTGACCCTCAGTCTTGTGGAACTGATGACTCCCTGGTCCTCAGAGATGACATGTAGATAACCGGAGGCAAGGTTACGCACCGTCTGAACCCGGCCGCTTGGCCAGCGCAAAATCAGTTCATCGATTTGGGAACAAGCCCCTAACCCCACATGCACGCGCATGTCATTGGCAGCAAGATAGCTCGCCGCACTCTTTGCTTCCAGGATCTGAACGTGATTTCCGTAGTGAACCTCCAGCCTCGTACCGATGCCGTCTCGATTGCTCTTCGTCCCGACCAGCTTGATCAGTAGCGACCTGTTCTGGCCACCCGCCATGTTTCGAAGAATCTCGGGGAAGTCGTTGGTGTCGTTCACCACCACGTCGATGGATCCGTCGTTGTCCAAGTCTCCGAAGGCCGTGCCGCGGCTCACCTTGAGTTGCGAGAGCGCTCCTTGAGGGCCATCAAGAACGCGGCGAAAGTGGCCGTTGACATTTCGGAATAGCAGCTTTGGCTCCGGATAGGTGATTTCAGGCTTGTAAGCGGTAATATCGTCCTGGGTGTGGCCACTGGCAGCGAAGATGTCGAGGAACCCATCATTGTCGTAGTCCACGAACTTCCCGCCAAAAACCACATAAGGATAGGAATCGTCGCGCAGACCCACCTCTCCACCCACATCTGTAAAAAACTGTCCCCGAGAGTTGTGAAACAGCGCTGTCCCTTCGGTTTCAAAGTCGTTTACCAGAATATCCAGCCAGCCGTCCTGGTCATAATCTCCGAAGTCGGTCCCCATGCCGGCACGTGCCACGCCGTCCATGCTGTAGGCGATTCCGCTGGGCAGGCCTACCTCTTCAAAGGTCCCATCACCTTTGTTGTGGAACAGAGAATTCCGCCCGCGATCGTTGGCGACGAAGATGTCCGGCCAACCGTCCCCATCATAGTCGCCGATGGTAACGCCCAAGCCGCGCCCCTTCACGCGGTCGATTCCTGCCGCGTGGCTGACATCGGTGAAGGTCCCGTCGTGGTTGTTGTGGAAAAGCAAAGCCGTCATGGGTTGGAAAAGGTCGGGAAGGCAGTAACTTAGGAGTCCTCGCTTCTCATCACCGCAGCTCGGGTGATTCCCTATTTCATACGCCACATATCGCGCTACAAAAAGATCCAGATAGCCGTCCCGGTCATAATCAAAGAAGGCCGCGCTGGTGCTCCAGCCCCCGCCCCCGACTCCTGCCTTCTCCGTAACGTCTTCGAACGTACCATCTCCACGATTATGCAGGAGCTGGTTTTGGCCAAAGCCCGTGATGTAGAGATCAGGAAAGCCATCGTTGTCGTAGTCACCTACGGCTACTCCCATTCCGTAGCCGCGACCCTCGGCGTGCGCCGCTTGCGTTACGTCAACAAATTTGAAGTTGCCCAGATTGCGGTAGAGACGGTTGGCATATTCCGGCCCCTCCTTCCGCAGCGAAGGAATGGCTGCGCCGTTCACCAAATAGACGTCGAGCAAGCCGTCGTTGTCATAGTCCAGCAAGCCGACGCCCGATGTGAAAGTTTCGATCAGTTCCTTCCCCCCCCTCGCTCCGTTGTGCTCCCGAAAGGTGATGCCGGAGCTAGCGCGTACGTCAACGAAAGGGGGGCTCCCGACATCTGATCCTCGCCTCAGTTGCGAACTGAAAAGAAAAACAATTCCGGCCGGCACAAGCAACAAGCTGCCGAACCACAGGCGAGGTCTAAGGCTTCGATCCATCGCTCCTGAGTCCCTCACCGTGGAGTTCGCGCCACCGCTCCAGAGGGGTGATCTCTGGCTTCTTGGGGAGCCCCTCGGAAATTGCAAACTCCTTCTGGGATTCGTCGCTCTTACCCAAACGGGCCAGAACCAAGCCTAAGTGGTAGTGAGCTTGGCGGTCGGAGGGCATTAGTTCCACGGCTCGATGAGCCGATTCCAGCGCCTGTTGCAAATCCCCGTTTCCCAGATATGCCTCGCTGAGGCGCTCGTACACCTCGGCGTCTTGGGGACGAAGCGCTTGCGCCGCCCGAAGGTGCTCCAAGGCTTGCTGTCGCTGTCCTCGGGTCAGAAGAAGAGTTCCAATCTGCAGTTGTGCATGAAAGTGGCGCGGAGCACGCTCGAGTGCTTCCTCATAACAATGGAGCGCCTCATCCGAATGCGCGAGCGAATGTTGCGCAAGCCCCAGATAATACCAGGACTCTACATCGTCAGGCGCTAGGTCCAACGCCTTGCTGAACAACTGCACCGCCTCCCCGCCCGCATTCTGATCCAGTCGGATGAGCCCCAGCAATCGGTAGGCGGGAGGATTGGGGTCAACCTCCACCGATCTTCGCAGGGCCGCTTCGGCATCCTCCGTACGAGATTGGCTGAGGTAAAAAATCCCCAGGTTGGTCCAATACACCGGCTGGTTGGGCCATAACTTCGTGGCCTCACGCAAGTGTTGCTGTGCCTCCTCGCTTTTCCCCAACGCGGAAAGGGCAAGGCCCAGCAATTCGTGACTGGGTGCATGGTCCGGGTGAGCTTTCAGGATTTCTTCCAATGCGGCTGCCGCTTTTTGCTTTTCTCCTCCCTGGAACTCCTGTAGAGCCTGACGGAAAGCCGCTTCGACGTCCTGCCCGAAAGCCGATACGAAGCGGAGAAAGGGCGGCGTCACCCAGATTCCCAGGGCCATCACCACGATCGACAGTCTTCGAAGGTCTCGATTCGTCTTCATCAGAGAGCCACACTGGAGTCCGTGAATTTTTCTGCCATAGCCCAGGAGATATGCCCTCCCGCGCCCGGCAGATCGGCATGGCGTATGAAGACGGCATTTAGCACGTGGTGGATGGCGGCCTCGTCCGATCCATATTATGTTTCCACGCTGGGTATGTGTGAGCTTCCGTCAGACGATTCATTGCCCCCCGCTGCTAGCCAACGCGTCATAAAAAATAGCCACTGCTTCTCAATTTCCAATTGAAAGAGATGATCTAGCCCCACGCATCGGTTCCGATACCAATTCGTTTTCCCCTTCTTTAACTCGCCAAGTCTGACGGGTTTTGACCCCGTGAAACTTCTGCACTAACCCGGAGGGCCAGTCAATCTCCAATTCGTCGACGACCGTACTACTTCCCAATCCGAAGCGGGCCCGGACATCGTTGCTGGCCAGGAAGCCTCCACTCTGATGCACTTCCTGCACTTGCTCCATACCACCGGCACGAAGTTTGATCTTGGCCCCAAGTCCGTCACGATTACTCCTCGTTCCTTGCAGCTGTAAAACAATCCACTGTGCGTTCGCCGGGGCCGGACAGTGATACAGCGACGGCGTGTCGTCAAGGTTGTTGACGACAATGTCGATGCCCCCATCGTTTAATAGACTCCCGAGGGCGATCCCCCGCCCCAGGTGTTTTTGCAGCAAGCTTTCACCAAGGTCGGCGGTCACATCCTGGAAGGTTCCGTCCTGTTGGTTCCGGAGTACTTGGGGATGCTGCCTGTAGCCCGTGCCCATGTTCCAGCGATCGGCTTCCACATAGACGCCCCCATTGGCTATGAACAGGTCGGGCCAGCCATCCAGGTCATAGTCGAAAAACTTCGTCCCCCACTTCACATTGTTCCAGCCGACAGGTAACAACTTCGCTTGCTCACTAACATCGGCAAAATTCCCCCCTCCCAAGTTCTTGTAGAGCGTGCTGTGATCGTCGGAAAAATTCGTCACGAAAAGGTCCTGCCAGCCGTCGTGGTTGTAGTCACCAAAGTCGGCGCCCATGCTGGACTGTTCCAATCCATTGGTGTCGTATGCGCACCCTGCTGCCGCCCCACATTCTTCAAACGTACCGTCATGACGGTTTCGGTAAAGCAGGTTGGGCGTGCCGTCGTCCGCAACATACAGGTCAGGCCAGCCATCGTTGTCCACATCCACCCAAAGGGGCGTAAAACCGTAATAAGCGGCAACATCAGGCCCCAGCGCCCTGCTCGTTACATCGGTAAAGGTTCCGTCGCCGTTGTTGTGGTAGAGAATCGATGTCTGAGTCTTCAGCCCCCGGGGACCACACTGCACCGGCACTCCTTTGTACTGGCACACTACGGACTGACCCTTGCCTGGGACCTCCCCCCGCTGGAAGTTGATGTACCGTGCGACGTATAGGTCGAGATAACCATCCCGGTCGTAGTCGCCCCAGGCTGCCCCCGTGCTCCAACTTCCGGCGGCTACTCCGGCTTTCTGAGTCACGTCTGTGAACGTCCCGTCACAGTTGTTGTGGTAGAGCACGTTCTTCCCATAGTATGTCACGTAAAGGTCCACACACCCGTCGTTGTCATAGTCGGCTGCAGCCGCTCCCATTCCCCATCCCCATGCACCCAACCCTGCTGCTTCGGTCACATCCGTGAATGTGCCGTCGCCATTGTTGCGGAACAATTTGTTGCGGTGCGGGTGAGGGGCGTGCGGATTTTCCATCTCCTCAAAAGTGGCCCCGCTTACAAGAAAAATGTCCAGCCAGCCGTCATTGTTGTAGTCGAAGACGGCCACGCCGCCCCCTTTCGACTCCAAGATGTAATTCTTGGTCGGCCCTCCAGAGACGTCATGGAACCTGTCGATCCCTGCTTGATGGCTGATTTCTGCGAACTTCACCCGCGATGGCTCCCCAGCCACCGGGGGAACGCGTCCGGCACTGCCCAGTGCCGCCCAGATCAGCCCGCCGGCCATCAGAACAAGCAGGAAAAGAAAGGCAGGCCTCATTGGTCCTCTATCCCCCGGCTCGATTGCTTTCCGGGCCGTCGCTCCTTGCGGCGCTGCCGGTGCAAATCTGAAGGCGCTTCACCATCGGCGCTGCCTCTTTGCGGCGCCTCATCTGTCCCTCGCGGCTCAACAGCTAGCATATACTTACAACCCGTGCGACTAGATACTAGTTCATGTGAAGAGTAACTCCAAAGGCCAATAAATATGACCCTTGGAACGAGTGGAGACACCTCTCGACAGGTGGTATTCATGGCTGTCTATTACTCATCTTCCGGGTCTTCTCAGGTTTGAATAGTCGTAAGGTCGAGCTTCTCACTCTCGGAGATATCGGTCTGAGCGGTATTGACTTTCCCCGATTCAATTGATGGGGGTGTGCTCGACGCGCGGACATTCATTTGGCCTCGGAGCAGAACATGACGAGGAGGGCCGCTCACTTTTGCCTGTACTCTCTTAAGTAAGAACTCCGCACCTGTCGTCCCCAAGTCGTATGCGGGTTGCCTGATTGCGGTGATTGAGGGCCGGAACAGGTCAAACCACCCAGTATCATCAAAACTCGCCAAGGAAATCTGTTGAGGGCAGTTAATGCCAGCCTCAAGAATCGCGCGGAGGCAGCCAATGGTCATAAGATGGTTAGATGAGAACAAGGCCTCAGGCATGCTGGTCAATTGGATGAGTGCTTTGGCTTGCTCGTATCCAGATTCAATAGTGTACTGGCCTTCTCTGATCAGAGTCGGATCGATGGCTACGCCATAGTCTTCGTGTGCAAGCTTGTACCCTTCGAGACGCATTCGTGCGTCCAGGAGATCGAGGGGCCCCGTCACAATGCCAATTCGACGTCGTCCCGTACGAAGAAGGTGAGTCACCGCCTCACGACTCGATCCGATATCGTCGAGCATTACGTAATCGCCCTGAAGATCGTGGTGAAAACGGCCTATGTAGACAATAGGCGTCTGGGCGGCTCGATGATGTAACAAGAACGAAGGGGCACGCTTGGCCGGAGAGATGATCATCAACACGCCATCAACTCTCTTTGCTGAGAAGGCACGGTAATAAGCCTCTTCCTTCTTGGGGTCATCGTCCGAATTCCCGATGAGGAGAGTATACCCCTCCTTCTGCAGGACGTCTTCGGCTCCTCTAACGACCATGGGGAAGAATGGGTCGGTAATGCTGGGAATTATCATTCCAATCGTCTTGGAGTTTCTTGTTCGAAGAGAGCGCGCGATCTCGTTCGGCCGATAGTTCAACTCGCGGGCTGCCCTAATTACCTTTTTCCGTAGTACGGAGCTTACGCCCCGAGTTTTGGCCAGGGCATGGGACACGGTTGCAGTGGAGACGCCTGCGCGGGTGGCAACATCACGAATGGTAGTCATGAGCAAATAGGCCTCCAACCCTATATTACGCAGAATGGGTTCCTCGCACAATGGCAATCACGGACCTTAACCAAAAACCCGTTAAACGATTACGCATTTTCCCCCGCCAGTCAAGAGACATAAATTCTACTTGACAAACTAAAATGTAAATGGTTTACTTCGCGGAACTCGCAATTTAGAAGTCTACGATTAGCGAGCCCTGGCCGTGGCCGGAGAAATCCTGGACAGCCGGGGGGTCTTAGGCCGACGAGGAAAAGACCATGGAGCGTCCGCACTTCGCACTATGCGACATGGAGCAAAATCACGACGCAGCTGCTCACCGCGGGTCCGGTAGCTACGCCAATGTAGCCTTCACCCTAGCCTTCGTCCCGCGGCATTGGGTTTCGCGTCCATGCCGCCGTTTTTACTGGTACGCATGGGGGCGGAACGAACCACCGGAGCTCTAAGATGTCCCGAGTCGAACTAAAGTCAATACGAAATGGCCACACCATGCCGAGCAGAGTGTTTCTGCTCGTCATCGTGTGGGGACTAACAACGGTCCCAGGTGGGGCACAGAAGGAAGGCTCCGCCGCGCTTCGTGCGGCAGATCTGACTCAACAGGCGCAGGAGTTGTTACGAAACGGACAGCCCGGAAAGGCGCAAGAACAGCTTCAAAAGGCCATCGCGATGGCGCCGGATTCCGTCCAGGCTCACGTCCTCCTGGCTGATGCCGACGCCCAGCTCGGAAATGTGAACGAGGCGATACGAAATTATGAAAAAGTCCTGAAGCTCCGGCCGAATTATCCGTCGGCCCTCTACAACCTGGGAATACTACAACTTCGGGCGGGAAGGTTCGACGCCGCAGCAGGATACCTGCTGGCTTTCCGAAAACAATCTCCCAAAGACCTTGGGGTCCTGCTTCCTCTGGCCCAATGCCTTTTCGAGCTTGGACGCAAGCAAGAAGGCCTGCAGGCCGTACAAACTGCAGTCGCCGCCGGGAACGATTCACCGGTGTTGCTGATGAAAGCCGGCGAACTTTTGTTGGCTGGCGGCCTAGTCGAGCAATCTGCGGAGCCTCTGAAAAAGGCCCTGGAACTGGATCCCTCCTCAGACGAGTGCCGTTTAACGCTCGCTCTGGCCGACACCCGCCTGCACCACTACGAGAGCGTGGTGCGGCTTCTGGGGGATCACCCCAAGGCCAATGAGCCCTCTTTTGCGATCCTCTTAGGTCCGGCCCTATGCCGGCTAGACCGTTGTAGAGAAGGCGTGCGCTTGCTCGAGAACGCGTCTCAGATCCATGCCGACGACCGAAGGCTCTACCTCAGCTTAGCGGAAGCATACACTGTGACCGCGGATAACCAAAAGGCAGTCCAGATCCTCAAGTCCGCCCATAGCAGGTGGCCTGGAGATGCAGAAATTCGTATTGCGCTTGCCCAGGGACTTTTTCAGGCAGGCGATCCCGCCAGCGCTTCTGCCATATTGGAGGCGGATGGAGATAAACCGCTCACTGAGGGCGGACTATGTTTACTGGCACAATGCTACCTTGCTCTGAATCGCTTGAGGGAGGCTGAGCAAGTTGCACAACGGGCAGCTTCAGGCAATGCCCCTGAGGAAGCCTCTCTCTTGGCTCTCGCGAACATTTACCAGTTGCAAGGCCGTGATCCGGAGGTCATTGCGCTTCTCGAGCGCCATCGCCATAGGTTTTCGGAATCTCCCAGATACTTGTTTACCCTGGCCCTGAGCTATTACAACCGAGGCAGCTACCTCCTAGCGTTTGACCTGCTAGCCAAAGTCAATTCCCTTGATCCCGCACTTGCCCAGGCCCATTACCTAACGGGAAATTGTCTGTCCAGCTTGGGGAAGCTGGAGGATGCCATTCCGCACTACCAAACCGCCGTGAGCCTTGCGCCCGACAACTTCCTGTACCACTTCTACCTTGGTTTCGTTCTCTCCAGGGTTGGGAAGAAGGACCCGGCGGAGAAAGAGCTTAAAAGATCTATCGAACTTAACGGTTCCCACGCACCGGCACGCTACGAATTGGGCAAAATTTACTTTGACACAGGGCGCTACGATTTAGCGCGAGTGGAACTGGAGCAAGCAACCCAGATCAATCCGGACCTTGAAAGCTCTTTCTACTTACTGAGCCGTGTATATGCAAGCTTGGGGCGGAACGATGAAGCCAGCGCGGTGCTCAAGCAGTTCCGCCAAATCCAGCAAAAACGGCGCGAGGAAGAACGCGCCATGAAGCAGCGCGAATCCGGCAATGAGGATCCATGAACAGGCGGTTGCACAGAATCTTATTGGATGCTTTGTCATGGACGGGGCTGCCGGTCGTGTATGAAGTCAACCTACGGCTATGCCGAAGCTTATGCGGTGCGACGCCCCGCCTGATCGAAGCTGGATTCACGTTCAGCTCCAGCGCGTGGGCCGGTGCCTCGAGCACCTGCGCGAAGTTTACTCGAGCGGGGGATTTCTGGCCACGGTTAATCCCCGCGCTCATGTCGTCGGCTTGGGTTCCTATGAGTTTATTGATGAACTGGCATTTCTGCTTAGTGTCGGGTCTTGGGCATAAGTCTTTGACGTCGGGTCAAAGCAGATAATCGGCGTGAAGGGAAGGTGACGACAGGTCGGAAGCTAGACTCTCTCGAGCATTTCGTTCACGCAACTTAATATTGTCGGTGAATACCGACGGAGGTGATCATGAAAACGTGGAAGTGGATTCTGATCGTATTGTGTTGTCTTCTGGTTTGGGCTGGAAGATCTCCGACGCGTGTCAGCGCACAAGTTTCCACTGGCGATATTGTCGGAGTTGTCACAGACGCGACAGGCAGTGTTATTCCGAATGCGACCCTCACCTTGAAGGAGACCAACACTGGCAGCACACAAGTAACCAAGAGTGGCGCAGACGGTAGCTATGCCTTCCCTCAACTCTTCCCGGCGACGTATGAAATCGCTGTGACGGCGGCAGGGTTCAGTCAGTCCGTCATTTCCCCGGTCGTTGTGCGTGTTGGAACCCGGACAACCGCAGACGTTAAGCTGCAAATAGGTAACGTTGCAACATCTGTAAACGTGACAGGCACCGTAACCGAGGTTAAACGTGACGACATCGCGGTAGGCCAAGTTACTACCGAGAACACCATCGTGGAGTTGCCCCTCAACGGTCGGAACTTCCTACAGTTGGCTTACCTTTCGCCGGGGATGAGCTTTGTTACGACAAATTCTCCCTCGGCACAATGGACAGGTCGGGCCAATCTGACGATGGTGGTCGCCGGTCTCCACGAAGCGGACGTCAGCTTTCTTCTGGACGGAATTGAAAGCCGGGACCCCACATGGGGCAACACCGGTTTCCGTCCCTCGGTGGACGCTATTGAGGAGTTCAATGTCCAACGGAATGCCCTTACGGCGGACCAGGGAGTGGGCTTAGCGGTCGTTAATACGGTTATCCGCTCCGGAACCAACAACTTTCATGGCACAGCCTTCGGATTCCTGCGGAACGGTGACGTGGACGCCCGCAACTTCTTCGACCCGACCTCGAAGCCGCCGTACCATCAAAGCAATTTTGGAGGCACCTTCGGGGGGCCGATCCTGAAGGACAAGCTCTTTTTTTTCAGCAACTACGAAGGCTTCAGGTCGATACTCGATTCCACTAATTTGGAAAACTACCCGACTCAACTGGAACTACAAGGGACTTTCCCGCACACAATTACTGACCCAGAGACGGGACAGCCTTTCTATAACAATACCATTCCTGCCACCCGGTTTGACGCAGTCGCCAAAAACCTTATTCCCTATTTTCCTACACCCAACTCGACCACTCCGGGGCTTAACTTTGCTAAGGCCGTGGCCGAACCCAATACTTGGGACCAAACTCACATCAAGATCGACATAAACCTGCCGCACAATGACCGCCTTTTTGTGCGATACTCCTATGTGAATGATTGGCTGGTAGCCCCCGCCGCTGAGCCTGGGTGGGGGGTTAAGCAGCCGATGGGCGACCAACAAGCGGAGATCGCCTATACTCACATTTTCTCGCCCACGCTTGTGGACGTGCTTCGGCTGGGCTACCAACGTAACTACGATGGAAACTTAGCGCAGGGTGCTTATGGTCCGGACATCGCCAAAGAAATTGGTTTAGTGAACACAACGACGACGCCCACCAGTTTCGGCCTGCCCGGGTTTGGCTTAAGCGGTTATTCTGGCATTGGCGCGGCAAACACCGAGAACGAGGTGGACTTAACCAATATGTTCAACGTCAGCGATAACATAAGCTGGCACCATGGAAAGCACGATATCAAGATGGGTGAGGACATTCGCAGGACCCACTTGTTCCGCGTCTCCGATTACCCGAGCGACCCGTCGTTCACCTTCAATGGAGTCTATACCGGTGACGCGGCGGCCGATTTGTTGCTGGGTTTGCCGTCCTTCTCCCAATGGGGGATCGGCGATACTAGCGTTAATTTGGAAAATATACTCTGGACGGGGTATGTGCAGGACAATTACAAGATCAAGTCGAATCTGACGATGTACCTTGGACTGCGCTATGAGTATGACCAGCCGCCCACGGAGATCAATAACCGTTTAGGGTTCTTTAACCTCTATACAAATCAGCAGGAGACAATAGACGCCAACCATTTGCAACGAGGCCTGGTCAATCCCGACAAACGCAACTGGGGTCCGCGGCTAGGGTTCGCGTATAGTCCATTTGCAAAGACGGTAATACGGGCGGCCGGCGGAATTTACTATGGGCTATTGCCTCTCAATGAAGACCAATTCCTTGGTGTTCTCGATCCACCTTTCTTCTACATTGGTAGCCTCACCAACAATACTCCAACCCCGAGTTACCAGCTTCAAGACCTCTACCCTCCCATATCTAGTGCGCCGTTATCGTCGCCGAACACCATCAACCCTAATGACCGAACGCCGTACGTTTTCCAATACAACTTCAATATCCAGCATGAGTTCAGGGGAGGATACATGGTGGAGGCGGGTTACGTGGGCGATGACGGGATAAAACTCAATCGCCGCTTCAACCAAAACATTGCTGACCCTGGCCCCACTCCTCTGGCGGATCGGCGCCCACACCCGGGCTTCAGTGACATCCTCGATTCGCAGAACGATGGCCGCTCCAACTACAATGGCTTCAATTTCCAGGTGAACAAGCCCATGTCACACGGATTTCTCCTGGTGGCTGCCTACACGTATGGGAAAGAACTGAATATCGGAGACTACGCTGAGTACGTTCACAGAGACGATACCGCGGGAAAATTTCATGACATGTATGGGCCATCCGAGTTCGATCAACGACAACGGTTGACTCTCAGCTACGTTTATTCGCTTCCATTCGGAAAAGGCAAAACTCTCCTGAACAACACGGGTGGACCTGTGAACAAACTCGTAAGCGGTTGGCAGCTCACTGGCATCACAACCTTCGCTGACGGCGGGCCGCAGAGTATCTACGACGATTGGTCCGACTGGGGGAACATCGGGGCGCGCCGAATCGATCCAGGGATTTGCACGGGTCCTGTAAACAATAGCACCTTGCGACATAACATCAGAAAAATGCCCACGCTGTACCCCTACTTCAATGTACAAAATGCTCTGGAACCGGCATATGGAACAATGGGGAACTGCGGCAAGGATTCGGTTGACGATCCGGGACTGAACGATTTTGATTGGGGCCTTCTGAAGCAAACACAGGTCACCGAACGGGTCGGCGTCCAGTTCCGGGTTGAGGCTTTCAATATCTGGAATCATGCTCAGTTCGGACCGGTCGACACGGGCTATGTCGATGCGAATTATGGCCGGATTACTTCCGCTCGGGCACCACGCGATATCCAGTTTGGCTTGAAGATTATTTTCTGAGTGGCGAGTGCCCAATGCATTCCTTAACCCGGCAGGGGCCGACACTGGCGCTGGCGCTGGGGTTGGCCCTTGGCTGGCAAATCCAAGTGCAGGGAGCTACGGACTCAAAGGGTCCGCAGCTCCAGGCTCTTGCTGAAAAAGCACAGAGAGCACTGCAGGATCAGAGGCTCCAAGAGGCCCAGAGTGCCTATGAGGACCTTCTAAAGCTGGACCCACACCTGGCCGAAGCGCACGCGAACTTAGGTCTGGTGCTTCAGATGGAGGGTCGATATGAAGATGCTATTCCTCATCTTACGGAGGCATTGGCTTTAAACCCGAAGCTTCATTCTGCAGAAATTGTCCTGGCTCTGTGCTATTTCAGCATGAATCAATTCCGGCGTGCTATCCCCCTCCTCGAAAAAGCCTATCAACGCTCTGGAAAAGATCCGGTCGTGGTTGGGCATCTCGGCCTTGCCTACTTGAAAGTGGGGGATTCTGATCAAGCCCTTCGTTTTTTCACGCGCTGGGTCGAGCTCGAGCCTAATAATCCTGATGCTCTTTATTACAAAGGACAGGCGAGCCTGGACTTATCGGTTGGGACATTCCAGAAGCTCAAGGAGGTCGCCCCGGATTCCGCGAGGTTTCATGAACTCCAAGCAGAGGTGCTGCGCCAGCAAGGACGGACAGAGCAAGCTATAACTGAATACAAGAAGGCGCTAAGCATCACCCCAGGAACCGCCGAGCTGTACTACGCGCTGGGTGCGCTCTATTGGGAGAACGGGCGCCTCGAAGAAGCGCGGGCACAGTTTGAGCAGGGACTCCAACTCAGTCCCAACGATCCCCTGACAAACTACTTACTGGGCGATGTCCTCCTCCAGCAACATGATCTTCAGCAATCAGAGAAATACCTTTTGAGAGCCGTACAGCTTCGAGCCGACTTTGTAGATCCGCAAATGGACTTAGCCAAAATCTATAGGCTTAGGGGTGACGATAAGCAAGCCATTCAGAAGCTTGAAGCCATCACGCAACTAGCACCGGATCGGTACGAACCCCATTATATTCTGTATGAGCTTTACCGAAACGCTGGCGATGCGGAAAGGGCACGAACAGAACTGCAGGTTTTTCAAACCCTCAAGCAGAAGAAGGACGCAGAATCAGCTCATCCCGAATCTGTCCTTCCACCTCGTTGAATGGGCACATGTGCCTGATGCAACAAAGGGCTCTGGTCTTGCACGCGACGAGGGGCATGCCCCTTGTCGCTTTCGTGCTGGCTGGGTTCTCTCGCTCGGGGTCTCCGAACGATCCAGACCTTATTCTGCAACAGGCCAATGCACGAGCAGTTTCCTTTTACTTGATCAAAGAGGACCGAGCCTCGTGTCAGCGATGAAGCTGGCAGCGATGACTTGGCTCTGCTGTTAGCAATCGTCGGAACTGAATTATGGATAGGCCTCCCGAAAGGGGGTACTTGGTATGACCTTGGTGACCGGTCTCCTATTCGTTCTCATGGCTGGCGTCCTTCAGGGCACGTTCATACTCCCTATGACTTTGACCAGGAAATGGTCTTGGGAGCACACCTGGGGGGTATTTTCGTTACTGGGAATGCTGGCGTTCAATTGGATGTTCAGTTTGGTCGCCATGCCGAATATTATCTCCGTCTACCGATCAGTTTCAGTTCAGCAAATCACCATCCTGATTGTCTTCGGCGCAGGATGGGGCGTTGGAGCAATTCTTTTTGGCGTAGGAATGGACAAACTGGGCATGGCCCTTGGCTATCCCATCATCATGGGGCTCGTGGCGAGTCTTGGCGCGCTTATCCCACTGACCATCTTTTTCCCCAAGGCCTTATTCACGGCAAGAGGCCTCGTCTTGTTGGTTGGAACAGCTATTGTAGTTTGTGGCATCGTACTCTGCTCGCTGGCTGGGGCACGCAAAAAGTCCCGCCCGGAATCTGCATCCGGCGCACTATTAGATGCTATTACACCCGGACTCATCATCGCCATTCTCGCTGGAGTGTTCTCTTCCCTGCCCAATGTGGGTGTGGCGTTCGGCACCGATCTGATCCGCTCCGCACGAGCACAGGGGACGTCGGAAGCCCTGTCCGTCAACTCTGTTTGGGCCTTGTTTTTTACCATCGGATTCATAGTGAATTTTGGTTACTGCCTCTACCTGATATTGAGGCGGAAGGAGTGGAATCGGTACTTTGGAACCGAAGGATCTCGCAATTTAGGTCTGAGCGCCCTAATGGCCATTATGTGGATTGGCAGCTTCTATATGTACGGGATCGGTGCTGCGAAATTAGGGAAATGGGGAATAGTGATGGGCTGGCCGCTCTTCATTTCTCTATCGATTGGGGTGGGAAATCTCTGGGGTATTTGGAGAGGCGAGTGGAAAGGGGCTGCCTCCTCAGCCCGCCTTTTCTTGAACGGGGGCCTGTTTGTCCTCCTCATTGCAATCTTCGTGATTGCCAGCAGTAACCTTTTGTAATGATGGGGGGTCGCTAATTCTCGGGCATTTGGGTTTGCGTGCACGTACGGTTTTCTTCTCATCCTCAGGTTCCAAGGAGCGATCGCTATGTCAAGTCTACCCGAACGTATCCTGAGCAGACATTCGCGGGGAAATTGGATGCGTGCCGATACGGTTCAGATTCTCAAGCGTTTTTTCTTTTGCGAGCGTTCACTTCTGGTCAGCATGGCCTCCTGGCTTCCGCACATGGGTCCTATGGATATCAAGGTGGGGCTTCCCCGCTTCATCTGGCAAAATGCCGAAACAGCGCACGCGCTGCGCGAGCGCGTGTTCGAACTCCGTTTCCCCAGCAAAGTAATGGAGGAGGAAGGATCTGACGCAGGCCTTGTCGATCTTTTCCGCGCCGCAAAGAACGCGCCGTCACCTCGAGCCTTTCTGGTCAGCGTGGGAAGGTCCTTACTTCCAGCGCTATGCGAAGGGTACCGTGCCTTCCTGGTGGAATCAGACCGGATTGCAGATGGACCAACTCACCGCTTTCTCTCCCAAGCTCTCTTGGAAAAAGAGGAACAAGTACGAACGATAAGCCATTGGGCAGAGGAGTCGTTTGCAGAAAGCCCCGAGTCGCCCGACGCCGCCGTCGAATGGAACGAGGGCGTGGCTCAGCGGCTTTCTGCCCTTGGTGGGGTGGGCATAGGTTCTCCCACCCCGTCGGCAGATGCCAGGCCCCTATCAGGTTCGCGTCCCCTCGCGGTTCCAGACCGGCCGGCCCGTGATCCGCGCTTCTGGCCTTGCCGTTTCTACTGGCCGGATATCATCGACTCTTCCTATCCCTATGGGGACGGGATCACCCTTCAGTTGCGCTCGGCGATCAGTCACCTCAATGAAGCCTGGGCAGTCGAGACGGGAGGTGTAATCCTGAGTTCCTTCGCCGATGTGCTTCCTTGGGAATGGCTTCATGATTCTGCGCGGTGGACCTATGATGAGGCCAGGCACTGCCAAATGGGCTATGAACGGCTGATGGCCTGGGGGCTCGAACCGGCGGAGATCCCTCTAGGAACTTACATCTTTGATAGTACGGCAGGGCAAGACCCAATCTATCGCCTGGGAATGCTCTATTTCTTCGAAACGAAGAATATCCGTCACAAGCGTGTGCGCGCCCAACTCTTTCACACCTATGGCGACACCTTAAGCGAACACGACATGGACTTCGATTGGGCAGACGAAACCATGCACGCCTCCTATGGAAGGCACTGGCTGAGCCAGTTGCTCGCCGTTCGAGGGCAGGATCCATCAACCTACGAGGTGGTCCGGGAACGCTGTGGCGAACTCGTTGCCCAAATGGTGAGCTCGGCCACAGCAGAAGAGGTTGCCGCCCTCAGAGAGGTGGCGAGCAAGCTCATTGCGAAAGTAGCCCGAGTATTGTAATCCGAGCTGGACCTCAGTGAGAGAGTAGTGCCAAGGCTTGTATCGTTAATACTGTACGCAATATATTAAATGTTTAAGTATGATAACATATATTACCCTATGTGAGCAATCTGCGGTCGATTACATCGCAAGTCTCCGGTAGGTGAAGGGAGTGACCAAATCATGGAATGTCTTACGACACGTTATGCTGGTAGCAAAACACTGATCCTGGGCGGCCACCGATACGGCTGCGCTTCATGCTCCCCTGTGCTCGCCGCACGTGAAGCGGGTCGGAAGAAAGGAACGGGGTTCATCTGGGTTCTCCTTGCCTCCTTGGTCCTCATGACTTTTATTTTTGCAGGGAATGGGGTTGCTTCTGGGGCTCGCGGCGATCGCGATCCATCGCAGGGGAGGAGGATGATACCGATCATCGATGTGACCGACCTCTACCATCCCCACCAGGATGTGGGGGACAACTTCGATCTGGTTGCGGCCTACGCCTTGCCGGAAGTTGACCTGCGTGCGGTCATTCTTGATGCGCACGAGTCGTTCCGCAAGCCCGTTTCCGATCATCCTCTGCTCTCGAAGTACTACATTGACAAGGATGGCCCCCGCGATCCCGGCTTTATTCCCGTACTGCAACTCAACTACATTTTCAATCGCGACATTCCCGCGGCCGTGGGACCTTTTACGATGATGAAATCTCCCCAAGACAAGATGCTGGATATTCCCGCTTTCCAGCAGCAAGGCGTACAATTGATCCTCAAGGTGCTACGGGAAAGCAAGGGGCCCGTCGATATACTTTCCTTCGGTTCGGCGCGACCGATTGCCGTTGCCTACAATCGTGACCCTGCCCTTTTTCGTAGCAAGGTTAGGCGGATTCATCTCTGCGCGGGCTCGACATCTCCTGACTATCTGGAATGGGACGTTGGGCTCGATCCCAACGCCATCGTCTGCCTGTTGCGTTCGGATCTTCCGGTGGCGATCTACCCATGTGCGGTCGGCACGAAAGAGGGAGGACCCTTCGGATACGGCCCCCACAACACCTTCTATAAGACGCCGAACTTGCAGTTCTTCAAGCAGATGGATCCCAAGCTGCAGCGCTATATGGCTTATGCCTTTGGGCGGGTAAATCGCTCCGATTTCTTGCGCGCGATGGATGAGGACTTTCCCGACGAGCTCACCGCGAAGGTCTATTCCCAGCCCCACAATGTCTGGGAAACCTCCGTGTGGGCGCAGGTGTCGAATCGTCGGCTCGTGCGTCATGCCGACGGGCATTACCGCATGATTCCCGCGAGCGAAGTACTCCCGGCGGATAAGGTGTTGCCGAACGATCTGCATCCGTGCCTCCTCAAGGTTCCCGATGATGGGCTCTTCACGTTTGAAATGACGGACAAGCCATCGAACTTCCTGATGTACGACCGCGGAGACCCCTATGAAAACGAAAAGGCCTTCACGGAGGCGCTGATTGACTTCTATACGTCAATACGGCCCTGAGGCAGATATCTAAATGCAGGAAGTAGGGAGCCGGGGAGTAACAACTGGGACCGATTTCCTTCTTACTCCTAACCCAGCGTCGTCGGAGGGTCGATAGGAAATATCGGGTCGATGCCATCCTTGCAAGAGCCGGAGGTAATTCATGAGTAGAAACAACAACTGCGTGACGGTCGTCGGCAGCTATAATGCCGGGGTTCTGATGAAGGGCCAACGACTTCCAACTTCGGGTGAAACGGTGATTGCGGAACATTTCTCAGAAATACCCGGAGGGAAGGGATCCAACCAGGCCGTGGCAGCTTCCAGTTTGGGGGCTGAGGTGCAATTTGTTGCTCGAATTGGCTGCGACCGCTATGGAGATGATGCTCTGGCGTTGTATAACCATAGGGGTATAAGCACAAAATATATACGTCGAGACTCCACGATCCATACAGGGTTTAGCGCTGTGATCGTTGACGACTGCGGTCATAACCTTATATCGGTGGCACCGGGCGCAAACTACAATCTCTCGACGGAAGACCTGGACGCGGCGGAAGAGGCTCTTGCCAGATCTCTATTGGTTGGATTCCAATTGGAGAACCGAATGGAAGTCGTGGACTACGGAATAAGAAAGGTTCACGCACTGGGAGTGAAAACCCTTTTGGATCCGGCGCCGGCCGCGAAGCTTCCCCATGATTTGTATCCTTTTCTTGATTTCATTAAACCTAACGAGCATGAAGCAACGATCCTCACAGGGATTCCGGTCAGCGGAGTGCAGGAGGCCAAGCAGGCGGGACGTTGGCTCGTCGAGCGAGGGGTAAAGACCGCTCTCGTCACGCTGGGCGAGCATGGGGTTGTCTGCGTTTCCGGTAACCACGCTGAGCACTACTTGCCCCCTCGCGTCGAGGCCATCGACACAACGGGCGCAGGCGACATATTCAACGGCGCGTTTATGGCGGCTTTTTCACGAGGGGAAGCACTCGGGGAATGCATCCAGTTTGCCAATTGTGCAGCCGCTCTCTCCACAACTCATCTGGGGGTTATAGAAGCAATTCCGCGATTAGAAGATGTGATGGCCCTCGACAGCCGAAGGGCTGCCTGACAATCTTGGTTCCGCGAGCATGGGGCCGCAGCCCTGCCACGGACTTTCTGCGCCGCAACGGTGTCTCTCAAGCTTTGACGGGTCTGCAGGCATACCTGCGCGATATCTTCGAACGCATCAGTTCGCATCCGCAGAGCCGACTGGCCGAACTGCTCCCTGACCAATGGCAAGCCGCCCACTTCGCGGTGGACGGAAAGGAAGGGGGATAACCTCCATGGCCCGTTCCCGACGACCCTCGGGCTGGACTTGGGTCTATGATCCGGCAGGGGCATTTCGACGATCTAACAAGCCCGTGCCTGCCGACCTCCAACACGAAGTCGAGCGCCGCGCCCAAGCGCTGATCGATTCGACCCTGAAGCCCCGCTATATCGTGAGCTTTCGGTGGGTTTGCCCATTTCAAGTATGAAGGCGGTAGGGATTCGCAATTAACATCCTTCGCCACTCGACGATGCCAGATGGCCATAGCCTGTGTGGTTAATTAGGTGGCGGTGGGGGCTTTCAGTGATGACATGGAAGTGACTGTCCTCCGGCTAAAACTGCTTCGAACGATGCCGGAGAAGTGAAATTTCCACGAATCCCTTGAGCTTGTGCGCGCCGAGATTGATTGAGGATGTGTTCACGCCGGAAAAGCCTTGACGATAGTGGCCGGTTCGGGGAGGTCCGCCAGCAGTTTGTACAGCTCTTGCGGCTTTACAGGTTTTGAAATGTAGCCATCCATGCCGGCTGCCAAGCAGCGCTCCCGGTCGCCTTGCATGGCGTGGGCCGTCATGGCAATGATTGACAAGTGCCTGCCCGTCCTCACTTCCAGACTGCGGATGACGGCCGTGGCCTCGAACCCATCCATCTCCGGCATCTGCACGTCCATCAGCACCACATCGAAATCTTCCCGGTCGAGAGCAGCGAGGGCCTCGCGCCCATTCCCGGTCACAGTAACAGAATGCCCCCGCCTTTCCAAAAGGCGCGAGACGAGCCTTTGGTTGACCAGATTATCCTCGGCCAGCAGGATTCGGAACCTTCTCTGTTCTTCCGGGAAGGTGTGAGGGGTGACCGGCGGAAACGGCTCGGCTTGAGACTCCGGTGTGCCCAGAACGTGGACGATAGCGTCAAACATCTCCGATTGGCTAACGGGTTTGGTGAGGTAAGCATCAACGCCCGGCAGCCGGGAGCGCGCGGGGTCCCGACGCTGCCCAGGTGGGGACATCATGATCACTTTGGACCCTCGTGTCTGGACGGCAGACTGCCGGAGTTGCCGCACCAGCGTAAACCCGTCCATGTCTGGCAGATTGAAGTCAGTTAGGATCAAGCCGAACGAATCATGGGCCTGCTTCACACAGTCCAACGCGAGGGTCCCGGTCTCCGCCAGTACGGGTCTCATGCCCCAACTGGTCAGCATCCCATGGAGAATGCGACGGTTCGTGGCATTATCGTCCACTACCAGCACACATGAATTTGTGGGGGCAACAGGGGGCCTAGCTTGGGGCAGTTCCGTTACCTTGCCCACGCCGAGGATCGCGGTGAAGTGGAAGGCGCTGCCTTTGCCTTCGTCGCTTTCCACCCAGATCCTGCCGCCCATCATTTCGACCAGCCGTTTCGAAATTGTCAGTCCCAAGCCTGTGCCGCCGAATTTGCGCGACGTGGAACCGTCGGCCTGAGAGAAAGGCGCGAAAATGACATTCTTTTTTTCTGGGGCAATGCCGATGCCCGTGTCATGGACCACGAGATGCAGCCGTACCTGCTCCTCCGTTTTCGCTTCCACCCCGACCTCGATGCCGACTTCGCCTTGCTCGGTAAACTTGATGGAATTGCCGACGATATTGATGATTACTTGCCCCAAGCGCCCGGGGTCGCCAACAACTTCCTCCGGCACCTCAGTCCGGATTTCGGAGGTAAGTTCCAGTCCCTTCTGCTGGGCGCGCAGGGCCAGAGTTTTGATGATAGGCGCAAGGCTACCGCGGAGTTTGAATTCGATGGATTCCATCTCGATCTTGCCTGCTTCGATCTTGGAGAAATCCAGGATTTCGTTGATGATAGTGAGCAATGACTCCGCCGACGACTTGACCATACTGGCGTACTCGAGCTGTTCCGGGTTGAGTTCCGTGTCCAGGAGAAGGTCGGTCATGCCGAGGACACCGTTCATAGGGGTGCGAATTTCGTGGCTCATATTGGCCAGGAATTCACTCTTGGCCCGATTGGCTGCTTCGGCGTTCTTCTTCGCGACCTGCAGTTCGCGGACTCGTTCTCCTTCCCGCTCACTGTCCACCAGGTCTTTCCAATAAGCGGCGTGGAGCTGGTTATGTTGTGTAAGCAGAAACAAGAGGAAGAAGCTTGCTGCGAAGGCAAATGCATAGCCCTTAGTACCACCAATATAGGCACTCACAAAAATATGGGGGAGTAAAATGAGCAGGAGATGTACATAGCCAAGCTGCCGCGTCGGAGCGAAGGTGGTCGTAGACCCAGCAGCAGTTCCGGTGATCCAGATCATGACAATCGTGAATACCCAGCTTTCATAGCCATAGAGCCAGATGATGCTGGCATACAATAGGCCGATGGCGCAGGCAATCATGCCAATGTTTAACAGCAGTAGCAGCCGCCATCGCTGGGGCTTCAGAGGATACATGACCTTCCGGCGGAGAAGGAGCACCAACCTCAAGGCAAGTGCCAGAACCACAATCACCAGGGTCCCCCAAAGCAACCGGGGATGTACGCGGAAGGAAGACGTGGTTACCCACAAGACCAGCATCATGAGGGGGTAGACGTAGAAGCCTGGCAACAGACGCCTGGCTTGTTCACAGTCCGCCCTCTCCCGTAGGCGTTGGACCTGAAGCGCATTCAGGGAATTCGGGATGCCGCACACACAGGAACGCATACTTGTCCCTTAATGACTATCGACAATGCTGCGAAGTCACAGTAAGGTCCTCCCTCGACAAAGCTTGCCTGCAACAGCGCAGCCCGAAGGAGAACCAAGTTCAAAACCCTCGCTGCCCATCTGCCCCAGCGAGGATTTGGCCGTCGGAGGTAACCGTCCCTCGCGCTCTTTAGAGTCACCAGTGACATATGATTTCACCGCCGTTTCCGACTACCGAGTCCCTCCGCCATTTGTGTCGAGCCAGGCTTTCAGGAGTCGCTCTACCAAGGCGCTCAGTTCGCGACCTTCTTGGAAGAGACGTGTTTTCACTTCGTTACGCACAGTTTTCGGGACGTATACGGTCATTTGCACGTAATCTGGGTTGCTGTGCTTGGCGGGGGGACGTCCTGCCCTGCGCTTCGTGTTTTCGACGGTCGAGTTTGGGGTGTTCTCTTCCATAAGAATAGGTATCGGCAAGAAACCGGTTTTGCTTAACTAAAGACTTTTGGCTGTGCATAATTGACTCGGGATGCGAACGGGAGGTGGGCCGGGTCGCCCAAAAGGCGCTTCCTGCAAGCCGAATCAAACGTTCCAGCTCAGATGCAGTGGCACGCGATAGTCGCCCCCCCTTGGATGGAGCGGCCAAAAGCCCTCCCGGATTTGGGTCTCGGAATGGCACGCTTTTGGCTCATTTTGAAGGGGTGGTTCCTGCCGACCGGAATCTATCGTTTTCGGCCAGGTAGGGAGCATTCTACTCTGCGCGGGGGCTAAGCGGAACCTCAGATTGTACCGGCCTGCTGTTGCAGCGTCGCACGATAATTCCAGGGCATCCAGTCCGCCGGGTGCTTGGCCAGTTCCTCGGCGTGTTTCTGCAACTCGATCAGGTACTCGAAGGGATTGACGCCGTTTAATTCGCACGTATGGATCAGGCTCATGTAGAGATCCCCCACCTCGGCACCGTTCTCCGTCTTATAAAATAGGGAGTTTTTCCGGTGCAGAATGCATTTCTTCAGGGCGCGCTCGACGGGGAAAGGTGGGGGAAAGGTGTCGAGGGCGAAAGGTGTCAGTCGAGAGGGAAAGGTGTTATCCCCCTGAGGAAACTTATGGTAAGAAAAGGTACCTGGAACGTGTGAAAAAATTAAAAAAGGTCGGGGAATTTGAATTTAAGCTTAAATATCTGGGCTCTGGTACACTGGAGGCATGAACACCGACCCTAAGGTTACTCGTCCCCGTTTAGTGGCCGTGAATCGGCGTCAGATGGTGATGCGGGCGATGGAGGTGGAGCGGCTGATTGAGGAAGATCACCCCGCGCGCGCGATTTGGGAGTTGGTGGGGCGGCTGGACCTGAGCCGGTATTATGCCGCCATCGCCGCGGTGGAAGGGCGGGCGGGGAGAGAGCATACCGATCCCCAGGTTTTGATCAGTCTCTGGCTGTATGCCTACAGCCGAGGTATTAGTTCGGCGCGCGAGATGGCGCGGCGGTGCGAATATGAACCGGCGTTTCAGTGGCTGTGCGGGCTGGAGCCGATCAGTCATCGCACGCTGTCGGGTTTTCGTTCCGGCTACAAGGCGGCGTTGGACGATCTGTTCGTGCAGGTGCTGGGGATGCTGAGTGCCGAGGGGCTGATCACCCTGGAGCGCGTGACGCTGGACGGCACGAAAATCAAGGCCAATGCGGGCGGCAATACGTTCCGTCGCCAGGAGACGCTGGAAGCTCACCTGCAATTGGCGCGCGAGCAAGTGCGGTTGATGGAGGAACAAGCGGCCGCCGAAGAGCAGATGGCCAAGCGGCAGGGGGCGGCGCGGCGGCGTGCCGCCCGGCAACGCCGGAGCCGTTTGGAGGCGGCGGTGCGCGAGGTGGAGCGGTTGCAGCGCGAGAAGAAAGACGATCGCGAGAGTTTTGTGGCCCGCGCCTCGAGCACCGACCCGGAAGCCCACGGGATGAGAAATGGCGAGGGCGGCACGGTTCCGAGCTACAACGTGCAACTGGTGACCGACGCCGCGCAGGGGCTGATCGTGAATGTGGAAGCGACCACCGAGGCCGTCGATCACCACCAACTGGCGCCGGCCATGGACCGCTGTGAGCAAACGCTGGGACGCCGCCCCGGGCAGGTGGTGGCCGACGGCGACTACACCAATCATGCCTCGGTCGAGGCGGCAGCGAACGGCGGAGTGGATTTTTATGGATCGTGGCAGGAGAGTTGGAAGCCCGGCGAACGCGATGCCCAAGGCCGCAGCGCCGCGTTTCTAGCCAGCGCGTTCCCCTACGATGCCGGGCAGGATTGCTTCACTTGCCCGGCGGGAAAAACCCTGACTCACCGTGCGATACAGCATCGCGAGCACGGGGTCCGCGTCCATGTCTATCGCGCGCCGCAGGAGGCTTGCCGGACCTGTGCGCTGCGCAGCCAGTGCGCGCCGCCGAAAGCGCGTCCCGCTTGGGTCCGGTCGATTTCACGCCTGGAAGAACCCGCGGCGACCGTGGCTTTCAAGGCCAAGATGGCCACGGAAGAAGCCAAGCAGATTTACGGCCAACGCTCGCGCCTCGCCGAGTTTCCCCACGCCTGGATTAAAGAACGCTGCGGCCTGCGCCAGTTCCGCTGTCGCGGCCGCCTGAAAGCAACGATGGAGGCTACCTGGGCGGCGCTCAGTTACAATCTGACGAGATGGTTCGCCCTGCGGCGACGACCTACCCTCACCGATGGCGCTCTGGCGCCGGCGTAAGTACACAGCACCAAAGTGCCCAAAGATACTGAGTAAGAAATCCTGCTGCCCTCGGCGCCCACCGAGCAACATTATCCGCACCCGGAATGACCCCCACTCCAAGTGAAATCATCGTGCCTCCCGACTTGCCCCTGCCCCGCGATTCTCATAGCGCATTTCTTCACACGTTCCTGACACCTTTCCCCTTCTCCCGCCGGCGTGCGACGCGCAACGTGCGGGGAGCAAGGTCAACACCCACTGCGCATCCTGATTCGCCGACCTGCTGACTTAGCCGGACCGACACGGTGCCCGGCCCTACGGCCACCTCCAGAACGCGTTCTCCCGGCAACACGTTGGCCAAGGCAAGGCCCCGGGTGAGGGCTTTCTCCTCAAACAGGGCTGACCAGAAACCGTAGAAGTCGGCGAACAGATTATAGGCCCGTAAAATCGCCTGGCGACTGCCGCGTGCTTCTATCACAATGGCGATTCTATCACAACCGCTCCGTACACCTCTCCGCCAGAATGCCCGCCGATCGCTGGGCTGTTTCGCCACCGTCCGACCTTCGCTACGTTCAGGACCTCATTGTACGAAAGGCTGTTTATTGCGCTGGGCTGGCTGGCGCATGGCGAGCGCAGCCATGCGACTCGCGATCCTCGCGGCGTGCGCGAGTACTTTCTTGGTGCTTTTGCACGGACTTCATATCGAGGCCCCGCTGCCTTGATCATTTTTCGGAACGCAGAGCTACGCTCGGTCTGCGCCAGCCGGCCAACCCGTCGTTGTGCGCGGCAGGCAGATGGTCATCGCGGGCGCGAAAGTAACCCCTCATCCGGCCCGCGACGGCTGATGAGTACGCCTGTCGTGGTCCACCTTCTCCCCTCGGCGAAGGTCGTAATCATCGCGGGGCGCGAACGCGCCCACGGGCGAAGAACCATTTCCCTCTCCGCGGGGGAGAGGGGGGACCGCAAGGCGGGGGGGGCCCCACGTTTTGCAGGTTGTGGGGGTGAGGGGTCACTTCCCTGCCTTCTCGACCGGCGCCCGGACTGCCTCCACCACTTCGCGTACGAATTCGTCCGGGTGCTCCAGCACCATGGCATTCGAAATGCGCAACAATCGAATGCCGAGGGTGCGCAAATAATCTTCTTTGGCAGCATCTTTGCGCATCTGGTTGATCTGAGAGTGGACGCCGCCATCGAGCTCAATGGCGAGCCGATGTTCGAAGCAGTAAAAGTCGAGGACGCCGATTTCGACTCGGAATTGACGGCGAAACTTTGCGCCCGGCCGACGGTCACGCAGCAGCTTCCCCGCCGCCTTTTCCGCCTCCGTGGGGGTCGCCCGCAATTCGCGAACTCGCGCGGTGGGGGAACGCATCGGCTGATTATACCCACGCATGGGCCGATCGGGGGGTGACCACGGGGGGAATCGAGAGGCAGAGAGAGTCGCCTCCGACACCGATCACATTGACCCTAAACGGCCAAACCCCCATGGTGCCCGGTGTCGCCGGCCAGGCTGACTTTACATCACCATCGCCGGCGAGCCGTGCAGCCCCATTTCCTACCGGCAGGAAATTGCCGGCGGGAGTGGAGACGATCCCAAAGGGCCGAAGTTTGGGACAACAAGTCCATCCTGCAATCGAAAGTTGGGAATAGCGACATTTTGACCCCGCGTCACAACCCGGGCACTCGCTAGCACTCTCGGCCATTCTTGGACTATCCACAATGCCTTAGGTGGCTTCTTCAAATGATTCTCGCGAGAAACCCTGGGTTTAAAGGTATAGTTGGGCAGTTTTGGATTCTTGAAATTCTTTCTTTCCGGTGAACCGATGATTGTCATGAAATTTGGAGGCAGTTCAGTCAAAGATGCAGGATCCATCGACCGGGTGATCAAAATCATCCAGGATCACTTGCTATCGAATCCGGTAATCGTTGTTTCCGCCATGGGCAAGACCACGCGGAACCTGCTCGGCGCGGGGGCATTGGCCTCAGAAGGGAAAACCGGCGAGGCTCTTGGCCAGTTGGCGGCCATTGAAGCGTATCATCATGCCGAACTGTCGCAGTTGGTGGAAGATCACAGAAACTCTCCGGTGTTTTCCCTCATGGGAGAATATTTCAGCGAAATGCATGACTTGGTAAAAGGTCTTTCCATTTTGAAGGATTTTTCGCCGCGCAGCCAGGATGCTATGGCCGCCTACGGCGAGCTGCTTTCATCGGCCATACTTGCCGCGGGGCTCGAGTCCCGCAGGGTGAAGGTGCAACTGCTCGATTCCCGCACGCTCATGATTACCGATGATCACTTCACAGCCGCGGAGCCGATCGAGGAAGCGGCTCAAGCACGAATGTGTGCCGCTTTGCTCCCCGAGCTGGAGCGGGGCCGCACGCCGGTGATACAAGGGTATATCGGGGCGACTCTGGCGGGGGCGACGACGACCCTGGGGTTTGAAGGGTCTGATTTCACCGCTTCCTTCGTGGGAGCGGCTTTGGATGTGAAGGCCATTCAGATTTGGAAGGATGTGCCTGGCTTGATGAGCGCCGACCCCGCCGTGATTCCCGAGGCGCAGACGATTCCCACAGCCACCTGCGATGAAATGGCGGAGTTGACCTACTTTGGCGCCAAATTACTACATCCGCGAGCGGTTTGGCCGGCGGCCCAGAAGCGCATCCCGGTCCAAATCCTCAACTCCTGGCAGCCGCAAGACGCCGGGACCATCATTCAAGAAAGCGCGGTAACCGCTCCGCAAGGAGTGCGCTCCATTGCGTTCAAGCAAGGTCTGGCATTGCTTCACGTCGCCTCGAATCGGCAGCAGCCGATCTCCGAATTCATGAAAGGAGTGCTGGATGTTTTGGACCGGCACCGTGTTACGCCCGATTTGACCGCTATGTCATCGATGCACTGCAGACTGGCGCTAGACGCCAACCTTCCGTTTGAGCGGTTTCTTCCGGAATTACATCGATTGGGTGCGGTGGAAATTGAGCGGGGGAAAGCATCCATTTGCCTGGTGGGGCAGGAACTGATCCGGCAGCCGGGCATTGCGGCTTTGGCCTTGGCAGCTATTTCCGATTTGCGGCTGGATCTCATTTCCCAGGGCTCTTCGCCGAATAGCTTGATGATGGTTCTTGATGAATCTCATCTCGAAACGGGGCTTAAGCGGATCCATCGCCAATTTTTTGAGCGAGACACCTAAATAATGCTCCTGGCCTCGTATGCGGTCGATTCAGATAAGATGGGTTCGTCTTCAAGGAGACAATTCGTGAAGATCAAAGTTAAAATGGCGATTTTCACCTTGGCGACGGTCGCTTTCCAATTTGGGCTGGCTGTTCTCGGCTGGGGCGGATTTGCGGCTTTCTTCTCCCACTCGCCCCTGGTTGCGGTTGCGATTGTGACCGTTGTGCTGACCGTCGTTGCCTTCTTCAGCGCCGGCAACCTGAACGCAGGCGAGCAGGAGGACCGCAGCAATCGCTGGGTTCTCATCGCGTTCGGTGTGCTCATGATCCTGATCGCCTTCGTGCCGGCCTACACGGATCGGAAGGACCTCTTCACCTTCGATGGGGATACGATTCGCTGGCTTGGGGTTGTGCTTTTCGCCGCCGGTGGTGCGCTGCGCGTATGGCCCGTCTTTGTGCTCGGCCGCCGGTTCAGCGGCCTGGTCGCCATCCAGCCTGGACATACGCTGGTCACCAACGGCATTTACGGCGTCGTCCGCAATCCAAGCTATCTGGGAATGCTTGTCAGCTCGCTGGGTTGGGCTCTTGCTTTTCGTTCCGGGGCCGGTGTGCTGCTGGTGGCACTTCTGGTTCCTCCGCTGGTGGGGGGCATGCGCGCCGAGGAGAAACTGCTGCGCGCACACTTTGGCAGCGAGTATGACGCGTACTGTGCCCGCACGCGGCGGCTCATTCCGAGAGTCTACTAATTGGGGTGAGCGCAATCTAGTGCCGTCTACGCCCGCGTCTCGGTGATCTGTGCACCGTGAGCAATGGGTCAGTTTTCGAATTGCCGGCCATCCGGGTTAAGTATTTTCAGAGGAATTCTCGATTAAAACGGAATCCGCAAGTTGATCTTCCGCATCCAGACCGCCGGGGCCACGCTTCTCTCTCCGAAACCTGGAGATCCTAGTATTCCGCCATAAGAACCAATCGGCAAGCTGGGAAACGCGCATTACCAAGGGCACATAAGAGATATCTTGAATGCAATGGTCTAGCTCGCGTCGGTGACCGGCTGACCCCCTCTCTTTCCGCCTCCATACTCTGTAACCTCGCCGTCTACCGCGACTGCTACAAATCTGTTGGCCGCAGCATCTTTAAACTGAACGACCTGATGGCCGCCCCGCGCAAGCTGACCCCACCGGCTCGGCTTGTCAGGGTTCTGCTCAATGGCCGCAAACTGGTGCCCCCCCGTCGGGAACGTCACCATCCGTAGGCGTCGGCTGCTGGTGCGGCGGACAGGGAAGCGTTGGCCTTCCACCTCGACCTCATCGCCCGTCATCAATTGTGTGGCCACGGAGGACCGGAAGAGATGCAGCGAAGGATGAAGGCGCAGGGCTACTAACCCTTCATTCTAGCGAATGGACCCATCGCCCAATGCTTGATTCAGGCGATAATCTGACTGAAATCCTGCGGACAATCCAAAAGTCCCCTTCGAGGAAGTCTGTCCTGGCAGACCACTTGCTGGAATAATCGCGGGTTAACGGTGTAGGGTAGAGCGAAGTCGCTCAACTGCTGTAATGTCGCCGACCCGAAGCAACTTGGCGCAGCCCTTTAGCTCTTACGAACAGCCACGCCCAAGGCCGACGTATGCGCTACTTTCCTGTTCCGTCACCTTTCGATGCGCTTGCTCATGTTGTCGAGCACGCCGCGGTCGATCTCGTACCCGAGTCCAGGCTTGGAGGGGGCGTAGACGTACCCGTCCGCAGAGATGCGGATGGGGTCTTTGATGTAAGGACGGTCGTAAACGCCCTGCGGGATGGTCATTTCGTAAAAGAGGGCGTTCGGCGCGGCAAGCTCGCAGTGGAAGTGCACCGCCTGCTCCAGAGTATCACCCCAGTTGTGAGGCGCGCATTCCATGCCAAAACATTCCGCGAGGTGCGTGATCTTCATACCGGCCGTAATGCCCCCCACGTTATCGACGAGGAACCGTACGACGTCAACCGCCCCCCTGCGGATATATTCGACATAGTCGTAAATGGAAAAAATGAACTCGCCGATGTGAAGCGGCACATCCAGGGCGCGCGCCAGTTCTGCCAGCCCGTCAATATCCGTGGTGGGCAGGGGGTCTTCGTAGGCAACGAAATGCAACTCGTCGAGCAAACGCCCGACCGCCAGGGCCTCGCGCCGGCTATAGGCACCGACGGGGTCCATCAAGAGTATGAAGTCGTCTCCCCCGGCTTGCCGCACTGCCTTTGAGACCTCCATGTCCAGCTTGTAATCGCTCGCGCCGCTAGGAGGTAATTGCGGAGGGTGGATCTTGTAAGCTTTGAAGCCCTCCGCCTTGCACTTGCGAACAGATTCCACAAATTCGTCCACCGTATGCATGTGCTGAGAGCTTGCATAGGCAAGCATGCGGTTCCGGTAAGCGCCGAGAATCTGATAGACCGGAAGGTTCACCGCCTTGCCGAGAATGTCCCACAGGCAGTGGTCAATGGCCGAGGCGTAGGAGCTCTGCCCCCGGCGGCGCTCAACCGGGTCCCACTGGGAGGTCAGGTTGGCACGGTCGAGGGCGCTCTTGCCAACCAGTACTTGCTTGGCGAATTCAACCCATCCCTGGTTGTTCCAATTCGGATGCCAATAGCGGCGACGGAGGGTGTAGTTTCCTTCGATTCCGCTATTGGTCACGACGCACGCCAAGCCGTCGCCGTCTTCCGTCGTGATATGTGCCTTCACTTCCTTGATTCTCAGGTCGGGGAGATCGGCCGGGTTGATTCCGGCTGCGGCCGACAGAGTCGCTGCGGAAAGCACGGCGGAACCGCCCAGGAAGGTGCGGCGTGAAACCTTTAATTCAATCATGTGATCCTTCCTCGTTTCGCTCCGTGGCGACGGCGCAACACTTTAAGTACGGATTGGCGAACCTCGCCAGGTCACGAAGGGTTTTTTTAGCTGAATCGTCTAACGGGGCGGTGCTGTCCTTCACGCGGACCGCATAATTTGTGAAGACTCCGCGCATGTAGAGCAGGTACTTCAAAGACGGGATGCCGTAAGCCTCCACCTCGGGAATAAACAGCATCGCCTTTTGAAAAAGGTCCAGCGCTTGGTGTTGCCAACCGGAGTGCCAGATGTCCCACACTCCTGCGTAAATGTCTGCGAAAGAAGCTGCGGGCATGCTTCCCGAAGAGCCCCTCTGCATCTCGTCGACCAGGGTGCGGCCGTGACTGCCCGTAAACACCTTGAGCTTGTCCGACGTTTGGTCCCGGAGCTGACCGATGCGTCCCAGCGGAGATCCACCTGCTTCATCCTTGACGTAACGTAGGGTGGGGACCTCCTTGAACATGCGGACAACGAGCTCCACGCTCATGTTGCGGGTGGTTTGCGCGATCAGGGGAAGTTGGGTTGCCTCGCCCACTTCTTTGTAGTAAGCGAGCACGGCATCGTCATTGTCCGGTTGGGCAGGAGGAAGCGAAATGATCGCGTCGGCACCGAGTTTCTCGGCATTCCGAGCATACTCCACAGCGGTTCGAATCTCCGGCGCTTGCACCCCGATCACAATCGCCGGTCGTAGCCGTTTCCCTGTCGCTACAATTGCCTCAGCCCCTGCCAATCTCTCAGACTTAGTGAGAGTCGAATACTCGCTGGCCATTTGAGGCCACACAAAACCGTGAACGCCTCCCTGATCAATGAACTCAACCTCGCGAGTAAGCACGTTCACGTCGAGTTGATTGGAATTCGTGAAGGGCGTTTGCGCAATCGCAAAGATGCCGCGGAGAGGCTTCACAGTGGTCTGGCGGGACTGCGGTCGGGCAAGGGTGGGAAAGGCCGCATCGAGCACGGTCGCGCCCAAAATGCTAATGAACGTCCGGCGATGAAGGATTCTCATAAAGTTGAGTCCGCTCCCCTTATCATCCCTGCGGCCGCCAGGGAGGCTGCTTCCATGCGCCAAGTCTTATGCACTGGCGTTCCCATGGGGAAAATCTACGCCTTTCTCTGTCCTGGAGCAACTGGTCGCAGCGTTGCGGGTCAAATCATTCAAGCCGTCCTGGGACTCCAACTTACCGCAAAATGCCATTTTCAGAGAAGTACGGCAATGCCACCCATCAAAGGAGCTATGGCCGCCTCGAGTTGGACAGACCTCAACTCATTTCCTCCACCAGCCTGCAACGGAACTTCCTCCGGCACGTCAGCGTATGACAGTAAGGTAGAGTATCTTCCCGGAAAAATCCCTGCTGTCTCGACAGGAGGATCGTCGATGGATGCTTTAGGGCAAAACCTTAAATTTGCGGCGCGCCAGTTGTGGCGCAATCCCGGTTTCACCGTGACGGTGATCCTTACGCTGGCGCTTTCTATCGGCGCCAACACCGCGATTTTTTCCATGGTGAATGCGCTCATGCTCAAGAGCCTGCCCTATTCGCATCCCGAGCGGATGGGCACGATTTACACGCGGATCACCGGCCCCGGGGCCTCCGATGAGCGGCACAGTCTAAATGGTGAGCAATGGGAGCTGCTGCGCGACAATGTTCCCTCGCTGATCTCAGCGGTTTCAAGCGGAGGCACTTCGGGCGTGAATCTCCAGGCGGGTTCGCACGTGGCGTACGTGCATGGCGGGCGCATCTCGGCCCACTACCTTGACGTGCTGGCGGTTCAGCCTATGATGGGGCGCAATTTCTCTGAGGACGAAGACCGTCCCCACGGGCCCAAAGCCGTCATCCTGAGTTACAGTTTGTGGCGAAATACCTTCGGCTCGAATCCCCATATTCTGGGGCAGCCCGTTCAGTTGAAAGGCGAGACGTACACGGTCGTCGGGGTGCTTCCCGAGGGCGTAACCACTCCCTTGAACGCCGACCTCTATACGGCGCTTCAGCCCAGCCGCGAGGGCGAAGGAGGGGGAACGAACTTTGAGTGCATCACCCGGCTGCGCGATGGCGCGTACCTGGCAGCAGGCGGATGCCGAGATCAACCGCGCCTGGTCCTCCCGTGCCAACCGCTATGAATTAACGAACAACCCCGGCGCGCAGGTGACCTACCATTCCGTGCCGCTCCAGAAGGGCGAGACCGCCTGCGCTCGCGTCCGCAGGTGCTGGCGCTGATGCTGGCCGCGGGCTTCATCCTGCTCATCGCCTGCGCCAATCTGGCCGGGCTGACGCTGGTTCGCATGCTGCGCCGCACTTCGGAAGTTGCCACCCGGCTGGCGCTGGGAGCCTCGCGCTGGCAGATCCAGAAGCAGTTCTGGATTGAAAACCTGCTGCTGGCGCTGGTGGGTGGAGCGGTGGGCATCGGTGTGGGCTTTCTCGCCTTGCGCGGCCTCCTGCTGCTGTTGCCCGAACACTTTCTCCCCGTCGCGAGCGTCCCGCTCGATGGCCGCGTGCTGGCCTTCACCGCTGGTTGTCTCCCTCGTGACCAGCATTCTGTTCGGCATGTTCCCGGCATTTGCCACGCGGAAAGTGGACCTGCGCTCCTCGATGGCCGGCCGCGCCGTGGCCGGAGTCGGCAGCGTGCGCCTGCGCCAAGCGCTGATTGCCGGCGAGGTGGCCCTCACCGTCGTGCTGCTGGCCGCTTCCGGCCTGCTCATCCGCACCCTAATTCACCTGGAGACCCTGCCGCCAGGGTTCAATCCCAACGGGGTCATGATCGCCAAGGCCTCGCTCGACGACGCCCGTTTCCACGATCCCGCCGCCTTCCGAAAGTTGCTCGACGAGAGCACTGCCGCCATGCGGCAGATTCCCGGCGTGCAGAATGCGGCCGTCGGATTGTGCCTGCCTTATGAGCGCGCCTTGAACGACGCGGTCACCCTCAGCGACGGCAAAGAGGCCGGTCAGGCAAGATGGGACAGACGAGGTCTACGTCACGCCCGGATATTTCGAATCCTTGCAGATGCCGGTGCTTGCGGGCCGCGTCTTTACCGATGCGGACGGCCCCAACACGCAGCACGTGGCCGTGGTGAACCAAGCCTTCGCGCGAAAGTTCTATGGCGGAACCAACCCCGTGGGCCGCTACGTTAACAAAGACACGGTGATCGTGGGCGAGGTAGCCAATGTCCCCGTTTCCTCCGGTCTGTACGAGGGCGCTCCGCTGATGAGTGAGCAGGCCATGTACATTCCTGCCGCCCAAGTGCCTGCGCAATACCTCGCGGTAGTGCATGTATGGTTTCAGCCGGATTGGATTGTCCGCACCTCCGGCCCGGTGGCAGGATTGACCGCGCAGATGCAACGGGCGCTCGCGAGTGCCGATCCCAACCTGCCCTTCTCGGGCTTCTACGGTATGCGCGACCTGCTGGCGAAGACGCTGGCAACCCAGCGCGTCGAAGTGGCGCTGCTCGGCGCGATGGCGGCTCTGGCTCTGCTGCTGAGCGCGGTCGGCATTTTCGCGCTAGTGGCCAACATGGTCGCCCAGAGGACGCGCGAGATCGGCATCCGCATGGCCCTGGGCTCGACCGTCGGTCAGGGCCATGGTCGAGATCGGCCGCTCCGGCGCGGGCGCCTCGGTACTGGGCCTGTTTCTGGGATTGGTCCTGGGCGCGGGAGCGCTGCGAGTGATGCGCAGCGTGCTCTATGGCGTAGGCGTCTATGACGTGCCCACAATCCTCACCGTCGTCTTAGTCCTTGCATCTGTAATGCTCATTGCTACCACTGCGCCAACTCTGCGAATTGCAAGAATTGATCCGGCAAAGACGTTGCGAGATGAATAGGTCGACGGCGCAGCTTATAGAAAATCTGCTCCCTTTGAGCGCATGAACCAACGGTGGGGCACCCGAACTGCCCAAAAAGTCCCTTCCGGGGAGGCTTGTGCTGCCACGGCACTCGTTGGGATTGATCGCGGGTAACGGCGTAGGGTAGACTTTGGGCAGTGGGTCAGTTCCCTGGAAGGACGTGGTACGCCGAGCGGAACGTTTCCGAATGCGCCGTCGTCCAGGCTCATTGGCTAAAGGCGACAGCGTGGACCCCTTCCCCAAATTGCCCAACCGTGCAGCCACAGAGAGCGGTACTACCGTGGCTGCGGAGTGGTCGATCGAGCACAACTCAACGCCGCAACTGTTTACGCCGATTCAACGCAGCGCCGGACAGGGCATACTTTCGTGCGTCTGTCCTCAGGATGTGCCTCATACGGGCCAGTCCTGCATCACCCGGAGTATGATATAGATATATTGGTTAACATCGAAATCTTGCGGAGCAAATTCGAATGCCTCCTGTCGATCTCCCAAGCCAAGGAACTCAACTCTCTTCTGACGACGCCCACAGTGGGATCGACGGGTGTTGAATGCACATGCATGATAGCTTACTTATCCAGCGGCGTGTAGTAGTATCGGGAAGTCTTTCTTACTAACAACTCGTTGTATCGATGAGATTAAAAAAGGCTCAAGGCCATGCCGACCCCCCACCAGCCTCGCCAACGTGAGATCCGGGTGTTCATCTCCTCCACTCGTGGCCCGGGGACGTGCGGTGCGTTTACTCGTGCACGCGTGCCCATGGAAGCTAAATGGCGAAGCCTCATTCTTCTTTTGGTTTGTTTCTGCACGGTGCTGCCGATCTCGTGCGGCAAGCGTATCTCTGACTCGGCGCATGGTTTTGAGGTGCATTCCACGGCTGCGCGTCCGACCGCTACCGACGTCGTGATTTGCGTCGACAACTCTGGCAGCATCTCGCCAACGGAGCAAGCGCTGATCCGCGAAACGACAATGTTGTTGGCCGACTTAGCCGATGTTGGTGATCACGTTTCGCTCGTCCCATTCGGTGTTGGTGCACACTTGAGCGTCTCGGTGCTCATTAGAACAGATGCGGATAGGATCTTGTTTCGAGACAGGGCCAAGGCTTCGCTGAGTTTTAAAGAAAACTACTCCGATATTCGTGCCGGTCTTCGGACAATCGCCGCCAACCGCGATTCACTCATTCGCCCGCCCAGCCACGCGAATGGCGCGGTCGTGCTGCTGACCGACGGGAAGCTCGAGACCGCGGACAGAAGAACGGCGGCGGCGTTCGACGACATGCTTGCTGACATCCGGGGTCCCCTTGCAGGCGTTGATCTTTACGCGATTGCCCTGGGTGACACCGCAAGTCGCGATAAAATCCTGGATAGGAACGGAGAGGCTATTAACGGCCAAACGTTGCTTCGCGATTATGTCGCGGGTTCGCCTGACCATTATTTCCACGCGGTCAGCCTGAACCAGGTTCTGGACGCGGCAGTTCAGGTGGTCAACCAACTGAAGGGCGTCAACTCGCTCGGTGAGCAGGGCACGAATCGCTTCCGGATCGATGACACCGTCGAGTCCATGAGCCTTGTTGTTCGAAAGAGATCTAGCGACGGGAAACTGATCTGCCGATCGAGTGAAATTCAGCTTGTCAGGCCCGGCGGCGAGCCCGTGACGGCTCAGGCGGCCGCAAGGCTCCTGGGTGATTCCATCTATTGGAACCAGGACTACCAATTCTTTGACCTCATCATGGTCAAGAAGCCGGAGCCTGGGATCTGGGAAGTGCGGTTATCAAATGGTGGCAAGCCTGACGTTCTCAGCAAAGTCGTGACGCCCATCGAGCTCAGGCTTGACAAACGAGATGGGTATTACATGAACGAGTCAGCCAGGCTTGCGGCTTGGTTGTTCGACATGCGAAGCGGAGCGCCATCACAGTCGCCGTACCGTCTTCAGGCCCACCTGGCACTCGATGGGGACCTGAGAGCCTCCAACGTGTTTATTCCTCTGAAGTCAGCAGCCTCAGGCGGTCAGTTCTTCCTTCAGGTGCCCGCGGATCTAACTGGCGCCATGGGTGGTAACAGCAAAACCAGGTTCAGGATTGAGATCATTGCCGAGAAGAGAAAATCGGAAAAAAGTGAGGAACTGGATCCGTGGTTCATCAGACGGTCCGCGGCGTTCACTATCGACCTTTTACAGCCATTCGCGAATTGGACGGTTCAGAAGCCAAGCCTCACCCGCATTCCGGCTTTTGGACGGTTGATCTCGTATCCCAATCCGTTTGGCGGCGCCCTGATCCCTTTCGGGGCTGTGGTGGACCCCAAAGCGCCGCGTTATCCCGACTTCCTGTCCCCTCCGCAGGTCGCCCTCCAACTCCGGCGCGCTGGCGCGTCGGCCGTCCCCAAGGAATCACACGGCGTCGAGGAGGCCGCCGAAGCTGAATTTACAGACGGCAAACTAATGTATAGCCTCCCGCGATCGCTCAACGATACCGGCATCTACGAGTATTCCTACCGGCTGGCCGGAAACACCAGCCGCGGTGCATTCAGTATCAACAGCCCCACATTCACGGTTTATATTCGTTTTGGATTCGAGTTTGCCGTGCTCTTCGGGTTGTTTTTGCTCGGCTCATTACAGCTCCTCCTCGACCGCGCCGCTCGGCTCTCCGGGCAGGTTTCCGGCGCCGGCGTACAATACACCGGGCAGCGATTGCGCAAGAAGGTTGAGTACATTCGGGCCGGAGCGGCGGAGCTTCGGCTGGTGGCCAGATGCTTCGTCTTGCTTCCCAAGAGGATTGACTTGCAAGTGACCAAAGGTCAGGCGGTAGTGAACGGTAGGCGTGTGGCGACAGGCGAGAGCTTGCGCTTGCCGCTGCGGAGGCAGCACACAGTGGTTCTCGTTCAGGCCGATGGAACGCAGACGCAACTCCAAATTCACGCAAAAGCCCGCATACTTTAAACTGCGGCGGTTCGAATACGCGCAGGAAGAAAGGGTGAGGAATTAAACATGGCAAATCCTGAATTCAAAAAGACGATCCTCTTCGGTCTTGGCGGAGCCGGCCAGCAGATTTTGTTGAACGTCAAACGTCTCTTGCTCGATACGTTCGGTGCCGTTCCTCCTTCGGTGAAAATGCTGTCGCTTGATACGGATTCAGCGCAAAGCACCTTACAGTCGGCGCTGAGCGACCAGGTTTATGGATTTGGACCGGAGGAGTATTTCCACCTCACAGTCGAGGACCCGAAGGAGTTCATAGACAGCAGTGAGTCGGTGAGGAAGTGGTACGTGCTGCCGATGCCGGTCGGCGCAATCTCCAATGGTGCTGGAGCCGTGCGTCAGAATGGACGATTGGCGTTCTTCAAACACATTGCGGAGTTCCTGCGACGGCTCGACAACATGATCAGCACACTCAAAGACATGCGGCTACAGCAGCGAATGGCAAACGCCAAGGTTGAATTAGGTTCGTCAACCAATTTCAATCTCAGCCAAAAGCCGGCAGAGGTCTATGTGTGCGGATCGTTGGCCGGGGGCACCGGAAGCGGCACGTTCCTGGACATCGGGATATTGTTGCGCGACTCTCTCCCGAATGCCTTGATCCATGGCTATTTCTTACTGCACTGGCCGTTCCGGAACAAAGCGTTCGCGCACCGGGTAAGGGGTAATGTGTACGCCGCTTTGTCTGAGCTGGATAACCTCCAGAGCCTTATGTATGGGAACGGCGAATTCTCTCCTTACGAAGTCGAATACGCTGGAAGATCGGTGAAAGTCGACAAGTGCCCGTATGATTTGTGCCACTTGATCGACGGACGGAACGAACGAGGGGAAACGATCAACGAGGTGGACCAGTTGTGCGAGACGGTTGGTAACGCGCTGTTTCTCGGTATGAGTTCAATGGCTTACAAGATAAACAGCGTGACGGACAACCTGCTCCAGCATATCAACGTTAGCTCGCCCAAACTCTGGAACGGGCGCTATGCACGCTACTCCAGCATCGGCGTCGGGTCAATCTATTATCCGGCGCGCGAGTTGCATCGCTGTATTTCGGCCGGCAGCGCCGTCACTCTTTGCGAAGAGGCCTTGGCCGATGCCCTGGCTGAGGACGCGGAAGCCCGGGAGCGGCGACAGCATGAGATCGAGCACGAGTTCGGCCGGCTTCGCGAAGGTTTGGGACTGAGAAGGGAACTGGTTGCCCACAAGCTCTGCCCGCCGCCGCTTATTGCCTTCGAGGTGGAACGAGAGGAAATCGCCGACACGGACGTTCTGCAATCCCGTTTGGATGAGGAAGAACGCGCCCTTTTGTCGGGGCTTCAAGCGTCGTTCGAAGCGCATGGAAAGCCGTTTAGTGACAATGTGCTTCTGGTTGTGCGGCAGAAGCTTGCAGACTTTGAAGCAGATCCGACGCGCGACACGGCCTATCGCCAGGCGTGGATCGATTATGCCAGCAACTACTTCAGCGGCCTCAGCGATCAAGCAACGGTGGACGTTAACAATGCCGAACAGAGGGTTGTGGAAAAGAGGGGGGAGGCGGCGACGCAGATTGGCATCGCGGCCAAGGCGCGATACATTCCGCTGTTCGGGGGGCCTAGGAAGAGCAGGGTGGAGGACTGGCAGCAGACCGGAAACGAGTTGCTGGGCTTGGTTGCGACGCGGACGCGATTCGAGTTTGAGAAAAGACTTTACGCCAGCCTGCTTGAGCAACTGGCAGAGAGCCGGCCGGCGCACGTGCCCACGGCTGAGGATTTTCGCCGCTCTCTTGGGGGAGCTAGAGAGTTGTTGCGGAAGACGCAGGCTCAGGAGAGTGCCTATTTCAATCGCGTGAAGGAGAAGACCGCACAACTCCTGGTAGGGGAAGGCCAAATTGTGGTGCTTCCGGGCACCAAAGGCGGGCTCCGGGCGGCCGATTCGCTGAAGCTCGATTATCGTGAGTTCAAGCTGGCAAACGGCATCAATAGTCCGGAAGACTACCTCCGCATTTACGAGAAAGACCCCTATGCCCTCGTCGCGGTTTTCACGCGGTATGCCGAGGCACAATGGGGAGCCATAAAAGACGTCAGCGTGCAAGAAGTCCTGGAAACCGTTGGACGCGAAAAGGGACTCGATGAAATCAAGAGCAGGCGCGGGCGGGGGGCCGTCATGGACGAGGCGGAGATGCGCCGGATCGTTCAGGAGGAAAGGGACAAGTATATAACTGAACAATTTGGTCATCTGTTCCGGATTTCGTCGGCGCTGTGGAACTACAACCGGGGCCGCGTGACGGAAGTCCAGGATTTGCAATACGACCAAATCATCAACATCGGTGTTTACGAACAGGCGAGCGGCGCCGCGGTATTTGATTCCATCGTTCAAGGCGCACGTCAGAAGTTTGGAATACGTGCCGATCACTCGTTCTCAAGTACAGGCAATCCGTGGCGAATCTGGCTTCTCAATTACGCAGCGGCGCTCCCCATCTATTTCCTATCTGACCTGCAGGAAGTCAAGCAGAAATATGAAGACGAGATCGTGCCAACGTACCACATTGACAAGAACCTCGAGATGAACATTCCCGATCTTTTTCCTGTTTCGGAGAATGCAAATATCGCGCTACGGATTCTCGCCATGGCCATCGTTCCCGGGATCGATGTCATTAACGACGATTACCAGCGGCCGAAGGGTGGGCGTGGCCACGTGTTTACCTGTACAGCGGATGCGGTGAAGCAACTCAATTTCGGACTACCGCTATCCTGGACCGAGTTCAGGACGCTCTACGCGGATGTTTCCAACAGCGCTCCATTACGAGGAGCAATGGCGGAAAACTTGAAGTCAAAAGTGGTCTCGATTCCAGAAGCCGAGTTGCAAGCCTGCATCGAAGCCTATATCGGGAAGGTGAAAAAGCGGCTCGACGACCGCGACTTCTCGCGGCTGGTGAGTGCACGGCTGACATACCGCGAACTCAAAAACCTGAAGTCCTTTCTTGACCCCATTCACAAGAATGGTTTCGGGAGGGGCATCAGCGCCTATATCTCCGGCAAGCGCTAACTGTCGACTACGCGGTCCCGTCTGGACGGGAGGAAATAAACCATGAGTGGCAACCCCTCTCCGATTCTCGAGTGGAAGTTCAAGCGCGATGCGTCCGGACGGCTTGAGGGTTTGAGCTTTCCAGGCGGTAAGGAAATGCAGTTCAGCTATGAGTCCTTTCCCGGTGAAGCCGATCAAATCAAGACGGCTACGCGGCGGTTTTCAGGCGGGGAGGTCGCCTATGACTATGATCGGCGCGGGAGAAGAACCGCCGTGGCCGATCAAACGGGTACCCTTCACTACGAGTGGGACCAGTTTGGTCAGATCACGAGTGTCCGCCGATCCTTTGGCCCCAGAATAGAATACCGTTACGATACGCTTCGCAGATTGAAGGGTTGCCGCGCGGGTTCTGATTTTGACGTCGAATATGAATATGACTTCCTGAGCCGGATTGGAGCAATCAAGACTCCGGTCGGCACGGTAAAGTACGATTATTGGACCGGACAGGGAAGAACGACGCGCACTTTGCCGAACGGCATTCGCACGATTTGGGACTACGAACCAGACGGCCAACTTGCCGCGATTACCCATGTGGATCCCAATGATTACAGAATTGCGAAGTTCAGCTATAGCTACCGATCCGACGGGCTGATTGAACGAATTCTGGAGTGGTCCCTACGCGGGGAAAGGCATCTGAGCTTCGAGTACGACGCAGTCCAGCGGTTGGTCGCCGTATCCGACTCCGCAGGTAAGAGTTGGCAGAGCAATTACGACGGCCTGGGGAATCGCACGAAAGAAATCTTTGGCGGCGGTTACGCGGTTGACTACCGGTATGATTGGGCTGGACGCCTGACTTGGGTAAACGGCGCAGCCTGCGCTCATGATGATAGCGGGAACCTCTCCCTTGCCAGGCTGGATGGACGGTTGCAGCGGTATGAGTTTGATCAAGACAACCGGATTTGTCGCGCCAATCAGGGCGAAGTGCATTACGAACACGATGGGATTGGCTGCCTGGTGACGCGTACTTGTCGTGGCGAGAAAACCGTTTACATCCCAGACCCCTTGAGCGACGACTGGCACCCACTGGTAGAGTTTTCACCATCCGGGCACCAGCGCTTCTACCTTTGGGAAGACCGCAGTCCGTTGGCAATAGTGGAAAATGGCGCCGCTACGTTTCTCCTGCATGACCACATCGGATCGGTGCGCTGCGTTGCAGACCAGGCAGGCAAGGTCATAGAACGGCGAGACTTCTCAACCTTTGGTGTTTTCGATAGCCTCCGCACGGATTCCGCCCTTGTGCCTGGGTTCGCGGGTCTTTTTTGGGACCCTGCGGCATCGGTTTATCTGACCCGGGCTCGCGCGTATAGCCCTGATCTGGGGCGGTTCCTCCAAAGGGACCCCCAGCACCGCGTGCCGTTAGGTTCGCAAAAGGACCTGTCGGCTTATGTGTACTGCGGGAACGACCCAATCAATTGGACTGACACCATAGGCCTAATGCCCGAGTCCGTCAAAGACGGAGATGACAAACGCCAAGGTCGTGGCAGGCCGCAGGGTGCCGACGACGGTAATGATGGTGACCCGACAAGACCGCCTAAAAAGGATCGTGGCCCGATTGATCCCGGAACCCTTCCCCGTGGCCCAGATCCTAGCGGGGCACACGGGTTCGGGTCCCCCACGCCACCACCTGCTACAAGCTCCGGGGGCGATAAGAGCAGCGTCCTTCCAGGCGGGGGAGGGGAGCGTGATCGCACTGGACCTGCTCCCCGCTCAACTTGGTCGAGATTCACTGAACTCCTGCACACTGTAACGGGATCGGAGGTGTCACTCATCGCCACATCGAGCCCCGCTGCTCTGTTTGATGCTGCGAAGGAAATCCAGGACCCCCGAGAGCCTGCTGAGCCCTCGAAGTCCTTCCACCAGAATCTGGCCGCCAAGGTAATTGAGTGGGTCACCGAGGATGTAAACGCTTACGCCGAGAAGAAATTTGGGTCCAAATCAGGACTGACGGAGGACCAACTGCGAGAAGCACGCCGATGCGGCCTGCAGAAGTTCTTCGCGGATTATGCCGGCTACCTCAACTACCACGGTCGCTACTTCCAACGGATCGAAAACCTGTTGACGCCATCAAGATATGGAACGGTCGATATTGATTGGCTCACTACTCTAGGACATACTTCATCTCGCTTTTTTAACCTTCCTCTCTCATGGCTTTACGTGCCAGAGAAACTCGCTTGGTTTGTCATTCGGGGGTTGACGACCCGGACTCCTGGCCCCGATTTCAGATCGTTCATGTTGTTGTTGCCGCGTGAGGGCTGGACTGCCTTTTACGGGTTGTTTCCGCTTCCGGGCTGGAATGCCGCCAAATTGGGTGACGATTTGTTGAGCGGCAGAATCAGCATTCAGGATGCCATGACCCCAGGCCCCCCAACGATCACAAGCGGTGGCAGCGGTGATGGCGGCAGCGGACCGGCTGAAATCAAAGGTGTAGTTGGGGCTTCCTTACACGCATCCGCCGAACCACTGACACCCCAGGAGTCGCAGGAGTGGAAGGCGGAGAAGGCGCGTGAGGCCCCTCCCGGCGACGACCATGGGGTTATTGGCGGCGAAGGAGGAGGCGGTGATGGCGGCAGCGTGCAGGCTGAGGGTGTTGGGGCTTCCTTCGTCGTGTCCAGCAGCCCGCTGACCGCCCAGGAGCGGCAGGAATGGGAGAAGGAAAAGCTGCGCGGGAAAAAGCACGGCGAAAGCGATGGGAGTAATGGCGGCGCAGGCACCGGCAAAGGAGTAGGAGGCAGAGGTAGCGGGCCGAAGCGACGCGACCGCAGTAGTCGCCGACCGTGGAGGAGCACGATATACCCGCCATGGTTCCAGTTTCCCGGGTGGCTCTGGAACCTGATCGGTCGGGATGACCCATTCCGTAAGGGGATGTCCATCCCGACCGATCCGGAGAATAGCCAGCCTGGCGGCGGAGCAGTCGCGGCCCTTTCGCCTTCCCCTGTCGGAGGGGTTTTTCTAGGAGGTGCGGGAGCGCTGCTCGAGGGCCTGGGCCAGGTCACGGGTGTCGCGACTGACCACGAAACCGGAAAACTGATTCTTCTGACGGAGCAGGCCGGCAGCATCCAGCTTCCACCGCTTCGCATAGATGATGTCGTAACGGTCTTTCGGTCTGTCTACCTTTACGGCGAAGGACCTTCCGTGACCATCAATCCACGCCCTAGCGATCCCCACGGGCCTTGGATGGATGTGGTACACGGGGCGGCTACTCCTGATACCTACGTCGGCTGGGTACTTTTCGAGGCCGACCGGATCATGAAGGCGTACAACCTAGGAGAAGACAATCTCTCCAGAACTCCGGTTTCCTCGGCTGTGGCGGGATACGACGACGTGCTCAATACCGTCTTCTTCGGTGGGGATTTCGCCGATGGCAAGAAGGCGGGAGGCAACTGGGAGCGGTTTTGGATCGTGCCTGCCGAAGTCAGTCGCTTCCACTCTTCGGCAACCAAGGAACTGACCCTGTTCGACGTTCCGCTGAAGGTGAAGACGCAAAGAATGATCCTCAAAGGGGGAAAGCTGGAAGACGATCCGAAGGGCAAATCCTCCAAGGGCGCCCTGGCCTTTATCGAGTGGTTCACGCGCACCTACGAGGGCATCGCGCGCGAGCAATACTTACAGCCTCCGCCGGAAACCGGCACGCATTCTCGCGTCCCCATCTTCAGCGAATTGCGAAGAATTGCTTTGATCAGCGCCGTCGCCGAACACTTGCGCGACCGGGGAATCCCCATGCCTCTTTGGATGAAGGATTATGAGGTGAAGAGGATTCCCGTTCCGGATTCCACCCCGGCGATGACCGTTACCAAGACGGCGACCACGGACAACAGGATCGTCGCAGCGAGCATTTATGGCGGCGTCAATTTGTCGCCGGCGGACGAGGCCGTCAAGCAGTTCGACCGCGGCTCCAATCTCAAACGGCTGTCACCCAGCCAAAGGGAAGTCTGTACCCGGCAAGTGGCTGCGGCAGAGGATTTGGCTCCAGCGGTAATGAGTGCAGCCAAAGCCAAATCCATGCTTGTTCCGATTTCCGTCCCGCGCGGGGGCCGACAAGTAGAGGCTGTTGCCCTCCCGGGTTCGGAATCAAAGGCCCTGGCTCCCTGCCGGCTCGAGGAAGTCGATCTCGACGCTTCCGTCCAGGCAGGCGGAGGAGTTGCACTGGTCCGGCACTTCAACTCATTCTTCCGGCCGAATGGCCTTTGGGGCAGGACCTGGACAACGGATTGGCCTCGCCTGCACGAGGTGAAGCTGCCCGTGGAGCGTACGGACAAGGATGTCAGGTTCAAGTTGGTCTACGAGTTGAGCACGCCATTAGGTAGTATCCATGCGCGATTCTCGGAGGCTCGCCACGTTCCGGAATTGAATGCGAATTTGCTGGTCCCGGACAGCAAGTGCGATGTCCTCGCCCTTGCCGGCGCAAACGATCCCCTTGTGAAACAAGGCAGGACGGAGATTCTATTCAAAGACGGCCGGGTCTGGTTTTTCGATGAGAAAGGCAACTTTGTCGGGGACCAAGCCAAGCCCTTCACCACCCTCTACGTTCGCGATTCTGCGGGGAGAGTACAGCAGATCATTCCTTTCGATGGAGACAGACCTCAAGTATTTATTCAGCTCGGCTACGACACGCTGGGCCGGCTGGAATCCGCGGAATCTGGGGGTGGCGACGAGAGGATTACCTATCAATACGACAGCGAAGGATACATGGAATCTGTAACGTCCGCCGAGGGCAAGACCAGCTACACCTACGATCGTGGCCTGGTGAGGACCATCTCCTGGAGCGCCAGAATTGACAGCGAACGATTCGAAAATCCCGTGCTCCAGCGGGAGTTCAAATACGCGCCAAACGGTCAACTGTTGGCCGAATGGGCAGATGGGGTTAAGACCACCTACACGGTCCAGATGGAGAACGGTCGCCACCGCCTGGCCATCACCCCAGAAGACGGCTCAAATGGGACAGTTGCCGTATACGATGAACGCCTGCGCCCGCTGGAGGTGACCGAACCGGATAACACCAGAACTCAATGGGCTTATAATGCAGACGACGGATTCAAGACCGAAACGGTGTTCCCGGATGGAGAGGTAACCAAGACCAGAGTTTCCGCCGATGGCAAGCACAGGCTTGCCGAGACATCTGATAACGTCCAAGTGCAGGAGGACTGCGATGAAGGCGGCCGGCTGACGAATGTGTCGCTGAACCAGCGCCCCGTCCTCCAACAAGAATGGCATTCCAACGGACTTCTCAAGTCCATGAGTTGTGAAACGCATAAGGTCATTCCGCAGTACGACGAGCATGGCCGCCTGCAAAGCGCGCTGCAGGTGAAGCCGGCCGAAGGCGACAGGTTCAGCCTCTGGCAGGAGACCCAATTCGACGAGTCAGGGCGAGTGAAGGCCATGAAGGACCACACTGGCTCCGACGTCGAGGTCCGCTACAACTCCAGGGGCGAGGTCGCCGGCCTGGCGACAAAGCGCAACGGGAAGGACTTCGGATTCAATATCAAGCGGAATCCCGCGGGCCAAATCGAACTCCTAAACTCATCATGGGGCGAAGAAAGGCGCCGCTACGACGCCAATGGAAGCCTTGAAGAGGTTGTGGTCAAGAAAGGGCCATCCACCGCCAACGCAGAATACAGCCACGGGCGCATCACGAACTTGACCCAGTTCGATGGGAGCCGGGTTCAGTTCGACTACCACGCCGACGGCAAAGAGGAAGGGCGCCTGAAATCGGTCCAGACTCCAGCCGTCACGTTGAAATACCATTACAGCCCGAATGGCACGATGAGCGGCGTGGATCTCGGTGAGACTTGCCGAATTAACTATGAGCACGATCCCCAGGGCAACCTTGTGCGGCTGGCGCTGGAGCCGCGGAAGGATTGATCGTCAAGCCCGCAAGAGAGAGAATCGACTCATATTTGCCTCTCCGATCCGAGTTGGCGGTGCCGTTATAAGGAATTGGCTCGCGCCAAGAGATGTGCTTCCCCGAACCGAGTATGGTGAAGCTCTTGTCCGTGCGATTGCCGGATGCCGCGTGCTTGTCCTTGCCTTTTTTTCGCGTGCTAACGCATCAGATGAAGTTGAGCGTAATGTGAGCAATAGGGAAAGTTATGATCCCTTTTTTGACTTTTCATCTTTGCCTCCAAGCCCCTGCGACCCTGACGGCGTTAACCGGAAAGACGTGAATAGTTACTCGTGTTTCGTGAGGAACTTGTTACCCAAGTGCGAGGAAGGTTTCGAAACGCATGAGCGGCACTGCGCTGATGTTGAACTGGTAAAAACGCGGACCAAGCCTCTCCGGGAAGAATCGATGTGACCACATGTCCATGAAACAACAGCAATCCCTCGTCCGCCAGCGGCCCATCACTCGTGTCTTCGTCAGTTCGACGTTTAGTGACATGAAGCGCGCGCGCGACGCACTCCAGCAACAGGTGTTTCTGCCGTTAGAGCAGTTCTATGCAACTCGGCAGTTTCAGTTCCAGGCAATCGATCTTCGATGGGGTGTTTCCAGCGAAGCCAACCGCGACCACCGCACGATGCAAATCTGCCTTGAGGAACTCCGTCGCTCTCAGGAAACTTCCCCGCAGCCCAATTTCCTAATCCTCCTGGGCAATCGATATGGATGGCGGCCATTGCCGGAAGAAATCTCCGAGAGCGAATTTGAACTGCTTGAATAGGATGCACGCCCGGCGCCCGGGAAGTCCTTGAGCATTGGTATTGGAAAGACGAAAACGCCGATCCGCTGGTATTCATCCTTCAAAGTCGAAAGACAAACAGACCGGACTGCAAGGATTACACAGACAAGAAAGTCTGGGCCGACGTGGAGAAAGCCCTCTGGGACATCGTCAACCGCGCTTATCCCCCGGGCCAACTCATTCGGCGATTCGAGGATGTCGCAAATCCTGATGCGCCGCTTCCTTCGATCGTGCGTTTTCAATCCTCCGCCACCGAACGGGAAATCTGGCGCGGCCTCCTCTGCGCCCCCGATGCACGCGAGCATGTACTCGCTTTCTTCCGTGAGATCGACAATATTCAAGAGTACGCCGAGGTTATTCAGATCGAGGACTTCGTCGACCTCGATGCCCTCTCCGTAACCGAGGCCCGGATTCTGCTCCTTGAACGCTGGCTGCCCCTGGCAAAGCCCACACGCGGCTCAATTTCCAGCAGACGCAGCTTATTGAAACAAAGCTAACAGCCGAATCGTGCCGTCTTCCGTTGTATCTGAAGGTCCTCTTTGAGGAAGCCAACTTGTGGCGGTCGTATGATCCGGTTCCCGCCCTCGGTGGCAACATTTCTGAGCTTCTCGGTTCGTTTTTCGGACGCCTCTCCGACCCAGCCAATCACAGCAAGATCGTTGCTTGCACCCTTGGGTTTATCGCCTCGGCCTTGCGCGGCCTGAACGAGGCCGAAATTTTGGAGATTCTCTTCAAGGATCTCGACTACCGGATACTCTTGGAGGACTTGTCCAAGGCGACGGGTCATCAACTGCCCGACCATCCACCGCGCATTCCCATCACCATGTGGTCGCGGCTGCGATTTGACTTGTCCTTGTACCTCGCGGAGCAGGCCGCCCCTGGTGGCACTGTGCCGAATTTCTATCATCGCCAGGTCGGCGCCTATGTCCGCGACCACTTCCTTAAGTCTCCATGGACGAGTCAGACATTACACACTCGCCTTGCCGATTATTTTCACGCCCAAGACTATTGGCGAGAATCGCTGGAGGACCTGCGGAAGCGCGCCAAGACTTTCCCCCCCACCGCGTCCCGCCGGGCGGAGCCTGGAGACTCGCCGGAGAGCAGACGTGCGGCAAGAAAAACCAGGAGGATCGTCAGCAATGTTTGGAGCCCTTGTTCCATGCCGGAAACAATGAGCATGGGTATCGGGACGAGAAGGATAAGTCCCAGGAGAGTTACAAACTTGATGGCGGCCGGCACCTTGTACCAGGAAAGGATGGCGTTGGCGACCACTAAAACGAGGAGGGCGAAGGCGAGATTCCACAGGAGCGGCGCAAGCTGATTTACCCCTCCCAGGTAATAGGTGAGACTCAGGAGCAGCGTCCACAAGGGTGAGGATGAAGTGGGGGTGAAGCCATAGCGCGTCACACCCCAAACGCCGGAATGGGAAAAGTTCTTGGCCATCGCCATATGGATGTAAGCGTCGTCAAGCGCGTACACCAGATACCCATGGTTCTGGCGAATGGAAACACTCAGGACCAGCCAGACAAGCAGCAGAAGAATCAGGACAGACGTGTAAAGCGGCCAGTTGCGGGATAGGGTCCCTTTCAATCGCGGCTCCTTACTTCCAGAATGCCGGGGAATATACACCAACCCTGCAGTCGCGTGCTAGTGCCCCAGGTAACAGGCGTGCACGAGGCGGAAATGAAATCGCCGGAAAGTGCGGGTAAAAATCGGTTCTGCCTTACGCCCATCGTCGCACGTAATGATGTTGCCTGTTCTGACGTTTTCGCAAGGATTCATCATCAGCGGTCTTGGGCGCACGCCCGCATTTCCGTATTGGCAGTGGTGCCGTTCGACGCTGTAGCGGCGAGTTCACCTCAAGCTTGTCCAAATTAGGTATTCCGTACCGCAGCATTGTGGATAGTCCAATAATGGCCGAGAGTGCTAGCATGTGCCCGGGTTGTGACGCGAGGTCAAAATGTCGCTATCCCCAACTTTAGATTGTAGAATGGACTTGTTGTCCCAATCTTCGGCCCTTTGGGATCGTCTCCACTCCCGCCGGCAATTTCCTGCCGGTAGGAAATGGGGCTGCACGGCTCGCCGGCGAGGGTGATATAAAGTCAGCCTGGCCGGCGACACCGGGCACCATGGGGGTTTGGCCGTTACCCGTCAAAGTGCTCGGCGTGGCGTGACGCTTGCCGATCAGTAAACCCTTGGCGATTAGTGTTTAGGAATCCACCTGGCTGGTCAAATCGCCTACCTTTACACATGGCACGCGCGGTCATTTCTGAGGGTCCGGGACCGGGGACGAGGTCCACAACAGCTTCCAGACGAAAGCGTACCTCTCCCTTCCGACCGCAGGGTGGCTCGCTACGCCTTCCCTGTACGACTCTTGCATTCGCTACTCCATCGATATCGGGCAGTGCTGCCATTTGTCAGCCATTTTGAACGAGGTGTGCGCCGAATTTCGTGCCGGCGATTGCTCAATCTTAACCAAGATCGGTCACTGATGCGATTCAGGGAATCCCAGAGCGGTTTGCACGAGTGCCCGCGCATTCGAGCAGATAATGCTAAAACGTTCCCGTGAGTGACGATGAAGCTCCCACCGAGTTTGACAATGTGACGGTGGCGCTGCCGAGCGCGCTGGTACTCCCACTGAATGCAAACGGCACAGTGAGGATGAATGTACCACCACCCAACGCCCCGCTGGCGCTGGAGAAATAGGTTTGCGCCGTGGGTCCTAAGGCAATAGGCGCCGGCGATGATCCGTTAAGGTCAGTCCCCGAGGCCGCGGTGAAAACGATCGTCGCGTTCGCCAGGTCCCTCGGTGTCGAGTAGGCCGTCATCTGCACGCTGAATCCGGAGGAAGTCTCATTGACAATGCTGACCGATTTGAGGACCGGCGAAATGGAAGGAACAACCACACTCGCGCTGGGAGCGGGTTGCGGCAGAACGCTAACCCCTCCGGCGGTCAGCGATGTCAAGGTCACGGTGATCGTGCCGGCGGTGGTTCCTTGCTGGACCATGCCGTTGTTGGGCAGGGTGACCGTGGTTGCCCCCACCGGAAGGGTGAAGGAGAGCTGGGTCACACATTGACCGCTGGCATTAACGAAGCACGTATTGGGGTCCATGTACCCGGCGGCTGTGCCCGCGGCGTTGGAGGTGAAGCTCAGCGACAGGGTTCCACTCAACTGCTGAGTGGCCGGGGTATTCAAGGATACGCCCAGGCTGGTGGATTGATCGGGCGTGCTGGTGGCCGCGAGCCCGGTCAAGTTCACCGTTTGTGCGACGGTAAACGAGGCGGGAGTGGAACCCGAGCTCGTAGCGAAATTGGCATCCCCGTTATAAGTGGCGGTGAGGGAATCCGTGCCCAGGACGGCCGGAGTCAAGGTGCACTTGCCCGCTACCACCGTCGCTGTGCAACTTGCCCCGGTGCCATCCGTAACTGTTACTGAATCGCTGCCCGGGATGGTGCCGGCGCCCGGAGCGTTCACCGTAACCGTATAGTTTACGGTGATGGCCTGCCCGAGTATTGGCGCGCTGGGTGAGGTGGAAGCGATAGTGGTGGTAGTTGCGGCCTTACCCACGGCAAAAGATAACGGAGCCGCGGAGTTGCTGCTTACCGTGAAATTCGCATTCCCGGTGTAAGACGCGTTGATGGAATGGGTCGCTATGGCCAGGGCTGCGGTGGTGCAGGTAGCTTGGCTCGAGGCAAGAGTCACAGCGGAACAGAGCGTTGTTGTTCCGTCCGCGAAGGTAACCGTGCCGGTAGGCGCCAGGGGGGTATTGGGAGTGACCGTCGCGGTGAAGGTAACCGATTCTCCAAAGACCGCGGATGCTACAGAGGGAGTAACGGTCGTAGTGCTGGTGGCCTGGACACCGGCGCCGCCCAGGGTTATTTGATGCACCGTGCCCGGCACGTCGCCGCTATTGTCAGTCACGAGCAAGGTCGCAGGAAAACTACCAAGCGCGGTGGGAGTGAATGTCACATTGATTGTGCAGATACCGCCGGGGGCAATTAAGGCGACGCAGTTATCGTTTGCCACATCATAATGGCTCGTATCTGATAGAGATACCGCTGAGACCGTGAGGTCGACGCTGCCGTTGTTAGTCAGGGTTACGGTCTGCTCAGGCGAGGTGGTGTCTATCGGTACCCCGGTTCCGTTGATGGGAAAGGTCAAGCTGCCGGGGAGAAAACCGGCCTCCGGTGCAGCGACCAAATAGGGGTAGGCGGTGATGGCCCCCATCAAAGGACCGGTTCCCGAACCCGTGCTGGTGGAAGTAGCTTCCTCGCCATCGCTCGCGAAGGAGTATAGAAGGTGAGGGCCCACTTGGAGCACGGAGAGGCTGCCGGTGAAGTTGCCGCTTCCTTGGTTGGCACCCACGTTCCAGGGTAATTGCCAGGTCCCGTCCCGATAGAGCAGGTTGTCGATGGGCGCGGTAGTGGGTAGGGTAGTGAAGTTGTTGCTGGTGGCGAAGCTGAAGGTCTGAGTGAAACTGCTCGGCTGATTGCCCGTCGGCTGGGTGACAGTGGTGGAGATCGGAATCATCGTCACTTGCTGCTCGGCGATCACCGTGGTGCTGTTTTCCTCCGTGCTCCCGGAGTCAACCACGTAAATGTTGCCGGCGGTCGGGTCCACGGCCACAGCAGAGGGCATAACGCTCAAGTTGTCGATAAGGGCATAGCCTAGTGAGGCGGTGGAGTTGGTGGTGCCATCGATCACCGTGACGGGAGTGGCAGTAAAACCATCCCCGTAGGGGTAGCCCACGCAGTTGCTCGTGTTCACCACATAAATCTTATTGCTGGCAGGATTCACTGCCAGGGCGGTGGGTTCGCAGGCATAGGGGTCATCGATCGAGGCGTAGTAGGTGTTGGTCGCCCCGTTGATTACCGTGACGGCGCTGGGGAAATCGCCATTCGCGCCATTGTTCGCGACGTAAATCAGGTTGGTGTGGGGATTCACGTCGATGGCGTAGGGACCCACCGCAGCCGGGTCAGCGACCGTGGCAACAACCGTGTTGCTGGCCCCGCTGATCACCGACACGCTGCCATTATCCGTACTGCCGTTTCCGTAATTGGCCACATAAATCATGTTGGTCTTCGAATTCACCACCAAGGCTTCCGGGGCAGTCCCCACGGCGGGAGCAGCGATGAGCGTGTTGGTGTCCCCGGCGAAAACCGACACGGTGCTGGGACTGGAGCCGTCCCCGTAATTCGCCACGTAAATGGTGTTGGTTACCGGATTCACGGCGGTAGCGTAAGGGTCGACCGCATTGGGATCCGTCATCGTGGCTACATAGGTGGTTCCGTTGAATACCGAAACATTGGCGGAGTTGGAATTCGTTACATAAATGGTGTTGGTCACCGGGTTGACGGCGACAAAATTGGGGCCGGACGCATTCTGGTCGGAGATCGTAGTTTTGAACGCCGGAGGCTGAGCTGAACCGTCGATCACCGTCACGTCGTTGGTATCGAAGTTCGCCACGTAAACCAGGTTCGTCACCGGATTTACCGCTACGGCAGCGGGATTGGTTCCAACCGTGATGTCGGTCGTAAAGCTTGAGCCTGTGATCACAGTCACATCGTTGCTTCCTCCGTTGGCCACGTAAGCGGTGTGGGTCACCGGATTCACCGCCACCGCGTACCCGTTATAGGTGAGGGAGGAGTCGGTGACCGTTGTGGTGGCATAGCTGGCCCCGTCGATTACCGTCACGTTCGCGGTGTTATAGTTCGGCACGTAGATCTTGTTGGTGACAGGGTTTATCGCAATGGCGTTGGGATCATTTGCGTTCGGATCGCTGACGGTAGCTACCATCTGATTGGTGGCGCCCGAAACCACCGTTACCACCGTTACGGGGTTATCAGACGGAACGATGTCAGTTGCATATATCATGTTATTCACAGGGTCGACGGCCACGGCGGTCCAGTTGTTCGAGGAATCAGGCTGGATGAAGGAGAGCGTGCTGGTGTTGGCGTTGAAGATGTAAATGGCGTCGTTATTCCCGCAGGTCACGAAAATCTGGTTGGTCACCGGGTTCACGGCGAGACTCACCTGCGCATACAACAACTGGATGTCGGAGGCAGTAGCGGCAGTAGGTTTCCCTGATACCACTGATATGACGGTAACATAGCTGCTGCCGGAGTTGGCCACGTAGGCGGTATTGGTGACCGGATTGACGGCCACGGCCGTGGGACTGCTTGCGTTAGAATCGTTAAGATTAGTAACATTATTCGACGCGTCGATGACCGAGACGTAACTGGCGCCGGTGGTGCTGCCGGAGTTGACCACGTAGACAAAATTGGTCACGGGGTTCACCGCCAAAGCCTTGGGAAGGCTGCCCACCGTAGGCGTGGCGGTAACGGTATCGGTCGATCCGTCGATGACGGAAACCGTGCCATCCGTTAGATTCGCCACATAAACCTTGTTGGTCTGGGAGTTCACGGCTACGTCGATGGGACCGTTCCCCACGGGGACCGTCGTCTTCACCGTATCCGTAGAACCGTCGATGACCGTGACGTTTTGGCTGCCATTGTTGGCCACGTAGATTTTGTTGGTTACCGGGTTCACGGCCACTGCTACCGGAGTAGCCGCGCCAGAATAGGCGATATTCCCCGCGATTGAGTTGTCGGCCCCGTTGATGACCGTGACACTCCCGGCATTGCTGCCGGCCGAGTTCGCCACATAGACCTTGTTCGTGGCCAGGTTCACCGCCGCGGCGAAAGCCGGAGTATTACTCTTGGTATCCTTCACGGTGGTGATGTACGTTTGGCCTGACACGGAACCGGCGGCCAGCAGGAACCACAATCCTGCGAGCGTGAGACTTAACCGCTGCCTTCTATGATTCACGGCCCCCTCCCCGATTTCTGTGGTAAACGGCCATTCCACTGCGTCCCGACGCAACCTCACGTGCTTCCATAAGTTCGACATCACCGCTCCGTCCGCTCCGCGCTCAAAGCCCGCCCAGGCTCCCACGGGCTGCCGCCGAAGCCCTTTTCTATTTCGCCGGGAGAAGATCATCACCGGGCATGCGCTGCCTGTACCGGCGCGGCTGCTGGTACCCAATACACGGCCCCCTTGGGCTGATTGGTATCCACAATCCACGCCAACTGACCGGGTTGCCAGGAAAGCAGGTAATCGCCACTCGTCCACATCGGCGTCAGCATCGATGGCGGCGTCGATAGTTGTAACTCCTGTACCTGTAGGCTTTTGAGGTCAACTTCAAAAAGATGATTCGCACTCGTACTGGTGATCACCGCCTTGCGGCCGTTCGTCTGGAGGGCGACCGTTCCCCCCAAGCCGGTCAAACCTCCAGCGATCTGGCGGCTGGCGGGTAAGGTGCTGACATTCTGCAACAGGGAGAGAGTGCTTCCACCGCGATCGAAGATCAGCGCATCACTCGTTTTCGGGTTGAAAGACATTCCCTCGAGATCGGACAGATTCTCGAGAAATTGCGGGCCGCCACCGGAGAGCAGGTACAGCGCGTCTTGCGCCGTACCTTCGAGCAGCGTCACGCCGTCATCCGCAATGGCCAGCGCCTTGGCACCGGCGGGCAGATCGCTACTGCCCAGGGTGCGGCTGACTTGCGGCTGGTTGGGGAGACCCGTGACGACTTGAAGCAGTTCTCCCGCGGCCGCATAGAGCGCGACGCTCACGCCATTCGGACTGAAGGCGACAATGTTGGGCTGGGAGATTGCGTCCGGGATGGGGACCAGGGCCCCGGGGCTGGCATCCGAAAATGAAATGACCGCCAGGGAGGCACCATTGCTTCGCTCGACAATCGCCGATTTCTGGCCGGGCGCAAAACTGATCCCCGTGATGCCTTCCGGAAGCGCTAGAGACGAGCCCTGGGTGGAAGCGCCCGAAACGCCATTGATGGTCCTTACCTCACTGCCGTCGGGGGAATAAACGAATCCCAGCACCGGCGTCTGCATCGCTTGTGCCACAGCGCTGCTCCCGGCCTGCGAGGTCTGCCCGATTTGGGCAGAAGGCGCGCCGCCCCCGCAGGCGAAGTTCAGGACAGCAACGAGCAACGCGGCCAGCAAGAGGATTCTTAGGTTCCTGCACATGGCCACCTTCCTTTCTGCGTTCGTTCCGTCAGCTCCGGTCAAGGATGCGTGATCGAAGGAGTTCCGGCGGCCCCGACGGTTCCGGTGGGAGTAGATTTCCGGGTCAGCCCCACCGCCAGGCCGACAGCAACCGCTGCCGCAGCTGCCACGATGCCGCCAATCACCGCCCCCGAAACGCCTGCTGCAGCCGCTGCGCCGCCGGCTCCGGCAGCAGCGCCGCCGGCTGCGGCGCCCCCGGCCCCGGCTCCTGCCGCCGCGGCGGCCGTCGCAAAGTTCGTCTGGCTTATGGAAGCGGCGAATACGTGGCCCTGCGCGTTGGCACCGACGTTGATACTAAAGTGCCCGCGACCGATCGGCCGCGAAAACGAAACCTGAGCTCGACCGCTGGCGTTGGTCGTCGTCATAAAGGTGTTACTGCCGTTAGCAAAGGTTACGCGCGGACCCGAGCCGGGCGCGGTGAACACCACGGAGACGCCCGCGACCGGCAGGTTATTCTTGTCACGTACCTCGACGACGGGTCTCACGGCCATCTTTGTCTTGAGGATGTTGACGCCATCCTCACCTTCCAGAACCGTGATATGCAGTTCGGTGGGAATCGGATTTTGGGCAGCACCTTGGGGTGGGTCAGCGAAGCCAAAGTCACAATTGCAGACAAGGCCCACAGACAAAGCCACGACCAAGACACTCACTGCCGCCGGTGCGTGACCCGGTCTTGACATGAGTTCACCTCTTATGCGGAAGCTAGAAGCGGGGCAGATACTAGCACAGCGATTTCAGATTTCAAGTAGTCAAAAAGTCCCTCCGCTCCTGTTTCGTTCGTACGCTCACGAAAGGCGACTTTGGTGCTCATTGCCTCACGCGTCCGGAATGGGTGAAAGAGATACTATTGCCATCTTGTCTGTGCAATAATGAGCCATTATTTTCTTACTGAATTTTGTGGGAGCAAACATGCTGGCCACTTCAGCTATCAAATCGAGTCTATATGCACTAGCGGTGGTTGCGGCGACGAGCGGCAGCCTGACTGTTTGGAGCCAGGAGCCGTCATCGCAGCTCTCGCCGCGCGAACTCTTCTATCGCGAGCAGGTTTCGGCCACTACCGCGAAGCCTTCCACCGCGTCTTCAAGGAGTCGAGCCGCTGCCAAGGACACCGGAGTAACGCCGAAGACAGGTTTAGCCGCGCCTTCTGCTGCGGGGGAGGAAGGAATTGGGAAGAATACCGCCTTGGCGCCGGTCGAGACCAGCACCGTGGCGAAAACGAATCCCGAGGTTACCCACCTGGGATTGCGCTATAGCCTGCTCTTGGTCGACAAGACAACCGCCGAGACAAAGTCCGTAAGCCCCAGCCAGGTTTTTGACCAGGGTGACTGCTTCAGCCTGGAGTTCCAGTCGAACCGCTCCAGCTATCTTTACGTCTTCAATCTGGGCTCGAGCGGTGCTTGGAAGCCCCTTCTTCCCACGGCCGCGATGCCTGAGGAAGGAAACTTCCTACCCGCTTTCACCACCCTACGCGTTCCCTCGTCTCACTGCTTCCGCGTTTCGGCGCCGCCGGGCGTAGAGCACTTATTCGTCGTGCTTTCGCGCAACCCTCAAGATGTGAACGACCTCAATCAGAGCATCAGAAACAGCCGCGGCGGTGAGCCCCAGCCATCCCCGCCGGATCAGACGGGCGCACCAATGATGGCGATGGCAAGCAACTTAACGCAGGCGGTACAAAAGATCGCGAACCTGAAGAGCCGCGATCTGGAAATCCAGGAGGTGGGGGGACGAAGAACACCGCCGAACCCGCGCCAGCTGTTTACATTGTGCACACCTCCGCAACTCCTTCCGACAAAGTCACGACGGAAATTCAAATCACGCACCGGTGAGCGCTATGAGGATTCTCGGCGTTACGTGTCTTTTCCTGGTGATTTGTATCGTGCCCGTGGAAGCCGGCAGGTTGCTTCTGGCTGCCCAAGACAGTAGTTCGAAGCTCTCCATTGAAGTCGTAGTGGAGCGGCAAAAGGGCGACCAGTGGGAACGAGTCGACCCGCAGACGGTTTTCCATTCCGGCAACATTATTCGCTTTCGCTTTCGGACCTCGCAGAAAGGTTACTTGTACGTACTGAACAGTTCGAGCGACAAGAACACATCGTGGCTGTTTCCCCGTGCCGGCTCGGCGGAGCGGAGCCAAGTTGACCCGCGCGTCGAGTATATGATCCCCACCGGTCAGGGCGCGTTCGAAGTGGGGGGAAGCCCCGGTTTCGATGTTATCTATTGGATCCTGAGCCCTACGCCCATCGACTCGACCCAGTCTTTTGTTCCCACCGGGGGCAGTCAGGCCAGTACCCTTCGGCCGCGGTGCCGGGAGGAAGTTCTGAGGGCTCGCGGACTCTGCGTGGATGAGCATGCTGGCCCCCATTCGGTTGACAATCCGGTGGACTTGCCGGTGCGTCCGCCAGAAAGCGAGAAACTACATTCGCGAGATCTGAAGTTCAAGGCCCAGGAAGGCACGACGGAGATCTCCGGGCTGACCCATCAGTCCGATGTAGTTGTGTACGAATTTACGATTGCGCACGATTAATTCGCTTGCCGGGTTGATCGCCATCACCTGCAGCGCGGGGCTGGTGGCAATGGCGCAGCAACCCGGCAACCTGGAGAAGCGGGATCTGGAAATCCAGTCCATGCCCGCACCTTCGGTGGCCGGCCGGATCGCAGCGGTTCCACGGGGCTACGCCGTCGTAATCGGCGTTGCCAAATATGAAAAGCTGGCGCCGGAAGATGACTTGACCTTCCCGGAGTCCGATGCGGATGCCATCCGCCAGGTGCTCATCAGCAAGCAGGGCGGCGCCTTTCCCGACGCCAACGTCAAACTTCTGGTGGGACGGGACGCCACGCTTCAAAATATCCGAGCAGCACTCGAGGAATGGCTCCCTTCGCAGGTTCAGGAGCAGGACCGGGCGCTGGTTTATTTTGCCGGACATGGATTTGTCAAGGCGGGCAAGGGATATCTGGCTCCCTGGGATGTAGATCCCGCCAACCCCGACACCACCGGGTACCCCATGGAGTCGGTCGGCAACGACCTGCAACATCTAAAGGCAAAATGGAAAGTTCTCCTTGTCGACGCATGCCATTCCGGCAAGATAGTGGGCGGCTCGACAGATGAAGCAGTAAACACGCAGCTTTCTCAGCTTCCCTCTGGTTTCCTGAATCTGACAGCGACGGGGGCTCGCGAAAGCAGTTACGAAGACCCACGCCTTGGCTTCGGGGTCTTTTCTTATTTTGTGAAGAAAGGTTTGGAGGGAAATGCCGACACGCCCCCCTGCGATGGGGTGATCACGGCAGAGGAACTGGTTGACTACGTTCGAAGGGAAGTAAGTAGTTATGTCAAGCGCTACGGGAAATCGCAGACGCCGACGGATCATGACCGCGACTACGACAATAACATGGTCTTGGGTGTCAACCCCGGTTGTGTTGATACTGCACAGCCGTCTGCCGCTCCCCTGGGCAGCCTCACCATTGAGGCAAATATGGATGACGTGGAAGTCTTTCTGGACGGCGCAGATTTGGGACCGGTCACCAAGGAAAAACCTCTCCGCGAGCCCGGCTTGGCCACTGGCATTCACACCGTGAAAGGGGTAAAAGCGGGTTACGAACCGGTAACAAAGGAAGTCATGGTGATTCCTGGGCAGGAACAGACGGTCACCTTGCGTATTCAGTACCGGCGTGAGGCCAAACCGGCAGCGATGCACCTTGTCGACCGCGGGGAGGCTCTGTTATTTAAGAAGAACTCCACATTAAATCCAGTGGCTGTTTATGTTCACAGTAGTGGTCGCCAGAAAGTGAGTGACCTGGAGGGGGCGCGCGATCTCTTTGCCGAGGCGCTAAAAGAAGATCCCAAGTACGCCAAGGCCGCGTATGATCTAGCCCTCACCTGCCAGCAACTTTCCGACTATGACTGTGCGTTGAAGAGGTTTAAGGAAACCCTGCAGATAGAGCCGACTTATGTCGAGGCTCGCTTGGCGTACGCAGGAGCGCTGATCGATCAAGGTGATGCCGACGAGGCGATTCGACAGCTTAGAGAAGTGATAAGGATAGATCCCAACAATGCATGGGCGTACACGCAGCTCTCACTGGCGTGCCTGAATGTGTTTGATTGGCAATGCGTAACTCAGGCTGCTGACAAGTCTATTGCTCTTGATTCCAACGGTTACGAGCCGTACTTGTGGAAAGCGGACGCCTTGCGAAGAGTGGCTGCCAATGAGAATGATCGCTTGCAGAAATTAGAAGATTATCGAAACGCTGCCGACAACTACCGCACGGTTCTACGATTGACAAATTTTGAGACACCCGTTCCTGTGAAGCTGACGTTCTACCTCGGTCTGCCTATGGGGCACCGATCCCACGCTGATCGCCAAGTCTCCTACGCGAGCCAGCGCCAATTTGCTATGATGGGCCTATGCGAGTGCGAGGACAAGCTCGGCAATTACCTTCAAGCCCGCAATTACTGCTCGCGAGCTGTTGCATACGATCCTAAAGAGCCCATGAGCTATTTTTTGTTAGCTAATGTGTACCGAGACTGGTTCAATTCGAGTCCCCAACGCGATTACCTTCTTTTGGCGAGAGCCAATTACAGCAAGATGATCGAGATTAATCCGGACCTGGAAGTCTCGCCCCACGCGGCGAACTACGTTCATCAGATCGACCAGCTCTTAGTCCGCATGAAATAGAGGTGCGTTAGTTCTTCGTATCCATAGCACAACGGAATCCCACGTCTGGCTTCTTTGCCCGAGCGGGAAGAGGACTGCCAGGATCGCTGAGCAAGTCAGCAGGGGTTTTGTCAACGAATTCGTAACTTCCGCCGCGGGCATAATAAAAAGGCTCGGTGGCAGAAAGCGGCGGAACCAGGTCACGGAAAATCTGTTGATACGCTCGGAACTCTTCGCCTTGTGGGGCAGGGGCTGCGGCATCAACCCACTCCCAGGCATTCCCCAGCATGTTGAGGGCTCCGTACGGACTCTTCCCTGATTCATAGGCCGTCGCCGATTCTAATTTGGCAGTTTGTGCCGCGGATTCGCCCCGGGGGAGATTCGCGAAGATGTAATCAAAGGAATTCCCCCACGGGTAGAGTTGGCCATTGGGGCCGCGGGCCGCCTTCTCCCACTCTTGCGCCGTGGGGAGCCTCTTTCCCGCCCAACCACAAAAGGAGCGCGCGTCTTCGATCGTAACATTTACAACGGGGTAGTCGCCTGGCGATAGCTTTGCATCCCCCGGTGGCGTGCGTTCCCTGGACTGGCAGTAATCAAGGAAGGCCCGATTGGTTACCTCGGTTTTATCGATGTAGAAGCTTCCCACAAGAACGCGTTTAAGCCCCGATCCTAAGAGGGCTTCTCCCCCGGCAACATAGACCATATCGCCACTTACCAGGCTGAGGAACGGCGCGTTGATGGGTCCAGAGCTAATATGAGGACTCTTGGATCCCGTATGGATATGAATTAGACGGAGGACCAGTAAAGCAATCAATACGGCGCCAACGCCCAGCGGCACGCCGAGCCTATACAAGGTCCGGGATCCTGAACTCGGCGTTTCCGCCAGTGGGACGTTTGGGACGTCACGAATTCCCTCTCCCCCTCTGTCGGCTTTGTCATCGACCTGTTTCACGTCCCTCAGCTTGACCGTCTGAAGTGCCTCCCAAAACTGCTTCGCCGTATCGTAGCGCGCCGACGGGTCCCTAGCCATTGCCTTGAGAATAGCGTCGTTTAGCGCGGGGGGGACATCGGGTCGCAACACGACCGGGGGTAGAGGGTCAGCGTGGAGATGAGCGTCCAGGACACCGTACTGTGTCTCTGCCTCATAGGGTTTCTTTCCCGTCGTCGTCTCATACAACACGATACCCAGTGAGTAGATGTCGGATCTCTGATCGAAGACTCCGTCCTTATTCTGGATCTGTTCCGGGGACATATAGTGAATAGATCCAAGTTCAAGTCCCGTCATCGTGAGCTTCTGATCTCCGACAACCTTGGCAATTCCAAAATCCATGAGTTTAACTCTTCCCTGGGGCGTGATCATGATGTTTGACGGCTTGATGTCGCGGTGAACCACGCCTCGCTCATGAGCGTAAGATAGAGCTAAAGCAGTCTGACCTATGTAGTCCAGATTTTCTTCCAAAGGAAGGGGGCCATTCTTCATTCGCTCTTCCAAGGTGGTGCCATCTACATACTCCATAATCATAACGATAAGGTCATCAATTCTCCCCGCTGTCCGTAGAGCCGTGATGTTGGGGTGGTCCAGCTTGGCAAGAACTTCGATCTCCCGCGTGAAACGTTCATCAGCTTTAGCCTCGCTAGGCAGACCGGGGAGAAGAACTTTCATAGCATCGATGCGTCTACTGATACAGTTCTGCACACGGAAGATTTGGCCCATCCCCCCTGCCGCGATCTCGGCTAGAACAATATAGTCGCCTACTTTGTCTCCAGGACTGATTTTCACCCTAAACCTCCAATCTTAACGGCCAAATTAACAAGCCCTGCAGGGGATTCCAACCCACAGAATAGATTTGGCCCCCCCACCCAATTTGTAACGCTGGCCTTCGAATGGACGTTATCGCCAAATTGGCCGCCAACTCCTGACGTCCGAATCGATCATTTCGCAAATGTTACACGGGTTGACGGCGTCCATTGAGCTTCATCCCGCGCTCCAGTCAAGCAGATCGCAAACCAATCGTCTTCTTAAGTCCACGGTCCCAAGACATAGTTTCGAGGGAATTTAAGCGCCCCCGGAACCTGGGCTTTTCATGTATGGCAAGGTCACCTCCCCTCGCCACGCCCTGCACAGCTATGGCTCCAGAAGTAAACGGGCACAAGGTCCGGCAAACCTTGCAAGTCTATCGACATCGACTATGTTGGCTCCGTCTTTACTCCTTAATTTGAACAATGCGCAGTCGAGCTACCCAAGACAATCATTCAAATTGATTTCCAACAAGAAGTCCACGAGTTACGCCCCCCGATCATAATTCCGCAAGGAGCTAAAGACAATCCGTTGAATTCGTCATATCGAATTCAACGCCAACCAGAGCATCTGAAATGGGCTGTAGACACTTGGGCTTGCGGTCAATACCAGCGGCTACTCACTAGCGTCAAGTCTGTGCCTTTTCTTGGGGCGAACAGACATTTGTGCAAACGCGTCATAGAGAATCTAATTATGACTCGACGGTATAGTTCCGGCACTGCCAGGGATTGGGCATGAAAAGTCGCCTTCCCCTCGACTGGCTCAGCGCCTGGGCACCCGTGCTAAGCCTACCCCTTTGACCTGAACGCTAACCGGGGTCACGGGCGAGGCGCAACTGGCAGTTTGCGAATCATCGAGCCAGAAAAGCAGAGATCCGAGACGGGGATGGCCGCCACGCATCTGCTGGGTGCTCGCGCAGAATGCCCGCCAGTGGCCCGCATGGCAGGCACGGCGGGTGCCCAGATACATCTGATTCCGGGCAGCGGAATCTACTCAAACCGGCACTTAAGAATCAATCGCTTGCGGTGAGTCCAACGGCGGGGTTTTTGGGCAAGTCGCCGAGCTGGGCAGAATGTACCCTGGCGCTGTCAACATGGCTTGCCATCGGCCTTGGCTCGCGCTTCGTGCTAAAGTAGCCTTCTGCGCAAATCACAAAGTGGACTTGCCGTGGCGAGGCAAGTTGGAAGGATGTTATCTGGGGTAGGGAGATAAGTGAAACCCCGAAGGCCGGTCGGAGACCTGGGTCTTGGCAGTGGATTATAGTTGCATCCAGTTGTTGGACGCTACAAGAACCGAGGAAGTCACGATGACAAGACGTGAGGCCTTGATCGGAATTTTCGCGACTGGCGCTCTGATCGGTAGTCGAGTAGGTTTCGCGAAAGCGTCGCAGCCCCTCACATCCGTAAAGTTCGACCTCCCGGTGAACGCCTGCGACTGTCACACCCACATCTTCGATCCTAGTCAGTTTCCGTACTCGCCGGACCGCACCTACACACCCGAGGCTGCTTTGCCGGAGGAGATGTCGGCCCTCCATCGGGCACTCCACGTCGATCGCGTTGTGATCGTCACGCCGAGCGTGTACGGGACTGATAACTTGGCCACACTTTTCGGCATCAGGGCGCGCGGTAGGAGTGCCCGTGGGGTGGCCGTAATCGACGAGAAGACACAGGAAAGCGATCTCGACACGATGGCCAAAGCCGGAGTACGGGGCATCCGCCTTAATTTCGGTACTGAAGGCCAGATTGACCTTGCAGCGGCTCGGCGCCGGTTCACGTGGGCAAGCGGCCGCATCAATCGTCGCAACTGGCACATCCAGATCTATGCGAGGCTCGGAGTAATCTCCGGTCTTAAAGGTGCGATTCAAAACTCACCGGCTCCTGTGGTCTTCGATCACTTCGGTGGAGCGCAGGCAAAATCGGGAGTTGAGCAACCGGGGTTTGCGGCCCTGGTCGAGCTGGTTGAGTCGGGTAAGGCCTACGTGAAACTCTCCGGAGCGTACCGCGCGTCGAAGCGGGGGCCGGATTACCCCGATGTTGTGCCGTTGGCAAGAGCCCTCATCGCAGCCAACGAGGAACGCGTACTTTGGGGAACCGACTGGCCTCACCCTTGCACTACCCCACCCCCCCGCGGCCAGCGAACGGACGTTACGCCGTTGCTTCAGATCGACGACGGGCGGCTACTCAACCAACTCGCGGTTTGGGCACCGGACCCAGTCGTTCGCCAAAAGATACTTGTGGATAACCCGGCCCGGCTTTATGACTTTTGAGGCGAGAGAAAAGGGGAAAGCAGCTCACGATCCGAAACTAGATCACACGAGGGCACGCGATTGGCAGACGCCCAACATCGTGCTCTACCACGAATGGTGCAGATGCGTTCTTTACCTCTGCCCCTCTAACAATCCACGTGGTTGCGGAACTTCAAGTCGAGGGCCGTCTTATTGGCCGCAGCCAGGCGATGGGAGAAGTCCCGCATCTCTTCCTCCGGCATGGGCGCAAAATTCCGGGCGAGCTGCGCATTCTGGCTGATCATCGCATGAGTCGGCATGCCCACCACGGCGGCCGCCACCGGCAGGCTCCAGGAATATTGCAGCAGTTTCTCGACGCTAGCCTTGTCCGAACCGCTTCCGATCAAGGCCTCCTGCCCCATTATCTTCATCGCCAGAATGCCCAGGTTCTTCTGACGCGCCACGGGCAAAGCCACCCGCTCGAAGCTCGTTTGGATCGCCGGATTCAGCAGCATGCCATGCTCCCCATCCTTCATGCCTTGTTTCGCGGCATTGAGAGCCATCTGGACGCAATCGAAGTCGTGGCGTTCCAGGGCGGTCTTGAGCACTGCCGGGTCGTTATGACAGGTAATGCCGACGAAGCGCGTCAGCTTCTCAGCGCGCATTTTGTAAAGCGCATTCAGCACGCCATCGCTGGCCTCGATTTTCACCAAGTCGTCCTTGCCCATCAGAGAATGCACGTGGATCAGATCGATCTGACTGGTCTGAAGCCGCGTTAAGCTGCCTTCCAGTATCCGTCGCGCCGTGTCGCCGTCGCGCGGCTCGATCTTGGTGGCCAGGAAAAAGTCCTTTCGCCGCGTCTTGGCCACTTGACCCACCCAGCCTTCACTGCGCCCATCGCCGTAACCGTAAGCCGTATCCAGGTACGTGATGCCGGAATCGAGCGCCACGTTGATGGCTTGAACCGCCGCCTCCTCCGTGCGGTACATCAGCAGGCGGCTCCCACACCCGAGAGCGAGGATCGAAATGCGCACTCCCGTCTTGCCCAGAACGCGGGTCGGCATCGCGTTGGTGGCGGCAGCTTCTGAACCCAGCGCCGCCGCAGCGAGACCCGCCAGCGACGATTTTTCCAGGAACTCTCGTCTTGAATATCGGTTCGCCATCATCACCTCCCAAGCTGGCTCGCTTGTCGATTCTCCTTCCGAAATGGTGCGAAGTAAAGCGTCTTGCTGCCTCCTCAGCCTGTTGTTGCCGCTGGGCCTCACGGCGGTCCTCTTCCGCCCGCCTAGTGCTGGCGACGACGCCGTAGTGTTTCCCTTTGTGGTTGAAGGGTCAGAAGGAAGTCTCTCTGAATTCTCGCGCATTGTTAAGGCATTAACCATCTAGATTGGGGAGTGGCCGCTCGCCTCGCCGGGCCTGCGCCACCATATCTACCAGAACGTTTCTGGCTTCCGCCGGACTGCTCGCTTCCCGCAAGAATGCGATGCGGGCACCACGGGTGCCGTCTTGGGTTTTCAGGCGTACGTGAAAGCCGAGTCGGTCCACCGAAGTCATCGCTGCTTCCTGCGACTCAATTCCGGCAAATACCCGTGCCAGAAGAATGAGCGCATCGCCGTGATCGGCATTCATATGCTGGACGATATCGGTTACGGCGTCAGCCAGCGGGTCTGGTTGCCCGCGTTCATAATCGGCAGCGGAGACCCAGCCCATCACCCCGAAGCCACCCACGAAGTAAACATCTACCGCCACCATGCAGTAGAAGGAAAAGTCGTCGAAGTCCACCCAGTATTTGCTGTTATCGTAACGCGCTAAGTAGAGCCCCCGCGCCTCCGCCACATCTGGCTCAGGCACTGGCAGAACATCGCCAAGCAACGTTACTCTCGATGCCCCCAGGGGGTCGCCGCTGGCGTCAGGCTGGGTGACGAGCAGGCTGGCGTGCGGGTTCACCTGCAAGTTCTGGGTATGCATCGCCATCGTGCTGATGAGGAATATCGGGTGGCCGTGGCTATCCAGCGCGTAGGGCATCACTGATCCAAAGGGGAAGCCCGGCTGCTTACGTGAAAGGGTCGAAAGGCTGCCGATGCGGCCCAGATACACCAAAGTGCGTGCTCGCTCCGCAAAGGAAGGCTCGGCAGCCATAGGCTGATTACTTGCCGCGCCAGTGCCTGCGTGTTTACGTGCCGATGAAGATGACATCGCTGTTCTCCAACAAAAGTTTGGCCAATCCCAGAGGATTCTATCGTTTGCCCGACCGCAGCACAAATTAACACGTTGAGGCTTGGGAAGGCGGCTTTGCCGATGGAAACACGCCAGGCGCCTCAATTCACTCGTTCGTGAAGGTCAACACGGATCATGTCGGCTGTAAGCGGGGGAACGCAATTCCAGCATTGCCACACTTCGCCATCAAACCAGTAACGGTGAGCTGCGCCCTCGTCTGATGCACAGTGTCCCCGTATTCCCGAAGCTGTTTCCTCTTCAGCTTGCTCGTCTATTCCATTGGCGGACGAATTTGCTTCGTGGTCCATTGGCGGTTGCAGATGTTGTACCGGATGTTCTGCTGCGTGACGCCCGGATTCGCTGCTCCCGGAGTCCTTTCGGGGTCGGGGTAGATGTCCGCAGGGCCGATACGGCTGGCTTGAGCCGAAGCGCCATGCGCCCATAGGACGCAGACTAATGTCAAAGGGACGGTGATATGAATTCGGATTTTCACCGTTTTTCCTCCTCCGCGAGCGCCCCGAGGATAGTTCAAGCGTCAGGGTCACCTTGCGCTCGGCATTCAGGGGGCAACGTCTGCCCCGTCATTCCGCAAGCAAACCATGGCAGTCGCCTCGTGTTGAAGACATGCATCCGCCCTTTCGGACGAGAGTACCACGCTGAGGTCATCCCACTTTGTACTTCCGAATCTCCTCGGCGCTCACCTCGCTGCTCATGCCGGGTTCTTCGGGCGCGGCAACTTCGCCGTCAATCATCTTGACCGGGCCGCTGGTCTCCATATAGATCGCATTGGGCATGGCCAGGAGCATATTGAGGTTGGCCGCGCCGCCGCCGTGGCTGGCCACCTCGACCCCGTAACCATCGGCGATTGCCGCAATTTCCATCCATTCGCTCACCCCACCGGCACGACGATTGTCTGGCTGCACGACATCGGCCCCGCGTCTGGCGATGAGGTCGGCGAAGGCATATTTCGTGTTGAGATTCTCTCCCGTGGCAATGCGAATGTCCAACGCTTGGGCCAGCAAGGCGAAGCCTTCCATGTCTTGTGGCGGCAGGGGCTCTTCCAACCAGAAACAACCCATTTCCTGGTATACCCTCCCGCGCCGCAACGCTTCCTTACGGTCGAATACCTGGTTGGCATCTACCATCAGTCGCCGGTCCTTTCCAAGGGTGTCGAACGCCAGGCGGATGCGCCGAATATCGTCGTCGAGTGAATACTTCCCAACTTTGATCTTTACCGCCTTGTAGCCTTGTTCGACGGCATCGGTGAGCTGGCGCTTGAATCGGGAAAGATCCCCATCGTTGTCGTAGTACCAACCGCACATGGAATATACCGGCATACGGTCGCGGAACGCTCCCAGCATCTTGTAAACCGGCAGTCCCGCGTTCTTGCCCAAAATATCCCAGAGGGCGATGTCGGTGGCAGCCAAGGCAAACTGCGCCACCCCGGTTACTCCTTGGTAGTTCAGTGCCTTCCACAGCGCGGCGCGGATGCGACGAGGAAATGCCGGGTCCTTTCCCATAACCAGGGGCTTTACTTGGTATTCGAGGATGGTCTGGACCACTCGTGCCCCTTCCCCGGAATTACCGAACGAACTGCTCGCCCACCCCGTGATACCCGCGTCGGTACGAATACGAAGGACGACCGAGCCTTTGTTCACGTTCAGGGTCTGAAGCGCATCATAAATTGGCTCGCCGGCAGGCGGTTTGAGCAGGTCCGTCTCAACTCCCGTAATCCTCATCTGCTTTTGCTGTGCTGCCGCAACTGACAACGCTGCCCCCAGGGACGGCAGCGCCACGGCCGAGCGAAGAAGTTGCCTCCTATTCATTTTGCCTCCCCATCAATACGGATTAAGCCTTAACCAAGAGCTGCCGGGCCTGCTCGTTACGACCGGTATATACTGGCAAGCATGAGCATCAAGACCCTGAGCAGCCGCGAAGTCTATCGCAACCGCTGGCTCCGCCTGCGTGAAGATCAGGTCGAGCGGAGCAACGGCATTCATGGCATTTATGGCGTGGTGGACAAAGACGACTGCGCCATCATACTGCCTATCCAAGACGATACCATTTATCTCATCGAGCAGTACCGGTATACCGTGCAGCAGCGCTGCCTGGAGCTGCCTCAAGGTGGATGGGAAATCCCTGGTGTTAATCCTGAGGAACTTGCACGCGGAGAACTGCGCGAGGAAACGGGCCTGATCGCCGCCAGCATGACCCACCTCGGGTCGATATGGATCGCTTACGGTTTCGTCCATCAGAAGCAGCATGTTTACCTCGCCAAAGGCCTAACACGCGCCAGCACGGACCCTGACCCGGAAGAGCATGATCTGGTACTGCGAGCCACCACGATTGCCAAGTTCGAGGAGATGATTCTCAACGGAACCATTCGCGACGGCTGCACCGTCGCCGCCTGGGGCCTCTACAAACTCTGGAAAGAGCGGGGTGCCTTTGCCGAGGCGGGTCAGAGATTGGACTGAAGGACATAGGGGTACACGATGTCATGCGGTAAAGGGCATGAGAAGTGACGAGTCAAGCTGCTGGAAAAATTCGGTAATGCGGAGCCCGGAACGATTGTCGAAGCGGAGATTTGCCCCGACTGTAGTGTCAAAGTCACCTCGGAACAACTCGGCCGCAACGATGAAGGTTTCTACATGATTCCCTCAGCACTCGCCGAGGTCGTAGAGGATTTGCAGATTTGGTGGGCCGCAAGCGCCACCAACGCTGTAAGTGGCTAGGCTTTGAAAGCTGTTTCTATGAAAGCCTTGTCGCCGCAGCTATTGTGTCTCTTCCTCGATTGGGTCTGATTCCATAAAGTAGTCAGCTCCTTCCCGACTCTGGTAAAATACACCGCAAGGGACATCGACAATCACATGGCCAACTGAAAAGTCATTGCGCTAGTTAGCGGCGATATCGAAGCCGTTTCAGGCCCGGCTGCTCAAGACCGGCCGGGAACCCGCCAATGGATCGTCTGGGAAGGGCCAGCCGCTGACAAAGCTGAACTCTGTGCCTGCTGACCGTGGTAGTCTCTTTGGCAAATCTGAGCAGAAGGGAATTGACTCTATGAAATCCCGAGAGCGCGTTCTGAAGACCATCAACTTTCAGGAAGCTGACCGGGTACCGATCGACCTGGGAGGGCTTAAGGCATCAGGGATTGCGGTCGAGTCGTACGACCGAGTGTCGCGCCGGCTGGGTCTCTCCAACACGCCGCGCGTGGCCGACACGCCGGGCATGATTGCCGTTGTGGAAGAGCCGGTGCGGAAACGGTTCAGCCTTGACGTGATGCCAGTGGATATCACCATGATCCCTGGCCTGATGGCCCCCGCGAGTCATTGGGTGCCGCGCCGCCTTTTCTCCGGCACGGACGTGCTTTTTCTGCCCGGCACCCGCATCCACGAAGAGGCGGATGGAAGCTGGGTACTACTTGACAAAAACGGTGCGCCCGGCTCCTACCGCATGCCCAAGGACGGCTACTACTTCGATGATGTGTCTTTCAACCGAGGGGACGGAATTGACCCGGCGAAGTTCCACCCTGTTGATGACATCGCGGACGAATTGCTGAAACAGATTGAGGAATACTCCTCCCAGCTTTACCGCGGCACGGACTACGCTCTGCTCGGGTGGGGCGGGGGTGTGTGCTTCTTGGGATTGAGCATCATCACCGACCCGCGCTCAAACGTTACCATGGGCATGCCGGACCAATGGATGATGATGCTCTTGACTGAGAAAGAAACCTGTCATGAGATGATGAACCGGTCGGTGGAAGCCAGCATCAAGTGCCTGACCCTCCTGCACGAAGCTGTGGGCGACCGCTGTTTTGCCTGGGGCATCGCCTCCGACGACAGCGGCACGCAGCGTGGGGAGTTCATCAAACCGAGCCTTTGGGCGGAGATGATGAAACCTCACTACCGGAACCTTTGTGAATGGGTCCATAAGAGCACGCCCTGGAAGACTTTCCTGCACTCTTGCGGTTCCGTCTACAACCTGATCCCCCATTTTATCGAGGCCGGCATTGACATTCTGAATCCCGTCCAGACCTCGGCGGCGAACATGGATCCCGCCCGGCTGAAGAAGGAGTTCGGTCGCAAGATCGTGTTCTGGGGTGGCGGCTGCGACACGCAGAGAGTACTGGGCGGAGCGACGCCGGAGGAGGTCCGGGAACATGTGCGGGAGCGGATCGAGGTTTTTGCGCCTGGCGGTGGCTACGTGTTTAACCAGGTGCACAACATCCAGCGCAACGTGCCGACGGAAAACGTGTTCGCGATGCTCGATGCCGCGCGCGAGTATGGGGTGTACGCCAAGGGGTGACGGACGTTTCCCAGATTTTCGAGTCGTCGCGGCCACCTGTTCTCGTGCCGGCGGCCGCGACCCGCACAGGGGCTTCCACCCATAATGCGACCTTGTCTGCCCTGCCGTCATCCAGCGACGCTGCTGATGCACAGCCGGAAGAAGAGCTTGCCGCCGGCGATAAATGCACTGGTTGCGGCGGCTGGGGAGCCATCACTTGCCCTTCCTGCGACGGAATCGAAATGTGGACCGAAGCCGGCGAGTCCCCTGGGCTCAATCAACGCGATGCCGCCCGCACCCTAGAACATTGCGCGTGTTGCATTGAATGGGGAGAGGTTATATGTCCCGATTACGTGGAGGTACGGGCTGAATCCCGGCAGCTTACGCGTGAGAGGGTGGGAAGAATTGACAACCTCACGCAAAGGCGGGGCTGTCTTTCGGAGTGCGCCAGCAAAGCTGCCGCTTTGGGTGACCACCCCCGGCGCTCAGGCGGTAAATATTCGCTGGCAGAGCCGGGGCGTGTCCCAACGGACTAGTCGGAACCCGTGGTGGTGTCCGTCCAGACGCGTACGGTTTCTTTTTCCTTGTTCACCGTCACGTCGACATCGCCCTGCCGGGCCAGCGCTCGGATGCCCGCTCCGATGTCAAGTTGTTCCGACCCGCCGTCCACCATGGCCTTGGCCACCGGAATAGGAGTCTTAATGGCAATCGTTTCAGTGGCATGCCGTTCAGGGTTGGGTTTATCAGCGATTTTAATCAACAAATCGTCGCCCAATTTCGTGACGCTCACCTCTTTGTCACGCCGCTCGAAACTAACGGAAGAGTGATCGGCCGAATTGCGAATTGCGTCGAGTACGGCCCGCAAATCGGTTCCATTCACCGACGCTTGCAGGTTGAATTTGCCGTGGCGCTCCTCACCGGCCGGAATCGAAGGCAACACCGTCGACGCCATCTCGATCGGCACGTTGATGGTCACGCCCGTGTTCACCCCACGCGTGCTCTCGACTCGAACGTGAATCCACCGCTCCATGGGCGCGGCAGTAAGACTGGCTGCGCTCAAGAACAGAATGCTCAGGCCTGTAATGGCACAATTCTTCACAAGTCACCTCACGTTATTCTCCACTTAACTTGAGAAACCTATTCCGAGCTACTTTGATGCGGACCTCCGGTGCGGAAGATGTCAAGCTGTTGGCCGGAGGAGAGGCCTTCGGACAACCGAAGACTTGATTTATTGAACCCTTGTTTTCAATCACTTGTCCGGAGACAAGATCAAGCCAGGTGCCGTCCATTACTTTGCCCGCACAGTGTGCAGTGACGAGCATCAAGAACGAGAGATAACAGGCCGTGAGGTCTTGCCATTACGAATCTATGTCCGGCCTCGCGGTACGCCTGAATTCGTCTCGTAGCGTCCTCCATGACGTCAGAACTGTGAGAGGGTTCGTGGCCCCTTTGAGAAACGCAACTGTAGCATCAATCGGATCGCTATCGTTTGCGCTCCAGCCAGGATCAGGCCACAGGCCCAACACCGTCTTGGGCCACTCAAGAGAATGTCGAGAGATTGTGCTTACCGCAGCATCAACAACACGGTCTGCTAGGGTGACGACTCACGCTGTTCTTGAAATACCCCTTGAAGATGCACAGGAAGTTCTCGGCGTGATGTGGCTTCACCACTTGGACTTCTTTGGGCAAACCGTCCAGCCGAACCCACATCACCCACTTCTGACCTACTCTTGTTTTCATAATATTTGCATGGCTCGAACACATGGCACACAGATTCTTGTAGCCCTCCATGGTCCCCGCATGGAGATAGACGACCTTGGGCCATCTGTCTAGCTTCGCCCCAATTCTCGGTGCGGTATCGTAGAGGGCCACCTGGCCGAACCCTTCAAGGGGTCTCGTTGCAGACTCAATGCACTGGAGCAACTCACAAAACGATTGGCATTGTTTGGTTTCCTCCAGATTAGCCGACAGTTCATCGCTCGCCCTTTTCAAGATGGCTGCCCCAAGATGCCGCTGGTGCTCGTAGATCTTTTCCTTCCCGTCATTCTCGCCCTTGTACCTGTACAGGTTGTCGAACTGGAGGACGGTTTTCAGGGAATCTAGTTCTGGTTGGCGGTAGCGCTCCAACTGCGCATCGAGTTTAGGAGCACAGGCGAGTTGGTAAATGCCAACGAGTTTGTTGAGTCGAAGCCACGGACTGGCTTGGGGGAGGTGGCGAAGGATTCGCATCAAGCGGTCGGCCAGCCGCTGGTCGCCTGGGTGCGCTTCGAGGTACTCGAAACAATGCCGGGGTTTCGTGGACAGATTCTTCACTTCATCCGTCATCATCCGATTGCTCCTTAGTCTTGCCTGTGTCATAGCCAAGGAACAAGGGCTGCGCGTCACATGCATGGCTGATTAGCTGCCGGGTGGTAGCCTTTGTCCTGCGCTTCTTTTTGGGTCATGTACTCGCCTTCCTTTGTTTTCCCGTACGCAGCGCGCCGTTCGTAGCGATGGTGCAGGCCATCGACCCATAAGCGCTAAGATAAAGACAAAATCCGGCCTTTTATTAGCGGTCAGTTTGCATAAAATGCAGAATTGAGAAGCTTAACTTAGCGCTTATGGGCCATCGACCTGCGGGATCTCCACGATCTTTCCCGCCTCCGGCCCCTGCACGACGCGAGTGGTCGGAGCGTCCTTGGCTAAAGATAGGTAAGTTCTCGAACCCAGATAGTAATGGAAATAGCTTTTCAGGATTTGTCGCAGATGTTTCTCTCCTGGCACGATCATGTGATCGAAGCACTCGCGCCGGATGGAGCCCACGAGCCGCTCGACATACGGATTTTGCCAGGGGCTTTGCGGTGCTGTCAGGACTTCGGTGATGTCCATGTCTCTAAGGTGATTCCGGAAACATTCGCTGTAGATCTGGTCCCGATCTCGGATCAAATAGCGTGGCGCCGTGTCTTCGGGGAACGCTTCCAGGATTTGCTGAGCGGTCCAAGCCGCCGTCGGATGTTCGGTCACGTTGAAATGCGCCACCCTGCGCCGACGATGGGCCAAAACCACCAAAACGAACAGAACCCGAAAGGTGGCGGTGGGCACCGTAAAGAAATCGATGGAAACCAGTTGGTTCAGATGGTTGTCGAGGAACGCCTTCCAAGTTTGAGAAGGAGGTCGACGCTTTCTGGGGAGGAGTCGCGACACGGTTCGTTCCGAGATGGGGATACCCAGCTTGAGCAACTCCCCGTGGATACGGGGCACTCCCCAAAGTGGGTTGGCAACTGCCATCTTCAGGATCAGAGCTCGAATCGCGGGGCTGGCTTCTGGGCGGCCGCATTTTCGCCTGGAAATCCAGCTCCAGAAGAGGCGAAAGCCCTTGCGATGCCAGGCCACGACGGTCTCTGGCCTGACGATAACCAGCGCTCGGTGCCAATCCTTCCAACTCCCGGACAGCCACACCCAAAAGAAGCGATCCGTCCTTCGCACCCGAGGCCGCGGGCACTTGCGCTTGAACACAGTCAGTTGTTGGCGAAGGGCAAGGTTCTCCAGGGCGATATCTCGGAGGTTAGCCTGACTTTCGCAGTTCGGAGCTTTTTCGGGCGAGATTCGGCGGGGGCACGGCGATAAGTCCTGACTCTTCAATGTGGGTTGTAGGCAAAGGCTTGTAGTGTAGACCTACCCCCTTTTCATCTGCGATCAAGCTTGGCACAATGGCCGCCAGCCATGTACCTGCGTGCGAACAAGCGCAAGAAAGACGGCAAGGAGCACCGCTATTGGAGCGTGGAGGAGAGTCGGCGGTTGCGTTCGGGCCGGGTGGTGCAGCGGCGGGTGCTGTATTTGGGCGAGATTAACGACAGTCAGCAAGCGGCGTGGCGCAAGACGCTGGAGGTGTTTGATGAAGCCGAGCAGCGGGCCGCGAGCCTGAGTTTATTTCCCGAGGATCGCGCCATTCCTGTCGATGCGTTGGACGGCGTGCAGGTGAAGCTGAAGGAGATGGAGTTGCGGCGGCCGCGGGCGTTTGGCAACTACTGGCTGGGGTGCGAACTGTGGCGGCAGTTGGGGTTGAGCGAATTTTGGGAAGAGCGTCTGGGCCAGGGACGGGAGGAAGTGCCGTGGGCAAAGGTGCTGGAGTTGCTGGTGGTGAACCGGTTGGTGGCGCCGGGCAGCGAGTTCCGTTTGCACCGGCAAGGGTTTGATCAGAGTGCCATGGGAGATCTGTTGGGGACGGGCTTCGCCGTGGCGGAAAAAGATCGCTTGTATCGCTGTCTGGACCGGATCGGGGAGCACAAAACCGTGCTGTTCGATCACCTGCGGCAACGTTGGCAAGAGCTGTTTCAGGCGCGCTTCGACGTGTTGCTGTACGACCTGACGAGCACCTATATCGAAGGCGAAGGCGAGGAGATTCCCAAGGCGAAGCACGGCTACAGTCGGGACCATCGCGGCGATTGCCGGCAGGTGGTGATCGCGCTGGTGGTGACGCCGGAGGGATTTCCCCTGGCTTACGAAGTGCTGGCGGGCAACACCTCAGACCGCACCACGCTGCGCGGATTTCTCGACCAGATCGAAGCGCAGTACGGGCGGGCGCGGCGGGTGTGGGTGATGGATCGGGGGATTCCGACCGAAGAGGTGCTGGCAGAGATGCGCACCGGGGGACGGGAAGTTTTCTACCTGGTGGGGACGCCGCGCGGCAAGATTCAGCAGTACGCAAAGCGCTGGCTGGAATTGCCCTGGCAGAAGGTGCGCGAATCGGTGGAAGTGAAGTTATTCGTGGAAGACGGCGAACTGTACGTGCTGGCCAAGAGTGAAGGCCGGTACGCCAAGGAACGCGCCATACGGCGGCGCAAGTTGGTTCGCTTGCTGAAGACCTTGCGCAAGTTGCGCCGCAGTGCTCCGGCGCGCGATCAATTGCTGCTGCGCATCGGTGCGGCCAAGAAGGACGCCGGCCGCGCCTTCGGCTTCGTGCCTCTACACTTGCCCCGCGAGGGAGAGGAAGTCACCCGCCAGACTTTCTCCTTTCACTTGGACCAAGAGAAGTTGCAGAAGGCGGAACTCCGCGATGGCCACTATCTGCTGCGCTCGAACCTGCTGGGAGAGAAGCCGGAAGTGCTCTGGGAACTCTATATCCTCCTCACCCAGATCGAAGCGGCCTTCAAAACCTTGAAGAGCGAATTGGGGCTGCGTCCGATTTATCACCAAGTCGAGAAGCGCGTGGAGGCCCACATCTTTGTGGCTTTCCTCGCTTACGCTTTGTCGGTCACCCTCCGGCAGCGGCTAGCCCCCTGCGCCCCGGGGCTGACACCGCGCGCCGTGCTGGAGAAACTGGCCACGATTCAAATGCTCGACGTCTGCCTGCCCACCACCGACGGGCGCTGGCTCATCATGCCGCGCTACACGCAGCCGGAACCCGAGCAGATGCTCCTGCTCCACCAACTCCATCTGGCACTGCCGTCGCAACCGCCACCCCGCATCAAGCCCGCGGAGACCGTCATCGATCAGCGGGTGCAGGCTCAAATTGTAGTGTAGACCTTGGAGATCGCTCTGCTGAAAATAAACCACTTACCCGCCGCCTACTGCCCCAACTGCGAAAGTCGGGTTAGCGGGCGAAACGAAAAGACGAAGCAGGGAACCAAGCAGCGCGAACATGGCGTTTAGGGTGAGGGCCGACACTGGAAAATGTCAATTGCTTTCTGCCTGATGTGGTTTTGGCGAAGGACAAGGTGCTTCAGGAAGGCTGTCATTCATGGCCGGTCTCGGAACCAGTTTCTCGGACTTTAGGACTCCCTGGTCTTCGGAAATCACATGCAAGTAGCCGGCGGCGAGGTTGCGCAGGGTCTGAACCTTCCCGCTTGGCCAGCGCAAAATCAGTTCATCCACTTGGGCACAAGCCCCTAACCCCACATGCACGCGCAAGTCATTGGCGGCAAGATAGCTCGCCGCACCCTTTGCTTCCAGGATCTGGACGTGGTTTCCGTAGTGAACCTCCAGCCTCGTACCGATGCCGTCTCGATTGCTCTTCGTCCCGACCAACTTGATGAGTAGCGACTTGTTTTGGCTCCCCGCCATGTTGCGGAGAATCTGGGGGTTATCGTTTGTGTTATTGACGACCACATCCACAACGCCCTCGTTGTTCAGGTCACCGAAAGCTGCGCCGCGGCTCACCTTGAGTTGACCAAGGGCACCCTCGGGGCCATCGTCAACACGAACAAAGCTGCCTCCCACATTCCGGAACAGCAGCTTGGGTTCGGGGTAGGTAATGTAGGGCTGGTATGAGCTAACGTCATCCTGGGTGTGGCCACTGACCGCAAAGATATCAAGGAGCCCATCGTTGTCGTAGTCCACGAACTTCCCGCCAAAGACTACGTAAGGGTAAGAAGGATCGTGCAAGCCAACCTGACCACCCACATCGGTGAAGAATTGTCCATTCGAGTTATGAAACAGCGCCATTCCCTCAGCCTGAAAGTTGTTAACCAATATATCCAACCAGCCATCCTGGTCATAGTCGCCGAAGTCCGTGCCCATGCCAGCGCGCGCCATACCATCCATGCTGTAGGCAATACCCGCGGGCAGGCCGACTTCTTCGAAAGTTTCGTCGCCTTTGTTGTGAAACAGGAAATTCCTCCCCCGATCGTTGGTTACTAAGATGTCTGGCCAACCGTCCCCATCGTAGTCCCCGATGGTAACGCCCAAGCCGCGCCCCTTCACGCGGTCGATTCCCGCCGCATGGCTGACATCGGTGAAAGTTCCGTCGTGGTTGTTGTGGAAAAGCAAAGCGCTCATGGGCTGGAAAAGGTCGGGAAGGCAGTAACCTAAGAGACCTACCTCGTCGCGGCAGGGCGGATACTTCCCTAATTCGTAAACCGCATAGCGTGCCACGAAAAGATCCAGGTACCCATCCCGGTCGTAATCAAGGAAGGCCGCGCTGGTGCTCCAGCCCCCGCCCCCCACCCCTGCCTTTTCCGTAACGTCTTCGAATGTCCCATCTCCACGGTTATGCAGGAGCTGGTTTTGGCCAAAGTTCGTGATGTAGAGATCAGGAAAGCCGTCGTTGTCGTAATCGCCTACCGCTACCCCCATTCCGTAGCCACGACCCTCGGCGTGCGCAGCTTGCGTTACGTCAACAAACTTGAAGTTGCCCAGATTGCGGTAGAGACGATTCGCATACTCTGGCCCCTCCTTCCGCAGTAAAGGTATGGCCGCGCCGTTGACCAAGTAGACGTCCAGCAAGCCGTCGTTATCATAGTCGAGTAAGCCGACGCCCCCGGTAAAAGTTTCGATCAGCTCCTTCCCGCCCTGCGCTCCGTTGTGCTCCTGAAAGGTGATGCCGGAACTCGCGCGCACGTCGACAAAAGGGGCGCTCGCATTGCCTGATCGCCCCGTCAGTTGAGAACCTAAAAGGCATACCATTCCCGCCGACACAAGTAACAAGCTCCAGAGCCACAAGCGGGGTCTAAGGCTTCGGTCCATCGCTGCTGAGTCCCTCAGTGTGGAGATCGCGCCAGCGCCCTAGAGGCGTAATTTCCGGTTTTTTGGGAAGCCCCTCTGAGACAGCAAACTCCTTCTTCGCTTCCTCACTCTTCCCCAGGCGGGCCCAAACCAAGCCTAACTGGTAGTGCGCTTGGCGGTCGTCGGGCATTAGCTCTACGGCATGACGCCCCGATTCTAGCGCCTGTTTCAAATCTCCGATTCCCAAATAGGCCTCGCTTAAAAGCCGGTACCCTTGGGCACTTTGAGGACGAACCTCTTGCGCTGCTTGCAGGTGCACAAGAGCCTGCTGTTGCTGACCGCGAGTCAAAAAAACCGTCCCCATCTGGATTTGGGTGTGAAAATCGCCCGGTGCACGCTTGAGGGCTTCCTCGTAACAACGGATCGCCTCCTCAGAATGTGCCAACGCCTGCTGCCCAAGCCCCAGGTAATACCACGACTCCACGTCGTCGTGGGCCAGGTCCAGCGCCTTGGTGAACAATCGCACAGCTTCCTCATCGGAATGCTGATCTAGCCGGATGAGACCCAGCAACCTGTAGGCAGGAGGGCTGGGCTCAACCTCCAACGATTTGTGAAGTGCCTGTTCCGCCTCCTCCCTCCGAGATTGTCGGAGATAAAAAATCGCCAGATTGGTCCAATACACCGGTTGGTCCGGCCACAACCTCAAGGCCTCACGCAAGTGCTGCAGCGCCTCCTCGCTTTTTCCCAACGCGGATAAGGCAAGGCCAAGCAGTTCATGACTGGGGGCATGGTCAGGTTGAGCTTTCAGGGTCTCTTCTAGTACCGTAACGGCTTTCTGCTTATCTCCCACGCGGAAGGCCTGGAGAGCCTCGTTGAAGCCCGCTTCGGCGTCCTGCGGGAAAGCCGAACTGAAGTCTGCGTTCCACACGGCCCCCCAGCATCCCAGGACCATCAGCGCGATCGCCAATCTTCGAAGATCTCGGTTCATCCTCAACGGAGCACATTCGCGCCTTTAGATTTCCGCTCTTTCTCGGACGCCAAGGTCTTGAGTCTCTGGAAAGTCGCCAGTTCTGCCTTCGCCCTGTCCAAATCTTTTGCATTCTCGTACAGCTCATAAAGCATGAAATGGGGCTCCGGACGGTCACCGTCAGCGCGAACTACCCCCTGAAGCGTTTCGATGGCGTCCGTGGTTTCGCCCTGCGAGCGATATAACTTGGCCATGTCCAGTTGCGCGTTGATCAAACCGGGCTGGAGTTCCAGAGCGCGAGAGAGATGTATGGCCGCGCCAGCTAGTTCATTCTGTTGGAGTAGAACCTCACCGAGCAAGTAGTGAGTGGGGGCGTCGTAGGGGCTGATCTGCAGCTCCTGCTCGAATTCCGCGCGCGCTTCTGCGTGACGGTTGTTTTCCCAATACAGCGTGCCGAGCGCGAAATGGAGCCCGGGCAATTGGGGTCGGGCGACCAGGGCTTTCTGGTATTCACCGACAGCAGCATCTGTCTGCCCTTGCTGCGCGAAAAGTTCGGCTTGCAACTCGTGCATGCGGCAAGAATCTGGACCTATCTCTTCCAACTTCTCAAACGCGTTCAAAGAGACGTACGAAGCCGCCTTATCTTTGTAATAGACGGCGTCGGGATTGTTGGGCTCAAGTTCGACCCAGCGGCTGAGCGCGGCGAGCGTTTTCTCATCCTCGTGGACCTTCAAGTAAGCCAAACCAAGGTGTTGCGCAACTACTGGATCATCCTTGTATTCAGTGTATGCCTTCTCTAATAAGGGGACGGTTTTTCCGAATTCATTAAGACTGAAATAGCTGAGAGCTAACAGTACCACCGTATTTCGCAAGTCATGATCAAACTCCAGGGCCCGTTGTAAATCAGTGATCGCGCCGGGATAGTGCCCCTGCATGTATAGGGCAAGGCCCAGGTTAGAATAGGCCTCCGGGGATCTGGAATTCTGTTTGATGCTCTCTTCGTAAGCCTCCTGGGCTTCTTTGAACCTTCCCATTTTCGGTGCTTCTCGCGCTCGTTGGGAAAGCGGGGGGAGCTGCGCCGCCTGCCGCGCCGCAGCTCCCGCCACAGAGAGGAGGTAACACCAGCCGAAAAGGTGACAAAGGGCAGCTCGTTGCCTTTTGCGCTCCCGAAATCCCCCTTCCGCGCCATCCATGACTAACAACTCACACCCTCTAAAATAGTATCTTCATACTTAATTGGATCTGCCTCGGTGGAGCAGCCGAAGTGATGCGGCCATAAGTAGTACTTGCATCGAGGGGGTCGCTGTCAGGTTCATAGAACTGAGCATGGTTCCAAATGTCGAAAAACTCAGCCCGAAATTGGATACCAACCCGTTCCGTGATGTTAGTTTGCTTCTGGAAGCTCATGTCCCAGTTATCCACACCTGGTCCTACGAGGCTATCTCGCCCGCAATTGCCCAGCGTTCCCTCAGCAGGGAGCAGAATGTTATTTACGTTGAAATAGGGGTACAGAACTGGGCCCTTCCTGATATTCGCCCTATCGGTTGGGCTATTGACGGGGCCAATGCAGATGGCTGGCTGAATTCTTCGCGCTCCGATGTTGGCCCAGTCAGTATCACTGGTTCCCCCGTTACCCAATTGGGGGCCGGAGGGATGACCGCTGCCGAATGTGGTAATACCGTCGATCGACCAGCCACCGATCAGCTTATTTGCAATCCCCCCACTGGTCTGCCAGTGTTTCTTTCCCTTGCCCACAGGAAGGTCGTACACGTAGCTTGTGACGAAGCGCTGGCGTTGATCGATTGATGCCGGCCCCCTCAAATCCTTCAGCGTGCCGGTGACGTCACGGAAAGCGTATTCATCGGGTCCTCCGATGTCCAAATCCTTGCCGTACGTGTAGGCAGCCAATAGCATCAACCCGTTCGAATAATGGTGTTCAGCTTTGACGTCCAAGCCATTGTAGTTTGACCAGCCATTGTTTTCCGACGTTAAAATATCTCCAAACAACGGGAACGGGCGCCGCTCAGCCAGCGGCTCGGGACCTGGAACAGCAATATTCTGGTTGAAGCGTCGGTCCAATTTGTGGCCATCCGACCCAACATAATCCACCTCAAATAATGTACCGAAAGCCGAGTGTTGTACATTCATGTTGTACATGTACACATAAGGGGTGCGGTCAAATGGGTCGATCGTGTTCGGGGAAGTATCGGAGCTGATAACGGTTGTAGGGAACAAGCCTGAAGACAGTGAGAAGGTGGGGGTGGGGAGTGTGTTGGTGAGGGAAATGTCTTCAAACCAAGGGGGCAGAAGGACGCCGTTAAATTGCGTTTCGTTGGCAGATCTCAAGTCATAGTAGACGCCGAACCCTCCTCGGATCACCGTCTTGGAAAAGGGGCTGTAAGCAAACCCAAAGCGCGGCGCGAAGTTGTTGGTATCGGGGATAAACAAACCCCTCGGCCATTGACCCAGGCCGACGTGGATTAACTGGCCAGTAGCAAAGTTCAGCCATCCCTCTTTATTGTTGATTTCCGTGTAAGGAGATGGGTATTCGTACCTTAGACCGAGGTAGAGGTCGAACTTTGATGTCACCTTATAGTTATCTTGGATGAACCAATTAAGTTCGGTGCCTCTAAAGTTAGCCGAGCTGTCACCAAGGCCTTCCGCGGCAGTGTTGGCAAGGCCCAGCATGAAATCGGCAAACCCGACACCCGTGTATTGGCCGCTGAAGCTGAACTGAGCGCTACTGGGATAATCGTTAACGATGAACAGGCGTTCACGCCGGAGATCGGCTCCAACCTTGAGGGTATGTTTGCCTCTGGTATAGCTCAGGTTGTCGTTAACTTCGAATAACTGGTCGAGTGTTTCCTGGGTCTGTGTATACCCTTGGCCCACGCCGCAACAATCCGTTATCGAAAAGCCGGGCAGTCCAAACCCCTTCGGATTCTGAGTGGTGTTGAGCAAGCCGATTTCTTTGGCCAGGTTGGGTCCGTCGGCGCCCTGGTTTATGCTATAAACGCGGCTGCGATTATAGCCTAAGCGCAACTCGTTAACTGCGTTCGGGCCAAAAGTGTGCGTATGGCCTAATGCAAAGTTTTGGTCAGCAATGGGTCTGTTGATCCCAAACCCGTTAATCAGTGTGGGTTGGATGTCAGGCTCGTTGACGAAAGCATAATGCGCAAACATTCGGTCGCCGTTCCCCAAATTCCAGTCGACTCTCCCGAGAGCCTGATCGTAACTATCTATGGTGGCGGCAGTTCGTCCGTAGTTTAGCGTGGGGTCAAATGGCCGATCGACAGCGGGCCAGTAGGCATTGACCTTCACAGCTATAGGGTCAAAAAGCGTACTGGGGATTTGGTTGCTGGTAAAAGGTTGGCCCGTCTGTGGGTCTATTATGGTTGTGGGAAATATCCCCTCCAGCTCCGCCGCAGTAGGCACATCTCCCAAGTACGTGTTGGTTAGGTCCTGCCGGAAACCTTCGTAGGACGCGAAGAAGAACGCCTTGTTCTTTAGGATAGGCCCTCCTACAGTGGCGCCAAATTGGTTCTGCTTAAAGGGAGGCGTATTCGCATCGAAGAAGTTCCGGGAATCCAGCACATTGTTGCGAAGGAACTCGTAGGCTGATCCGTGCAGGGCGTTGGTTCCCGTGCGGACCACCGTATTCACCACCGTGGTCCCCCACCCCTCATCTGCCGTGAAAGCATTCCGTTGGACTTCGAATTCTTGAATGGCGTCCACTGTGGGGCGGATGGTGCTCCCCCCCATCGCGGAGACCTTGTCTCAACCCCATCCAGCAGATAGCTGCTGTCCGTCTCCCGAAGTCCTTCTACAATAATGGACATGTCACTCCGGTTCTCCCAGCTCGTGATCGGAGAAATAGCATCCCGAATTTCCGATACGCCGGGAGAAAGCATTGCCAGTTGCAAGAAGTTCCGACCGTTGAGCGGCAGCTCCTCCGCAGCGGTCTGCGAAATGACCTGTCCGACCACGGTGTCGTTCGACGCGACGGGGGCTGCCGCGGTTGTCACTTGGACCGTGGTTGTAACTTGGCCTACCTCCAACTTAAGGTCAGCCCTTTGTCTCTCTCCAACGTGCAGGATGATATTTGAAGCGACAACGGAGTTAAACCCCGATGCCCTGGCCGTGATCTCGTACGTCCCTGGGAGCAAGAGGGAAAAGATGTAGCTCCCGTCGTCGGCGCTTTTCGTTTCTCGTGTTGTGTTTGTCGCCACATTTTTCAGCGTCAAAGTGACATTGGGCACAACGCTCCCGCTTTGGTCTGTGACGACTCCCAGAATGTCGCCCGTGAAAGTTTGCGCGGACATTCGGCGAGGGAGCATTGCCATTCCTACGCAAACTGTCAGCGCCATTAGGGTAAGGAACTTCACCATTTCGCCTTTTTGAGCCATAGCTTCCTTCTCCTTCTGTTTAGCTTCCAACTGAATAGATTGACCCAGCCCGACGCGATCGATCAGGTACTACTTCACTTTCTCCTTCCTTGATTTGCCAAATCTGTCGACTCTTGATGTTGTGAAACGTTTGCACCAAGCCCGAGGGCCAGTCGATCTCCAGTTCATCGACAACTGAGCTGCTTGTCCCTCCCTGTGAGCGAAGTCCACAATGCGGAAGGAGGGGATCTGTTTGGGGAAGCAGCACGGTCAGCTTTTCCCCCACCCATCCTGCACAAAAACACCGGAAGTGGCGCGAAGTGCGAATACTTCAAGGATTCTGCCTGTCCATACTTGTCTCTTTCAGCGCCCGCTCTGCCTCGCGCTGCTTCAGTTGCAGCTCCTGGAAATGCTTGAGGGTGGCCGCGGATTCTTCCCGCCGCCCCAGGCGCGCGTAAACCCGGCTCAGGAGGTAATAGGAACTTTCGAATTCGGGATTAACCTGAATGGCCTTCTCCAACTGCTGCCGCGCCAGTTCGTCGCGGGAACTGTCGAAATAGATTTTGGCCAGCTCATAGTGCGCGGGAGCGTGCCGGTCATTCAGCTCGAGGGATTTTTTCAGCTCCGCCGCGCCCCGCTCCTTCTGGTGCAAGAGGGAAAGCACCATCCCGAGCTGGAAGTGGTAAAGAAAGTTATCCGGGGCGAGCCGAGCGGCAGTCTCGTATTGGGGCAGCGCGTCTTCCGGCTTACCCAGACTTGAAAGGCAGCTACCTCGCAGGTAGAAAGCTTGTGCAAGCTTCGGGTCACGTGCAATGACCTCGCCGAGCAAGTCATTCGAGAGAAGGTAATTACCTCGATTGTAATAGCTGAAGGCGAGGGTAAAAAGATATCGCGGGGAGTCGGCAAATTTGCTACGGTACCTCTCCAGCAAGGCGATAGCTTCCGGGTCGCGGGCGTCGAGCTGATAAACATTCGCCAGCGCGATCAGCACCGGCTCTGGCACGTCCGCTCGTTGCGCGGCCAACTCGCCATAGCGGCGTGCCTCGTCCAGACGGTTAAGTCCCGCATAGCCCTCCACCAGCAAACCCAGTTCCTCTGTCGTTAGGCTGGATTCGGGCGCCTCGCGAAGCACTACGAGAGCACCCACGGGATCATGCACGTGGAATAGCTGGCGAGCCAACGCTGACCGAATTTGTACATCATCCGGCCATCGGACGTGCGCTTGTTGCAGGATTCTCACAGATTCCTGACCCTTCGAAAGACCGGCATAGGCCGTTGCCAGTTTGAGGTACAGCAGCTTTTCTTCGCCTTGCTGGCGAAGCGCCGTCTCCAGAAGGGGTACTGCGCGTTCGAAATCTTTCTGATCGCAGAGCGCCGAACCCAGGAGGCTTGCGTAAAACGGCGAATCCATCTGGGGGTGGTCTTGGAGAAGCTCAATGACCCGAGCTGAATGACCCAGCTTGCTCTCGGCCAATGCCAGGGTGATTCTGGATTCATCCGAGGCCGGTGCCAGGTCGAGGGCGCGGCCGAGGGGTTCGAGCGCCTCTTCCACCTTCCCATGAGCAAAGAGGAACTGACCAACTTTCAGATACACCGACGCGGAATCGCTGGCCGCGCTGATTACTTCCTCGACCGCCTGTTGTCCTTCCGAAGTGCGTCCCAATAGGAAAAGACACTGCGCCGAGGCCAGGAGGACGTCTTGGTCATGGGGCCTCTGCCGGCGGAGAGTTTTGAGAGATCGGGCTGCCTCCTCCGGGCGGTTCCGTCGCAATTGCAGGATCGCCAGATTGTAAAGTGCGTTGGGAGAATTGGGCTGAAGTTTCAGGACCGTTTCGTAACCCTGGATGGCTTCGTCTTCCATGCCGAGTTGTGAATACGTGTCGGAGAGCAGTCGCCAAGCTTCCGCCGAGCCTGGACTGCGATGCACGGCGTTTTCCAGGACCTGCCGAGCTTCCGGGAGATCGTGACGTTGCAGCAGGTCACGAGCTTGTTGAAGTGGGTCCCCTTCCGATACCGGAGGACGAGGGGGTTGTTGCGCATGTCCCCAGGGCAGGGCGCACAAGCCCAGGCAGAAAACTGCTGCCCATACGTTAGGTTTCCGCTTATTCCAACCGGGTCTATGGGGAAGGGGGTTCATCAAGATCCTCGGAGGAGTTAGAACGCTCCCTGGCCGCCTTCACTTCCGATCCGTCCCGCGTTCAGAAGTCACGACCCTGTGGCCTTTAGCAAGGTGCATCCCGAAATGATCCCGACCCAAACCGTAAAATAATCAGGGCAGAAAAGCTTGGGCTTCCGTTTGACCAACAGCGTGGGTCCGCTGATAGGCATCGAGCTTCGTAACGAAATCAGCCCACATTCGCTTTTCATCAATGCCTGTGATCCAGGTAATGGTCCTGTCCGTCTGCGGATGTTCAAATCGCCCTTGGTCATTCAGGACCGGCCGCGGGTGGACTTCCTGCGTCGCCATTCCCAGGGCGAATGCCAACGTGATGTCATCCCAGATAATCCAGGGTTTCGAAAAATCGTTTTCCCGAATAGGCTTTACGAAACGATAATACCAAGCCAGGAACTCCTCCCATAGCCATCCTCCGACCGGTCCATGCGTACTGATGAGGTCTCTCGCCTGATCGAGCGTCAAGGAAAGATGCTTGCGACAAATGTCCCCCGAACCGACAACCACCGGGACGTTCGCCGCCAGGAGGACCCGCCAAGCTATAACATCATTTAAGACATTGAATTCGTCGCCCCCATCAGGCCAGTTGTTGAACCCCATCGCTACCACCTGGATCCGATCAACAATGGAGGGATCGATAATAATGGCAGAAGCCACGTCCGTTGCTGCGCCGATCGTGAGCACATTCAGACGGTTGGTCTTGGAAAATCTCTTGGAGGACTGAATAATGAAATCAACGCCGGGGTTAGGCCGGGGAGTGTTGGCATTCTCCAGTGGCAGACTCGAGCCCTCGAATAATGGCGGATGGGTATTCATTCTTAGCCGGTTTTCGACTTCATCCAACAGAATCATGTAAGTCGTATGGGCGGCGGGCGGAGAAACGGTCGGAGCGTGCGCAGAAATGATCCCCAGGGCATCGAACTCGGGATTGACGAGCAGGTAGGCGACGGCCCACTGGTCATCGATTTCGTTGCCCACATCCGTGGATAGAATTACAGGGATCTTGCCATTGGCCGTCGAACTCCAAGCCAAGCAGAAAAACAAAATAGGAATCCACCGCCTTGATTTTCTCAACGGATGCATCCTCGCCCTCACGGCAGATGCTTTCCCTGCGCTGTCTTGAACACAAGCCCCGTGATTGAACCGGTTCAGCGCTGGGCAAAAGAACGCAGGATGAACCGATTCAAAATATGTGATTCATTTAGCATTTTTTGGATTATGTGTCAATAGCTTTTTCTGGTACTATATTTGAGATCAGTGCTCACGTAGCGAACATGACGGTTTACGGAGTTTCCTCTGCGCAGCAGGTTTCTCGTCTTGAGCCCTTGCGAGCTACAGCGGGTCACACAGCGTGTCACCCACGGTCGCGTGTTGGCCGCACTTACGTTCCCAGGCGCCGGTGTGATCCCAGAACAACGAGTTCGGGGCTTCACTCCATGCCGTAGGAACCAAGCATGGCAACCATAAAGGAAGTGGCCCAAAAAGCTGGCGTATCAGTGGGAACAGTATCAAACGTCATCGGCAACGCGATTCGTGTTGGCCCGGAGCTCCGCCAGCGCGTGCTCACGGCAATTCATGAGCTCAAATATCGGCCAAGCGACGTGGCTCGCTCCCTCAAGCTGCGCTGCACAAACACGCTGGGGCTGCTCGTCTCAGACATCACGAATTCATTCTTTTCGCAGTTGGTCCGGGGCGCTGAGGAAGCAGCCCTGGAGCAAGGATACCTTATTCTGACTTTCAACACCGACGACCAGGTAGAGCGAGAAAAACATATATTGGAAGTCCTGAGTGGGCGGCGTGTGGATGGGATATTGCTTGTCGTCGCCCCCAATCGGGAAGGCCCCGCGCACATCGCTGAAACGATGGCCCGCGGCACACCTGTTGTCTGTCTCGACCGTCTCCCGCCCGGCATGTCGGTCGACGCGGTGACTGTGGACAATGTCAGAGCAACCCGCATCTGCGTTGAACACCTCTTGGAACTCGGACATCGGCGCATCGCCATGCTGACAGGGTCCATGCTGCTCACGACGGCCCGCGAAAGGGTGCAGGGCTATAAGCTGGCGTTGCGAAGAGCTGGGCTCACTGTTGATGCGGGGTTGGTTCGAGAAGGCAATTTTCGGATTGATAATGGCTATGATCTGACTTCTCAGCTTCTCCGCGGACCGCACCGCCCGACGGCGCTTTTTGTCTCCAATGGCTTGATGGCAATAGGAGCCTTGAAGGCTATTACGGCCCTTGGCCTGCGTTGTCCAGAGGAGATAGCTTTGGCCACGTTCGATGACTCGCCTCTAAATGAGCTCCTTTCACCACCCCTGACGTCGGTCGCGCAACCTGCCTACCTTATCGGGTACAAAGGCGCGGGCGTTCTGCTCCACCGAATCAAGTCAAAGGGGCCAGCGCAGCCTTGCCGGATCCGCTTGCGCGCCGAACTCAAGATCCGGCAATCAACCGGCGGCTACGTACTCCCCAGCGTGGGCCGCAGCGCCCCCTCCTACGGACCTCCACTGCTACTCCAAGAATAGGGTCTCGTTGGAGATGCTGTCGGCAACCTCGCTCAGTGCTGTTCGGTCTTTGCGATTGCTGACATAGCTCTATTAATCTTATTACCCACCTCGTCGGTCATGTATCCGCAATCCAGCCTCACGAATACAGATGTGTAGGGAATTCTCATGTTTGTTTTTATGATCAGAACGCGATAAGTCTCCGCCGCGTCGTTCAGCTTAGCCTTGATCTCTTCATGGGGCGGACTATTTGCTGCGTCACCCCCGGAAAGGTGACCGATTTGTTGGCAAAATGCAGTTACTCCAGGATAGTCTTTCTCATCAACAAACTAAAGTTCCTTGTCCATGAAAATCACGGGGCGAACGTGTTTGGAAGTTGCTATTGCAGCGAGAACTCGGGAAGGAACCTCGGGAAGTCTCCCACTCGCCACAATCGTTTCAATATCTTCTGCCCAAGGGGCCGGATAGGCAGAATCGGCGACGACAATCCAATTCCGATGCCCGAAGACCGGCAAGCGATTTTCTAACGTTTTGTACCACTCTTGAATATAGGGATACTTTGAACTTTGCGCGACCGCCAGACTCAACGGTAAGAGAACCATCAAACACGAAATGCAAACTGCACGTTTATGACACGGGTTGTGGATTCGGAACCACTCCGGTACAATTGGCTTGAGGTAGAACGTATGGCGACGGATACGATCACAATTCAGGTTGACCCGGAAGCGGCCAGAGCGTTCAATGCCGCCCCGCCTGCCGATCAGAGGAAGATGGGGGCGCTTCTGAGTCTATGGTTAAAGGACGTGACCATGGCGGAACCCGCAGCCTTAAAGCAACTGATGACCGACCTCAGCAGGAAGGCCCGCGACCGCGGCCTCACGCCGGAGATATTGGAAAACCTCTTGAAAGAAGCGTAACTTGCGCTTCGTCTTTGACACCAACGCACTGATCAGCGCAGCCCTGTCCGACGAATCGGTCTCGCGTCGCGCCTTCGATCATGCCTTGGATCGTGGCACGATACTCGTCTCATTGCCGGTCGTGACAGAGCTTAACGAAGTGCTCAGCCGGGAAAAATTCCGCCCGTATATCACCGAAGATGAGGCGAGGCAGTTTCTGGCCACGTTTGCCGGCGCATCCGAATGGGTCGAGATTGATGTCACAATCAACGACTGTCGCGACCCGAGCGACAACAAGTTTCTGGAGCTTGCGGTGAGTGGCCAGGCGTTGTGATGGCATTCAGAAGGCTCTCGCGGGGCTGGCTCCGGGCTCACACTCAGCTTGAATTCGAATGGACATCGCCAGTTTCGAGGTGTAGTCTGTGTCCCACAAATTGGCTAAAGCCGTCACTTTTCAATATGCAGGTTGAAACTAGGAAGCACAGGGGGGAAGATGGCGACAGAAAGAAACCCGCAGATTTCAGCTGTCGTGAATAAGAGGCTTCATGACTTGTTTGCAGAACTTATCTCAAAGAACTTTGTTGGCCGCATTGGAAAACCAATCGGAAATTCTGAATTTGTTCGAAATATCGTTTGCGAGACCATCACCATTTACGGGAACATCGACCCACGCGAGGCCGCGGAGATCGACGACGACCTTCTCCGGGCCGCTATTCTTGGACCTGTGACGCTGCGAAAAATGATGGATGACTGGAAAGCAAAACAGGCTAACCAACCAGCAGGGCATGAGCCCGACCAGGCGAAGCGTGAGCCCAGCGCCGCATAAGCCGTGAACGCCTGAAGATCGCCTGTTCTGAGGCATTGCTCTTTACGTCGAAATCTCGTTGAGCTGAACGGAGTTTTTCTCCTGAACCTCGCCTGAGCTGAGGTGCACCTTTCCCGTTGTTCTCACCATTGTTACCAACGGCGTTTTCCACACTGTTCTCTCTCTGTTCTGAGGGATGATTTTCACACTGAAACCCCACTGCTCTAAGTGGATCACTTTCGACTCCCGGATGCCAACAAAAGCTAACATTTGGCGGCGTGGGAGAACTTAGGTTTTCTTAGGCGACGTTGCGCCTTCCGAATGTTAACAAATGTCAACATTTGTCAACAGCCGCCTCGCTGCATCTTCGCTGCGCCGAGCGGAGTTTTGACCCTGAACTTTCCCTGAGCTGAGGGGCGTCGAAGGCTTACTTTTGCTGGTGTGAAATCTCACGGGTGAGGCGCAATTTGTCTCAGAAGCCAGTCCGGGATTGAACGGCTGAACATCATATCGGCTTCACCGCGAAGCTGCTCGTATGTGCGCCAGTGCATTCCCTTGGGTTTTGCGGGGAAAGGCTCAAACATGCTTGCCGAGCCGCCCGACCTCATTCGAATGGCCTGCGTCCGTCTCAGTGCCCGGTCGCACACAGATTCTCGCTGGCTCTTGTAAGCAAGCTTGTAACAGTGTCGGCACCGCTCCCCGCCGCGCCTTCGGTTCACTACCGTTGAAGAAAGTGAAGCCGGACACGGTGAGGGATTACCTGATTCAGCGGAAAGAGGCGGGGCTATCGAACGCGACGCTGAATATGGAACGCGGGGCCGTCGTAAGGGTGATGAAACTCCACAAGCGCCACCGTCCGTTTCTTGACGAGTTGAAGCCACTGAAAGTTGATGCCAGCACCGTGGGCCGGGCATTGACCGACGAAGAACAAACCACGCTTCTACGGGCTGCGCTCTCCCGGCCAGAGAGCCAGAGGTTGCGGTGCGCGATCGTGCTGGCGCTCAACACTACCATGCGTTCCGTCGAACTAAAGCACCTGCGCTGGCAAGATGCGGACTTGCTCGAACGCTTCGTTACCGTCCACCGCTCCAAGACCGCCGCCGGTAAACGGGAGATTCCGTTGAACGATGATGCCTTTGTCGCCGTGCGTCAACTGCGAGAGCAGGCGCAGGTACAGGGCTATGGACTTCCAGAACATTTCGTCTTTCCCGCCTGCGAGAATGGCAACGTAGACCCCCTGAGGCCACAGAAGACATGGCGGACGGCCTGGCGCACCGTAACCCGCGCCGTCAAGTGCCCCGCGTGCGGGCGCCTTCAAGCTCCAGCCAACTCTTGCCGGAATACTGAGTGCAAGGCGGACATGAAGGAGATTAAAAGTCCACTGGCCGGCCTTCGCTTCCATGATCTCAGGCATTCCAGTATCACCATGCTTGCCGAAGGGAACGCCAGCGAGCAAACCATTAGGTCAATTGCCGGCCATCTTTCCCAGCGAATGCTTGAACACTATTCCCACATCCGCAAGGAAGCCAAGCGCCGCGCGCTTGCTGCAATATGTCTGCCGAAACCTACCGCGATGGTACTCGAAAGCGCCAAAAGAGGGGAATCGGCCCTACCTATGGCACAAAGCACGACACAAAAGCTGCTTGGGACTGGGGGAGATACCGGTAACCTACTGAATTGATTGGTGGGCCTGGGTAGAGTTGAACTACCGACCTCACCCTTATCAGGGGTGCGCTCTAGCCACCTGAGCTACAGGCCCGCACTTCCTCGCAAGGGATCATGCACAGAGGCATGCATTTCCTCCTGAGAGAATTACCAGTATAGGCAGACGCTTAAATTCGCGCAAGAGGAAACCTCATGCAAACAGTCGTCAGTTGTGAGTCATCAGCTCTCAAAAAAAGCCACCACCCCGCGCGGGGCCTTTTAGCGACGACTGAGAGCTGATAACTGATGACTTTTGCCGGCCGCCGTGGTCTTTTTGCCGGCTCTGTGGTACAAAAGAAGTGGTGGGCAAGTGCGGGCTTTGCCGTTTTGGCTTTGGTAGAAGCTTTTCTGCAACAAGGGGTTCGACACATGCCGAATGTTCGCAAAGACGTTCTTCCCAACGGACTGACGGTTCTCACCGAGTCCATGCCGTCTGTCCGCTCTGTCTCCGTGGGCATCTGGCTCCGCACCGGTGCGCGCCAAGAGCGCCCCGAGGAAAACGGCGTCTCGCACTTCATCGAGCACATGGTCTTTAAGGGAACCAAGAATCGCAGCGCGGAGGAGATTGCCCGGGCTGCAGATTCGATTGGCGGCCATCTGGATGCCTTCACCGCAAAGGAGACCACGAATTTCTCCATCAAGGTCCTTGACGAGCATTTACCCCGGGCCTTCAGCATCCTTTCCGACCTCGTGAAGAATCCGCTCTTTGAACCCGCGCATATCACCAACGAGAGCCGCGTCATCCAGGAAGAAATTAAAATGGTGGAGGACACCCCGGATGACTTGGTGCACGAGATCTTTACCCAAACCTATTGGCGGGGGCACGCGCTGGGGCGTCCGATTTTGGGCACGCGCCGCAGCGTGCGCAGTTTTGATCGCAAGCGCCTGGTCAGCTACTTCCACCGGCACTATGCGCCGAACAATTTGCTGATCGCCGCCGCGGGCCACCTTCAGCACTCCCGCATCGTGGATCTGGTCCGGCAAGAATTCGGCGATTTGCCCGCGGGCTCTGCCCTGCGAAGTGGTCCAATCCCGGTTCCCCACCCTCATCTTCAGGTGCGGCATAAAAAGGACTTGGAGCAGGTCCATCTTTGCGTGGGCGCACCCTCTTATCCCCAGCCGCATAAGAACCGATTCCCCTCGTACATTCTCAATTCGGTTTTGGGGGGGGGCATGAGCTCGCGTTTGTTCCAAAACATTCGCGAAAAGCGAGGCTTGGCGTACGCCGTGTTTTCCAGTCTTAGCAGCTTTCACGACGCCGGTTGCCTGAGCGTCTACGCGGGCACGGCTGTTGACAGGGCGCGGCAGGTCATCGAATTGGTGCTCAAAGAATTTTGTGAGTTGAAGTCAAACCCCATCGGTCAAGAAGAGCTGCAACGCGCCAAGGATTACTTGAAGGGAAGCTTGCTGCTCAGTCTCGAGTCCTCGACCAGCCGCATGGGGAATGTGGCACGGCAGGAAATGTACTTTGGCCGTTACATCTCCCAGGACGAAATCGCACGGAGCGTCGATGCTGTCACTGCCGAGCAGGTGCTGGCAGTGGCGCAGGAGTTCTTCCATCCTGAACGCCTGGCCCTTACCGTCCTGGGTCCCATCAACGGCCTCAAAATCTCACGGGCTGACCTCGGCTGCTGAACCGCAAACTTGCTATCCCCCGCAATTCCCTCCCTCGCCACGCCTGTTGGCTGGACCCGGCTTTGATCAGCGTGCCGGAGGATATCGAACCCTTCGCCAGGACGCCATGACAAGCCTTCCCGCAGGGGCCCATGGTCTCCGCGTACAGGCGCTTCTTATTTCTGCGCATTCAGAATTTTCCACATCGTGCCGGCAAAGATGTTTTCCTGCGAGGCCTTGGGGACGCCGCATGCATCGAGCATTTTGTGGTAGCGTTCGAGTTCCCGATCAAACTCCTCCAGCTCGCCATTGAATACATCGGAGCCGAAAACCAGGCGCTCAAAGGCATTGGGCGCGTTGGCGGGAGTGTGCGGGCTTACGATGCCCGACCACCAGAAGATGGATTTCCAGAACGTCAAGTCATCCTGCTTCTTGATCAGCGAGGAGCCCGAAAGATCGAAATAGAGGTTGGGATTCCAGCGCGTGACTTCCGCGGCCCAGGCATAGTCAGGATTCCCCAGGTGCGCGCCGATGATGGTGAGCTTGGGGAAGCGGCGCGCGATGGCATCGAGTGTCGTGGGCCGCATGCGGTCCACGCTGACGTCTGTGGGAATTTCCGGAGTGGGGCGCATGACGATGCCGGTGTGAAAGAGAAGTATCATTCCGTATTTTTCCGCGCGTTCGTAAATGGGCCAGTAGCTCCGGTCGTCGTAATTCTTGAGTGGGCCGGACATTTCACCCAGCCCGCGGAAGCCCGCAGCGTGGAACTGATCTACGAGTTCGAGGGCAAGGGGATCATCAAGGTGGATGTCTCCCAGACCCATGAGACGGCTGGGATGCTTGGCGATGAATTCTTTAACACTGTCGAGGTCCTTGGGGGCGGTGATGAGCAGGGCGAGTCCATCCACGGAATCGAGCTTGGCGGTGAGCTTGTCCAGGAATGCCGGATCGCCATTATGGTGGACGTGCACGTCGATCAGACGGGGAGGGGCGGTCTGCGCCACGAGCGTCCCCAAGCATGCCAAAACCGCGAGTGATACGAGAAAGGAAAGACATCGAAAGCTCATAAGACACCTTCTTGGATGGAGTTGTGAAACTCTTGCAGACTCTCCCTGCCTCGTCAAAAGGGGGGAGTGGTTAACCTCGATGTTGTAGCGGCGAGGTCACCTCAAGGCTGTCCAAATTAACCGTGGGCGGTCCCCTGGTAAACGATTAGGTCACTTATTTTCAGTGTCAACTGTTCCCGGCGAGGAGCCGGTTCCCGTTGGATGTGGAGACGATCGCAAAGGGCCGAAGTTTGGGACAACAAGTCCATCCTACAATCTAAGGCTGGGAATAGCGACATTTTGACCCCGTGTCACAACCCGGCCACTCGCTGGCAGTCTCGGCCATTATTGGGCTATCCACAATGCTGCGGTACGGAAAACCTAATTTGGACAAGCTTGAGATCACCTCGCCAATTGGCGGCGTAAAGCCGCCTCTACGGCAAATTGAGCCACTTCAGTCGCTGGAGCTTCCCTTCCGCACCCTCGGGGCATATGTTACAATAATGTTTCATTCAAATCGAGGGTTCAGTCAGCGGAGTGCCTTCATGAAACGGTACGGCGAGCATCGCTTTCCCGGCAAGCTTTTCGTGGTGGAGGGAATCGACGGCTCAGGAAAATCCACCCAGCTCATTCTTCTGCATCAATGGCTGCAAGCGGAAGGCTACGGTGTTGTTTTCAGCGAGTGGAACTCTTCGCCGCTCGTCCGCGAAACCACCAAGCGGGGCAAGAAGAAGCAGATGCTCACTCCCTCAACCTTCTCTCTGATTCACGCCACAGACTTTGCTGACCGCATGGAACACAATATCCTGCCCTTGCTCAAGGCCGGAGCCGTAGTGTTATGCGATCGTTACATTTATACGGCCTTCGCCCGCGACGTGGTGCGCGGGATGGACCCGCTGTGGGTGCGCGAACTCTACAGTTTCGCCGTGAAGCCCACCGCCGCATTTTACTTTCGTGTCCCTCTAGACGTGGCCATGAAGCGTATTTTGGACGGGCGGAGTGGGGTGAAGTTCTACGAGGCGGGCATGGATCTGGGCTTGAGCGAGGATGCCGAGGAGAGCTTCGGCATCTTTCAGGGCCGCATCCTGGATGAGTACGAGAAGATGGTTCCGGAGTACGACCTGACCACGGTGGATGCCACCCTTGCTATCGAAGAGCAGCAGACTTATATGCGGCAGATTGTGAAAGCCAAACTGGCCCAAGCGAAGAGATTGAGGGTAGCGCCGTGAGAGAGACTTATGCGGCCCCACTGCCGGGCATGAACCTGGCAGAAATGACCGGCAAATTGATTGTGATTGAAGGGACGGATGGCGTGGGCCGGTCAACACAGATCCGGCTGCTGCGTCCCTGGCTCGAACAGCAGGGCCGGGCGGTTCTGGACACCGCCATTAAGCGCTCGGAGCTTGCCGGCAAGGGCATCCAGCAAGCCAAAGAAGGCCACACTCTAGGGCGCATTACCCTGAGCCTGTTCTATGCCACCGATTTCGCCGACCGCCTCGAGCACGAAATTGTTCCGGCGCTGCGGGCGGGGTTCGTGGTCCTGACCGACCGCTATACCTATTCCTTAATGGCGCGAGCCATCGTGCGGGGCGCGGACGCCCGGTGGATTCGGAACGTCTATGGGTTTGCGCTGAAGCCGGACGCCACCTTCTATTTGCGCATTGGAGTGGATGATCTGATTCCCCGCGTGGTCTTCTCGCGGGGATTCGATTTTTGGGAATCCGGCATGGATATTCATCCCAGCGAGGATATGTACGACAGCTTCCGGAAGTACCAAACCGAGCTCTTGGCAGAGTTCGAGCTCCTGGCGAAGGAATTCAACTTCGAAATCATCGATGCCACGCCAGACGTGCGCACGGTGTTTGAACACCTGCGGGCAGGAGTGGCGCGGGTGCTGACTGGCGAGCCGCGCGAGCCGCTCTTTTCAGTTCCCACCCCGGTGGGTGAAGTTCCGGAAGTAACGACCAAGAAGGTGTTGGAAATGCCTGCGCCCGCCAAGGCGACCACGCCAGCCTCGGAGGAACCCGCGCCCGCGGCTCAAGCTTTGGCGAGGGCAGCGGAAGGCGACGCCAACACGTAGGAAACCCAGTCCTTCAAGCGGCGCATTTCCACGGATTCCCCGGACATGCGGGAGTACTTCTCCTCGAACCCCACTTTATTCTCCCGATTGCGCAGGATCAGCTTTTCCACTTCCATCGCCAGGGACAGGTGTTCGCGCAGGAATTCCGGCCGCGCCAGCATTTCGATCATCATCTGCTCCAACACTTCCAGGTCATGCCAATCTCCCAAATGCTTCTGGAGCTGGCGAAGCCACACCAGGGCGTCGGCGCTGCCGGCCACGCCGAATTCATGGAAGACCTCAAGAAGATAACGTAGCCCCTTCGTGGCAATGCGCGCTTTGTGGATGACCTCGGGACGGGATTGGTGATGCGATTCCGCCACTTGCCCTTCAAAGCGACTCCAGGCGGATTCCAGGCCACTGGTCAGGGCGCTTGCGAAAACGGCGTGCGGCGCCCCGGAGCCGTGAGAGTGATGTTCGGCCGCATGATCGTGCGCCTTATCATGGTGGAGGAATTCCTTCAAGTTCACGTAAAAGACGGCCAGGTTGATCTTGCCGAATTTGCGCATGGCCCGCAGGAAAGTCTCGGACCGGCGCATCAGCAGAAAATGCTGCACCGCCGTCCAGGCCTCGCGTCGGGCCGAGCGCTTTCTTGCCAGCGATCGCCCCACAATTTCCAGCAGCACGTCGCAGTTTCGTACGTCCCCCAGGGCCTGACGGCAGCGGCGAATCTGGCGCCGCAACCGGCGCAACTCCTGCGGGCGCGGCTTGGAATAAAGCAGGTCCAGCACTTGCTGCAATCTTCGGCTGGCTACGCGCATGTCGTGGATGGCGTCGGCGTCGTCACCCTTCAAAACCTTGGCTTCGTAGGAAATGAAGCGATTGAGTTGCCGCAAGGCCAGCTCCCGCACCTTTTTGCAGCTCTCTTCGTAAGGCAGCAGTAGTGCGCCTTCGGGCGCTGCTGTTTCCTTCGGTGACGCGGGTTCGACCGCGGTGGGGGTGTGGCTATGGGATAATTCGCCTTCCATTGCAGTGCCTCGAAAAGGTTGAGCGGGAATACCTCGCCCCCATGGGGTTTGGAAAGGTCATTGCCCAGCGTGGACCCCAAGGATTCCTAGAATCTCAATTTAAGGAGGTTATAGTCTACACCGCGGGTGGGGAAGTTACAACGCCTTGTGCGGCGGCCCAAACAGAGTTTCGAGAAAAGTCCCGGGAAGTCCCCAGGTTGAAGGGTATCGATAAGTGGATAATCCGCGAATGCCCAGTATTCCCTGGAACTCGACAGAAACATGACCACGCGTTTTCTGTAAGTTATTGAAAATGCTTAAAAAATAATTATTGACATTAATACACTCATATTTTATTATGTCAACGTACTAAGGAAAGTGAAAGTCTAACGAATGGAGGATAACTACTATGGCGATTGTTCGATGGGAACCTTTACGAGACCTGATGACTACACAGCGTGAGTTTGACCGCTTGTTCCGCGAAGCCTTCTCTCCCGCTTTAGGTGAGGGCGAGGTTTCGACCCGGACTTGGGCGCCGCCCGTGGACATCTACGAGAACGGCGATAACCTGGTGCTGAAGGCGGAGCTGCCCGGCATCAACCCCGACGACGTGGAAATTCGCGTGGAGGACAACACTCTTTATCTAAAGGGTGAGCGCAAGTTCGAAAAGGAAGTGAAGGAGCAGAATTACCATCGCGTCGAGCGTTCTTATGGAACCTTCACGCGCACCTTCTCACTCCCCAACAGTGTCGATGCGGACAAGGTTGCGGCAAACTACAAAGACGGCGTTCTGACGCTGACGATGCCGAAGAAGGAAGAAGCCAAACCGAAGACCATCAAGATCAACGTCAGCAAGAACTAACACGCTTCCTCCGTGCGGGCGGGGGCTGAGCGGTTAGGCCGCCACCCTGCCCGCATGGCGGGTTTTCTGCCGCGTCGCGAGCGCCGGGACAGCTTGAACGTCCTGGCAATCTCAGACGCGGTTTTTTTGTAAGGCTATCAGCGGTCAGCGGTCAGCCAAAGACAAGGGAAACGACGGTTTTGGGGAAAACTGAACGCTGACATTGGAGAGTTGTTAACGATCGGCCATCCGCGATCATCCAAAGGGGGTGGCAAGTACGTTGGCTGAAAGCTGATCGCTGATAGCTGACCGCTAAGAAGGGATTTCACCATGGCTACACGATTTGACAAATTCACGGTAAAAGCCCAGGAAGCGCTCCAGGCGATGCAGGAGATTGCCGGGCGCAATGGCAACCAGCAAATGGAGCCGGTGCACCTGTTGCTCGCGTTGGTGGAGCAGCCGGAGGGCATCGTTCCGGCGATTCTCCAACGATTGGGCACAACGCCCGCGGCGGTGAGCCAGGAAGTCACCAAGGCAATCGAGGCGCTTCCCAAGGTGGGCGGCACCACGGACCACTTTATCTCGCCGGCCTTGAAGGAAGTCTTTGACCAGTCGTTCAAGGAGACCGAGCAGTTTAAGGATGAATACGTTTCCACTGAGCACCTGTTGTTGGCCCTGGCCAAGAAGTCGAAGGACCGGGTGGGGCACATCCTGCAGCGTTTGGGCGTCACCCACGATGCCATTTTGCAGGCGCTCGTAGCGGTGCGCGGCACGCAACGGGTAACCGATCAGAATCCCGAGGCCAAGTACCAGGCGCTGGAGAAATACGCGCGCGACCTGACGGAACTGGCCCGGCGCGGCAAGCTCGACCCGGTGATCGGCCGCGATGAGGAAGTTCGCCGGGTCATCCAGGTGCTTTCGCGGCGCACCAAAAACAACCCCGTGCTGATTGGTGAGCCGGGCGTGGGCAAGACGGCCATTGTGGAGGGCATCGCGCAGCGCATCGTCGCCGGCGACGTCCCGGAATCACTCAAGTCAAAGCGCATCGTGGCGCTTGACCTGGGCGCGATGGTGGCGGGTTCGAAATACCGCGGCGAGTTTGAAGACCGCTTGAAGGCCGTGCTCAAAGAAATTGAAGAAGCCAGCGGCCAGATCATTCTTTTCATCGACGAATTGCACACCCTGGTGGGCGCGGGAGCTGCCGAGGGTTCGATTGATGCTTCCAACATGCTTAAGCCGGCCCTGGCGCGCGGCGAGCTGCGTTGCATCGGCGCCACCACGCTCAACGAATACAAGAAGTATGTGGAGAAGGACGCGGCGCTCGAACGGCGTTTCCAGCCCGTCCAAGTGGGCGAGCCGTCAGTGGAAGACACGATCGCCATTCTGCGCGGCCTGAAGGAGCGTTATGAAGTCCACCACAAAGTGCGCATCAAGGATTCGGCCATTGTCGCGGCGGCGGTGCTTTCCAACCGTTACATCTCTGACCGCTTCCTGCCCGACAAGGCTATTGACCTGATTGACGAAGCCGCCTCCGGGCTGCGCATTGAAATCGATTCCATGCCGGCCGAGATCGACCAGATTGAGCGCCGCGTGACGCAGCTACAAATCGAGCGCGAGGCGCTGCGCAAGGAAGATGACGCGGCCTCGCGAGAGCGCTTGCAGGCGCTGGAAAAGGAGCTGGCCGGATTTAAGGAGAAATCCGATCACTTGAAGCTGCGCTGGAAGGCGGAGAAGGAAGTCATCGCCAAGATTGGCGAGCTGAAGGAAGCCATTGAACAGGCGAAGACGGAGGAAGCGCGCGTGACCCGCGAAGGCGACCTGAACAAAGCGGCGGAGATCCGCTACGGCAAGCTGGTGGCTCTGGATAAAGAACTCGCCGCGGCGAACGCCAAGCTTCAGAGTATCGACAAGACGGGCCGCATGCTGAAGGAAGAAGTGGACGAAGAAGACGTGGCGCGCGTGGTCTCGCGCTGGACGCACATCCCCGTCACCAAGATGCTGGAGGGCGAAGTGGCGAAGCTGGTGAAAATGGAAGATAACCTGCGCCTGCGCGTGGTGGGCCAGGAAGAAGCGCTGCGCCTGGTCGCCAACGCCGTGCGCCGCAGCCGGGCGGGCCTTTCCAACCCGCACCGCCCCATCGGCTCATTCCTGTTCCTCGGCCCCACGGGGGTGGGCAAGACGGAACTGGCTCGCGCCCTCGCCGAGTTTCTTTTTGACGATGAGCGCGCCATGCTGCGCCTCGACATGTCGGAATACATGGAGAAACACACGGTGGCGCGGCTGATCGGCGCACCGCCCGGCTACGTGGGCTATGAGGAAGGCGGCCAGTTGACCGAACTGGTACGGCGCCGGCCTTATGCCGTCCTGCTCTTCGACGAAATCGAAAAGGCTCATCCCGACGTCTTCAATATCTTCCTGCAAATTCTCGAAGATGGCCGGTTGACCGACGGTAAGGGCCGCACGGTGGATTTCAAAAATACGGTCATCATCATGACCTCGAATATCGGCAGTCACTTCATCCAGGAGGCCATGAATGGCGTCGATCGCGCCATTGGCATGACCGCAAAGCCGGGAGGCGCGGTCAGCGAAGCCGGCGTGCTGAGTGAGGGATTGAGGCGCAAGATTCAAGAAGCCCTTCTCCAGCACTTCCGTCCGGAGTTCCTGAACCGCATTGATGAAGTCGTGATCTTCAATGCCCTCGGCAAGCCGGAAATCGAGAAAATCATCGACCTGCAGCTTGAGAACCTCCGCGGTATGCTCGCCGAACGTAAAATCGCGATCACGCTGACGCGGAAAGCCCACGAGCTGCTCTTCCGCGAAGGCTACGATCCGCAGTTTGGCGCCCGTCCGCTCAAGCGCGCCATCCAGCGGCTTATCCAGGACCCGCTCGCCATGAAACTGCTCGACGGCGAAGTTGTTCCCGGTGATTCGCTCACGATTGATGCGGATACGAAGAAGGGTGTCATGACCTTTGAGCCCGCCAAGGCGAAGGTTGCGAGAAGTTGAGGTACAATTGAATTAGGCGGTTGACCTGTGTATATCAACACCTTTCAGCCGCGAGTTCTACCTTATCCGGGCTCCATTTTGAAGGCAAAAAGCTCGGGCTTGCGGCCTGACCACCTTGGTATCTTCGCAGAATCCCGGCCCGACGGCACGCCGATGGTACTTCACAGCAATGTGGTATGTGTGGTTCACACGTCCCTCGATGATTTTGCTCTGGGGCGGGTGGTCAAGGTCGTGATCGAGCCTTGGGCTCCTAACTAGGCGAAAGGCTCTCGATCAGGAGTTCGTGTACAGTACCTTCTTTTATTGGCTGCATGGGTATGCAAGCAAATGCCGGGATTTAATCGCCGAGCAGCGCAAGCGATATCCCGCCCGCTATGGTGATCTTGTGTGGTTGCACGGAACGCTCGTCGCCATTGAGGAGTGTAGGTACGGTCCCATCCAAGAAAGTGAATGGGACGGATTTCTTGACGACGAAGAGAGCTTATGCAACGAGGCAACCGGTGCGCATTAGCTGATGGCATTCGGATGAGCAGGTGTAGCCCTGCCTCTTAGGACCGCGCTACTTGCACATTTCTAATCGTCCGTGGCTCAGCTATACTAGCGGGAGCGGGAGGAGTTATGACAAAGAGCATCGAGGCGGTTTTTGACGGCGTGACGCTCCGCCCGGACAAACCACTGGAGCTTCCTCCCAACACTCGCGTGCGGTTGACGATAGAAGACCTACCGGCCCCGAGTAAGGCTGGTTCGTTCTTGGCCACTGCACGCACGCTAGGGCTAGCCGGCCCGCGCGATTGGTCGTCCAACCTCGAAGATTACCTTTATGGCGAAAATGCTGATTCAAGGCGGTAGCGTATTTCTTGACACGGCCTACGCCATCGCTCTTGCTTCTACGACTGACGCATTCCATCACCAGGCACTGGCCTTAGCTGAAGAATTGGAAGCCAGGGGGACCCGCTTGGTCACGAGTTGGGCGGTGCTGCTGGAGATTGGCAACGCTCTATCCAAGGCACCGTATCGACATGCAGCCCTGCAACTGATTTCTTCCCTCCAGAGCGACTCCACTGTGGAAATTGTCCCGCTTGCCGGTCCGCTGCTCGATCAGGCGGTGAAGCTCTTTTCTGAGCGTCCCGACAAGGAATGGGGTCTTACAGACTGCGTTTCCTTTGTCGTCATGGAGGCGCGAGGGATCACGGATGCTCTCACTGCCGACGAACATTTTCGACAGGCAGGATTCCGGGTGTTGCTGCGCGACGCCACGACCACGTAATGCTCAAGCGCGCCATCCAGCGGCTTATCCAGGACCCGCTGGCCATGAAGCTGCTCGACGGCGAAGTTGTTCCCGGTGATTCGCTCACGATTGATGCGGATACGAAGAAGGGCACGATGACCTTCACCCCCGCCAAAGCCCAGGCGGCGCGGCAAGCATAAAAGATGTAGGGGCAGGCCTTGTGCCTGCCCTCCTGTCCCTTAGGTCCGCGGCTTCCCCTTGCTCATAGGGAACAAGCCGCGGACCTACAAAACAGGTCTGCTACACCTGCTCCGCTCGTGGCATGGCCATCCTGGCCATGACGGCTGACGGGCGGGACGCCCGGGCCATAGCGGGCAAGACGCCCGCGCCACCTCCCGGTCGGGGGCGTTCTCGCCTCACGCCTATCCCACCGCTGTGCATGGACGGACGTGATGCAGCAAAAAGAACCTCCATCTACAACTTCAATGAAGCGCACCCCAGTAGAGGCAGCGACGTTAATGGGTATTGGGAGTAGAATAGCCTTGAGCTATTCTTTCTCGATCAGTGGCATCGGTGACAAGGATGAAAATGTCGCGCGAAGAAGTCTTACACGTGCTCGCAAGAAACGAACCGGAGTTCCGGCGAATGGGAGTTCGGCGCATCGGACTGTTCGGCTCAGCGGCGCGCGGCGATTCCCATGATGCCAGCGACTTGGATTTTCTCGTCGATTTTGAGCGGAAGAGCTTCGATGCCTACATGGATTTAAAGGAGTTTCTTGAGAAGCTTTTCGGTTGCACCGTTGACTTGGTCATCGCAGAAAACCTTAAACCGAGACTCCGGGACACCATCCTGAGCCAGACCGTCTATGCCTCGCGACTATAGGGTCTATCTGGAAGACATCCTCGAAGCTGCGCGCAGAATCCACGGGTACACATCCGCAATGGGTGCGAAAGAGTTCGCCAGCGACCCCAAAACATTTGACGCCGTCGTGCGCAACCTGGAAATTATTGGCGAGGCGACCAAGAAGATACCAGAAACCATCCGCTCGCAAAGGCCGCAAGTCGGGTGGAAACGCATCGCCGGTCTGCGCGACATCCTGATCCACGAATACTTCGGAGTGGACGCGGAAATCGTGTGGGACATCATCAAGAACAAGCTCCCGTCACTGGAAAGAGAGGTTGCAGAACTGCTGGCAAAATGAGCGTCACGAGGCGCCCGTCCGCTCAAGCGCGCCATCCAGCGGCTTATCCAGGACCCGCTCGCCATGAAGCTGCTCGACGGCGAAGTTGTTCCCGGGGATTCGCTCACGATTGATGCGGATACGAAGAAGGGCACGATGACCTTCACCCCCGCGGCGGCCGCGGCCACGCGAAAATGAGCCGTACGGGCACGCCACGGCGTGCCCCAGGGCATGCCATGGCATGCCCGTACAACCAGTTGATGGCATGCCCCTACAGGCGGAAATGACCTACGACCCCAAGAAACGTCACCGCCGCTCCATCCGCCTGAAAGGATATGACTACTCCAAGCCCGGATGGTATTACATGAACCTCTGTACCTTCAAACGCCAGTCCCTGTTTGGGGAGATTGTTCGCGAGCAGATGCATCCATCCCTGCTGGGGGTCATTGCGCAGGATTGTTGGAATGCGATTCCGCAGCATTTCCCCAGGGCTGCCTTGGATGTATCGGTGGTGATGCCCAATCATTTGCACGGCATTCTGATCATTGAGGGGAGCCGTACGGGCACGCCACGGCGTGCCCCTGGGGCATGCCATGGCATGCCCGTACAGCCGGTTGATGGCATGCCCGTACAACCAGTTGATGGCATGCCCGTACAACCAGTTGATGGCATGCCCGTACAACCAGTTGATGGCATGCTCGTACAACCAGTTGATGGCATGCCGGTACAATCGCCGCGGCATCCCGCGGCATTCGGCTATCCCGTTCCGGGCTCCCTGGCAGCGATGGTGGGATTGTTCAAACAGGCGGTGACGCGATGCGTCGAGGCCCGCCATGCCGACGACCGGTTGTACGGGCACGCCATGGCGTGCCCCCAGGGCATGCCATGGCATGCCCGTACGAACGCAGGCGGCGCGCCCCTCCACATTTGGCACGAGAATTATTACGAACACATCATCCGGAATGAAAAGGAATTGAATCGAATTCGTGAATACATTTGTACGAATCCGCTGCGCTGGAGTTATGACGTGGAAAACCCGGCTTGCGAATCTGAAGCCGCGGATGACATCGAAGAACTTCTGGCCGCCGATGATGACGAACTGTAGGGGCACGCCGTGGCGCGCGTAAGGGCACGCCGTGGCGCGCGTAAGGGCACGCCGTGGCGTGCGTAAGTAGGGGCACGCCATGGCGTGCCCGTACGGAAAGAAAAATCCCTAGTTCAGGTGCTATATGAAGATGCCTGTTCTTTTCGTTGGCCACGGATCGCCGATGAATGCCATCGAGCGCAACCGGTTTACGGAAACGCTGGCAGACCTCACCAAGCGGTTGCCCCGTCCGAAGGCGGTGTGCGTGGTTTCGGCGCATTGGGTGACGCCCGGCTCGGAGGTTCTGGCGGTAGCCAAGCCGCGCACCATTCACGACTTCTACGGCTTCCCTGCTCCGCTTTACGAGGTCGAGTATCCGGCGCCGGGCGCCCCCGCCGAAGCTGAGCGCGTGGCCCGCGAGCTCGAAATCAAGCCGGACGAGACGTGGGGGTTCGATCACGGGGCTTGGAGCGTCCTGCGGCATCTTTATCCCGAAGCCGACGTGCCGGTTTTTCAAATCAGCCTCGACGAGCGCCGCAGCCTGGCGCGCCACCTGGAACTCGGCAGCGAAATTGCCCGGCTGCGCGACCGCGGCGTGCTGATTCTGGGCAGCGGCAACATCGTGCACAATTTGCGCCGCATGGAGGGGGAGAAAGACGCCCAGCCTTTTCCCTGGACCATCGAGTTCGACTCGCAGGTGAAGAAAGCCATCGAAACTCGCGACCTCGCCTCGCTGGCCGCGCCTGAGCACTGGGGCAAACCGCTGGCATCGCTCGCCCATCCCACGCTCGAACATTACGCGCCCCTGCTTTACTGCATGGGAAGCACCACCGAGCACGACGCGGTGAGCTACCCTTACGAGGGCTTTGAGTACGGCAGCCTCTCGATGCGTATGGTCTTGTTTGCTGGCTCGGGCGAATGAGCAGGTCACCGGTGGGCGCACCGCGGGGGCTGTGGTGTCATTGGCGATACCTGGGCGCTCGCACGTTCCGTCATTCCCCCGAGGCGTTGCACAGTGATATCATTATGATATCATTGTATGGGTGGAGGAACCATGCCCAATATTACGGTGCGGAACATACCGGAAGCCGACTATTCCGTGCTACGGCGAGACGCCAAGCGCCACGGCCGCAGCCTCAATGCGGAGTTTCTCGCGATGCTGGCCGACAAAAAGGAGATGGCACGCCGCCGGCGGCACGCCATCAGGGTGATGAAGAGGATCGACAAAATACGCGAAGAAATCGCCAGGAAGTACCCCAACCAGCCTGACAGTGTCGACCTGATTCGCGAAGACCGGGACAATGACCAGCCTTATCGTTGATGCCAGCGTCGCCGCCAAGTGGCTTCTAGCCGAGGCAGACAGTGACAAGGCTGCGGCCTTATTTCAGGCATGGACAGCTGAACGCATCGGGCTGCTTGCCCCCGAAATCCTGCCAGCGGAGGTGTGCAGCGCTTTGTGGAAAAGAGTGATGCGGGGTTTCCTGCCCGCTGGGGAAGCGGTAAGGTTGCAATCGCAGTTTAACAACCTGGGAATTCCTCTGCGCCCCATCGGAGAACTTGTTGCCGTCGCTTTCGACTTGGCCCTGCGATTTCGACACTCGGTCTATGACGGACTCTACCTCGCCTTGGCGCGTGAGACCGGGGCAGAATTTGTAACTGCCGATGAGAAACTCTTCCGGCTGGCCAGCCCTGGAAGCGCTCGACTACTACGGGAATGGAAGTGACTTGCAGCCCTTGACCCGCATCTAACATGTGTAGGAACGAAAGGGAAGAAAAACCATGTGGAACAATTTCAAAACTACGATCTTACTCGCAGCCATGACCGGCCTAGTATTGGGCATCGGGGAGCTTTGGGGCGGCCAGAACGGCCTAATCCTCGCCCTGGTGATCGCCGCGGTGATGAACCTGGGCAGCTATTTCTTCTCCGACAAGATTGCGCTGGCCTCCTCCGGCGCCAAGCCCATTTCGCGCGAGGACGGCCCGCGCATCTACCAGATCGTCGAGCGCCTGGCCGCGAAGGCGAACATCCCGGCTCCCAAGATTTATTTCATCCCCACCGATTCACCCAATGCGTTTGCCACGGGCCGAAATCCCAGTCACGCCTCGGTGGCGGTGACGCGCGGCATTCTGGATATCTGCGACGACGAAGAAATTGAGGGCGTGCTGGCGCATGAACTCGGGCACGTCAAGAATCGCGATATTCTCACCAGCGCCGTGGTGGCCACTCTGGCCGGCGCCATCACCTTGATCGGTCGTATGCTTTTTTATGCCGAAATGTTCGGAGGCTTCGGCGGGGGCGGCCGCGGCAACGACCGGCGAGGTGGCGCCTTGTCCATGCTCGCCATGATGATTCTTGCGCCGTTGGCGGCCACGCTTATCCAACTCGCTATTTCGCGCTCGCGCGAATACGAGGCGGACGCCACCGGCGCGCGGATCACCGGCAATCCCCAAGGTCTTGCCCGCGCCCTCGACAAGATTGACAAGTGGGCGAAGCGCGTCCCCATGCAGGTCGCGCCCTCGATGGCGCACCTGTATATCTACCAGCCCCTTATCTCGGGCCAGATGTTTTCCAGCCTCTTCTCCACTCACCCGCCTATCCGCAAGCGCATCGAGCGCCTTATCGGGCGCGACTTCGTTTAAGCGGCTATCTTCCTTTTCGGTTATCCCGCGGCGACTAACTTTCGCCGCGGGATTCTTCGCGCCCCCCAGAATTCGGAACGCCCATCTTCCCTCTGCTCTATAATCCTCGTCTATGCCGCCATCCCCTCCGCCTGCGCCGGGCCAAAACATGCTCGATCGATTGACCGGGGCAGTCGATCGCGTGGGCAATTTCTGGGACCGTGTTTCCGACGGCTTGGAGATTCAAACCCTCTGGTCGCAATTCTTCTCCGAAGCACGCGGAAGCTATGGGTTGTATAGCCGCGAGGTTGATTGGGATGCCCTTCGCGGCGAGACGCGCCTCCGCCGGTTCCTGAAAATCAGCCGAACGCTATTTTGGGCGATGCTCATCAAGCTCTCGCCCGCGCGCCGCGTGTTCCTGCTGATTGTCCTGCTCATTCTGGGATTATTCGTGTTCAACATCCGGCCTGCCGGCGTCCCGCGCGAGGCGACATTCATCATGGCGATCGCCGGGCTGATTTTTCTGCTGGCGCTCGAGCTCGCCGACCGTGTCACGATGAAGCGCGACCTGGAAATCGCGCGCGAAATCCAGCATTGGCTGGTGCCGCAGTCCCCTCCGCGCGTGCCGGGCGTGGACATCGCTTTTTCCTCGCGCCCCGCTAACACCGTGGGCGGCGATTATTACGACGCTTTCCTGGTCGACGGCGCCGCGTCATCGCTCGCGTCCCAGCGCCTCCTCCTCGTCGTTGCCGACGTCGCCGGCAAAAGCGTTCCGGCCGCTCTCCTCATGGCCACTTTCCAGGCCAGCTTGCGCACGGTGGCCAGTGCCGCCACGCCCCTCGCCGAGCTCGTCCGGCGTATGAATGATTACGCCTGCGCCCACAGCTTGGGCGGACGCCGATTCACCACCGCTTTTTTTGCCGACTTCGATCCCGCTCTGCGCGTCCTCACCTACATCCGCGCCGGCCACAATGTGCCCATCCTGCGCCGCGCCTCGGGTGAGATCCAGCGCCTGGAGGAAGGCGACCTGCCGCTCGGTATCAATGCCGGCGCACACTTCCCCGCGGGCTCCGCCACGCTGGCGTCCGGTGATCTGCTCGTCATCTTTACTGATGGGGTCATCGAGGCGGTGAACGAACGCGACGAGGAATTCGGCGAAACCCGCTTGCTCGACGCCTTGCGAGTCGCGCCCGCTGGAACGTCCGCCGCCACGCTCGCGCGCCTCACTTCTGCCGTCGACACCTTCGCCGGCTCGGCGCGCCAACACGACGACATCACTTGGCTCATTTTACGAATGGAGTGATTACTCTCGCACCCGGACAGATGCACATGAGTCATCGGCTCGCCAGCGGGGATCAAGACGCCCCGGGGATTCCCCTCATGGTTGTCACACACCCATAGAAAAATCCGGGCATTACGGCTGGAAATCTGTTAAAAATATTGGCGGCAAATTCCATAACGCATACAACTTTGTTGTCAAGGAGGCGAGACATGGCAGACGACTTGACCCTGGAACAGGCCGAACGGATCGTGGCGGCAGCCAAGCAGAAGGCGGCGGAAATTAATACGAAAATGGATATCGCGGTGGTGGACGCAGGGGGGAATCTCAAGGCCTTTGTGCGCATGGACGGCGCGTGGCTGGGCAGCATCGACATCGCCCAGCGCAAAGCGCGAACCGCCCGCTGGTTCGACATGGACACCGGCGTGATCGGGACGCTCTCGCAGCCGGGCGGGCCGCTCTACGGCATCGAGCACTCGAACGGCGGGCTTATCACCTTCCCCGGTGGCGTGCCCCTCAAGAACGCACAGGGCGAGGTGGTGGGCGCCATCGGCGTCAGCGGCAGCACGGTGCAGAACGATCACACCGTAGCCGCGGCCGGCGCCGCCGCCCTCGGGAAGTAAGTGCATTCGGCCGTTGGCCGGGCTGGGCCTCGGCAGGCTGCATGGCCTGTAGCGGCGCTCCCATCACGTCACGACTCGTCGTTCTCCTTGCCGAGGAGCGCGCCGGCGCCGCCGACTTCGAAAGTGTTGGCGGGATTCTGAACGGGAGCGATTTCGCTAAGCCTGCGGAGGTCGAGCACCATTTCACCCTGGGCGTCGGGCTCGAAGGCGGGAGCGAAGCGCGCTCCCCACACCACTTCCTCGAATCGGTAGGAGTGGCGAACGTGGACGGTCTGGAAGAAGGTATCGTCAAACGCCTTAATCGTGATCAGAAACTCCGCTTGACGCTGCGCCAGGTCTTCGGGTTTTTTGCCCCAGAGCGGGCTTTCCTGGTCAATCGGATGGACGATGGTCCAAGAGAGCGGCAGGAACTGGATAACGCGGCGTTCCAGCGGCAGATACCGATATTTCCGCGTTGGTCCCTGGTCCGAGGGTTCCACGGTACTGATCATCACGCGCGCTTCCACTTCCATCAAATTATTGCTGCGCCGGTTGGCCACGCGAAATTGCAGGCTGGTTCCGGATTGATAGGGCGCCACCACCATCTGCTGGCTGAACTCCAGGCGCGCCGCCGGCCGCGAAAATCGCCCGAACACCAAACCGGTGCCAATGGCCAACGCCATCAATCCCAAAAGCGCTTGAATCGACGCGACCAGGCTGGTCAGAACTCCGTCCGGAGAGATTCGACCGTACCCCACCGTGGTGAAGGTTTGTGCACTGAAGAAGAATGCGCTCAGAAAGCGGCTGAGAGCGGTGCTGGTGTCCGCACCCTGGAGGTGCTCGACACCGATCTTCACGTAAATCAATGCAAAAACCGCGTTGGCCACGGCGAAGCCGCCAAAAATCAACACCGAGAAAACCGGCCACGAGGCATTGATCATGAAGAGATAAGGGTGAATGTCGCGCCAAGTGGTCCCGCGCCGGCGAACATTGAATTCCCCGCTGGGCTTGATAATTCGACTCAAGCCGCTGCCGTATTTTTCCGTGAAGCCGGGGTCAAACGAAGGCTTGCTCATATTGGCGATGGTAAAAGCTGGATTGTGGCATGGCCATCTTGGCCATGACTTGACACGGGCGGGACGTCCGTTCCACAACCGTCGCGACGAAAACCAGCCCGTCGGCGTGTTGTTCTTACTGTGCCCTGCGACCTGTTCCCTATCACCTGTTCTTCAGAAACGTGCCCTCTTCGAGCTCCTCGAATGCCTGCCGGAGCTGCTCCTGCGTATTCATTACGATCGGGCCGTACCACGCCACCGGTTCCTCAAGCGGCTTACCTGAAACCAGCAAGAACCGAATCCCATCGTCCCCGGCCTGAACCATCAGCTCATCGCCACGGTCAAAGAGGATCAGCGAGCGATTGTCGGCCTCTGTGGGAGGATGCGTGTCCGCCCAACCCACGGATTCAGTGGGCACGGCGAGTGGCCCCGACGCGTTGCAGAACTTGCCCGCCCCCGAGAAAACATACGCGAAGGCGTGGCGCGTGGTCTCAACCGGCAGGGTCTTTGTCCGGCCGGGAGGCACGGACACATCGAGATAGATCGGGTCGGCCGCGATACCGTCCACGGGGCCGGCCTTCCCCCAGAAGTTTCCACACACAATGCGAACCCGCGTGCCGTCGTCGTCCTGGATTTCCGGGATGTCGGGCGCTTTCACTTCCTGGTAACGCGGCGCGGTCATCTTGAGCGCCGACGGTAGGTTCGCCCACAACTGGAAACCGTGCATGCGGCCCGCCGTGTCGCCCTTGGGCATCTCCTGATGGATGATCCCGCTGCCCGCCGTCATCCACTGCACGTCGCCAGCGGCGATGGCGCCTTGGTTCCCCATGCTGTCGCCGTGCTCTACCGTTCCGGCGAGGACGTAAGTAATGGTCTCAATCCCGCGATGCGGATGCCACGGGAAGCCGGCGAGATAATCCTGCGGAATGTCGTTGCGAAAGTCGTCCAGAAGCAGGAAAGGGTCGAAGTCTGACGTGTTGCCGAACCCAAACGCGCGGCGCAAATGCACGCCCGCACCTTCAAGAGTGGGCTTAGACCGGACAAGTCGCTTAATAGGTCGAAGGGACATTTTGGCCTCCCTAAAAGAAGTTTACCTTGTTTGGCCCCGCTCCGCCACAACTCAAAGGCTTCCGGACTACAGGAGCTACTTAGTAAGGCGAGGCTGAAGAACCCGCAGGAAAACGACCCTTGACGCCAGAAGCGCCCTGTATTCCAATCGGGCGTGGGGCAATACGGCAAAGACAAAGCGCCATTCGCGATGACCTATCAGGAGGTATTAAACACGAGAAACTGGGGCGGGCGATGCTCATTGTCGCCAAGCGGGGCGCACCCAAACCGGTGCTTGAAAACTCCGACATCAACAAACTTTGAAGACGGAGTGAGTGTAGCGCGGACCCGCTCTGTTAGTCCGCGGCTCGTCCCCTACGGGCAAGGAAAAGCTACGTACCTTGAGACCAGGTCCAAGCTACCCTTTCTCTAATGGCCGGAAGTAAGGGCCTTCAAATAGCGGTAATAAAAATCCACGCCCTGGTAAAACGACTCCACGCGCAAGCGCTCGTCGCGGCCATGGGCGCGCACGTCGTTCAAATCGATGGCGATGCCGGAAATCCCATAGGTAGGCATGCCCGCGGCATTGGTATAGACTCCGTCCGACGCGCCGGTCGACATGGTAGGGATAACGGGTGTTCCCGGCCATATTTCTCCTGAAATTTTTTCGAGGGTATTCATCACGTCGGGCCGCAGTTTGACCGGCGGCAGGGCCTGGGCGTTGGGCGCGCTATCCAGCACGCGGCCGCTATGGTCGACGTAGTCGACTTCGACCTTGGGATCGGCAAAAACGTGGATGAGGGTCTGCCGAACCTCTTCGCGCGTGTGTCCGGGCAGGATGCGGCAGTTCACGTTGGCTTGGGCGCTTTGGGGAAGGGCGTTGTTGGCGTGTCCCGCATCCAGCCGTGTGGCCACGCAGGTGGTGCGTAGCACGGCGTTATTAAGTGGGTCCAGGGACAGGCGGGCGGCAGCGTCGGGGTCCGGCGGGTTATTCAGAATGGCCCGCATGTCAGCGGCCTCCTGGCCCGTTTCCACGGATGCCATGCGTGCAAAGTAGGCGTGCGTGACTTCATTCAGCTCCAAGGGGAATTGAAAGCGTTCCAGGCGGCTCAACGCGTCAGTGAGATGATAGATGGCGTTGTCCGGCACCGGCAAGGAACTGTGCCCGCCCGGGTTGGTCACCATGAGTTGGAAGTCCGCGTAGAGCTTCTCGCTTGCGTCCATGGAGACGATGACGGGCTTGCCGTTGTCAGTGTCCACGCCGCCGCCATCGGCGTTGAGGACGAATTCGGCATCGATCAGGTCACGATGATTCTTGATGAGCCAATCCACGCCGTTTGACAATCCGCCCTCTTCATCGGCGGTCAGCGCCAGAATGAGGTCGCGGTCCGGCTTGAACCCCTCATGCTTGAGACGGATGAATTCAGTGACCCAGATGGCGTCGTCACTCTTCATGTCCTGCGTGCCGCGGCCGTAGTAGTAGCCGTCTTTCTCGACGAACTGGAACGGATCGGTGGTCCAATCGGAGCGGCGCGCCTCTACCACATCGAGATGGCCGATCAAAAGCACAGGCCTATGCGCGCCGGTGCCGTGCAGACGCGCCACCATGTTGCCTTTGCGAGCGTTGGGACCCAGCACCACAACGTCGCTCGCGGGGAAACCGGCGTCGCGCAGGCGCCGCGCCATGGCCTCAGCCGCTACGGTGGTGCTGCCCACGGAGTCCGTGGTGTTGATCTCAATGAGTTGCTTGAAAATATCGTACGATAACTGCCGGGTTCCGGGGTCAATTTGGGCCAGCAGAGCGGGCGCTGACAACACCAACGCTACGGCCGCCAGAAGAAAAGGTCTCAATGAATGTTTATGCATTGGGGCATTATATCAAACACCAACTGAAGCTGCGGGTCGGGGGTGCCGCATCGTTCATCAAGAATTGTCGCCACAGCGAAGTTCAACCCGATATACTGTTCGGCGGATTTTCACTTTGCCGGCAAGCGTCCCGGCGATACTGCGGTATGGAACCCTTGGCGAGTAACTTCAATGAAAAGATTGGGAGTCCTTCTTTCCGGTCGCGGCTCGAATTTTGAGGCCATTGCGCGCAACGTACGAGCAGGCAAGATTCCGGCGGAAATCGCCGTCGTAATCAGCAACAAGCAGGAAGCGTTGGCCCTTGCACGCGCGAGGGAAATGGGGTTCGAAGCCCGATTTATTCCGTCGAAGGGCAAAGAGCGCGAGGCCTTCGATCGTGAAGTTGTGGCGACGCTGAAAGAATTCCGGGTTGATCTGGTTTGCCTGGCGGGTTTCATGCGAATTCTGAGCCCTTACTTCGTGCGAGAATTCCCCCGCCGGATTCTGAATATTCATCCTGCCCTACTGCCTTCCTTTCCGGGCGAAGACGCGCAGCGGCAGGCGTTGGAACATGGCGTGAAGTTCACCGGGTGTACGGTTCACCTTGTCGACGAAGGCATGGACACCGGGCCGATCGTCTGCCAAGCGGTGGTGCCGATTCAGGACGACGACACGGCGGAGACGCTCGCCGCGCGCATCCTCCAGGAAGAGCACCGCATCTATTCCGAAGCGATTTGCCTACTGCTCGAAGGCAACCTGCGTTTCGAAGGCCGACGGGTGTTACGCAAGGGTTGACGCGAACTTCCGGTCGCGAACGTCTTCACAACCTGTCCGCCCGCCAGTGGAGGAGAACCGTTGAATCTCGGTCCGTGGGGAGAGGTGTGATACACTGGCATGTGTACGAGGCATGTCAATGAAAACCAGAATCAACATTACGGTTGACCGCGAGACCCTGCGCATGGCTGATCGCGAAGCGCGCCGTCGCAGAACCTCCCGAAGTGAATTTATTCGCGATGCCGTCCGCGCCGAGGCGGCCAGGAACGACGCTGCTGGCAAGGAGCAAGCGCTACGCCAACAGCGGCATGAAGCCATCGAAGGCTATCCGAAAAATTGCCAAGGAAGCAGGGAGTTGGCCAGCCACGAAAATTGTTCATGACTGGCGCTACCGGCTCATGAAGGAAGACCATTGAGCACCCAACCCTGCATACGTCCTGGACACCTCGGTTGCGGTCAAGTGGTTTGCCGACGAGGGCGGGACGGAGCAAGCGAAAGCTGACCAACTGCTCGACGCCTTAGGGAAGGGGGAATGCATCCTGAAGGCCCCTGAACTTCTTCTCTTCGAGGTGGCAAACGCATTAATGATATTCGCACAAGTTTCCAAGCGCGAAGGTCATGGACTCGCTTGACTTTTCTCCGGAAATTGAAAATCGAAGTGGAGCTTTTGAATTGGCCGACCCTCACGAAGGCCGTTGAGTTCGCAGTCGGCTGCGGCGCGACGATCTACGACTCCTACTTTCTAGCCCTGGCGCTCGAAACCGACAGCGTGCTTATAACCGCCGATGAGGTCTTTCTGCGCAAAGCTCGCCATTTACCTAAGATCGTTTCCCTTCGCCTGCTTCAACTAACCGAGCGAACCCCATGACTATCGACGAACAACTCGCTTATCTCACCAAAGGCGCGGATGAAACCATCCGTGTGGAAGAACTCAAGACCAAGCTGGAGCGCTCGGCGAAGACCGGCAAGCCGCTGCGGGTGAAGGCGGGGTTTGACCCCACGGCGCCGGACATCCACTTGGGCCACACGGTGCTGATCCGCAAGCTCAAACATTTTCAGGATCTCGGCCACACGGTGATTTTCCTGATCGGCGATTTCACCGGGATGATCGGTGACCCTTCCGGCCGGAACGTGACGCGCCCTCCTTTGACGCCGGAGGAGATCGCAGCGAACGCGGAAACTTACAAGAAACAGGTCTTCAAGATTCTCGACCCGCACAAGACCGTGGTGGACTTCAATAACCGCTGGCTCGGCAAACTCACGGGGAGGGACTGGGTGACGCTTTGCTCCAAGTATACGGTGGCGCAGATGCTGGAGCGCGACGAATTTGCCAAACGCATGAAGGAGCAGCTGCCCATCTCCATGCACGAACTTCTCTACCCGCTCTCGCAGGCGTACGATTCCGTGGCGCTCGAAGCCGATGTGGAACTCGGAGGCACCGACCAGAAATTCAATCTGCTCGTCGGGCGCGCCATTCAGCCGGAGTATGGGCAGGAACCGCAAGTCATCATGACCATGCCCATCCTGGAAGGGCTCGACGGCGTGCAGAAGATGTCGAAGTCACTGGGCAATTACGTGGGCATCAATGAGCCGCCCGCCGAAATGTTCGGCAAGCTCATGTCGATTTCGGATGAGATGATGTGGCGGTATTACCTGCTGCTCACCGATCTGACCCCCGCGGAGATTGAAGCGCTCAAGGAATCTGTGGCGTACGGAAAGAGTCATCCGCTGGAAGTGAAGAAAGCTCTGGCGCGCCGCATCATCACCGATTTTCATAGCGCGATTGAAGCTGGCCTGGCACAGGCAGCCTTCGAGGCCCAGTTCCAGGCAAAGGGGATCCCGTCGACGTTGCCCCCACGTTTCTACATGGGCACTTCAGCGGTGAAGATAAGCCGTTTTCTGGTTGAATTGAACCTTGCTTCCTCCGGTGCGGAGGCACAGCGAAAGATCAAAGAAGGTGCGGTGTACATGGCGGTTGGCGACTTGAGTACACCTAGCTGGCAACGGCTTGCCAACCCGGCTTTGGAACTCAATCCCCTCGGGCATGAGGATGCCGCCTTCCGCGTAGGCCGTCAAGTTTGTAAGGTGATATTTCCTGGCAAATGACGCCACAGGTGAGCAAGGGTGGCGCGTCCTGTTTTGTAGGTCCGCGGTTCGTCCCCGATGGGCAAAGAAAAGCCGCGGACCTACAAAACCGGTCCGCGCTAAACCCTTTCCCTCCCCCGCCGAGATGTGCAAGAACCGGGTTCCCGTCGCTGTTTTTCTTGTGCCAGAATGAAGGGCAGGCGAATCTAATTAGAAGCAGCCTGTGGGTCGCTGCGGGGACGAGGTTCCCCGCGCGGCCAAGATTCCGCCGGAGGATGACAATGCCGGATACAACCGTGTCATACCTGCACGACCAGTTGGAGGCGCGCCGCCGAAGGTTGGAATCCACGCTAAAGGCTGTTGGCTCGCAGGACAGTATTGCACAACTTTTGAGCGAAGTTGATGCCGCATTGGCGCGCATGGACGCGGGGACCTACGGTCTTTGCGAGGTCTGCCATGAAACCGTTGAGAAAGATCGCCTCCTTGCTGACCCCTTAGTCAGGTTATGTCTTGACCATTTGAGTGCGGATCAACGCCGCGCGCTGGAGCAGGATCTTGAGCTTGCAGGCCAGCTTCAGCGTGGGTTGCTGCCGGAAACAAACTTGCGATTCGGCGGCTGGACGGTCTCCTATCACTACCGCCCATTGGGGCTGGTGAGTGGCGACTACTGTGACCTCGTGGTGCGCGAAAATGGATCAAAAAACCTCTTCTTCGCCCTCGGGGACGTATCGGGGAAAGGGGTTGCTGCCTCCCTGCTGATGTCGCAACTCCACGCCATTTTTCGGACCCTGACGGCCACGGACCTCTCTGCCCAAGCGCTCGTCGAGCGGGCCAGCCACATCTTCGGTAAGACGACGATGTCCACTTTTTTTGCCACGATCATTTGCGGGCGCGCGGATTCGTCAGGTGAGATTGAGTTGTGCAATGCCGGACATTGTCCCGCGCTGGTAAGTCAACAAGGGAAGGTCACACGCCTCGAAGCCACTGGCGTCCCGATTGGTATGTTCTACGATGGCCGTTACTCCACTCGACTGGCACGGCTGGCCCCGGGCGAAACCTTGCTCCTCTATACGGACGGCGTCTCTGAAGCCCGGTCTTACGCCGACGAAGAATATGGCGAGAACCGCTTGGTGGACTTCCTAACGCAGAAACCCGATTTGGCCCCGGATGCGCTGATTTGTGCTTGCCTCGATGATTTGAATGCCTTCCGTTCCGGACAGCCTCTGCTGGACGACCTTACCATCATGGCAATTCAACGCACCCATTAACGGGGGACTCAATCGCCACCCACGCAGAGCCATATCTCCGGCCCTGGTCGACATGGCGGGTGTTTTCTTGAGAAAAAGCGCGTGAGCCCTCAATATAGGATGCTTCACCTTGACTTCCTGCTGTCAATTCTGCATTCTTCCCACGCGCACCCGTGCGAATCATCATCCTGCTCAACCCTACCGCGAACCGTGGCAAAGCGCGCCGTCTGGTCGGACGTGCGCTCAAAGCTTTCCGCCAGCGGAACGTTCACTTCGAAGTCCGTGAAAGCCGAAGCACCCAGCACCTGACGGAGCTTGCACGGGGAGCGAGTGAGGAAAAGCCCGACCTCATCGTTTCCGCTGGCGGCGATGGCACTCACCACTACGTCATCAACGGACTTTTTAAATCGGAGGTCCCGCTGGGATTGCTGCCCTTGGGCACGGGTAACGATTTCGCCAAGGGCGTGGGCATGCCCATGGACGTGCACGCCGCGGCCATGGCACTGCTGAACGGTTGCGTTCGGGAGATTGATGTTGCCCGGGCCGGGGCGGCGATCTACGGCTGTATCGCCGGAGTTGGATTTGACTCAACGGTCACCCGGTACGCCAACGAGCACGCGCGGTGGCTCAGCGGGTCGCTCGCTTACACCTGGTCACTCCTCCGTTGCATGCCCGAATATCGGCCACAGCAGCTCGAGATCATTGCGGATGGCGAGTCTTTCTCCGGAGAAGTTCTGTTTGCCGTGGTGGGAAACAATTCTTCTTATGGGGGAGGCATCCGGCTGGCGCCTCGTGCCAGGCTGGATGACGGAATTCTGGACATCTGCATCGTCCCTTACCTCAGCCGCCTCGAACTGCTGCGGTGGGTTCCGCGCGCCTACCGGGGTGAACATTTGAATCACCCACGTATCAAATACCTTCAGGCGCGCAAGATCACCCTGCGTGCGACCTCACGGATGGAATTGTTCGGCGACGGCGAATTCCTGCAGGAATTACCCGCTACCATTGAAGTGGTTCCGCGCGCTCTGCGTGTGATTGCTCCCGGGTATTGAGGCGCGCGTTTTCGGAATTGCGTTCAAATGGGGCGGCATTGACCTGCGGCTCCGCCTTTCCGTGGCACTTGCGCTCCCACCGGCCTCCCTCGCGCCCGGCACAATTTCTGCGCTTCGTGCGAAGGTTCCCGCCGTAGAAAGTGCGCGCGGAAGGTTTCCGGCGCGGCGCAATGGGCGGACTGGCAGGAAAATCAATCTGCCTCAGCCCCAATCATTTGTTCGGCTTAAGGAGGGTGAGGTTCAGAACCATGTGCCAGCGCGTGTCAATCGAGCTGACCTGCCGCACCTCGGAAGATAAGCCTTTGTAAGTGGCTTGGACCGTGTAGTCGTGGTCAAAGCGGAGGTCCGTGAACAGGTACCGGCCTCCCTCCTGAGAGTAGATATCCAGCACCTTCTTGGTTTGGAGGTCCGTCAATTCAATCATGGCGCCTTGGATGAAATTCTCCGCCTCGTCCATTACCACGCCCGAAACCGTCCGGGTCGTAGGCGTCTTGTCCTTCGCCAGTCCGGTTCCGGCGCCCAGAAGCAAAACACCTCCCAGGAGCATCAGCGTGAGGGCAGTCAGTTCCGGCGCGCGGCGGGGAGATTCCCGTTTCACGGCGTTGCCGTTGGGCGATGCATCACCTTTCATTTTGCAGAAGCTCATATCACCAAGTCCCATCATCCTCTTCATCTTCTCCGCCGGAAATGACGTCGAGTTCAATGGGGTTGGTGTTCACGACCTCAAGTTCTGCTCCGCAATCCGGGCAATCCAACTTCGCCCCTTCTTCGACGTCGTCTTCGATTTCAATCGCCGCCTCGCATTCAGGGCAATGAGTCATGATGTTTCCTCCCCTAAGTAACTCCGTCTTCCCCAGACAAAAGTCTATTCATTTCCCCAGATGAAGTCCAGCACCACCTCTAATCATTTTAGATTCTAAATTTTGGATTGGCCTACTGGCTAACCTTAGTCTTCTCCTTACTAAGGAGCGGAAGCGCGGGGCGGGTCTTAATCCAAAATCCAAAATGCCATCGGCGAGGCTTCTGAATTCTACCTCCCGCGGGATCCTCGCATTCATGCTAACCTTGTTGCCTCAGGAGCGGATGAGGGAATCCGCATACGTGAGGTGCGCCATGAGTGACAAACATCAATTCGCGACGCTGGCTGTGCATGCAGGTGAAGCTCCCTGCAAGCTTACCGGTGCTGTCGACACGCCCATCTACCAGTCCACTACGTTTGCAGCCGTGGACTCTGATGAAATGGCTGCACTGTACTCCGGCGACAAGCCGGGGTATATGTACACGCGCTACGGGAATCCCACGGTCCACGCGCTGGAGGAAAAAGTTGCCGCGCTGGAAGCGGGCGAGGCGGCACAGGCCTTTGCCACGGGCATGGCGGCGGTCTCCTCCTCCATCTTGGCATACGTTAAGGCCGGCGACCACGTGGTGGCGGCGCGTTCCTTGTATGGCGCGACCTACAACTTTCTCAACCGCAAGCTCCCGGCCATGGGCGCCTCCACAACCTTTGTGCAATCCACCCGCGCGAAAGATTTCGAGATGGCCATTCAGCCCAACACGCGTCTGATTTATTTTGAATCACCCAGCAACCCCATCCTGGAGATTCTCGACATCGCGGCGCTGGCCGAAATTGCCCGTGTGCACGGTATCCCGTCCATGATGGACAACACCTTCGCCTCGCCGGCCCTCCAACAGCCGCTGAAGTTAGGGATCACCGTGGTGGTTCACTCTGCCACCAAGTATTTGTGCGGGCACGGCGACGCGATGGGCGGCGTCGCTATCGGCACGAAAGATTACATTGAGCACCTTAACCGCGACGTCCTCCGCGACTTCGGCGGAGTCATGAGCCCCTTCACGGCTTGGTTAATGCTGCGGGGCATTCGCACTCTCCACTTGCGCATGCCTGCGCACTGCGCCAACGCGCAAAAGGTTGCCGAGTTCCTGGCCCAACATCCCAAGGTGGAACGCGTCAACTACCCGGGCCTCCCAGGCCATCCCGGACACGAATTGGCCAAGAAGCAAATGAAAGCCTTCGGCGCCATGATGAGTTTTGAGGTCAAGGGAGGTTACGAGGGCGGCAAGCACGTCATGGATCGCGTGAAGATATTTTTCCGCGCCGCCAGCCTGGGCGACACCCGCTCGCTAATTGTGCACTCCGCTTCCACCAGCCACCGGGCCGTGCCGCCTGAACAGCGGCAGGCCATCGGCATCACCGACGGTTTGGTGCGCCTCTCCGTGGGAATCGAAGCCGCGGAGGATCTGATCCGGGACCTTGATGAAGCGCTGGCGTAGCGGGTGAAACGCGGACCTGCTTCGTAGGCCCACGGCTCGACCCCTATGCGCAAGGAAAAATCGCGGGCCTACAAACAGGTCCGCGCTACCCCACCTCTCTTTCCTGCTGCAGGCTCGCTGTTATATTGGAATCACAGGAAGTAGTAGTATGGGGGTGAGGATAACGATAATGCTCCAGCTCGTTTCGCTCATCATGGTGATCTATTCTTATTTCCTGATCCAAACCAATATTCCCAAACTCCCGCGGATCATCCCGACGCACTTCAATGCCGCCGGTGTGGCCAATGGGTGGGGGAGTCCCGACACCCTCTGGTTTCTCTTGGGCGCGCAGGCTTTGACCTGCGGCGTCTTCCTGATTATGCCGTACGTGGGTCAACGCTTTCCTGGCGCGGTTCATTTCGGAACGCGCCGCCTGAGCGACTTCTCCGCCGCTCAACGCGCGCGAATGCTCCCGATACTCAATGACATGGCGGGATACCTGGCCATCGTGATGAACCTGTTCTTCGTTTTCATGCTCCAGAAAGTCATTCAAGCGGCAGCCCAGCCCATTCCCCACCTGGAAGTGTTTTGGCCGATGGCGCTCCTTTTGGGGGGCACGTTGGGCATCGTGCTGTATTACCTGGGGAAGTTGCGGCGTGCAGCCGATGCTAAGGGCGACGGAGACCCGCCAAACAACCTCACGTCTTGACTTTCTCCGCCACTGCCGCCGCAAATTCCTGGGTGGTGTTCTTCCCTCCCAAATCGGGCGTGCGCACGAAGCCCGCGGCCATGACTGCTTTCAACCCGCTCATCACCCGCGCGGCCGCTGCAGCTTCACCCAGGTGATCCAACATCATCGCTGAAGCCCAGATGGCAGCGATGGGGTTGGCAATGCCCCGCCCCGCAATGTCGGGCGCGCTGCCGTGCACGGGCTCAAACACGGAAGGCCCAAGGCGCTCGCCGGGATTCAAGTTGGCGCTGGCGGCAAGTCCCAGGCTGCCTTGCAAGGCGCCTCCCAGATCGGTGAGGATGTCAGCGAACAGGTTTGAGCCCACCACCACGTCGAGGCTCTCCGGATGGGTAATCATGCGCGCAGCGAGCGCGTCCACGTGGAAGCTGGCCACGCTGACGTCAGGGTATTCGCTCGCCACTTCGCGCACAACTTCGTCCCATAACACCATGGTGTACTGCATGGCATTGGACTTGGTGGCACTCGCCAGGCGTTTACGCCGCCGCTGCTGCGCCTGCTGGAAGGCATAACGGACCACGCGCTCAACACCTTTGCGCGTGAACACGGACTGCTGGACGGCAACCTCGTCCGGCGTGCCCCGCTTGAAGCGGCCGCCCAACCCTGCATACTCGCCTTCGGTGTTCTCACGAATAAATAGCATGTTGATGTCTTCCGGGCGTTTGCCGCGCAAAGGTGACTCAAGGCCGGGCAGGATTTCCACCGGCCGCAAGTTGACGTAGAGATCAAACCCGAACCGGATCCGCAACAGGAGGTCGCGGAGCGAAATGTGGTCAGGGACGGTGGGATGGCCGATGGCGCCGAGTAGGACGGCGTCGAACGGGCGCAACGTTTCCAGCCCATCCTCGGGCATCATCCGCCCCTGGCGCAGATAGTATTCGCAACCCCAGTCGAAAGGTTCGAAGGAAAGGGCGAATTCTTGTGCCGCGGCATTGAGAACTTGGACCGCGGCGGGAATGACTTCCTTGCCGATCCCGTCTCCGGGAAGAAGTGCGAGGCGATAGTTTCTCATAGTGGGTTCGATTCTATCCCTAAATCGTTCGCGGGAAAACGAGCGCCTCTCATGGACTCATCCTCGCAACGGCACGGATTAAGCCTGTTGATGGTTGTGCAATGGTTCCAGGACGCACCAACGACGGGGATTCTGTGTTTCTAGGCCGCCCATTCCATCACGAGATCGGACACGCGCCCCAGCAGGCCCTCTCGCGGATTATCCACCGGTTTCGTGGTCAGCAGCACGCAACATAGGTCCGCCTTCGGGTCGGCCCACGCAATGGTACCCGTCACTCCGAAGTGTCCAAAGGTCTGCTCCGAACACCGCCTGCCAAACGTGCCTGGTTTTACCATCCAACCCAAGCCCCAAGAGGCATTCAACCCGGGAGTTTGATTCACGATCATACTGGCAGTGGTTTCCGGCTTCAGAACCCGCCCGGTTGGGTGCAGGAATGAGTTCAAGAATCTTCCAATATCCCCGGCGGTTGAGTGCACGCCTCCCCATGGTGCTCCAAGGTCACGCCAATAGGCGCTGTTCCAGTTCCAATCGTCATTTCCACTCACTTGGCACATCGCCAAGTCGGGAAGCCCGCGGCCTCCCAAGCCAAGGGAGGTTTGATTCATTCCCAACGGCGCAAACACCTCCCGACTCAAAAAATCACGAAACGGCATTCCGGTTATGAGTTCAGCAATTCTTGCCGCGAGCATAATTCCCATGCTTTGATACCGCACTTCCGTGCCGGGCGTGAAGAGCAACGGTGTTTGGCAGATGGCGTCCACAAAATCAACCAGGGACGCGTGACGCGCTCGCAATTCGGCGTTTTGAGGCAGCATATCCGGCAGTCCCGAAGTGTGCGTCAGCAGGTGGCGCACTGTAATCAACTCACGCGCATCACCTCTGAATTGTGGGAGATACTTGCACACGGGGTCCGAAAGCGCCAACTCGCCGCGGTCGACCAGCAACATCACTCCCGCTGCAGCCATCGGTTTGGAAACAGAGGCAATGAGGAACACGGGGTTGCCGCCGGCCACCCATCCAAAATTCCGAAGCAAACGGAAATCGCCTCTTTCCACCAGCAAGCTGGCGGCCGTGATGTTACCTGTTTTGCAGGCCTCCTCCAGTAAAGCCTCAGCCTCGTCGAGTTCTTTATTGCTTCCAGGCATTGCGGCCAGCCTCAGCGGAATACTACGCTCCCTCAATTTGATTGTACGGGATGTTCGACTTCAAAATTGCTCTTGCCTTTGGGCAGTCATTAAGGAGGTGGGTTGTTCTTTGTTTATCCGATCTCTCGATCATCTGATTACCCGATCTTTGTAACACAAGCCCGCTTCTCACAAGTATAATCCCGCCGATGCGCAAAGTTCACAGGTTGTTTTTCGGCACCATGCTTTGCTGGTTACTTGCCACGATCCCAACCAACTGTGGCCAAGAGACGGGGAGTGTTCACTACCCGCTCATCCCGCAAGCTGTGATCCTTTCCCTCACCGGGAAGCACTACCCCCGTATTGCGCGCGCGCTTTCTACGGTTGGATTCCAGGCGCGGGAGGTCTCCGCCGCAGGTTACGAATCATCCCGACGGGGGCGGCCTCCGCTGCTGATTATTCCGGAAAAGGAAGGACAGCAACTTGACCCCGCTCTTGTTCGGACCATCCTCCACGACGTTGAAGGGGGGACGCCCTTGCTTCTGGATGGATCTACGCCCTTGGCAGAAGCGTTGGGGTTGAAGGCCACCGGCACTCGTAGCCAGATAACCCGGTATCGTTGGGCTCGTTATGCCCACGATGCTGTGCGTCTGCCGGGACGGTTGACTTATCCACGCTTCCAAGGAGGCCCTGCACTTCAGGTGTTGGCTCTCGACCCAAGGCACAAAGCCCCACTTGTCGTTTCGGGCGATCGCGGGCAAGGGCGGTTCATTTACAGCGCCATCCCGATCGAGCCACAGGAAGGGATGGTCTTCCAATACTTGCCTTTCCTGGCCCAGGCGATCGTCGATGAGCTGCACGTCGCTCCTTCGCTGGGTGCCGACAATCTCTGTGTCTATATCGACGTGGGCGGGGAGCCAAAAGATGATCCAGCCGTGATCGTGGCACAACTGAAGAGTTGGTCCGTCCGTGAAGTCCACCTCGGGGCCTTTTACGGCTCGGAAACTTTCAAGGAGTATGTCCCGCGTTTCATCGCCGCCGCCCATCTGGAGGGAATAGCGGTGTACGCGTGGCTGGAATATCCCATGGTCAGCACCGAATTCTGGATCCAGCACCCGAAATGGCGCGAAGTGACGGCCAGCGGCCATCCGGCCATCATGGATTGGCGCTATCATATGGCGCTGGAAGATCCTGCCTGCTTTCAGGCTGTGGCCGAACTCACCCGGCGCCTGGTGCTGGACTATGATTGGGACGGTGTGGATTTTGCCGAATTGTATTTCGAAGGATCGGCCGGCATCTTCAAACATCCGAAAAACTTCACCCCCATGCATCCCGTGTTTCGGCAAATGTTCCAACGCCGCTATGGGGTGGACCCGCTCCAGATGTTCGACCCCGATTCGCCAAAGTATGGACCTCGGAACCCTGAGTTGCAGGGCGACCTGCAAGAATATCGCGTTGAGCTGATTACGCAGTTGACGGAAAATTTCCTCGAAATTTTGGCGAGTTGCCAGACGCAGAAGCCATACCTCCAGACCACGCTCACCGTCATTGACGGGCTTCGCGATCCCACCGTGACCGAGCGGTTCGGCATTGATCCTGACCGCTTGCTGGCGCTGCAGAAGAGATTCGGCTTCACGGTCGAGATCGAGGATCCCTATACGGTGTGGAATTCCAGCCCTGACCGCTACCGGGTTATCGGCGAGCACTATCGCTCCCGGCTCCACCCGGGCACGTCGCTTTCCATTGATGTCAATGTCGTGGACAGAATTCCGCCCGGACGTCCGCTCAATAAACCCCGCGGGCTAGAGCTTTATGAACTGGTCGCCAATGTTGCTGCGAACGTGGACTTTATAACGCTATACGCTTTTAGCACATTCTCGCCGGATGATATGCGCCTGATCCCCTTTGTTCTAGGCTCCCAGCAGATGACAAGTGGATCGGCGGAGGAAGGGACGGTCTTGGCGCGGCGCCAGCTCATCTGGCGAACCGATACGCGTGGGAGAACCGTTTACCTCGACGGCCGCGAATGGCCGTGTCAGTCTGATTCGCAAATCCTCATTCCTGCAGGGGCGCACAACGTCTCGACCCGTCCGCAGGCCGAGAGCGCCGGGCAGAACGCGTTGCGCATTGAGAGTCTAAACGGAACAATCATCAAAGCAGAACGGTCCGGTCAACGCTTAAGATTTACCTACGAATCTCGCGGGCGCTGCTTTGTCACCCTGAACCGACGTCCGACCATCGTGCTCTGTGATGGCGCCCCCGGCGTCGCAAAGGCCTTAAGTGATGGAGGGCAGGTTTGCCTGGTGCTGCCCCAAGGTAAACATGCAGTCGAGATGGAATAACTTAGGGCGTAAGGCGGAAAACGGCCTTCGGAACGGGAGCTAGCACCCGCCGTGACCCTAGCTCGGTGACCTCCTACAGAATTGGTGAGGAAAAGAGTAAATCTGGACATTCTTGGCGCGACCGCATCAAGAGAGAAACTGGCATACGGCACAATTTGTGGTGAGCCTCGTCGGCGTAGGTATGAGTTCGCATCCGACTTTTTTGTCGTGCACCCGTGTCAATTCAATGATATAGGTGTGGCGTAGAAATCGAGGACGGGTTAGCCCCGCTGCTCTGCGGGGCTAACCCCCCATTTTGATCGTCATGAAAGAGTCCGACTGTATGCCCGGCGCTCACCGCTATTCTTCATTACCCCGCCGCACCTTTACGGGCAATGGAAACTCATACCTCACGAGTCCGATCCCAGAGAGGAAGCCAAATTAGATCAAACCGGAGAGTCCTCCCACTACGCTGAACCCAGACGGAAATGGGAAAAATGCAGAACCTACATCCAGGAGAAAACATGTCAGATCCAACCAAGGTCAGATGCGCGGGAACGCGCCGGGTGGTCACAACGCTCCTGTTGCTCACCCTTGCCCAGCTGCTTGCGTCCGTACCGGCGCCTGGTCAGCAGAGTTATGTCCCACGTTACAATCTTTTCGCCGGATACACTTTCCTCGATAGCCCCCATGTAAGCCTTTTTGAGAACGGATTTCATTTTCAGGCGGGTGTCAATCCAAAAACTTGGCTTGCGCTCGGTTTCGACTACAGCGTTTCGGGTGGCAGTTTGACGTTGACGCCTGATCTGCTGACGCCCTATTGGCAGCAGCAATTAACCGGCCTACTGGAGGAACTAGGGGCGTTAGGGCAACTCCCTGCCGGGTACACCGCGGCGGATATCGCGGTACCGTCTCATTCCCTTACCCAAACCTTTGCCGGTGGGCCGCAACTGGAGTATCGCCATTTCCAGAAAGTGACCCTCTTCGTTCGGCCCTCCGTTGGAGCCATCCATGAAGTCGCAACCCCCCAGCCTGGGAGCAATGCGATTTATCAAGCTATCGTCTCAGCCTTGGCGCCCACCGGGAAGAAGACTGACTCGACGATTTTTTATGGGTTCGGGGGTGGCGCCGACTTTGCCATATCCAAACACGTAGGCTTGCGCGTGCAGGCGGATTTAGTCTACGACCATCTGTTTAGTGATACTTTGCAGGACGGCCGGCTCACAACCCGGTTCTCCGTGGGTCCCTGTTTTAACCTGGGGAAGAATATCGCGAAGAAAAGTTCGCAGCGGTGACGCGGCCTTTCTTGAAATTCAGCGCCGCAGCGAAACTGCAAGTCAAGGTTTCTCACCAAATGAGAATGTCCTCCGCGAGCGTCGGAGGGGCGGCGTCTCCGGGATCTGCCCGCGAGAGACGCATCGCCCCCCCAACTCAGTGGGCATGCCCTTGGCGGAGAAACTCAGTCGCCCGCGCCGTGCACCTGATTTGCGGCACTGACTCGCGAAGCGTTGTGCGTGATTGCCAACTCTCGCGTTAATTGATAATTGAGCTGGGTTCCGACCGGAACTGTCAAATCCTTCCCGCCGCGGCGCATGCGATCAATGGTGGTCGCCGTAAGTCCCACGGTCGCGCCGATGATGGGATGCGCGAAGACCAACCCCACCAGCGTGCCACCGGCGGTTCCCGCACCTATCTCCTTAAAATCCGCGACCCGGGAACTCGGCCCCTTGATGAGGCCTTCACTCCCCACCACCTTAACGTTGTCAGCCCCGTAAGCTGTCATCAAGGTCGCGCCGAGAGGGAGGCTGCGGCCATCCGGAAGCGTGATTTGCTCCAAGGTCAGCCGCATCTGGCCAACGCCCTTAATGCGGCCGGGGCGCTCCATGCGCGTAATGTGCCCCGCGAGCGTCGAGCCCACGGGAATCGCCACGTGACCGTTAATGGAGACGGGCTCCGCGACGCTCATGGTGAAGGCATCTCCCTGAAGATTCAGCTTGGTGGTCAGGGTCTGCATGGTGCGGCAATGCAGCATCGTCCCGGCGGGAACGGAGAGAGCGTCCGTCTGCACCAGTGTTTCTGCATTGGCAAATGAGATTGCTGCGGTGGCGAGAAAAACGGCCAGCAAAGCGCGCTTGACCATGTTATACCTCCTCAAAGGTCATTCATGGCCGGACCTGGCGCATTGTCCAGCTTGGTTGATGCTGAGCACTTGAACGGTGAGAGGGGAGGCCCGCTCACGGTGATGGGACCTCCCCGCGAAATCTGCTAGCGCGCTCCCTCCGAGCTCGCTGTAACCTCGGTGACACCCTTTGGAGTGCTAAGGTACCCTTTCACCTGATTTGAGTCTACATGATTTACCACTAATTCGTAAGGCTTTTTTGAACCGTTTACATAAAAGAAAACCGGTGCGTTAACGGAGCAATCCTTCCTCTCCACATCCATATCGTTCACCAAAGTGTTGAGGTTGAATCGGTAACGCTTGACGTTGGTTTTCTTCAGAGTCAGGCCCACACCCGCCACTTTCGCCTGTTGGTTTTTGGTTAACGTGAATTCGAAGTAGTCGCGATCACCCAGCTTGCGCAAGTATTCGATGTCATCGTGGTTGCGCGCGATGAGGGTGCCCATCTCGCTGCGCGCCATGCCCAGGTCCGACGCCAGGGTGCTGACGTTTTTCTTGGTGGTGTCAAGATCCGTCTTCGTCGAGGTAACATCCTGACTCAGCGCGCCGACTTGTTGCTGGTCGGCCTTCTGATCAAGCTCTTGCTTGAGTTGCTCCGTTTGGGCGCGCTGTTCATCCTGAAGTTGTGCCACCATATTGCGCGCACGTTTCAACTCCCCGCCCTGTGCGCCAACGCGCTTGGCTGCGGAGTCGAGCTCCGTTTTTACGGCGTCAAGTTCCTGAGTGTTCTGCTGCTCGATGGCTGTCAGGCGATTCGAAATCTGGTCCCGCATTTGCCCGGTCAAGTCGTCTCGCAACTGTTTCTGCTGCGCCGTCAATTGGTCGCGCACCGTGTTCATCCGATTGACCGTCATGAATTCTCCCACGGCCAGGACCACGAGAACGAGAAAGATCACAACAAATTTGACGGCGCCCCCCGAACTTGGGTTCGGCTCCGTCGGAACTCCCGTTTGGACAGGCACTTCGTCAATTGCCATGTTAGTCTCCCTCCACTTACGAAAATCCTCTAGGAAGCCTGACCTTTTGGATGCCTTTGGTTGGCTCCTACCAGCGAGAGGAGCACGCTGAATGCCAACTCGGCGCAGTTTGAGGCCTTGTTTTTGAAGGAGTTATAGGGGACGATACCAATCTCTGAGGTTACTTGCTCCACCGATCTTACCCGCGCTATGTAAAAAGTGCAGTTACTCTTGGCTATTGTTGTGAGCTTTGCCTTTCCTCCGCTGGGCAGCCCAACCCCTCTTATTAACCTGAAGGCCACGCCCGATGGCGAGCGATTCGGGCGGGACATCCTTAGTGATCGCCGAGCCCGCCGCCGTGTACGATCCCTTGCCGATGCGCACGGGCGCCACCAGCATGTTGCCACTGCCGATAAACACTTCATCTTCAATGATCGTGGGGTTCTTCTTTTCGCCGTCGTAGTTGCAGGTGATGGTGCCGGCACCGATGTTGGTGCGCGCGCCCACCGTTGCGTCGCCCAGATAGGTCAGGTGTTGCGCCTTGGTACCGCGGCCGATGGTCGATCTTTTTACCTCCACGAAGTTGCCGATGCGCGCCTCGGGCTCGATGACCGCCCCCATACGCAAATGTGCGAATGGGCCGATCGTGACGCCTGCACCGATCTCACAATTGGTGATGACACAGGATTGGCGCACCGTAACGCCGTCGGCAAGAATGGAATCGGTGATCGTCGAGTACGGTCCCACACTGCACCTGCTTCCCAGACGCGTGCGCCCACGCAGGGCGACACCAGGCTCAATGACACTGTCGGGGCCGATGACCACGTCCTCATCAATGTACGTCGCGTCCGGGTCAGTGAGGGTCACACCTTCCTTCATCAAGACCGTGGCCTTGCGAAGGCGCAGCGTTTTCCCCAGCTCGGCCAGTTGCGCGCGATCATTGATGCCCCGAGCTTCGCCAGCCGGCGCCTCAAATACCGCAACCTTGAGACGGTGCCGATTGAAAATCTCGATGAGATCCGTAAGCAAATACTCCTTTTGGGCGTTCGCGAGCGAAAGTTCACCCAAATGCGCCAGCAGCGGCTGGCGCGAGAAACAGAGAATACCGGTGTTAATTTCGCGGATCTTTTTCTGTGCCGCACTCGCCACTTTTTCTTCCACGATGGCACGCACGCGCCGACCGGCCACGCGCACGATCCGTCCGTAACCGTTGGGATTGTCCACGCGCGTGGTAAGGACGGTACATGCCGCCCGCTCCTTGCGGTGCGTGGCCACTAGCGCATTCAGCGTTTCCGGTTGGAGCAATGGCACGTCGCCCACCAGCGCCACCACGAATTTGCTGGGGCAGCGACCGAGTTCCGGCCGAGCCGCCATCAGCGCGTGGCCGGTGCCCAGTTGCTCCTTCTGCTCAATGAATTCCAGCCCGGGGCGCGCAAAGGCCTTCCGCATTTCTTCCGCTTGGTGGCCGATGATCATGTAAACTCGTTCAGCCCCCGCCGCCTCGGCCGTGCGCAACGCATATTCCCCTAGCAAACAGCCCGCCAGCGTATGCAGCAACTTCGGACGCTCGGACTTAAAGCGTGTTGCTTTGCCCGCCCCCAGAATCACAATCGAAAAACTCTCTTGCCCCATGGATCTCTCCGGAACGAAAACAAACTGGAAAACTGAAACTCGCGGGGTAAAAAGCAAATCATGCCGGCGGCCGCGGGCTTGGTTTTTCCTTCCAGGCATTCTAAGGCGTTTCACTGAGGAAAAGCAAAATGGGTGGCGCGGGGGCGGCGAATCTTGATTAGAACGCCAAGAGAACACGCCGGCAATGCTAATATCCTTGTGAACGAAAACCAGGAGGAGTATGGCACTTTTCTATTTCCTTCGACACGGTGAAGTCGTGTGGAACGCGGAGGGGCGTGTGTGTGGGAGCACGGACGTTCCGCTGTCCGACATGGGCCGACGGCAAGCACAGTTGCTCGCCCTGCGCTTAAAGCCCATTTCGGTCGAGGCTTTATACTCAAGCCCTCTCGAACGCGCGCTGGAAACCGCGCGCCTGATCGGCGGGGCCATTGGGCGCGAGCCCGTGGTGGACCAACGATTGGCGGAGCTGAATTATGGCACGTGGGAAGGCATGACCTTAGAGGAAATCAAGCGCGCCACACCCACTATCTACTGCGCCTGGGACGCGGACCCGGCTAACTTGGCGCCTCCGGAGGGTGAAACCGGGGTGCATCTTATCGAGCGCGTCATGCCGTTTCTGGCGGAATTGGCGCAAAGACATCAGAGCGGCAATGTGGTAGTGGTCTGTCACAAGACCGTCTGCCGCCTGCTCGCCTGCCAGATCATGGACGTGCCCCTATCCGAATATCGGCGGCACGTCGCTATGGAGAACGCCGCACTGAACATCTTCGAAACGCGGGAAGGAGATTGGCACGTGGTAGCCCTGAATGATACTTCGCACCTTGCGACGCTTGCAACTGAGCACGCCTTGGCGCCAGAAAGCGATTGACTTGACTTGTGTGCGACCAGCTTCTGGCACACCCTTATTCCGGATAAGCAAGTCACTGACAACAGCGGGAGGGCGGGGCATCAGCGCCCCCCTTCCAAGCGCTGAATCAAACTAGCTTGGTTCGGTCAGAACCCCCAGTTAGGCGCGGCGGAAATAAACCCGGCCCTTTTCGATGGGCAGGCCGCGGACTTCGATTCGGCTCAGGTCGCGCGTGCCAATCCCCAATTGCTCCACCAGTTTCAGGGTGCTGTCGCAGGTTTCGAAAGGAGCCGCGCCGCGATCGGTCATGGGATCAAGGCCCATAAGGGCGGTGCACACGGCGTCCGTCGTAACACAATTGGTGCCAGCAATGAGCAGACCGGGGCGAACCGTGCGGAAATTGTTGATCCAGGGGCCCTCACCCCCCGCCACGGTTTCAATGCTATCGATGATAGCCAGATGAATGGGGCGAGCCGCCACCAGGTCAGCGGTGACGCGCGGTACCCGGTAGCCGGGCTCTCGAGGCGAATGCGGATCAATTTCCGCCAGTGAACTCTTGGGCGGTTGGCGCTGGCCATGATGCAGCGTGCCGCCGCGCCCCCCCTGCGGAACTTTACTCGGCTCGTCCAGGCCAGCCCCATCTCCATAAATCGTCGTTGGCGTAATGCCAAAGCAGTTTTTCATGGACAAGGTCACACCAGCGGTTGCGTGTTCTTTGAGTTTGGCGAGCGAGACAAAAACATCGCAGTCCTCGTAGGCGCGGTTCATGTCGTAGGCCCTGAACAGCAAGCCGCCGCCCGGAACCCAAAAGCGCGTGTATTTTCCCGTGGGGCCCGCGAAGTTGGTATTCTCGAACTCCACGCCTGACGCCGCGCTCGAGAGTTCGCTCGGATTCCACTTTGCCAGTGACAGGAATTCCTGAAGAGTCGCCAACTGCGACCCGGTAGGACTTTCGAGTAACCGAATTCGGCGTGCACCCGCAGTCCCAAGGAGGTGAATCACCGAACCCACGACTTGGGGATGTACCCAATACGTCTCCCCCACCGGCAGTTTGTGGAAAAACTCCGGGGGGCTTCCCGTCACATTGATCTTTATAGCCACGGTCTTTCCCCGGACCAGTTTCTCGATGCCCCCTAATTGGTCGAACATCGTGGCCAGCGTGGTCCCCACTTCCGGCCCGTATGTGGCGCACTTGGCGACGGCCACCGGAGCCGTGGGCGCGGTTTTCGCCCACAACCCGGACGGCGCCAGGCAGAATCCCGCAGCCGCAGCGCTCACCCCTTGGATAAACTCTCGCCGATTAAGATTTCTTTTCATCTCGACCTTCCTTATTTAATTCTAGGAGCCCTGCCCCGCATAGTAAGGGATTACGCGGACAGATGCAATAGAAACTCTCACCGCAGAGGCGCGGAGGCGCAGAGTTAAAAAGGACCAGTAGGCAGAAAGCTGAATGCTGAGCGCCCGAATCCTTTTCAGCGCCTCCAGGCCCGGCGTATGAGGACTAGCCCCTCGCGCGGGCTGGGGGGCGAAAAGAATTTAGGACAAACCATCCATTACTTTTTTCTCGGACATCATTACCCCATCCCTCCATAAACTTCTTGACACTTGTAGCCCACATAGCTTATTTTAAAACGGAGGCTATTGTCCCCGTACCGGTGGGTGTGGTACGAGCCTATGCCTCATGGCTGCAAGCGCGCCATCTCCGTATGCATGGAGGTTCCGCATGCCACTTAGCCGGAGGGGTCCGTCGCCCTACGAACGCGCCGCAGAGATTGCGCCCACCGCCTCAACGCGACGCTCATGCGGAAAATGCAAAATAGCCACTTCGGGGTGTCCGGCGGGTCACCAACCTGCTGCTGAAGATTAAACGCCAAGCCCGCGGGGAGGAATCCAGAGCCCCCCGAACCCGTGATGTTTATGAAATAAAAGCAGGTTAGCGAAGAATTGAGGAAATTTCGATGGGCAGCGCAAAGAGTCAAACTATTGAAACCAAGCCGGTTAACAAAATGCCAATAGGCTAGAGTGAGGGACAAAAAAGGATGGTAAAATGAAGGGATTACCCGACATGTCCATGAAAATAAATGAGATGAAAAATGGACCTTGGTCAAATCCCCCTCTAACCCGTGATGTTCAAGAAAAATAAGCCACTTATCGTTGAGAACCCGTGATGTTATTGAAACTAAAGTGGAAAGGCGTCGGCGGTCGATGGGCGGCGGGGGGGCGGAATCCGAAAAAGCGCTTGGAGGCGATCAGCCTGTACGGACACCCCGGAGTATTTAAATTCCGGATTCCAGATGGACAGTCTTTCCCGCTGCGCCCCTTGCTCTGTAAGGTTGGGCGTGATAGGTTGTGCTTCTCCCTAGGAGGTGTTATGCATCAACGGACCGTACGGCGCCCTGGCGCAGGGATATCAGGGGTAAGGCTAGGTTGTGCAATCGTCCTAGCCGCGTTGGCAATAACCGCGTTTGCCGCCCGTCGGCTCGCGGCCGCGGATGGAGATTATCACCTTCTCAACAAAGTCGTGCTAGGCGGAGAAGGATTTTGGGACTATCTCATTTGCGACAGTAACGGGCGCCGCCTATACATCTCGCGGGGCACGCACGTAATGGTGGTGGATGCAGATAGTTATGCCGTGGTAGGAGACATTCCGGGCACGGACGGAGTGCACGGCATCGCCTTGGCGCCGGAACTCGGCCGCGGCTTTACCAGCAACGGCCGGTCCAACACCGTCACCATTTTTGATCTTAAGACGCTGAAGGTTCTCGGGACGGCGCCCACGGGTGAGGGTCCTGACGCTATTGTGTACGATCCCGCCTCCAAGCGCGTGTTTACGTTCAACGGTCATGGCGAAAGCACCACTGCGATCGATGCGGCCTCGGGAACACCCGCCGGAACAATCACTCTGGGCGGCAGGCCGGAGTTCGCCACGGCCGACGGACGGGGACACATCTACAACAACCTCGAAGACAAGAGCGAAATCTTGCAGATCGATTCGCAGAAGCTCATGATAACCGCTCGCTGGCCGCTGGCGCCGGGTGATTCACCCTCAGGGTTGGCGATGGACAGGGAACATCGCCGGCTCTTCGCCGGCTGTCATAACCAGATGATGGCCGTGGTGGACGCGGACTCCGGCAAGGTGCTGGCGACGCCGGTGATCGGCCAGGGGGTGGACGCCAACGCTTTCGACCCGGGAACCCAATTTGCCTTCAGCTCCAATGGTGACGGCACATTGACTATTGTTCACGAAGATTCGCCCGAGAAGTTCACCCCGGTCGCGAGCGTCCCCACCCAGCGTGGAGCTCGGACCATGGCGCTGGATCTGAAGACACATCATGTTTTTCTGGTGACGGCAGAATTTGGCCCGCCACCCGCACCCACGCCGGAGCATCCTCATCCCCGGCCGCAGGCCATTCCCGGCACGTTTGCACTGCTGGTTTTTGGGCAGTGAAGAACGGCAGCGCGGACCTGTTCTGTAGGTCCGCGGCTTTTCTTTGCCCAGGGGTGACGAGCAACGGACCTACAAAACAGGCCCGCGCTACGGGTGCTTCTCAGCCTCAGCGCGTTTACCCCGAAGGGGCGAGCGGAGAGTCAATTAAGGAGATGAATACGGGATAATGTGCCCCGTTTGGAAAATTCCGCGCCGTAGCCGATACCGAAAGAGGTAGGTTCTGTGATCCCAAACCGCCCCATTGACCTCCCGCTCACTTCCTCATCTTCAGTGGCGGGCTCACAATCTCAGCCTTACCGATGGAACAGGCAGAGGGTGGTCTACATCCTCATTCTGGTTGCCCTTGCGGCGCTCCCCTATCTCGCCTCCTTGCGCAACGGCTTTGTTTATGACGACTTTGACCAAATCGTGGTTAATCCCTACCTTCGGAACTTCCATCACTTGCGGGAGATCTTCACCTCCTCGGTGTGGTCGTTCATGGGCGATTTCCGCGGCTCCTCCAACTATTACCGGCCATTGATGTCGCTGGGGTATCTGTTCTGCTACCAGCTTTTCGGGCTGCATGCGCTGGGTTTCCACCTTGCCAACCTCCTGACCAATATCGGAGTGGTCCTGCTCGTCTTCCTGGTCACGCTCAAAATGTTCCGCTCGTTCGCAGTGGCGCTGGCGGCCGCGTGTATCTTTGCCCTCCACCCCATTCACAGCGAAGCGGTGAATTGGATTGCCGCGGTCACCGAACTCGAGTTGGCACTCTTTTATCTTCTGGCATTTTGGTTTTTCCTCGCCTCCGCGCGCGCCGCAGGCAAGTGCTCGGCCCCGCTCCAAATCGCCATGGCGGGGAGCTTTGTGCTCGCCTTGCTTTCAAAGGAGCAGGCGCTCACGCTTCCGTTTCTCGCCGCGCTTTATGAGCACTTTTTCCGCGAGGATCGCGCGGAAACCACTAAAGTCCAAAAACTTCGTCGCTATGGTGCGCTGTGGCTGCTCGCCACGGTTTATCTGCTCCTTCGCTCCCGTTATCTGGGCGGGTTCGCCCCCAGCCTCGACCGACCAGGGTTCGGGACAGAAGATATGGTGATTTCGGCCTTGGCCCTGATAGGCCGGTACTGCTGGAAGCTCATCTGGCCGACCGAACTCTGCGCCTATTACGTTTTTCCCACCGATGTTGCCGCACTTTATCCCTGGGCGCTGGGTGGCGTCGGAGCTCTGGCGACTTGCGTTGTAGCCTTTCTAGCCCTCCGGAAGTCTAACCGGCAAGCGGCTTTCGGAATTGTTTGGCTGCTCGTGACGCTGGCGCCGGTATTGAATGTTCGGTGGATGACCAGCAACCCCTTCGCGGAGCGTTATCTCTATCTCGCCTCGGTGGGGTTCTGTTGGATGGTGGGTTGGGCAGGTATTCAGTGGTGGAATTCCCTTTCCGCTCGCGGCACTAGAAGTCGTCTCGCGCTGCCCATCGCGGCTGGCCTGATTGCCACGTTCTGGGTCGTTCGCGTCGTCATTCGAGACCGCGATTGGCGGGATAACCTCACCTTTTACACCGCGACGCTGGCGGTTTCACCGGACGCCTATTACATCCACAACAATCTGGGGACCGCATACTGGGCGCAGGGAAACATTCCGGCGGCAGAAAAGGAATGGCGCACGGCTTTGCGGTTGGCGCCCGGGAGTGAATACGCCCTCCACAATCTCGGCCTGGTGGCGATCGAGAAGAAGCATTATCCCGAAGCGGAAATCCTATTCTTACGGGCCCTGGCGATCCGGCCGAATTACAGTGATGCCCATTTGGATTTGGGGAAAACTTATGAAGCTACGGGCAGGTTGCAGGAGGCGGAGGCCCAACTCCACGCCGCCGAGAATCTTTCACCCCTCAATGTACGGGCCCACAACGCCCTGAGTGAATTCTATTTTGATAGGCGGCAACTGCACGAATCGGAGGCGGAAGCGCGCCGCTCCGTGGAAATCGAACCCACCCCTCAGGGGTACTGGGACCTCGGGTTGGTGGAATGGCTCCAGGGAAACCGCAACGGCGCTGAGCGCGCTTTTCTGGACGCTGGGGCGCTGAGTCCTTCCGACAGCCGTGCGCATTTCATGCTGGGTCTTTTCTATATGGACTCCAACCGGACCGCCGACGCCATCCGTGAATACCGGGCAGGGCTGGATCTCGATCCTGCCAATGCCGAAGCTCTTGCCAACCTCAAAAAGTTGGAATTTCTCGCGGGAGGATACTAATAAGTCTGGAGCGAATCTTGGGCAAAATCGTTGACGGTAGGCGAGGGTGCGATTATTCTCTACGCCGCATTGGATGGCGGGGCGTTGGGAATAAAGTCAACGCGCGCGTTGACTTTCCCGCACCCCTGGGTTAACTTCAGGAATGGGGCTTGCGTCCCCTCCCGACCCTATGACTCCTGAAAGCAGCGTCGTTGAGGTGACACTGGAAAGTGACCTCAAGAATGTTGAGGTGGCGGAGGAGATTACCCGCCGCGTGGCAGGCACTGCAGGGTTTGATGAGGACGAACAGCACCGCATTGAAATGGCCGTGCACGAGTCAATGATTAACGCCATCTGGCACGGGAATAAGAATGATTCCAGCAAGAGCGTCTGGTTGCAGTTTAGAATTCATCGCGACCGGCTGGAAATCCGCATACGGGACCAGGGAACAGGCTTCGATCCGAAACACATCCCCGATCCGTTGGAAAATGAAAATCTGCTGAACGTCTCCGGGCGAGGAATTTTTCTCATTCGCACCTTCATGGACGAATTCCGCGTTGAACATGTCAGCGGCGCGGGGACAGAAGTGACTATGGTCAAACGCCTAACTTCCGGAATTCACACTAAACAAGGAGGAACCGACCGTGAGCATGAAAGCCACAATACGACAAGTTGATTCCGTGACGGTCGTCGATGTCAGCGGCAGAATCACGTTGGGAGAAGGGTGCACGCAGTTGCGGGAGCTGATCCGCGACCAGTTGAGCAAGGGTAACAAGAACATTTTGTTGAACCTTGCTGACGTCACCTACATCGACAGTTCGGGGATCGGCGAATTGGTGAGCGCCTACACGGGTGTCTCAAAGCAGGGAGGAGCTTTAAAACTCCTGAACCTTACCAAAAAGGTTCATGACCTATTGCAAATTACTAAACTCTTGACGGTCTTCGACGTCCACGACGACGAAGCTAAGGCGATCGGCAGTTTCGCCAAAACCACTAACGCTTAGGGGAGCCGCCCCAAAGCCTGCAAGCCGACGCGGCTGGCTCCCTCTTTTCATGACTTCAGAGCTCCGCGCTGCCGGCAGCCCACCCCGCTTGGCCCCCTCCTGGCGGGTTGGATTTCCTTCGATTTCATCGCCAGGTCCGGCGCTTTCTCGGATGCGAATCCGGCAAGCGCCCGCCTGCGCTTTAACCCGGGTTTCTCGCCACGTGTCTGGAAGGGCAAGGCTTCACAGGCTGGGGAGAAACGCTTAAATGCTGTCATCCTGAGCGAACGGCACCTACGGAATTTCAGGTGGCAAGGGGGATTCCCCATTGCCTGGAGTCTCGGCAATCGTCGCGGCGGGAAGGACTCCCCAAAGGGTTACGACGAAGGGGTGGCCTTCACTCATAAGCGTGAGTCGGCAGACCATTTGCCACTGCGGTGTGAGTTGCGCCCAATGGGTGGGATTAGGAAGAGAGGGAAGCGAAAGGATGACAGGTTGGGGTAACAATGCCTTCAGGTTCCCGCCGACAATGTGGATGAGCTCACTTAAAGCGTCGAGGACTTCGTAGCTCCCCACTTTATCTTCCTCCACCTGGAAAATGGCGGCCGCGATGGATCGACCTAGCGGGGGAGAGCAGTGCATGCGCACTTCTCCATCCCACGCGCCCGTGATTTTAACGCACACGGTTAATGCCCCGGCCTCGGAAAACTCCTCCGGAGCGGCACGATCAACTTGGAATCCCAGGGTGGAGGTCCACGTGTCATGAATAATCTTGTAGAAAGTACCCTCGGTAACCAGCATGATAGCTCCCTAGGTTCTTCGAACTCGATAACATGTCGCGCGCTCGAACTGGACGCGCTCAAATGAATCATCGATGCTGAAGGTTGTCTCCGCCGCGCCGAGGAAGAAATAGCCATCGGGCTTAAGAGCCCTTCGAACCTTAGTGAGGATTTCTTTTTTGGTTTCGACAGCAAAGTAGATGAGCACGTTTCGCATCATCAATAGGTCCAGGGACCCCAGAAACGGCCAGTCGTTGGCCAGGTTCACAATTTGGTAATCCACCATGTGGCGAATGTCGTCCCGCAGGTACCAATCACAGCCACGCTTTTGAAAGTACTTGACGAGCAGGCTGGCGGGAAGGCCGCGGTTCACTTCGAGTTGGCTGTAGCGTCCCTCGCGCGCCCGCGCGAGGATATCCGCGGAGAGATCAGTTGCCAGAATGCGAACCTTCCAGCTCACCAATTGGGGAAAACTCTCGCGGATCAACATGGCGAGGCTATATGGTTCCTGTCCTGAAGAGCTGGCGGCACACCAAATGCTTAACCCTCTTTCCGCCGATCGCCGGGTGATAAGATCTGGCAGCACGAAATTCTTGAGGGCCTCGAAAGGATGGTAGTCACGAAAGAAAGAGGTCTCGTTAGTGGTCATGGCCTCCACGGCCCGGAGATGCAAGCCGTGAAAGGGTTCGGCCTGCAACTTTCGGACGAGGAGGTCAAGCGAAGCGAACCCCTCGCGACGGGCCAGCGGCAACAAGCGGGATTCAACGAGATATCCCTTGTCCTCCTCAAGCACAATCGCCGATTGCTCGAGAACAAGGCGGCGGATGTAATTGAATTCCGGTACGCTGAGCGTCATATTCGAGTACTCGACTCCGTGGTCCAGAAGGCGGGTTTGGATTCCCGGGTTGCTTCCCGGCCGATTCGTACGCGGCGGAGGATTTCCAGGCCGAGTTGATCCAGGGGCAAAACCTTATCAGCTAAACCCGCGTTCGCCACAAAGCCGGGCATTCCCCAAACCACGCTGGTGGCTTGATCCTGAACCAGAATTTGCCCACCCAACTCGCGAATATGTTCGCAACCCCGCAAGCCATCCTGACCCATCCCGGTCATCACTACTGCCAAGACGTGAGGTTTGTAGACGCCGGCCACCGACCGGAAGAGTACGTCCACTGCCGGGCGGCAGGAGTTTTCCGGCGGCCCCTGGAGCGTACGAAGCGTAACCTGATTGAGGTCGCCGGTTACGACCATGTGGTAATCACCTGGGGCTATCCAAGCACAGCCAGGTTCCAGGACGGCCCCCATGTAACCCTCCGCCACGCCTATTTGCGATTTGGCAGCCAAGCGCTCCGCCAGGAGACGGGTGAAGACGGGAGGCATGTGTTGAACGATAACCACGGGTACGGGAAAGTCTCGCGGAAACGCTGGCATGAGATTGGCAAGGGCATTAGGCCCCCCCGTGGATACACCGATCGCAACAATGTCGATTCGCTCTTCGCGTCGAGGGAATGACAAGGGCGGCTGTAGTATTTTGGAAGCAACGGCTGCAATCAAAGGGGAGGAAACGGGAAATCCCAAGACCCGACCACAGATCGCTTTGATTTTCGGGATCAGTTGAGTACGAATGCATTCCAACCCCTGTGCAGCACTTCCGACGTTAGAGGGCTTGGTAACGTAGTCCGTAGCCCCCTTGGAGAGCGCCTCGAGGGTGGCTTCCGCACCACGCTGGGTGAGGGTACTGTACATGATGACCGGCAGGTGCGGTAACGACTTGCGGATCCCCACCAGCGTGCCGATCCCATCCAGTTCCGGCATTTCCACGTCAAGGATGACGATATCCGGATTGACCTGGGGAATTTTCGCGAGAGCAATCTTCCCATTGGCGGCAGCTCCGACAACTTCGAGTTGTGGATCGGAAGCAAGCGCGTCACTAACCATGCGCCGCACGACCACCGAGTCATCGACGATTAGGATTCTGATCTTGGGCATATGCTAAGAACCTGCCATCCCGAAGATTCGCAGTTTCTCCAGAATAACCTCCTGGGTGAAGGGCTTCATGACATACTCATTGGCCCCTGCCGCGAGGGCTCGAACCACGTTTTCCATTTCGGTTTCGGTGGTCACCATCATCAAGAGCACACCGTCATATATGTGCTCGGCCCGAACGGCGCGAACAAACTCGAAGCCATTCATTTCCGGCATGTTCCAATCTACAAGGGCGATGTCGACCTTTCCGAGGGCCTGGAGTCGCTCCATGGCTTCCCGGCCATTGGCCGCTTCCACGACTTCAAACTCCAACCCCCGGAGCATTCTTCCCAAGATGCTCCGCATGGCTTTTGAGTCGTCGATTATAAGTGCGCGCACGATGGCTTCCTCCGATAGCGAGTCATTTTCTTTACCCCCACTCTTCAGCCAAGAGGAGTTCGAGATTCATCGCGAGTTTCCCGAACCCCTATCGACCTGTTGGATCGAAGCGCACGTCTTTATTGCACTCGAGCAGCCGTGCCAGGCTGCGTCTTGGCCCGGCTCGCCAAATGCCCATCGCGAACCTGCTTTGCCGCAGGACTGGCTTCCATTGTCCCGGCACCGGATACGCTCTCGTCGAACCTGAATTGCCCCACCACCCGCTGGAGTTCAGCCGCCATGCGGGCCAATTCCTGCGCAGCCGTCTGGGTGTTGGTTGCGCCTTCCGTGGTGCTTTTCGCGGCGGTGGCCACCGATACGATATTCTCCACGATTTGTGAGCTTCCCTTGGCCGCCTCGCTCACATTGCGTGTAATCTCGTTCGTAGTGGCCGTTTGTTCCTCCACCGCGCTTGCGATCGTGTTGGAGATGTCGTTCAATTGATTGATGATGGTAGTAATTTGACCGATAGCCTCCACAGCTCCCTTGGTGTCTCCCTGGATCGCCTCGATCTTCCGGCTGATGTCCTCGGTCGCCTTGGCGGTTTCCTTCGCCAGTTCCTTGACCTCGTTGGCAACCACCGCAAAGCCTTTGCCTGCCTCACCGGCTCGTGCCGCCTCAATCGTGGCGTTCAAGGCCAATAGATTCGTCTGCTGGGCTATAGAAGTAATAACCTTGATAACCTGACCGATTTCGGCGCTGGATTCACCGAGCTTACCAACCGTAGCGTTGGTGCTTTCCGCGGTCCGCACCGCAGAAGTGGCAATCTTGGCCGCTTCCGTAGCGCTCTTGGCGATCTCCTTGATGCTGGCGCTCATCTCTTCGGTCGCCGTCGCCACGGTCTGGATGTTCTTGGAGACCTGCTCGCTCGCTGCCGAGACGACGTTGGCTTGACTGGAAGTCTCTTCCGCATTGGAGCTCATTTGCGCGCTGACCGCAGAAAGCTCGTCCGACGAACTCGCCAGGGCCGTCGCGGTTTCTGCCGCCGCCTTCAGCGGAGCGATGACGGCGTCGAGGGTGTTATCCACTCCTTCGACAACCTTGCGGAAGTCACCCTGATGTTTGGAGGCGTCGGCACGGGTCGCCAATGCTCCATCCGCCGCCGCTTGGGCCAGCATGTCGGCGTCGGCCACCAGGGCGTTCACGGCCCCAATGCAAGTGTTCAGATTGTTCTTGATCAGGTTGAAGTCGCCGTTGTAGCTGTCGGTGATCTTGGCGGGGATGACTCCCTTCGAGATGTCCTCCACGTACTTGGCAGCCACGTTTAAGGGGCCAATCACCGCATCCAGAGTATCGTTCACGCCCTGCACGATCTTGCGGAAGTCCCCCTGATGCTTGGAGGCGTCGGCGCGGGTCGCCAGCTTGCCTTCCACCGCCGCCTTGGACAGCACGTTGGCGTCGGCCACGAGCGCGTTGATGTTATTCTTCAACAGCACGAGCCACTCGTGAACCTGGTCCAGGTCGGAGGCTTTGGCGATCGAGGCGGTCATGTCGCCGTTAGCGATTTTCGTTACATATGCGATCAGATCTGTCAACCAGGCGTGCACACCGTTGACTGCATTCTTCATCTTCTCGTGATCGCCTTTGCAGGCAATCTCGACCTTCTCACGCAGATTGCCGCCGCGGATCAGCGCGAGGATGCGGTTGCCTTCACCGATAGGCAGGAGGATCGCGTCTAGCATGGCGTTCACGCCCCGGACAACTTCGGCATATGCGCCTTGGAACTGCTCAGGCTTACCGCGCTCGGAGAGCTGTCCTTCCTTCGCAGCCGAAGTCAGACGCGCCATTTCCCTCTGAAGGCCCTGGAGGACGACGGCGACATTGTTGACTGCCAGCTTCATCTTTTCGTGGTCGCCCTTGTAGGTTTGGGCGATCAACTCGTCGATCTTGCCGCTCGAAATCTGGGCCAGGATGCGGTTGCCTTCACCGATGGGCAGGAGGATGGCATCCAGCATCTCATTGACGCCCTCGACGAACTTGCGGAAATCGCCCTGATGCTTGTTGGCGTCGGCGCGGGTCGTCAGCTTGCCTTCTGCTGACGCCTTAGATAGCAGATTGACCTCAGTAATCAAGGTGCGGAGGTTGTTACGCAGCCTGTCCAGCTTCTCATTGGCAACAACTTGCTTGCCGGGAAGCTTTTCGAGGACAGGGTTAAGGTCACCTTCGGCGTAAGCCGAGAGGATATCGAGGATCTTGAGAACATTGTTAACGATGAAGCGCACGCTTTCATTGGCGCTGGCAGCGATCTGCTTATAGGCACCGGCGAACTTGTCTTCGGGCACGCAGGCGTCTATATCACCTGTCTTCTGGGCCTCTCCCATGCGCTTCATCTCGCTGATCACACCCAAGAGATTGTTGCGGAGCAGGTCCATCTTCTCGTTGGCGACAACTTGCTTGCCCGGCAGTTTCTCAAGGAGGGGACTAAGGTCCCCTTCCGCGTAAGCCCCGAGAATGTTGAGGATTTTGAGAACGTTCTTGACGTGCAACTGCACTGTATCATTGACACTCTTAGCCATCGTCCGGTAGATGCCCTCGAATTTCTCCTCAGGCATTGCCGCCTCAATGTCCCCGGCGATGTGTGCATCGCTCATGAATTTCATTTCGGCCGCGAAGGCACTCAACTTATCCGTGCTTCTGTTCTTTTTCTGTCGAGTGGATTCTTTCTTCATTGCATCCTCCATTTGGTGTGGTTTCCTGGCTAGGCGCCTATCGCGGCAGTCGTCACCAGATTCAGCATTTTGTCCGTATCCAAAGCAATCAATAAGGTGTCTTTCAGTTTGTAAACTCCACGAATAAGCTCGCGCGCCTCTCCGGCGAGCGTACCGGGAGGCAACTCGAAGGCTTCTTCTTCGACCTCCAAGACATCCCCAATTTCATCGACGAGCAGGCTGACCGCGCCGTCCTCGTGGCGGATCACGACGTTCATAGGGAGATCGGCCGCGGCGCGTTCGCGCAAGCCCAACCGTCGACGCAGGTCAACGGCCGTCACAATTTGCCCGCGCAGGTTGATAAGGCCCTTCACGACCGAGGGGGCCAAAGGCACGCGGGTCATTTCCTGGTAGCGGATGACCTCCTGGACTTTCTCCACTCCCACTCCAAAAAGGAGTTGGTCGACCACAAATGTCGAATACTGTTTCTTCGCTGCCATAACGTGCCCCCCCTGTCCAGTGTTGCGCTCAGAAAATATGATTACTTATGCTGCACGCATCAGTGGGTTGTAGCGCCGGGCTTGAGCCCGGCACGTGCCGACCTCAAGGTCGGCGCTACAGGTAAACTCATTCTCCAAACCCAACCCTAGGCCGCCACTGTCTCGTTGAAGAAGTTCGGGTCAGCCGTCTGGATGATGCCTTTTAAGTCGAGCAATTCCGTGACTCGGCCTTGGACGACCATGGAGCCCAAAGTTCCGTGGCGGCCCGAGCGTTTCTGGATTTTGACTGCCTCGTGGGCGATGTCGAGGATGCGGTCCACGACTAGGCCCACGCTCCGGCCCTGGTCGGTGTACACCACCACCTGGATCTTCTCGTTTTCAACCCCCGGCTCAGGCGGACCCGAATTGCGGGGTTCCTGGCGGCGCTCCGTGAGAGCCGAGGAGAGGTGGATTAAAGGCAATATTTGACCTCGATACTGAACCACGGACCGCCCTTCGGCTTTCTCCACGGTAGTGGGGGCGAACTCTTCCAAGCGCGCCACAAGGGAGAGCGGCATGGCCATCCGTCCGTCATCCGGCCCGCGCAACAACAGGAGCGATTCCCCTTCATCTTGGCGGGACTCCGATTCTGTGTTCTTCTCCCCCACCGATCGGTCGCGAACCTCGGAAACCACATTGGCACGTTGGGCGAGCCCCAGGACATCCAGGATGAGGGCCACCTGACCATCTCCCATGATGGTCGCTCCCGCGAATGTGGGAATGCCCTTGAGTTGCTTGCCCAGGGGCTTGACCACAATTTCTTCCGTGTCGTTGATTTCATCGACGACCAAGCCAAAATGCCGGTCATCCGCCTGCAAAATGACAATATTGACGGCATCGTTTGCTACCATTTGGGGTCCCTGATCCGATCCGCTTCCACCATCCTCGACGCACAGCTCATGGTTCAGGTTCACCAAGGGCAGCAGATTTCCACGCAGGCGATAGACTGCCGCGCCGTGAATCTTCTCAATGCCCTTTCGAGCCTGCTCCCCTTCCAGGCGGACGAGTTCCAACAGACTCACCTGCGGAATCGCGTAGCGATCGCCACCGCTGGTCACGATAAGGGCGGGGATAATCGCCAGGGTCAAGGGGATCTTGATCTTCAAAGTGGTTCCGTGGCCGACATGATTTTGAATATCGACCGTGCCCCCGATCTTCTCGATGTTGGTTTTCACGACGTCCATTCCAACGCCGCGGCCCGAAACATTCGTGACTTTTTCGGCCGTCGAGAACCCGGGGAGGAAGAGCAGGTTCAACAGTTCCCGGTCGCTCAGGCGGGCTGCCTGGTCAGGGGCGAGCAAGCCCTTTTCCAGACCCTTCTGTTTGACACGTTCCAGGTCGACCCCCGCGCCATCATCGGAGATTTCAATATTGACTTGCCCTCCCTCATGGAAAGCACGCAAGAAGAGGTGGCCCTCAGGGGATTTCCCGGCGGCCAGACGCTTTTCAGGCAATTCGACGCCGTGATCGACGGCATTGCGGACGAGGTGGGTGAGCGGATCTTTGATCGACTCGATGATGGTCTTGTCGAGCTCGGTGTCCTTACCCTCCATCTCAATGTTGACCTGTTTCCCACAAGACGTGGCCAGGTCACGCACCACCCGGGGGAACTTGCTCCAGATGTTTCCGATGGGCTGCATGCGCGTCTTCATGACGCCTTCTTGCAGTTCGGTCGTGATGAGGTTCAACCTCTGAGAGGTGTTCAGGAAGCTCGTATCCTGTTGCGTTGAAGAGAACTGCAGGATCTGGTTCCGGGCCAGTACGAGTTCTCCCACCAGGTTCATCAGCTTGTCCAGCAAGCCCACGTCGACACGAATGTTGCTTTCGGAAAGGGCTGGAGCGCGTGCTTCCGCCTGGACCTGCAAAGCGTCCTGCACGGCGGCGGGCTTGGCGGCACCCCTTTCCACGAGGATTTCGCCGAGGCGGCGGTCGTCCCCTTCGTGTTGGAGCTTCAGAGCCTCGTTGATATCCTCACGATTAATCCGGCCGGCTTGCACCAGTATTTCTCCCAGGGGCAGACCAGGATCATTAATCTTTGACTCTTGACTCGGCTCCTCCGTGGCGGGGGGCGCAGGCGGGAGGTCGGCTGGGGGAGAAGGCGGGGCGGTTGCCACAGGAGGAGATGCTTCCTTCTCGCCGCCTTGCAAACGGGTCAGCGTTTCAATAAGGGAGGTGTAATTGCCCTCTCCTTCTTGCCCCGTGTTCTCAATGTTGAGGAGCATCTGACGGACTGCATCCACCATGGCCAAAAGCGCCGAGGTGATTTCGGCATTGAGCAAGAGGCGACCATCACGCAAGCTGCTCAGGAGGTTTTCGCCAACATGCGCTACCGACTCCAACCGGGAGAATCCCAAGAAACCTGTTGTGCCCTTGATGGTGTGGATCGTCCGAAAGATACTGGCCAGAACGTCATGGGCCGTTGGATCCTTTTCTAAAGTCACCAAGTCACGGTCTAGCTGGTCGAGGTTCTCATTGCTCTCGACGAGGAAATCTTTCACGATGTCGTCCATGTCGCCCATTGTTGAATTTCTCCCTCCGGGTCGAACCCTAATTGCACGGCCCGGATCGAGTCTCCTCGGTCAGTTCGCCGCTCTCGGCTGCGATGGGAGTCTTATCCGCCCACTCTGACATCATCCCGGTGTGGTCGCTCTGCCCACCAACGCCTTGCGGCAGATGGAAAGCCAATCCGCATTCAGACACCCCTTGTTATCGGCGGAATGATTTCCGCCTTGAAAGTTTCTTCGGAGGGACAGGTAAATCGCGCGGATGCCCGAGAGGTGCGCAATACAGAAGTTCAGGGTAGTGGTGTGTCTTTGATCCATCACGTTTGTTGAGTGGTGCGTCAGGCCAGAATGCCGATGGCGGGGAGGTGGCGGCGCTCTCCAAGGGCCGACCGGCAGTCATCGACCGTCGCTACAGGGCAATGCGCAAAAACTTATGTCGCTCCGTATAGCTCGACCTCAGCGGGGGTAGCGCCTTTTGAGATTTCTCACTCAGGCAGACATCCGCCAAGAGCCCGATTTTTGAGTGGGCGAAGGCGCGCGAGGTGATCCTTCGCTAGCCGGGGGTGGGGTGGAAGGTGGCGGCTCGTGCTCCACCTGGTGCCAGGCTTCACGCACGGTGGCGAATTTCTCAATTAGCGAGCGGAGAATTGCCGGGGAGTTCTCAATGTTGGCTTTGGTCGCTTGCCCGCGAGCATACAGGTAAAAGGCTTTGAGGGTCTGGGCCACTTCGCCTCCCAGCTCCATGTTCAGAGTACCCTCGAGCTGGGCGATGATGGCCAGGGCGCGATTCAGGTGGTTGCATTTCTTCTGAATATCGCGGACCTCGATCGCGGTTACCGCCCGCTGCAGGGCGGCAATCGCACCATCGTAAAGCATCACCACCAAGCCCAACGGGGTGGCGCCTTGAACCGAAAATTGACGATAGGTGTGGGCAGGGTGTCTCATAGGGCGCCTCATGTCGATGAATTCGTCGGATTGAGAGAATTCAGTTGGCTGTTAATCGAGGCGAGCGTTTCCGGCAGTTGCTCCAGAGTGGTGTTGATGGTGGAGTATTCGGTCGTAAGTTGCGCCTGGGTCTGCTGGAGCTGGTACTGAAAATCACTGATCTGGGTGTTGAGATCGGTCACTTGGCTGCTGATTCCGCTCATGTCCAGATTCAAGGGGCCGTTGATTGGATCGGTGAGCGCGGTGAGGGCGGTATTGAGAGCCTGGGCCACGCCCGGGGAAGAAGACGAGGCCGATTGGAACAGGTTCTGAACAGCCGAAAAGTCATTGGCCAGCGCATCGTTAAGGTTCATGCTGTCCGCCGACGAACTGCTGGCCACCGTTAAGGTACCGTCCTCCTGAAGCTGGATCCCAATCGACTGAAGATTAACCACATCGCCATTCCCGCTCAGGCTCGTCGTGATGCCGTTCAGCAATTGCGACTGCAAAAGGTCCAAAGAGGGGTCTCCCAGGAGTGGGGGCGGCGTGCCGGAGCCACTGTAGGTATTCTGGGTATTGATGTCAGTCATCACCTGGTTGTAGGCGGTCACAAAGTTGTTAATGGCCGTAGACGCTTGGGTCAAATCCGGCTGGATGGCCAGCGTCACGGGAGAGGTTGACGTCCCCGACAGCGTCAGGGTGACGCCGGGAATTACCCCCGTCACCGTGTTGCTGCCACTCGTGACGGGGACACCGTCCACCGTCAGTGAGGCGTCGGTCCCCAGGGGGTTACCCTGTGCGTCGGTAGCCTGGGTGAAACCCATCCCATCGCTACCATTCGTGCCGGTTTTGTCCGTAATCGTCAGGGCTCCCGCCGTGCCGGAAGTCTGGCTAACCAGCGACAGGATGGCTCCGGACGAGTCCGTGATGACGGAGGCGGTAACCCCCATATTTTGCTGATTGATGTAAGCCGCCAAGTCGTTCAGATTGTCGGTGCTGCCGGCGGTACCCATGGTTATCGGAACCGCCGTGTTCGACCCTACCTTAATCTCCAGCGTTCCCGTGGGGAGTGCGGAGGTCGCCGACGTTTGGGGGGCAGAATATTCTGCCGAAGTGGTAGCGAGGCTGTTGACCACGATGGCGTGCGTGCCTGCCGTTGTTCCGGTCGCCGCCGTTGCACTGGCCACATCGTTGTTGGACGAGTTTACCGTCACGGCATTGAGGCCCCCGGTGGGGTCACTGAGCGCTTGCACGGCGGTCTGCAAAGACGCCAAGTCGGTTTCAATGGTCTGTAGGGCGGAGGTCTGGGAGTTAAGGGTCGTCACTTGATTCTCCAGATTGACCTCGGGTTGGGCGTCGATTTGCAGAATAGCATCCACGGTCGAGGTCACGTCAATGCCACTCCCGGAAGTGTTGGTGGCGGAGTTCAGGATGGCGTTGACGGCATCCTGGATCGCCGAATCCGTGCTCGAACTCGTAGAATTGGACGTGCTGGACTCCCCCAAAAGTTCGGCCAACGATTCGTTGGTACTGGGGTTCAAGCTGGATAGAAGCGAACTAATGGAACTCGTGCTCATTCCCCTTCTCCTTTGCACCTCGGCGGCAGGTAAGGCGCGGACTTGTTCTTTAGGTCCGCGGCTTGTCCCCTAGGTCCGAGGAAAAGCCGCGGACCTAAAGAACAGGTCCGCTAGAGTTCTTATCGGCAATTTTAAAATTTCCTTGAGCCTGAGCAAGGGTGTCGCCACAGAGGCCAGGGAGAAAAGGCGCGGTTGAAGACTATGGGCCAATGAACCGTAATCCCAACCCGCGCAAGCAGATGTGCTTTTCTCTGTGCGCTCTGTGGTGAGGGTTTTGTTCGCAGCGTCGTGATAAACCCGGCTCACGACTTCACATCAACGCTGGGAACACTTGCATCCCCAACCAGGGACACATTAAGACTCTCACCAATCTCGCGGAGCGCCTCGGGGGGAATCTCAAATACCACGTCCCCGGTACTCGCATCGACAAACTCGTAGTAGATCTGGTGCTGGTCATCCACGCACATGTCAGTGCTGAACTGGGCGCTGGAGGAAACGGCCGGCACAGCAGCCCCGGAATCGCCGGGGGATGCGACCGCCATGGCGGTCGTGGGATTCGAGACTAGGGCAGAGCGCCCCGTTGGCGCGAAACTCTCCGCGCTCGCGACTTGCAGGACCATTTGGGCTGAGGAGATACTCATGGTCATTCACTGGGCAGAAACTTGACGCGTGAGTCGGTCGAATTCATCGCATGTAGCGCGGACCTGTTGTGCAGGTCCGCGGCTTGTCCACGGCAAGAAGAGCCGCGGACCAACACAACAGGTCCGCGCTACGCTCTGCTTACCCACCACGGAAAGCTGCGGAGGGGACCGGGATGGCCCCCTCCGTCAGATAATCCCCCGCATCGACTACTGGAGCAGCTTCAGAACCGCTTGCTCATTCTGGTTGGCTTGCGCCAGGGCCGAAATACCCGTCTGCTCGAGGACCTGATATTTGGACAGGTTGGCAACGACTTGTCCAATGTCCGCGTCCTGCATGGAGCTTTGGGCGGAAGTCAGGTTTTGCACCTGGGTATTGATGACATTGGTCGCCGAATTCAACCGGTTAATGCCGGCGCCGATGGTGCCGCGCATGGCGGCAACGTCGGAGATGGCGGAATTGATGACCGTCAGCGCCGACGCCGCACCCGAAGCGGTACCAAGGTCTTGTGATTGAAGGGTGGTGGTGGTACCGCCGATATTGATCGAGGAGAGCGGCCCGACGGCAATCTTGATCGTGTTGTACAGAGGATTGGTGACATCACCATCGCTGATGAAAACGTTGGCACCTCCTGACCCGCTCATCGAGGGAGCCGCAAAGGCGTCGGCGTTACTACCCGTGTTGGGAGAGGCAGGACTGGCAACGTATCCCAACGCGGAATCGGTATTCGTGACTGTAAGGTCGCCACGGTTCTGGTTATCACTGATCGTCAACTGTTGAACATCAGGGTTGGTAGTTCCACCCAGAACGGTGCCGAGGGTCCCGGTAACCTGTGCGGTGATGTCGTTGTTGGCATTCGTGTCAACGATCTGTAAGGCTCCGGTTGAGCCATCGAGGTAGGCGTTAAGCCCCTCACCGGATGCGTTGATAGAGTCGATAAGACCCTGCACCGTGTTCTCAGCAGCGCCGCCAGTAACGGGATTGGTGTTGGCGGAACTGTAAGTGAACGTATTGGCGCCGGCGGTAATTGTCATCGTGCCTGAAAGGCTCGCGCTTGCAAGCAAACCAGGGTTTGCGAAGCTGAGCTGGTTTTTGTTGGTCACCGTCGCCACACCTGCCGTTACACCGAGACCGCTGCCGTTGATCCCGTTGATCAGGTCTTGAACAGTGCTACTGGTAGTAGGGTTAGCGCCGAGTGCTCCGTTCTGAACAGCACCCAGTTGACTGAATTTGTTGGTGGCAGGTCCCACGTTCCCGTTTTTGATTGCTATGTCGTTCCCCCCCCCAAGGTCAACGACATTCAGAGCCCCGTTCCCATCGAGGAATGCTTCATAATGGCCGGAGGAGTTGTTATTGATATCGTCGATGAGTCCCCCCACCGTTGTAACCCCAGCAGTGGTGGTATAGTTGTGGGCGCCTGTAATCACCAGTTGGCCAGTGCTGTCGAGAGTGCTGCTCGCGGTTAGCCCTGAGCCGATAATCAATTGGTTGGTGTTTGTAGCGCTTGTCGTTTGGCCCGCCGTAAATGTGTAAGAGCCGTTCCCCACCTTCACCGTAGTAGAGTCCCCATTGGTCATGGAGGCGAGGGGCGAGATACCGGTGGTGGTGGTGGAGGCTACTTCATTAGGATTGGCAACCTCCGCGGCTTGAAAAACGCCGGTGCCGTTGAAATTCGTGGCTTGGCCGATGCGGTTGATTTCCGAAGTGATCGAGGCAAATTCATTGGTGATTGCGGAAAATTGATCAGACGTAAGCCCGCCGTTGGCGGCTTCGGTAGCCAGGGTGACAGCGCGGTTGAGGAGCGTGGTGACCTGGGAAAGCGCGCCGTCAGCGACTTGCAGTTGGCCGACGCCGTCCGTGGCGTTCTGCGAAGACTGCGTGAGCGCGGAAATGTTGGCCTGCAACCCATTGATGATGGACAGGCCGGCCGGATCGTCGGCTCCGCTGTTGATGCGCGACCCGGACGACAACTGGAACAGGGTGTTTTGCAGGTTGTTGTTGGTGACTTCTAACTGGTTCTGGGCAACCAAGGAAGGGATGTTGTTTAAAACGCTTAGTGCCATACTTGATCTCCTCTCAAATTGGGTTTCCGTCTTGGGCCGCAGAACCCGGGGCCATGCGGAGCGCCTTCCAACGGGGGCCGGTGGTTCTTCTTTCCAACCGACGGAACCGTTTCTCAGTCCAATGACCCCTATCGGCACTCGTTCTAAAAGCTTAAAGGGTGCCTCGATTTTCTTGTGCGTTGGGCACGGGTAGGCCGTCTCTCGAAAATGCCCCGAACTCAAGCCTCCGTCATCATCACCATTCTTCCGTCGGGGCATTTCCGATAGAGGCCCAACGTTATACGACCATGGGGATTTTTTCAGGAGGTGTAGCGCGAACCTGTTTTGTAGGTCCGCGGTTCTTCCCCCATGACATCGAAAAGCCGCGGACCTTGAGGAGCAGGTCGCTACTTGCTCTACAATGTGCACTGTTTCGACGCAGTCACGCGGTTGTGAGCACCTTATAAAGCTGCTATCGTGACAGCTCTCAGACCGCGTGGCGTTGGGTCTGCCAGAGATCAAGTTGCGGAGGTAAGGCGATGTTAAGACCAGCGAGACTGGCCGTGCTAGGCGCGGGCCTGATCGGCAAAAGGCACATCGAGCACATCCTCGCCGAGCCCGAGGCTGAGCTTGCCGCCATCGTCGATCCCGCACCCGTCGGCAAGCTCTTGGCCCAGGAGAAGGGTGTGCCGTGGTTTCCCAGTTTCGCCGATCTTCTGGGGGTGCAGAAACCGGAAGGCGTCGTTGTAGCGACCCCGAATCAACTTCATTTGCAGCACGGGATGGAAGCGATTGCAATGAAACTGCCGGTGCTGATCGAAAAGCCCATTACCGACGATGTCGCTTCCGGGACGAAGCTGGTGGAGACTGCGGAGGCGGCCGGCGTTCCGCTTTTGGTCGGCCATTACCGGCGTCACAATCCCACAGTTTGGAAGGCGAAGGAGATTATCGCGTCCGGTCGGCTGGGACGGATCATCGCCGTCCATGCCGCTTGCTGGTTGATGAAGCCAGACGACTATTTCAATATGATATGGCGGCGCGAAAAGGGCGCGGGGCCCGTCTTTCTGAACCTTATCCACGATATGGACTTACTGCGCTATCTGTGCGGTGACGTGACGTCCGTACAGGCGCTCGAATCGAGTGAAGCGCGGGGGAATGCTGTCGAGGACAGTGCAGTGATCCTCCTGCGGTTCGCCAATGGCGCGCTAGGCACGGTCACCCTCTCCGACACGATCGTCGCTCCGTGGAGTTGGGAGCTGACAGTTGGAGAGAACCCGTTGTATTGCCAGACGGACCAGTCCTGCTACTACATCGGCGGCACCCACGGCTCCTTGGCCATACCCAAGCTCGATGTCTGGCACCAAAAGGAGAAGCGAAGCTGGTGGGCACCGATCTACAGCGAGCGTGTCCCCTTCGAGCCGGCGGACCCGCTACGGCTGCAGATCCGTCACTTCTGTCGAGTCGTGCGTGGGCAAGAACAGCCACGCGTTCCCGGACGCGAAGGGCTAAAGGCGCTCCAGTTGATCGTGGCCGTGAAGGACGCGGCGCGAACTGGCGTCCCTATCTCGATTGTGTAAGCGGTTAGAATGACTCTTGAAATTCAAGATTTTTTCTTTCCGGCGCCCTGTTTTGCAGCGACAAGTGCCGAAAATGGCTATCCCGGACAGGGGAACAGGGAATCCTATAGCGATGGCGGGACTCCCCAAATCGCGGAGATCGAGTGAATCAAATCAACGAATTGCAGGCGCCACAAGAGCCTGCTAAGGGGATCGTATCAGCCGACGACCGGCGCTTTCAGGACCTCCTGCGCCGCATGAACCTTCCGTTGTAAGCACGTTAGCCCCTGATCATTGGGCAAGCCTAAAATTATGTCGCTGCTACGCGGCTCGGGATTATTTAGGCCGTTAGGAAAACCAAGTTGCCAACACCCCCATTTCCAAGAGGTCAAAACGCTGGGCCGTGCCCGTTCTCGCGGTACTGAACCTCCCCGACCCCCCTGGCTAAAGTTTCTCCCTGGAAACGAGATATTAAGGATGTAGGACGGGCCCGCCGCCGGCCGGTCAAGGAAGACCATCCTTGCCGCGGCCTGGCGTGCAAGGTACCCGTCCTATCGGCTTGGCTCGATTCGCAAGCGGTGGACCGGCCTCGCTCTCCTGGTGAGGTCCTGACCGGCGGGCCTGCGCAATCGAGGCGCTTGTGCCGGCCTCCCGCAAGATTCGGCCGGGCTCGCGCCTTCCAAGTCTGCGAGGCTAGTGTCGTGCAAGTCCGGAAGCTTCGGGAAAAAGGTCGCAAGCACCACCGGGCAGGGCCCAGGGGGCCGGCGGAAGGACGTGGGATTCTCCTGGCTGACCCACGGTGCGCACCGGCCCTCCATAGGCTGGGCTGCGTAGCTCTCGAAGCGGGCCAATATCAGAAATCCCGCCAGTTGTTTGGGGACGCTCTAGCCCTTGATCCCGACGAACCGGAAACGTTGAGCGACCTGGCGGAGTCCTGCCCGGGCCAGGGTGAGATGGAACAAGCCCTTGGTCATTACCGGCGCTGGGTAGAATTGTGCCCTCAATCGGCGAACGCGCATACCAGCCTTGCCCTAACGGAGGAACGAATTGGAAATCTGCGGGCGGCTGCCGATTCTTACCGGCGGGCGCTCGCTCTCGATCCTGGTTCTCCGGCGGCTCACTGCCAACTGGCCATTGTTCTGCGCCAACTGGACGCTCTGCCCGAGGCACTCAGGCTTTCGGAACACGCCGTGGCGCTCGATCCGGCCCGCTTCCAAACCTACAACACCCTGGGCATTGTGCTGACCGACATGAATAACCTGGTGGCGGCAACGGAGGCTTTCCGGCGCTCTTTCGCCTTAAAACCCGATTCCGCCCAGACCGCTGTCGACCTGGGTTACTTCTTCGTCAAATGTGGCGACATACCTGCCGCGGCAGAATCATACCGTTGGGCCATCAAGCTCGATCCCGATATGTACTTCGCACACCTCCGGCTGGGAACTGCCCTCACCCAACTGGGTGACCGGGCGGGCGCCTGGGAGTCTTACCAACGCGCTCGAGCCTTGAACCCCAGCTCCAGCGAGGTCATCACCTACATGGGACTCTTGCATCTGGCCGAGGGCAACTTCGCCCTGGGCTGGGGTGAATATGAATATCGCGAAAGCGTTCGTCGCGCGCGAAGGAGGTTTTCCCAACCCCAGTGGAAGGGTGAGCCCTTGGAAGGCGCCCGCATTTTCCTGCACGCCGAACAAGGCCTGGGGGACGCCTTGCAGTGCGTTCGGTACGTTCCCCTGGTGGCGGCGCGAGGGGGACAAGCCATTTTGGGGGTCCAGAAAAGGCTGCATCGCCTGCTCGCTGGGATCGAAGGGGCACGGCAAGTCATCAGCGAGGACGAAACTCCCCCGGAGTTCAGTTGGCACTGCCCCTTGCTCAGCTTGCCTCTGGCCTTCGCCACGGATTTGAGCACCATTCCGTCCAGAATCCCCTATCTCAACCCGGACCCCGCACGCGTCGAGGCATGGGGGCAACGGCTGCGAGGGAATTCGCTGCGCGTCGGGTTGGCTTGGGGTGGCAACCCGAACTACCCTCATGACCTCTGGCGTTCCATCCCACTGGAAAAGCTCGCGGCGTTGACCAACCTTGACGGCACAACTTTCTACTCGTTGCAGATGGGCGCGCCAGCCCGCCAAGTGAAACAGTTGGGACCCCCAGTGCACTTAATCGATCTCCAGGATGAACAGAAGGACTTTGCCGACACAGCAGCCATTGTCGCTAATCTCGACCTGGTGATTTCCATTGATACCTCCGTGGCCCATCTCGCCGGGGCCATGGGCAAGCCGGTCTGGATCCTGTTAAACAATTCGCCGGATTGGCGCTGGTTGCTCGATCGCGAGGATAGCCCCTGGTACCCCTCCGCACGCCTGTTTCGCCAATCTGCGTTTGGGAATTGGCAGGACGTGCTGACCCGCGTCGAGCGGGAACTGCGCGACCTCGCGGCAAGAACCGCCGCCACCCGTACAGAAGAAAATCACCCTGAGCACCCCCCATGACGCCCCTGGTGTCGTCGATATCCTTCGTTCTCTGCAAACCGAGACAAGGACACTATATCGCTGGCGCCAGCTCGTTGGGCGAGTCGGTTACGTCCTGAGTAGCAAAGACCGCAGGCTCGAACCATGGGAACCCACTTAACCTCGGTTCCGGCGGGCTGAACAAGTCCTTTCCTTACAACAAGCGACTTTTTCCGGGCACTAATTCGGACATTTTTAACCGAATCTTCATTTGACCACCTGTAGGGGAAACCGACGGGAATTCTTGGGCATTAGTGCTTTATCCAGGAAAAACAGGGATAACACCCAATTTCCCCGCAAGCCTGTGGGGAAATTGCCGATATAGCCATACGGGACAGTGTCACCCGCGGGAGTTTGTGGACTCTCGATAGAATAGGACGCGAAAGCTATGATTCGTTTGACCCGGCTCAATAACCGGCAACTGGTGGTCAATTCGGAGCTTATCAAGTTTATCGAGAATGCGCCCGATACGGTCATCACTCTCGTTACGGGCGAAAAAATCGTTGTTCTTGAAACCGCCGAAGAGGTGATGGCAAAGGTTCTCCGATATCGCCGGGAGGTTGGTAGGGTGAGGGCAGCCCCTCCCCACGACTCATGCGAGGCGCCGGAGTATCCCGAGTGCCCATGGGATCCAGAGGCACCGGAAGAGCCTGAGTAACCGTCTGAAGAGGATGAGTAAGAGGACCTGAACTTGGATAAGAGTAGTTTAAGTGGGGTGCTGATTGCCGTCGGAGGGATTCTGGCCGGTCTGTTGATCGAGGGCGGGAAGCTTGCCCAGATCATCCAGCCTACGGCCGCCATGATCGTTTTTGGCGGCACCCTCGGCGCCGTCATGTTGCAGTTTCCCCTCCCCATCGTCCTCGCAAGCTTCAAACGCTTAGGTCATGTCTTTTTCGATCCTCAAGGAGACCCGAAGGAACTCGTCAAGGAAATCGTCGGCTTCGCTCACAAAGCCCGCAAGGAAGGCATTGTTTCGCTCGACCGCGAGCTTGAAAACATCCAGGAGCCCTTTCTCCGCAAGTCCCTGATGCTGGCCGTGGACGGTACTGAGCCCCAGGAACTGCGTAAGATGATGGAGCTTGAACTCGATAATCAGGCCGAGCACGAAGAGCGCATTCCCCAGGTATTCGAGGCCGCCGGTGGATTCTCTCCCACGATTGGCATTATTGGGGCGGTCCTCGGCCTCATTCAAGTCATGCAACATTTAGATAACATTGATGAGGTGGGCCGCGGCATTGCCGTGGCTTTCGTGGCCACCATTTACGGCGTGGGTGCCGCCAACTTGCTCTTCCTCCCCTCAGCGGGCAAGCTCAAAATACGCATTCGGACCGAACACCAGATGCGGGAAATGATGCTGGAAGGCGTGATCTCCATCCTGGAAGGTCTGAACCCCCGCATGGTCGAAGCTAAGTTACAAGGCTTTTTGGCGGGCGCTCCCGCGCCGGAGGAATCCCGGGAGTCCTCCTCATGAGCCGAAAGAAAAAGGCTGCCGAGCACGCCAACCACGAACGCTGGCTGGTCTCCTATGCGGATTTCATCACACTCCTGTTCGCCTTCTTCGTGGTTCTTTTTTCCTCCTCCCAGGTGGATAAGCGCAAGGCGGGGAAGATCGCGGCGGCGATGCAGGAGGCTTTTCAACAAATGGGCATCTTCCAGACCACCAACTCACGCACTCCCATGGTTACCGCCGATCCGTTGCCCGCAGAAAACATACAACCTATCGAAGATGGCAAAGGCATATCAGGCCGCGGGCAAATGGCCTCCGCTTTCGAAAAAATAACGGGATCACCTCCCTCTCCGAATGACCTCTGGACCGTGCAAAAACAACTGACCAGCGCCCTGGCGCCGGAGATCCAGAGACATGAGGTGGTGCTGAAGGCGAATCGCGAAGGGTTGGTAATCAGCCTCCGGGAAATAGGCTTTTTTGATAGCGGGTCAGCAGAGCTCCGGCCCACTTCTGAAGCCGCGGTGCAGCGCATTGCCGGGGTGCTGAGCGCTCAGCCCAACAATATTCGCATCGAAGGCCATACGGACAATGTGCCTATTCACAACGCGCACTTCACTTCCAACTGGGAGCTTTCTACAGCTCGCGCTACAGAGATGATCCGGTTGTTCATTACTCATTACAACCTGCCCGCCACTCGCCTCTCCGCTGCCGGGTACGCGCAGTTTCACCCCGTCGCAACCAATGAGACCGACGATGGCCGAGCTCAGAACCGGCGGGTGGATATTGTCGTGCTCGCTTCTGCCCCTGAAAGACAAGAAGGCAGTAAGCAGTAGGCAGTTGGCACTGCGAGCCAAGCTATATTCATGCAAACTGGCAGGTGGAAGAAACATAAGATCGAGCCTCGATCTACCTACCGCCGACCGCCCTCTGCCTACTGCCTTCTGAACTTCAGCCTCATGTTGAGTGCCCTAGCAGCCGATAATATGCAGAGGTATAACAAGGCCGACGATGACTCCCACGCTCCGAGAGCTGATTCGCGAAAGAGTGGAAAGGCTGAATTCCATCCCCACGGTTCCGGCCATCATCAGGCCTCTGCTTTTCTATCTCGAAAGGCCGGTGGACCAGGTGGAAGTCCAGCGCATTGTCGACTTGGTGTCGTGCGACGAGTCGATCTCCGCCCAGTGCCTGCGGGTGGCGAATTCCGCCCTTTATTTCCGGTCGCGTGAGGTCAAGTCCGTGCATGGCGCAATCGTTGTGCTTGGCGTGCGACAAATCCGCGAGATACTTCTATCCTGCAGCTTGCTCAATCTCTTGCCCAAAGAGAGTTGGGTCATTGACCCAGTGGTTTTCTGGGAGCATTCCCTGGGCTGTGGACTGGTGAGCCGTTTCTGCGCCCGCAAGGCATGTTTCCGCGAACCGGAGCGGGCTTATCTGGCAGGGTTGCTGCACGATCTGGGCGAACTGGTAAACATGATGTCTTTCCAGGAGGAGTTCCGTGCCGCGGCCCAACTGGCGCGGTCCGACAAGATTCCGCTCCATCAAGCCGAGCGCTCCGCGCTGGGCTTCACCCACTGCGATACGGGGAAAATCCTTGCCGAACACTGGCGCCTGCCGGAGGACATCACGGAAGTTGTGGAGCATCACCATGACGCTCAGCAGGCGAAACTCCATCCTGTGCTGGTCGCATTAGTCAGCTTATCAGATCGCCTCTGCCATTTTCATGAGTTGGGATACGGCATTGATGAATCGACCGATTGGAAGCTGGAGGAAGATCCTTCTTGGGCGGTCTTGACGCGAGATTATCCGACCCTTGCCAAAACTGATCCCGCCCGCTTCCTCCTAGAGATGGAACAGTTCGTCACCGAAGCGCGCAAACTCGTACGCTCCATCCTCCGGAACTGATAGCCTGTTGCCCTGCCATCCTGAGCGAAGCGTAGAATCTCGCTCTCACGGTTGCGATTTTCGATTCTTGGTTTCCGATTCAGAGTTAGCCTTGAGCACCGCGAAAGGGTCGGCATCTATGCGGGGCGACCTCGTGCTGACCGAGAGGCAACTGCAACTGCGGCGCGGCAAGAACCCGCACCAATGGAAAAGCCTCAGGACCGGAGCACGGGCCCAGATCTCCGCTCTCGACTGCTCTGCCTATTTCACCACCGGCGCCAGGGCCACGCAAATGAGTCCGATGATGAAGAACATGAACATCAGGGCCAGGAGCCGCTTGGTGCTCGAGCCCGCCCCGGCGAATTCCTTCCACACGAAGACGCCCCAGATCGTTCCCACCATCGAGGAGCCCTGGCCCAGCGCATAGGACGCGGCCGGGCCCACCATGTTCGCGTAGGACGCCACGAAGTTGGAAATCGATCCCACAGCCCAGATCATGCCGCCCAGAATTCCCCAGAAGTGAAACCGACCAGCGCCCTTGAGGTAATCAGCAAACTTGACCGGAGGACCCAGCACGGGGTGGCGCATCAAGATGTAGTTACCCGGGATGTTGAGGACCAACGCCCCCAGGGCAAATACGAACGCCACGGAGTAAGGCCCCAGATGGTGTTCGCCGCTGATTCCCTTGGCGACGAGGGGGTAGAACAGGCCCATAAAGAAACCGCTCAACAGGCTCAAGATGATGCCCTTTTTCGAAACAGTCGCATCAGGTGAAAGCTGGCGGTAGGCCAGCGCGTCGACGACGATCGCGGCGCACACCAGCGCCACGCCGCCGAAGAGCATCAGAGGGTTTCCCTTCGGGGTAATGATGTAGTTGAGCACCGACCCGATCACCAGCGCCAATCCGATAGCAATCGGGAATGCCACCGCCATGCCCGCAATGGCAAGCGCCGCCACGAACAGGAGGTTGGCGACATTATAGACGACCCCACCCAGGAAGGCGTAAGTGAGGTGCCCGGCGTCGGCGGCGAGAAGATTCCGGAAGAAACTGTCGGGGCTCGCCGGATCGGTGCGGCCCAGCGTCAGGCCGAGCAGCACGGCGCAAAGCAAAATACCCCAAATGTAGTCCCAGTAGAAAAGCTCGAACCGCCAGTTCTTAGTAAGCTTCTGGGTATTGGTCCAGCTCCCCCAGCAAATCATGGTGAGGATCATCATGGCGAGTGCAACTGCATAAACCTGCGGGATGAACATGCGGCGCTCTCTCTTTGATCGCACGAAGGGGGGTGCCCTTCGGGGCGAGATTTGATGCGATGGGAATCCTATGTGGGGACGGGGAAGATTACAAGTGGCGATTTGCAGATCGGCATGGGTAAGCGGTTGCCTGCTTTCCCTGTCACGCCAACGCACGTACGGGTCCGTACATGGCAAAGGACACCACCGTTTCGCGAACGATAGCGACGAGGCTCGACCCGCTAGAGATGAAGAGTTTTCGTGATACAGCCTTTCAGTTGTACTATAGGGCACGCGTCCATAGCTGAATTCGAGCGAAATAAGGTTGCTTGCGGGAGGATAAGAGTAATGAACATCACTGCTGAAGAAATCAAGGGGATGCTGGACGTAACTTTGCTCCGGGCGAACACCACCCCGGCAGAAGTCGAAGCGTTTGCTCTGGCAGTGCGCAATGAAGGCTACGGCCAGATGGGTGTAAATTCGGCTCACATCCAGCGAGCGGTTGTCGCCCTGAAGGGCTCCCCGGCCAGGGTCGTCGCCCCCGTGGGCTTTCCTCTCGGAGCGGTGAAAACGGAAATCAAAGTATGCGAGACTGAATATGCCATGGCCGACGGCGCTGTGGAGTTCGATATGGTCCTGAACATAGGTGCTCTTCTCGATGGCGACCTTAAATCTGCCGAGGATGATGTGCGTGCAGTGGTCAAGGCCGCCAGCGGACACGTGGTGAAGGTTATTATCGAAACCCCCTTCCTGACTGCTAAACAGAAGGCCGAAGCTTCACGCTTGGCACAGGCAGCCGGCGCGGCGTTTGTAAAAACCTGCACAGGATTCAGCCCAGATCCCTCTGCTCTATACGAGGACGTCCGCCTGATCCGCCAAACGGTGGGCCCCCACATGGGAGTCAAGGCTTCTGGCCGGGTAGGTAATTACTTTCGTTTTGCAGCCATGCTGGAAGCGGGTGCGAACCGCATGGGGGTCAATTTGGAACAGGCCCGCGAGATTGTTCGCGGCTGGGAGACAGAGCACCCCCGGTCCGGATAGCTGATCCGGCATATGTCTATGCCCAACGCTCGACCCAGGAGCAACGATTTAAGCCGCCAATCAGCACCTTTCCAGAAACTCAACCGGCAACCCGTGTTGATGGAGCGAGCGCAGACTTCCCTCTCTGAAGCCTGCGATTCTTCTTCGATCAGGCCACCTCGGGAGAAGGATCCTTATTGCGAAGTATTACGAGCGAGCGCTTCGACGGCGGAGCGCGTCGAGCCCAGCGTCATCAGCAGGGATTCGCGGGGAATGCTGGTCACAAACGGTCCGATCATCCAGCCCAAGCCTGCCGGGATGTCGCGCGACAGAGAAATGGACTCCACCTCAACGTAAACGCCCTGGTCCTTCTCTTCGAATCGCCAGTAAGAATTCATCCGCCATAGGAATCCACTGTCGTGTCCTACCGGTTTTTCGTGCTCAGCGGGCTGGTTAGCGTCAACGACTTCCGCAATACGAGTTGCGACGGAGCGGCTTCGCCAATGGGTGACGTCTATCGGGAAGTACTGCACATCATGGTTAGTGTTGAGGATAACCGTGATGACCTTCCTTTTCATTAGGCGATAATAGATTTGGTAATTGTTTCCTTCGTGGTGAATTAACCGCGAGCGAACCACTTCAGGTTTATAAACGTCCTGGTGATGGTTGTAATCTTGCACCAGATCCAGGACTTGACGCAAGGTGGCGGCGGGGATGAAGACCGCGCCGATCCAGTGGTGTATTAACCCCCTGGGGCACTCGATGGCCGAGCCAGAAGCATCATGGGTTTCGAGGCGATCCATATATACGTCGCCCTTCTTGAGGCTGGCCAGAGTTTCCGAGCGCTTGGGTTCCGGTAAGCCTTCAATGTAGAGAAAGGCTCCAGGCCGGGTCAGTTCGTTGTCGATGCGTACTTCGGTGACCTGGACATAGCGATTAAAGGCGTCCAAGGTCTTCGGCTCCAGATCCACGGTCATGATATCGGGAGGGTGGGGCGAAGGTGCCCACAAGAGAAGCACGAAGGTAAGCGTTGTTGCGGAACGAAGTCCGGGCATAGTTTGCTACGGGGCGCCGCCTGCCACCCAGAACATCATACTCCCAGCCGTTTCAAAAGGGTAAGGTTGTTGCCCGTCAAGCGAGCATCAGAGCACCTTGCGGAGCCACGGCAAAAACTCTTTCGCTCTCCCTTCTTTGGCGTTCGATGCAAGGCTTCTTCCGAAAGCCACGCTGAAAACCTGTAACGTGTAGATTTCCTGCTACAAAAAGGATTTGTGCCGTTACATTATAGGGGCACGAACAGAGAGCGTTTGGTAGAAAACAGGAGGACTCTATGAAGCGTCGTAACTTTTTGCAGTTAGCAAGCCTCGGGGGGGCCGCGGGGTTGGCGGGCGCAGCGCCGCGGGCAAAGGGCGACACGCCGCCGCTGAAAATCACGCGTGTGCGTTTTTACCTGAATCCCAGTTCGCCTGTGCTGTTCAATCAAAGCTTCCACATTGTGACGATTGAAACCGACCAGGGCATTACCGGTGTGGGCGAAGGCGGCAGCAAAGACACGATCGAGCAATGCGCTTCCATGATCATTGGCGAAGATCCTTCGCGCATTGACCATCTCTGGCAGATGATGTTTCGCGGCTATTTCTACCCGGCGGGCCGCGAAAAGCTCGATGCTCTCGGCGCCGTCGACTTGGCGCTTTGGGACATCAAAGGAAAGGCCCTGGGTGTCCCCGTATATGACTTGCTCGGGGGGCTATCCCGCGACCATGTGGAGTGCTATTCCACGGGATTCCCCTCCCATGGCAGCTTGAAGGAATCGGCGCGCGCCTGCATCGAGGCCGGCTTTCGCGCTTATCGCTACGCCACGGCGGATCCGCCCCAGGGGGAACCCTTCAACTCGCATACCATGGTTGACAAGACTTACCAGGACTGCGTCGAGATACGCGAAGGCGTGGGCAAAGACGGGGATTGGTCGCTCGACTATCACACGCGCCTGGATTTCCCCGACGCTGTGCGCCTCAGCACATTAATCGAGCCGCTTACCCCGTACTTCGCCGAAGACCTGATACGTTCCGAAAACCCCGGCGTCTATCGCCAACTTCGCGAGCACGTGAAGGTGCCGATTGCGGTGGGAGAACAATTCGGCAGCAAGTGGGATGTGAACGACCTCATTGAACAGCAACTGATCGATTACGTGCGCGTGACGCTTCCCAACGTGGGCGGTATTACCGAGTACATGAAAATCCAGGCGCTCTGTGAGACCCACTATGTAGGCCTCATCCCGCACTTCACCGGTCCGGTCTCCGAAGCCGCCCTGGTGCACGCCTGCTCGGCTTTTTCCGGGCCGGTACTGATGGAAATGACCGGCGACGGCCGCCGCACTTATCCGCACTTGCCGGAATGCTACGACTTCCGCGACGGCAAGCTGTGGCCGAACCGCCGTCCCGGCCTGGGCGTGACGCTTGACACCAAGCCCCTGCAGTTGGTGGCGGAGATCACTGAACGTAAGCGCTCTAACCCCATGTTCCAACGGCCTGACGGGTCGATCACTAATTGGTGAGAGAGTCCCTCGGCGCTGAGGTGTCGAGAAGGGTAGCGCGGATCTGTTTTCTAGGTCCGCGGCTCGTCCCTTACGGGCAACGAAAGGCCGCGGACCTGGAAAACAGGTCCGCGCTACGCCCCTGAATGGGAATCCGGAAAGAGAACAATATCCTGACTTGGCAAAGCGCGACAGGTGATTGAACCTTCACAAACCGGCCGTCCTTCACGCGCCAAGATTGTACTGGCGTTTGCTGTGATTTACATAATATGGGGCTCAACATACTTGGGGATAAAGATCGCAGTCCAAACGATTCCCCCATTTTGGATGGCAGGCGCACGCTTCCTTCTCGCGGGATCGATCTTATACACCTTCGTGCGCTTGCGGGGCACGCCACCTCCGCTTCGAAAGCATTGGCCCACCGCGGCAGCCGTGGGCGCCTTTTTGTTAGTGTGCGGAAACGGCTCACTGGTTTGGGCTGAGCAGCGCGTGCCTTCGGGTTTGGCTGCGATCATTCTCGCCATGATTCCCCTTTGGATGGTCTTGCTCGATAGCGTCCGCAAGGGCGGTTCCAAGCTGACGGGGCGTATTACGGGCGGGCTGGTGATTGGATTGGCAGGCGTAGGGATCCTGGTCGGGCCGGCAAAGCTTTGGGGAAGCTCGCGAGTGGATATCCTGGGAACAGCGGTTTTGATGTTCAGCGCTTTTTGCTGGGCGGTGGGCTCGCTCCGTTCCCGTGGCGCCAAGCTTCCGCCTTCCCCTTTCCTGGCTGCGGCCATGGAAATGCTGGCCGGTGGTGCGATCCTGATTGTTCTGGGCCTGCTGTTTGAAAGCGGCCAACTGCACTGGCACGCAATTTCCTGGCAATCAACCGCCGGCCTTTTTTATCTGGCTGCATTCGGCTCGCTATTGAGTTTTACGGCATACATTTGGCTCCTGGGCGTGGCTTCGACATCGCGTGTCGCGACTTACGGATACGTCAACCCCATCGTGGCCGTTGTCCTTGGCTGGGCCTTCGGGGGAGAGCCCATTTCCGCGCGCGCATTGCTGGCCACGGCCGTCATCATCACAGCCGTAGCATTGATTCTCTCTCAGCGTCCCCAGTCGGGGGCGGTGGCTCCTGACACCGGCGGCCTCCCGACGATCGAAGAAGAGCGATCGATGGTGATCAGCGAATGAGGTAGGAGTCCGGGACACGGGGCATGGGACTCGGGCTGCGAATTCAATCTGCGAACGCAATCATTTCTAATCACCGACTGACTGAAATCACAGTATCTTAAAGAGTCGATTCCAGCTCAGTGGCTTGCTTCCCGCATCCCGTGTCCCGTGCCCAGAAATGAGCAAGATTCGGGTTGCTCATCCATTGCGGTCCCTTCAAGATGATACAGAAACAACCGAAGGAGCCTAAAGCTATGCAGCCGAACTTAGAAGATTACTCTCGCATTGAAAGAGCCATTCTCTTCCTGGAAGAAAACTACCATCGCCAGCCGGAATTGCGCGAAGTTGCCCAAAGTGTGCACCTGAGCGAGTTCCACTTCCAGCGCTTGTTCCGGCGCTGGGCGGGGATCAGTCCCAAGCGATTCATTCAATTCTTGACTTTGGAACATGCCAAAAAGTTACTCGGCGGGTCGCACAGCGTGCTCGACGCGACTTACGACGCCGGCCTTTCGAGCCCCGGGCGGCTGCACGACTTGTTCGTCAACATTGAGGCGATGACGCCCGGTGAGTTCAAAGCCAAAGGAGCAGGGCCTCGGCATCAGCTATGGTTTTCATCCGAGTCCTTTCGGGGAGTGCCTGCTTTCTGTGACCGAGAGGGGCATTTGCGGGCTGGGATTCATCGCTGCCGGTGGGCGCGCGCAGACACTCCGCGATTTCCAGTCGCGTTGGCCGGAGGCGCGACTGGGAAGAGAACGCTCGGCTTACCAAGCCCTACATCAGCCGCATTTTTGGCGGCGAAAAGCGAATGGAAACCGGCCGATCACCCTGGTGCTGCAAGGAACCAACTTTCAGATCAAGGTGTGGGAAGCCTTGCTGAAGATTCCCATGGGTTCGGTGGTCCCCTATGAAGATCTCGCCATCACCGTTTGCAGTGCGCGAGCAGCGCGCGCGGTGGGGGGAGCCGTGGGGAAAAACCCTATCGCCTTTCTAATTCCCTGTCATCGCGTTATCCGCAAAGCGGGAGGGATCGGCGGTTACCACTGGGGCACCACCCGGAAAAAAGCCATGCTGGCTTGGGAAGCGGCCCAAACGCAGACCCTTCAGGACTGATTCTGCCGGCGTCACGCTGCCCCACAGTATAAGAGCGATGGCACTGGGAAAAGCGGCGCCCATCCGGAATTTATTCCCCCGAACCCTGCTCAAACTCTTCCACGCATTGCGGTGCCCCCCCCGTTGCTGGTATCCTGCCGCGTCGAATACGGGCTCATTGAAAGGCAAGCGTAGCGCGGACCTGTATTGTAGGTCCGCGGCACTTGGGTACGGTTGGTGAGAATAGCCGCAGACCTTGAAGAAGAGGTCTGCGCTACCAGGCGTTTCGCCCTTGCTGGCGCCTTGCAAGCCCGAGATCAGTTCGGAGGTTACGGAGTCTAGACTGCTCCCCAAACAAATGCGCTCCCAACGTTGGCTGCACATCATCCCGGTCGCCTTCATCATGTATACGATCGCCTTTATCGACCGGACAAACGTCTCGTTAGCTCTTCCCTCCATGAGCCGCGCGCTCCATATGAACCCCACTCAGGCCGGCGCTGCCGCGGGAGTTTTCTTTTGGGGTTATGTGGTGCTGCAAATTCCAGGTGGATATCTGGCTCAGCGCTGGAGCGCCAAACGATTCGTCGCCATTTTACTGGTCATCTGGGGTCTTTGTTCCGTGGGTTGCGGCTTGGTTCGAACCTGGCAGCAATTCTGGGTAATGCGCCTCTTGCTGGGGGGAGCGGAGGGCGGGGTGTGGCCCGCGGTGTTAGTGTTGCTTTCGCACTGGTTCCCGCGAGGAGAACGGGCGCGAGCCAACGCTTACTGGATGCTCTGCCTTCCCATCGCGGTGATCATTTCATCTCCCCTTTCAGGATGGATTTTGGGCCGGTGGGACTGGCGCGTGCTGCTGATTGCCGAGGGCGCCCTACCCTTTTTTTGGCTGGTCATCTGGTGGGCCTTCATTGATGACTATCCCAAGCAGGCGGGTTGGATTTCCAGCGATGAGCGCAACCATCTGGAGACGACCCTTCACGAGGAATCACGCCAACTCGATTCCGCCAAGCCGGCTCCATTATTGCGGGCTCTGCTGAAACCCAGCGTGTTGCTCATGATCGGAATTTACTTTATGGAGAACTGCGGGAATTACGGCTACCTGTTTTGGCTTCCCTCGGCACTTGGAAATGCAAGGAAGATGAGCAACATGCTGGTGGGCATCCTTTATACGTTCCCTTTCGCGGTGACAGCGATAGGCATGGTCCTCATCTCGCGCCATTCCGACAAGCGGCGCGAGCGGCGCCGTCACGTTGGTTTTGGGCTGGCGTGGGGCGGCGCTTTTATGATGATTTGTGCCCTCCTGACGGGCCATGCCCCCACCTGGAGTTTTGTGGCAATTTCCCTGGTAGGCGCCGGATCGTATGGAGTACTGGGCCCGTTTTGGGCGATCCCAACAGAAACGCTGCCACGCTCGGTTTCCGGACCTGCGATGGGCCTAATTAATGCTCTTGGCAACCTGGGAGGATACTTCGGCCCGCTGGCTGTGGGGTTTGTCTACCATCGCACCGGCGACTTCCGTTATGCCTTCGCGTTCCTAAGTCTGGCCTATCTGGCCGGCGCTGGGTTGACACTCCTTTTGCCCGCGCGGGCCGCCCGGGAATAATCTGGATAGAAATACAACTCAAGAGAAAAGAGGCGCGGAATGGCTGTGCTAAACCAGACCCACGGCGCGAATTGGCGAACCGGACCCTTCGCGAATCTTGAGCGGGAAGGCGAGGAAGAGGAAGAAATCCGGAAGCTGATCCAGATTGCACAGATTCTCAATAATCAACACTTGCTTTTCCAATACCACGGGATGGATGGGCTTCGCGCGGAGCGCCTCCGGTGGGTCAGGCGAGAGGGTGTCCACCCCGATGGCAGCGGCCGGTTTCGAGAGGAGATACTCCGCCGCGTCCATGCCGACTCCCGGCCAGTCTTCAATGTAGCGCTGATCGTTCGGGCGCAGCCCCCACTTTGCCGCCCAGCCAAAGTCGAACAGCACAATGTCTCCGGCCTGAAGCGGGCCGTGGCCCCCTTCCCATTCCAGAAGCCGGCTTTTTGTAACGGACTCACCGGCTTTCATGCCGTGGCAATTCACGCGCACTCCCCGGCCGATCAGTTGGGTCAGGGGCACTCGCTCGATCGTCACGTGCGCATCCGGCTTGGCATTACGGAGGAAGTGGATGGGAGCATCCACATGCGTCCCATTATGCTCGTGCATCACCAGCAGGTAATGGAGTGAGCGGCCCCCGTGCTTATAGGAGCTCCAAAGGTTGTGGAAGAACATCGCGTGAGTGGGGAAATGCGGCATGTGTTCTTCCAACGTTTGACTAAGGTCTATCACGCGCCGGTCGCGGAGTTTTGCCAGCAAGGCGAGAGCGTCACTCATAGGGATCTCCATTTCAAAGTGTAAAAGACACGCGGATTCCGGTAGACCGGAATAGGATTGCGCATGGGGATTGTGGTAAGCGCCCGTCACTCCGCCGTGGCAAAGTACCCGGGCTTCCAACGCAGTGTGACGCCGCGACGATCGATCACAACTTTAATGGATCGGTAAGTTCCGTCGAGGGCACTTCGTAACGGCTTATAACCAATCGTGTATTGTTCGTCCAAATTGCGACCGATGGTTTGCAACGCGTCCGCCAGGTTGATCAATCGCTCCGCAGAAAACTTGCCCGTTTCCGCCCCCAAACCTTTGTTCTGGGAGGTTTCCCCGATCTGTCCATGGGATAGATAACCCGTTTCCAGGTCGGTGCCCGTAGTTTCGCGCAAGGGGA
>CAWGTQ010000015.1:0-91810 GCA_963825395.1 uncultured Acidobacteriota bacterium | reverse complement strand
ACCCTCAACCTGGCGGGCGCCGTTGCGAATGCCCGCCAGCGAGTTGGCAACCGCCATGCCCAGGTCGTCATGGCAGTGGACGCTGATGGTGGCGCTCTGGATGTTGCGAACGTTCTCGGCAATACCCCGAATCAGTGCCCCGTATTGCTCCGGCACCGCGTAGCCGGTGGTATCGGGAATGTTGACGACGGTGGCGCCGGCATCGATGGCGGCCTCGAGGATTTCGTAGAGGTACGCGGGCTCGGCGCGGCCGGAGTCTTCAGCGTAGAACTCCACATCATCGACGTGGCTGCGAGCTCGCTTGACCGCCTCAACCGCCATCTGCATCATTTTGACCTTCTTCTCACCCAGCGTCTTGCCGTATTTCTCGTCGCGGAATTTCCCCATGATGTGAATATCCGAAACGCCGATGCCGGTATGGATGCGGGGCCTTTTGGCCTTCGCCAGCGCCTTGCCGCAGGCCTCAATGTCCTCGGGCACGGCACGCGACAAACCGCAGATCACCGGGCCGTCAATCTCCTGCGCGATCCGCTTGACGGCCTCGAAGTCTTCGGGCGAAGAAGCGGGATATCCCGCCTCGATGACGTCGACTTTCAGTCGGGCCAACTGCCGCGCGAGCGTGAGCTTATCGGGGCTGCTGAGCCTCGACCCAGCCGCTTGTTCGCCATCCCTCAGCGTCGTGTCAAAGATTGCAACTTTCTGTCCTTTGCTCATTCCTGGTATCCCCATTGTAAGGATCTCGCAGGCAGTCTCCAGATCCAAGCCGGATCAATGCCTGCGGAGCACGGCTAAGCTTGTACAAATTACCACGAATCGGCGGTTCGGTGGACGCAACTGACCCAGCATTCGGTTGTGCTGTGCCAGCCACCTCCGGCTAGCTGTCCTTCCCCGAGCTTGACGTCCGAACCCGCCAGCTTGCTGTTACCTGGGGCGCTTCCGGCGGTTGGGCTAACTTCGCGTGCCGAAAACGATCCCCAGGGGATTATATTGCTAGATTTTGGGGGCGGACTATCTTGCCCGCGGATCGAATCACTAACGAGTCGCCAAGCGTAGACTTATCCGGTGTCAACGGATTACTCGCCATTACGCCGTTACTCGCGGTCAATCCCAGCGAGCGCTAGGCCACCACAAACTTCCTCGAAGGGGATTTTCGGGAAGTCCGGGGTCGTTCCACTTCTGCGAATGGCCCGTTTCCGGGCGAAATTATCTGAGAACTATAGTCAGGGTGTAGGCGCAGACCTCTAGCGAAGATGTCTAAGTGGGGAACGCCGACGCGTGAGGTCGGGTTCTAACGGGTGTGCGAGGCCAACCCCTTGCCGTCGCTAAGAGGGCTTCCTGCAAGAGGAGTTGCGTGCAATGAAGCCAGTTTCACCGAAGGAATTGCAGTGACAGGCCTCCCCTCCCAAGTCCGGCCTTTGATTGTCTTGTCCCAAGTGATCGAAGCCCGAGTGCGCCGTCATCTTCGAACCAGACCGGCCTTGCCCCGCCAGGTTCCGACTGTGCGAATCGAAGTACCAAAAGCGCCAACCGATAAATGAACGAGGTTAACGGAAAATCTTGCTTTGAAGCAGAGGGAGTTGATGATACGAATCAAGGTGATGCAACGCGGCCGCGACGAAGAGCGGTGGTTGGCAGTGCTGACTTCTGAGGTCTTCAGGTAGGGAAGGGTATCGGAAGGTTCAGCACATCTCTTCGTTTTGGGTGCACCAGGGCCAAGGATCGATAAACGTATTCAACCAAGATACGGACCTCAAATATCCTATGGCTACCGAAGGGCGATCACGGTGGGGAGAAGGTGTGCAACGCTTCTGAGCAGCATGAAACCGTGGGAGGATTACTATGCGACTACTGTTGACGGCTTTACTGATGCTTGTATCCGGGGTGACTGGGGCGCAGGGGCCGGATAATGATCTACTGGATTCGCTTGGGCTGGCGCGCTTGAAGAACTACTCGGCGGGCCGCGTCTCCAGCGACAACCGCTACGTTTTCAGTAATGACGACAGCAAGCGGATCATGCCGGGTGAAACCCTGGTGATGGCCAACCTGGAAGGTCCGGGAATGGTCACTCACATCTGGGTGACCGTGGCCGACAACGAGTATGCCTGGCCGCGCCTGCTGCGGCTGCGCGTTTACTACGATGGGGAAAAGACCCCCAGTGTTGATGCCCCTTTGGGCGACTTTTTCGGGGTGGGGCACGGTTACGAGCGCGATCTTAACTCCATCATGATCCGCGACAGTTCCTTTGGACGGGCGCGCAACAGCTACTGGCCGATGCCCTACCGGAAGTCGTGCAAGATCACGGTAACCAACGAGGGCAATCGCTACGTGTTGTCCTACTACTACCATGTGGATTATCGCCAGTATGCCTCGCTGCCGGCAAGCCTCGGCTATTTCCATGCCTATTACCGGCAGGAGCGTCCCGCCGTGGCCGGCCGGAACTATGCGTTTCTCAACATCCGGGGCAAGGGCCATTACGTGGGCACCGTGCTGAATATCATTCAGGCGCAGGTATCCTGGTTTGGCGAGGGCGACGACCTTTTCTACGTGGACGGGGCGACGCATCCGCAGCTCTACGGCACAGGATCGGAAGATTACTTCAACGACGCCTGGGGGCTGCGGATTTCCTACGGTCCCTGGACGGGCACGCCGACGGCGGAAGGGGAGCGGGTGGGTTCGCGGCTGACGGGATACCGCTGGCACGTGCCCGATCCCATACCGTTCAGCCAGTCGCTGTGGGCGGGGATTGAGCATTACGGCTGGACGGCCAATGCCGACGGCAGCGTGCGCTCCGGCTTCGAGGAGCGGCCGGATTATTTCTCCAGTGTAGCGTTCTGGTACCAGGAAGGGGTGAACCAGGGACTTCCCGAGCCACCCTATGGGGAGGAACGGCTGCCCCTGGGTAACGCGCGGCAGATTGCCGTGGAGGATTCGATCAAAGAGGTGACGACGGAGAGGGGGAAGGCAGCGGTGCAATGGGGCGTGGACTGGGGAAAGGACCTGCTCTTCCTGGAGGCGGAAGGGAAAGGCGCCCGCATCAACATTCCCCTCGACATTGCGGAGAGCGGCCGCTATGAGATTGTAGCGCGCACGGCGCAGGCCCCGGATTACGGCGATTACGTGGCATTGTTGGATGGAGAAGCCACGAACCTGGACAAGCGCAAGCCGGCCACTTCGGAGATTCCCTTCCCCGGTCCGGAGGTCTTTCACAGCTATTTGCCAGAAGTTTACGTGGCAGTTGATCGGCCGCTAGGTTGGTTTGAGTTGGAGAAGGGGCGGCATACCCTCAGCTTCGTTTGCGTGGGGCGGGACGAGCGCTCGGCCGGCTACAACTTCGGGGTGGAGGACGTAATTCTGGAGAAGCTTCCGGCGACGGCAGGCGAGTTTGAACCGCCGGTGGAACATCAACTGGTGCCCGTGCTGCCCGAAGCCATTCCCGCCCAAGCTCCCGGAATACCGCTCTATAGGGGACGGCCACTGACGGCATACCTGGCGAAGCTCCGGCAAGGACCGGCGGAGGAGCGCCCTGAGGTGGTGCGGGCCATCGGCGCCTTTGGCGAAGACGCGGCGGGGGAGGTCAGTTCGGTTGCTTTGTTGTTGACCGACCCCGACCCGCAGGTGCGCATGGCGGCGGCATGGGCGCTCTCCCAAATGGGGGCGAAGGGAGCGGCGGCACCGGCCTTGGGCCAAACGCTCGCCGATTCGAATCCCAGATTGCGATCACTGGCCGCCGTGGCCTTGGAGGCGATGGGGCCGGCAGCGGCGCCGGCGCTGCCGGCGTTGGTGCGCGCCTTGAATGATCCTGTTGACTACGTTCGTGTTCCGGCCGCCGATGCCCTGGGAGCGATGGGTCCGGCGGCGCGGGCGGCAGTTTCCCCACTGGCGGAAAGATTGCGGGTAAAGGACGAGCAGGTCATGGTTCTGCGCAGCGTGGCCGCGGCACTCGGAAACATCGGGCCCGACGCCAAAGAAGCGCTACCCGCGCTCCGCGAGACCCTCCAGCAGCTCCGCGTCAGCTATACGGTTGAGGCTGCCATCTTGAAGATTGAGGGTAAACCGGTCCCAACGTGGTGGTAGAAGAGCGGAGAGCCATGCGATCAGTGCTTTGCTAACCGAAGTTCCTCATCTGACGTTGGTCGTCGCCTGGTCGTATGGCGAACCGGATAAATGGCCCATCACGTTCAGTTCCCCCGACCTGCAGGGAAATAGCTCCCCAGTAGTCGCCAAGGGTTTACCAATAACACCCGATAACAGCGATTGTTGATCGTACTCTCTATCGATCCCATGAAAACGACGAAAAGTGAACAGCCCGCTACTCTTGGCGTCGTTTAACCCACCGACTTATCTTCAGCATGATGGTTCACCTGCTTCCGGACGCAGGCCCTCCGGATTCTCCCTCCTCATAGATCATTCCTGCTGATCAGCGCACTTATCGTGACGTGACGATAAGCGCGCGCCCTGCTTTTGGCGGAGAGTCAACTAACGAGAAAGTTATTCGGCAGGATGCTCCAGCGGGCGCCCGGGCTGTCCGTTCCGGCGGGATGGCCGGGGCTATGGCAGCCGAGAAATCGATCCGGAGCCGCTGGGGACGGAAAGGTGTCTGACGAAACTGGACGGCAAGGCCGCGGTCAGCGGTATGGTGACTCACGTTGCGGGAGCCCGGCACTGTCCCGAGCCGCCGGGACCAGGCAACGAACAAAAAGGGCGGTGGAACCCCGCGATGGGTGTATCCTGTGGGAAAGGTGGGGGCTAAAATGGAAATACCGGCTATGACCCCAGGAACGTGGCATAGTTACTTCCGGCCCGGACGCGGAGCGCGAGGGATTCAAGATCGTGAGAATCTGGTTCTTCGAGGCGGCGGAAGGGCGAAACTGAACAGGCCGCGGAAAGGTTCCAGGGGCTGTCGTTTTGAACGAAGCGACCTCACTACTTATTCCTGAGGTGAGTGATGAGCACTCGAGTCGTGGTTCTTGGCGGTGGCGTCGGGGGGCTAAGCGCCGCCCAGGAGCTCGCCGAGCGGGGCTTCGAAGTTGTAGTCTATGAACGCAGGCCGGATTTCGGCGGCAAGGCGCGCAGCATTCCGGTCCCCAACTCAGCCACGCCGGGCCGAAACCCTTTGCCTGGCGAACACGGGTTCCGGTTCTTCCCGAGTTTCTACAAGCACCTGCCGGATACGATGAAACGCATTCCGTTTGCAGGCAAATCCGTCTTCGACAATTTTGTTTATTCCACTCGCGTGGAAATCGCCCGCACGGGAAAAGTTGCCTTCCTTGAGCCCACGCGATTCCCCCAAACACTTGACGACTGGACAACCGTCTTCAAGTCTCTATTTAGCAATCTGGGTATACCTGATGATGAGGTCCTATTCTTTATCGACCGTTTGCTGGTACTTCTGACCTCTTGTCAGGAGCGCCGACTCGCCGAGTACGAAAATATCGCCTGGTGGGATTTTATCGATGCGAAGAACAAGTCCATGAGCTATCAGCGGTATCTCGGGGAAGGCCTGACTCGGTCGCTCGTCGCCATGAAGGCAGAAATCAGCAGCACCCGGACCGTGGGTTACATCGACCTGCAACTGATGCTGGGGCTTATGTGCAACGGCGGGGGATTCGACCGGCTCCTCAACGGCCCCACCAACGCTGCCTGGATCGACCCTTGGATCGCTCACCTTAATTCGCTCGGAGTCAGTTTGCAGGGAAATACCGCGGTGCGCTCTATTGAGCTTGACGGCCGTCGCGTCAGCAAGGTGCTTATTGACCAAAGCGGAAAAGTTTCGCCGGTATCCGCCGATTTCTACGTCAGTGCGCTGCCCGTCGAAATTATGACCGGGTTGGTAACCAACGACCTCAAGAGTGCCGCACCCTCACTCGCCAGCTTGGACAAACTTCAAACGCGATGGATGAACGGGATTCAATTCTACTTGAAGAATGACGTTCCTCTGGTGCATGGGCATTCAAACTATCTTGACTCTCCCTGGGCGCTCACCTCGATTTCTCAAAGGCAGTTCTGGCCGGGAGTGGATTTTGCCGCCCTGGGCGACGGTAAGGTGGGAGGCATCCTCTCCGTGGTCATTTCCGATTGGGATGCGGCGGGCATTGTCTATGGTAAACCCGCCACAAGCTGCACCGCCGAAGAGATCAAGACGGAAGTGTGGGCCCAACTCAAGTCTCACCTGAACACCGGCGCGGCTGAGCCGATCAGCGACAGCAACCTATTATCGTGGTTTCTGGACCCTGACATCCAGTTTCCGAATCCCAGCGCCGTCATTAACGCGGAACCACTCCTCATCAATCCTGCGGGCTCGCTCCAATACCGCCCCGAGGCTTCCACGGAAATCCCTAACCTCTTCCTGGCCTCTGACTACGTGCGCACATACACCGATCTGGCAACAATGGAAGGAGCCAATGAGGCGGCCCGCCGATCCGTGAACGCGCTCATTGATGCGTCGGGGTCCACTGCCACCAAGGCTCAGATCTGGCCATTTCAGGAACCCGAGATCTTCAAGCCGATGCGAGAGTACGACCTAATGCGTTTCAAGCTGGGACTGCCGCACGGCTAAGTGCTCTAAAACCAGGGAGAGCCGTGAGGGAATGTTCGGGCTTCAGAACTGCGGACCGGCCGGCGCGGCCGCGGGCCGCGACATTCCACTTGATTCCGCGCAGTGTCTCTCGCCAAAACTAACATTGTATTTGGAATGAATAGTATACAGACGGGGCTCGTAACATGTTTTTTCATAGATGAGGTTCCCGAGTTTGCGGAGCTTTGGCGAACGACAAAGGGTAATCCAACAAGAGACAGGCCGATTCCAATGCTGTCACGCAGGCACGGGGTTCTAGGAAATAGCCCTACCTTGTCGCCTACTGTTTACCAATGAATCACCACACACTCGGAAAGAACTCTTCCTTAGATTAAGGCTTATACCTCGACGGCTTGTCACCCAACGGCAGGGTAGGGCAAGCCCTACCCCTACGGCTTGCCGCTCGCTTGGGGGAGAGTGAATCCTGCGGATCCGCATGAAATAAAACGCAAGCTAGTCGTCGGCCGCAACAATTTCTCCGCCTCATTTTCCGTAGGTTCCACCTACGGCTACTCACGTTATCCCGCTTCGCGGGACGCGAATGCTTGGTAAGATATCCAAGCTTAGAGACGAGGATCTGGGGGAAACAAATGGCCGAATTGAAGAATGGCGAGCGCGAACCGCTCTACTGCCCTGTTTGCAAGGCGGAAGTGACGGACCCTCTGGCGTGCGGAGACTGCGGCGCGGTCATCTGCCGCAAGTGCGGAACGCCGCTGGAAAAGATTGATGAGCTGGGAATTGGATGAAAAACGGGACACGGGGCGCGGGACACGGGATTAGGCACGGAGGCAAATCCCCGGTCCCAAATTCCTAATCCCGAATCCCTAACCCCCAGCAAGGAAAAGCCGCGGACCTAAAGAGCAGGTCCGCGCTACTCTGGCGGGAAAATACCGCTAATCCCCAGCCCCTACTTCCTATCGTCCCTCGGTTCGAGGAGCGAAGCTTTGGAGAAAAACCCTTCCCCATCGGCATACGGAGCGAAGCTTTGGAGTGCGTGCAGCTCGCTGCCGCTTTTGCCCCAGCCAGCTCGCTGGCTGGGACTCGTGCTCGCGGGGAAGGAATGCGAATAGAGATCGAGGCGGGGGTGGAGACCCCCGCAAGACAGCTTGCGGGAAGAAACTGCCGCAAGCAAGCTTGCGGACTGGAGTTTCTACATTTGTGATGAGAGGGGACGTGCGTTTGAAAGGAAGGCGGGTGAGAATCCACAGCCCTCGCCCCCTTGGGGGAGAGGGTGGCGAGCCACCGGCGCTCTCATCAGCCGGGGCGAGACGGGTGAGGGGGTCAAAATCGTGAATACCGGGGCAACGGAATTCCCTGCCTGCCCCTCGCACAAGCAGATCCCGGCGCGAAGCGTCGCCCGTATTGATCACCCGCAATCTTCCAAGCACGCCCACCGGCGCCGAAAAAGCGCCACGGTACTGCTCCGGCGCCTGGGAAGTGCTGCGCCGGGTGTGGTCAACCTCGGAGGTAGCTCATTAACTTGTGAAGGCAAGCACATCCGGCTTGGACCCCCTCACCCGGCCCGCCCCCGCTGGTGAAAGCGCGGGTTGCGGTCCACCCTCTCCCCCAAGGGGGCGAGGGTGCGGATTCTCCATTGTGCGTTGTGAGAATGTACAAACTCCAGGCGGCGGTCATAGACCGCCGCTACCTACATTTTAGGTCCAACGGCACGGTGTACGGAGCGAAGCTTTGGAGTGCGTGCAGCTCGCTGCCGCTTTCCTTCCCGCAAGCTTGCTTGGGGGAACTCCTTCCCGCGAGCTTGCTTGCGGGAATTTCAACCGCGAGCGCCATTTGCCCGCCAGCAAGCTGGCAGGCGAAAAAGCGGCAGCGAGCTGCACGCACTCAAAGCTTCGCTCCGCGGGGAAGGATGGGGCCGCGTCGGGGTGTCGGGCCGAAGGGCCCTGGCCGTTGTTCGTGGCGCATCGGGAGGAGTGAACTCCCGAGGTCCTTCCGCCCAAGTGCGGGCTCAGAATGACAGGAGCGTGTGTTCGCTCCAAATGAAAGTCCTCTTGTCGGAAATGTAGAAACTCCAGGGCCCGCCAGCAACCTGGCTGGCGAAAAAGCGGCAGCGAGCTGCACGCACTCCAAAGCTTCGCTCCGGCTGCAGGTTCGCTTGCTGGGCACCTGTCACGGCTCTTGTCCCTTGTCACTGACTTACGGCTTCACCCCGAACGAGCATGGAGCGCGACCTGCTCTTTAGGTCCGCGGTTCATCCCCCAATGACCGCGAAAAGCCGCGGACCTACAGAACAGGTCAGCGCTACCCTTCTCGAGAAGATTGATGAGCTGGGAATTGGATGATGCAAGTCTTCAGTTATCAGTTTTCAGTCATCAGTTCGAAGAGCTTGCGGTTACTGACACCTGACACCTGATACCTGACACCTTTTTTTCAATACGCCGCCAGCGCTCTTACCGCTTCCACAATGTTAGCGGGTTGGGGAAGCACGGCGTCTTCCTGGGTAGGATGATAGGGGATAAAAACATCTTTGCCTGCCAGCCTGCGGACGGGCGCATCAAGGAACGCAAAGAGTTCATCGGCAATACGCGCTGCGATTTCCGCGCCATAACCCCAGGAAATATTATCTTCGTGAAGGACCAGCACGCGATTGGTCTTTTTCACCGAAGCGGCGATCAGCTCCCAATCGTAGGGGTTGAGTGAGCGCAGATCCAGAATCTCCGGCCGAATTCCATCCTGCTCCAGCGTCTTGGCTGCCTGCACGGCGCGAATGACCAGCGAACCGTAAGTCACAATCGTTACGGACGTCCCCTCGCGTACCAGCTTGGCTTTGCCGAAAGGAATCATGTAGTCCCGCCCCGGATAGGGCGAGCGGTTGTGCGTCTGGCGATACAAGTGCTTGGGTTCGAGGAACAGCACGGGGTCGTCGCAGCGGATGGCGGTGCGCAGCAGGCCGTTGGCATCGAGGGCGGTAGACGGCATGACCACGCGCAGCCCCGGCAGGTGGGTAAAAATCGATTCCCCCGACTGGCTGTGATAGACGGCGCCGCCCGCCAGGTAACCGCCAATGGGCACGCGAATGACCACTGGACAGGCGAAGACATTGTTGGACCGCCAACGCAGATTGATCAGTTCATCCCGGATTTGCATCATCGCCGGCCAGATATAGTCGAAAAATTGGATTTCCACCACCGGCTTCAGCCCCCGCGTGGCCATGCCAATGGCGCGTCCCACGATGCAGGCCTCTGCCAGCGTGGAGTTATAGCAGCGGGTGCTCCCAAAGCTCCTCTGTAAGCCATAGGTGACTTTGAAGACCCCACCCTTACCTTTCACCTTGGTCAAATCGCTTTCATGGCCGCAATCGGCAACGTCCTCGCCGAAAACCACGACGCGCGGATCGCGAGACATCTCATCCTTCAGGCAGACGTTGATGAGATCCACCATCGTCTTGGGCTCGCCGTGGAACTTCGGGGGATGATCAAAGTGCTCGGAAGTGGGATCAACGGCGGGGGAGTAAACGTACTGAAGAACCGTTTCCGGTGAGACTAACTCGGCTGCCAGGGCCAGGTCAGCCGCCTCGCGAACTTCATGTTCGACGGCTGTCTCGACCTCCTTCAACTCCTTTTCCGTAATCCCCTTTTCCTCTGCCAGAAGCCGGGCGAGAAGCGTTACGGGGTCACGCTTTGCCTCCTGCTGGCGCACTTCCTCCGGCTTGTAAAGCCGCTCGTCGTCGGAAAGGGAATGAGAAAACGGACGTACGACGTGGGCATGAATCAGCGCCGGTCCATTTCGCTGCCGTATGTAATCAACGGCCTTGCCTGCCGCCTCGTAGCTCTCGGGAAAATCCGTGCCGTCGCATTCGAGGGTTAGCAGATGGGGAAAACTCCGGATCAGGCCGGAGATTTTGCCCCCCACCGTTTGCACGTCGACGGGTACGGAGATGGCGTAGCCGTTGTCTTGCACCACGTAGAGGACCGGAAGCCTTCGGCCGCAAGCGTAATTCAGCGACTCCCAGAACTCCCCTTCGCTCGAGGCCCCCTCGCCCAAGGAAACGTAAGCAATCTCGTCATCGTGAAAGCTGGAAGCAAGCTCCGCCGCTTCCTGAATGTGGGAGAAATACCAGCTTGCTTCTGCCGAGCCCACCGCGTGCAAGATGCGCGTCCCCGTGGGGCTTGAGCCGGTAATGATGTGAAGTTTCTTCGATCCCCAATGCGAAGGCATCTGCCGGCCGCCGCAGGCAGGGTCGTCCTTCGCTCCCACGGAAGCGAGCAGCATATCGTAGGGCGTCGTGCCGATTTGTAGACAAAATGCCCGGTCGCGGTAGTAGGGATAAAACCAGTCATACCCCGGCTTGAGGTGGAGGGCCGTCGCCACACCAATGCATTCGTGCCCCACCCCGTTGATCTGAAAGAAAGCGCGATTCTGTCGCTTGAGCTGAATCTCTTTTTCATCCACGCGCCGCGAGGTGTACATGCTTCGGTAGGCACCCAGAAGTAACTCCTTCGAAAGCGTCGCGGCTCTCTGAATGTGATTTGTGGTCGTGGCCATAGATCCTCGCAAAAGGCTATATGATGCCAGAAATTCTCTGTCGCCAAGCAGACTTTTGCTCCCCCACGGGAATTATCATATTATGAAAAGGCAAAGTCAATTGACTCCGTGTCCGGACGTTTCCGTTTCTCGTTTCGGCGCTGACTGCTCCAGATCATCCTCCAGATCATGGCTTGGAAGCGGCGGCGGAGTGTGTTAAAGTGAGCGAATAAAAGGCGAACGAAGATCAGATGATCCGGCCATTGAGTGCTCAAGAGGTTCGGGGATTGTTGGGGATGTCCTAGGTATCCACAATAAGATTTCCAAATCGCTAAATCGCACAATGGCTCGATCCCGCGATTGAAGGAAAAACAGGATGGAACCAAAGTCAGACACCTTGGCAAGCTTCCGGGCACACGAGCTTGCCCCGGTGGAAAGCGCACTCAAGGAAATCGAGGAGAAATTCCGCGCCGGGCACGCCCAGGGCGGTGTAACGGCCATTCGCCACTTTCCCGCCCGCGAACCGCGCGTGGCGCCTCTGCCCTCTTCCCTGCCGGCCCGCTTGGTGGAGATTCTGCAAGCTCGCGGCTTTGCCTCGCTTTACACGCACCAGGCGCTGGCCTTTACCCTCGCTCGCGAGGGCAAGAATCTGGTGGTGGTCACGCCTACGGCGTCGGGAAAAACGCTGTGCTACAACCTTCCGATTCTGAGCGAACTGATCGACAACCCCGAAGCGCGCGCCCTTTATCTATTCCCCACCAAGGCCCTTTCGCAGGACCAACTCGTGGAGCTCAATCGCTGGACCGAACAACTCGGCGACGACGTGCGCACCTTCACTTACGACGGCGACACGCCGCAGGACGCGCGCAAGGCTATTCGCGCTCGCGGCAACCTGGTGATCACCAATCCCGACATGCTGCACGCGGGCATCCTGCCGCACCACACCAAGTGGCAGCGCCTCTTTGAAAACCTCCGCTACGTGGTGATCGATGAGCTGCACTACTATCGCGGCGTTCTGGGCAGTCACCTGGCCAATGTTCTGCGCCGACTTAAACGCGTCACGAGCTTTTACGGAAGCCGCCCGCAGTTTATATGCACGTCGGCCACGATTGCCAATCCCCAGGAGCTCGCCACTCGCATTCTGGAAGAAGATGTGACGCTCATCGACGACAACGGTGCGCCCGCGGCGGAGAAGTACTTTGTCTGTTACAACCCCCCGGTGGTCAATCCCCAGCTTGGCATTCGCCGGTCGTACTTGAACGAAACGCGGCGCTTGGCCAAGACTTTCCTTTCGCGCGGACTTCAGACCATCATCTTCGCCAATAGCCGCTTGGCCACAGAAATTCTGGTGACTTATCTTCAGGAGGATTTTTCCCAAGGTCCTGCCATGCCGCAAGCGGTGCGCGGCTACCGTGGCGGCTATTTGCCGCTGGAGCGCCGGGAAATCGAACGGGACCTGCGCAGCGGCCGCTTACGCGGAGTTGTGGCCACCAACGCCCTCGAACTCGGAATTGATGTGGGCAGCCTGGATGTAGCGCTGCTCGCCGCCTACCCTGGGACGATCGCCTCCACATGGCAGCGCGCCGGTCGCGCGGGACGGCGGCAAGGAACATCCGCCGCTGTGCTCATCGCCTCCAGCGCGCCTCTCGACCAGTTCATGGTGCAGAATCCCGAATATTTCTTTGGCCGGTCGCCCGAGCACGGCTACGTGAACCCTGACAATCCCTTAATACTGCTTAATCATCTTAAATGCGCTGCGTTCGAGCTGCCACTGCGCGAAGACGAAAAGTTTGGCGCGCTCGACCTCAGGCGGCTCTGTCAGCACCTGGAGGAAACGGATTTTCTGCACCACACCCAAGACGGCTGGCACTGGGTCTCGGAAAGCTACCCTGCCGACGCACTCAGCCTGCGGTCCATCTCCTCGGATAATTTCGTCATTATTGATAACACTCACGAGCCGCGCGTGATTGGCGAGACGGACTTTTCCAGCGCTCTCACCACGCTGCACGAAAAAGCCATCTACATTCAGGACGGCGTGCAGTACCACGTCGAGCGCCTCGACTACGATGACCGCAAAGCCTACGTTCACCAGGTTGATTCTGAATACTTCACCGACGCCATTTCGTACACGAAAATCAAGATCCTCGAGACCTTTGACTCCGCTCCAGCCGGGGCGGCGCGCAAGAATCACGGCGAAGTTCACGTGAACACGCAGGTGGTGGGATTCAAGAAGATCAAGTTCTACACGATGGAGAATGTCGGGTCAGGAGAACTCACCCTGCCCGAGCAGGAAATGCACACCACGGCGTTTTGGCTGACGTTGCTCCGCCCCATGATGGAGGCGTTGCCTTACAGTTCCACCGACCGGCTTGACGGGGTGAACGGCCTCGCCAACGCCCTCGGCGCTATTGCCACGCTGCTCGTCATGTGCGACGCTCGTGATCTGGGAACCTCCGTAGGCGAGAATGCCGAACTGGAAATCTCCGAGGCGCCTGATCCTGAGGGCGGGCAGCCGGGTAAACGCACTGTGGTGCGAAAGATTTTCGAGCCGAACATCTATCTCTACGATTCCTACCCCGGAGGCGTGGGGCTCAGCGAGCCGCTCTTTCGCATGAGTGATTCGTTGCTGGAGAAAACTCACAAGCTGATCTCGGAGTGCCCCTGCCCCACAGGCTGCCCCTCATGTGTGGGCCCGGCGGGGGAGATTGGGGAGAAAGGGAAGGAAGTGGCGCTAGAGATTTTGCGGCGCATGACTGACCCTCTCTCAACGCAGAGGCGTGGAGGCGCTGAGATTTGAAAACCCAAGTTCCTCCCTCAGCTTCTCTGCGCCTCTGCGGTTCGGTGTGCCTGTGAACCTTGACGAAAAACTCCGCCAGCTCAAGAAGGCCTCAAGGCCGCGCGACCCTAATCGCGAACTCGAGCAGACGCTGGAATTTCTGCGTCGCATGGATAAGCCGCCCGAGCCGCACCGGCTTCCCGCGCAGCGAGCGGCCAAGGGCATCGAGGAGTACGTGGAAGGCGAGCTGGCGACAAACGATCTAGGTGAATTCTTTTTGGCCCGGCAGGCATTCCCATTTGGCCGGCCTTATGGCAAGGTGCGGATCGGCGACATCTCCACCGCTGACCTGAGCCCTCTGCATCTGCTCTTCCCCCAAGCTCCACTGCCCGCGCCGGAGCGGCTGGTCTACCTGGACACGGAAACCACAGGCCTGGCGGGCGGCACCGGCACCTGCGCATTCCTCATCGGCATCGGCACAGTGGAAGGAACGCAATTCGTCGTCAAGCAATACTTTCTGCGGGATTATCCAGACGAGAAAGCCGTCCTGCGCGCCCTGGCGGAAATCCTGGATTCCTTCGATGGCTTGGTGACTTACAACGGCAAGACCTTCGATGTACCGCTGCTGGAAACGCGCTACGCGCTGGCGCGGCTAAAGTCACCTTTCGGCCGTTTACTGCACCTCGATGCGCTGCACCCGTCGCGGCGGCTGTGGAGGCTGCGCCTCGAAAGCTGCAAGCTCACCGATCTGGAAAGCGCGGTGTTAGGGATCGAGCGCGAAGGTGACGTTGCCGGCTCGGAAATCCCCGGCATTTACTTTGATTACCTGCGCTCGGGCGACGCGCGCGGCTTGCAACCGGTGTTCTACCACAACGCGCTCGATATCATGACGCTCGCCGCCGTGACCGTGGAGTTGGCGCGAGCGATGGGCGACGCCGGCACGCTCGACTCTCCCATGGACCTCTTCAGCCTCAGCCGTATATTGGAATTTGCGGGTTCCAGGGAGCAGTCGGTCGCCACTTGCCAGCGAGCGCTTTCCGGCGGGTTGCCAGACGAGATTGAGGCCCGAGCACTGCACCAGTTGGCTTTGCAGTACAAGCGGCAGCACCAGCACGGATTGGCGGTAGAGACCTGGCTGGAACTCACGCGACGGCCGTCCCCACTGGCTCTGGAAGCCTTGGAGGAGTTGGCCATTCATTACGAGCACCACCAACGCGATCCCAAGAGTGCCATGGAGTTCACGCTCGCCGCCCTCGAACGCCTGGAACGTAGGGGCGACCCTAGTGGACGCCCAGGGCGGGCACAAGGCCCGCCCCTAGAGAAGGATGCCGAGCGCTTTACCCACCGCCTGCAAAGGCTGCAACGAAAGACCGCCTGCCTCCAAGGCGCCATCAAACTTCCGATTACGTAGCCGCGATCTCTCTGGCGTTTTTGGCTGTCAATAGGGGCCGGATTGCGGGCTGATTTTGAAGGCGTAGGGGGCAAGATGATACAGCAAACAGATGACCCGGAATACCTCCCGAGCAGGGTTGTATAGATCGGCTGCACCACGGAGCGATACACACCGCTCTGCAGCAACCCGTGGTTCAGATGACGTCAAGGGAAACGAAACAAGGGTCATGGGCCAACCACTTCCATACCGCAACGAAAGCCGTAGTTGAGTCCCCGGCTGGTTCCAGCAACCCAGTTGCGGAGCGAAACGCGGACGCGCGGGGGATTGTTGCCCCAGGACCCGCCGCGCACAATGCGGAATTGCCCTCCCCCCGGCCCCGCAGGGTCTTGCGACGGGCTGTTGCGAAAATAATTCGGGCCAAACCAGTCATTCACCCATTCCCAGGTGTTCCCCAGCATGTCGTACATCCCGAATGCGTTGGGGCGCTTCTGGCCAACTTCGTGCGCGCCGTTGCCGTTTTGGTTCAAGAGGTTATTGGGAGGTTGGCCTCTTCTCGCCGTCGCCGCGATATCCAACCGTTCGCGGCCGCGAAGCGTTGGTGGGCGCCCACCGGAACTTCGGTTTGGCCCAGCCAGAAACCCTTGCTGATCGTCACTTGATGCGCGGGCTTTTCCTCCCCGCCGCATGGGTCTCCCGGCGAGCAGCCCATCATGAACGACCCAGCGGGAATCCAGGCGTACTTCAACCCATCTTTCGGGTTTTGTCTTACGGTTCCGGCAGCGGGTTTCGGCTTTTCGATATCCAGCAATGCCGCCTGCACGTTGGAGGTTTCCCCTGCCGTGACTGTGACCTGCTGCACATGATCCTGCTTGCCGCTGAGGGAGACGCGGAGTGTGTGCTGGCCAATCTTAGGGTTTTCAATTACCACTCGGCCTTGCGGGCTGGCTCGGCCCTCAAATTGCTCCTCCAGGTAAACCTCAGCGCCTGGCGCAGTTTGGACATCGATTTCCGCGGGTTTTTCGGGCAGCGTGGGTGCGGCAGGAGCCTGGATGGCAGGGACTTGCTGACGGGTCCTCGTCTGGAGAGTCATAGATTCGTCCGGCGGTTTCACCACCGGCGGATTGGCCGTCGATATTGGGGTTTCCGTTGAAGTTGGGGTTGGCGAACCACCGCGTTTATGCATGATCGAAGACACGTACCAACCCATGAGTCCCACTAATAGGACAGCGACAGGAACTCCGGCCCATAGGACAACCCTCGACTTGCGAGGCGCTCTGTTTGTTGACTCAGTTCCAACCGCGGGAATTGCAGGAGGCGCAGCCGGCGCTCGGGGCGGGAGCGTGGGCTGAACAACGGGGATCGCCGCTGGAGCCTGCGGACTGGTGGCGCCGCCTTCCCGCGACTCCGCGCCGGAAGTCAGAACCACCCTGGTTGCGGGTAAAGGCCCAGCTTCGACGCCGAGTGCTCCCTGGGCCGCCTCAGCGAAGGCGCGGCCGAATGCCACCACGGAGTCGTAGCGCGCCTGGCGGTTTTTCGCCAGCGCCTTCCTCACCACCGGCTCGAGTTTCGGCGCCGCGTCCAGCTCGGGCTTCACAACGCGGAAGGGTGGTGGATCCTCCATCATGTGCTTATGCAAATAGCCGACGGGGGTGTCGGAATGGAAGGGCACGCGCCCGGTGAGCATCTCGTACACCACCGCTCCCAGCGAATAAATATCCGAGCGTGCGTCGAGCTGGTCGCTCCTCATGCCGGAAGCCTGCTCGTAGGACATGTAAGCGGGCGTGCCGAGCACCATGCCGGTCTGGGTCTGCGTGCCGGACTCACGCAGTTTGGCGATGCCGAAATCGACGACCTTGACGATCGTTTCGTCTTCGTCGCCCCGCATAAGAAAGATGTTGTCCGGTTTGAGGTCGCGATGGATGATGCCCAGCTTGTGGGCTGCGTTCAGCCCCCGCACCGCTTGCATCAGAATTTCTGCGGCTTCCGCCACGGGAAGCGCGCCACGCCGCTCGAGGGCGTCGCGGAGGGATTCGCCTTCCAGAAACTCCATGGCAATGTAAGGTGTCCCTCATCCGCTTGGGCGGATTCGTAAATGGTGACGACGTTGGGGTGATGAATGCGCCCCGTGGAAGCCGCTTCGTTCTGAAAACGCTGGAGGAACTCGGGGTCGTCCAACAGCTTGCGGCTCAAGACCTTGAGCGCCACGGGGCGGTTACCAACCGCAATCTGCTCGGCAAGGTAAACCGCACCCATCCCACCTGCGCCCAGGCGGCGGATGATACGAAACCGGCGGAAGAGTCCCGCCGCAAGCTGCGCTTTGGTATCGTCAGCCTGGGCCACGAGGCGAGTGCCGTCGTTCAAACAGAACACAGTGTTATCGGAGTAGGTCTGCTGACAAGTGTGGCAGATTTTCATGACCGTTTACGGAACCCTGATGTTGTAGGGATTCTAGCAGAATTATTGACGCAAAGGGAATGGCCGTTTGACTTCGATCCGGCGTGAATCTATCGATTTCCACCTCGAAGCGGTCACCGGAACCGCTGAAAGGACGCCATGCGACAATTGTTTACTCGGAACCTGTCCTTCCTAACCTGCAGCTAATTGGACGTTCTAGTCCTTGCCGCGTACCGTCCGCGCGGCTTGGCATTTGGCGCGACGACCCAAAAGCACGGTTAGGCCGTGATACGGCCAGCGAGTAGCCACCGTCAGCGCATGTATGACGGTGGGCTTTTCTCATGCCCCATACCCCAGCGGCAGCCTCACGTCGTCAATCGCGATGGTGCACGCCGTCACCGTTGCCTTGCGCAAAGCGAGCTGGTTGCAACCCGACCAACGCCAATCCTCCGGGCGCTGCACCAGCCCCTTTCGGACGGATCTACTGATTCCAGTACGCTTCGCCTGCTTCATCAAAGGAAGAACCCACGGTCAAAACTGCATTGATCGTGGCCGCCCGTTCGCCGCCCTCGAACGCTTGGAACGTAGGAGCCCCCCTTGTGGACGCCCCGGGCGGGCACAAAGCCCGCCCATACAGACGGATGCCGAGCGTCTTACCCTCCGACTGCAAAGGTTGCAACGAAAGACCGCCCGCCTCCCAAGCGCCATCCACCCTTTACTTAGCTGTCGGAATCCCAGAGTCGGGGGAAGCCGGTAGCGCATCTATAACGGCATCGGCGGACGTAGGCGCAGTTTGCTTTCGTCTGCGGTTTTTCGTTCTTAACGCGCCGAACCGCCGTGTACGGACCCGTACGTACGGTAGTGTGACAGGGAAAGCGGGCGACCGCACATCGATGTCGATTCAATGCGGTTGAAAGAGGCTGGCGATCACCCTGCTATCGATACTCACGGCGAGATCGATATGCCCATTTCGCCGAAGTTGCGCAATATAAGCTTGAGCTTTGGGGAGGGAAAAACCAAACCTTGTGACAAGGTCAGACCAAGCTTGCCCAGTGTCTTTCGCTAGTACAGGACAGGAATTTCCAGCCGCACCAATACTCGGCGTGAATACCATTTGAACACTGCGGTTCTGGAGTAAGGAAAGAGTCAACCTTCCTTCCATAAGGATCCTCCTTTACGACTTGTCCGATTGCTTATATGAGGGTGCGTGCAAATAAGCACCGATAGTAGGATCCACCTCAACCGCGGAGACTCAAGAACGGTTGTTAAAATGTCTCCTTCATTGCACCTTGGAACCCTACGCAGTTCATCGAGCTATTTCCGACTTGCTCTCTGGTCATCAAGCCATGGCTTGGGCAGGCCCGCAGTCCTATCTTGAGCACGCGGAGGCCAGAGCGCGAATATGAGAAGACGAGCCGTCTTCCGGGACAAGGTTGATGTTGCTCAAAGTTGTGCGAACGTGGAATTCCTTCTCCCAAAAAGCGACACGAAGGTTCTTTTTGACCTCGACAACCTCTGAGCAAGCGATGTCGAAGCTATGGACCTGCCCGTCCAGCGCGGTCTCGCCGACGTATTTTAGACGCCCGGCAACAACACTCAGCGTGCCGCGGCAATACGATCCTTTGTCGCCGGTCGCTTTGCCGGAGTGCATGTGGTAGACACGGAAGCTGAGGACGGCGGCTGGAACCTGGCTGGGGCGCCGCGACTCCTCTTCCGCCTTCTCGGCATTGGCAAGATCAGTCTTCAAATCCCCGACGGCGCGCTCACCCGGCAGGAGTTGCGCCAGCACGTCAGCGACTCGATGCGCGGTCGTGAAGTCCTTGCTCAAGATCGCCTGGTGGAGCTGGTACTCTCCGCCCTTAATGCTGTTTTCGAGAATCGTCCGCGTGTAGTCGTTCGAGGGGTCGAGCGCCAGCGCTTGCTGCGAATAGGCGATAGCGCTTGCCTCCCGAGGCTCGGCATAGTTACCCTTAGCGCAGGCCTCGAGGGCGAGATTCTGAAGACTGACAAGCTGCGCAGTTTTGGGATCCGTGGCGGGCACGGCCGGTGCGGGCTTCGCTGCGGTGGCGGCCTTCACGCGGCGGGATTTCCTGGCTGGAGCAGGCGCTTGGGGTCTTTCTTCGGGCACCTCGGAAGCCGGAGAGGGACTGTTTACAGACTCTAAGGTTGGAGCTGCTATTTCAGCCAAGGGTGCGGGGTTTTGTACCTGCTGCGCCGTCACATTCTCAACACGAGCACTGTGCGCCTTCCGATGAAATAGCTGCCAACCTGCCACCATACCGATGGCCAGCAGCAAGCCGGCGATCCCTCCGACGAGAACCAAGGGGAACGACTTTTTCCGTTGTGCAAGGAATACTGCCTCCCCACGGACGGGCGTGCTGAGCGGCACAGAAACAATCGGGGTTGTTTCGGGCAGCGGTCCGGCAATTTCGCGGAGTGCGGCATCCTGGCGCATCAGTGCGGCCACGGTTTTCCCCAACTGAACGGCGACAACTGTCGGGGGTTCAACAGCCAGAGCCTTCGGCGCGAACATCTGGTCCGAAGTTGCCTGGGCTGGCGAGGGCGGCGATGCCGGCAAGGCCGTAGCGGCTTTGCCTGGCTTCCCGTCCAGCGATCTTAGCTGATCTGCCCGTGGGGGAGGTGGGATGTTCGGTGGGGGCGTCCTCGATGCTTTCTCCTCGGCGCGAGGAGGCACGGACGGCGAGGGCGCGTATGATAGCGTGGCTGGTGATGAAGTTGCCTTCGCAGCAGCGAGGCCCGGTGAGACTCGCAGCGGAAGGCACGGCAAAGGGGAAGGGCTTTTTCGGTTGTGCAGGGAATAATTCCTCCCCGCGCACGGGCACACTCAGCGGTACAGAAACGATCGGGATTGTTCCGGGCAGCGGTCCGGCAATTTTGCGTGATGAGGCAGTCTGGGGCAAGGGTGCGGCCACGGTTTTCGGCAACTGACCGGACGGTGACTTTTGGGGCTTCAATAGCCGGAGCCTTCGGCGCGAACGCCTGGGCCGAAGTTGCCTGGGCGGGCGCAGACGGTGTTGCCGGCAAGGTCGTGGCGGGTTTGCCTGGCTTCCCGCCTGGCAATCTGATCTGGTCTGCCCGTCGGGGAGGCGCGATGTTCAGTGGTGGCGTCCTTATGGCCTTCTCTTCGGGGCGACGAGGCGCGGACCGCGAGGGCGCGAATGACAGCGTGGCAGGTGGCGATGTTACCTTCGCAGGAGGCGGCCCCGCGAGACGCGCCGCGGAAGGCTCGGATGGTGAACTCTCCTTGGAGACGACCGGATGAGCAACTGCGGCGGGTTTAAGCCATCGGGAAGGTGCGGCCTCGCTGACGGGAGCTCCACACTGCTCGCAGAATTCCCCGTTGAGATCGAGCGGGCCCTTGCAGAAGCGGCAGGTCGGCTCATCGGCCGCGTGGGGTGTAAATCGTGGTATTTCTCCCGCGCCCGCCAACCCGAGGGGAGGAGGCGTTGCATCTGCTTCGAGATGCGGAGCAATCGGCTCTCCCTCTCTGACGTGGGTCCCGCACTGATAACAGAAGGAACTTCCCTCGGGAAGCTGCAAACCGCACTGTGGGCAAAAAGACATGCTGGCCAGTCCGCGTTCCATTGAGTTTGCCTAGTCTGCCCATGCGTACAGACCTGCTTCCCCCCGACGTCAGCACCGAGCTAATGCGTCTTTCATTGTGGCCATCCCCCAAGTCGTTGCGATGATCCGGAACCAGGGATGGACTGTTAATGACAAAACTACCTCCCCCTCTATACGGATGTCGATAGTACTAAGGTGCTATCTTAGCAATTATGATTTCTCTATATAATACAATATGTTGTGGTATGGTCGCACCGGTACCCCACTAATGTGGAATCAGCCTGCTTTGCCACGTGACAATGTCAACGCACCTCACGTCAACGATCAGAAACGCGTCATGGCATTTCACCGGGTTAGTCGCAGCGGATAAGTTTTGGTTGCGCTCATGTGGGTGGGGGAAGGGGCTGGAGGTTACAGCGTCACCTTCTGCGGCCGTTTTAGTTTACCCAACGCCCGTGTTTGTCTTTCTTCTCCTGCTCGCGCATGTATACTTCAAATTTCTTGCGCACCTGGGCGCGCCGCCATTGGTGGTACTGAAGTTGCCAACCATAAGGAAGAGACCACCCACGCAGGTAAAGGTACCCAAAAAGCATACCGCCCAGGTGGGCAAAGTGGCTGATGCCCGAGCCGGGGCCGCCGAAGGAACTCACAAATTCGATTGCTCCCATAATGACCACAAACCACTTGGCCTTGATGGGGATAATCATGTAGAGATAAATGAGCCGTTCGGGGAAGAGCATCCCATACGCCATCAGCAGCCCATACACCGCGCCGGAACATCCGATGGTGGCTGACGGGTATTCCGGTCGGAAGAGCGCGTTCAGGGTCACATCCAGGATTCCGGCGCCGATGCCGGTAAGGAAATAGTAGAAAAGAAATTTCTTGCCTCCCCACTTGATCTCGAGATCTGACCCGAACATCCACAACGCAAACATGTTGAAGATGATGTGGAACCATCCCCCGTGGAGGAACAGGTAAGTCACCAGTTGCCAAACGTAAAACTTATGGATAACCAGGTCTGCCTGGAGCGCAAACAATGCGAAGGAATAGGCAAAGAATTCCGAGTGGAAAATTTGAAGGGGGATGTAAGTAAGGACAAAAGCCGCGCTTGTGATGATGATAAGCCACTTCACCATCGGCGTGAGCGGTGGCCCGAACGAGAACGCAACTTGGCGATAACGCGGCATCCCTAGAAGCGTATCACAAGAACGGGGATTAGGGGCCAGGGACTGGGGAAGAACCAACCCCAGTCCGCAGCCACCCGCCCCTGGAACCAGGCATCTAACACCCAGCCCCCAGAACCCAATCCCCAGCTCCTAGAACCTGATTTTCACCCCTGCGGTGTGCGGTGCTTGGCCTGCTCCATGGCGATCTCGTTAATGTGGCTGAGCGCCCTGGCTCCTGACGCTCCCTCGATGGCTTTCACGGCAATTTCCTGCACCTGTCGCTTCGCCTCTTCCAGTTGCTTTTCGAGGGCGGCCATCTGGGCCGACTGCCGCGCCAGGCTTTCTTCAAGAGCCTTGATGCGGAGCTCCGCTAGGCGCTTCTCACCTTCGCTGTCCTTGCTGAGAAGCAGTATTCGCTGTTCGAACTTCTGTTCAGTGGCGCGCATGGCTTCGGCTGCCGCACGCTCGGATTCTTCGCGGAGCCGGGACGGAAACTCGGCCGCCTCTTTGCGAAGCCGTTGGAGCTCTTCTTCGCTGGCCTTCAAAGCAGCTTCACGCTCACGCCAGGTCTTTTCCAGAGCCTCCTGTTTTTCCTTGTTGGCCCTAGCCTGGACCTTTATTTCCTCTTCGTATTTATCCTGTGCCTTCTTGCGCTCAAGCGCCTTGCGGTATTCGTATTCCTCCATCTCGCGCTGGCGTTGTTTCTTAAGGATTTCCTCCTGCTCCTTGTCGTCGCGCTCCGACTGCCTCTGCTCTTCCTCCCAAGCCGTCCGCTGTGCCGTGGTTTCGGCCTCCAGTTGCTCCTTTTGACGGCTGTAGTCCTGAACGAGTTGGTCGAGGGCGGTTGCTGCGACATCGACCTTATGCAGCCGCTCCAACTCTCTTTGTTCGAGCGTGACGGCTTCCCGAACTGTTGCCAGGCGGTTGACTTCCTGCGCCAGTTGGTCGGAAAGCGCGGCCAGCGATTTTGAGACCTCGAGGCCCAGGTTCGAAATCTCTCCGACTACAGCGTCTACGGAAAGTCCCTGAACCGCCTGCCGGATTTCCGTCTCCTTCTGCTTTCGCAATTCCTCGGCCTTGGGCTCCATCGTTTCTCGGGCGGTCGACACTTCTTCCCGGATTTCGGCGAACTCCTCATCAATCTCGGCCTTCGAGCGCTTGGGCCGCGCAACAGTTTTGGTCGTTTTTGCCATAAATGTTCTCCTCCCCTGGACTCGTTGGGCTGATTGGGTAGCAGATTGGCGAGAGACCGGTACATCTATTCCGTGGTGCCCGAAAGCGGTGAGAAGCCGGAACAGCGGGAATGTATATTTGCTGGACAAGGGGTGTAGAATTGGCGGCAAGCCGAAACTTTTGGTTGCAGAATTCACCTGCGGGAAGCAGCATGGGGGCGGCGCATTGCCCGTCTCCAATAGGATTTCAGCGATGATGGGGACCACCAAGATAATCACGTGGGGTCACGTCGAGCAATATCAGCGTCTACGGCTAGCCGGCCGGAAGCTGATGAGCCGCATAACGAAGACAATTTCCCGCGCCGCCAGGAAAGAGATTGCCGCCGCCCTCGGAATCATGCGGAAGGGCGTGCTGGTCTTCGACACGGAAGAGGTTGCCATCGTGCGCGCTGACTGCTGCTTGCACGACTGGATCCGCGATGGCCGGAACTTGATCGCGAAATACAGTCTTGATCATCCCGCATCCCCGGGCTCCGACGAGGAATACCTTTTACGAGCGTATCAGCAAGCCCGATTCCGGATCCTGCTGACTGAGAGCATCGCACCCGGTGCGGGCATGGAATGCACTGACGCCCTTTCGGGGGAACGGCTCTTCCTTATGGACATTGCCCTGAGCAAAGGTGTGAAAGTCGGTGGGACTGTGATGGCCGCCCGAACGGTTCCATTGGACGGCTATTGGATGACGACTGGCGCGGGGTTACCCGTTACCGATGGTAAGGAAGTTGTCGGTGAAGTACAGAGGCTTCTCAAGGCTGTCCCGCCCGTGGACCCTCACGAGATGGCACTCGCCATTCTCCGGAAGTGCCTGGACTGCGGGGCCGCTGAATACGTAACCTACAGCGGGCCGAACGCATGGGACCAAGCGAAGGAGCCAAAAAACCACCTCGCCGTGCCGCCAGAACCGGCGACCTCCCAGCGCGCGCCAGGCCGGAACCATCCCTGCCCCTGTGGAAGCGGCAAGAAGTATAAGAAGTGTCATGGGAGGCAGGCTTGGTGAAATCGGCTGAAAAAGAAGGTATCGAAATTGTAATGAAATACGAAAAGCGGAAGGAAAAATGCCCATTGATGTCAGCAGGACAGGTGTTGGCCACGACATAGAATCGAGCGGTCGAATGATTGAAGTTAAAGGAGTTAGCGAAAGCTGGAAGGCATATACTTGGCAAAGTTTGCACGCTTCCGAAAAAGATTGCTTGGGTAAGGACAAAGCAAATCTTTTTCTCCATATCGTCAAGTTTGATGGCAGCAAGAGTTCCCTCTACGTCATTCCTGGTGAGAGACTGAGTAAAGATTTTAAGTTCAAGGTGACAGCCTACGCTTTGACTCCAATAAGCAGAAAGAAGCTCAAGGAATTCCTGCAAGAGGAAGAATAAGATCAAGCGCAGGTCCTATTGCCTAGAAATTTTGCTAGCCTTCGTTATTCAACACAGCCGCATGCCTCACATAATCGCCGTGGGCGGCGCGGGCTCATCGGGGCTGCCGGCATTTGCCAGCGGTACCTGCACCAAGGCGGCGATCAGCAAGAAAAGAGCAATCAGCGCAGCCCAGAACGGCGGCGCCCACGAAACGAGAGTAACATTCTTGCCCGACCCCACAAGCCCCGCGATGAACAGCCCACACAGAGCCTCGCCAGCGATAAGTCCTGAAGCCGTGAGGACGCCGGCATTGTCCACCCGGGCTTTCTGGGCATCGTTCAAGCCCCCGCGATCCCGCAGTTTGTCGGTTACCCAGCGGATGACACCTCCGAGGAAGATGGCAAAAGTGGTCCCCAGCGGCAGATACATGCCGACCGCGAACAGCATCACGCTTTTCACCTCGATCAGGATCAGCGCGAAGCCCATCAGGATTCCGACAATCACAAGCGGCCACGCCATATCACCGCCCACGATGCCTTTGGCGAGCATCGCCATCAATCCGGCTTGCGGGGCGGACAGGGCGGGACTGCCGAAGTGGTACGCCTTGTCGAGAATCGCTAGTGGAAAGAAGAGCACCAGAGAGGCGACTACGATGCCGAAGAGGTCGCCGACCTCCATCTTGGCGGGTGTGCCGCCGAGGATGTGTCCCACCTTGAGGTCCTGCAACATCTCACCTGCTACGGCGGAGGAGACGCAGACCACCGCCGCGATGCCGAGCACTGCGGTAACTCCACCGGCGCCGGAGACGCCCAGGGCCACCATCAGCAGAGCCGCAATCACCAGCGTACAGAGCGTCAACCCCGACACGGGATTATTGGAGGAGCCGATCATTCCCACCAGATTTCCGGAGACCGCGGCGAAGAAGAAGCCGAGCACAATCATCACCAGCGCCGCGACCACCGCGCCGGCTACGACTTTCGAGCTGGTAAGATTCCCCACCCCGCCGATGAAGAAGTAATACAGCCCGATCATCGCCAGAAACACAGCGCCCACGGCCGCAAATATCACCTTGGAGCTCAGGTCGCGGTCGGTACGGCTGCTGGCGGCATGCGCAACGGCGGATTTCTTCAGGTCGCTGACCGCCCGCGCCATGCCCGCGCCCAGTTGTCTGCGCATCTTGAACAGAGTGTAAGAAGCGCCCACCAGCATTCCCCCTACGGCGATGGGGCGCACCACGGAGAAATAAATTGCCTGCGCCAGCAGCGTCCAGGAGAGCGGTTGACCGCCCGCATGGGAAGCCTGGATCGTGGGTCCAAGAACAAAGGTTAGCAGCGGAACGAGCAGCCCCCAAGCCAGCACGCTGCCCGCAAAATTCAACGACGCGAGTCGCGGGCCGATGATGTAGCCGACTCCCAGATAAGCCGGGCTCACATCCGGCGTGGTAAAGATGGTCGCGCCCCCGGTCACCGTAGTGGCAACGCTGGGATTCGTGCTGGTGCGCAGCAGTAATTTTTTGCCTAGAGAGCTAATGCCAACGGGAAAGGTGTTGTTTGCCGAAAAAACGTTTACGGCGCCCAGAAGATATACCAATCCGCCAAAGCCCATATTGGCGAACAGAATCTTGGCCGCTCTGGAGCCTTGCTGACCCGCTTTGTGGATTTCCGAGGCGGCGACGGACTCCGGAAACGGGAGTTCGGCGTCATCTACCATAACGCGGCGGAGAAGCGTGACGAATAGAATCCCCAGCGTGCCGCCGATCACCATGAGCGCGACGGTGGTCCAGTATTTCTCGCGGGTAAGTCCTGGCCACAAACCCGCCATTACGAAAGCGGGGATGGTGAAGACGGCGCCTGCCGCAACCGCCTCACCGATTGACCCCACGGTTCGTGAGATGTTCTCCTCCAGCAAGGAGCCCTTCATCAGCCGCAACAGGGCCATGCCGATGACGGCAGCGGGATAGGTTGCCGCGATGGTCATTCCGGCCTTCAATCCGAGATAGGCATTGGCGGAACCAAGGATGGCCGTCATCACCAGTCCGATCAGCAAGGCGCGAAGGGTGAACTCCTTCATCTCCATGGTCTCGGGCACGTACGGGGTGTGCTTCTTGGGAACGCTTTCGAGCCCGGCGGTAGATTGAGTAGTCATAGGCATATTCCTAATAAGGGCTGCTTCGGGGATGATCTTGTCTCTGTGACCTCCGTGCGCAGAACGGCCTCAATACAGAGGTCGCTGAGTTTCTCTGTGTGCTCTGTGTTGAAGCTTGAAAAGCACAGAGAACACGGAGAACCTTCTTTGGGTTGCGGGTCGGCCATGCTAGGGTCTAGGATGCAGGTCACGCGCCCAACTTGGCCCGCACCTTCTCGCTCACGCGCTTGCCGTCGGCGTTCTTGTCGGCCAGCTTGGCCATAGCCGCTTTCATGGCCTTGCCGAGATCCTTCGCAGTGCTGGCACCGGTTTCCGCGATGGCGGCCGCTACCGCCGCATCAATTTCCTCTTCACTCGCGGCAGCCGGAAGATAGGCTTCCACAATCTTGATCTCAGCCTCTTCCTTGTCCGCCAAGTCGTCTCTTCCGCCTTTGCGAAAGGCCTCGACAGATTCGCGGCGTTGCTTGGCAAGCGTTCGCAGCACTGCCACCGCTTCCGGGTCGTCAACGGCTTTTCCCAGTTCGACCTTCTTGTTCATCAGAGCGGCTTTCATCATGCGCAGTACGGAAAGCTTGAGCGCTTCCTGCGCCTTGAGGGCCGCCACCAGATCCTTTTCGACTTTCTCAACTATAGGCATAGATGCCTTCCCTTCCGGATTTCCTCGCGACTATACCATAAAGACCACACGAGGGGACGGGGGGAAGAGTCTCGGGATCGGCATGGTTTTGCGGTAGAGGCGGTCGGTGCCTGCCCCGCTTTGGCCGGAAGTGGCGGCAGGCCTGGAAGCTTTACTTCGGGACGTCAGGGACCGCCCCGGCAAGAATCAAACTGCACCATTACCGGAGTGTGCACAGGATTGACAGGGTGCCGCACCCGTGCCAGACTATACCGTGGGTGGAGAGGGGACCCTTTCCACGCCGGACCATATCGCGTGCGCCCGTAGCTCAGCTGGATAGAGCACTTGCCTACGAAGCAAGGGGTCGGGTGTTCGAATCACCCCGGGCGTACCACTTAACTTGTTTAGTTCCAATATCCGGTCACCTTCCATTTTCATCCTCAAGACCGTTTCTGTAACAAAGCTGTACCAAAATGACCTAATTTGGCCTCGCTGTACCAGAACTCCTTTCGTGTTCATTGGCCCGACGGTCCAATCTGTCGAGAGCTTCTCGCATCATGTTGAGTTTGGCCTGGCTGTACCTTTTGAGGACGCCCGCGTCGCCCTGCCGAAGCATCAACGTTACAAAATGGTCTGCCACTCCTCCGGCGCTCAGTCGGGTAGCGAACGTGTGACGCAGCTCGTGGTCCATCAGCCGACCTCTTGGACAGCCGCCCCGACCCGATAGGCCCCATAACCCTTGTTGTGAAGTGTGCAGGAACGCGTAGTGCGGGAAATCCGCACGCTACGTGTGATGTGCGGGGAGCTGGAAACGGAGCTGCGGCAGTCGCCGTGCGCCACCGCGCCAGTTCCCGACCCTACCAACGGGGCGGCTACGAAAAGCTGCCCGGTGCCTTCTGCCTGTTGCCCTAATCCGGCCTCTACGCGGGCGGGAAAAAAGAAAAATGGCGATCCATTGGAGGTGCTCAGGGCAAGCTCGAAAGGTCGGCGGTGCAAAGTCTGGTAGGGAGCCGCGCTGCATTGCAATGCGTAAGTTCTTGTTTTTTGGCAAGAACTTTCGTGCACTTCGTAGGGCCGAACGGCGTTCGACCTAGGGCCGGCGCCGCGGCCGCTACACGTTGGGCTGCCGGTCCGCCGTGCAGTGCTAACCGCTCTTCAAGTGTTCATCCCAGCCACCCCTCATGCAGGGGGCTGCTGCTTCGATGTAGTCCTCTCACTTCATGGAGAAGGCCATTTTTGGCATAAGCTGCTGTTTCCATACGCCCTTATTTTCTCCAGCATCTATTCCTCCCCGGTGGCGGCACGCATGGAGACCGGTTCCCCTCTCTGGATTAGAAGCCTGCCCCATGTGGAGGCACGGGCAAGGGCTGTGTATACAGCTTCAATCCTGTGCTCCCGAGCCAGCTTTGCCCTGCTCCGGCGCTCGCGCTCAGCCTTGGACCTCGTGGTCAGCATGTGTACGTAATACCCATCCACGTCGGCGTTCAGGCTCCCCTTAAGGGCCTCCTCGGTTTTCCTGAGCTGGTAGTCGTCATATGCCGCAAGGGTTAGGTTCCCCAGCTTTTCCCAGAACATCCACAGGAAAAAAAGAAGGAGAGCAAACTCCGGAGATGGCAACACCATCAAGCCAGCGGTGACGCCTATGGCTTTTTTCAATTTGGTCCCTCCTCAGTTTCCTTGCGTATCATTTCACGTACAAACAGGCGTCCCCCTGGTGACGAGCATTCCGACGAGCGAATGCCTAAGCCCGCCCTTCAGGTCCTTGCCCTTGGCATGCATTTGCCCGCCAGAAAAATAGCCACGGCGAGAACGCACGCCACCAACCGCTGCAATGATTCGCCAGAAGACCCGCCGCAAATAGGACGGCAAGCATTGCTATTAACTAGATAGTATATTTATGATGAATCTTTAGTATACACTGCCAGCCGGAGGGTAAATCAAGAAAATTCTTTGCCCCCGGCAAGAAGCGCGGGCATCCTCCGGCGCCGTGCTAACCTTTGGGCGTTGGCATAGTCTAACTATGGCAAGGAGACAAGGACATGCACCATGATGAAATTCCTCCCGGAACACTCTACCTCTTGATCCTCAAGGCCCTAGCTCGGGGCGGCGAACTCCACGGTTATGAAATCGCCACTTGGATCGAGCAGGTTTCCGACGAGGTTTTGCAAGTCCAGGAGGGCTCACTGTATCCCGCTCTACAGCGCATGTTGGTTAAGGGCTGGGTCACAGCCAAATGGGGAATAACGGCCGGAAACCGCCGGGCGCGCTACTACCATCTCACGCCATTGGGCCGAAAACAGCTCGAGGTTGAGGTCTCCCAGTTTGAACGGGTCGTACAAGCCATCACGCAAGCCATTCAGACGGTGTAGAAGCTATCAGCGGTCAGCTATCAGCATCCAGCCACTGCGCGGCGGGCCGCCCGGTGTATGGCTGAAGGTTGAGACCTTGCGAGGCAAACATGTTGACTGAACTTGGCCGACGGCTCCTGATGCTGCTTCGTCGCAGGCAATTCGATGCTGATCTGGACGAAGAAATGCGCCTGCACCGCGAATTGCGGGAGCATGAGCAGATCGAAGCGGGCGTGGCGCCGGAGGAAGCGCGCTCCGCGGCGCGCCGGAGATTCGGCAACGACCTCGTGTTGAGAGAGGAGAGTCGCGAGATGTGGGGATGGAGTTGGCTGGAAAACTTGATTCAAGATGTCCGGTACGGGCTGCGAATGCTGAGGAAGAATCCTGGCTTTACGGCAATAGCCGTCTTTGTCCTGGCCATGGGAATCTCTGGGGCGGTGGCCATCTTCGGCTTTGCGGATGCGGCGCTAGTTAAGGCTCTACCCCATCGCGACCCATCCCGCTTGGTCGTGGTGTTCGCGTCCTCGCCCGGCTACGCGCGGTCTTGGGTATCCTACCTGGACTTTGCCGACTGGAAGCGCCTCAACAAGGTTTTCAGTTCCCTAGATGCATACGCACTGAACGGCAGCTTCACGCTTAATACTACGAATGGCGCGGAGCAGGTGCCGGGCACGCGCGTAAGCTCCGGGTTCTTTCATACGCTTGGCGCTGCTCCTTATCTGGGACGGGATTTTCACGCAGACGAAGACTCCCCGGGGGCATCTCCCACCGTTATCTTGAGTTACTCGGCATGGCAGAAGCGGTTCGGCGCGAGGAAGGATGTTTTGGGGCAGGCCATTACGCTCAATGGTGCTCGAACTACCGTCATTGGAGTTCTTCCCCGTGACTTCCAGTTTGCCCTTTATGGTGGCGCTGAATTCTGGACAACGCTGCGAGCATCGGACGGCTGCGAGCAACACCGTGGGTGCCGCAATTTGATGACGATCGCTCGCTTGCGAGAGGGGTCTTCCATTGAGAGTGCGTCCTCGGACATGCGGTTAGTTGCGCGGCAGCTCCAAGAGCAATATCCCGAGGACCGCTCCTTTGGCGGCGCAAACCTTGTCCCCCTACGCGACGTCATCTTGGGTGATGTTCATCCCATCCTCTTGGTCGTGTTGGGTGGTGCCGGTTTCCTGCTGCTGATCTCGTGCGTCAACGTGAGTGCGTTGCTGGTGGCCCGGTCGGACAAGCGCCGGCAGGAAATTGCCGTGCGGGGTGCCCTCGGCGCGTCGGCGGGCAGACTGATCCGTCAATTTGCGAGTGAAGGTTTGGTTCTCGTCATGATCGCCGGCATCGTCGCCCTGATGGGTGCTGAGTGGGCGATGCGAGTGGTCCCCAGGGTTATCCCAGCCGACATGATAGCGAGCATGCCTTTTCTGCGGGAAAGCGGACTGAACACTCACGTGCTGGCCTTCACCGGTGGAATCGCTCTGGTTGCGACAATCCTGTTTTCCCTTATTCCCAGCCTGTACGTGTCAGCGGGGGACGTACAACAGGGCTTGGCCGAGAGGGGGCGCGGCACAACCGGCACGATGTGGCGCCGGGTTGGCGCCAACCTTGCGGTGGTAGAATTTGCGATTGCCGTGGTGCTGCTGGTGGGCGCAGGGTTACTGGGGAAGAGTTTCTACATACTATTGCACGTTGACCTGGGGTTCAGGGCAGACCACCTGGTGTCGATACAAACCGGATGGGCTCCTGGGCGTTACACGCAGGATCGCCAGAAAGTTGTATTGGAACAAAAGATGGTGGAGCGCATTTCGACGCTCCCCGGGGTGAAATCAGCGGCTCTCGCCATGGCGCCCCCTGTCGACTCGGCTTGGGGCACGATGTCGTTTCACGTCGCGGACAGGCCCAATCATGGGGACTTCAATGAGGCGTTCTATAGGCCGGTGAGTTCTGGATTCTTCAAAACGCTTCAGGCGCAGCTACTGCGAGGGCGCTATTTCGAGGAGAGCGAAGACGCTGCCAAACCTCGCGTGGCTGTGGTGAATCAGGCTCTGATGCGTAAGTACTTCCCCGATGAAGATCCTATCGGGAAGCAAATCTATTTCGACGGCCAGCCGCAATCGCTAACGCAAATCGTCGGGGTTATTGATGACATCAAGGAAGGGCCGCTCGAGGGTAAGAACCTGCCGGCATTGTACCTTCCTTACAACCAGAGCCCGGTCGCCTGGCCTGTTGTCCTGGTCCGGACTTCACAACTGGACGCATCTTCCTTCCCGAGGATCGTTACCGCGATTCACGGCATTGACCCGTACGTTTCTGTCTCCCGGGGGGAGACCTTAACGCAACGGATTAATGATTCGCCCTCCGCCTATCTCCATCGGTCGTCTGCTTTGTTGGTGGGAATCTTCGCCGCGATCGCATTGGTGCTCTGCGTCGTGGGACTCTACGGCGTTCTGGCATATTCCGTCGGTCAACGAACCCACGAAATTGGAATTCGGGTGGCGCTCGGAGCCGAGCGTTGGCGTGTGCTGCAAATGGTCCTCGGTGAAGGGGTAAGAATGGGGCTCCTGGGCGTCGCCATCGGTTTGGCAGCGGCACTGGGGCTTACGCGCCTCATGACAAGCTTGCTCTTTGGCATCAGCACACACGATCCGCTCACGTTCGCGGGCGTGGCGGGCCTCTTGATACTGGTCGCGTTAGCAGCCTGCTATATACCCGCCCGGCGCGCGGCCAAGGTCGATCCCATGGTCGCGCTGAGATACGAGTAACCCACGCCCCTTCCGCATACTGTCTGCCGTCTACTCTCTACTGATCTCTTGAAAGCCTGAGGCACACCACTGTTTCAGCCGAAGCTTGGCTGCCTCGATGAGGTTGAGGACGTCATGCGCCTCCTTCGTCTCCATCGCTTCGTTGCCCCAGAGCGGTGCGAGGAGGGCACGCGCGGGTGTGTCCGTTTTCAGAAACGAGGGGTCCAGCGTCGCCAGGGCGGCGGCGGCACCGAGGGCGTAACGGCGGGGCACAACGTTTTGCTGCAAAGCCACGCGCAGAGTTCCCACCAGGCGGTCGTCCCAGCCTAGTTTGCGGTGCGGGTCGCGGCCCACGCGTTCCACGCTGTCTTGCAAGTGAGGATTGGTCATTCGCTCCAGCAGGTCGTCGGCGTACTCGCGGTACCCTTCGGGCGTGAACAGGCGGTCCTTGCCGGCATGTTTGCGAATCAACGCCTCACCCGATTCTTCCAGAAAAGCAGCGCGAATGAATCCCAGAAGATCGGGGTTCTGGCGCAAATCGGCGATGCGCTTGAGTCCGCGCATGGCGCCGAGATAAGCGGCCAGTGCGTGGGTGGCGTTATGGCCGTAAAGTTTCGCTTCCTCAAAGGGCAGCAGATCCTCCTTTTCCACGAAGACCCTAATGCCTCTTTGGAATCGCGGCTCGCCCGCCGCTTTCGGAAAATGCACTCGCGAAATCAGGATGCGGTTGAAGGCTTCCACCAGGAAGGCGCGCGAACTCCCCGGCGTAACCGGGGCCAATTGCAGGGCTTCAATTTCACCCGCATCGGAATTGACTCCGCTCATCTTGCCAATGACGGTGTTGAGAAAGCACACTCGCTCGCGCACCCGGTTCTTTTCGGGGGCGGGGATTTCGCCAAAGACGGCCGCCTCCAGAATTTCGGCAGCGTGATTGTGATTCTCGGCGGCGTAGACCGCCGCACGCGGTCCGCCGGCGGCTGCTTTCTTGCGAAGTCCCTGCGCCAGGATGCGATGAATACTACCAGGCCCCGGCCCGTTGTAGAAACGGATGCTGGGCACGGCGGTGGAGATTTCTTCCGCCTCGGCCACGGCATTCTCCAGACGCGCCGCATCCTGCGGCGCGGCGGGATTTTCAATCTGCACCGGACCAATCCGCGCCACTTCAACGCGATCGGCGTGGGCGACATTTACCGCGTAGCACCCGGCGTTGCGGCGAAGCGCATCAACCGAGTCCGGCACCACTTCGCCCACCACCAGACGGGCGAAGCCCGCGGAGCGAAAAGCTTCATAGAGAAAAAGGCCCGCCTGAATGGCCCCGAAACCGAAACCCACAAAGGTGCGATGACCCGTTAGCGCCACGATTCAATCCTCGGTTGAAAGAAGCGGCGAGTGGACCGTGGCGAGTGGTTAGTGGGGCCGGTTATGGGCGAGTGCACTGCAGCCCCCGCCAACTAACCACTCACCTCCAGCAACCAACCAGCTACTAACGACTCATCACGGTCCACTGGCCACTATCAACTATACAGAGCGACATAACTTGTAGCGGCGCTCAGCGCCGCTACCAAGAACTTATGTCGCTAAGTATAGCCACTCTCCACTATCCACTTCCCACCAACCACTGCTTTTCATCCTGCGCCGTCCAGGATTTTATGGAGCGGATCTCGCTGCTCGGCCGGTGGGGATAGACCACCGCCTTGCCGTCGATGGCTTGCGCCTTGATCATTTGCAGGAATTCAGCGGCGTGGGCAAGATCGCCGATGCGCGCAATGTGATCACCCGCGTCGATCTCCCGCGCGGCCATCAACTCCAATGTGCGCGCCACATCCCAGGGCGATCCGCCGCTGGAGCCGGTGATGTTGATTTCCTTGTAATGCACCTGGCTGGTCTCAAATCCCACCGTGTCCTCACCCTTCTTCAATCCGCCGAAGAGGTTCAGGACGGCGCCGCGTCCGACGAGAGTCTGGGCATCGGCAATAACTTGGCGCGCACCGACGGCAACGATTACGTCGTCAGCGCCCGCGTAATCCGTCAACTCGCTGACGGCCTGCTTCAGATCCTCGCTCGTGGGATTGAGAGTGCGAAGCGCGATGCCTAACTCCGCGGCACGGCGGCCGAAGAGCGTCCTCACCACTTCCAGGCGCGATTCCACCAGGTCCGCGACCACAATCGCCCGTGGCCGATAGCTCATCGCCAAGGCCACGTGCATGCGTCCCATGGCGCCGGCCCCCAGAACCACGGTCACGCCGCCACGCTTCAATCCTTTCACCACTCCGCGCGGGCCGAGGGGTTTGTCCTGCGTCAAGTGGAGGTGGTGATCTTGCGCCGAGATGACGCAGGAGAAGGGCTCGCTCAATGCCGCGTGGGCATATGGCAAGGTGGCATCGGGAAGCGGAAGCAAGCAGTCGGCGGCAAGAATCTCTTCGCTGATCAGGATGTATTCCGCCAGGTGCCCGCCCAGAGTGTAGCCCACCGCGACTTTGTTGACTCCCCGGGCGTGGTCACGGTAGCGCTCGCAATGGTTGATGGGCGCGCTATCCACGGCGGGCTGGATGACGTATCGCTGCCCGGGGCAGTAGCGTGCGCGCAGATCGGCGCCAACCTCGACCAGGGTGACTGAGCCTTCGTCGCCAAGAATGAGGGGAAAACGCGTGATGTCCCACCCGGAAAGAAGTGGGTGGTTCGGCCCTTGTTCGATCAGCTTGATGAGCGAAGTGCAAATCCCAGCGGCGTCCACACGCGCTAACATCTGCCGGGGACCCGGGCGGGGCGTCGGTACCTTACGCACTCCCAGGTGGGAGAAGCCGATCCCGTCCAGGACGACGGCGCGCATCTCATCCGGAATGGTGGGCGCGCGCGGGGGTTCTTCTCCCCCGCTCTTGCTTGCCTCGCCAGGCTGAAAATTCATTTTTCCTTGCGTCATGCTTTACCCCTCCCCCAGTCCAGAATACGCCTTCTGCCGCCAAGCCGCTTGGGTCTGAGTTTCGCGAGTCGGCTGTTTATGAAGGAAGTCAGATCGCACTTTGGGCGGAAGAACGTGGTCCAAGGTATCGGCTGATCGTCTTGCCAACGACGCGGCTGTGGGCCGTTTATAGTCGCCGAAATTGCCGCGAAGGGTCAAGTGTAATCGCAAGGGGAGGGGATATATGGACATCGGAGCCCAATGGCCCGGATGCCACCTTCCGGCAAGAAACCCTCAGAAAGCCTTTACAGCCTATTATAGGGTACTCAATACCCCTAATATATCTCCATCTACGTGAGTAACCCCATTAGAAAGCGGAGTATTGTGCAAATTAGCGCAGTATGCTGCAAAACACCACACAGTCGGGGGGATGAAATTTTTACTTGCTGGAAAGTATGGAATATTAACGATTTGCAATGAGTTGACCGGACAAACTATTCACATCTTTGGCGAAGCCCTTGCTGTCTATCCACTGCTCGACGGGTTTCGAGACAATGCGTCTAAGAAAGCGCTCTCCTAGAATTCGGTTTGCAGCACTCCCCAATCAGGGACCATTCCTCCGTTTCGTCATATCGGCAGTTTGGGTATCGCACGTTAGCAGACTTTCTGCTGCCGACTCCACGAACCACCCTTGTGTTGATACAAAAGCACAAACGCCTGCTGCCGTGAAGACGCTGTGGCTTAGTTGCCACACGCTGAATCAGCCCGGCGCAACCATGAACGGCGCGACCAAGATGGTATCCCTTTTAGGTGGAAAGGTTTACGACCTTGCATCGGAAGGAGGCAGGCCCAAGATCGGCCAGCGGCAAGCCAAGAACCATATATCCCACAGGGCGGAAGACCCGGTTAACGACAAAGAGTCTGTGAAACGCGAGGCTGAGCTTAACCGCTTCCCATGCCACAAACCTCACGCCCCCAAGGCCGAGCACCTCTTGCGCGTAACGGCAGGTAGCCGCGGCGTAGCCAAAAATCTTTCTCTCGGAAGTTATCGTGACTTTATGGGTGGAAACAGGGGATCGCAGAATGTCCTGGTACTTCAGGGCCCAATTCCCGGGGGTCGGCTATGAAGAGGGTCCTGATGTTCACTCTATTGATGGGAGTCATGCCTGTATGGCTAAGGGCTGCCAAGCACCCCACCCTCGACCCGAAGGCGGACTCGGCGAAATGCATTGAGTGCCATGCGGACAAAACCAAAGCGAAGTCACCGCACTCTACTGTCGCGGGTGGCTGCCTGAGTTGCCACGAAGTTCGAGTGAACAGGGACATCACCCGGGTGAAGCTCATCACCGCCACCCCTCTTTCCCTTTGCCTCACCTGCCACAAAGACAAGAACGCTGCCACCCTCACCGGCAAGATCCATCCTCCCGATGCTCGCGATTGTCTGAAGTGCCACGACCCCCACAAGTCTGAAAACACGGCCCTCCTGTTGAAGCCGATGTCGGGTGACCAGACGCATAATCTCTGCCTGACCTGTCACGACGTCGGGGTGCATGTTGCCAAGGGCGGCAGCCGTCATCCGGCGCTCGACAGTGGCTGCGACACCTGCCACATTATTCACAAGACCGGCGATCCCGCGCAACGCGAATTCGCCTATCACCTCACCAAAGACGCCCCCGGCGCTGTGCACTGACTGTCATGACGTGAAAGATGCGGCGATCGTCAAGGCCCACCAGGGCCAACCCTTTGAGACGGCCGATTGCATCCAGTGCCACGACGCACGCCAGTCCAATTCGCCGAACTTGATGCAGGCGTTCCTGCACAACCCGTTCGAAAACAAGGAGTGCGACGACTGCCATCAGCCTGCCAAGAACGGCAAAGTTGTGCTGACGCAGAAGGACGTCAAGTCCACCTGTGGGGTCTGCCACGAGGAGCAGGCCAAGCAGATCGCCTCCGCCAAGGTGCCGCACCCGGGAGCGCAAGAGGATTGCACGGTCTGCCACAACCCGCACGCCGGCCAGACGCCGGGCTTCTTGCAGCCCGGCCCCGTGGCGGCGTGTTTGGCCTGCCACACCGAACGAGCCGAGGAGTTCAGAAGAAGAAGCACTTGCACCAACCGGCCTCCGACCTGGGATGCGCCACCTGCCACGAGCCGCATGGGGGCGACAATGCGCATCTGCTGCGCAAAGGCGAACGTGAACGCGCTGTGCCTCGAGTGCCACGGGCCTGACGCCAACCCGCAGAAAGTGGAAGGCCAGCACTTGGTGGCGATCTTCGATGGCAAGGTGAAGCTGCCGGAAAACTACTTCAGTAAGGTACCCATTCTGCCCCTGAAATACGGCCTGGGACACCCAACGGAGAACCACCCGGTGGGCGACACGTTGATCCCGAAAACCAAGGCCATGTTTGCGATGAACTGCCTCACCTGCCATCAGCCGCACGCAGGGAATGAGCAGGGGATGCTGGTGAAAGACCAGAAGAACGATATGAATTTCTGCAAAACCTGCCACGCTCAATGGATTGGACCTTACGGACGTACGGGCGGGAGGGAAATGAGGCAGTGTTGAGCGACGGGGGGTTAGTGATTAATGTGCCTAGCGCATTGGAGGGAAATAACGTGTTAAGGAATGGGCTAGGCTTGCTTCACTGGGCAGTAGGCCCGCAACCCATCAGGGCTTCCAGCCCGCGTCCACATCGCGCGTGCGCGTTCACGGCAGCAGCGCTGAGCTTGCTGGCGCTCGCACTGGTTTTGCCGGCGCCACTCCGTGCCGGCAAGAAGAAAGACCAACCACCTCCGGCTCCGGTGAACCTGGGAGATCAGCGGATGAAGGGCTATTTCGATATCGCCAAGATCGTGTGGCCGAACCCGCCGGCGATCCCGCGCATCGCGTTCAAGGACCTCTTCACGGGAGAAAAGATCGATCCCAGCCTCTATGCTCACAAGAAGCGCAAGCAGACCTGGATGGACCGTCTGGCGGGCTCGCTGCCCGCTGACCAGATCAAAACTGACAAGCTCCCCTTCCAACTGATGCGCACTTACGGAGTGGGGGTGGATTCGAAGGGCATGATCTACGCGGCAGACCAAGGCGTGGCCGCGGTGTTCATTTTCGATCCCGAGAAAAAGGACCATGTCGAGTTGATCGGCAACGGCAGGCAAGCGAACTTTGCCATGATCGCGGGTCTGGCGCTGGACGATGATGACCGCCTCTTTGTTGCGGACGCCAAGCTGCACCACGTCCTGGTATTCAACCCCAAGCACCAGCAGGAAGCGGCTTTCGGAGGGGACGTGCTGGTTCGCCCGGCGGGTGTGGCGATCGATCGGGAGAACCGCTTCCTCTATGTGGCCGACACCGGCAACGATGTCGTGGATGTCTTCGATGCCGACAGTTACAAGCTGTTGCGCCAGATCGGCAAACCCAGCAAGAAGCACGACCAGACCGATCCGGGAACTTTTTCCCTTCCCGAGGGTGTGGCCGTGGACAGGGACGGCAATGTTTACGTCACCGACACCTTTAACGACCGGATCGAGATCTTCGACGCCGACGGCGAGTTTATCAGCACGTTCGGCAAGAACGGCGATGGTCCCGCGGATTTTGAGCGGCCCAAGGGGATTGCCGTCGATTGCGACGGCCACATCTGGGTGGTCGATGCGGCACAGAACATGGTGAAGGTATTCAATCAGCAAGGCCGCCTGCTCATCTACTTTGGCGGGCAGGGATATTACCCGGGCCAGTTCATGGGGCCGTGGGGAATCGCCATCGGCGCGTCCAATCAGGTTATCGTCTCGGAAACGTATCCCGGCCGCGTGCAGGTTTTCCGTTATATCACCGATGCCGAGGCCGCCGCTGAGAAGGCGCGCCGGGAAGCCGCACAGCCGAAAGCGGCGGTAACGCCGGAATCCAAGCAGCCAGATTCGAGCGCTACGAAACCTGCCGAACTGGCGCCTGTGCAGAAGCAACCGGCGCCCCAGGCGCCCGAAGCCAAGGCCGGATCTGCCGCCCAGGAAGGATTCTGCGGCACAATAGCGCTGCGTGTAGGGCCGAGGGGCGCCCGGTCCGGTCGAAAAAGATTCCGCGGCGCAGCAGCGCTGCCACAAGTTTCGGCTATCTCGGGATAGCCAAAAACGCGCTCAGGGGTAAAGCCCGGAGCGATGTAGCACTAAAAACCAATCAGGAGGTCAAGGTACGAAAATGAAAAAACTTAGCCTGTTAATAGTTATGGTCCTTGTCGCCACGGTGGCGGCAATGGCCCAGGTTTTATCCGGCACAGGCACACCCGGCACCAACACGCCACCCACGCTCTTCGGGGGTGACGAACTGGGCGCGCACAACGGCTACGGCCGGGGCTGCGTCATGTGCCACGCTCCGCATAGCGGCGCGGCCGGCAACGGAGTCGGTACCGCCGATACTTATAGTGGTCAGGTCGCTCTGTGGGGCCAGAACCTCACCCGCTTTTACAGCCAATCCATTTCCTTCAGTGGGGATGGCAACTCGTCCAAGTACCAAGTCACGTTGCCCGCTGCCGGCTCCGTCAGCATCTCAGACGGCGCCAGCATCGTCCTCCTCTGCCTGAGTTGCCACGACGGCAGTATCGCCACCGTGGGCATGATGCAAGGCCAGACCGTTGAGATCCTGCCCATCGTGGGCGGGACTGCTCCCACGCTGCTGGGCACCGTGCCGGGTAATACGAAAACTTACTTAATGAACGACCACCCGGTGGGCCCCTCCGCCGTCGTCAGTTGCGGCGGCAGCCATAGCTGGGACTGCACCGGCGGCGGAGCCACCACCCAACCGATTTATATGAACGGCGCAGCGTCATCTCAGTTCCTCATAAACTATCCTGCTTCGTTCTGGAATGGGGAGACCGTTGCCGGCTGCGGCGGCGGAACGGGAGTCACTTGTAAGAACCCATCTGTTACTAGTGGTGGTACTACTACTACCGTTACTAACACTTGGGGTTACAATAGTTCGGGCAACCCGCTGGCGAGCTTTAATGGTGGCGCGATCGTCAACGGAGTTACCTGCACCACCTGCCACGATCAGCACAGCATGACCGTTTGGTCCGTCGGCGGCAAGAACTACACCACCATGTTCTTCGTTAAAGGCTATTACAACCCCTACAACGGCGGCAACAGCGTTGCACAGTTCTGCCGCAACTGCCATGGTGGCAATTCGAACGAATTGGAAGGCTTGATGAATGTCCCGACCACGTAATTTGTTTTAATGACTTTTGATCAGGGGGAGTAACTTCTCTCCCCCTGGTGGTGGGACAGTTCGGTTTATTGGCCTACCACCCTCCCCCTGATTTTGCCGGTTGATTTGAGAAGGAATAAGCAGCATGAACTACCAAGGACAACAAGCCCCATGATAGGCAGAGAGGTAGACGGCCAGAAGAAGGGCCGGCGGTAGGCAGTTGGCAGGTTGGCAGTCGGGAATGTGAATTCCCCATCTGTCCATCTGCCTATCTGTCCATCTGCCTGCTTCTTGCTTTCCTGGCAGCCTCTTCGGCCTCGGCCCAGGTGGCCTCCCACACCCCTACCGTGATCCAGCCGCCCTCGGACTCCAGCGTTAATATGCAGCCGGTAGGGCGGCCAGTGGTTCGGGTGAACGGCGCGGTGCTGACGGACCGCGACCTGCTCCGTGAAATGTTCACCATCTTCCCGTATGCGCGCCAGCACAACGGGTTTCCCAAGCCCCTGGAAGCGGATATCCGCAGCGGCGCGATGAAGATGATGATCTTCGAGGAATTGGTGTACCAGGAGGCTAAGCGCCGCAACATGACCGTGCCGCCCAGCGAACTGGCGCGCGCTATGGCGGAGTTCCGCCAGCAGTTTCATTCCCCGGATGAATATCAACAGCTCCTCCGGGGGGAGTTCCAGGGTTCGCCAAAGTTGTTACAGGCGAAAGTGGAGCGCTCGTTGCTCATCGACAAACTTCTCAAGCAGGAGGTGACGGACAAGGCAGAGGTTTCCGTCGCCGAGGCGAAGGCCTACTACGACCAGCACCCCGAGCGGTTCAACCAGCCGGAGTCCTTCTCGTTCCAGAGCATTTCCTTTATGCCCCCGCCGAACGCGACCGCCGGCCAGTTGCAGGAAGCAAGTAAGCGCGCTGCGAGTGCGCTGCGCCAAGCCCAGGCCACCAAAAGTTACGAGGAGTTCGGGCTGCTCGCCGAGAAAATTTCCGAAGACGATTTCCGGGTGATGATGGGCGACCACAAGGCCGCGGACCGCTCGAAACTGCCCCCGCCGGTGGTGAAGGCTTTGCTCGGGATGCAGCCCGGCCAAGTAAGCGGCATCATCGCGTTTGACGCCAATGACTACACCATCCTGCGGCTGAACGCGCACCTTCCTGCCGGCATGCAGAAGTTCGAAGCCATCCAGGAGGGCCTACGCGACCAACTGATGAAAGATAAGACCGAGCAACTTCGTAATGCTCTCGCCACGAAGCTGAGCAAGACGGCCAAGATTGAGAAGGCGTGACCCTTGACGATTGTCGATTGATGATGGCCGATTGCAGATTGACGATTTTGGATTTCCAATCGTCGGTTTTTTCAATCGACAATCGTCAACCGACAATCGTCAATTAGCTTCGCGGCTTTGGAAGAAAACGTGCAGAAAGTCATAAGCTGTGAGTAAATATGTCGCTATTCTCGCTGTATTTGCACTGGCGCTTGCCCCGCGCGCGCGGGCGCAGGTGAACGCCGGCGAGGCCAGCATGAATCTGAACGGCACCGTTTCCGCCGGATACAGTGGTGACTACTCGAACTTCGCCGGTTCCGACCACAGCATTTTCGGCGCCGGCCAAGCCAACCTCTCCGGCTCCTACTATAATCCCAATTTCCTCTCCTTCGATGTTGCGCCCTTTTACAACCAATCGCGGCTTAACTCCACGTTTAACTCCCTGACTGCCGCCAGCGGCGTGAGCGCCAGCGCCAAGATTTTCAGCGGCAGCCAGTTTCCCGCATCGATCAGCTATTCCACCGTCTACGACAGCACCGGGAACTTCGGTGTTCCGGGCCTCGCCAACTACACTACGCATGGAAACGGCGATACGCTGGGCTTGAGCTGGGGTCTGCACCTTAAAGATTTACCCAGTCTGCATCTCAGTTTCACGAACGCCAACAGCACGTATTCGGTTTATGGGGCGGATACGCAGGGAACGCTGCATGCCGACACATTTTCGGCCACTTCCGCTTATCACCTTGCGGGTTTCAACCTGAATGGCGGCTATCAATATACGGGTACTAAGAGCGTCACGCCGGAGTTCCTGGGGAACGAGTTGACGGAGCAAGACAATACCGGCGCCAATTCGTTTTTCTTTGGCGTCGGACACAACTTGCCGTGGAACGGAAGCTTTTCCGCTGGCGCCACTCGCCTTGACATCAACAGCAATTACGGCGACACCACCTCCAGCGATAAATACAACACGAGCATCGATACGCTCACGGGCACTCTTAATTTCGCTCCGGCGACTCACCTGAATGTAGGGGCGAACGCCTTTTACACCGATAACCTGGAGGGGACGCTGTATAACACGTTGCTGGCGGCCGGGGTGGTGGCGCCGCAGAGCGAGACCCAATATGCGTCGCGCGATCTGAGCCTGACCGGCGTTGCCAATTACGAGATGCCGGCGCAGCACGTGCATCTGAATGCGTTCGTGGAACGCCAACAACAAACCTTCCTGGGAGTCTCGTTCACTTCCGATTCCTACAACGGAACAGCGACTTATTCCAACGCGCTGCTTGGCGGCCAGTTCAACGGCGTCCTGGGGGTGACGCGGACCTCTGTTAATACCACTAACCAAGGTCTGCTGGGCCTGAACGCCTCCGCCAACTACCAGCATCAAATCTATCACTGGAACGTGGGGGGCGGCTTCAGCTACTCGCAAAACAACCAGACCCTGCTGATCAACTATACGACCTCGGGTTATAGTTACTTCGGCAACGCGAGCCGCCGGATCGGCCGAAGGGCGTATTGGGGCGCATATGGGGGCGGCTCCAGGACCCTGTTGACCGGCCAGCCCGGCTCCGCCGATTCCAGCCAGAGTTATTCCACCTCATTGTCCCTGGACCGGTTCAGCCTTACGGGCTCCTACTCGAACTCAAGCGGGAACGCGCTTTTGACCTCGACGGGCCTGGTGACCACGCCGATTCCCGTATCGGTCTTGCCTACGGCGGCTGTGGTGCTCTATAACGGCAGGTCGTACTCGGCGGGACTCGGAGCGAACCCCCTTCGCGGGCTGACGCTGTCCGCCAGCTATGCCAAGGCCCTGAGCGCAACGAACAGTAACTCGACGCTCTCGAACAACAATAATGACACTATGTATTTTATTATGTTGTACCAGTATCGTAAGTTGGGCTTCCAAGCAGGGTACAGCAGGTTGGTCCAGGGATTCAGTGTTACGGGAACCCCGCCGACAATGGTAGGATCGTTCTATGTGGGGATCTCGAGATGGTTCAATTTCTTCTGAGTTGGGCTGAGAAATCGGGTGATCGGGTGAACAGAGAGGCGGGTGGGCCGATCAAAGGCAGGCAGGGGGCAGATGGGCAGATAGGCAGTGGGCGGATCAAAGGCAGGCAGGGGGCAGTCGGCAGGTGGGCAGTAGGGAATCATTCCCCCTCTGCCTATCTGCCGACTGCCTGCTGCCTGCTGTTTCTCCTGCTGCTTCCCGGCGTCGCCGTGGCGGCGTCGAAAGCAAAACCCGCCGGCCCCGTGACCCTGCCACAACTGGAGCTTACCGGGGGACGCAAGCTCTTGTACGAAGGCAGCGTCAACTCCGAGCGGGAAGTCAAAAACAAGCCCCGCTTCTGGGGCCGCGTGCTCGACATCGTGGCGGGCGAACCCGATTACCACGCTCTGATCGCCCCCTACAGTGTGGTGACCGATTTCCAAAACCGCATCATCGTCACCGACCCCGGAGCATCCGGCGTCCACATTTTTGATTTCACGCAGCACAAATACAAGTTCATTTCCCGTATCAAAGACGTCGATGGGATGTCTTCGCCCCAATGCGTCGGCGTGGACGCCGACGACAACATCTACGTCACCGATTCGTACGAGGGTAAAATTTTTGTCTTTGATGCCAACGGAAAATTTCGGCGCGTTATCGGCAGCCTCAAGGGTGAGGGATATTTCAAACGGGCCACCGGAATTGCCGTGGATTCCACCGCCCAGCGGCTCTATGTGACAGACACCTTGCGCCACCAGATCTGGATGCTCGATATGCAGGGCAAAGTGTTGCAAAGGATCGGCGCGGCCGGCTCGGGCGATGGACAATTCAACTACCCCACCGAATTGCGGCTGGACGGTCCGGATCTGCTCGTTGTTGACGCCATGAACTTCCGGGTGCAGGTTCTCGATCGCTCCGGTAAGTTCGAATATGCCGTCGGGCAGATGGGGGACGGTTTGGGGTATATGTTTCGACCCAAGGGAATCGGTAAGGATTCCGAGGGGCACCTTTACGTCGTCGAAGGACTGAGTGGGTTGGTGCAGGTCTTCGACCGCCAGGGACACCTGCTCTATTACTTCGGGCAGAAGGGCACAGGGTTCGGGGAATTTCAGTTGCCCACCGGTTTGTTTATCGATCACAACGACCGCGTGTTGGTGGTGGACTCCTACCATCGTCGCGTTCAGGTGTTTCAGTACTTCGCGTTGGGAAAGCAAGAAGTAGGGAACAGGTGATTGGATACAGGCTACCGGTATCGGCATGATGACCCGCAAGAGACGGAGGGGCCAAGTGGCAGGGTATAGGGAGCAGGAAACAGGTGATAGGAAAAGGCCCCGTCCTTTTTCTGCCACCTGCCACCTGTCACCTGTCACTTGGCCCCTTGGTGTCATTGCCGCGATGCTTCTAGGTCTCACTGCCGCGGCGCTGGCGCAGACAATACAGCCCAGTGCAACGCCGGCACCGCAATCAGATGTGATCGGCATGCATGACCTGTCGCCGGGTGGGACCTCGCCGGTCAAGGGTTCGCTAGCCGGCTCCTGCTTGTATTGCCATGCCCCGCACTCCGGCTTGAATGGCACTGCCGGAGTCTCCCAAACTCCGCTCTGGGACCAGAAGCTCTCCACCGCGTCCTACACCCTCTACACCAGTTTGACCATGACGAACACGACTGTCCCCCTGCCCCTGGGTACGAACAGCACCCTCTGCCTCAGTTGCCATGATGGCACCGTGGCGGGGTCGCCCGGGGCGCTGGTCCCTTACGGGAATGTTCCGATTAAGGGGACATGGAATGCGGGGGACATATTGGGCGTTGACCTGTCCATGATGCATCCGATCAACTTCCACCTTCCTTTGCAGTGTCCTACGGGATCTGCTACCGGTACTTGTGGTGATCTGGTTTCGTCTTTGACCGTGAATCCGCCATCGACGGCCGATCTAACGGGGAAGGTGCGCCTCATCCAAGGAAATGTGCAGTGCGGGAGCTGTCACAATCCTCACGTGCAGAACATCGACGCGACGACGGGTTATTTCCTGGTGATCGACAACTCCAACAGTGCGCTCTGCAATGCTTGCCACAGTTCGATCCCGACAGGGTCGGGGATGGGTTTGAGCAACGTCCTTACCGCTAGCCATAACGCGACGAGCGCCGTGGGATCGGAGCTTACCGCCAAGACCACGGCGAGCAACACCAATCCGCTGGCAGGATGGACGACAAGCGTTCACGCGACCGCGGCCAACAAGGTGGCGCCCCAGATATCTCTTGCCGCCACCTCGGGGGTGGCAAGCCGGGCGACCACGAACTCACGGCCGATGTCCCTGGGGCCTTACCCCAGCGTCGCGAAGAATGGTTGTTCGTCGTGCCACGCGATGCATAACGCCCCGGGACAGAACTCGCTGCTGCGCGCGGTTGACGACCAGGCCTGCCTCGTCTGCCACAACGGCAGCTCGAATATCTCTCCCGCCATCCCCAATGTTCTTGCCGAAATGGTGGCGCCAAAAAATGGTCATGCGTTTTCGGTGGGGAACACGCCCCACCGAGCCAATGAGGCCGTGTTGTTGAATCAAAACATGCATGTTACCTGCGTGGACTGCCATAATCCGCACTCCGCCGATCGGGTCGCTTCCTTTCCCGCGGCGCCCATCATACGTCCTTCGCAGAAGATGGTTATGGGCATCAGTGCAACCGACGGGAAAACCGTGGCCAGTCCGTCCGTCAGCCAGTATGAGAATTGTTTGCGCTGTCATGGCACCAGCACGGGCAAAAAAGCGAGTATCAATTTCGGCTACTTGCCCTTGCGTGCGATTGCCGCCAGCGACCCTCTGAATGTTATTCCGGAATTCAGCACTCTTGCGACCTCCAGTCATCCGGTGTTCCACGATCGCAACAGCCCGTACTCGCAACCCAGCCTCCGTACGAACCAGTTGAATCTTGACGGCAGGACGCTCGGGCGCAGCATGGGCACCCAAATCCTGTGCACCGACTGCCACAATAGCGACGACAATCGGGAATTCGGGGGCAGCGGACCCAGCGGACCGCATGGATCAATCTTTCCGCACATCATGGAGCGCCGGTATGAGTTCAGTCAGACGCCGCTTCCGGGCAAGCCGGTTACGAACCTGTTCCCCAATCCGATCTTAAGCGCCGAGGGCGGCCCGAGCGGCGGTCCCTATGCCCTGTGTGGCAAGTGCCACGATCTCGCACAGATCATGAATAACACCAGCTTCAGCGAACACGCCCGCCACGTTAAGCAGGACGGATTCTCGTGCTCGGTATGCCATACGGCCCACGGGATGGGCGCGCAATCGGGCAACATTACCGGCGAACGCTTGGTGAATTTTGATGCCAAAGTAGTCGCCCCCAACGGCGCGGTTCCGATCTCCTATAACCGTGCGACGAACTCCTGCAGCCTGGTCTGCCATAATTACTCCCATCAACTCCGGACGGCTGGCGGCGCGGCGAAACACTAGCAGGAAGAATTTAGAAGTGAGAAGCTGGAAGTCGGGAATCAGGTGTAGGTTAGCCTGACTTTCGCAGTTCGGAGCTTTTTCGGGCGAGATTCGGCGGGGGCACGGCGATAAGTCCTGACTCTTCAATGTGGGTTGTAGGCAAAGGCTTGTAGTGTAGACCTACCCCCTTTTCATCTGCGATCAAGCTTGGCACAATGGCCGCCAGCCATGTACCTGCGTGCGAACAAGCGCAAGAAAGACGGCAAGGAGCACCGCTATTGGAGCGTGGAGGAGAGTCGGCGGTTGCGTTCGGGCCGGGTGGTGCAGCGGCGGGTGCTGTATTTGGGCGAGATTAACGACAGTCAGCAAGCGGCGTGGCGCAAGACGCTGGAGGTGTTTGATGAAGCCGAGCAGCGGGCCGCGAGCCTGAGTTTATTTCCCGAGGATCGCGCCATTCCTGTCGATGCGTTGGACGGCGTGCAGGTGAAGCTGAAGGAGATGGAGTTGCGGCGGCCGCGGGCGTTTGGCAACTACTGGCTGGGGTGCGAACTGTGGCGGCAGTTGGGGTTGAGCGAATTTTGGGAAGAGCGTCTGGGCCAGGGACGGGAGGAAGTGCCGTGGGCAAAGGTGCTGGAGTTGCTGGTGGTGAACCGGTTGGTGGCGCCGGGCAGCGAGTTCCGTTTGCACCGGCAAGGGTTTGATCAGAGTGCCATGGGAGATCTGTTGGGGACGGGCTTCGCCGTGGCGGAAAAAGATCGCTTGTATCGCTGTCTGGACCGGATCGGGGAGCACAAAACCGTGCTGTTCGATCACCTGCGGCAACGTTGGCAAGAGCTGTTTCAGGCGCGCTTCGACGTGTTGCTGTACGACCTGACGAGCACCTATATCGAAGGCGAAGGCGAGGAGATTCCCAAGGCGAAGCACGGCTACAGTCGGGACCATCGCGGCGATTGCCGGCAGGTGGTGATCGCGCTGGTGGTGACGCCGGAGGGATTTCCCCTGGCTTACGAAGTGCTGGCGGGCAACACCTCAGACCGCACCACGCTGCGCGGATTTCTCGACCAGATCGAAGCGCAGTACGGGCGGGCGCGGCGGGTGTGGGTGATGGATCGGGGGATTCCGACCGAAGAGGTGCTGGCAGAGATGCGCACCGGGGGACGGGAAGTTTTCTACCTGGTGGGGACGCCGCGCGGCAAGATTCAGCAGTACGCAAAGCGCTGGCTGGAATTGCCCTGGCAGAAGGTGCGCGAATCGGTGGAAGTGAAGTTATTCGTGGAAGACGGCGAACTGTACGTGCTGGCCAAGAGTGAAGGCCGGTACGCCAAGGAACGCGCCATACGGCGGCGCAAGTTGGTTCGCTTGCTGAAGACCTTGCGCAAGTTGCGCCGCAGTGCTCCGGCGCGCGATCAATTGCTGCTGCGCATCGGTGCGGCCAAGAAGGACGCCGGCCGCGCCTTCGGCTTCGTGCCTCTACACTTGCCCCGCGAGGGAGAGGAAGTCACCCGCCAGACTTTCTCCTTTCACTTGGACCAAGAGAAGTTGCAGAAGGCGGAACTCCGCGATGGCCACTATCTGCTGCGCTCGAACCTGCTGGGAGAGAAGCCGGAAGTGCTCTGGGAACTCTATATCCTCCTCACCCAGATCGAAGCGGCCTTCAAAACCTTGAAGAGCGAATTGGGGCTGCGTCCGATTTATCACCAAGTCGAGAAGCGCGTGGAGGCCCACATCTTTGTGGCTTTCCTCGCTTACGCTTTGTCGGTCACCCTCCGGCAGCGGCTAGCCCCCTGCGCCCCGGGGCTGACACCGCGCGCCGTGCTGGAGAAACTGGCCACGATTCAAATGCTCGACGTCTGCCTGCCCACCACCGACGGGCGCTGGCTCATCATGCCGCGCTACACGCAGCCGGAACCCGAGCAGATGCTCCTGCTCCACCAACTCCATCTGGCACTGCCGTCGCAACCGCCACCCCGCATCAAGCCCGCGGAGACCGTCATCGATCAGCGGGTGCAGCTCAAATTGTAGTGTAGACCTTGGAGATCGCTCTGCTGAAAATAAACCACTTACCCGCCGCCTACTGCCCCAACTGCGAAAGTCGGGTTAGGTCAAAACGATCATCCCAGAGCCTGGAAAAGCGACATTTTGACGCTGCGCCAAAGCCTGGGTAGTGGGCAGCATTCTTGGGCATTTGTGGATTATCCACAATGCCGGTACGGAAAACCTGATCCGGAAGAATTTCGAAAAATGGTTCTTCTCACTTCCAGCTCCTAAATTCTGACTCTCGCTCTGTACCCATGTTCTCATTCCGCACCAACTGGTCGCTAACCCCCAATCGGCTTTCGGAACTGCTACGAGAGCGCCGGGCACGCGGCTTGCCGATCCTGGACCTGACGGAATCAAATCCTACGCGTTGTAGCTTTGCGCTCGACGCGGAAGAGATGCTAGCCCCGCTCCACAATCCCCGGGCGCTTACCTATGAACCGGACCCGCGCGGCCTGTGCACGGCGCGGGAATCGGTGGCGCGGTACTACTCCGAGCGCGGAGTTCTGCTTGAACCCGACCAAATTTTCCTCACCGCCAGCACCAGCGAAGCTTACTCGTTCGTGTTCCGGCTTCTCGCCAACCCGGGCGACAAGATCCTGGCGCCTCAGCCGAGCTATCCCCTCTTCGACTTTCTCGGCGCCTTGAATGATGTTGAGGTGCTCCCCTACCCCTTGGTCTATGACGACGGCTGGCAGATGGATTTGGAATCGCTCGCCTCGCGATGGGACTCACGCTCGCGCGCCGTGTTGGTTGTGCACCCCAACAATCCCACAGGGTCGTACGTTAAAAAGCACGAAGCGAAGCGAATGATCGAGATTTGTCACCAAAACCGTGCGGCCATCATCGCCGATGAGGTCTTTGCCGACTATGGTTTCCTTGCGGACCCGGAACGAGTGGTGACCCACGCTCCAAACTCGGACGCTCTCACCTTCACGCTTAGCGGGCTGTCGAAGATCTGCGCCTTGCCGCAAATGAAGCTGGGTTGGATTGTTGTGAACGGGCCGCCGGAGTTGCGGAGTGAGGCACAAGCACGCCTCGAGGTGATTGCCGACACTTACCTTTCAGTTAGCGCGCCCGTGTCCCTGGCCACACCCCAATGGCTCGCGCATCGACACGCCATTCAATCCCAAATACTGGAGCGTGTACAAGCCAATCTGCGCAAGCTCGATGAACTGCTTACCTCCGGCCTGCCCGTGACTAGGTTAAGAGTCGAAGGCGGCTGGTACGCCATTCTGAGGGTGCCTTCAACACGCAGCGATGAGGATTGGGCGGCGGAATTCCTTACCCAAGATGGCGTCGCCGTGCATCCGGGACACTTCTACGATTTCCCCGCTGAGGGCTTTCTCATCCTGAGTCTGCTGCCCGCGCCCGAAGTTTTCGAAGATGCGCTGGGCAAAGTCATTTCCCGAATCTGCACACAATGCTGACCCACGCATTGGAATTTACTACCCACGCCCCCGCTTTGTGAGTCACATTGGCTTCTGTGGGAGTAGAATGCTGAGAGGGCCCGCAAACCGTTCCTCGCCCAGTCGGCCCCGGTGAGGCGGGAAGAGCGGGCCGCCCTGTAACGTGGAAGTCTATGGCCAGAGGCTGGGAAAGCAAATCGGTTGAGTCGCAGATGGAAACCGCGCAATCGAAGCAAGAGGAAACTGCCAGGAAGCGCCTGACCCCGGAAGTGGCCGCGGCGCTGCGCAAGAAGGAAACGCTGCTGCTGGCTCGCGCCCACCTGCAACAACAAATGCAAGCGAGTCAGCACCCGCGCCATCGAGAAATGCTCCAAAACGCGCTTGCGGATTTGGAAAAGCAACTCGCGGATTTGGGCGCACTCGATAGCGCCGCGGGCAGCCACTGAATGGCACATCGCTCCGACGGCCATGGGCGGAATCAGCCTCGCGATGCCCGGCTGGAATCAGAACCGTTCGGCGGCCTATCATTTATCCTTCACAAATTTGAGGGCGGCGGAATTAATGCAATAGCGGAGGTGAGTCGGCGGGGGGCCGTCTTCAAATACGTGCCCGAGGTGCGCGTCGCAGCGGGCACACATGCACTTCCGTGCCGCCTCATGCCGTAACTCATGTCGGTTTTCAGTTGGATGTTCTTTGGGTCTCCACCGCTCCCAGAAGCTCGGCCAGCCCGTGCCGGATTCGAATTTCTTTTGGGAATGAAAGAGATCGGCCCCGCAACAAACGCAGCGGAAAACTCCCTCCTCGTGGAAATCCCAGAATTGGCCGGTGAAGGCGCACTCGGTGCCCCCATGGCGTGTCACCTGGTACTGCTCCGGGGTGAGGATCTGCTTCCATTCCGCGTCCGATTTCACCACTTTTTCCACGCTCACTCTGCCCTCCCTGTGGCGCGAAGCGGCGGAACTCCGCACGCTGTCACATGCTCCGTGCCAACGTTTCAATTTGTGCCCTGATTAAGAGATGCGATTTGATGCCCGGTTGGTCTAGCAGGTTTGGGTTAACGTTGTAGCCCCCGGCTTTCCCCGGCTGACCAAAATTCTCATGTTGTTTAGCACGATTCGAGGCGCGTCAGCGCCGCCCTGTTGCCGTCGCGCGGATAGACCAGGCTCCGTGTTGCATCCCACGAGACATAAACTTTTGCTTCGCTCGGTGGCAGCGATTCACGCGAGGCGCTCGAGTCCCGCACCACGACGCGCTGGCCGCTGGAAACACGCACCGCCCAGCGGCGTCTTCCTCCCTCGTAAATCGACTCCACCAGTTCGCCTTCCAGCAAATTCAGCGGGCCGCCATTTCCGGCGGGAGGATAGTGAGTCAAGCGCACGCACTCCGGCCGCACCGCCAGTGTGGCGAGCGAATGCTGGGGAAGGTCCGCGGAGTTCGATGCCCACAGGGCCTGCCCGCCATCCATCTCAAACCGCGTGCCCTCCGGGGTGTGCGCGGCGCAATTCACCTCAAAGAAATTCTCCACTCCCATGAAGTCGGCCACGAAGTGCGTTCGCGGGCGTTCATAGATTTCTTCGCTTGCGCCCACTTGCTCGAGCTGCCCGCGGTTGATCACCGCCACGCGGTCAGACATCACCAGGGCTTCTTCCTGGTCGTGGGTCACAAAGATAAAGGTAATGCCCAGGCGCGCGTGCAGGCGTTTTAATTCCACCTGCATCTGTTGCCGGAGTTTCTGGTCGAGCGCGCCCAGCGGCTCATCGAGCAGGAGCACGGCGGGCTCCAGCACCAGCGCTCGCGCCAGGGCCACGCGCTGTTTCTCACCGCCGCTCAGTTGATGGGGATAGCGATCCTCTTTGCCGGGCAACTCCACCATTTCCAGGATGGCGCGGACGCGGTTGCTAATCACTTCCGGCGCCACCTTCTTCTGCTCCAGGCCGAAGGCAACATTGCGGAAAACGGTGAGGTGGGGGAAAAGCGCGAAATGTTGAAAGACGGTGTTGACGTTGCGATGGTAAGGAGGCAGGGCGGAAGCGTCGCACCCATCAATCAGGATCTGTCCATCCTGGGGCAATTCGAATCCTGCCACCAGGCGCAGCAGCGTGGTCTTGCCGCTTCCGCTGGGACCGAGAAGCGTCAGGAATTCGCCTCGTCGCACCGTGAGCGAAAAGTCTTCCAGGGCAGCGTGTTCCCCGTAGCGCTTACTGACGTTACGAAGCTCTACGATGCATTCCGGCGACGCGTCCAATTCTTAGTCTTATCCCGACCTCCGTGGCTGAATCTGAAATTGATGCTACCCTCATCTCCCCAGCTTGGCAAGAGGCGATTGAGCGGGGGAAAAACACCGGCGCCACGAAAAGGGCTCACCGCAAACAAGGTTGCGCCACGCGCCCCTCGCCCGGTGAAAGCTCGGTGGAGATGAAAGTCCACTGCCGGCGCCGACGGTTACTTTTTCTTAAGGGAACGAATATAAGTGACCAGCGAATGGATCTGTTCGTCACTCAGCTTGTCCCCGAAGGCCGGCATCGCCGTGCCCTTTTTCCCGTTCTTGATGGCCTCCACGATTTCCTTATCCGTCAGGGAAGCCTGCACCTTGGGATTCGTGAAGTCCGGAGTCTTCAGGGCGGGATACCCCTTGCCGTCGGCACCGTGGCACATTGAGCATTTTTGCTTGAAGAGGTCGCCACCGTTGTCCGCAGGCCTGGCCTGAAGCGCATAACAGAATATGAGCAAGAAAGCTCCCACTCCCAAAACCTTGAAGAGTGTTGATACTTGGAATCGCATGGGGCTCCTTGAAATTGGAAATTAGGTTGAAATTGACTGCCCGAAACCATTTCGCTTGCCGGTGAGCCTTGAGATCTCGCGGCAGCGCACTGCCCAGAGCTTTAAATCAGACACTTCGATGTTATCGAGAGGCCCAACGAAAATCAAGAACCAACCTCAAGGTGCGTTTACCCCTCATCGGCGCCTGCGACGCAGGCAATGGGACATGCGGGAAACCGTGCATGGGCTCCCTCTGCTCTCTCGCCAAGGGAACCGGGGCTCTTACTTGACCGGGACATATCCTGGTGGATGGGCTGACCCTTCGCCAAAGAAAAACTGCTCCATCTGTTTGGCGATGAATTCCTGGGCTTCCTTCGTCGAGGGCACCAGGCGGTATTCGTTGATCAACATCCTTAAGAAGTTGAGCCACTGGTCCCACGCTTCCTGGGAGACGTTATCGTAAATGCGCTGGCCGAGTTCTCCTGTCCAGGGAGCTTCATCAAGACCGGGAAGTTCCTTATGCAGCTTCACGCAATTCACCATTCGCTGTGCCATAGAGACGTTTCTCCCTGGGATTCACTCTCCGATTCGGAGTTGCTGGCTGTTAGATTCCCGCCGCACATTCGCTGCGGCAGCCCGCGCCCGCTTGAAAAACTAATTATACAGGAAATCCTAAGCACGATGGGTCAGCCTTCGGTGCGTCATGATGGTGCGCAGCGAGTAGGCAGGCGCAAAAGCGGCAGCAAGCTGCCGCACTCCAAGGCTCCGCATCCGCACCCGGTAGGTTTCATGAGCCCGATGATTTCTTTCGGCGAATTTCCAATTCCACTTTCTCGCTGTCAAGCAGCGGAAGCAGCGTGTGTGGGTGGAGCACGCCATTCTGGAACGTTGCGGAAATACAAAGAGGTTTCGCCGGGGGCGTTTGGGAAGCCTCGGGCGCTAGGGGGTGTGGCGCGGGTTCGTGCGGCACTATACCGCGCTCGGCATCGTCCATGGCCTTGTTGGCCAGCCGATCGGCTTGGCGGTTGTGCTCGCGATATACATGCCGAATGGAAAAGGACTCCAGGCGACCGATCATCGCCTGGGCCTTGTCGTGCAACGGCTTCAGGTCAGGGCTGCGGACTTTGTAGCGTCCGGAGATCTGCCGGGCCATCAATTCCGAATCCGTCAATACGCGCAAACGCGGGTAGCCATGGCCGAGGGCATACTCCAGGGCTGCCAGCAGCCCCTGGTATTCCGCAAAGTTGTTGGTGGTTTCTCCGATGAATTTTGCAAACGCCTCAACGGGCTGGCCTTGCGCGGTTTCGATGACCACCCCATAGGCCGCGGGGCCCGGATTGCCGCGCGACCCGCCGTCGATGTGCGCAACGATTTCATTAGAACTGGTCATTACACAAAGGTATGTTTATTGGAGAATTTATGATTCTATTAATTATTCGGACGCGGATTTTAGCTTACCGAGCCCTCTGCCGCGGCAATCTCTCCCTCTGAAATCACAAACTTCGCGATCCGTTTCGCAGTTGAAAGCGGCTCGGCCGGAGCACCTTCTCTTTCATCGCGGTAGAATGCTCCTTCTTCATTCATAAAAAAGCGGCCGCCCCTGGGCTTATCACTCCGATAAGCCTTCGCCACGATGTCCAGGATTCTGGAGAGCCCTTGCACGTACTTCCTTTCCTCCCCTGATGATAGGCCGTAACCCACGAAGGGCCATATTTCGCCGTCAGCATTTGTACTGAACGTGACGGGCCAGTCGTCGCGATCCACGAGCTCAAGACTCTTGATCTCTTCCAAATCTGCTCGAGTTACGGTGATTATTCTCAAGCCGTCTGAATCATACGCGACACGGATTGATGGCTGGTCCTCTAAGGAGTAAATAATGCGGCTACAGTTTTCGCAAGTCAGCACCGCCTCATTTCCCCGGACTTCGTTGTAAATCTGGGGCCGCAACCGAACATTGCACGCAGTGCAAAGGCCGTCGCGGACCTCCGCCACCGCCGCGCCGGTTCGATAAGTGCGGATGCGTTCGTAGAGCGCCAGCACAGACTCACTGAGCACGCCCGCTACTTCCTTGCGCCGGACTTGCAGGCGCTCGCGCTCATCCAGGTCCTTTTGCCGCTCGTCCTGTAGACGCTTGATTTCCGCAGCAACGCGCGCTTTTTCACCCTCCAGCCGCACCGCCGCCTCCTGGACGTGCTTCTGGATGTCTTCCGCCTCGATCATTTTTTCCAGGATCTGGTCCTCGATCGCCCGGATGTTGCGCTCTTCTCCTTCAATCTCCTTCAGCATCGCCCGGTATTGCTCGTTGGTCTTCACCTGGTAAAGCTGATCTTTGTGTTTAGTGATTTTCTCCTGGACGACTTTGATTTCGCCTTCCAGGTCCTTGCGCTCTTTCAAATTGGCGGCCAGGCGTTTCTTACGTTCTTCGTGGGCATGGATGAAATCATCCAATTGCGATTGCAGGTTTTGAATCTGTTTGGGTAGGGAATCGATCTGCACCGTAAGCTCCGCAACCTGCTGGTCAAGCTGCTGAACCTCGATGACGGCTTTAAGATCAGGATGCACTTACTCTCCTTGGATGCGTAGTACCCCCCGAGTGAGAAGGCGCGCGCTCCATCCTTCACACGCTACATGTTCCATAACATAGCATTTTTGCATATTCTCAGGCAGCGCGGCAAGGAAATGCGGGGTGCGGTGCTTCCCTAATTTCGGATGCAGCGGCGGCTTCCAGCCGGCATTGAGCCGCCAAGATGGCGGCGCTACATTCAAATCTGGACAGCACTCGATGGCTCTAACGTTTGTTGGATCGCCCGTTCGATGATATCTTCGGGGGCTGCGGGCATCAAGGTCGGCGTTGTAGATGAAATTTCAAAGTGCGTAACCTATTTTCCAAATGTCCCATCGAGCTGGTGCAATCTTAGCCCGAAATATTCTCTCTACCCGCTCGGGAGCCTTATAAGATATATGGATAATAAGATGGCGCCTCCAACAACTAGCTATGATGTAAAACGGTTCAACCGGTGGGCAGCAACCTACGATCAATCAGTCACGCAAAGATTGTATTTTGGGCCGGTTCACTCCAAAATGCTTGACCTTCTTGTGCAAGAACTGAAAGATCCGAGCTGTGTTATTGATGTTGGTTGCGGAACGGGTCGTCTGCTGCGAGCGGCCTCGGTCCGGTGGCCGGAAGCGCAGTTGTTTGGCGTCGATCCAGCCGAGCAGATGGTTTCAGAAGCCCGTCGGCTTAATCCCAACGCTACCTTTAAGCTTGCACCGGCTGAGTCGCTTCCTTTTCCTGACGAAACCGCCGACCTTGTCTTAACCAGCTTGTCGTTTCACCATTGGGCCAACCAAGCCAAAGGCCTGCAAGAGATTGCTCGGGTGCTCCGTCCGGGAGGATTGTTATGTCTAGCCGATCATGCAATGCTCCTTATGAGACTGTTTGGTGAGAAGGTCAAGAGCCGTAATCAAATTCGAGCGCTAATCATGGGCGCTGGCCTCGTTGTCCGGCAGCATCAAGGGTTAGGAATGCGATTCGTTCTGATCACTTTGGCCCAAAAATCGTCGTCCAGTTCTTCGTAGCGGTTTTGGGTCAAAAGCGCGGCTACCCGCTGAATCTCTGGAAGTCAACTTCATGGACGTTCTCAAAACACTTTTTGAGCAGCATTTCCACTCTCCCGTCGGGCGGGTGCAGCCGCTGCAGGGCGAGCTCGGCGGTTCGGGGCGCAAAATCATCCGCCTTGCCAGCGAAAAATTCAGCGCGATTGGCATTCTGTATGACGTACGCGAAGAGAACGTCGCTTTCCTCGAATTCTCCCGGCATTTTCGCCGGCACGGGCTGCCGGTGCCGGAAATTTATGCCGAAGATTTGAGCCACGGCGCTTATCTCGAAGAAGACTTGGGCGACACGACGCTTTTTGAGTTTCTCTCGAAGCATCGGGTCGGCGAGAACATTGCTCCCGAGGCCGTTGAGGCCTATCGCCAGGTTGTGGCCGTGTTGCCACGCTTTCAGATCGAAGCCGGGCGCGATTTGAATTACAAGGTGTGCTATCCGCGTTCGAGCTTCGATCGCCAGTCCATCGCTTGGGATTTGAATTATTTCAAGTACTACTTTCTCCGGCTCGCCGGCATCCCCTTCAACGAACAAGCGCTGGAAGACGATTTCGGCCGCTTGACGAAGTTCTTGTTGAGCGCCGACCGCGATTACTTTCTCTATCGGGATTTCCAATCGCGCAACGTCATGTGGCGCGACGGCCATCCCTATTTTGTGGATTACCAAGGCGGCCGCCGAGGCGCGCTGCAATATGACATCGCCTCGCTTTTGTACGATGGCAAGGCCGATCTGCCGCCGGAACTGCGCCAGCAATTGCTCGATCATTATCTCGACACGCTTGCCGGTTTCATCAAGCTTGAGCGCGAAGTGTTCATGCAGCACTACTATGCCTACGTTTACGTCCGCATCATGCAGGCGTTGGGCGCTTATGGCTTTCGCGGCTTCTACGAGCGCAAAGCGCATTTTCTGCAAAGCGTGCCGTACGCGCTGAAAAGCTTGCGCTGGCTGCTTCACAACGTCCAACTGCCGATCCCGTTGCCGACGCTGATGGGCACGTTCCAGAGCATGCTGGGCTCGGAGAAATTGCAAAGCCTGGCTTCCGAAGCAGAGAACCTCACGGTGCGGATTTTCAGTTTTTCATTTCACCGAAGCCTGCCGAAGGACGAGACCGGGCATGGTGGCGGATTCGTTTTCGATGCCCGTAGCCTCCCGAATCCCGGACGGGAAGAGCGCTTCAAACCTCTCACCGGCAAAGACGCGCCGGTGATCGATTATCTCAATCAGCAAGAGAGCGTGCATCAGTTCCTCGCCAGCGTCATGTCGCTGGTGGATGCCAGCGTGAGCAATTATCAGCGTCGCGGCTTCAAGAACCTGATGGTGTCGTTCGGCTGCACCGGCGGCCAGCATCGCTCGGTATATCTGGCGGAGCAATTGGCGAGACATTTGCGCGGAAGACCCGGGGTGGAGGTGGTGGTGCGGCATCGTGAGTTGGAGAACATGGGCAAATGAAAGCGATGATTCTGGCCGCCGGCCTCGGTACGCGTTTGCGGCCACTCACCGACGATCGCCCCAAGGCGCTGGTGGAAATTGCCGGCCGCACGCTGCTCGAGATCACGCTATCGCGGTTGCGCGCCTATGGGATTCGCGAGGTGATTATCAATGTCCATCACTTTGCCGACATGATTCTCGAGTATCTCGAAACCAACGACAACTTCGGCATGCGTATTGAAGTCTCTCGTGAGGAGGTCTTGCTTGACACCGGCGGCGGGCTGAAGAAGGCCGCCTGGTTTTTCCTTGAGGATTCCTGCCGCTCAGGCGAGCCGTTCATTTTGCACAATGTCGATGTTATCAGCACGATTGATCTTGGGCGCATGGTGCAATTTCACACTGAAAACCAGGCGCTCGCCACTCTGGCGGTGCAAAACCGGGAGGCTTCTCGTTACCTTCTGTTCGATGAGCAACTCCAGCTTTGCGGGCGGCGATCCGGGCGCGATCAAAGCACTGAAATCGTGCGTCCTTCGCCCCAAGTGCAGGCTCTGGGTTTTGCCGGCATCCAGGTTATTTCTCCTCGTCTGTTGGCGATGATGAAGGAAGAAGGCGTTTTCTCAATTATCACCACCTATTTGCATCTCGCTGCCCGCCAAGAAAAAATCCTCGCCTATCGCGCTGATGAATACTATTGGCGTGATCTCGGCAGGCCGGAAAATGTGGCGCAAGCCGCGCAGGATTTAAAGCAAAAGGTTCTTCTCTGATGTTCCCGGAGCCGTGCCCTTCCAACTTGATTCGCCAACGTCTTACACCTTTAGCGGCCGGCAAAACCTGGCGGGCACGATTTAGCCGGGAAAAGTTGGAACGGCACCAGCCGTCACGGCTTCACAAACGTCACGGCGCCTTCGGAAGCGGAGGAAACCAGCGCCACATATTTGGAGAACACGCCGCGCTTGTAACGCGGCTCGGGGGCCTTCCAATTCGCCAGGCGTGCCTGGATATCGGCGTCGGAGACTTCCATATCGATCCGGCGTTTTTCGATGTCAACCACGACGGTGTCGCCGTTGGCCACCGCGGCGATGGGGCCTCCGCACGCCGCCTCCGGCGCCACGTGGCCCGCCATCAGGCCGTGGGTCGCACCGCTGAAGCGGCCGTCGGTGAGCAGAGCCACCGAATCGCCGAGGCCTTCGCCCACGAGTGCCCCGGTGACGCCCAGCATTTCGCGCATACCCGGCCCGCCACGCGGACCTTCGTAGCGAATCACCACCACGTCCCCCGCCTTGATGTTCTTGCTCATCACGGCGCGCATCGCGGCTTCTTCACTATCGAACACGCGCGCCGGCCCGCGATGATGTGTGCGTTCGTAGCCCGCCACCTTGATTACGCAGCCCTCCGGCGCGAGGTTCCCTTTCAGGATCACCAAACCGCCGGTCTTCTTGATGGGGTTTGACACGGGCCGCACCACTACCTGCCCGGGAGTTTCGGTGACTCGCGCGGCCTCCTCGGCGATCGTCTTGCCGGTGGGGGTTATCTGCGTGCCATCAATCAGACCGGCCGCCAGCAGGTTTCTGGCGATCAGGGGGATCCCGCCGGCGTGATGCACATCCACGGCCACAAAACGGCCAGCGGGTTTCAAATCCGCGATAATCGGCGTGCGCGAGCTGACCACATCAAAGTCTTCAATCGCCAGGGGGACATTGGCTTCGCGCGCCATAGCGAGCAAGTGCAGCACGGCGTTGGTGGAGCCGCCGGTGGCTGCCACGCTGGCGATGGCATTCTCAAAGGCTTGGGGCGTGAGGATGTCGAGCGGCTTCACTCCGCGCTTCAGCAGGTCCATCACGATCTGCCCGCACTGAAAGGCGGCTTCGTCCTTTTTCGGGTCGAGAGCAGGGATGCTGTTCAATCCCATAGGTGAGAGGCCGATGAATTCCATCACGGTTGACATGGTGTTGGCGGTGAACTGCCCGCCGCACGCGCCGGCACCCGGACACGCGTGGTCTTCCAATTGCTTCAACTCTGCGTCGGTCATCAGTCCCGCGGCATTCGCGCCCACGCCCTCGAAAACGTCGCCCACGGTCACGTCACGCCCCTGAAAGCGTCCGGCGGCGATGGATCCGCCGTAAAGAAGCACGCTCGGGACATTCAGCCGGATCAACGCCATGGCCCCGCCGGGAATGGTCTTATCGCAACCCACTAGCGCCACCATGGCGTCAAACATTTGCCCGCGCCCCACCAGTTCGATGGAGTCCGCCACTACCTCGCGACTGACCAGGGAAGCTTTCATGCCCTCGGTGCCCATGGTCACGCCGTCGGATATGGCGATGGTGTTGAACTCCATGGGGGTGCCGCCCGCCGCGCGCACGCCGGCCTTCACCTTTTCCGCGAGTGCCCGCAGATGGTAATTGCAAGGCATGGTTTCAATCCAGGTGTTGGCAATGCCGACAATTGGCTTGGCCAGGTCTTCGTCCGTAAACCCGATGGACTTGAACATGGCGCGCGCCGGGGCTCGGTCGGGACCGTCCGTGATGATGTGACTGCGATGCTTCAAATTACTTGGCATGATAGCCTCCCGTGAATGGTGAATGGCCTCTCGATCAAATCATTCATATTCTCAAATTTAAAGGGTTGGAGCAAGTTTCCTATGTGCCGCTGACGGACTCCTTAATCCGGATTTCTCACCACGTGTTTGGAAGGGGGGAACGAACAGAGGGGGAAACCATGATTTCGGCAGGGCTGAAGCCCCGCCCATCCAAAAGCTGGTGAGAAATCCGAGCTAAGGGCGTCCAAGCGCTGAAAGGAAATGAGGTTACCGCGCAATTCGCAACCGAGCGGCCTAAGTCCATGCGCATTCTATAGGTGCGGCAGTCTAGGACCGAAAGTTAGCGGATTATCCATTCCCTCCAAGAATGGTTCCTCGGATAGGTTCAAAAAGTGGAGCTCTAGTCTTCCAGAAATTCGACCATTTGCTGTGCCGCATGGTTAAAATGACCTACATCAATTTGTTGCACCTTATCTACTAGTTTGTGTCATAATGTCCCCATCTTGCACCACTGATGTTTTAGCTACTAACCGCCCCTTAAGGGGGATCGTTTCTAACAGAACCGGGAGAGCCGGGGCAATGGCCCACCTAAAATACACCTCGGCTCCTCCAGATTCATATATCGAGCAAATAGATTAGCAGGGAGGATATGGCGAAATTCAACACCCCGGCGATTCCTGCCGATCGAGGGTGCACCCCCGACGTGAAAACTTCGAGGCGGCTGGGCCCATGCGAAGAGGAGGAGAAGAAGCGGGCTCGAGAGCGCTTTCGCTGGGCTCATGGAATGGAATTAATGCACAAAGCTCATCGGCTGAGCAGAGGGCTCAAGGGACCCGGCCGGGACTGTCCAGCTTGATGTAGTTTGCTCGCGAGGGCACGGCGGTATTGTCAGCAGGGTGTCGCTGTGTTATATACGTTGGACGTTGGAAATCGCCAAGAGGCAAGGATACTCGGGATGGGCCAGCCACTTTAGCCAGACCTTTTGAATGCTCTACAGCGACAAAGCTTCGAGCCATGGGGAAGGGGATCTTACCGCGTGAGTTTTATTAACTTCGCCTCCCGCGAAATCAACTGCAAAATTGTCTACTATGGCGCCGGGCTGGGCGGTAAGACCACCAACCTCCAGTGGATTTTTGACCAGACCCTGGCGAAAACCGGCGGGAAGATGATCTCCCTGGCAACGGAAACCGACCGCACCCTTTTCTTTGATTTCCTTCCCCTCGAGCTTGGCACCGTTCGCGGGTTCAAGACGCGCTTCCATCTCTATACCGTGCCTGGGCAAGTCTTCTACGACGCCAGCCGCAAACTGATTCTGCGGGGCGTGGACGGCGTGGTGTTTGTGGCGGATTCGCAGGAAGAGAGAATGGACGCGAACATTGAAGCCTTGGAGAACCTGCAGGAGAACCTGCGCGAGCACAATTACGACTTCATGAAGATTCCTTACGTGCTCCAGCTCAACAAGCGGGACCTGCACAATGTGCTTCCGGTTGAGGAATTGAAAAAGGTCTTGCTGAAGAAAGATGAGTCCGTTTTTGAGGCCGTGGCATGTAAGGGAGAGGGGGTGTTTGAAACGCTGAGAGAGTGCGGCCGGCTGGTGTTAGCGGAATTGAAGAAGGGATAAGAATTCTGGATTTTCGATTTTGGATTGGGGAGACCTTTCAGGGTCTCGATGCGACGGGACGCGGTTGCTGCGCACCTACAGGCATCTGGCCGACGGCCGAATCCAAAACCTAAAATCTAAAATTCAGTTCGCTTCGGTGGCGCTGGTAAGTGCGAAGAAATGGTGCCCCATGATCGCCAACGCTACGGCCTTGCCGAAGTGGCGTCGGTGGCGCCGCAGTGACTGGACGAGGAATTTCCAGTACTCCTGGCGGTAGTTGCTGAACAATCCCTGCCGCCAAAGCGAGCGGCCAAGCGCCAGCACGTCAGAGAACACGAGAGGCGTGCGCGACCCACTACCCAATTGGGAGAGGAATGCCGAAGCGCGCTGGAAGTACTCACGGGGGTTGTAAATGGTCTGAAGGATGCTCTGGTAGCCATCCAGCAGCACCTGGGTACCCATGCGAGGGATGAAGTTCAGGTCAGCTAGGGTGTTGTTCCCCAGGGTTTCCTTCAGTAGCCGGCCCTCCGCTTGGAGCCGCCGCCACAACTGCGTATTCGGCAGGGCGTTGAGCAGGCCGACCATGGAGAGTGGAATTGCTGCTTCACGGATAAAGGCGATCTGCCGTTCAAAGACATCGGGCGGGTCATTATCAAAACCCACGATGAATCCTGCCATCACTTCCATTCCGTAGGCCTGAATGAGCTTCACACTTTCCAGCAGATCCATGCGGAGATTCTGGAATTTGGTAGTTTCTTTCAGGCTCTCGGCCACTGGGGTTTCGATGCCCAGGAACACACTGACAAAGTGGGCCGCGCGCATCTCGCCCAGCAGGTCCTCGTCTTCAGCCAGATTCAGGGAAGCCTCAGTAATAAAGGCGAACGGATACTTGTGGTCATGCATCCACTTCACCAGGCGGGGCATTAAGATCTTTACATTCTTCTTATTGCCGATGAAGTTGTCATCGACGAGGAAAACCCTTCCCCGGAAACCCAGGCGATAGATCTCATCCAGCTCGGCGAGCATCTGTTCAGGGGTTTTGGTACGCGGCCGGCGACCGTAAATCTCGATGATGTCACAGAATTCGCAGGTGAAAGGGCAGCCCCGTGAGAATTGGACCGCCATGGAACTGTAGCGGCGCAAGTCGGCCAGATGGAAATGGGGGAGGGGGACCTTGGTAACATCGGGCCATTGGCGGCTGGCGTAATGGGGCTCCGCAGCGCGGGCTTCCAGGTCAGCGCATAGCCGCGGGATGAGTTCCTCCGCCTCGCCTTCCACCACATGATCGGCTTCCGCGAAGGCGGAATCCTTGGAACTGGTGATGGGACCTCCCACCACGGTGCGCAATCCGAGCGCCTTGCAGCGCGCGATCTGCTGGCGCAGCGAGGAACCCTGAATAATCATCGCGCTGAAGAACACCATATCCGCCCATGCGAGTTCGGCGTCACTCAAACGCCGGACATTTAAATCCACTACCCTTCTTTGCCAGTTCGCAGGCATCAACGCTGAAACGGTGAGCAGCCCAAGGGGAGGAAACACCGAACGCTTTCCGAAAAAGGGCAAAGCGTGCTTGAAGCTCCAAAACGTGTCAGGAAATTCCGGGTAGACCAGCAGGACTTTCATGAATATCCCTCCCAGGTGAGGCCGACGGAAACTCTTTGCCTTTTTGCACGAGAAACGGCGGCGCCACGCAGCTTCACCACAGGCCTCTGAGTTTGAAGCGAAGCCCTGTCCCTAGCTTTTGCCCCTGACTCATGCATAGCTCAGTGACGCGGGAAGGTGACACTAACGGGGGCAGGGTCGTCGATAAAGTGCAAGTAATTTGCTGGCCGAAAGCCCCACACGGCAGGTTCCGCAACTCGCGCCTAAGTCTAGCACTCTTAGAGTTGGCGCTCCAGCAAAAAGCTCTGCTGGGATTTCCATTTTGGCTCTCAGAGGCGCTGACGCCACAGCCAGGGTCTCCATTCTTGAAGCCCCAAGCAACGATTTAAGTCCCTCTGTCGACGGCGTGTCTGTTCAAATTTGCTCACTTTGGCAAAAAACCACTTCGGAACCAGGAACTGCCTCTCGTGCCGACGCCTCAGACACCTCTCCCTGTCTTGAGCCCTTTCTGCGGGATTTGTTTGCCACCCAAGTTTCTGCCACTACGTTGGCACCTGCATGAATATTGATGACGGTGACGATTCGAAGGCGCGGAGGCACGGCTCAAAAAGCAAATGGGGGCGCAGACCTCATTCCTTATCTGACGCAGGGGAGATAGCCGGGCATGGCAAGTTCACCGAAGACCTTCACCCCGCTCTGGCTCCAGCAAACCAAATCGGGTAGAATGCGCAGATTGTTTCAGGCTCTTGCGAGTTGTTACCTTATCTTCACCGCGGACGTTAAGGGGAGGTCCCTGTGAACGAATCCTCCACGAGGAGACTTGGCATCAAGCGTCTAATTCTCGTTCCGGCGCTGATGACACTAGGCGTTACGGCAGTGCGGTTGGCGGGTGAGTTCGCGCATGGACCACGAATATTTTTCAATTCCGATCCTGGCGGTCCCTGGGCGATTGTGGGCATCATCTGGCTGGCGCCAGTATTTGGCATCTACTTTGCGCTGAAGCTGGCCGCACGCGGCCAGAGACCCAAGTCCGTTGGCCGCGCCGTGGGGTACGCAGTGCTCGGTGTAACGGTGGTCTTTGCCTTCAGTTTTGTGGGGTCGCTTCTCCACCTTCAGCAAAACTTTCGGGGGCGGCTTCTCTACCTTTCGACGGGTGTCGTCGTAGCGGCGTTTGTCACTCTGCCCGGGTGGTCGGCGCTGTTTCGTACGCTTGTGGCTTACGCTTACGCAGCGCGTGTGCCGGTGGCCGTGTTGACGTTTTTCGGCTTTTGGAGAGATTGGGGAACTCATTACGACGCCGTTCCGCCTGACTTTCCCGACGGCTTGGGCCTGACGGCAAAATATGTATGGCTCGGTTTCTTTCCGCAACTTATCTTCTGGGTAGGTCTGACGGTTCTTGCCGGGATGCTCTTCGGAAGTCTCGCCGCGGTAATCACCATCCTTGCGCCCCGCAAACCGCAAACTTAGCAGCCCTTTCCGCGGGTGGCCGGCTAGCTCAAGCATGGAATCAGGCCGGAATTGATTTCGCACGGGGGCAGGCGTATCTTGAAATGTTTCGCGCCGCGGCCGAAGAGGACGTGTTGCCGGGCGCTGTGCACACCGCGCTCGCAAGCGAGAGTGAACGTGAACGCCGGGCTGGTTCGGGATGCTCCAGGCTGCATTCGAAGCGGCGGATATTCATTTCGAACCGCGTGGAAGGCACCTCATCGAGTACGGGGGAGAGCACAGTGAACATTGTTGACCTGGCGGAAATCGCCGGCCGCACTTATCCGGCGCGGCGTCGGACACAGAATCTGGTGGGGGGAACCAGCCCCATCCAGGCAAAGAACTTTTCGATAGGGTACGTCTCGCTGGAGCCCCATGGGGGCCAAGTCCCCTGGCACAATCAGGAGCAGGAAGAGGTTTATCTGGTTCTCGAAGGCGACGGCGAGATGTGCTTGGGCGCCGAAAGAAGACCGATCAAGGCCGGCCAAGCCGTCTACATCCCCCCCCCACGTTTTTCACCAACTCACCAACACGTGCTCCACAACCATGCGCATGATTTACTGCTACGGTCCGGCCGGTGACGTAGCGCATTGGCGGCAGGAATTGGAAGGCACCTTGCCCCGCGCGGGGGCGGACGCTCCGGCGCTCCCATCCGGGGCGCAACCTCAATGCACGGAAAAATCAAAGGCGTGAAAATGGAAAATCCGAAGAACCATTCTGTGGGAATCATCATGAACGGCGTTACCGGGCGCATGGGTCTGAGCCAGCACTTGCGCCGTTCGATTGGCGCCATCATAAAGCAGGGCGGCATCAGGATTAGCGATGCGGAAAGAATCGTGCCGCGCCCTCTCCTGGTAGGGCGGAGTGACACCAAACTTGAGGCCATCTCGCGGGAGTTCGGCGGCCTGCCCTACACTACCCAGCTTGATACGGCCCTCGGCGATCCGGAATATTGCATCTATTTCGATTCTCAGACGACGGCCCAACGCTTTGAGGCGGTCAGCAAAGCCATCGCCGCTCAAAAGCACATATATTGTGAAAAGCCGGTGGCCGAAACTCTTGAAAAGTCGCTGAAACTTTACCGGCTGGCGGAGTCTGCGGCAATCAAGCACGGCGTAGTGCAGGACAAGCTCTGGCTGCCGGGACTGGTGAAGCTCCAACGATTGCGCGACATGGGCTTCTTCGGTCGCATTTTCGCGGTGCGAGGCGAGTTCGGCTACTGGGTTTTTGAGGGCGATACCATCCCCTCGCAGCGCCCTTCGTGGAACTACCGTAAGGAAGACGGCGGCGGGATCATCCTTGACATGTTCTGCCACTGGCGTTACATCCTTGACAACCTCTTTGCCCCGGTGAAGGCCGTTTCCTGCCGCGGCGCAACCCACATCCCCGAGCGGCGGAACGAGGACGGCAAGGTTTACCAGTGTACGGCGGATGACGCTGCTTACGCCACCTTCGAGCTCGAAGGCGGCATCCTCGCGCCGTTCAGTTCCTCCTGGTGCGTGCGAGTTCGTCGCGACGACCTGCTCACGATTCAAGTGGACGGCACAAAAGGCTCGGCAGTGGCGGGGTTACGGGACTGTTGGATTCAGCCCTATGGCGCAACGCCGCGTCCTGTGTGGGATCCGGACGTTCCCAGCGCGCTGAACTATTTCGACGGATGGCAAAAGGTGCCAGAGCAGGAAGTCTACGAAAACGCTTTCAAACAGCAATGGGAGTTGTTCCTGCTCCACGTCGTCAAGGACCAACCGTTCCGCTGGAGCTTGCTCGAAGGCGCGAAAGGTTTGCAGCTTGCCGAGAAAGGCCTGGAGTCATGGGGCAAGCGCGCCTGGGTGGATATCGGCCCGCTCTGAAACCAGACAAGCCACCCTTGTTTCTTGCCCTGTCTCCTGACCCCTGATTCACGGCTTCAAACTCACCGCTTTTCCGGTGCGAATGGATTCGATCGCGGCGTCAATGATCTCGTTCACTCCCACATTCAATTCTGCCGACGACGGGTCCGCAATGGGTTTGTTGTTCCGAATGCAGTCGAGGAAATAGTCGATTCCATCCTTCTTCCCGGGCGGGAGCGGAGGGACAGGAACCGGCGTCCCGCCCGGGTCCTCAATCCGGGTTTGTTCCTTGGCGGGCTGGTAGAGCAACCCGTCGCCCATCACCAACATGCTGCCCTGGGGGCCGAAGAACTCTGCTTGGCCCATGCTGTACGGCCAATCCCACGAGGGCAACAGGATGGCGGAGGCGTCCGGATACTCCAGCAAGACCACCGCGTCGTCCTCGACTTCGTTGTGCTGAGCGGTTTTGAGCTGGAGTGAATAGGCAAATACGCGTTGGGGCCGGCCCTTCATCCACATTGCCCAGGCGGCGCCGTAACAGCCAAAATCCATGAGCGCACCGGCCCCATTCTTCCTGGGATCGTAGAGCCAGGCGCTGAATTCTTTCGAGGTGCCAATTTCCTTGGGGCCCTCGTGCCCAAACTCGGCGATGATCTTCTGGATGGGACCGAGTTCGCCCGCCTTCATGCGCGCCGCGGCCTCCTGCGTTGCGGGCGACCAGAAATTCCAGTAGTTCACCATCAGCTTGATGCCGGCCTCACTCGCCAGGCGTGCCATTTCGCGCGCGTCGGCGCCACTCGAGGCCATGGGCTTCTCGGTGAAGTAATGGATGTGCCGCCGGGCGCACGCGCGCAGGATGGGGAGATGCAGATTGTTGGCCGTGGTTACAATGACCGCATCAGGTTTCATCCGGTCGAGCATCTCCGTGTAATCATTAAAGAATTTGACGCTCGCGGGAACCTGGGCCTTCGCCTTCTCAATCAGTTCGGGGTGCGTGTCGGCAATCGCCACCAGTTCCGCATCCGGTGTTTTCAAGAGGGTTTCCATCCGGCCCCACACGTGATCGTGGTCAAGGCCGACGATGGCGATGCGAGTCTTCGCCGCCTGGGCAAATCCCAGGCATACTCCCAGGCCGGAAACGAGAACCAGTAGGAACAGCCTTTTCATGGCGGTACCCTCTTGAAGATGGGTTAAACGTATGTTGCAGTCCGGGATTCTACTACAAGTCATGATGAAGGAGATTTTCCTTTGATGAAGTCAAGAGTTTGAGTCATGTATCAATGTGCTGTAGTGGCGGTCTGCGACCGTTGCCTTAAGTTTCTGCATTTTGAAACGAGCGACTCGTTCCTTAGCGCTCGAATAGCGACAAAAAGCCTCCGATTGCCGCAAAGTACGTGTCATTTTGTGTAAAATGTCATCCTCATGGCCGTCAATTATGCAGAAATATCGCCTTTTGTGTCTGACAAATTGGCTTATTTTTGTTTTTTTTCATACACATAGCGGCTTCGTTCGCCAAAAAAATAACATCTCTTTTCCGGAACTGTGCCCGGTTTATGACTTTTTGTTCTTGGAGGGTGCCTATCAAGCGCCACGACAGGCGCAGGCGAGAATCTTCCATGCGGGTCATCCGCGGTGTCCCTTCGTCCTGAGGCACCAGCTTCGTACCTAGTATACCGACAAGTCTAGGCTTTGTCAAGAAGAAATTGAGGCTACAAAGCCGGCTCCGGGCTCGTCCTCCCACAGGAGCCCGAGCCTGACGGCGCAGGGTGCGAACCTGGGTCGGACGGCAGGCACGCGCGTGCAGAGTGTTCCGGGGCTCCAACTTAATTCCTTAATGTTCATCAACATCGCGAGAAGCGAAGCTTAAGTGATTTCTTTTCATCAACATCGTGGCAAGCCAAAAAGCTGATTTTTTTCTCTACGTGTTTTCAATAACATAAGATACGTTGTCAATAGGATTCTTGCGGTATTTCCTGCCGGTAGGAAAAAATTTTACAATTCCCGCCGCGAATTTCCTGCCGGTAGGAAACGGGTTGCGAGGCTCGGCGGCGAAGGCGACAAAACGTCACGATGGCCGGGTACCCCGGATACAACCAGGGTAAAAGTGCAGTTTGATGTAGAGGCGGCTTCACGCCGCCGTTTGGCGAGGTAAACTCGCCGCTACGGCGTCAAACTGCACCACTACCCATTCCAGGGCTGGTTTGCTTGCAGGCTGCGTTTCGCGTAAGGTGATCGAGGACCGTATCGTCGAGGGCGAACAGCGATGGCATGCGATCGGAGCCGTCTCCCCTCCTCTTGGTTGTGCATGTTTTCCGTGAGGACAAAGTCGATGGCGAAGAAATCATCCGCATCATCTCGGCGCGGGGAGCTAATCAGCGTGAACGCCGAATCTATATTCAGTAGGCCGCTGAATAAGCGGCAAAAGGCGGTCCTGGCACGGATCGCGAAGCGTCAGGCCGCCGGAGAGGATTCCGATATCGACTACTCGGACATCCCGGCGCTGACCGAGGAACAATTGGCGCAATCCCGCCGGGCGCCCAAGGTTCTGATCGCCGCCCGCCTTGACCGCGACATTTACGACTGGCTCAGGCGGTATGGTGCGGGCTATTCCACCCGCATCAATAACATCCTGCGCGCGGTGATGTCCAGAGCACGATAGCGCGCGAAGGAGCTTGTATGAGCACCCTCACCATCCGGTTACCAGAGGTGAAACACGCACGCCTACGCCAGCTGGCCCATAGCCGGAGGATCAGCATGAATAAGCTGATCGACGAGTTGGCGACTGTCGCCCTCGCCCAACACGACGCCGAGCTAAGGTTTCACGCTCTCGCCGCCAGAGGGTCTGCCGCAAAAGGACTCGCCCTATTGAATAAGCTCGACCAAAAGTTCGGCCGGCGATGAGACCAAAGAAAAGCCATCTGGAAAATGACGGGGCTGGTGCAGGGCGAGCCGGCCGGAGTTGTCCCGCAGGAGCAGGAAGACTCCGCGGGTGGCGCACACATTGACTCGCATGTGTGCGTCCTCGAATGCTGCCGTAAGGCGACAGATGGGGTCGCAGACATACAAACCAATGTCTGCGCCACCCGCGGCTCGGTCCAGGATGTAAAGCCGGGAACCTCAAGAACGGGTCCACACTACCTCGCTCGACAAAGTTTTCCCGCTCATGCTACAGTGGCGATCCCCGATGATTCCAAAGTACATAGCGACTCTCGCTCTCACCGTGTTCCTGGTCACGTATGCGGCCGCTTCGCTGCAATTCGCGACCCGCTCCCAAGTCCTTGCAGGTAAACCGGTGGACGAGACTTTCAAGATTGAATTTACCATCGACGCCGATAGCAGCGACACCTACAAGATAAGCCCCCGCATCAAGCAGTTTCTGGAAGAGCACATCAGTTTTTATACAGAAGGCCCCGCGTGCGTCGTTGCGGCCAAAGTAGCAATCACGCCTAAGGACGTTTCCTGGACGGAGAACCACTCGACCATCACTTCCACCGGCGCGGCCATGGCCGCTCGACTCCAGTGGGATACTCCCGCGGATTCCGCGAACGGCGCCCACGGCAAAATTTACATTAATTTCCCCGAAGTTCCCGGGCTCGAAGGGAAAGCCCCCGATTTTCATTCTGGCGGATATCAGAAAGACGACGAGGGCCGCTACGCCGTCCGCGAAGTGACAACTTACCGGGACGCTCACACGCTTTACTTTGCACGGTTCGTCTTCGCCCTGGCGGCCGGCGTGCCCCTCGGCGTGCTGCTGCACACCATTTTCTGGGCATTCGTCTTGAAGGGTGAAAAGCGCTCACGTCTTGCCGATCTCCCACCCCAGGGCTCCGGATTGCCCCGAACGTTCTACCCCGACCCCATTGCGGAGTGGACCCTCTGGCTGATTGTGTTCGGCATCGGCGCGTTTGTCGCCGGCATGATGGCATCATTTACTGTCTATGACGGCTTTATGAGTTCCACTTTCATCTGGGTTATCTACATCATGATGGCAATTACCGCAGCCATCGCCCTCCCTGTCGCCTACTTCACCGGCCAATCCCTCTTAACTGTCCGCGTCGACACCAATGGCATCTCCTACGCTCGCGGCCGTGGCGATTTACAGTGGCTCAACGCCGCCTGGAGCGACATTCTCCTGTTTAGGGAGAAATCCCGCACCTACCGCGGCACCACGACGTATTGGATTGAACTCGAATTCAACGACAAGCGGAAAAAACTCAAGATCAGCCAATCTCTTGGCGGCTACCCCGTCCTGCGCGACATCCTGAGGAGTGTGTTCACAGCTAAAGGGCAGAGTTGATTCGTTTTCTATAAAGCTACCGGCCTTTCCACCCATTGGGGACGGGGTTCGCACCGCGCCGGGTTCGTTTGGGGCTCCGAAAATGTAGAAACTCGCCCCGGCGGTCGTTGACCAGGCTTGTCCAAATTACGGTCCGGCCGCTGACCCATAACCTGGGGCTTCGCCGTCTGCGGCTGGCCACGGTGCATGAAAATGCGCGCAGCGCCTTGGACTGCGGCGGCTCGACGCCGCCTTTTCCTTTCTTGTTAATACAGACCGGATTTGGTTTTAACCTTGATTTTCGCCGCCGCCGTTATTCATTGCAAGGCGGCGTCGAGCCGCCGCAGTCCAAGGTGCCTTCGGCACAGCCAATTTCATGACAGCGGGGCGGCAGAGCCACATTGAGTGCAACCGTTTCCCGGTGATGGACAGCCTTGGTCGTAGACCGCCGCTACAAAAACTGAGACACTACCTGCGTATTGGCTGCGATAATTTCTTGAGATGTTGGTGAAGAGATCGAAGAGATGAGCCAAGTTTTGCGCGTCCTCCGATTTTTGGTGTGGCGATGAACAGCCACCGGAATGAACCTGAAATCCGGCCACCCGCAGTTCAGGGGTCTGAGATTCCCCCGCGTGCCGCTCGCTTTTTTACCGGGCCGTGGACGCTGGCCGTTCTCCTGCTGCTGGCAGCGTTGCCTTATGTTGGCATCCTCCGAAATGATTTCGCTTACACTTATGACGATAAGGTCCTCATCCTCGACAATCCCTACGTACACAACTTCCAGCACCTGGGACAATTGTTGACCACCGGCCTTTGGTCAAGCCTGGGCGCGCAGGGAGGAACTCCTTATTACCGGCCGATGGCAACGCTTGGCTTCTTGCTCTGCTATCAGCTTTTCGGCCCCTTGGCCTATGGCTTCCATTTGGTCAGCTTGCTCCTGAACATGGCTGCCGTGGGAATTCTGTTTCTGTTGGCTGAACAGATGCTCGGGGATCGTGTTGCGGCGTTTGCTGCTGCCGGCCTGTTCGCGCTCCATCCTGTTCACGTGGAAGCGGTGGCTTGGGTTTCCGCAGTAACGGACCTTGAGGTGACCCTCTTTTACCTGCTTACCTTCTGGTGCTTTCTGCGGGCCGCAAGACCGGGTGGCGGGCGGAAAGCTTGGGCCGAAGCCGCCATGATGGCGAGTTTCATTCTGGCCATTCTTTCCAAGGAGCAGGCGCTTACGCTTCCCCTGCTCGCCACGATCTATGAGCATTTCTACCGTGGGGACCGCCGCGAAACCACACGTTTGCAGAAAATGCTTCGATATGGGCCGCTGTGGCTGGTGTCCGTGTGCTACGTCCTTTTTCGCGTGCGGGTTATGGGAGCGTTCGCGCACCCCACGGGAATGCACGCGATCAACGCGCCGGAGACAATCCTCTCCGCCCTGGCGCTTGTAGGCCAATACCTGGGAAAGCTCTTCTGGCCGGCGCGCCTTTCAGCGTTCTACCCGTTCCTTGCAAGCGCCAGCTTTCTCGATGTGCGGGTTGTGAGAGGTGTGGGCGCGCTGGTGCTTTGCGCGTGGGCCTTTGGCGTCCTCTGGAGGCGCGCGCGGCCGGTTTCCTTTGGAATTCTGTGGCTGTTCTTCACGCTGGCCCCGGTTCTGAATGCCCGGTGGATGAGCGCCTACGTGTTTGCGGAGCGCTACCTCTATCTGCCCTCGGTGGGATTTTGCCTGGTTGCCGGTTGGGCGTTCGCGGTTGCATGGCAAATCACATCCAGCCGGGGAAGCATCTTCCGAACAACTCTAGTGGGCGCCGCCTGCTTTGTGGCGGCGCTCTGCGTGCTACGCATCAGTTTGCGCGTTCTGGACTGGCGAGACGACGTTACCCTGTATGCTCAGACCCTCGCTGCCGAGCCCGATGACTATCGCTTGCACGACGCTTTGGGACTGGCCTACTGGATTCGAGGAGAATCGAAGGGGGCAGAGCGCGAATGGCGGGAAACCTTGCGTCTGGAACCCAACAGCGTCCAAACCCTCGATTCGCTGGGGGCACTCTATGCTCAACAGCGACGCTTTGATCAAGCCATGCCGCTTCTTGAGCAGGCCCTCCGGCTGAATCCTAACGATGCCGATGCGCATTTGAACCTGGGGGCGGCTTACGCAGAAACAGGCAAACTGGATCGCGCGGAAGAGCATTTCCGCACTGCCGTGCTCCGGTCCCCCATGAATTTCAACGGACACAACCTGCTGGGCAAACTTTATTTTGATTCCAACCGGCTCGGCGAGGCGGAGCAGCAGTTCCGCCAATCACTTCAATGCGAGCCCAACCTTGCTGCCTATGATCATCTGGGTTATATCTACGTGCAGTGGGGAGATCGAGACCGGGCAGAGAAAGCTTTTAGGGCTGCGTTGGCAATGGACAGCAAGGACAACCACGCCCACTTCAATCTGGGGCTGATTTACGCCGCCACAAGGCGAGACGCTCAGGCCCTGGAGGAGCTGCAAGCCGCACTGGCGGCTGACCCGAAGAATCCTGAAATCCTTTCAGCCCTGGAAAAATTACAGCGGTAGATCTCCGCCCCGCCACACCATTTCGGGCCTGTTGACGCCTTGACTTATAGCCTGTAGGATGGTCGTCAAAGGGCGAATGCGGGCCTTTTATCCGCAGTCGGAATCATAAGCAGGCATGCCGGGTACCGGGGGCACGATTTGGCGACCAGACGAGCAACTAGGGTTCGATCAAAAACGCCTGCGCAAGTGGGCTTTGTTGGAACCGACGTGAAGTTTACCGCTCCCCTGGTTGACTTCAGCCCCTTTGGACTCTCGGTGAAGACTGCGCATGAGGTCACGACGGGAACGATCTTGCGGGTGGGCATCAAGGTCGGCGCCGACTACTTCCGCGCCGCAGCGGCAGTACGAACGAAAATTCCCGGCGGGTTCGCGGTGGAATTCCTTTCCATGACAGCTATCGACCGCGAAATGATGCGCCGCCTTTACTTACGCCTGCAAATAGCCGCCCGTACCGGGTGACATTGCCCTATCTATCATAGGATGAACCGCAGAGGCCGGGTTCCGCGCGATGGCCATCGTGACGCTAACCCCCATTTGCCCACGCGCGGTAATCCCCTTGCGTGCAGGGGGCATTGCCTTCGCGACATTTCGCGCCGGGAAGAAATGAGCGGAAAGAGGCATTTCTTGCATCATAAGGAGAGGACGTTTCATCACCAGACAAAACGCGTTCAGGTGTGTTCTTGGCCAGATTCGTTGCAACGTGTTGGACCCATGGGGGTCGCAAGGAGGCATCATGTTCGTGGCTCCAGGCGGTCATTTGAACTCCATTGCCAGGAGGTCAGGGATGGTTTTGCTGGGGGCTCTGGCGCTCTCGCTGAGCGCCCGGCCCGCTGCCGGCAAGGATTCGCTGCAGCAACTTGACAGTTCCGTGGTGTCCCTGGTACAGCAGGTTTCTCCTGCCGTGGTGCAGATTCTGGTGACAGGATACGCGGCAGTGGAACAGAGCGGGCACACGAACACGGCCCTCATCGGCCGCCAGCGAACCCTCGGCTCAGGCGTGATCGTGGACCCGGAGGGATACATCATCACCAACGCGCATGTGGTGGATGGCGCCGTGAGAGTCCGGGTGGTGCTTTTTTCATCGGAGAATAGCAATTCGCCCCACGCCACTTTGCGCTCCAGGCCTACCACCATGGACGCGCGCGTATTGGGCGTGCACAGCGAAACGGATTTGGCCTTGCTCAAAATTGAAGCCAGCGGCCTGCCATCGCTTCCCTTTGGCAGATACCAGGACGTGCACCAGGGCCAAGTGGTATTTGCCTTCGGGAGTCCAGAGGGATTGAGTAATTCCGTAACCATGGGCGTGGTGAGCTCGATTGCGCGCCAGCCTGAACCCGATCGTCCCATGGTGTACATCCAAACTGACGCGCCCATCAACCCCGGGAACAGCGGCGGCCCGTTGGTGGATGTTGAGGGCAGGGTGGTGGGGATCAACTCTTATATCCTGACGGAAGGGGGCGGAAATGAAGGGCTCGGCTTTGCCATTCCCAGTGGGGTAGTACGACGCATTTACGAGCAACTGCGCAAGCAGGGACACGTGCACCGCGAGGAAATTGGCGCGTCCGTGCAAACGATCACCCCGACTTTGGCGGCGGGGCTGGGGCTGTCACAGGACTATGGCGTAATCGTCTCCGACGTTGCGCCCGGAGGTCCGGCTGAAAAGGCGGGGCTGAAAGTCCAGGACATCGTCCTGACCCTGGATAAGAGGCCGGTGATCAACGTGCCGCAGTTTGCTGCCGCGTTCCAGTGGCGAGAGGATCCGGCGCCCCTCCAATTAGAGGTCGTGCGCGCCTCGGAAAAGATTTCCCTGGAGGTTCCTGTCGTTGAAGTGCAGGGCGACTTGGATCGTCTGGCGGACTCGCTTGACCCCGTGAAGGATCAAATTCCCCAACTGGGAATCATCGGCGTGCAGATCGACCGCCGGATATCCGCCATGGTTCCGGACTTGCGCATGGCCTCGGGAGTGATCGTGGCAGCCCGCACAGCCTTTGGCGCGAGCGTCGAATCCGGTCTGGAAACCGGGGATGTCATCCACGAGTTGAACGGCGTTACCATTATCAGCCTGGACGCCCTGAGCGCGGCCATCCAACACTTTAAGCCCGGCGACCCTGTGGTGCTGCAAATCGAGCGCGACGGCCAATTGCAGTACTTGGCATTTGAGATGGAATGAGGACAGGAGTCTTTAGTCGTCAGTTATCAGCTTTCAGTGGTCTCTTTCCTACGGGACGAGGGTAATAAGCCGGCTTCTTTCGGGGCATATGGCAGCGAATAATTCAGGGGAGCAATCACCTCAACCTCGCCGGACGTTTGGCCAGTTAGCCAAGCAAGCGGGGTTATTCATCCTTTTTGGGATCATCTTGGTGATCCCGCGCATCAGGCGTCTGCGGCGCCGTGCGGGAGCGTGGGCCTGTGTTCGCCTGGGTGTGGCGGCGTGCGCGGCTTGGCTGGGGTGGCGGTATAGGAACGCCGGCGCGGGAGCGGCATCACTCGTGGGGGCCTTGCTTCTCTTTGCTTTTAGTTTGCTGGTCCGGGCGAAGCCGGAAGCGAAATCGGCGGATGCCATTGCCGCTGAGTTGGGCGCCCTGATCGTGCTGAATGGCGGAACATTTCAGGAATCACCTGATTCCCCCCCCATTGGGCATGCCCAGATTTTTGTTCATCCCGAACAGATCATAGTGTTGGGACCGCGGGAGCGCCGCCTTCTGGAAATCCCTCTGGCGAAAGTGCGGAGCCTGGCGGCGCACCCCGTTACCAACGGAACCGGAGAAGGCGCCGAGCCCTGGGAAGTGGAAATCAACTGGGTGGCCGACGGGCCCTGCACAACGACCTTTCAATATGACGGCGTCTTTGCCGAGCATCTTGCCCGGGTCACTGAATCCACATTACGCAGCCAATGGATTAAGGACCTTACGGTTATCCAATCAGTGAAAGGGAACCTGGCATGAACCCCGTCGGGGTAGTTCGTCAAATCGCTCGTTATCCGGTGAAGTCCATGCGCGGCGAAGTCCTGCCCGCCACGAAACTGACGCTACAAGGTGTGCCGGAGGACCGGCGCTATGCGTTTGTTCATGTCGCCTCGCGCAGCGATTTTCCCTGGCTTACGGCCCGCGAGATGCCGGACCTTTTGCGCTATGTGCCGGCCGTTGAGGAGAACGGTTCAGGGGAAAAAAGCGTGACCGTCACCACTCCTACGGGCCAGAAGTGGCCGGTGGCGAGTGAGCCGCTTCGCCGGGAACTCGAGGAGCGCTCCGGCCGAGCCCTTTATTTGCTGCATCACGGTCTTGGCATTTACGATGCCGCGCCCATCTCCCTGATCAGCCGGGAGACTATTGCCCGGATCGCCGAGGAAAGCGGAACGGAAGAAAACTCCTGGCGCTTTCGTCCCAACCTGCTGATCGATTTGCAGAGCGGCGGAGCCTTCGAGGAGTTGAACTGGGTCGGACGAATCTTGCGAGTCGGCGCAGAAGCGCGAGTCGCCATCATCAAAGTCGATAAGCGCTGCATGATCGTCAACCTTGATCCCCAGAACGGAGAGGCAATCCCCGGCGTTTTGCAGTGTGTGGCTCAGCAGCACGAGCAGCGGGCGGGCGTCTATGGAACGGTTCTCACCACCGGCGAGGTGCGCGTGGGCGATCCGATTGGGCTGGAGGCTTGAGCCTGGATTTGTATTCTGGATTTGTAGCGCTGACCTTTAGGTCAGCACCCAAGGTGAAACCGCCAAACCGCCAACCTATACTGGCAGAATTGTCGCGCTAAGATCCGGCACTGCAAGGCGTGGCTGGAAGCCCACCTTAGCGCAGCGAGTCGCCGGCCAGCCCCCAGAAATCCTTCACGTAATAGGACGAGACGACATTCCCGAAGAGATGGCAAACCGCCCGGCAATCGGGAATGTCTCCGTACAGCTTACGCCCCCGCGCAAAGACCTTCTTGAAGGAGCCCTCCTTCAGCAAATTGCCGGCAATTTTCTTGAGGGGTTCGCAGGGATAGAAGACATCTCCGTTGGGATAGACGCGCGGAAACATGGTCGGAAAACACTTGAAATCGCCGAACTCCAGCACTGTCTGTAAGAGTTTAGGGGTGCCGTTAATGGGCTGCTTGCGCTCGCGCCGGCGCTCGATAATCTTCTCAACCAGCACCTGATAGCGGGGGTTCCGCTTTAGTCGCAAGTTGGGCAGTTTTTCGTGCAGCGCCGTCTGGGTGGCGAAGACAAATCCCTGCTCACCGCAGAAATCCAGGATGCGCTCAACCTCCTGAATATTCGATTCCTCGATCACCGTGCTGATAGTGATGTCGTTGGGGCGAGGCATACGTTGCTTGGCAAGTTCGAGATTTTCCAGGACCCTGGCCAACACACCCGGCTTGGACTTGGGGTTCGCAGGGTCCGCCGTCAAAGCATCCAGGCTGACGATGAGGCCATCGAGGGATGCAAAGAGCCGCTGACGTTTGTGCAGCAGGGTGCCGTTCGTCACCAACAGCACGGAACGGAATTTCGCGTCGCGCTTGGCCGCTTGCACCAAATCTTCTACATCGGGGCGCAGCAACGGTTCGCCACCCGTGAAAAGAATCGAATCCGTTTCGCGACGGATGGTGCGAAGGAGCGCAATCGTCATGTCAGTGGGCAACTCATCGCTGAAGACGTCCGGTTCCTTTTGCGTGCAATAGGTGCATTCTAAGTTGCACTTGTGAGTCGTATAGAAGACCGCGGCATAGGGAGCGACAACATCGGTATGAAGGATTTCGCGACGATAAAGGTTCTGGAAATAGTGTTTGAAGTTCTTCAGGACAAACGGGTAATGGCGCAGGAGTCCCCGCAGAAGCCGGAGTCCGGTAGGTGCAGTTTGAGGATCGCCCATGCCAGGACCAATTTAGCTAATACGGGATGGAGATGGCAAGCATTTGTGCGTGATTCCCGCGAAAGCAGGGCTTAAGGGTTAAGTATTGCGGCTGAATGGAGGCGGGTTCTTCAAGCCTTATCCGGGGGAGAACAGGGCTCGGTCAAAGTCGCGGTGTGGCATATCTCCCGCTCCATTTATGCATCACGCGCGACTTTGACGGAATCCAGCGGGTGAGATGACACGGGTATCAATCGGCCTCCCGAGACGCGGTATTTCACCCCTCGCCAGGTAACGCGGCTCCAAAACAGGCTGTTCAACCAGACGACGAAAGCGAACGCGTCCCAGAGGGGCACCAGCCACCACCGGCGCTTCAGCAGTTCGTCGTGCAGTCCCCAGACGCCCATCGTCCACACGACAGCCATGCGCAGAATCAGGTACGCTGCCACAAAGCTCCCCGCCAGAAGGCGCGTGGGGGCAAGAATCACAGCCAAAACGGTCCACGGTAACCCCTGAGTGAAAATCAGCCCCGCGTAGCCCAGGGGTCGGGATTGGCGGGCCATGATGGCCCAGCGCAAGCGTTGAACAAAGAACTCCTGCAGGCTCTGCAGGCAGCACCAGGTCCTGACCCTGCCATCGACCAGTTCCACTCGATGCCCGCGCGCGGCGGTGCGGCTGCCGAGTTCGTAATCATCCGCGGCTTCGTTGGCAAGCGCCTCAAATCCGCCGATTTCGGCCAGACACTCGCGTCTGATCCCAATCGTCGCGCCCAGCGCAAAGTGCACTCCTTCCAATTGCCGGGCCATCAGAACAGCCGGCATGAAATCGGTACTGAAATAAATAGCCTCTAACTCCGGCAAAACAGAACGGACGGGAATCCCCGTGAACATGCTGGTGACAGCGCCAACCTGTGCGTCGCGAAAGGGCGCGGCGACCGACCGCAAGCTGCCCGGACCGACGCGGATATCAGCGTCCGAAAGGACCAGCAAGTCGTACCGGGCAGCGCGTGTCAATCCACAAAGCTTGTTGACCTTGTCATTTGAGCCGATCTTTTTCGGCGTCACCACCAGGCGAATCGGCAGCTCCGGGAAATCGGCGATGAGCTTGCGGATCACGGGAGTGGCGGCGTCCTGCTCGTTCGCGACTCCAAACAGAACTTCATATTCCGGATAATCTTGACGGCAGAAACTGGCAAAGTTCTCGTAAGCTTCGGTGTCCAGCCCATAAACGGGCTTGAGGACGCTCACGGGCGGGGTAAAGTCGCGGGGCGCTGCTTTTTGGCGCCGGAAGAAACTGCGGGCCGCGAAGACGATAAATATATAGCCTAAGGAGGGCAATGTTGCCGCGCCGAGAGTCGCCCACCTTAACCAGGTCAAAAACAATTCGCGCTCCTTTTATCCCCAACACACCAGCGCCACGCCCACGGAGACCAAGCCGATTCCCGCCCAGCGCAAAGGTGTCAACTGCTCACCCAGGAAGTACTTTCCCCCCAACGCGCCGGTGACATAGCTAAGCGCCATGGCGGGAACCACGAAGCTCACCGCTTCCCAGGAAAGCAACGCGAGCAGAGAACAAAACGCCAGGGTCAACTGCGCGATGCCAATCCACATCCAGCCCTCGCGGAAAGCTCGTACCAGAAAGCGCAAAATCGCCGCCGGTGTAAAGCTGTGCACTTCACCCAGGCGCTTCATAGCGTGGGCCACGGCAATATCACCGCCGGTACCCGCAAGCACCAGGACCACGAGAGTAATGGCACTCCGCATGTTCAACCCTTCTTTGTTGTGTTCGGGGGGGTACGCCCCACGAACATCACTCCCAGGCAGATCAGCGCCACTCCCATCCAGCGCATCCCCGTCACACTTTCACGTAGCACGAAATGCCCAAGCAGAGGAACCACCGCATACATGGAGGCGGTGGCTGGTAAGACATAGGTAAAGTCTGCCCACGACAATACCAACATCAGCGCCGCAAGAAACAGCAACATGCTGACAATGCCGAGCCAAATCCATGCGCTGGTAAAAATGGCCACAAAAGCGGAATGAAGTGCCGCCTTTGACCAGCCCTGAATGGCGCCGATCCGCTTCATACCGAGACCGAAAAAAAAATTTCCTGCGGAATTGAGAACGATGAGCAGCGCCACCAGAATTGAGGTTTTAATAGTATGCGTTTTGGGTGATGTCATGAGTACGAGATCTATTGTTAGGCGCCAAGATGGGAGGGATTATTTTTTTGCGCTCTTCCTGCTCGTCCTTTCGCCTTTGGAGGTTGCCCGGCTCGAACTCAATAGTCGCCAAGCGGAGTGACGTGCTTATCTTACTCGAAACAGGTCAATCAAAACAGTGATCCTCACGATAAGGGGCCCTGAGCCGCTGCCGTGATCCTAACTCGGGCAAGGGCCGCCCGTCGTCCAGAATGGAGTTGGGCAGCGTCGTACTTCAAAAAGCCGCCCAACAGCAGGAGTTACCAATGGAATCTCTCCAGAGCCTAAGCTTTTTCTACGGGCTCGCTAAGCTACCAGCTTGCTCGCTGGCTTCAATCGAAGAGGATGCGTATCTCGCATTACCCTGGAGATGAGTGGTACACAAATAACTATTGACTTCGTTTGAGGGTGGGTGCTAGATTCCCCCTCCAGGGCTCAGCAAATAAGTCTACGCAAAAATCGGTCGATCTTAGGTGGGCGATGACTCCTGTCCATTTAGTCCGGCTCCCTGACCTGATGCGACGTGGCCAGGGCCGTCCTGAAGTCACGGTTGCCTTGATCGACGGGCCTGTGGTACTGGACCATCCCGACCTCGCGGGCTCGACCATTCGTGAAATCCCCGGAAAACTCAAAGGAACGTGCACCCTGGCTGACAGCGTTGCGTGCACACACGGGACATTTGTGGCGGGCATGCTCTCTGCCCGGCGGGGTTCTATGGCGCCGGCGATCTGTCCTGGTTGCACGCTACTGCTGCGTCCGATCTTCGCGGAAACGGCCAAGGGCAATGGACATATGCCGAGCGCGACTCCGGAAGAACTTGCTGAGGCTATTATCGACAGCGTCGATGCCGGCGCGCGCGTCATCAACCTGAGTTCCGCCCTCGTTCGACCTTCACCGAAAGGCGAAAGCAAGCTCGAGGAGGCACTTAACCACGCGGCCCAGCGCGGCGTTATTACCGTGGCCGCGGCGGGCAATCAGGGAATGGTGGGAAGTTCCGCCATCACCCGCCACCCCTGGGTGATTCCGGTGGCAGCTTGCACCATTCAAGGCAGGCCTCTCAGCGAATCCAATCTCGGAAGTTCCATCGGCAGGAGGGGCCTGAGCGCGCCGGGGGAGAACGTCACCAGCCTGGGGACAAACGGCAAGCCGCAGACGTTTGGCGGGACCAGCGCGGCGGCGCCTTTCGTGACCGGCACAATCGCGCTGCTCTGGTCAGAATTTCCAGGCGCCACGGCGCCCCAAGTCAAGCTCGCCGTTACTACAAGCTGGTATGACAAGGCGGGGAACCATCGCCCCGCCCGTGCTCGATGCCTGGGCGGCTTATCAAGCGATGGCCTCCGCTCACAGCGGGAGAAGAGGGTCATGAACAGGAAAGAAACAGGCAAGAATCACACGAAGGAAGCCGAACATCAGCCGCATCATGTCCGTCTTCCGGGGTTCCTAATCGAGAAGGAGATCGGCCTGGGCGACGCCATCAAGCGAGCCACGTACGCCATGGGGATCAAGCCGTGCGGCGGCTGTGAGAAGCGTGCCGCGGCGCTCAACCGATGGATGCATTTCTCACGGTAGTTTGACTGGGCGGCAGTCGGAGCCTGCCCGGGAAGGGACCGCCGACCGGCGCTGCAGAGCGCCGCTACAACTTCAAATAAGGAGGCGAAATTTCATGGAGCAACCGGAAGTGAAAGAGAAAGTGGCAACCGTATCAGCCAGCGCGAATGACGCCCCGGCGCCAGTAACCTCTGCCGCGAGGCCGGCGGAAAGCTCGCTCGCGCCCCAATCATGCCCTACTTGCGGAACGGCCCCCGCTACCAACGGTGGAACCGCAGCCGCCCCCAGCTATGTCTATGCTATCGGCAGGATTGAACCGCGCTTCCCGCGAACTTCGGTGGAGAAAGAATTTGCGCAGGCGGTGGGGAGGGACAAGACCGCGGGCCTCACCGACCGGCAGGCGCTGCACTCGGTGCTTTCGAGGCCCGAAAATCGTTACCTGGTGCGGCAGTTGTGCTGGGTGATGACGGTCGAGGGCCTGGAAACCTACATCCTTGTCCCACGCGATCCCACCGATTACAGCTTGCTGGTGGAAGCCCTCCGTCCTACACCACAGCCTTGGGACCTGGATTGCGTCATCGGATTTCGAGGACCTATCGCCGGGCCGGATGTGTGCAATGGACTGATGGTCCCGATCGTGGCCTTCGACCAAATCTATTCCTTCGACCGCGACGCGTTGATTAAGGCCATTCCGAAACCCGAAAAAACATCAGCCAAGGAGTTTGCTCCAGCAGCGGAGGAGCTATTTGACCGCATCATGCAGATGGCGGACAACGCCGGGGCCACCGACGAGCACCGCGCTTTGAATTACCTGGCGGTCCGTTATCAAGCCATCTATGCCAACGCTGCCGAGGCCTTCGGGCGCAACGCCTCGCTCAGCGGGGTGGACGTCGCTCCGTCGCCCCTGAGCGGGACTCGCAACGTTGTCGAAGTGATTTTTTCCTACACGAACCGCAACACTGATGTGGCGGAGAAGTTCTTCTGCCGCGTGGACGTGAGCGAGGAGTTCCCCTTTTTGGTCACGAAGTTGTCGCCGTACTATGACCGGTGAAACGAGTGTATTTTGTTGAAGGGAGACAAAAAATGAACATACCTGGATTCAGCGCCGAGGCCTCGCTCGGCAAAACGACGGAGCGTTATGGACTTACCCTGGAGCAAGCAGCAGGAGGTGGAAAGGTCCATCCTCAAGCGCTAACTGTCCATTGCTATGAAGGGGGACACTGCACATGGCGTTGGGTCCCCGAGCCCAGCGGGACCACTGGGACCACACCACACCCCATTACTTATACCTAAGGGGTAACGGGCAGCCGCGGCTATGGGCCGTCTGGCGCCGACCATCTTATGTCCGCGCCGGAGGGTGAGGGTGTACCTAATGTGACCGAAGAGTTTCCATTCCTGGTCACCAAATTGTCACCGTATTACGACCGCTGAACCCAGAGATTTTTGAAGTAAGGGAGACAAAAATGAATATGCCTGGATTTACTGGGGAGAAATCACTTTTGGGACTGACCCGTCAGCACGTTACTTCATCTCCCCTGACAGAATTTGGCAAGGTGAGTCAGGTAATTCCGGCTGTTCCGATGCCTTACTGTAAGACGGAATGTGGATGGGAAGTGTGTGGTAGCCCGCTCCCGGGTTACCCTCCACCTATGTGCTACATCTGTCACCAGAACTGCTGGATACATGATAGCGGTCCATATAGTGGGATCTATAGTTCGTAAAGTGCCATTCGCACGCAGACGCTCTACTCTGACAAGCTAAACTGCAAAATGTCACCGAGAGGAGACAAGAAAATGCGTTTACCGGGTTTTTCTGCTGAAATTTCATTGGGTTGCTCAGGAGAACGGTACGAGGCGTATGGGAACGTAACCCTTAATACGAGGGCACAAATTCTGCCGCAACTTTGTAGGCGCCAGGGGAATACGATTACATGCACCGATTGCTCGGACGGATATTGCTGGACGCATACAATCAATATTCCCACACTGTATTAGGAAGGTCGTCGCCTCTCCCAGAAGTGCGGAGAACAAGTCCTATTTCTGCCGGAGGAGTAGTGTGGTTTCCCACCCAATCGAAGGATTTCCGTTTCGGGGGGTGCGGTAACCGTCGACAAAGGGAGTCAATTAATTCAACAGGAGGACATAGGTATGAGTATCCCGGGGTTTACTGCTGAATGTTCCATTGCTTTTCGCAAGACGTTTGCGGGTTCAATCACCCGAAGGCGGCGTGTGCACCTGAATCCAGGAATATCTCCCGCCGCAATAGACACCGGCGGTGAGTGTATCAGCCGATGCGCGGGCGACCCGGAATGTTCCTTTCTCTGCCAGACTTCAGGGGATATTGGGGGTGATGGCGGGGCCGGTGGCGGAGGCGGAGGCGGAGGCGGACCCCGGCACTGCAATGTCGGGTGTGGTCCATGCCAGCAGATTGGAGGGCGGTGGCAGAGAGGCTGTATGCAAGCTAACTGCAACGTTCACTTTGTTGCATGCACGCCGCTGATCGGAGCAAAAGGCTGAGTGCCTTCAGGTGATGCCAGCGAGGCGGCGCAGGGTTTCGCCTCAGAGAAACGCTGCGATTGTTGCTTTGGAAAAGGAAAGCGTAACGGTGCAGGGCGGAGGTGTGTTCAAGTTCCCGTTGTTTTGTCCTGGCCGGAAGCAGTGAAGCAGCAGGCTCCGAAAGACGCGAAGTCTTCGCCATCTAGTGCTCTTGCACTCGAGAAATTGTTCGTGCAGGTCGATGTGCCCGAGGAATTTCCATTCCAAGTCACAAAGTTGTCACTGTATTATAACCGTTAAACTATAAAGGAGGTCATTCCAATGCGTATACCCGAATTTACGGCCGAGGCTTCCCTTGGTAAGATCAGGGATCATTACATGCGCATCACGGGGACGGCGGCAAGAGCCGATGGGGTTCTTCCCCAAGTTATCGAATGCGAGCCGGGTTACTGCATATGCCGCGGAGGAGAGGATTCGGCAGATTGCCAGGATTTGAAGAACCTCTGCGCCGATGGGAACTGGGTCGGGTGTGACGAATTGGGACGTTGCTTCTGCTCGGTACCGGATATATATCTAAGAACTCCAGGACCGAGTCGGCTGTAGCGGCAACCCCCACATTGTTATGACGAGGGCGGCTTTAGCGACTGCCTCACTGGCACATAAACATTCCTGCAGTGCAATAGATTCCTTCGGCGCGTTGAAAGTCGGACCCCCGTTCATCCGCAGCCTGTAAAGCCAACGCCACCGATGCAGCCTCGACCCTCCCGGCAGGCATCCAATAACATTAGAGGGCAAGGCAACGGGCCCTCCGGAGGGACTATGAGAAGTCGTTTATTTCGACTTTGGGTATGGCTTTGCTCGGCGGGAATAATGAGCGTCCTTCCTGGGCTGGCTATGGGGAACTCGACCCCCACTGCCACAAGCGTCGCGCAGGTCACAGTGACCGTCCGCACGCGCGCCAGTGGCCCTTACCCCACCCTCAGCCCTGATGACGTAAGGGTTTATGAAGACAACCGCAGCCGCCCGGTGACGTCGTGGGTTGCCGCGAAAGCGGACTCAAGACTGCTGGACCTGACCATCCTTATGGACGATTCGATCAGTGCTAAGGTGAGCTTGCAGTTTGGTGATCTGGCGGATTTCTTCCAAACCTTGCCCGCCGGTACACGCGTGCGGGTTGCCTACGCATCGTACGGGGGAAATGAAGTAGCTCAGGATTTCACCAGCGACTACTCGATGGCGGCGCAAGCCCTGCGTACGCCCGTGGGTTCCATGATGGCCGGGGGCAGCATCTACCAATCGGTGGGGGATCTGCTCAAGAACTGGCCCCGCGACGGCAATCGACGCGAGATGTTGGTGGTCAGCGATGGCATTGATATCAACCAGGGGTTCGTTGAGTCGGAGCCCACCCTCAACACGGAGTTGCAGCTCGCAATCAACCTGGCACAGAGCACGAACGTTCCCATCTACACGATTTTTGTTCGAGGGGATCGCTCTCTGGAACGGAATTGGTTCCTCCTCGATAACGGGCAAAGCTGCTTGTTGCGTTTGAGCTCTGAAACCGGCGGCGAATCCTACTTCCAGGGAACCTACACACCGCTGGCTTTCGCGCCTTATTTGAAGCAATTTGCCAACGACCTGGAGCACCAATTTTTGCTAACCTTCCAACCATTACCCGCCCCCCTCACGGGCTACCAACGCCTGCGCGTCACTACCGAAATTCCTGGCGTTAAACTGTTCGCGCCCGCTCGCGTTTTCATTCCGAAAGCCGGGTGACAAGCGGTGGGTATTTTCCTCGCAGGGAAGTCGCGCTCTCCCAAGGCAATCGGGTACAATATGGGCTGGGGCGCATGGGTACACCTCCGACCGGCCTAGGCGTTACGAGGAGCGATGATGAACTTTCCTGTGGAAGCTGAAGATGTCAAGGTTGTTCACGGACGCAGCACAGGGCTGCAGGTAGTGTGCGCCTGCGGTTGCGTCAATTTCAATTACCTCGACCCGCAGGACACCCTGTGGAGATGCCGGAACTGCCGCAAGGTTCTGAGTAATGACTTTCCCCGTTTGCTCGAAAGCGCCATGGCACGGGAAAAACAGGCTTCGGCAACCCCGGCGGCCGTCGCGCCCCCCACGAGCAGCACTGCATAGAGCTTTGTTTCCCTTTTCATGGGGCCCACCCGATCCCCCACCGGTGTTTCTCGCCAGCACGGTGCTGTCCTAATTTGAACGTAGCGCCGTCATCTAGGCGGCTCCATGCCGGCTGGAAGCCAGCGCTACATCTGAAATCAGGACAGCACCCGCCAGCCCGAATCCGGGGTAAAAAATCCGAGTTAGGACGCTGCCCTAAAACGCTAAACCGCTGCGCCTTTGCCGCAATTCGCATATAATGACCCCCGCCGGGCTCGTCACCTGGCTTCGCAAGAAATTGCATTTTCCATCAGAGGAGAGACCTGTCGCCGTGAAAATCGTCGTGTGCATCAAGCAAGTTCCCGCCCGTGACTCCGTGTTGCGGCTGAATTCCGCTGCCACCTGGGTGCAGGAAACCGATCTCACCTTCGAAGTCAATGAGCCGGATATTTTCGCGTTGGAAGAAGGCCTGCGCCTGAAGGAAAAGCATGGCGGCGAGGTGGTGATCGCCACGCTTGGACCGGCGCGCGCCCAGCAGGCCATCAAGGAGGCCCTGGCCAAGGGGGCCGACCGCGCCCTGCATCTTGACGACCCCGCCTTCGCCGCGCTCGATGCGTTCGGCATCGCGCGCGCTCTTGCCAAGGCGATCGAAAAAGAGAAGCCCGACATTGTTCTGACCGGATTGCAGTCTGACGATTTCGGGGCCGCCCAGACCGGCGTGGTGCTGGCGGAATTCCTCGGCCTGCCTCACTCCACGATCATTATAGAGATCCAAGCGGAGGGCGGCGCGCTGCGCGTGAAGCGTGAATTGGAAGGCGGCTGGTTCCAGTGGATCAGCTTACCGCTGCCCGCCGTGATAACCATTCAATCGGGCATCAACAAGCCGCGTTACGCCACGCTGAAAGGCATCATGTCGGCAAAATCGAAGCCGGTGAAGAAGCTCAGCGTGGCTGACCTCGGCCTGACCGCCGAAGACTTGACCCCACGCCAGCGCATCGCCAAAGTCTATACCCCCGTCAAGGCTGCCCAGACGGAGTTCTTGCAAGGAAGCCCCAAAGAAATAGCCGCGCTCCTCGTCGACAAACTCAAAAACGAAGCGCGGGTTATCTAGTCGTAGGGGCGAGCGGCGCTCGCCCTACATCATGAGGAGGTTCACCATGTTTGTTCACATTTGGAGAATGCGAGCTCGCAAGAAGCGCGTTGAGGATTACGAGAAATTTGGCCGCCAAGTGACGCTCCCCTCACTCAAGAAAATAGACGGCTGCGTGGGAGCTCATTTCATCAAAATCTTCCAGGCGCGCAAGCCGGAGTATCTGTGGCTGGTGTTCTGGAGAGATAACAAGGCCCTGGAACAGGCGCGCACCAACCCGCTCTGGCGCGAGCAGATCAAGAGGTTCGAGGCGGGCAAGTACTACAAATCGATTCCCCTCGAATTCGTGTGCGAAACACTGGAATCCTTCACCGTGACTCTGGCAAAGCCCAAGCGAACCGCCAAGCTGGTAAAGGCAAAGAAAGCTGCGCCGCCGGAAGAGTCGGGACCGGAAGAATCCGCGCCGACGGAGTCATCCCCCGCGGCAGTCATGGGACCGACGGTGGAAGGGGAGTAGGGTAAGGAGGTGTTAGGTTCCAGGTGCCAGTGAAACGCTGATACCTGATACCTGACACCTATTCAGCATCTCTGCGGTGAGCAGGATTCATACTATGGCTAATCACATTCTGGTTTTTGCAGAACACCAAGGCGGCAAGCTGACCCGTCCTACCTGGGAGGCGCTGGCGGCCGGTCAGCACCTCGCGCAAGGTCTGGGAACCACCGTCACCGCCGTGCTTTTAGGAAGCAATCTCGTGTCGCTGGCGGCGGACCTTGCTGCCGCCGCGGTTCAGGAAGTCTTGACGGTTGACTCACCCCTGCTCGCAGAGTACACCGCGGACGGCTATGCGCTCGCCCTGCGGTCTGTAATCGGGCAGCAAAAGCCGCGCTTCGTGGTCTTCAGCCACACTTATCAAGTGCGGGACTTTGCGCCCAAGCTCGCCGCCACACTTGACCGCGGCTTGGTGAGCGATTGCCTGGGGTATCGGAGTGACGATGGGAAGCTCATCTTCGTTCGCCAGGTTTTCCAGGGCAAGTATTGTGCCGACGTCGAATTTCCGGGCGAGGCGCCCTACTTCGTCTCGTTTCAGGCTGCAGCGTTTCGCGAAGATTCGGTTCAGCGCGGCTCGAGCGCGGCCCCCATCACCCCCCTGGCCGTGGAGCTTGCCGCGGATTCCATTCGCGCCAAACCCGGCGAGCGCTTCCGTGAAGCCAAGCAGGCCGTGGACCTGACTCAGGCGGAACTTATTGTCTCTGTGGGTCGTGGAATTAAGGCTCCTGAAAACGTTGATCTCGCCAAAAAGCTCGCCGACGCATTGGGGGCAGAGCTTGGCGCCTCTCGCCCCATCTGCGACAGCGGCTGGCTGCCCATGGACCGCCAAATCGGAAGCTCCGGACAAACTGTGGCGCCCAAGCTTTACGTGGCGTTGGGAATTTCCGGCGCTATTCAGCATATGGTGGGAATGAAGGGCTCAAAAACCGTGGTGGCGATCAATAAGGACAAGGAAGCGCCCATCTTCGAAGTCGCCACCTACGGAATCGTGGGCGACCTCTTTGAAATCGTTCCCCCGCTGATCGAGGAAATCAAGAAAGTTAAAGCATAGGGCGAGCGCGAGTGCGCAGGCTGGCGCAGACCTGTTATGGAAGTCTGCGCCATGTCCTGATCGACAAGGAAAAGCCGCGGACCTAAACGGCACGTCCACGCCACTCGCTCTTCTAGTTACGTGATTTCTATGGTATCTTCCGCCCATGTCTGACCCAAACCTTTCCAAAACTCCTCCGCAGTTCAGAACGGCCGAATATTCCGGCCAACTGGCGGGCGACCATTGCAAATTCTGCAATCGGGCCATCGTAGGAAGTTATTATCGGGTGAATAGCGCCACGGCGTGCGCCGCCTGTGTTCAGCAGGTAAAACTCAAGATTCCCACGGATACGCATGCGGCATTCACGCGGGGACTACTGTTCGCCGTGGGGGGCGCCATCCTGGGACTGATTCTCTACGCCCTTTTCGGTATCGTCACGGGATGGATGATCGGATACGTTTCACTGGCCGTGGGGTACATTGTGGGCAAGGCCATGATGATGGGATCGGGGGGAATAGGTGGGCGGCGATACCAGATTGCCGCCGTGGTTTTAACCTACGCCGCAGTCTCAATTGCTGCGGTTCCGATCAATATTTCGCAAGCGCGGAAGGCACGCAGGGCGGTACCGGCGGAACAATCCCAATCTCTGCACAATCCCGGTGAGCAATCTACAGAGAATGCCACACCTGCGCCAGAGTTAACCCGGCCCGCGCCCAAGCGCCATGCAAATTTGGGGGAGGCATTGGTGATGCTGACGCTGGTGGGGCTGGCCTCGCCTTTCCTCGAGCTGCAGGATCCTTTCCACGGGCTGATCGGCTTGGTGATTCTTTTCGTGGGAATTCAGATTGCTTGGAAGATCACACAAGGGATATCCCTCCAAATCCTCGGTCCGTTCAAGTTGTCCGCGCCCCTGGCGGGACAACCGAGTGCCGGCTAGCTGCACCACTAATACTGTGTCCTCCATAATCTTGCCACCGTCGCAATACTGCTCAGGCTGCTCGGGCGAACTACCGCCAGGGGCTCTGGAGTGCCCGCAGTGCCACGCTTTGGTTCACGGCGAGGCGCTGGAGCGAATGGCTTCACAAGCCAGGGAGTTGGAAAATCAAAGCAAGACCTTGGAGGCCCGCGAGCGCTGGCTGGCCGCGCTGAGGTTTTTGCCCCCAGAGTCCACGCAGGCGGAATGGGTTCGCGAGCACGCTCGGCATCTGGCCTTGGCGGCAAGGCGCGCGGCTC
>CAWGTQ010000014.1:0-189506 GCA_963825395.1 uncultured Acidobacteriota bacterium | reverse complement strand
ATGGGTTGATCTGCATGCGACAGGTTACGAGCTTTCATGAGCATCCCTCCATGAAAAACGCGGTTGCGCTCAAAGAAAGTCGGTATGGGTCAATTGGATATAGCCAGATGGCGGCGTAAAGCGGCCTGTACATCGAATTGACCCACGACCAGAAAATCAAAGCAATGGTTTCAACAAAGCGGTTCGCAGTATACCGGAAGCCTGCCGATCTCAAAGTTATTTGTAACTTGTATCGCTGGTATTTTCAGAACCAAAACTTCAATGCCAACTGGCCGATACCAGGTCTCTGAAGAACACGCTCACTGACCCGATGGCATCGTGATGTCCCCTTGTGATGCCTGTTTCTCGGCGGATCGCGGGTTTAGCCTTTGATTCTGGCGCGTCGCCACGTCCAAGCCGCTAGTAAATCGTCAGGTGATCTCATCCGGAGTGAGGCGAAGGACCTATTGGCCTTGACGGCGGCTAGGAAAAAGTCGCTTCGGGATCGCAGACGTCCAAGAGCGGACGTCTACGCGAGCCTCGACAAGCATCAATAAATGATATGGAGAGAAACATGAATTCCGCCGGCCTGATTGGTTGGAAGCGCCAGACCATTGCGATTCTGCTCTTCGGGATATCTTTCGGCTATGTTGAGGCGGCTGTGGTGACCTATTTACGGCCGCAGTTTGATGCCGTACGTGCGACGTTCGCCCCCCCAAGCTCTCGTGACGACCTGTTTCCGATGCTTTCAGCCCCACAGGTCAGGGCAGCCGGACCGGACATGGTCAGGTTGGTGGGGACGGAGATTGCCCGCGAGGCTGCAACCCTGGTCATGTTGGGCGCAGTGGCCGCGGCGGTCGGCGGAAATTTTCGGCAGTGGTTTGCTTTCTTTCTGGTGGCTTTCGGAGCTTGGGATATTTCGTATTACGCCTTTTTGAAGGTTTTGATCGATTGGCCGAAGTCGCTGCTGACCTGGGACGTCTTATTTCTTATCCCCGTGCCGTGGTCCGGACCCGTGCTCGCACCGGCGTTGGTGGCGTTGACGATGGTCGGAACGGGCTTCGTCTATCTGTGGCGGGAATCAAACGGTCATTCGATTCGGCTGCGGGTAGGTCACTGGCTCTGCGCTTACGCGGGCGCGTTGTTTATCCTGGCCGCCTTTACTTGGGACTACCGCAACGTCATGGCTGGCGGCATGCCGAAGCACTTCAATTGGGCCCTATTTGCTGCCGGCGAAGTGCTTTGGGTGATGGGGTTTCTGCACTGGCTGAGCGCCGGAGACTCGTTAAGAGCAGGCAGAATGGACATTCGTCCGTAGGTGTCGGCCACAACCCCTGCCCGGACGCCATCAGGCGGCGTTAGAGAGCGTTTCCGGGTTATCTTCCGGAAGGATTTCAAATGTGGTCTCGAGTTTAGCGGTTTTGGAGATCATGGCGCCCACCGAGCAATACTTGGTTTCCGAGAGGTGAATCGCGGCCCTCACGGCCTCCGGGTCAATCTGGCCGCGTAGCCGATGCTTGATTTCCACACGCGTAAAGAAAGCGGGCGGCTCGGGGTTCTGGTCGGCGCGCAATTCGATTTCGTAACCGGTCACCTTCTGCCGCTTTTTGCGCAGAATACTGATGACATCAAAAGCCGTGCAGCCGCCTAGCGCCAACAGCGCAAACTCGATCGGCTTGGGCCCGCTGTGACCGTCCGCATCGTCCATTACAAACGCGTGGCCGGTGCCCGACTGGGCCACGAATTGGCGGCCCGTGCCCTCTGCGTTGGTCAAACACAATTTACCTTCAATCATGGCTCACCTCATCCTTGTCCGGCGCTGGACGCGCCCACATGCTTCGCGATGACAAAAAGCCCGCTGGACGGCGCGACTGCGAAGGCCCTCGCTGGCGCCACCACGCCTCGGCAGGCAATTCCCTCACCTCATGGAATTGAATGCAATTTGCGGGGCGAAGTAACAGGAAAGTTTTGCGCCGGGGCAAAACTGCGACTTTATGACCGTGTTAATCTGCAGCGTTCGCCCCGAACCGGCCCTATCTTCAGCTTTTGACCTGTGCCCCCTGAAATTCAGATATTTGGTCATCTTTCTCTCCCTGCTTGCTGTTCTGAATTGCCCGCCCCGTAATTCCTTGTTTCTAGAGCAAGGATGTGCGAATGCATGGCCTTGACCCTTAAATCGTGGCCATTCGTGCTTTATCCACTTAATTTCTTTGGCGGTCCGGCCGCTCTGTGCAAAATAGCCGATGCGAATTTGGGTTATACTGGCGCTGGTGTTGTCGGGAAGTCTCGAATGGCTTGTCCTTCTGAAGTCCTTCGAATATTGGTTTCAGCGTGTCCCGGTCGCACCTTACAGGAAAGGACCCCGCTTGGGATTCGAAATCATCGATATTCGCCGGTTTGAGCCCAAGGAATTCTCAAACCTTCTGGAAGCTGAGTCGCGCGCCTGGAACGACACCCTGCGTTGGGATTTCGACGCCTCGGCCCGTATCATCAATGCATGCTTGCGCGACAAGCGGCTATCGGGTTACTCCCTGGTGGGCGAAGGACAAATTCGCGGATACTGTTTCTTCTTCTACGATGGGGAAAAAGGAATCATCGGCGACCTCTTTGTGCACCCGGAATTGGGGGGCCTGGGCCACGAGCGCGAACTGCTGGAACACGCACTGGAAACGCTCGTGGGGACCCCGGGCTTGCGCCGCATCGAAGCACAGCTTCCGCACTACGAGTGCGAGGAGTTGGAGTCCTGCTTCCTGTCGCGCCAGTTCCGGAGCTTTCGCCGCCGCTTCATGAGTCTTTCCCTGGAAGGCCGGCGGCGGGCGGCAGGAGAGGAACCCCGCTCCGATCCCGCAACGGAGCACCCCTGGGTACGGGAGGGAATTGAACTGATTCCTTGGCAAAGGCGCTTCAATGATGACGCCGCGGAGATGCTTTTCCAATCCTACAGGCAGCACGTGGACGCGCTCATCAACGATCAATACGCTTCCGTCATGGGAGCGACGCGGCTGATTGAAAACATCTTCCACAATCAGGGGTGCGGCGAATTCCTGACGCGGGTGTCGCGCATGGCGGTGAATCGCCCCACGCAGCAGTTGGCAGGAATCCTCACGGTGACGAGCGTGCGCGCCCGCACTGCTCATATTCCCCAGGTGGGGGTGGGACCGTCGTTCCAGGGATTGGGCGTGGGCACGGCGCTGATGGAGGCAGCGTTTCACGACCTCGCGGAGGAAGGATTTGAGCAGGTCACGCTGACCGTAACGGATGACAACGCCGGTGCCGTGCGGCTCTACCAGCGGCTGGGATTTGAAACCTTCAAAACCTTTGGCGCGTTTATCTACGAAGTTGACTAGGGATTCGGGATTCGAAGCACGGGTTTCGGGATTCCGGGGGATTTTCGAATGCTCGCGATGGATCGTATGATTAAAAGGGCGCAAGACGGGACTCGAATTCCGTGTCCCCAGTCCCGAGTCCCGAATCCCTAACTCACTTCCCCTTGGCTTTGAGCAAGTCCTTCAACTCATCCATAAATTCACGGACGTCCTTGAAATCCAAATAGACGGAGGCGAAGCGCACATAGGCAACTTTATCGAGCTTTTTAAGGCGGGCCATCACCAACTCGCCGAGCTCCGTCGCGGGGCGTTCGCGGTCGGGGGATTCCGCCACGTGCGCTTCAATCTCGTTCACCAGCGTCTCCAGCTTGCCCATGGGAACGGGGCGCTTCTCGCAAGCCTTCAGCAAGCCCGCCAGCACTTTTTGCCTGTCGAACTTCTCGCGCCGGCCATCTTTTTTGACGACCATATAAGGAATTTCGTCGATGCGTTCGTAAGTAGTGAAGCGTCGGCGGCATTTCTCGCATTGGCGTCTGCGGCGGATCGTGTCGCCGATCTTCGCCTCGCGGGAATCCACAACTTTGTCTTCGACGTGCCCGCAGAATGGACATCTCACGTTGGTCGTTCACCTCGGGAACTTGGGCGCTTTAGTGACTGCCGGAAGGGCGGAGTTAAACCCCGCCGTTCCAAATCCGCTGAGAGAAATCCGCGTCAGGTTTCCTTCAAAGAGACAGCCTGCTCTTCCTCTTCGGTAATGGCTTCCAGCTTGCGGATCGACAAGCCTTCGTGGATCAGCAGGACCAGCCCCAGGGCCAGGCAGGGGACGGACATGATAATCCAAATTAAAATACTCGCTCCCGTCGCGGGCTCGGCTGGGACGTTGAAGATTTCGGTCAAGGACAGAATCACGCCGACCTGGTAGCCCCCGCCAATTCCAGGAAATTGCACGATCAGGCCCAAGGCCGCGCAGAAAAGGGTGAGGCCCGCCGCTAGCCAGGGCAGGTTCCCGTGGTGGTGCCGGACGCTCTTGTAGACTAACCAAAGGATGGAGGTATTAATCACCCACAGGATGGTGGTCGTCACCACGCTGCCGGCCAGCCCTTTCCAATCACGAATCACGCTCAGGCCCTCACTGAAGGAGTGTAGGAAATGGGCGAAAGAGCGCAGGGGGCGTTCGGGAAGGAAGCGGAACAGTTTCAGCGCCCCGGCAGTCATGGCCGGGGCCTTTAGGCGGAAAAGCACTAACCCCAGTATCAGCAGGGCGGTAAATCCGAAAAGCACGTGTCCGCCCTCGTGCATCGCGTGCAGGACAGAGACTCCTTTGGCGGTGTCCGGGTTCACGGGTTCGAAGTAAATGGCGGCGGCGAAGAGCACCACCATGGCGATGGTGTCGAGTACGCGCTCAAGCAGCCAGACCGCGATCATCCCGCTCATGGGAACGTTTTCCTTCTTGGCAATATAAGCAGGACGAACAAGTTCGCCGGGGCGGCCGACGAGGAAAATGGCGCTGAATCCAAGGACCTGCCCGACGAACAAAACCCACAAGGAAGCAGCTTTGATGGGAGCCATAAAGAACCGCCAGCGAATCGCCCTCACTACGAAAGTGCTGAAGACGAGGAGCACTGACAGCAGCAAGTAGTCCGGGCGCGCCCCCACGATCGAGCGCCAGAGGCGATCCCAGCGGAAATTGCGCCACTCGGGGCTCCGGCTCAGGTTGTAAAAGATCAGGACGATGACGGCGGCCCCTACGGCCAGCCACACCCATCGCCCCCATGCTTTTCTCATAGAAAGGACCCGCCGTGGTTCTTCCGAGCAAAGCTATCCGAAGGGTACCGGGAAGTCAAGCAAAGGCCGCGGCATCGGTGCGCAACATACAAGTGAAAGCTGATCCCTCGGACGTAGTGCGGGCATCCTGCATGCGCCACTACTGGCTTTCGGCCAGGATCCGTTGATAACAGTCGCCCGTACGACGGTCAAAGCAAACGAAAAGAACCTTTTCGATGGCGGGATAGGTTTCCAGAAAGGCGCGCACTTCCCGAACCGCAATGCGTGTGGCGCGCTCCAAGGGAAATCCATAGATGCCGGTACTGATGGCGGGGAAGGCCACGCTGCGCACACCGTTCTGGGTGGCGACCTCAAGTGATCGCCGGTAGCAGTTGGCCAGCAATTCATCCTCGAAATCATGGCCGCCGCGCCACACGGGTCCCACGGTGTGGATAACCCAGCGCGCCGGGAGCCGATAGCCGCGCGTTAACTTGGCGTCGCCGGTGGGGCAGCCGTGCAAGGTGCGGCATTCCGCCAGTAGTCCCGGCCCCGCCGCCTCATGGATGGCGCCGTCCACGCCCCCGCCGCCCAGCAGCGAGGTATTTGCCGCGTTCACGATGGCGTCTACCCTTTGCTCCGTAATGTCCCCCTCGACAACCACGATGGCTTCATTTCGCATGGCGTTTCCCTAGAGCCTCAATTCTCCGGCCAGCTTCTTGGCATCATAAGGCGAGCAGTGAAAAATGCGCCCGCCGACATCGAATGTAGGAACTCTGCGCTTGCCACTATTCACGCCTTGAACAAATTCAGCCGCCTCGGGATGCGCTTCGATGTCGATTTCCTCGAAGGGCAACTGGCGATCACGGAGGAATTCCCTCGCGCGGCGGCAGTCGGGGCACCAAGAGGTGGTATACATGCGTATGGGAGGGTTCATGCCAAGCGCTCTGAGCCTTTCGAGTCAAGAAACGTCCGTGAAAGCGATTTCTGCTCCCCCCGTCCTGCACCCTTTCCACCCCGGCCCCTAACCCCGAGCCAGCGTGTGATTGCAATGTGATTTTACAACAAACTCGGCGCAGGGAAGAATATCGCCTCACGGTCAGGCGGGACGGTACGATTATCCGCGAAGCTTACGGGCGGTTTCCAGCCGAGCCATGGCGTGCAACAGGGATTTGCGTGCGCGCTCCATGTCCACTGCCGGATCATCAAATCGCTTCAAGCGTTCCTCGGCGCGGGTTTTGGCTTTCTCCGCGCGCTCGACATCGATTTCCTCGGCGCGCTCGCACGACTGCGCCAACACGATGACGCGGTCGCCCAGCGCTTCGGCGAATCCCCAGTTCACCACCAAGGAGTGTTTGGCCCCACCGGACGTGTACTCCAGTTCCCCGGGGGCAAGCTCCGTCAGCAGCGGCGAGTGTCCCGGTAGGATTCCCAAATAACCGTTCTTCCCGGGAATCATCACGGCGGTCACCGCATCATGCGCCACCAAGTGGTCAGGAGTCACGATGTCGAGGCGAATTTCAGAGGGAAGTGTAATTTCTGCCATAGCTATTGCTCTATCGGGAGATCCGGTGATCGGCTGAACAGAAAGCTAACGCCCGCTCCCAGGATTTCTGTTTGCCCGATCACCCGATCCCTTTCACGCTGCCGCCTTCAACTTCTCGGCTTTCTCCAATGCTTCCTCGATGGTGCCCACCATGTAGAAAGCCTGTTCGGGAAGGGCGTCGTGCTTGCCGTCCACGAGTTCCTTGAAGGCTTTGATGGTGTCCTCCAGCTTCACATACCGGCCTTCCATGCCCGTGAATTGCTTGGTCACGAAGAACGGTTGTGAAAGGAAGCGCTGAATCCTGCGCGCCCTTCCCACCGTGAGCTTGTCCTCTTCCGAGAGCTCGTCCATACCCAGGATGGCGATGATGTCCTGAAGGTCCTTGTATTTTTGCAGGATGCCTTTTACGCCGCGCGCGACGTTGTAATGCTCGTGACCCACGATGCGCGGATCGAGAACCCGCGAGGTGGAGGCCAGGGGATCGACGGCGGGGTAGATGCCGATTTCAACCAACGCGCGGCTGAGCACGGTGGTGGCGTCCAGGTGCGAGAAGGCCGTGGCGGGCGCCGGATCGGTCAGGTCATCGGCAGGTACGTAAATCGCCTGCACGGACGTGATCGAACCGGTCTTGGTGGAGGTAATGCGCTCCTGAAGTTCGCCCATTTCCGTCGAAAGGTTGGGCTGGTAGCCCACGGCGGAAGGCATGCGGCCGAGCAGCGCCGATACTTCCGCTCCGGCCTGGGTAAAGCGAAAAATGTTGTCGATGAACAGCAGCACGTCCTGGCCACCCACGTCGCGGAAGTACTCCGCCACGGTAAGCCCCGTCAGGCCTACGCGCAGGCGCGCCCCCGGCGGTTCGGTCATCTGGCCGTAAATCAAGGCGACCTTGGATTTGTCGGGGTCGCCCGCCACCATCACTCCGCCTTCCTGCATTTCCAGCCACAGATCATTGCCTTCGCGCGTGCGCTCGCCCACGCCGGAGAACACCGAAACGCCACCGTGCTTCATGGCCACGTTGTGGATCATTTCCATGACGATGACCGTCTTGCCCACGCCCGCGCCGCCGAACAGGCCTGTCTTGCCGCCCTTCAAATAAGGCTCCAGCAGGTCGATCACCTTGACCCCGGTCTCAAAAGCCTCCAGATTAGTGTTCTGATCCTCCAGAGAAGGCGCATGCCGATGAATGGGCCAGCGGTCCTGGCAAGCCACGGGACCCAGTTTATCCACGGGCTGGCCGATGACATTCATCACCCGTCCCAGCGTGCCCTTGCCGACAGGCACGGTGATGGGCCCGCCCTGGTCCTCCACCGTCATGCCGCGCACCATTCCATCCGTGGGCTGCATGGACACGCACTTGGCGCGGCCTTCGCCCAAGTGCTGTTCGACCTCCGCGATGACATCAATGGGGGCGGGTACCTCGAAGCCTTGGGATGTGATCCTCACGGCGTTGTAAATCGCGGGAAGATGGCCGCCTTCAAACGCCACCACCACTACCGGTCCGATGACTTCCACCACCTTGCCAACGTGCTGCTGTTCTGACATCGTGAATCCTCTCTTGGGAACAGCTAACAGCCGACAGCTAACAGCTTACAGTTAAGAGCTGAAGAGCCGGGTCTCTCTTCCAAACGCCTATCGAACGACTACTGACTGTTATCTGTTAGCTGTCGGCTGTCAGCTATAAGCTGCTCTTCCCTACGTTGCTGCCGCGCCGCTCACCACTTCGATGATCTCGCGGGTGATGGCCGCCTGGCGGACGCGGTTCATGTAAAGCGTCAGGGAATCGATCATATCCGCGGCGTTGTTCGTGGCCGCATCCATGGCCGTCATGCGCGCCGCCAACTCCGCCGCCTGCGATTCCAGCAGCGCCCGGTAAACTTCAATCTCCACGTAGCGCGGCAGCAGGGCGTTGAAAATTTCCTGCGCCGGCTGCTCGTAGATGTAGTCAATCAGCGCTTCACCGGCGGCTGGAACTATGGGCTTGATAGGAAGATAGCGCTCCGTCATCACGCGCTGGGTCATGATGGATTTGAACTCGTTGTAGATGAAATCCACCGCGTCCACTTTCTCTTCCGCGTAAAGCTCGATGATGCGCTTGGCAATGGGCTGTGACTGGCTGAATTCCAAACGGCCAAAGATATTGATGTGCTCGCCAATCACCTTGACCGGCCGCCGGATGAAGTAGTCGCGGCCTTTCCGCCCCACGACGAGGATGGAAACGTCCCGATCGCGGTGTTCATCCCAATAACTCTGCGCGGCGCGAATTAAGTTGGTGTTGAAACCCCCGCACAAACCGCGGTCAGCGGTGACCAGCACCAGAAGTTGCCTTTCGATGGGCCGCTCGACAAGCAGCGGATGGCAGCGGTCGGTAGTGCGCGCGGCGACGCTCGAAAGCAGCGCCATCATCTGGTTGGCATAAGGCCGCGCGTTGAAGATGCGGTCCTGGGCGCGCCGCAGGCGCGCCGCCGCCACCATTTTCATCGCCCGGGTAATCTGCTGCGTGCTCTTTACTGAGCGAATACGCCGTCGAATGTCGAGAAGGGCTGCCATAATTTAGATATCGGGTGTCAGGTTTCTGGTGCCAGGGGCCACGTGCCAGTTTCTGGTCTTTCCCTGACACCTGACACCTGGCACCTGAAACCTGCCTTAAGCTTTTGCCTTACTTTCCGCCACAAACTTCGCTTTGAATTCGTCGAGCATTTTGCGCATATCCGCGCGCAGGGGTTCCGTAATTTCTTTCTTTTCGGCGATCTGTTTTCCCACTGCCGGATACGACGTATCCATGAAATCGTAGAGCGCCTGTTCGAAGGGCAGGCATTGCTCAATCGGCAAGTCGTCCAGGTAGCCGCCGGTGCCGGCAAAGATGATGGCGATCTGTTTCTCCACGGGCAAAGGTTTGTACTGATCCTGCTTCAGAATTTCTGCCAGGCGCCGTCCGCGGTTCAATTGCGCCAGGGTGGCTTTGTCAAGGTCGCTGCCGAATTGGGCGAAAGCCGCCAACTCGCGGAACTGGGCCATTTCCAGGCGCAGCATTCCGGCAATCGACTTCATGGCTTTGATTTGGGCGTTGCCTCCCACGCGCGACACGGAGATGCCGGCATTCACCGCCGGCCGGATGCCGCTGTTGAAGAGGTCGGTCTCCAAATAGATCTGGCCGTCCGTGATCGAGATGACGTTGGTGGGAATGTACGCGGAAACGTCGCTGGCCTGCGTTTCGATAATAGGCAGCGCCGTAAGCGACCCACCGCCCAGGTCTTTACTGACCTTGGCCGCGCGCTCCAGCAGCCGCGAGTGGAGATAGAAGACGTCGCCGGGGTAGGCTTCGCGCCCGGGCGGGCGCCGCAGCAGCAGCGAAATCTCGCGATATGCCACGGCGTGCTTGGAAAGATCATCGTAGATGCATAAGGCGTGGCGGCCGTGGTCGCGGAAGTATTCGCCCATCGCGCATCCGGCGTATGGAGAAAGGTACTGCATGGGGGCGGGATCGGAGGAACTCGCCTCGATCACGATGCTGTACTTCATCGCGTCGTACTCTTCCAGCGTTTTGATGACCTGGGCGATGGTCGAACGCTTCTGCCCGATGGCAACGTAGATACAAATCACATCCCCGCCGTGCTGGTTCAGGATGGTGTCCACGGCCACGGCGGTTTTGCCCGTCTGGCGGTCGCCGATAATCAGTTCGCGCTGGCCGCGTCCGATGGGGATCATCGAGTCGATGGCCTTCAGGCCCGTCTGGAGAGGCTCACGCACGGGTTGGCGATCCACCACGCCCGGGGCAATTCGTTCGATGGCGCTGTATTGATCGGTGAGGATGGGTCCCTTGCCGTCGGTGGGGTTACCGAGCGCGTCCATGACGCGGCCCACCAGGGCTTCGCCCACCGGCACCGACATAATGCGATTAGTGCGCTTGACGATGTCGCCTTCCTGGATCTTGGTGTAGTCCCCGAGCAGCACCGCGCTCACCTGGTCTTCTTCCAGGTTCAGCGCCAACCCCGCCACATCGTGAGGCAGCGAGAGCAGTTCGCCGGCCATGACGCGGTCGAGGCCGTGAATGCGGGCAACGCCGTCTCCCACGGAAATGACCGAGCCCACTTCCGCCACCGTCACGCTGCGGTCGAAGTTCTCGATTTGTTCTCGAATGATCTTGGTGATTTCGTCGGCTTTAATTTGCGGCATCTATTACCTCAAACTATTTGTGATTTGCGATTTGTGATTGGTGATTGGACGTGCACCTTGGCGGTCGTACGTGTTGCCTGGAAGATTCGTACCAACTCGTTCGACTCGACCAACAATTTCTCCAACCTAACCTTCTTCACAATCCCTGCATCGATGAGCAGTTCCAGCCAGAACGCAGTCTCATCGGCTTCTTCAAGCGTTATGCCGATCCTCGATATAAAGTCAGCGCGCGATCTGCCTCTGCAGGCACTGCGATAGTTCGCCGCCACGGACGTTCCCGAGCGAAGAATCTGTCTGCCCAAAACCCGCGCTTCTTCCGTTTTTGGCAGTGCACGAAACAATTTGATAATCCGAAGGGCAAAATCCTTGGTCCGCCTTCGCAGGTCGTCCGGACTCGAAACACCCTTCGAGGCGTCGTCCTCCACCACAAATCACCGATGAACCAATCACCAACCGCGAATCACAAATGTCCTTCAATCACAAATCGCAAATCACAAATCGCAAATACTTATGTCCCAACCAACGTTTCCCGTATGCGGTCCAGGTGGCCGCGAATCGAGCCGTCGTAAACGGTGCTCCCGATTTGCGCCACGAGACCGCCAATCAGGTCGCCGTTGAGATGGAATTCCAATTCCGATTGCTTCTGGGTGAGCTGGTTAAATCGCCCCCGCAGAGTTTCCCGCTCCTCGTTGGACAGATCCGAAGCGGAAGAGATCTTCACGCGCACGATCCCCAGGCGCGCGTAGGCAAGATTGCGGAAGGCTTGGAGGATTTCCCCCAACAGCGGGAACCGGTAATGGGTCATCAGCACGCGCAGGAAATTCAACGTAACGTGCGAACTGCCCATTCTCCCGGCGATAGCTTGAAGCACGCTGAGCTTTTGCGTCATGACGACGGCAGGGGTCTCGCAAACCTCGCGGAGTTCTATGCTCTGGCGATAAGCCGCGCTGAAATCTTCCAATTCGCTGAGCATCTCGCGATAATTACCCGTAGACGCAATAACCTCCACAAGGGCACGCGCATAGCGATCGGCGACGACGGTCGGCATGTTAGTAAGCTTTCAGCTCTCAGCTAGCAGTTCTCAACTTCGGCCATCAGTTGGGCTTTAGCTGAAAGCTGACAGCAATTCAGTTCTTCCGTTCCTTGCTTCCCAGGGCCGCTGCAAACTGTGCGACCAGCCGCTTTCGGCCGGTGTCATCCAAGCGGGAACGAATCAATCCCTCGGCGAGATTGACCGCTTTCTGCGCGGTGTAGTTCTTCAGGTCCAGCTTGGCTCCGCGCACGGCAGTGTCTGTTTGGGCGCGCGCGGATTCCAGAATTCTGACCGCTTCTTCTGCGATGGTCTGCTGCAACCGCTGGCGCTCCGCTTCCATCTCGCGCACGGCGGAAGCCTTGAAGGCGGCAATTTCCGCTTCTAGCCCTCGCAGTTTCTCTTCCACCGCCTGAAGTTGGGCTTGGGAGGCTTCCAGCGCCTTTCTACCCTCGTCCAGACTTTTCTTAATGGCGGCGGAGCGTGAGGTGAAGAACTCCGCCATCGGCTTACGCAGAACGTAACCGAGCCCTCCCACGAGAATTACAAAGTTGATGCCTTTGTAAAGCAGTTCGTGGGGCGGCTCTGAATTCTTCTCCTTCGCCGCCGGTTCAGACCCTTGTGACCACGCCACCCGGGGGGCGGTAAACCCTGCGAGGCAAATCCCCAGGAAGCCGTAAAATGCGATTTGGCGAAGCGTGCGGGTCAAAATCGCAACCTTCCTTGCCCGTCGGGGGTCGAATCAGGCCCCAGCAGACTTTGGGAAATTTCTTCCGCCAGAGGCTGGCAGGCGGCGTCCAATTCCGCCTGGGTATGAGCCACTTCTGCGGCCAGCGCGACCCGTGCCTCACGAATCAACACCTCGGCTTGTTCGCGCGCATTCCGCAAGGCGGCGTCGCGCCGCTCCAGGTTTGTGTGCCGCTCCGCCTCACGCTGGCGGTAGACCTCTTGGCGGGCCGCTTGAAAGGCCTCTTCATATTCGTGCGTCTTTGTTTCTGCCGCCGCAGCCTGTTCGCGCGACCGCGCCAGCGCGCCCACTGTCAACTCCTCGCGCTGTTTCAAAACCGCCGTCAGAGGGCGAAAGAATATCCGGTCGAGAATGACAAAGAGCAGAAAAACCAAAATGACCGTGGGGATGGCCTGAAGGAAGAGGTGCCCGAGTTGGTCAAAAATCACGCCCATTTAGAACGGCTAGGCCTCAAAGGTGTAAAATGACTACCATGCAAACCCGCAAATGTAGCACGTGGGTTTTACGAGTGTCAAGGAGAACGGCGCAAAATTTCGAAGCCTTTTTTGTCCGATAGTGCTTTGATTCTATTTGAGATACTTGTGTGCTCGCTCGATTCGGACAGCATGGCTTAGAACTTGCGCAATATTGTCTGGGCACCCGCTGAAGACGCTACTAACCAGGCTGCGAGAAACTCGTGGGCACTGTCATTCTGAGCCCGTATTTTGGGCGAAGAACCCCCGTATTTTATTCTGTTCGCCAACCTCCCGCGAACCGCCGGGGTCCTTCGCACCGCTCAGGACGACAGCAGTGGAGTAGGATTCTGCAGCTTGGCAATCACCTGAACCTCCCAAGGTTTCCATCGGCGGTTTTCACTCAAACTTGACGAATCCCGGATTCAGAATGCCTTGCGGATCGAACTTCCGCTTCGCCGCGGTGACCGCGGCCCATTGTTCGTCGTAGTGAGCTTTCCAAGCGGTATGGTCGAAGTTGACCCAGCCGGAAAGATAGCGCTTGCCCCCCATCATGCTGGAGGCTTGGCTCGCCATGTTCAGGTGCGGCAGTACCTCGTTTATAAACGGCGGCGGGACGGCCGGCAGAATCCCGAAGCCCATCAGGAATTCGCCTGGGGGACGCACGAAAAGCGGGGCGCGCGATGCAGCCGCGCGTGCGGGCCAGAGCAGGATGTGTCCACCCACCAAGGCTTGCGGCGGCAGGTTGGCGAGCACTTGTGAAATGTACATCGCCGCGCTCTGCCAGGGCAGAACGCATTCCATCCAAGGGTGAGCGTAGTCCCAAAAGCCTCCGCGCTTCCAGAGGGCAAACAGGCTGTCAAGCCGGGTGAAGAATTCCGCCATCTCGCCGTCCTCGGTGTGGACGTGTTTGTAAAACTTCAGCCCCGCCAGTTTTCCCGCCGCGGCTTCCGGTGATTGGCCCCATTCTGTTTCCACCGTCGCATGCAACGGGAAGAACCATTGCGCGAATGACTGGCGCTGCCCTCCCACTTTCATGAAACCCTGCGGGCACGGCACACACCACGATTCCAGATAGTCAAAGCGAGCATCGTTCATCACGGTTTTCAGGTCGTCGAGCAGTGCAGCGAGGTCATCGTAAAGCAGGTAGAAGCTGCGGAAGCGCGGCGGGTGGGGCCGAACTTTGAGCACGGCTTCGGTAACGACTCCGAATTGGCCGGCGCCACAGCGCACGGCGTCAAACAAGTCGCGATTCTTAGCGGGGGAGCAGCGCACGATTTCGCCCGCGCCGGTCACCACTTCGAGCTCCAGACAGTTGTCCGCCTGTGTGCCGTGGCGCCACGAGGCCACGCCCAACCCTCCCGTGGAAAGTGTTCCTCCCACGGAGACGTCCAGATTGTTGGTTAACACCGGAGGCGACAAGCGCTGCGGCGCGAGCTGCTCCACCAGCGCCCGCCACCTGATCCCCGCCTGCACGGTGGCCGCATCTTCTCGGACGCCTGTAACCCGGCTGAGCGAGGTCATGGCGAGTACGATCTGGTCAGAAAGCGACTGCCCGCTTTGTGAGTGCCCGCCGCCGCGCGTCGCCACATGGAGTGAATTCCGGGCCGCGAACCTCACCACTCGCGCCACGTCTTCCGCCGACGCGGGGCACACCACCACCTGCGGCCTGCGCAAGATGATGCGGCCAAAGTCCGTCGCCACGGCTTCACGCGTGGCTTCATCGGTCAAAACGCTGCCGGAAATTTCCCGGGCCAGATCATCTCTCCAGCTCATATCATCTCCTGGTGATCCTGCGAGTTTGCTCGCGGCTAATATACCCTGAAATGTAGCTCGGGTGCTTAGCGGTCGCCCAAAACGGACAGGCAGCCTCGTTTCCCGAAGGGGGACAATATCATTAGCCGTAGGTGGAACCTATGGAAAGGAAATGCGGAAAATCAGGTTCCGGCTTGGAAAGGGCCGATCCATTCGACCCGTGATAAGGCATAGGGGCGATTCGCGAACCGGGACTTGGATGGGAGGGTTGTAGTTCGTCCTCAATTAGCGACAAAAAGCCGTGCCCTGGGCGAACATGCTCGCACCGTGCTTGCTTTTCACTGCCGGGAGATAACCTGTAGGTTGTGATATTGAGGATGGCCATCAAGTTGCTAGGCTACATTGAGTAGGATGGTGCCAGGGTGAAATCACACGGCAAATGAAAATGCTCCCAATGACCCCTCTCTTTCAGCAAGCGGGGGTGGCCGGCTCAGCTCGTCTTGTGCCACCCCAACCCCTCCCAAGCCGAGGAAGGGAACTACCTTTGCGGCGGCGACAGGCAATTGCGAAAATGCCCAACTTTGCCACGATGTTGATGATAATAAAGGGTGTTAACAGGCTTATTCCTCCCTGTTTGGTCATGGGTGAGATTGATGTAGCGGCGACTTTACGCCGCCAATCGGCAAATAGAGCTCGCCGCACCAGCGGTGCTTGCGAGGTAGCGCAGGCGTTTTGCCCGCTGTGGCGCGGGCAGGATGCCCGCGCCACGACTGAAGGAACTCGGCTTCTTTTATGTCGTGTACCCCCTTCGCTGGTCTTTTCTTGACTTGGAATCGAGGCACCCCATAGAATTGGTCGTTTGATCGGATCCCGAAATTGTTCACATTGATGCCCATACGCCTTTACAACACGTTGACGCGGCAGATCGAAGAGTTTAAGCCTCTCGAAGGCAACACCATCCGCATGTACACTTGCGGGCCCACGGTTTACGATTTCGCGCACATCGGCAACTACCGCACCTTTATTTTTCAGGATGTCCTTCGCCGGTACCTGAAGTACCGAGGTCACGAACTTCGTCACGTCGTCAACCTCACAGACGTTGATGACAACACGATCCGCAATTCCCAGGCGGCGGGGATGCCGCTCCGGGCCTATACCGACAAGTACATTGAGGCCTTTCTGGTCGATCGCCAACTCCTGAACATGGAGGATCCGGAGTTCCTGGTTCGCGCCACGGACTGCATCCCGGAAATGGTGAAGCTAATCCAGGCGCTCGTGGATCGGGGTTTTGCTTACTCGAGCGAAGGGTCGGTTTACTACAAGGTGGCGGCATTCCCACATTATGGCCAATTAGCGCATGTGGATTTTTCCGGGGTGCGCGCGGGAGCCCGCGTGGACACGGATAAATACGATAAGGAGAATGCCCGCGACTTCGTGCTGTGGAAAGCGGCGAAACAAGGCGAGCCTTTCTGGGACACCCCCTTTGGTCCCGGGCGGCCCGGCTGGCACATTGAGTGCTCCGCCATGTCGATGAAGTACCTGGGAGAGACTTTTGACATCCACTCCGGTGGCAGTGACCTGATCTTTCCCCATCACGAAAACGAAATCGCGCAAAGCGAGGCCGCCACGGGCAAGCCTTTCGTAAAGGTGTGGATGCACGCCGAGCACCTGATCGTCAACGGTGAGAAGATGTCGAAATCACTCGGCAACTTCTACACGCTACGCGACCTGATCAATAAAGGGTATAAGCCCTCGGCGGTCCGCTATCTTTTGGCTTCGGTGCCGCACCGCAAACCCCTCAACTTCAGTTTTGACGGGCTGCACCAGGCGCAGCAGTCCATCGAACGGTTGCGAAATTTCCGCTTCCGCCTGACCAAAGAGAAATTCCCGGCAGGGGATAGCTCCGCCCTGCAAAACCGCGCGCAAGAGGCGCGGCAGAAGTTTGAAGCAGGGCTCGATGATAATTTGAACACGGCGGAGGCGTTGGGCCCGATATTCGATATGGTTCGTGACGGTAATACCGCGATGGACCAAGGGGAATTCCGCGACGGAGACCGCGGCGCCTTTCTCGACACCCTATATCGCTGGGACCGGATTTTCGCCGTGCTTGAGGATGACGACCACGCCAAGCTTGTGAAGTTTGGCTTCGTCAAGCCCTTAGCAGTTAACGCGGCAGATTCGCTGGCCGATGAGTGGAAGGAGGCGGTGGGGCACGAAGTGGGAAACGGCCAACCGGGCACGGGGCTGGAAGGAACCCTGCGTGACGAAGACATTGAAAAATTGATTGCAGACCGCGCTGCCGCCCGGCGCGGGGGCGACTATGCACGCTCGGATGAGATTCGAGCGAATTTGCTCAAGGCCGGTGTTATACTGGAAGATACGAAAGCTGGAGCGCGTTGGAAGCGGAAGTAATTATGCGGAATCTTCGAAACAGGCTTCCCTTATTGGCTCGGCCCAACCTTTTTGGGGGCGATTAATCCTCTTCGCTACCTCCTCACTGAAGGATCCCGAAACCAGTGCCAACGCTGCCGCAAGCAGCGGAGAGGGGAAATTCAATGGATACCAAACTACCGCATATTTCGACGCCGCTTCCGGGGCCCGAGGCCCAGAAGGTCCTGGCGCTCGACAAGCAATTTGTTTCGCCTTCCTATACCCGAGACTATCCGCTGGTCGCCAAGCGCGGACAGGGTGCAATCGTCGAAGACGTTGATGGCAACTTGTTTCTGGATTTTGCTGCGGGGATTGCCGTCGTCTCAACCGGACATTGCCACCCCGATGTCGTGCGCGTCATCCAAAAGCAGGCCGAGACCCTGATTCATATGTCGGGGACGGATTTTTACTACCCGTTGCTGGCGCAATTGGCGGAAAAAATGGCCCGGATCACACCGGGCACTTTCCCCAAGCGTGTGGCCTTTGGCAATTCCGGCGCCGAAGCCATGGAAGCGGCGATGAAAATTGCGCGCTACCACACCAAGCGCCACCGGTTTATTGCCTTTCTCGGCTCGTTCCACGGGCGGACCTTCGGCGCGCTTTCACTCACGGCCAGCAAGGCGGTTCAGCGGCGTGGTTTCGGCCCTCTTCTGTCGGGCGTCGTCCACGTGCCGTATGCTAATCCTTATCGTTGCCCGCAAGGTCACCGTGCACCGGACTGCGTCTGCGATTGCGTCTGCTCCGACCTGCTCGAACGGCAAATGTTCAAGACGGCGGTGCCACCCGAGGAAGTGGCGGCCATTGTCGTGGAGCCGATTCAGGGTGAGGGCGGCTATGTGATTCCACCTCCCCGGTTCCTCGACAATTTGCGCCGGCTGTGCGACAAGTACGGGATCCTTCTGATCTTTGACGAAGTTCAGTGCGGCATGGGGCGGACCGGGAAAATGTGGGCTTGCGACCACGTCGGCGTGGTGCCCGACATTATCATAACGGCCAAGGGCATTGCCTCCGGCTTGCCGTTGAGCGTCACCGTGGCGCGCGCGGAACTGATGGATTGGGGGCCGGGGGCGCACGCCTCCACCTTCGGAGGCAATCCTGTTGCCTGCGCAGCGGCAATGGAAACGATTCGCCTCCTGGAAGAGAAGTACATCGCCAATGCCGCGCGTTTGGGCGAATACATCATGGGAAGAATCGTCGATTGGCCGCACAAGCACCGGATCGTCGGCCAGGTCCGCGGCCGCGGCTTGATGATAGGCATCGAGTTGGTCAAGAGCCAGGAGATGCGCGAGCCGCATCCGGAGGCGCGCGAGCGGGTAATCCAACGGGCATTTGAGCTTGGTTTACTCGTCCTGGGTTGCGGTGAGAGCACCATCCGGCTGATGCCGCCGCTGGTGATCGATCGCGACCAGGCGGATTGCGCGGTCGATACGCTGGATCGCTGCATCGCGGAGGCGGAACACTAGGAAAGGTGTCAGGTGCCAGGTTTCAGGTGTCAGGGTAAAAGCGAATGGTGAACAGTAAATAGTGAATGGTAAGAACTCTATCTCAATAGACCATTCATTATTCGCCAGTTCCCCTGGCACCTGGCACCTAACACCTGACACCTAACCGTGAAAGCAAACCGCCATGAGCCTTCTAGCGCAGCTCATGTATCAAGCGTTGGTCTGGAAAGAACGCCAACGCGCGCGTTTGGCTAGCCACGTGCCGAAAGCTCCCGCAAGCGAAGCAGAGCATTTGAAAACCGGCGCGCGCGGCGAAACCCTGGCATATTGGTATCTGCGCCAGGCCGGTTACACCATTGTGGCGAGAAACCGCCCAGCGCGCTCAGGTGCAGGGGAGCTTGACTTGGTAGGTTGGGATGGCCCAGTTCTGTCGTTTGTGGAAGTAAAAACCCGGACGACAGCAGACGCCGGCCCGCCGGAGGCGGCAGTTTCCAAAGCGAAACAGAAGCGCATTGCCAGGGCCGCAAACGAATACCTCCGTCGCCTTCGCCGAAGACCGATAAGCTACCGGTTCGACATCGCCAGCGTCGCGTGGAACTCCGAGGCAGGCCTCCAGGTTCGCCTGATCAAGGATGCTTTCAAAGCCTGATGGCAGTGGCAAGTGACCCGTGACGAGTGACCGGCAGAAGACAATCAGCCGTCAGCTTTCATCCTTCCGCCGCTGGCATAGCTGAAAGCCGATAGCTGAGGGCTGAAAGCTAAGGAGCATTAACTTTGCCTGAACTGAGAAAAGACCCCATTACCGGCCGTTGGGTCATCATTGCCACGGACCGAGCCAAGCGGCCGACGGATTTTGTTCGCGATAAGGTGCAGATTCGCGGCTCGGGCTTCTGCCCGTTTTGTTATGGCAATGAATCCAAGACTCCGCCGGAAATTCTCGCTTATCGCAGCGACGGCAGCAGCCGCAATACTCCCGGCTGGTCGCTGCGCGTGGTGTCGAACAAGTTTCCCGCCTTGGGGATTGAGGGTTCACTGAATCGGCAGGGAGAAGGCCTTTACGACAAGATGAATGGCATCGGCGCGCATGAGGTCATCATCGAGACGCCCAAGCACGACCTGACCTTAGCCACCCTGCCCGTGCGCCAGGTGGAAGATGTGCTCTGGGCCTATCGTGACCGCATTATCGATCTCAAGAAGGACCGCCGCTTCAAGTACATCCTGATTTTTAAGAACCACGGCGATGCCGCCGGCGCTTCGCTGGAACATACGCATTCCCAACTGATTGCCTTGCCGGTGGTTCCCAAGCGCGTGACCGAGGAAGTGGATGGCGCGCGCGAGCACTATAACTTCAAGGAGCGTTGTATTTTTTGCGATATCATCCGGCAGGAAACCGAAAGCAAAATCCGGCTGATCTCTGAGAACGATGGGTTTCTGGCGATGGCCCCCTTCGCCGCACGATTCCCTTTCGAAATGTGGATCCTTCCCAAAACGCATCAGTGTGCCTTTGAGGAATCCCAAAAGCGCGAGTTTGAGCAGCTTGCTCCCATGCTCAAGGACATGCTCACGCGGTTGGACCGCGTGCTGGATTTTCCCGCTTATAACGCTATCATTCACACTTCTCCAATCGGGGAACAGGCCCAAGACTATTATCACTGGCACATGGAAATCATACCCAAACTCACCAAGGTGGCCGGGTTCGAGTGGGGCACGGGTTTCTATATCAATCCCACACCCCCGGAAGAGTCGGCAAAATTCCTGCGCGAAGCTGCGGTCCCCGTCGGCGTCTAACAACAGACAGGAGCCAGAAGTCAAGAGTCGGAAACCGTTCGTTCTATTCCCGATCCTGACTCCTGGCTGCGGGGCCTTCTATGGACATGGAACTCCAAGTGGAATGTTATTCCGGCTACCGGGCGGATGAACGCCCGCTGCGCTTTGCATTTCCGGGGAAAGCGAACGCGCCCAAGCATGAAGTCAAGGAAGTTCTGGACCAGTGGTATGGCGTGGGATACCAGTGCTTTAAGGTCCGGGCGGATGATGGCAACATCTACATCCTCCGCCATCAGGATAGCGAAGATAGCTGGCGCCTCGATTCTTTTCGCCGCACCTGTGAAGAACCGTGACAAGTGACGAGCAACCGGTCCGAAAGGCGCGGGAATCAAATACCTGGGGGGCTTCGTTCTTGCTCGTCACTTGTCACTCGTCACTTGTCACTGCCTTCTCGACATCGGACTATCTTTTATGCAGAAGGGCGAGAACATCATCTCCATTGCGCTGGCTGCCGTTGTATTGCTGGCCGTCCTTGCCATCCAGCGCAGGTGGAATCCTGCCAGCTTGAAGGACGTCGCAAGTTCTGCGGAAGATTTCCTGCTGACCACCACAGGTATTGGCGGGCAGGTCCCAGACATCGCCGGTTACGAGCGACTCAAAGAGTTTCGCTTGGGCAAGTATCGCGCCGGCCTGTATCGCGCCACTCCGGCACCGTGGCTATTCGCCCCAGGCCGGTTCGTCATCTACGACCAAAAGGACCAGCCGGTTTTCAAGTTGGAAACACTCGAAGGCTCAAAAGATCCCTGGTCGGCCCTCTACGACTTCACCGGCCGTCACGGCCTTCCTGCTCCCGGAAGCCGGACGCGCTCCTCCTTTACCCGCGACCTTATCGGCAATGGCGTACAGGATATCATCGTTGGCCAGTATTCAGGCGGGGGCCATTGTTGCACCGTGGCCACCATCCTGGAACTCGGCAATGATGCCGTAGCGTCGATTGGCCGTATCGACGGAATCGACGGACTGCCCTTCGAAGGCCTGGAAGTTCGAAAGCTCACCAAGGGGACGAGTTGGGAGTGCATCGCCCACCGTCCGTTTGCCACGACCTGTGGAAATCACTTTGACGCTGCCGATGTGCTTGCCGTTTACGCTTTCAAGGGCGATCGCTTCCAGAACCAAACGGTGAATTTCGTAGATTTTCTTCAGGAAGTTCTTCGTCAAGATCTGGCGAAGTGGCGGCAGGAAAAAAACCGCAGCATGGACCTTCTTCAAACCTTGGCCGTAGATTTTGCCGTCGTCGGCCAGAAGGATGCGGGCAAACGCTTCTTCGCTCTGAATCTGAGCCAATTAATGCCCAGTCTCCAAAGTCACAACGTGGACCCGAATGCCTGCCTCGATGCCTTGGAAGCCTTGGTGGATCGCGTGCCCACGGCGGGACAGTAAAAGGCAGCTGGCAGAAAGCAGTTGGCAGTAATCGGGACATCGGGGGATCGAGTGAGCCAATCCGCTGATCAGATGAATCGAGAGCAAATGTGCAATCCCTCTTTGCTCGCCCGATCACCCGACCATCTGATCACCCGATTAGAGCACCGCCTCGTCCCAGTTCTCCAGAATCTTTTTGATTTTCCCCATGAATCGTTCCGCTACAGCACCATCGATCACGCGATGGTCGTAGGAAATGGAAAGATAGACCATGTGCCGGATGGCAATGGCGTCGTCGCGGACCACCGGCCGCTTTTCGATGGCGCCCACCCCGAGGATGGCCACTTGGGGCTGATTGATGATGGGCAAGCCGAATAACCCGCCGAAACCGCCCGGATTGGTAATGGTGAAAGTCCCGCCCTGGACATCGTCCACGCTCAAACGTTTGGAGCGTGCGCGGTCAGCAAGGTCTTGCACGGCGCGCGCGATGCCCAGGAAATTCTTCTCGTCCGCGCGCTTGATGACCGGCACAATCAAGCCGTTTTCAAGCGCCACCGCGAGGCCAATGTTCACGTCGCGCTTATAAATGATGTTGGTTCCGTCCACAGAAGAATTAATGATCGGCAACTCCTTGATCGCTTCGACGCAGGCTCGCACAAAGAAGGGGGTATAGGTCAATTTGATGTTATTGCGCTGTTCAAATTCCTGCTTGAAGCGCTCGCGCATTGCCACCACGCGTGTCATTTCCACTTCCACCAGTGTGTAAACGTGCGCTGAGGTGTGCTTGCTCATCACCATGTGCTCGGCAATCTGCCGGCGCATGGGGGTCATGGGAACAATCTGTGTCGCTCCCGTGAACGCCACGGGCGGCGGAGTTGCCCGCGCCACGGGCGGCGCCGCAGGAGTGCTCGCACGGCGCTGGTCGATATAATCCAAAATATCTTTCTTGCTGACCCGGCCGCCTAATCCTGTACCCTTCACCTCGCTCAAATCCACATTATGCTCTCGGGCGATCCGCCGCACGAGGGGTGAAGTGCGGACTTCCCCGGCCTCATCACCTTCCTGCTCGTCCGGCGACTGTGGCATAACCGCCGTCGGCGCGGCAGGGGTTGCAGTGGCGGACGGCGCCGGGGAGGGTGCTTCTTGACTGGTTCCAACCGCCTCGGCTGGCGTGGGCGCCGCCACTTCTGCGCCATCGCCATCGACAACGGCTACAACCGTGTTTACCGCCACCGTCTCGTTTTCCTTTACGAGAATCTGCGTAAGCACACCGGCGGCCGGGGAGGGAATCTCCGCGTCGACCTTGTCGGTGGAAATTTCGAACAGAGGCTCGTCACGGTCGACATGCTCACCAACTTTCTTCATCCATTTGGTGATCGTGCCTTCCGCGATACTTTCCCCCATTTGGGGCATGATGACGTTTGTAGCCATGATCTACCTCATCGGGTTTCTATGAGCTGTCCGTGGTCCGTACTTAGTTATCCGTTGCAAGGGTCCACCGGTAACGGACAACCAACAGCCAACGGTGAATGCCGCCCCCCTCTTATTTCAGTACGCAGCTAGTTTCCTCGCTGCCTCCATCAACCTCGGCGCATTGGGCAGAAAATATTCTTCCAATGGCGGCGCGAACGGCACCGGCGTGTCGGGCGCGGTAATGCGCAGGATGGGGCCATCCAGATCCCCGAAGGCCTTCTCCGCAATCAACGCCGCGAGTTCGCCCGCCATGCCACCGGTGCGCGTATCTTCGTGCAGGAGGATTACCTTGCTGCATTTACGCACGCTAGCCAGTACCGTCTCTTCATCGTAGGGCAGCAAGCTGCGGAGGTCAACGACCTCCAGTGACAACCCCTCTTTCTCCAACTCGCGTGCGGCGTCCAGCGCGGCCCAGACCATGGCGCCGTAGGTGATCACCGCGAGGTCAGTACCCTGGCGCCGCACCGCCGCCTTGCCGATGGGCACCACATAATCCTGCTCAGGAATTTCTTCCTTGATGCGCCGGTAGAGAAACTTGTGTTCGTAGAATATGACGGGGTTGTCGTCGCGAATGGCGGCTTTGATGAGCCCCTTCGCGTCGTAGGCCGTCGCGGGAGCCACCACCTTCAGGCCCGGCGTGTGCACAAACCACATTTCGTTCGACTGCGAATGGTAGGGACCGCCGTGCACGCCCGCTCCCGACGGCCCACGGATAACGATGGGCACAGCCGGTCCCCAACGATAGTGCATTTTCGCCGCCATGTTTACGATTTCGTCAAATCCGCTGGCAATGAAATCCATGAACTGCATCTCCACCACGGGGCGCATACCCATGAGCGCCGCGCCGACGGCTGCGCCCACGATAGCCGACTCGCAGATGGGTGTGTCGATCACACGACCCTCGCCGAACTTCTCCAGCAGACCGGCCGTCACCTTGAACGCACCGCCATACGCGCCGATGTCTTCCCCCATGACGAAAACGGAGGGATCGCGCTCCATTTCTTCCCAGAGGCCCTGACGAATAGCTTCCAAATAGGTGAGCAAGGCCATTAAGCTGCTCCAAAACTTGATCGTGACGTTTGCGGGGTCATTTGTCCGTTGTCCGTGGTCCTTCGGCCGCTGCGACTGACAACGGATCACTGACGGCGGCCCGCGGTTTCCGCCACCAACAGTCCGGCTCGCAGTAAACGCCCTCCAGCGCATCCTCTCCACGTGGCAGAGGTCGTGCCTCGGCGTCAGCGATGGCAATGTCGATTTCCTCGCGGACCCGCCGGTCGATTTCTCCAATCTGCTGCTTCGTCATGATTTTGCGGAACAGGATAAGTTTTTCGAGCCTTTGAATCGGATCTTTCTTCGCCCACGCCTGCTTCAATTTCTCCGGTACGTACTCGGCTGCATCGTGAGCGGAGTGGCCCGTCATGCGCATCGTGACGCACTCCAGAAAGCTGGGACCTTGGCCCGCACGAGCTCGGCACGCTCGCGCGCTCCACGGCGTCGTATACGGCAAGCACGTCGGTGCCATCCACGCTCTCACCCGGCATGCCATAGGCAGGTCCACGTGCGGCCAGCGACTTCACCGCAAATTGCTTTTCCACCGGAGTGGAATAAGCATATTGATTGTTGTTACAGATGAAAATCACCGGCAATTTCATGACGGCGGCAAAGTTCATGGCCTCGTGAACGTTGCCAAGGCTGGTGGTTCCCTTCGCCGAAATGGACCAGGGCGACGTTTCCTTTGCCGCGCTGCTTTAATACCATCGCCACGCCGCATGCCACCGGCAGCGTGGCGCCCAAGGGCGAGATAATGGGGATGATGCCAAGCTTCAAATTTCCGATGTGCAGAGTGTTGTCGCGACCGCGATTGGGCGAATCTGCGCGCCCCAGCCAGTTCGCAAAAATATCGGCAAGCGAAAAACCGCGAATCAGAAAAACCGAAAAATCGCGATGGCAGGGAAAAGTCACATCACCTGCACGCATCGTGAGCGCCGCCCCCACGCCAATCGCCTCCTGCCCCCGCCCCACATAGACGCCGCCCACAATCTTGCCTTGCCGGTAAAGCACATTCTCAATGCGCCACTCCGACTCGCGCGTGAGCTTGAGGTAATAAAGCATGCGCTCGAGCGTGGCAGCATCGGGCTTAGTGATAGATTTCGTTTTTTTCGCGAAAGTCATGCTATGCGCCGGTTCCACCAACGTGACAGTCGAAATCAAAAGTTTGAGGTCAAAGGTGGCGACCGGGAGAGCAGCGGACGTCACTTTTGACTTTCAATCTTTAACTCTTCAACCTTTTGGACTTTTCAACTCTTCAACAGCCCTTACCTCTATCCCAAACACTGCTCCAAAGTGCTCCATTACGCGCTCTACGACGTCTTCCATTTTGACAGGGTGGCCGAGTAATTTGGCAAGGGATGTCACCCCCTTATCGCGCAGGCCGCAGGGAACGATCCACTCGAAATAGCTTAGGTCGGTGTTGACGTTCAGCGCGAATCCGTGCGAGGTAACCCATCGCGAGAGGTGCACCCCCATCGCTGCCAGCTTGTCGTTTCCTACCCAGACGCCCGCCGCGCCCGGCGAGCGCCCTGCTTCAATGCCGAAGTCGTGGGCTGTGCAAATGAGAACTTCCTCCAGTGACCGCATGTACCAGGAAATATCGCGCTGGTGCTGGGTGAGATCGAGAATCGGATAACCCACCAGTTGGCCAGGGCCATGATAGGTTACGTCACCACCGCGGTCGGTTTGGAAAACCTGAGCGCCGCGCGAGGCGAGAAATTCAGCGGACACCAGAATGTTTTCAGGCCCAGCGTTGCGGCCGAGCGTGTAAACGTGCGGGTGCTCGAGCAGCAGGAGGGTGTCTGGAATGGTTCCGGCTTTGCGTTGCGCCACCCTTTCTCTTTGCAGCGCGAGCGCCGAGGGGTAATCCACCAGGCCGAGTTGTTCGACGTGAAGAAGCATGGAAGCAGGTGCTAAGTAGCCGGTGACAAGTGACAAGGCCTTTACCCTTCACCCTTGTTCTTCCGCCCCTAACACCTGTCACCCGTAATCTAATCCCTAAATATGTATCGGCCAATCCACCGCCGCGTGCGCAGCTTCGCCCACTGCTTCCGCTAGCGTCGGGTGGGCGTGAATGGTATGTGCGATGTCGTCGACCGTGCCTTCCAGGCGCATAGCCATGACGGCTTCGGCGATGGTCTCTGTGGCGCGCGGCCCGATGATGTGCACGCCCAAAATTTCTCCGTAGCGCTCATCGCTGACTACTTTGACGAAGCCCTCGCGCACGCCCAGGATCGTCGCCTTGCTGACGGCCGCGTAGGGAAACTTTCCGATTTTCACCTTGTGACCAGCTTCGCGCGCCTGACGCTCCGTCATGCCCACGCTGGCGACCTCCGGCTCGGTATATGTGCAATTGGGAATCTGCCGATGGTTGATCGGTTCGGCGTGCTTGCCGGCCGCATGGGTGACGGCAACAATGCCTTCCATCGAGGCCACGTGGGCAAGCAGGGGGCTGTCCGCCACGATGTCGCCGATGGCATAGACGCCCGGCTCGTCGGTCTGCATGAAGCCATTGGTCTTCACGAAGCCGCGCTCAAGCTTCACGCGCGTTTTTTCCAGCCCAATGTTCGCGGTGTTGGGAGCGCGGCCTACGGCCACCAGGCACGTCTCGGCTTCCACCGTCTGCGGTTTCGCGTCATCCACCGTGTACTCCACGGTGACGCCATTCGAGGGTTTCGTAACTTTCGCAACCTTTGCCTGCGTCTGAATAGCGATGCCCTGGTGCTTGAGCGACTTCTCGAGCTCGGCGGAAATTTCCTCGTCTTCCAGCGGCACCGCGCGCGGCAGCATTTCCAGTACCGTGACCTTGGTCCCGAAACGCTGGAAGATGGAAGCAAATTCCACCCCCACCGCACCCGCGCCGATAATAACCATCGATTTCGGAATCGCCGGTAGGCTCAGAATCTCTTTGTTGGTAAGAAGGGTTTTGGCGTCCGGCTCAAGACCCGGCAACATGCGCGCTTCCGAGCCCGTGGCCAGCACGATATTCTTTGCGGTGACTTCCTGCGTGGCGCCCTTGGGGTCGGTCACGCTGATTTTACCGGGGCCGGAAATCTTCGCAAAGCCACGGATCATTTCCACCTTGTTCTTTTTGAGCAGGAACTCCACGCCCTTCGCCAGCTTGGTAACCACCTTGGTTTTGCGCGCCAGGATCGACGGCCAGTCGAGCGAAAACTCTTTCGTGACAATACCGAATTCCTTGGCGCTCTTGAAGTAATCATAAACATCCGCGTTCAGTAGCAGGTCCTTGGTGGGAATGCACCCGACGTGCAAGCAGGTCCCTCCAAACTTGTCGTCCTTCTCAACGATCGCCGTTTTCAGGCCCAACTGGCCGGCGCGTATCGCCGCCACGTATCCGCCCGGGCCACTGCCGATTACTACCAGGTCGTACTTGGGAGTTTCTGCCAAGACCCTACCTCCAAATGAAGTCGCACACGCCTATCATTTTTGGATGTTTCAAACCACAAATAGCCATCTTATATTATGAAAAATGGCCGCACAAGCGCGGCTGTCTTCCGGACTATTTCAAGGGACTCCTCGGATACTCCGCGCTTTGGTTGGGCGCAATTCTTTCCCTGTACGCCGGTAGAGGCGGGGCGGGGTGAGATCCTTCTTGATACCAGAACGCCACGCTCGTGTAATCGTCATGGCTGGGCACCTGTTTCCCGTCGTCGTAACGCTGGTTTTGGATTTCCACAGCGAGCGATTTCTGAAAGCGTACAGGATTCGCCAAGTACCATCGGTACATGCGGTTCTGGCCCTCATCCATCTGGATGTACCCGCTGTAACTATATGCGTAAGTATGTTCGAATCCCCAGCACGCGCCGTATTCGTCTTCGGTTCCCGGCGTATGAGTCAAAGGCTTGCCGTCCACATGGAAGATCGTGTCGCCTTCTCCCCACCAGCCCTGGTATTTGGTATTCACCTGGAGGAAATTGCCAACGTATTGGCCTTTGCCACTGACCTCCAGTAACCGGTGCAAACCATCGCGAGTGGGATTTGAGCGGTTCCACGAGGCATGGAGGCGGCTCTTCTCGGTGGCGAAGGCGACGTCACTTTCATCATCGATGCCGTAAGCCACGGAGCGGATGTATTCTTCGTCGCCGTCATTCGCCAGCACAAAGCGCGCGCGATGGGAGAAGGGCATGGGCAAATAGCACATAAAGTTGTAATGATTGATCTGCATAGGCAGAGACTGATAGTCAATCGTCTGATGATTGAAGACGCCGAAAAAGGCCCAAAGGGGAACTCGAATGCTGGGCTCGGGGGCATCATCCCAATAGACCTTTAACACCAGTCCGGCGTACATCGGGCCGGAGCCGTCGGTGGCATGCATGTAACTATCATCGGTGTAGTAGAAGTATGTGATTTTTCCTGGACCCGCTAGGTCCGCCAGTATGAACTCCTTCCCCGGCGGCAAGTCAATTTGGTGATACTCCACATGGTTCGAGAAGGTGCCGTTGCTGATGCGGAAGATGTCGTTCACCTGTGCCCAGACGCGTGGCGGTGAACCTGCCGTCAGAACCCACGCCGCCACCAGCAGAGCGATCAGCGCGGAAGGGGCCACGAAGTTGCGGTCGCGGTCAGACGCGGGGGCCCCTTCACGCCTCCTCACACAGCGTCGATCATCTGATTGGCTCATCATATTTCTCCTTCGTGGCGGTTATAGATATCAGACTTCCAGGCTGGATCGCAAACATGCCAGCTGCACCAATATCTTACAGAGAATATACAGCTCGAGCTCTGTGATGCCATTATATTGATGAAAAGGACCCGGATTAACCGTCGTGGGGAATTATGGGGCAGTGGGCAATCACTTCAGTGTGGGCCGAAGCCCACACTGAAGCGAGAGGAATGCGCGCGCCAAAGGGTTCTATCGCGCCGGCCGCCCTAAGGTTGGAGCCGAGCCGGGCAGCGTGTAGCGCAAGTCGAAGAACAGCATATTGATATCTGCGTCCCGGGGTGTTGCGGGTGCACTGGCGGCAGCGGTCGCTATATTCCAGGGATCGCGCGTGAGGTACGAGTACTGGCCAATGATGTTGACGGCGCCATACTTCGGATGCTTCCAGAGGGTCTGATTGAAGCCAAGAGTGGCCTCCTGGATGGAGCGATTCTGACTGTTCGCTGAGCCCGTGTAGCCATAGCCAACGAATTTTCCGTTGGTGTCGACCGCAGTGTCGCGCATGATGTAAATGCCACCATAATAGGCAAAGATCAACGTTTTCTTCTGGGTGAACTCGAAGCCTGTAACGGTGGAGCCACTGTGGATCAGGGAGATGTTTCCGTTGGCCTCAGCAATCAAATCCGGGGCTTGGCCGAAGATGTAACGGCCGCCGCCGTCATTCCAAAAGTTGTTGGTCATCAGGCGGAATCCCTTGGCTATTTCCACGTGCAAATTCACGAAACCGCCCCCGCCCTCTTTTCTGTAATAGGCAGAGGGGACGGCAGCGACGGCTGGGGTGCTACCGGTGGCAGCGACGGCAGCGACGCCGGGATACCAGACTTTGAAGTTCCGCTCCACTCCCCCGATTTCGAAGTGAACCTGCTTGATAGGATCAAATGCCAGTTTGGCAATGACGTCAGGAGCAACGTCGGGAGTGGCTATGCCACCGGAGCTTGCGCTAAGGTCCAATTCGCCCGCATACGGTGTGGCGAGAGCCGTCGGAAGGACGATGGAGGAACCTCCCGAGGAGCCTCCGCCATACTGGTCAGGACTGTCGATCGCCACGGCGAAGGCCACCTGCTTGGAGGGGTGATAAACCACCCGAAGTTCCGGGATGCGCCCCCAAAACAAGCCCGCCTGGTAGTTTACGTCCATATCTTGCGTGTAAAAGACGTCGCCGGGAAGAGGTGAAATGCCCACGCGGCCCGGAGTAAGCAAACTCCAGGTTTGGCCACCCAGCAATTCCCAGTCGCCCTTCGCAATGTCCACCCAATACAGCCGCGAGCGCAGGGTGTTGCTGTTGCTGGTCACCGCGACGTTGGTGCCATTGTTGCCAAGGAAGTCCGCCTCCATGTAGCCGATCACATGGGCGCCCATGATGTCGGCATCGGTGCGGAAGCCAATCCGGGAGTTCTGCATGCTGAGGCGGAACTCGGACAGATTAGTTGTGTAGGGGTACAAGCCAGCCGTTTGCTGGTTGTATGGAATGCTGCCGAAGCTCGTCCCGATGCTCCCGCCCGCGGCATGGTTGCGCCACACGCTGGTGAAATCCATAAACCCAACGGGAGTAAGAGTCGCATCCCCGATGTGTAACTGAAGTGGTGAGGATTCCGTTCCTCCTCCACCGACCTGATTGGAGGTGGTGCTCGATGTTGGTCCCGCCCCCAGGGGCGCGGTGGTGTTTTCCACTTTCTTTTGTGACTGGGGAATCATCGGGCTGGTGGATGCCACCTCGCCGAGACTGGAAGTGTGCGGTTGGGCGGCTTGTTGAGTGCCTGCGGCCGGATTTGCCGGTTGCGCTGGTTGCACCGCTTGCTCCTTGCCAGCGGCTGGTTTTGCCGGCTGCGCCGGTTGTGCCGCTTGCGCGGTGGCCGGTGCTGGCTTGGTGAGTTGTTCCAGAAGCTTTTTCTGCTCTTCTAAAGCCTTTTGCATTTGCGCGATCTGTTTCTGCTGAAGTGCCATTTGTTGCTTTAGAGCGGTGACCTGGTCGTTGGCGTTGGCGCTGGGCTTCGTCGTGCTCGCCGCGGGCGTCGTGGTCGCGTCTCCTGCGGACGAATTGCCGTCGCTGGCAAGAACGCCTATTGCCCACAAGCACATGAGAAGAATCGCCATGCCCACAACTTTAGGTGTGACAAGCCTGCGTTTGTGCATCATTTGCTCCTTGATTTTTGTTTGCTTTAAGACTGCCCAGGAGGAGTTTGGCACTCCTCGTCCGGGATCAAACCCAACTAAATTATGAATCACCATTATGGTGGAAGAGGGTGATTAACGGAGTGTGATAAGCATGTGACAGGACCATTACATCGCAAAGTTGACGATATGGGCAATAACTGAAAGTTGACGTAAAGCCTACAGCGGCCACTTGATGTCAACATTCCAGTATTGAAACTACAGGGCTTACGGCAACATAAAAACGCTGCTTCTTTGCCTCGCAAGGGTACGGGGCCTTTCAGACCAGAGAGAGTGGCGGATTGGGAACGGACCTTTCGACATCCAGCGGCGGCATATTTCCTCTCCCACACTCCCATCCGGGTTCACTTCAACTCAGCGCGCCGCGACCCGTCCCGCCGCGGAGGGGGGCGAAGGTGTTTCTCGATATGAAAACCTTTTTTCGATCCCCTCGAATGGTTTCCCGTCCACTTCCACATAAGGATAAATAAAATAGTTAAGGGGAGTGCCGTCCTGTTTTGGCTGGAGCATTAAGTCGCGGCCGACGGAGAACTGTACGCGGTTGGCGTCCAAGCTTCCAAAGAAATAATCATGCTTTTGGGGATCTTTCCAGGCCTCGGAAATATCCACGGGCACCCAGCCCACACCATTTAGGAAAAACTCGGCCCAGCAGTGATAGCCAGGAATAGTTCCTTCCGTTCCGGCGGGCACGGGGAAACCGATTTCGAAGCGCGCGGGGATTCCCTCCGCCCGCGCCAGCGAGATGAACAACGAGTGGAAGTCCGTGCAGTTCCCGTGCTTGGCATCGCAGACCCAAAGCGAATCGCCACGTCCCCAGCCTGTCCCGGACTTGTCGTAGCGCACGGTGCGGAAGACATAATCATACAGCGCGTGCGCCCTTTCCACTGTGCCCTCCTTGCCGCGCGTATTCTCATCCGCCAACTCCTTTATCCTGCCATCGATGGGAACCAGGCGGTCAGGCTCGAGGAATCGCGCCAGATCCTTCGGCGCGGCTGCGGACCCGTGGCTGCCCTTCGCCAGACTTTCATAATCCCCCCTGGAGTATTCCTTGCGCGTCACCTCGTAATCGACCATGAATTCTGCCGGGCCGGGTTGAGGGTGCAGCATTTCACCGTAGAGAATGTGGTTGCCGAGCGGCGCCTCACGCGTCTCGCGGAGGCGAATCGGCCCATTAACTTTCTTTAAAACCACGGTCTGATTCGGATCCGTGACGGCGCGTGGAATCCACACGCGCACGCGCTGGGCGCCGGCAGGAATATCCCTGAGTGTTACCTGATATGTGAGCCGAAAGGTCCGCGACGGCGGTGAAAATTCGTCCGCCGCGCGCACCGCCATAGGCTGCGCCAGCAGGGCAGTACAGCATAAGAGCGTCATTGTATGCTTTGACTTCATGACTTCCTCCGAATCTGAATTTGGAGTGTGGGTGTGGTTACAATCGGCACGCGATCGGAGTCGTCATACTCAGGTGAAGCCAGTGCGGAAGGTGGGGAACGAGGAGGCAGATTGATTCATTGCTCAGCCCTGCGCCGGAAACACAGAATTCTATTGTTCTCTGAATCCGTTCGTGGTGTCAAGACCATCACCTCTCCACTTTTATCATGTCGTGCCGGAGGAGCAAGGGTAAAGGTGATCAAGCCTTGAAGGAGCGCAACCTCGATGGGCGTGTCCCCAGTCGTGTGACGGCGCTCATTTGGCTGTCCAATTGTGGAAACCCACGCGCAGCATGCTGGGCTCTCCCGGCGCTTTCGAATTGTTTGCCCCGTGGGAAAGGGTGGTGGGCGGATGCCTTTCGCAAAGAGATAAGGCTGGCATTGGGCATCCCAGGCCGACTTGGTGGGTTGGGTTATACTGAAGCGGCGAGCATCCGAGGCACCGAATGAACGCGACGATCGAGAACCGATTGGGAATGGTTTCGAGTTTGGCGGCAGTAATACTTATTGTAGCAGGGTGGCTTTCATATCAGAACACGCAGCGGCTCATCTTGGTCAACGGCAGGGTGGCCGAGACGAACGTAGCCCTGGCAGCAATCTCTCAAACATTCTCGGCCATTCAAGACGCGCAGAACCGGGCCACGGATTTTGATATCGTCAGGGACGAGCAGTTTCGAGTCAGCTATTACGCCAGCGTCGCCGAGGCCCAAAAGCAGTTCGACCATCTGCGGAGTCTAACCTCCGATAATCCCCGCCAGCAGGCGCGGCTTGACAGCCTTGATGATCAAATCGAAAACGCCTTCAGTATCTTCCACCTGGTTATGAACCTGCCACAGGGAGAGAAGTTCGCAGTGGCGACCGCGGCGCAACTCCAGGTCCGGGAAGAAAAATGCATGGATGGAATCCGCCAGGACTTCCAGGCCATGGAACAGGAGGAGCACCGCTCACTCGACCAACGCAACGCGGAGTCTGCGCCGCTGCACTCAGCACCATCTTTATTGTCGTGCTCGGAAGCGTCCTGGCTGTGGCCATCCTGATACTGGCGAGCGCCATCCTGCGCCGCGACATTGCCCGGCGCGTAAAAGCGGAGAAGGCTCTAAGTTCTTCTGAACAGCGTTACCGGTTACTCTTTCAGAACAACCTGGCGGCGGTTTTTGTCACCTCCATCGATGGTCACATCCATGATTGTAACGAAGCATTTGTTCAGCTCGCGGGAGGGTCTTCTCCCAAAGAGGTCATCGGCCGAAGCGTCGCAGACTACTACGTTCGAGCGGGGGATCGAGAGGCTCTTGTGGAAGTTCTGCGCAAGGAAGGGAGAGTGACCGGCCGCGAGATGTGCTTCCGCCGCCTGGATGGTAGCAGGCAGTCGGAACTCCTCGAGGCCATTTTGATCGCCTTGGGTGGCCAGTCGGCGGAAGCCAGCAAGCCTCCGTTGATTACCCGGCACGCCCTGCGCGAACGCCGGCCAGTCCTCTCCGTATTGGTTGCCGAGGACCATCTTGTCAACCAGCGGCTGGCGGTGCGGTTACTGGAGAAGCGTGGGCACAGGGTCGAGATAGCAGTCAACGGTCTGCAGGCGCTGGCAGCTCTGGAGAAGCAAAGCTATGACGTTGTCTTGATGGATGTGCAGATGCCGGAGGTTGACGGATTTCAAGCCCCGGCCGCCATTCGCGAGAGAGAGAAGACTACGGGCAAGCACCTCCGCATCATCGCCATGACTGCTCACGCCATGGAAGGTGATCGCGCCAAGTGCCTGGCAGCAGGGATGGACGGATATATCCCCAAACCGATCCAGGCCAAGGAAATGTTCGACGCCATCGAGGACCCAGGCTCCCGAGCTTGATCATGCCTCGGCGGTGCCCTGGCTGCCCCGCGAGAGTTTGTTCCTGTCTTAGCCGGCAAGGCGATCACCCTGCCTGTACCCTTGCCGCTCGGTTGCGCGTGCTGGCGCGGTGTGATGATAATGCTTGGCCCAGTCTTTGGCAGCGGCAACGGCTCGATGGCATCCGTCCGGGTCTCTCCGGAAGTCCTCGAGCGCCGTATAGGCCAAATTATCACCGGGATCGCGGGGAACATGGTAGATTCCCCTTTCCCGGAACTCCTTTAGTGGAATGCGCCCCATTTGCGGCTCGCCCTTGACCCCCCTGGTCACAACGCCGCTCCGCCTTAAACTACGGACAGGGCCGCTTCGAGCCGGCACCTGGCTTTCCCCCATCCCTTGAGGTTCCTCCTCCGAGGCTAGGGATGCTGTTTTGACATCTTTTCCAGTGCGGCGGCGGCATCGGCAGCCTGCGGGAATTTAGGATTGTCTTTTAGCGCCATCTGCAGAGCCTCTCGGGCCAATCCCGAATGGCCGCCCGCCATGTAGGCCATCCCCAGGTGGTATTGGAAGGTAGCGTTGCTGGGAGCCTTCTGGACGCCTGCCTTTAGCTCCGTAATCGCGGGCTCCGTTGATCCGAGTTTATAGTAAGCCCATCCGAGGGTATCGGCGGCAAAGGGGGAATCCGGCATTTTCTGTTTGGCCATCTGCGCCAGGGGGAGCGCCACGTTCACGTCACCACCATGATCGAGGTAAAGCGTGGCGAGTTGATCGGCCACCACAGGCGAGGCAGGATCAACCTGATGGGCCTTTTCACAGAGCTTCTTCGCCTCCTCCCAGTTTCCCTCCTTCTCGTATTGGGATTCCAGCGCCAGGTAATTCGCAGTGTTTCGCGGGTTGGCCTCGATGGCGGCGCGGAATTCCGTCTTGGCCTGATCCACCTCACCTCGAGTCAGATGGATATCAGCCAGTAAAGTGTGTGCATCCGGGGTTTTCGGATCGAGCGCCAGGGCTTGACGGACGCTCGCCTCCGCCTTCCCCAAATCCTTAAGGTCGTAATAGCCCAATCCCAGCAAAAAGTGGAGGCCGGCAACCTGCGGATGTTGTTGGATCAAATTCGTCATCCGCGTGACCGCCTCCTGGGTTTTCGCTTGCCTCTGATCAAAGCTCAATAAGGTTGCAAGTGCGGAAAGGGAAACGGGATCGCGCTCCAGGGCCGCCTGAAGCATGGCCTCGGCCTGCCGCTTGTCTCCTTTCGCCTCCCACGCTTCCGCGCTGGCAACATAAGCCGGCGTCAGGTTCGGATTGATCTTGAGCGCGCTGCCGGCCAGCCGCAGAGCTTCATCGTTGTGCCCGCTTCGGACATCCAGCATCGCCAGAGCGGCGGCGGCATCGGCCATTTGCGGATTGAGCTCGAGCGCGCGGGCGAAGGAGGTTTTCGCCACATCGGCATTGCCCAGAGACCTTTGCGCGACACCCAGATAGTAATAATCGCCGGCGACCAGGGGGTCAGACTTCACGGCTTTCTCCAGCAGGTCCAGGGCTTCCTGGTATCGCCCCTGGGCAATAAGAATTCGGCCCCCTGCTGACAGTCCTTGGGGGTCGGCGGGGTTCGCACTCAACATTTGCTGGTTTAGATTAATAGCCTCTGAAAGTCTATTCAGATCGATAAGGGTTTCCACCAGTTGGTTTTTGAGGGAGGTATCCGTGGGCTTAGAGGCCAGCAGCGACTGGAACTCGGTAACGGCTTTTTCTTTCTGGCCCGTGGATAGATAGAAATGCCCCAGGGCCTGGTACGCTTGGGGATCATCCGGCGCGATAGTTTTCAACTCTGTCGAGGCCTTTTCGGCCTCCGGCAGCCTCCCCGTCAGCTCGTAGATGCGTATCATCAATATACGGGGAGATACAGCATGAGGATCCACATCGCACGCGGCGCGCATCGCCGTCTCAGCTTCCGACAACTTTCGTTGAGCGAAATAGAATTCGGCGAGCGCCACATGTGCCGGTACAGACTGCGGGTTCAGTTCCACCGCCTTCTTATAAGCGGCCTCTGCATCATCAGGTTTGCCGGCGGCGAGATAGATAGCTCCCAAGGTATCCAAGGTTTCGACCCGCGGGGGGCCCAACTCCTGGGCTTTCTGCATTTCTTGCAAAGCTTTGTCCATTTCACGCGTGGCCACATATTTTTCGGCCAAAATCTCATGAGCCCGGGAATTCTTGGGATCGGCGGCAAGGACATTCTCCACCGCCGCTTGGGCCTGGTCGAATTGATGGAGAGAGATGAGCAGCGTGGCGAGCTGGAGCTGCGCGTCAGTGTTGCCAGGATCCAGCGCCACCGTCTGGGTAAATTCCCGGTAAGCGGCTTGCGAGTTGTGCGAATTCAAATAGGCCGTGGCAAGTTGCCAGTGCGCCTCGGCGTACCTCGGATCCACCTGAAGCGCATTACGAAATTGGATGATCGCTTCCTGGTATTTGCCCTGCTTGGCGTAGCTCTCTCCACTGTTCAAATAATTTAACTTGCGTTTGTTCGGGTCAATGGTGCAAGCGCTTAAAAGCACCAGCCCGAATACCAGAAGAATGAGTTTTTTGATTCCCGTTTGCTTCATCTTGTCAAGGACCCTCCTGGAATGTCCACCCTTACGGTATCACTTCTCGGCTTTGGGTTGTAGTGCCATAAGGTCAAGGAAACATTCCACCAAGGCAAGCCATGCGGAAGGGAGTGGGGTATTTCATTATCGGGGGATGGGCAGGCAGGGCATGGTGCGCATGAGGAAAATTTGTGGCTTGAGGGGACCTCGCAATTCCGGCAGGGGCCAGCCGGAGGCAGATCAATGGCAAGATCGTCAATTGACCGTTTGTGAAACTTTTGGGCAAAACCATTGCCCTTTGGTCCCATTGACAGCTTTTTGGGGGCACGGTATAAATAGCAGTAGAGATTCGAAGCATTTAGTTTAACTGAGTAGTAAGACCTCGGCCCTATTCCCGCGCGTTCGCTGGGCCCAGACGGATGGTGGGGGCTAGGGGTCTCAGTTGGGCTGAAGGATGATGCTTTACAGTGAGCCAAATCCTCGGAACCCGGAGAAAACCGTGATTCGAAACCTATTGAGAAGGTATTTGTACCTGTCGGTGGTGGCGCTGCTTTGTTGTGTGCCTGCCGCGCTCGCCAGTCAGACAGCGAGCATGGATCTCACAGGTGCAGGGAACAACATTCTGGGCGGAGTTTACGTTGGCCCGTATACCGCCACGATCAATGGCGTGTCTACGGAGGTTATATGCGACGACTGGAAGGATGAAAGCTCCATCGGCGAGACTTGGACAGCCAACGTAACGAGCTTGCCATCGGCGGGAAGCCTGGGGTCCGTAGTAATGTGGACGGGGACGGGGACGGTGAGCCAACAGGTGGAATATGACGAAGTGGCATGGTTGGTCAGCCAGATGTTGAATCCGAGTACCACCTGCAAGTACTCGGGAGCTGACTGCGTGGGCGATATTTCGTTTGCCATCTGGCAGCTCACGGACCCGAGCGCGAACCCCTTCGGCAACCTCACGAGCGGATCTGCTGACCTTGAAAATGCCGAGTGGTGGCTGAGCCAAGCTGAAAGCCTAACATCCTTCCCGGCAGGCGATTTCTCAAACTTTCTGATCTACACGCCGACCAACGGGGGACCACCACAGGAGTTCATAGCTGATCCGGTCCTCGCGTCTGAATCCTCTCCCGGAATTCTGCTCGGTGCGGACTTGTTGGGCTTGGCCGTGCTGATTTTCATGTTCCGGCGAAGAATGGTGCAAACGCAAAGTTAACCATGTTGTAGTCGGGGCCTCCCGCTGAATAGGTGTGGAGGCCCGACTTGTCTCTGGCCCATCCTACAGTTCGCCGCGAGACAGGTTTCATCATCGAGTCCCCTGGAACGATTTTCCTGCCATCATGATTGGCAAACGAGCTTGGACTCTCCATGGGCGAGGTGGAGGCATTGCCAACGTACGAGTTGGCACCCCAGGTCAATGCCGCTTCAGAGCGCCTGGCCCAGGCGCGCGCTTTGTCATGCCGGAAGTCGCCCAATTGCCAGCCGTCATCATCGAATGCAATAAACGTTTGGGGCGCGGCCGCAGAGTTTCCTGGGAAATTGCGGTGAAGCACGCGTGCAGCTTGACAGTGCAGGTGGGTTCCTATAATTTAATTCGTGGTATGCTGGAAGGTCGTCCAGCAACGGCGAGCGGGAATAACTCAGTGGTAGAGTGCGACCTTGCCAAGGTCGAAGTCGTGGGTTCGAATCCCATTTCCCGCTCCATTAACTTCAGTGACAAGTGAAGAGTGACGAGCAGGAACCAGCGCAACTGAGCCTTGTTCTAGCCACTCGTCGCTTGCCACTCGCCACTGTTCTTCGGGCGCGGTACCCAAGTGGTAAGGGAGAGGTCTGCAAAACCTTTATGCGTGAGTTCGATTCTCACCCGCGCCTCCACTTCCAAGATACTGAAAATAAATCGTAACACTTCGGCCAACTTCAAATCGTGCTAGTTTTGTGCTACCCTCCATGGGGGGGTCGATATGGACGCGCCAACCATCACGATTTTTGTAAGGCATGATGCCGATTGCAAACACGCCGACGAGCCTTTTTATAAGCAATGTGGCTGCTGGAAGCATCTTCGGTGGTCCCATGACGGGAAGCAGTATCGGCGCGCCGCTAAGTCCAAGACCTGGGCCGGCGCGGAGCGAGTCAAGCGGGAAATCGAGTTATCGTACGAGACGGCCGGGAAGCCTGTAAAGCCGGACCGCCCCGCAACGGTGCGCCAGGCCGTGGAAACCTTCATCCACGATAAACAGGGGCAGAATCTCAGCGCCGGGGTCATCGGCAAGTTTCGACGGGAGTTGGGCCGTCTTGTCGAGTTCTGCGAGCACAAGCGCAAGTTCTACCTGCCGGAAGTTGCCCTGCCGGACCTTACGGAGTTCCGGTCATCCTGGGATACTGACTACCCTTCGTCCATCACGCGGCAGAGGGTTCAAGCCCGACTGCGGGCATTCTTCCGGTACGCTCAGAGCGCCGGATACATTCAGCGCAACCCCGCCGTCGATATGTCAGCCATCAAGGTGAAGCAGGTTCCGACGCTGCCCCTCACCCCGGAACAATTCAAGAAGCTTCTCGACACCATCCCCGAAGAGTTCCCCGACGCAACGAAGGCCGCAAGGGTACATGCGCTGATTCGCTGCATGAGATACACCGGGCTTGCTATTCGGGATGCGGTCTGCCTCGAACGGTCGAAGCTTCAGTATGACCCTCAGAAGAAAATTACGCGCATCGTCACGGCGCGCGCCAAGACGGGCGTGGATGTCTCCGTGCCGGTTCCCCCGGATGTCGCCAAGGAATTGCAGGCCGTTGCGAACGGGGATACCCGCTATGTCTTTTGGCAGACGGGCAACGGCAAGCCAGAAAGCGCCGTCACGAACTGGCAACACGATCTCCGCGCCGTGTTCCACAAGGCCGGGATGCCGAAGGGCCACCCTCACCAGCTACGCGACACTGCGGCCGTCGCATGGCTCAATGCTGGCATCCCGCTTGAGCAAGTCTCAACTCTCCTGGGCCATTCGAGCATCAAGACAACAGAGAAGCATTACGCGCCGTGGGTCAAGTCACGCCAGGACCGCCTTGACTCGCTTGTAGTGGCGACTTGGAAGCAGCGCGGCAACGTCAAAAACTCTTGAGTCGCTGTCCTTCGATCTTCAGTATCTCGCCCAGCGGTACGAGCTTCCTACCCCGCCCGGTGTGTGAGGCGAAGTCCAGTACCTTCACGCGGGCCGACCTCAGCCGGTTGTAAACCGTGGGTCGGGCTATTCGCCATCGCTCGGCAATCTCAGGGATCGTGAGGAAGTCTCTGTGTGCGGGCGCCGGGTGAGGTATCGCGGCCGGCCTGGATCTCTCCCGCGGCTGTGTAGCTACAGCGCCCAATTGTGCCGCCATCTCACCCAACACCGCTTGCCAGTCCAAGACTCGAGTTGCAATCACCTTTCCGCTCTTGCCGTGCAGATGGATGATAAGACCGTTCGGCATTCAAACCCCCAACACCGTCATTTGTGGATTCGGTCGCTTGCTGGCATAGGCTGTGCGCTGGGAGCAACGGCCCAAATTTCGGTTTTAACTCGCATAGCTGGCCGTTCGCACGTCTGGCACTTCTGTGAAGCTAGGAAGCCCCTTCTGTGCTTTCGGGCTTTCCTGGGGAAACCGGTAGGGCGTTCACCTTCTTGGCATCCCCTTCCCCTACCTCACGGAGTAGAGCCGCCAAGCGGGCCTCCTGGGCGCTGCGTTGCTTCCTACCACACCGCGCACCAATCCGGCCGTGTGAGCCCGAGATTAGGGCCTCGCCGGTCAAGCGATGCCTTCTCAAATTCAATTCGGCTTGCTCGATTCGCGCGCACAAGTCGATGATTTCTTTTTTGTCCTTACTGCTTGAGGTGAGTGAGATTTTCGCGTGCAGCTTGCCCAAGAGCTCGCGTGTGCGCATAATTCCTTGCTCCAATGGTTTAACTGGCTTGTAGGCTGTACCGGGGTCGTCCAGAGGCCCACCGTTCCCACGTTAGAGCCATCAGGCGTAACGGTTGAGTACCACCTCAGCTTCAACCTTGGCATAGTGCATGGCGTCATACGCAAGCGCGAGCCGAACGCGCAGGGTAGCAAGAACCATTCGCCAGTCCGTATCGGTCGTCGTCATCGCGGCCACTTCGAGACGGTATCCCAATTGACAGATACGCAACGATAGGGTCTGTGGGTCATGCTCTTTCAACCACGCCTTGGCTTCCATCTCGGGGTACACGTCAAGCTTCTGTGGCGCTAGCCGGTGTTTCCGAATCACAAGCCTTGGCTTAAAGGTCACGGCGTCGCCAGCGTGGTACTTGCCGAGCGCCATCTTCGCCGCCCACTCAATGATCTTGATTTTCTGGTGTGCCCGTTTCAGGCGGTCTAAGGGCTGGATGTACCTCGTGTACTGCATGACGATGGACTGCTTGTATCGCCTGACGTCATCAAAACGAGAGTCACAGGCCTTGGTCTTGAGACATTGGAACAATTTTTCTATTCGCATGGTGGTTTCTCCGTTTCTTCTTTCTTGCCTGGGTTGCCCTCAGTAGAGCCTGGACACGAAGGCGTGAAATTCAATCAGGAATGGGGCCTTTTCCACGAATCTCCTCCATGGTCTGGTCACTGATCGAGAAGCCACCCTTGCGCCGTGCCATCTCCGCGCGCAACTGGAATAGCCCCTGCCATGAATTTAGAATAGACTGTTCGAGAACGGCCTTCGGGTCATCACCATTGGCTTTGAGTTTTTCGAGGGTCCGCACGGCCAGCCGCATGGCGTGAGACGTGGCGGGCTTCCTAATCCGCTGGCGCATTTCCAAGTAGGCCCTCCACTCTTGGGGTGGAATCCAATCTGGAAGGGCAAACGCTTCCCCTTGGGGGATAGGGGGGAGTTCTTTAGTCTTTGTAGAGTGACTGTATTGTCTATATGGATCGACGCTTTCTTCCGATCTGACTGACGGGTTTTGCCGATCTGACTGGCAGGAGTTTGCCGGTTGGGTGGGCCACTTCTTGGACTTAGCGAGCGTGATTACATACCCTATTGGAGTTCGCTTCTGTACGATATACCCAAGCTTGGCGAGTTGGTTCCTCCATGCCCGGATGGTTCGCTCGCTGCGTCCGAGTGCGCTCGCAGCGTCCTGGTCGCGGCAAGGCATACCGCCAAGAATTGATCCCGTTCGGCTCCCGTCAGCGGAGTCGAATTCTTCTGTCGTTTTGTCGATGAGGTAGAGGAAGAACCAAATAGCTTCACGCATCCTCCTACAGTGCTTAAAAATTCCATTCCAGACGGGGATTCTGAATCCGGGTCTCGGGCTGTCATTCTGATTTCCATCTGGCGCCGGGCCGGGTTCGGGCATTGACAATGGGGTGCTTCCGGCTTCTGTGGGTACTTCAGTGGCGGTATCGAGGGTTGGTGTCACGCGGGTTATTCTCCTTCGCGGTGGAAAGTTTGCGGGTTTCGGAAACCCGGAGCACGGTCGCTTCGCCGTCCTGAAAATCAATCTGGACCTGGCCCCAGAGCTTTCTCTTCACAGCGTCCTGGAGTGCCGTTATGACTTCTTCAAGTTGAGGCATTGCAGTTTCTCCTTCCTTGCGGCAATACCTGGACAGGTCAACATTTGCCGCCCTCTCAAGCGTATCCATTTATGCGCTCCCCTCCTCAAGAATTGTTCCCCAAATCGTGTTGCTCAGAATCTCGTTTTGAACCGTGTCGCTCCCGAAGTCGATCTTGATTTGCATGTGCCGGCAGTAAGCCGGGGGCGGGGTGCCGCCGCTTGCCGTCGATTGGCGGAAGTAATACCGATTCGAGTAGAGCGTTGCTGGCGCGCCGCTGATCCCGTAGAGCCGCGGGGGGTCGGAAATCGCATTGGGCAGCAGGCTGTAGCTACCGGAAATTTCGTCCATAAGAACAGAGATTAGCGGCGAAGTTCCGATGCGGACAAAATCAGCCGTGATGAATCCAAGTTCCGCAAGCTGGCCGGGGTTGGCGAGCACGATGTTTCCGATGACTCCCGAGGCATCGTAGGCTGTGCCGAGGTCGGTGAAGGTTGAAAAGCTCGAGTCCCGGTACATGACGCTCTCGCCATTCGCGGCAAGAAGCTGCCGAACGCCGTCTGAGGTTTCAATCGACTTCATCAAGGAAATCGTTCCAGATGCGATAATACCGGGAGGAGACCACACGGGCCCGGTAATGGAGAAGTCGGGAGGCTGCTGGGGCACACACCTGTACCAAGTTCCCGACCCGTTGCAAACAAATACACCCCGATCAAGGCCCGTTGTATGGTAGGCCACGCTAACGGCAGTAGGACTAAGATTAGTAAGCTGATCTTCAATGGGAAATCCAAGTTCGGTTACCCCATTCGAGAGGTCAAAACTGATGAATTGCTTGTCTGCCGTGTAGAGATATGCCGCCGATCCGTACACGTCCATCGCATCGTAATTGAGCAAGCCGATGCCATCCACGAGGGGAATCGGGGAGAAATTCGGAATCGTGTTCGTGGTCGGATTCGGGACAATTTGCACACGGTCTGAGAGGAAGAGCACAAGCCCCGAAGCCGTGGGCAGCATTCGCACGCCCGGTGCGGGCAATGTCCAACAGTTTGCCGGGGGGAAAGACTCTGCGCCGTTCCACCAAATAGCATCCGGCCCTTCACTGGCGTAAAGCACATTCCCCACCATCACCCACACGCGCCCCATGTGGTAAACGGGAATCGTCGCGCCCGCTGGAGGCGGTGTGCCTGAGCCATTGATGGGCGCTGGCAGCAGGATGTTCAACTGGCTGTCGGTGGCCGTGTCGGTGATGTTCTGGGTTGTGTTCGGGTAGGGGCTTGTAGGGAGAGCATAGTAGCTCGCCCCGCCGTCCGTGGTGCGGAAAACCCAAATCTGATTTACCTGGGGATCGGGAGACGCGGAGATACTGACTTGAATACCGGCCTTGTTGCTGAATGATCCCGTGCTGGCGCTGGCAGGAGTAGAACCAGAAACGACTGCCCCATTACCGTTCCCATAGGCTACAACGTATTTATACCCTGATGTCGCGCTCATACTACCAGAGCCGGAAAGGATTGAAACGTTAGGCCCGAGCGTCGCGTAGACCGAGATGTATATATCGTCGATGTGAAAGGTGGTGGTTCCCGATCCCTGGCAAACCGCGGAAATCGACACACCAAAACCTGACGCCATGAGATCGCTGGGCAATAAAGTTGTGCCCCATAAGTCTGAGGAAGAGCCAAGCGTCACAACGCCACGGGACGATGGAAGCGTTACGGTTTTTACGTTCCCTACAGGGACACCGTTCTTCATGAGTTGGACGGCCACGCTTCCGGTGGTAGAACTTTGGAATCCATAGAATGAGGCAACCACACCATGGGTGATTGAAGAAGTGGGGATGGCGCTGAACCCGTATCCGGTTGCGCACAAGAGGTCGCTGAGGCTTGCACCCGCCCCTAGTGTAACCGTGGCAGTGGTTCCAGGGATGCCATCGGCAACGTATGACGGGTTGGCCCAGGCATGTCCCGTAACAGTTACGTTCGTACCGGACGTGGCGTCATTGGGTCCAAGCATGGCCGAGAAAGGCCCTATAGAAATTCCCCAATTCCTCGGATTCGGCGCTATCCCGCCATCCATCCATGCCAGCGAATCAACCCCATCGGCCAGATAGAGCGTATTCGCCAGCCCCAAGCAGCGCGTCACGCCCGCGCCAGTAGACTTCGTGAAGATCGAAGTCGCGGCGGTAGGAGTCAGTTTGTAGGGTCCGGTCGCGGTGTCAACGATTAGGTCGATTGAACTGCTCGCGCTCGTGTAGGTGCGGAAGCCGTAGAAGGCTGTTACGTTGGAGGGAAGACTAGCGGTAGACCATTGCAGGAAACCCGGCCGGCGCGCGGGCGTCAGCCGAATCGAGAGCTCGATGTTCTGACCGGCAATTAGGGCATCGGTCTTGCCCAACCCCCAGCCTTCGGCATAGTAGGCCGAGAGGGGCGACCGCATGGGGTTGCGGTTGGTGTAGTAGCCCTGAAAGAATCTGTCCGTCCAGACAGGCTTGTAGCGCGACGGCACAATCGGTTGCGCCCCGCGTGCTTGCAATATCCCGATTCCTGCGGCACCCATTTTATACTCCCTTCAGAATGACGGAATCCCAAATCTTGGCACATTCGCCTGGCGCGTCTGCTGCTGCGTTACGGCCGCACCCACAATAAATGCCGGGAAGGTTGCAATGATGTAGTGAGACGGTCCTGTGGGGGTCACTGGCTGCGGAGACGGCATTCCCGCAACCGACGATCCGCCGCCACTAGCTACAGGGCGGTATCCCGATGCGTCCACGCTCGCCGCTCTTTCCAGGGTGTCGATCATGTGATTTTTCCTCCTAGCGCGCTGTTTCACTGTGCGGGATTCTGATTAGACATTTCGTATCCCGCCATGACCGCCCGGACTGCCGCCCCCACAGCCGTTTGTGATCTTCCCGTGAGCCGGGCCAGAGTAATCAGTGTTGTGGGGCTCGCCAGGATGTTAGCCCCCGCCAAACCCAGCAAACCACCGGCAATCGCCCCCGGTGTACCGTACTCCCTTCCGCCTCCAATTGCCCCGGTAATGGGCAGCGCCAAGGCCCCGGTTGGACTCGTTAATCTTTTTACCACCTGTTGAATGATCCCCGCCTTTAGGTCTTCGACCATCGCCCGGTCTCGCACGGGAATCAGACTGTGAATCTGATCGTTAATTTCCTTGGTCCCTGGCGCCGCCGAGTCAACGGCCTCATCGATCGCTCCGTAGGTTTGCTTGGCAATCCCCGTGATGGCATCCCCCTTGGTGGGCGTCCAGGTTTTAACCGTGGACTGCAACCCACGTTTGAGGTCAATAGCTCGGCGCGCTGGAATCTTTGTAGGTATGGTTGCTTTGGTGTTGATCTCCTCGGTAAGCTGCTTGGTGAGGTCGTTAACCTTCCCGAACAGGTCAGCATCGTTCTGCGCGATGGCCTTATCTCGAGCATCCTTCAAAACGTCAAGGGCCGGCTGAAGGTCTGCCGGCTGGCTCGCGTGCGCTGCCATGGATTCCATGCGGGCGGTCAAGGTCTGGATTTCAATTTTTGCCGACTTGGAAATTGCCGCTGGAGTAAGTCCGCGCGTCCCTTCCAATGCTGCTATTCCTGGGTGTGCGTTGCGGGCGCGTTGCTGCCAGCCAATTCCCAATCCCGCCTCCATCATCGGCGGGGCCAGTTTTGCCGCTGCCAACTCCGAGGTTCCACCCCCCAATGCACCCGCCGCCGCTCCAAGCGCGGGGCTGCCTCCGTGTAACCCTGCCTGCGTTCCCCCGATGACGGCCTGCCTCAACGCCGTCTCTCCAACCTTCGCCCAGATGCGCTCGGCCATCCCCAACTTTTCGGCTACCGAAAGACTCTTAAGGGCTTCATCCCCGGCAACAAATTCCAGGATATTTTCAATCCCCACCCCCACCCCTTCTGATAATCCATGGGGTGTTTCAATCTCTTCGGCGGCATGGACACCAGGGGTGGGCGCCAAGTATTCCCCCACCACAGGGACTTTATTCAAAACCTTGCTGACCCCTTCAACCGTCTGCCCCGCGCCCTTGGCAACCCCAACAGCCACGTGCCCCAACTCCGGCGCAAGCCAATGCGGATCATTGGGGATGGGATTGGACACCGAGGCTCCCATCTTCTGCGCCTCGGCGTTCCAGTCAATGTCCCCGGTCGGCTGTCCCTGCAGAGTGGACACCGTTCCGCCAAATTGCTTGACGGCGGCGTTCCAGTCAATTGGCGCTGGCGCGTTTCCCATGTGACCCACCTCCACTTAAACGGCCTGAACGTTAGGTTTGGCCGGGATGATGTTCTTCGTAAGTCGTGTGAGTTCGGTCCTCGGAATACGGACACATCTCCGCGAGATGCGCACGTATTTGATTGTGCCGCGCCAAATCCACGCGCGAACTGTCCCCGGCTTGACGCACAAGGCAGACGCAAACTGAGGGACCGTCAACAGGTCTCCCATGACGCACCTCTACTTTTCAGTTGAATGGGGTTTGTCCGGCCTTGATAGGCTGGAGTTATCTGCCCGCCCCACTTCGACGCGCGTGCGTCGCTTGGGGGTTAGGGCGCCTTTCGGGTGGGGATCACCACCACGTAACTTAAAATTAACAGAAAGAGGGCTAGTTGTCAATTACTCTATTATGTGTGTTTATATATAGTTGCACAAACATGGCAAGTCACGTATCCACATTTCGAGTTACGGTACTGCACTCTATGCAGTGTTTATGGGGCTTGTAGCTGACTAGCGCGTTGTGAGATACCCCAAAAAACAGAAAAGCCCACCCCGTTTTCAGGGAGTGGGCTTCGCTGCTTTGCCGTGGTGGGCATCAGAACAGCGCCATCAATGCCTTGCGGCTGGCTTCGGCGGCCTGGGCGTCCGAGACGTGGATATAGGCTTGCGTGCTGGAAAGGCTTGCGTGTCCCAAGGCTACTTGCACCATCGCCAGATTCGCATTGCCCGCAATGAGATGACTCGCCAAGGAGTGTTTCAGCACGTGGACAAATTGCTTTTTCGGGGGCAGGCTTGCGGTTTCCGCGTGCTGGTGGAATATCCGGTACACCTGTTCGCGGCAAAGTTTCCCACCCTTCCTCGAAATGAACAAGGCGTCAGAGCCGTCTTGCGGTCGCTCTTTCATCCATTCCCGAAGGGCTTTGACTTCATCCAGCAACGGTTGGCCGGGGTGCTTCACAATCGGCTGCGTCGTTTTCAGTGAGCCCTTCACGCGGGCCACGGTCAATTGGCCGTCTTGGATGTCGCCAAGAGTAAGCGCCGCGGCTTCCGATGCGCGTAGGCCGTGGCGGTAGATGGTGACCAGCAAAGCCCAATCGCGGGCGCTGTGTTCCTTCGCGGTTTTCAGGACCCTCAATAGCTCCTCGGTGGTAAGTGACTGCCTTTGACTTCGTGCCATATTTGATCCTCCTCGGCTCCTGTGATCATAGCACGGCTGCGCCTAGCGCGGTTCGACAACCGCGTCTATGAGCCCCGCTTTGATTGCCTCTGGCGCCCCACAGTAAATATTGCCTTTCAAGCGCTTCACGTCAATGCGCGTTCTCTCGGCAAAGAGATGTTCTAGACGCCCCTGTAAGCGCAAGGTCTCTGCGGTCACGGTATCAGAGGGTTTGCCGGCCATGTTCAGAAAGGGTGATTGGATGCCGTGAACCATGAAACTGGTATTGGGGAGGGAAAGGCGCTTTCTAGCCGCCTGCATGATGATTGTGCCGGCGCTCATGCAGATTCCCACGGCTACGATATCCACGGGAAAGTACCGCTGATAATCCCTAATGAGATCGTACAGGCCAAAGGCAGCGTAGGCATTCCCGCCCCCAGTGCAAAGGGAGATCGTAACCGGCCTCTTGCTGCGCTTTAGGTAGACAAATACCGCCTCCAGGTTTCTCACGTCCTCCATTGTGATGTCGCCATGCAATTGAATCTTGCGCTCTGCGAGCATTGCCGCCATTACCTGTTCAACCGATAAACCGCTTGGGCCGCTTGCCATGGGATAACCCTCTCGCCCTTTGCACATGCAAGTCGAATGCCATATATGCAACAGATGAAAAGTAATGTGACATAAAAGGAGTTAGCACCTTCGGGCTGTACTGGGGTGTGCGCTAAATGCAACAGATAGAAAGTAATGTTGCGTTAAATTCCCCACACCTTGCGCTATTCCGCGCACTTGGCGGGTAGCGCCAGGCTATGCAGAGTCAGGCAACGTGCGTCAATGTCACATTACACGCGATATTCCAAAAATGGGAACGTTGAAACTAGGCGGGTTGCGGTACGGGATACCGTGTCGAATGCAACAGAACGGGTAGACTGTGACGTGCTGACCGGCTCTTGTTCGCCAGATTCGGAAGGGGAAAGCCGCTTGTTACGCTGCAACCCGGCTGCCAGGATAGGGGATTGCCCCACCCGGTACGTCGGCGCGCGCAGCGTTGGCAGGAATCGCGACGGCCGGCCACTCGAAGAACAAGGCGAGTCGCGATGTCATCTAGCTACAGATGGCAGAGAAAAGCAGTACCTAAGCCGAAGGGGTGGGGTGGGGGTGGGGGAGCCTCCGGGTCCTGCGGCGACGACTGCGACTTCACACTCCCCACGATGCATTCTCTCTTCCTCACCGTAAGGCCCTCGGCGCGCTTTGTGCGGTGCGCAAACGAAGAAGGCGCTCCATGATGTCCAGTAAAATCGCTTCATACCTTTTCATGCGCGTGGCGCAGACTTCGAGCGACTGAGCCGCGCCATGGGCGATACCCGCTACGGTAGCCGCGTCCAGGTCCTGGTCCTGAACATCCTCCCAAATGCCGGCCAGCGTAGCCGAAACCCCTTCCACCCTTTTGCGGGTTTCATCTATGCCGTGGTCGAGTACCTGGCTAATACCAGAGCCGACCGCCTCTAATTCACTCAGAATGGATTTGGTAGCTTGCTTTTTGGCCACGGCCATACCCTCCCGTTTTCTCGGCTTTGCGCTGGACCGGCGCAATACGATCCAGGGGGTAGTGTAAATCGTCCAGTCCGCGCGTCAAGTTTGTCATGACAAATACGAAAGCACGAAGCCACGATGACCGACGAGGGTGAGGAAAAGTAGTACCTTTTGGCTTGCCACCCCCACCCGCCAGGGGGCCTCCCGGAGTCCCGTTGCCCGCTGCCATCTTCACTGTCCCTTAGTGCATTCTCTCCGCTGGTCCGCTATAATCGGCTCATCTCTTGGAGACAAGGGGCTTCGGGGCCACGCTGAGCGGGCCTGATTTTGTGCTAAATTTGTGCTAACTATTTTGCTCTGACTGACACGACTGACATGCTCGACACTTATTTTGTGTAACTTACAGAAAGTAGGGTGTTATGTCGGGTTCGATTCTCACCCGCGCCTCCAAAGCTCCTTCGCTGATGCGTGATGGCGTTTAAAGCCCGAATTCACCTGTGAGCTCTGTGACCATGATCACGCGGCGACGTTTCATTGTTCAGTCAGTCCTGGGAGCAACGGTGCTTTCGCGCGGCGGCCACCTTAACGCGGAATCCGGTCAAGTTGCGGATTCCCTCCGGAAGCGGTTGGCCGTTGACTCCCAGAGACCGCAGTATCACTTTCTGCCCAAAGCGAATTGGGTTAACGATCCGAACGGACCGATTTTTTGGAAAGGGTATTACCACCTTTTCTATCAATACAGTTCGACGATCGACCCGCAGGGGCCCAAGTATTGGGGCCATGCGCGCAGCAAAGAAATGGTTTATTGGGAACATCTCCCGATGGCTTTGGTCCCGACTCCCGGTGGGCCGGACAAGGACGGGTGCTGGTCCGGGTCCGCTTTCATCAATGATGGTGTGCCAACGTTGGTCTATACGGGAGTGGGTCCCCAAGTGCAATGCCTCGCCACCAGCGACGACGACATGACCACTTGGAAGAAGTTCAGCGGAAACCCCGTGGTCGGCTCGCCGCCGGCTGCCCTCATGGTGACGGGTTTTCGCGACCCTTCAATCTGGCGAGAGGGTGATTCCTGGCTGATGACGGTGGGTTCGGGATTCCAGGACCGAGGAGGGGCTGTCCTCCTGTATGGTTCTAAGGATCTGGAGCGCTGGGATTACCTCCACCCCCTGTGTACTGCCCCTCCCTTCGAGCGGGGTGATTCTTCACGAGCGCGCCAATACGATTCTGTGGAAGCCGGTGACATGTGGGAATGCCCGGACTTTTTCCCTTTGGGGCAGAAACATGTGCTGCTGGTTTCGACACAATGGCGTGTCCATTACTTTGTGGGTACCTATTCTGATCGCAAGTTTCAGGCGGAGTCACATGACTTGATAGATGGCTCCGATAGGTATTACGCCGCGAAGAGTTTTGTGGATCATCAGGGGCGAAGGGTTCTCTGGGGCTGGGTTAAGGAGGCGCGGCCGGCGGCTGCTCAGAACTCGGCCGGCTGGTCTGGCGCAATATCCTTGCCACGTGTCCTGTTAATCGAATCGGACGGCACGCTGCGTATGGACCCGCTTCCGGAATTAGCCCGTTTGCGCGGACCCCATCATCAAATCGCGGATACTGAAGTTTCAGGCTTCGTTCCGGCTCCCTACATCCAAGGGAGTTCGCTGGAAATCCATCTGGCAATGGATCTTGGTGGTGCAAAAGAGGCTGGCATCACTGTCCGAAGATCTCCGGACGCAGCGGAAGAAACCACGATTTCGTACGAAATTGCGACTCAAAATGTTGTTCTCTCCACCCGACGGTCCAGCTTGAACCCTGATGCCGACCGCACGACTTATCGGGGCGCTTTGAAGTTAAACCCTGGTGAATCTCTGCATCTCACCGTTTTTCTGGATGGCTCGGTAGTGGAAGTTTTCGCTAATGGCCGGACGTGCTTGACCGGGAGGATCTACCCGACAAGGAGCGACAGCCTGGGAGTTGGCATCTTCGCCAGGGAGGGCCGAGCCCGAGTGAAATCACTGGACGCATATGAAATGAAAGCAATTTCACGCGATCGCCTAACCACTTGAAGGCTCATTATCAGGCGGCGGAAAAGCACTCCACTGCTGTTATCGCGAATCCTTTGCGATCACCACTGAACCTTGACAGCCTTTGGGCTGCCCATGACAAGCAAAAACTCAGGTCGAGAGTGTAGCGCGTCCTGTTCTGTAGGTCCGCGGCCTTTTTCTTGCCCGCAGGGAACGAGCCACGGACCTTCAGAACGGATTCGCGCTACTCCTGGTGGATTCCAAGGACTTGCGGGCCGAGTTTCTGCAGAGCGTAGCCGCGTCCGCCTGGGTTTATAGCACATGGGCAGAATGGAGACCCACGGCGGCGCCGCCCACAATCAGTGCGGCGCCAATGAAGATCAGCAAAATAGACTGGAGGCGCAGGCTCCCCTCGAGGGAACTTGGACGAATCCTATATGTGTACCGCTGGTTTGTCCGTCAATTCCGCCGTGTGGTAGTCGCCAAATTAGGTTTGTGAGGCGACGGCTACTTTCTTCCCAACAGCCGGATACGCGCGATGAAGGAGCGCCCCTGAGCTCCCGAAAATGCGAGGAAGTCAGGTGAGTCAATATTGGAATTAACAAAGGAATAATTGCCGCGCTTGGTTACGTTATCCACGCCCGCCCGCAGCGCCCACTGGAACCCGAAAATGGTGAACCGCCGCTCCAGGCTGACGTCGAGCGAGAAGTAGGTTGGGAAGCGCTGGGAATCCGGTGCGCCCACGACCTCCTGCGAGTCATTCTGCAAGGTGAACGGGAAGCCGGTACGCCAGTCGAGGGTGTAAGCCGCATCAATCTTGTGAGTGAGCGGAAGCCAGCCCCACGAAAGGAAACGATTGGGTGTGTCCCACGCCAGGGGTCCCCCTGCCTGTGGGCTGAAGAGCACGGTATCAAGGTTGTATCCGAAGTCGGCATTGGTAAGCGCCCGCGACCGCGTGTACGAGGCGAAAACCACGTGATTCTGCTTAAAAACGTGCCGCAACGTCAGTTCGGCGGAATCGTAGTGATCGTGACGGTCGTTGGTGAGGATGAATTGCCCGGAGAAAGGACCGTCGGGCAAAGTGGAGGCGCCGGGATTGACGAAGGTCCAGATATTACGGGCGCGCCGATCCATAAGCTGGACGCGCAGGTAAGTGGTCCGTGGCAGTTTCTGCTCGAATGCCACACTCGCGCTGGTGACAAACGAGAAGCGCAACTGGTCCGGGTTGATCGTGAAGGTGCTGAGCACGGGCGGCTGGAGCAGACTCAGCCCGGTGGCATCGTAGAAATAATCCGTCCGCGTGCCTGTCAACGAGCGGGTGAGGATATCAAGATTGCTCGGGTCGCGATAGACGCCGACGCCCCAGGAGATCTTGCTGTCACCGTTGCGTTTCAACATGATGCTGGATGCGAGCCGCGGGGAAGTCACGACGCCGCGAACAATCGAATCCGCGTCAAAGCGCAGTCCCGGCTCCAGCAGCCACCTTGGGGTTACCGACCAGCGATCTTGCACATATCCGCTTGCCTCAGAGTCGTAGCGTGAGAATGGCGACGCGTTGGTGAAGGTGACTCGGCGCGTGAGGGTGCCGTCGGCGCTTTCGACCAGGTAAGGTTGCCGGTTGAATTCTTGATGATCGTCGAGCCGATCGAAATCAATGCCCAACTTGAACTCGTGCTTTCCCGCCGCGTGCTGGGGTGGCAGGAACAGGTTGCCGATGGCCTGGGTGCGCCCCCCCGCCCGTGATCGGTGAGGTAGTAATTTCCGCTGGTTCCGTTGGGTGTTTCGACGTAGGTTTGGGTGCCCATCGGCACCAAGCTGCTGTAAAAGGTGCTGGTGGCCACGCCTGCCTCTAGCAACCAGCCGCTTTGGAAAAGGTGCTGATCCTTGGCCGTGAACATATAGGCATTCGTGGAGTACCGTTGCGTGGTGGAGATCGGGTCCAGTGGATCCAGCCCCGCATGCGGGGAAAATAAGGAGTTCACCAGGAGGCTCACTGTAAGATTGTTATTCTGAGCAAGGTTAATTTGCGCTTTGGAAAGATTGCTCCCGCGCCATGTACTGTAACGGTCGGCGCCCGCGGGTAGCTCGGTATAAATGGTCTGGTCGTACTCACCCTCCAGCGCATCCATAAACCACGCCTTGCCGGTGCGTATGGGACCTGACAACAATCCGCGCGGCGTCCAGGTATTTACGTTAAGGCCCCTCCGGTCCTCGATACCGGGAACGGGATCGGTACCCGTCAGGCGCCAGTGGTCGTCGCCCATGCCCGTGCGCAAGCTGATGACGCCACCCGAACCTTTGCCATACTCCGTTGAATAGCGGCTGCTGGCTACGTCCGCGGACCGCAGAGCGTCTACGCTAACGCGCGTCAGGAACTGGCCGGTAGCGGGATCGGAAATATTGAAGCCGTCAATCTGGTCGTACACTTGGCGGGTGCTCGCGCCGTCCACGTGCAACTGCCCCGTGGAATCCTGAAGCACTCCGGGCAGCAGCGGCAGCGCATAGCGAATATCGCGGGTTACGGGGAAGGGCAGGTCAATGATGTTCTCACTGCTCAGCGTATCACTCGCCTGGGTTTTGACGGGATCGATGGCGGGAGGGGAGTAGACCACGTTTACTTGCTCGGAAAATTCCCGGACGTGGTTCAGCGTTAGCTCCGCGCTGGCAACTTCTCCCACGGGGATATCCGGTTGCGTCACCGTGAAAAACCCTTCCTTCTCGACGTGCAGCGAATAGTCACCCGGGAGGAGGCCGGAGAATTCCTTGCGGCCGGCGTAATCGGTTTCACCGAGTACAGCCGTCCCCTGCTTGGGAGTCAGCGTGATGCGTGCGGAAGGAACCGCTGTGCCGTTCTCGTCCACGATCGTTACTTGCAGTCCCACGCTCGGGGCGTTCAACTGCTGAGGCGGGGGCGCGGCCGCCACTGCCGGCAGTACCAGGACCAGCAACATCAGCATCGGGAGAATCGCCGGGGCAGCGGCCCACGCGACGAATCCCGAGATGTACCAACGCTCTGGGATTCTTCTCCCCATGGGGGCTATTTTCTCCCACAAAAGGGCTTTGTGGTAGTCCTACCTTCAAATCCGTTGGAGGATCAATAGAGGAAGCCGATTTAGCTGATTGCGTGTACGGGGTTCGCTGCTGTGGAAGGTTGGCGAGGCCGAAACTTCGCCCTTTGCTGTTTCCGGCCGGATCAGCTTGGCACACGCGTGACAAGCGAAGTTCCCGCGCCATTAAAGAGATGATGCAGCGTTTGGAGTGAGACCGCTTCGAAGCTGGGAACAATCAGATCGGCGTGCGTTTCGCCGCGGAGATCCTCCACGGAAAAGGTGGATGCAACGGCAACGCATTTCATTCCGGCGCGCTTGGCGGCTTCGATACCGACGAAGGAATCCTCGAAGACCGCGCATGCGGCGGGATTTACCTGCAGCTTATCGGCTGTCTTCAGGTAGATCTCAGGGTTTGGCTTGGCATGGGAGATCGCGTCGGCCGCCAACACCTCGCGGAAGTATTTCCGCAGTCCGAGCACAGAGATGAGGAGGTTCACATTCTTGGCCATGGCGGCGGAAGCCACCGCCATGGTGATTCCCTGCGCGTGACATTCCTCGATAAAACGCTGCACCCCGGGAAACGCGCGGGCACGTGGACCGATCTCCCGGCGGAAGTTTTCCTCAAGCTCTTCACTAAGCTCGGCCATTTGCACGGGGGAGAGGTCCGTGCCCATATAGCGGCGAAAAGTCACATCATTGGGAGGGCCCAGGACTATTTTGGGCAATTCCCGCTCGTTGAAGCGGATGCCGTGCGCCCGGAAGAGATTAATCCACTTGCGTAGATGGAATGGATTGCTGTCCACCAGCACGCCGTCCATGTCGAAAATAATTGCCGCCGGTAGCGAAAGGTTCTGAGTCATAGAATCAATATTCATCCAGTTTAATAGATTGTCCCGAATCTGTTGGCGCGGTCGAACTCAATTAAGATGTCCACCGCGGCAGGGGGCGCAGGCTGGCGAGAAGTTTCTCCGGAGGAAGCGTATTCAGCACGCCCGACTTTTCCATCCAGCCGCGGCGCGCGGTGATGACGCCGTAGCGCATCAGCTTGAAGTGCTGGGGGTCGTGCGCGTCGGTGGAGATGATGATCTTCATGCCGCGATCGCGCGCCAGCTTCACATGGCGGTCGCACAGGTCGAGGCGTTCGGGGCTGCCGTTGAGCTCCAGGATGACGCCGAGTTTCTTTGCCGCGGCGAAGACCTTTTCCAGGTCAAACAGGAAGGGGTCGCGCCGCAGAATCTGGCGGCCGGTGGGGTGGCCGAGGATGCGCACGTAAGGATTCTCGAGAGCGCGCAGCAGGCGCGTGGTCATTTCTTCCGCGGGCATGGTCATCCGCGAATGGACGCTGACCAGCACGATGTCAAATTGCTTCAGGAGTTCGTCGGGATAATCCAGGCTGCCGTCGCCCAGGATGTCCACTTCCGAGCCCGCCCAGATTTCGATACCCTTCACCTTTTTGCGCGCGGCGTGAATGCGGCGAATATGCTCGACGGCGCGTTTCTCATCCAGGCCGTTGGCGACGGTGACGGCCTTCGAGTGGTCGGTGATGAGGATGTACTGGTAGCCGAGCTGTTTCGCGGCGCCGGCCATCTCTTCGATGCTGGCATGGCCGTCAGAGGCGGTGGTGTGCATTTGCAGATCGCCGCGAATGTCGCCCAGCTCGACGAGCTTGGGCAATTCACCCTTTTCCGCCGCCTCGATTTCGCCCAGGTTTTCCCGCAATTCGGGGGGAATCCAAGGGAGGCCGAGCTTGGCATAGATTTCCTCTTCCGTGCGGCTGGCCAGAACTTTCTCGCCCTGGAAAAGGCCGTATTCATTCAGTTTCCATCCGTGGCGCTTGGCGCGGTCGCGCAGCGCCACGTTATGTTCCTTCGAACCGGTGAAGTATTGCAGCGCGGCGCCGTAAGCGGAACGGTCGAGCAGGCGCACGTCAACCTGCATGTCGTTCTTGAGCTTCACGCTGACTTTGTCTTCCCCTTTGGCCAGAATCGCGGCGATGCCGGGAAACTTGACGAAGTGGTCGGCGATGCTCGCGGGATCGCGGCCGGTCACCAGCAAGTCGAGGTCTCCCACCGTTTCGCGCCCGCGGCGCAGCGAGCCGGCCGGCGTGACCTCCTCGACGGCCTTCGAATCGCGCAACCAGGCGGTGAGCACTTCGGCGGTCTCATACGCCGTGTCCAGGCGGAAGCGGCCCGCGGCGCGACGAAAGACCTCAATGGCCTTCAGGATGTTTTCCTCCGACTTCTCGCTCATTCCCGGCAAGCCGCGCAGGCGGCCTTCTTTGGCGGCGGCTTCCAGTTCGTCGACGTTGCGGATGTTCGCCTGCTGGTAAAACAACCGCACTTTCTGAGGGCCGACGGTTTGAAGTTGCAGCAGGTCGAGCAGAGCTGCGCGGGACTTTCGCGAGTTGCTCCTGGTGATAGCTCGACTTGCCGGTCTCGACGATCTCGGTGATCTTCTTGGCCAGATCCGCGCCGATGCCGGGAATATCGGTGAGTTTGCGGTTGGGGTCGCGGGCGATGTCTTCCAGGCGCTCGGGATAGCTCTCAATGGAGCGCTTGGCGCGGTCGTAGGCCGCGGCCTTGAAGGTCCACTTGGGATCATCCTGGAGAATCTTCATGAGGTTGGAGATTTCCTCGAAGACGGCGGCGATTTCGCGATTTTCCATGGGGCCTCCGGGCTGAGCGGTTTCAGGGAGTAGTTTACTGCGAAAGTTCCCCAAACTGTGGCGAGTGTTTGCAACGCAGGCGGGACCGGCGTAACGCGGACCTGTAAGTCGGACCCGCACTCCACCAAAGACTCGCACGCCCGTAGAGGGAATCCGTGCAATTTTAACCCGCCGCGCTAGGTTGTGGGTCAAACACCTGGGAGCGGATGTACAAGCGCATGGCCACCCAGATAATAGCGCAGGCGGCCGCCGGCCAAAGGGCGATGGCCAAGATGATGAGGTTGTGGTTCGCCAGGGGGGAATAGGCACTGATGTACATGGGAAGTTCGGTCCCCAAGACCAACGTGCTGATGCAAAGCGCGGCCAATTCGGTGGAAGTGGCCTCGCGTGCCTTCGCCCAAAAATACGTAATTGGGAGGAGCGCAAATAGGAAGTGATGAGGCCAACTAAAGGGTGCCGCAAGAAGGTAGATAAGAGGCAACACAATGAGCTCGTCAATCAGCCCCTTGGCGTCTTTCCTTTTTCGCCAGCACCAGAAAAGGAAGCCCAGAACGATCACCACGCTACAAGCCTTCTCGAACTGACTCAGTCCGGGAGGAACGGGCCATTCGGTGGTTTTGGTGAGCGCGGCGAAATACCTGGGACCGCACAGGACATCGACGAGGCCTGCTAATGAGCGGTTAGAGGTATTTCCCAACCCGTCAGAAATGCTCGGGTAAATAGCCGTTACCCAGGTCCGGTTGGTCTGCCAACCTAATCCCCAGATCGAAGCTCCGGTGAATGCAACCAGCCCCGCTACGTATGCGACCAGCCACCGCCACTGCCGGCGCAGGGCAAGAAGCGGTACGGCGACCACGGGGGAGACCTTTAACACCGTCCCCAAAGCGAAGCACAGGGCGGAAGTCATCGGCCTTTGCCGCTTGAGAAGGTACACACCCAGAGTCCAAAGAAACAGAATCGTGGCATTGGTTTGGCCAAAAACGAGGGTGTTTCTGAAAGGGAAGAAGAAACAAACCGCCGCGAACGTCATTGCAAACATTTCAAGGTTGGGTCCGGAAGGCAGCAGCCGCAAGGTCAGGAACACCGCTGCCGCGGTTAAAATGATGGTGAGAATCTCCCAGATGATATAGGCCCACTGCCACCGGATCATCGCCAATGGCGCCATGAGCAGTGCAGAAAAGGGCGGATTGGTATATTGCAGGATTCGGGGGAAGCCGTTCGCTCGGGCCATTTGCGCCCAGGGAGTTACACCGTCAGCGTACTTATACAAGAGCGTGTATCCCTGGCTGCGGTCGGCAGGCGGGTAGTAGAGAGGCGTGGCTCCTCTTTGCAGAGCAACCTTTCCGCTCAGGTAAAAGACCGGGAAATCAATCGGAATGAGGTCGTCTTCGCCGGCGAAAGCCCGTTCGGCGGAGTCCTCGATATTTGCCATCAGAGCGAGCCCGAGTATCGTCAAGCACGCGAAGACGCACCATCGACGAGGCTCATTTGGTTTCACGGGATGTCCTTTATTGTTTTCCGAAGCGACTTCTTATCAGTTACGTTCCCATACTACTTCATATTGGGCATCATCAAAACCTTTCACGGGATGGTAATGGGCGCGTAAATAGACGCGAAGGGGGCCAGTGCTCCCGTCTGCGCCCGGGCTCCGGGGGACGTCGAGCCATGCGGACCACATCACGAATCGCACCCGGTGCTTCTCGATCATTTCAATGGCGTTTTGCACTTGCTCGGGCCGGGTGTAAATGCTGTCCGTAACAAAGGAAACTTCGGCGGGATTTTGCAATCCGAGCAGAAAATACTCATCACAATCGTCTGCTTGGAAGTAGAAATCCCCGGGGTGAGTGTGCTCGAGGACCCAGCGATATTTTTCGTAGCGGTCGGGATCGAGAAGAGCCGCGCGGCCGGTGGGCGACTTGAGATATCCCTTCCAGCCGGTTTGCAGCTATAACCGATTGGCTGGCCAACGCAAGCAGTCCGCAGGCCCAGGCCAGGCGCATGAGCGCGCGGGGAAGCTTGGCCGGGGATTTGATCAACCAGACAAAGAGGATCATGGCAGGCGGCGACAACCGAAATCAATCTGAACCAAATCGGAGAAAAAGCGATGCCAAGGAACAAGAAAAATCCCACGATACCGATGAGCATGGCGCGGTCCCACGGTTCTTCGGGATGCGACACTCGCGCGGCGGCGATATTGCACGAAAAACAAAATATACACGAACGGCAGCAAGAGGTGGATGAAGAGCCAAATCAGCAGGGCCGGCGCCTCCAGCCAAAGAGGCAAGTCCGGCAGGTCGGCCCCGTAGACGTAAATGGTTCCCCAAAACCATTTGGACCAGTACTTCATCAAGAAGACGACCGTGCAGTTGATAAACAGTCGCGTGGCCAACCTTCCACGCCAGGTAAGCCAACACGGGCAAGGTTGTGGCGAGAAACGGAATGAACAGATACATTCCAGCCTTGAACAGCCAACCCCAGCCCTGCTTTTTTGCGCGGCACTCCCAGAGCAAGAAAGTGGCGAACCCGGCAATGGCTACGATCCCCCGAGACTGAGTGAACAAGGTGGCGAGTCCGCATAGCGCCCCTGCCGCAACCAATCGGGCCGGGCTTCTCTTTGGCATCAAGATGGCGATGGCCGCCATACAGGCCAAGGTACTGAACCAATGGTGCGTGGGGTCACGCTCCGTGACAAACCCTAAGCCCAGAAAAAGCAGGCTGGGCAGATACACAGACACACCGCTCAGAAGTTGCTTCGAGATCACGACGCACGTCCACGCCAAACCTATGCCCAGTAAGACCCAAGTGGCACTGGGAATCCAAGCGCGAACACCAAACAATTTGAACAGCAGCAGGTAGAACACCTGCGTACCCGGCAGGGTAAACTGGAAAAAGTCTCGATAGATCACCTGACCCTGCAAGCATCTTCGTGGCTTCCAATAGGTAGATGGGTGCGGTATCTCCCTGGTAGATCGGTGTGTGGGGAAGGATAAAGGCGTCGAGGTAGAGGCAGCCAATCGCCACGAGAATAGGGAGCGGCCGCAGCCTGGTCAAAAATGTTTGAAAAGGGGCTATAATCAAAGCGGAATTCTCCTTACCGTATAGTTCAACATTAAGAAATCATGCAGAATCCGCCCTAGATCCCATAGACGGACAGTTGCTCGCACTTCTTAAACGGATGCTGCGAGCACCAGCTCGACTTGCGAAATCTTGGGCGAAACGCAGAAATAATTCAAGGTATTTTCGAATCCTCCATTGGGCAGAACCGCCGTGCCACTTGCCTGATGCACACCTTTTCAGGAGACATCGGCGGGGAGGTTGCGCGGGCGTCCCGCCCATGCGCAGTCATGGCCGCGATGACCCTGTCACCAGCGGTGGGACGAGGGTCCTGCCTAAGTTCTATGTCGCCTTTCCGGCGGCGGGAGCGGGACGCTCCCGCCACAACGGGCGGGACGCGCTACAAACTTCCCGCTCTGATCTGGAGGAGAGGCCATGCCTTCAACTTTTATGCCGCGCACTGTGCCGGGCAGGTTGTGTTGCCTTCCGGGATACTCAGTGATAGCTTGAAAGAAGCTTGGGGTGAGGACGATGATTCAGCGCCTGAGTTTGCAAGTCAAGATTATCGGCATCATTGCCGCGACCGTCATGGTGGTTCTCGGAGTGTCGACGGTCATCGCGACGTACTTGACTCAGGACCCCGTCGAGGGTGAGCTTTACAGAAAAGCGCTGGACCAGGCGCGCCTCACCGCGGTTCAATTGGCTGCGCCTGAGACGCTCGAAAGGCCGGATGTTCTTCTCCTGGCTCTGCGTCAGCTTCTGCGGGAAACACCCGGCATTATCCAGGCCGATGTCTACGCCCATGACCGGGATCCTCGCCTGGTGGCGACGACCAACCCTAACGGCCAGCATTTGGAGCTCGATCACATTCCCGGCATCGAAAGCTACAATGAGTATTACCGGCGCAACGATGTCCAAGAAAGCATTGAACCTGAAAACCGGAAGTTTTGGATTATCAGCACGACCATCAAATCCCATGGAGAGCCGATTGGCTGCCTGATTCTCACGGTTTCCCGGTCCAGCCTCAACGCGGTGACCTGGGAACTGGTCGTAAGAAATCTCTTGTTGATGGTTGCCAGCTTGATCGTTGTGGTCTTGGTGATTCACATTTTTTTTATGCGCGCGGTGCGACGCCCGGTAAAGGAAATGATTCGGGTGATGGAGTCGGCGGAGCACGGCCAACTGGACGTGCGAGCGCGTTTGCAGAGCTGGGATGAGATTGGATTACTGGCCGCCCACCTGAACCGTATGCTGCGGCGCATCGAGAATTTCAATAACGAGCTGGGACGCAAGGTGGAGGAGGCCACTGCAGAGTTGGCCCGGGGAAATGAGGAGTTGCGGCGCATCAATGAAGAGCTTTTCGAAACCCAGAAGAACCTGGCGCGCTCGGAGCGCTTGGCCGTGGCGGGACAGCTTGCCGCCAGCCTGGCGCACGAAATCGGTACGCCCCTCAACTCCATTTCCGGGCACGTGCAGTTGCTCGCGCGGCGCAAGACCAATGACGAATCTACGGCGCGGCGGCTTCTCGTCATAGAAAAGCAGGTTGAGAACATTGTGCGCACGGTTAAGCAACTCCTTTCCTGGACGCGCAAGTACGAACTGCGCCTGGAGTTGGTCGACTTGGCAAGGGTTTTGGAGGACACCGTCCTGCTGGCCTCACCGGTATTGGACCTGCGCAAAATCCGCGTGCAAATGAACCTGGCCAAAGACTGCCCCAAGATTTACGGTGATTCCGGCTACCTGCACCAGGTATTCTTGAACCTGATTAATAACAGCACCGATGCCATGCCGCGGGGTGGCGAACTTCGCATCGTGCTGCGGGGGCCCGGCCCGGAGGAGCCACGGGAAGCGGAAGTGGTCATTGCGGATACGGGCACGGGCATAGCGCGTGAAACTTTGGCGCACATTTTCGACCCCATGTTTACAACCAAGCAGATCGGGACAGGCGCGGGGCTAGGGCTGGCCATTTGTGAGCAGATTATTCGCCAGCACGCCGGGACCATTCATGCGGGAAGCGAACCTGACCGCGGAACAACGTTTACGATCCGGCTTCCCCTTGATTGCCGCGAGAAAGTGGAAGCACCGGTGCTAACTTCCGTGACGAGTGAAAAGTGACGAGTGATGAGTGACGGAAAGACGAAAATCGAAAGACGAAATTCGAAGCTCGCCGTGGTTTTCGAGTTTCGACCTTCGAATTTCGGTCATTGCTGCCTCGTCACTCGTTACGCATCACGCGTCACTGCCCAATAGCTATGGAAACAGAAAACCCTGCGAACATTCTGGTCGTGGACGATGATGAGGACACACGTGAGTTGCTCCGCGAAGTCCTGAGCGAAGAAGGCTATCGCGTCAACACTTCCGGCAGCGGCGAAGAAGCCATGGAAATCGGGAAGCGGGAATTCTTCGATGTCATCATCAGCGACATGCGGCTGGGGCCGAACCTCAACGGCTTGGACGTGCTGCGCGCCTACAAAGCGATTCAGCCGGAGTCGGAGGTCATCCTCATTACGGCCTTTGGTACGATGGAAACCGCCATCGAAGCGGTGAAGGCCGGCGCGTTCGATTACATCTCCAAACCCTTTAAAATTGACGAAGTACTTTTGCAGGTTCAGCGGGCGCGGGGAAATCGCAAACTGTTGCGGGAGAATCGTAACCTGAAGCGGCAACTGGGAACCCAGGTGCAGCTCTCCAGCCTGGTGGGCAATTCTCCCAAGATGCTCGAAATCTATAAAAAAATCGCCATGGTGGCGGACTCTCGTTCCACCGTCCTGGTTTATGGCGCCAGCGGGACGGGGAAAGAATTGGTGGCGAAGGCGATCCATTACAACGGTCCGCGCGCCGAGCAGTGCTTCTACGCCGTGAATTGCGGCGCGCTCACGGAAACCCTGCTCGAGACCGAACTTTTCGGGCATGTGCGCGGCTCCTTTACCGGAGCCACGGAGAATAAACGCGGAATTTTTGAGGAGGCGAGCGGCGGAACGGTTTTCCTGGACGAAGTCAACGAAATGAGCCCGGCGCTCCAGGTCAAAGTGCTGAGGACCCTGGAGGATCAGGAAGTGCGGCGCATCGGGAGCAATGAAGTCGTCAAAGTGGATGTGCGCATCATCGCCGCCAGCAATCGCAACCTGGCGGAATGCGTCGAGGAAGGGAAGTTCCGCCAGGACCTGTACTACCGCCTGCGAGTCATCGAGATTGACATCCCCCCGCTGCAAGAGCGCCTGGATGACATCCCCCTGCTCGTTGAGCACTTTTTGAAGAAGATGGGCCGCGAGCACGAGCACGCTCTTTCCATCTCCCCGCAGGCGCTCTCCGTGCTGATGAGCTATGCCTGGCCGGGAAACGTGCGCGAACTTGAAAATGCGCTCGAATCCGCCGTGGCGCTCAACCGCACGGGCGTCATCGTACCGGAGGACCTGCCGGACAAGGTGCGCAGCGAGACCCGTGAGATCAAACGGCTGGAAGATTTCTATGCGGACCTGCCACCCCTGGAAGAGGTGGAGCGGCGCTACCTGGCGCACGTTTTGAAGGTGACCGGCGGCAACAAAGTGAAAACCTCGGAAATCCTGGGGATTGACCGTCGCACGCTGTACCGCAAGGCGGAGAAATACAAGTTGCTGGTGTGAAAGGTTCGGCTTTCAAAGCAACAAGCCGCAGGGTTCCGGGAACGCGGAACTCTGACCCACATCTTGTCCTTACAGATTAGCGATCGCAAAACCGCGATAACTTCGTGAGCAGGATAGGGAACTCTTCCGTCATGTCGACGCGTGTAAAGGACTTCTTGTTGGGAACGGATACATATCGTAGGCGAAAAGCACGTTGCGCGCTGACTGTCACGCGAGCGCCAGGTTCACATTCTCAATGGCCTCGTCGATCTCTGCCGTATTCTTGTAGCCAACCGTCACGCAATGACGCCCGCGTCCCTGAACGCGAACCTCATCGCCGCCTGGCGGTCCTCACGGGTGGTGAACGTGCCCTCTCCCACGAGTTTCATGCTGATCACGCCCATCCCGTCTTTGCGGACCTGTTTCACGTGCGCGACCACCTCGCTTACATTTCCCAATCCGTCCGTCTGGTAGTCCTCCGCGTCCATCCTCACGCCTTTTTGATTCATCCGGATCATCGCCACCTGAAGCCACGGGTTCCCCGGAAAGCGGCGCAACGCCGGGAGGCCGTGCACCGAGGCACCGTGTGCGATTACCGCGTGTCGCGTCTGGGCTTCCAAAATCCCGTCTTGCCACCGGAGGCTGTCGGTGGGCCACGTTGCCTCGTGCTGCCAATGCAGCAGCATCACGTCGAAGTAATCGGTGTTGGCAAGTTTGCGCAACTCGTCGATCTTCTGCATGGGATCCACACCGTCATGCGTGGTCACCTTCGACATCAGCCGATAGCTATCCCGCGGAATGCCGTTCGAGCGCCACGCCGAGCATCCTGTGCATGTCGCCGTAAGATTCCGCGGTCTCAAAGAAGCGAATGCCGCGGTCGTAGGCGTAGCGGACCAGCCTGGTAAATTGGTCCTGTCCCAGTTCGCGCTGCACTTGCCCGGCGTAAGTGCCGGTGCCAAAGGCCAGCCGCGTCACCTTTACCCCGGATTTCCCGAGGGTTACCCAATCCGTTGCGGTTTCGCGCGCCGCCCTCAGCGGAAAGCTTCCGGCGCCAGCGAGCGCCGCCGCGGCAAGTCCGGTCTTCAGGAAATCACGCCGGGAATAGTGAGCCATATGTGTTCCTCCTAGAGGCCTTGTCTTGCCCCGAGTCATTAGCAATTAGACAGCTACAGAACCCGCCCAGTCAAGGACAAAAAGTCGCTCACAGGACGTTGAGGAACTGAGCCAATTTATCGGCGGCGCCTCCCATGGCCCGCGCCAGGCTTAACTTAGCCAAATTGTGAGCGAATATGCTGTCAATATAATCCAGTTGGGCGCTGGATACCGATTCCTGCGACTGGACGACGTCAACGTTAGTGCTCACGCCGGTCTCAAATCGAATGCGGGTCTGGTCCAGAGTTTCGTGGTTGACGTCGAGGTTTTGCTGCGCCACTTCCACTTGGTTGGCGGCCGCCACCACATCCAGATAGGCAGTACGCACCTCACTTTCCACTTGGCTTCTGGTGTCTTCGAGTTCCGCGCGACGCTGTGCCAACGCGGCCTGTGCCTGCTCGATATCTCCTGCAGCACGGCCGCCGTTCCAGATGGGCACACTAAGCGTGGCCACAACCGTGTAGGTGCGACGCAAGTCGGAGGGAGGGCCAATCTCGCCATAGTCGGCGCTGAGGGAACCGGAAGGCAGCCGTTCGGCGCGCGCGGCGGCCAGCGCCCGCTCCGCCGCGGTTACCTGAACCTCTGCTGCTTTCAGGTCGGCGCGCTGATCGAGAGCCTGTTTGATGGCGTCGTCCAGACTGATAGGTGGGGCAGGCGCATACGGAATTGCGTTCGAGATCTCATACTGATCACGGGGGGGCAAGCCCGTCAGGCGGGCCAAGGTCATCTTTTGCTTGGCGAGGTCATTTTGCAGCGTAGTCAGGCGCTCCTGATTGAGCAACATCGCGACGCGGCTGCGATTGACGTCGATCTGCGCGATCTTGCCAAACTTCAGGCGCTCAATATCCTGCTGATAGAGGGTGGTGGCCGTCGTGAGTTGTGTGCGCGCCGCCTCCACCCGCGCGCTGGCAGCGATCACCTGAAGATAGGAGCCTGCAACCGCAAGCACCACCAAATCCTGCGCGTCCTTGGCGGAGAAGTTGCTGGCGCGCACGAGTTGCTGGGCGGAACGATAATTGTTAATCGCCGTAAAATCGGCAATGCTCTGCGACAATCGCCCGCGTACATCTAAGACATTGAAGGGTCCAACCACGTTAGGCAATGCAAACCCGGGAAAAGTGAAGTTGAAGCCGATGGATCGCAGATTGAAGGTCTCCTCCGTGTCCGCTACATCGGCGCTGAAGTTCGGTAGCAGCCCACTGCGGGCCGTTTTCGCCTGACCATGCATTTGGTGCAGGGCTTGGGTCATACCTACGGCTCCCAGGTTGTAGGCGATGCCGCGCCGGATCGCTTCGGCTAGCGACAGCTTCCCCGAAAACGGAATCGCGGCTGAGCTACTGGTGCTTCCACCATATGCGCCTGACACTGAAATCGTCGGATTTATAGCATTCACGCTGGTAGTGGTGCTGGGAACCGGCGCTTCGGTGGCAACGACTCCGCCGCTCTGCCCGCTTCGCCCCGAGAGCGGAAGCGCAGTGGGGCGTGTGCTCGGCGGAGGTGGGCCGCCAAGCTGGGCCAAGCCGCACGTGGTGAATACAAAAATCGAGGCGGCGACGGCTACCGAGCGGGCCAGAGAAACTTTCGAAGTGAATGGTCTCATCTTTTCCACCATGCCTTTCGCTTGAGAGGATGATTCCTGCGGCTGATGGCCAGGGTTCATTGTTGAGATCGACCTGGCCCAAACCGGCGTCCCGGCCGAACGACTTCACACCTGGCGTTTGAACAACAAAATACAACCGCTAATCAGCGCTAATGACAATCCTGCCAGGACGGCAACGTCCAAGGAGATACCCACAAACCCAGTGTCCTTCAGGAGGAGTTTCTTCAGCGCGTCGACAGCAAAGGTGAAGGGGTCCACAGCGGACAGCCATCTCAGCCACAGGGGAAATCCCGCCGTGGGGTACACGGCGCCCGAGGGGAAAAAGAGCAAGGTATTGAGTACCCCGAATATGGCGCGCGGCACTAAGGGGTCGCTGACGCGAACCATCAGCAGAAACATGAAGCTGATCATCGTCAGCGAGGTCACCAACAAGACGACGATCAAATAGAGGAGCCGCATCGGCTCCCAGAGCCGCGGAATTCCGGCCAGCAAGCCGCCTATGAAGGTGATGATGAGTCCCGCCATCAACCCCTTGGCGGTGCCCGCTCCGATAAGTCCCATCACCAGATCTGCTTTGGTCAGAGGTGTGGTGAGGTAGCCTTCGTGGAGGCCGCGGGACTTGTCGTCGATAAAAGTAATGCCGCCGCCGATCATGGCGGTGACGAATATCGCGAGGGAGATCGAGCCCGCCAGCAAGTACTTGATGTACTCGACATAGGGGTAGACCTCGACGGTCTGAACCGCGATCGTGGCGGGCAAGCGATGGGGGCTGAACACACCGGCGCTGCTCGATGCCAGCGATTCGCCCGGCTCGATCGGCGGCAGGACCGGCCCGTTCAGGTCGGTTTGAAGCTGCTGCATGCGCTCGGATATCCCACTGGCAGTAAAGGTGTCGGTGTTGTCCTCGATAAAGGCGAGGCGTGGGTTCTCGTTGCGCAGCACGCGTTGGGAGTAATCGGGTGGTATATAAATGACCGCCTTGACAAAGCCGGCCCGAAGATCATGCATGGCCGCAGGGAGGTCGGTATACTCCGCCAGGCGAAAGGTCTTGGGATACTGCACGATGGCATTCAGCCGCTGCCGCACGTCCAGGGCTTCCGTGCCGTGGTCCTTATCCACCAAACCGACAAGGACATTGGTAATCTGGCCTCCAAAGGCATAGCCCAGTACGACAAGCTGTACCAGCGGGAAAACCGTAGAAGCCATCATGAGCGCGGGATTGCGGAAGAACTTGCGCATGTCGCGCTCGATAAGCGCGGTTACCCGGTAAAGACGCATTCGCGCTGCTCCTCTCCGTGGCGCCCCCGACGTAGCGCGTCCGAAGCTGTGAAAATATCCCGAAATCACTTTCCCCACGGAGGCACGGAGACACAGAGGCCTGTAAACAAAGCCCCTTTTTCTCTGCGCCTCTGTGCCTCAGTGGGGAAAGGCCTATTAATTCACATCTTCTCCCGCCCGCTGTGGCGCGGGCATCTTGCCCGCTAAGGCGCAGGCATCTCGCCTGCGCGCTGTTGTAATCGACCTTACGGTCGTTTCGCGCCACCCCAGGCGCAGGGCTTGTTGAGGGCGGGAGCGGGGCGCCCGCGCTATCACCACGTCATTTGTAGAGATGGCTGACGTCCAACTGCCGGCTATTGGCGACTTCATCGCGAAGCTGCCGCCCGGTGAAGTGCAAAAATACATCGTCGAGAGTCGTGCCCTGCACGGTGACCCGCCGGACGATGACGCCGCGTTTTTTGGCCAGGTCCATCAGCCCGCCGACCGTCTCGGGCCCGCTGCGCGAGACAATATGAGTCGCGCCTGCTTGCTCCGTCACACTGACCGCCTGCGGAAGAGCAGTCAAGGCCTGGTGCCAATCGGCCGGTGCGCGGGCAAACTCGGCCTCCACCACGTCATTGCCGGGAACGCTGTCTTTCAGCCGCGCCGGTGTGTCGAGGGCGACAACTTTTCCGTGGTCGACAATGGCGACGCGGTTGCACAAGTTGTCGGCTTCGTCCATGTAGTGCGTGGTGAGCAAGATCGTCAGCTTGGACTCGTGCTGGAGTTTTTCGATCATCTCCCAAACATGGGTGCGCGAGACGGGATCGAGCCCGGTGGTCGGTTCATCCAGGAAGAGAACTTTCGGTGAATGCACCAGCCCGCGGGCAATTTCCAGGCGGCGGCGCATGCCACCAGAAAACGTGCCGACCAGGGCTTTCGCAAAGCGCGTGAGATCCACGGCCTCCAGCAGGTTGGCGATCACCTCCCCACGGTCGCTGGTGGGGATGCCGTAGAGCTTGGCATGAATGGAAAGATTCTCTTCGGCCGTCAATTCGGGATCGGAAGTGAGCGCCTGCGGAATCACGCCGATGGAGTTGCGCACGCCATCCTGGTCCTTGTAAACATCGTGGCCGGCCACTTGCGCCGAACCCCCGGTGGGCGGCGTCAGGGTAGTCAACATACGAATCAAAGTGGTCTTCCCGGCGCCGTTGGGCCCGAGCAAGCCGAAGAGTTCCCCTTCCGGTACGGCGAAAGTAACGTGGTCAACGGCGCAGAAATCGCCGAAGCACTTGGTCAACTCGTTGGCTTCAATCGCATTCACGTCCGCATCCTTAGTTTGCGTAGCAGCGGGTTTGCCCTGCTATCCCCCATGATTTCTTTGCGGATGGCGGCGTAAAGCCGCCGCTAGGCCGTCTTCACCAGCCCGCTAAAAGTTCAGCAAGTGATGTTCGCCTGGGGGCGGAGGCAGAAGCACGAACGCCGTCATGCCCTCGAACAGCCGCCGGTTGACATTGGGGATGGCAACTTTAATTTCGAAAGTCTTGATGTCGCGCTTGGTGCGGCTGACGTCGCGTTGGGTGGCGAAATCACCCTCCACCCCTTTGTAAAAAACCGTTCCCTCGATCACATTTCCGGAAGGCAGCCGCACGTGGAGCTTCTGTCCGAACGTAATCTGGTCAATGTACGTCTCTTCTACGTCGGCCGCAACCCAAAGATGATCGATATCGAGAATGGTGACAATGGGCCCGCCGGCCTGGACGGTTTCGCCTTGGCGCGCCACCCGAACCGACACGATGCCGTCGGCAGGCGCATAGATCCGGGTGTAGCCAAGCTGAGTTTGCGCCTGATCTTTTTGTGCCACCGCTTGCACTACCTGAGCTCGCGTCGCGGCGATTTCGGACTGCTGCACTTCCACCTGTTTCCGATTGGCCTCGGCGACGGCCACTTGCGCCTCTGCCGACCGCGCCTGATCCTGCAGCGCCTTCACGTTATCTTGTGAACCGCGATAATTCTGCTCGGCGGTGTCTCTCTCCTGCGCGGAGAGCACGCCGCGTTGGAATAAACCCTGGTCGCGTTGGTAGGTGATTTCGTTTAGAGCCAGCGCCGTCTTGGCCTGCTCAAGCTGAGCGCGCGCGGCCGTGGCCGCGGCTTCGGCTTGCCGAAGGGCGGCGGCGGTCTGCTGGTCGTCCATCGTGCGCGTTTGGTCGGACTGTCGCAGGCGCGCCCGGAACGTGGCGATGTTCGCGGTGGCTGAATCGCGGGCCGCCTGTAATTCCGAGGGATTGATTTCAGCAATGAGCTCACCCGCGTGTACCGATGAGCCCTCATCTACGAGCAACCGGTCCAGCCGCCCCGTGACCAGCGGGCTGGCGATGTAATCGTTGCCCATGATGATACCTATGAACTGGATCTCCTTGCCCCTCGGCGTGGTGAACAGGTAGGTGACCAGCGCAATAACGAAAATGAAGGAGACAAAGAGGAAAAAACGCGAAACTTTCATTCATTCCTCCCTGAGGAAGCAAGAAGCGCAGGCTCGAGGAAGTCCAGAACCGCGACCCGCCGCGCCGCCAGCCGTGCGGGCTTCAGCGGATCGTAGTGCCAAAGGTCGGCCAAAACCGGCGCCGCAGCGAAATGGATTACGATTATAGCCACTAGGTTCAGGCGATCTCCATCACTGTTAACGAACCGTTTAGTTAAGAACGGGGCGACAGCTTCACCTTGCCCATCCCGGACCGGCGGCGTCCTCGTCGCGCAGCCTTGCCCGAAGGACACGGAGAAAATGCTTTATCGTTGCCCTATATTCGGATGGTAGCTGATTTCCATCTCCACCTCAAGAGTCCTTGAATAACCCGGAAAGTGGGACGGCTGCACTCTGAAAGCAGACCCAACTTCTCTCGGCCTGGCATCCGTTGCGGGTCGCCATGGGTTTACTGATATCTGTCACAGCCCTTATCACAAAAAGCCAGGAATACACCTGAACTACGTTCGTGGAAGCGTCCGCTGCACTTGGATGTATTAACAGCCCGCTCATCTGAATGGATGGTCCTTTCCGCTTAGGCGAAGTGCTAGGCATGAATCGAGCATGTTTGTTCAGGCATCCAAAGATCGAAGGAGTCGGGATTATGCCATCGCTGAAGAAACTTGAAGGTACTCTTGCATCGTGGCCCCGGATCTCCTCTCTTCTCAAACAATTCGTCCCTTCAGCCAAGAACCAAGTTTTGGTTTCATAGAGGACGCGAGCTCGGGAGGAGTGGAATTGCCGGCGGGTAGACCCCAGCAATGCACGTATGACCGTGGGCTCTTCGCTCAATGACCAAGGCAAGGCGTGCTGGAATCGGTAGATCCCGTGCGCAATGGGGGCTGGTGAAGCAAGGTAGCGCGGACCTTGAACGGTGCTACCTTGCTCGGGGACGGAGAGCGCGTCCCTTGCGGAGTACGGAGCGAAGCTTTGCAATAGGTGTCCCTTATGGCATACGGAGCGAAGCTTTGGAGTGCGTGCAGCTTGCTGCCGCTTTTGCCCCAGCCAGCTCGCTGGCTGGGACTCGTGCTTGCGGGGAAGGAATGCGAATAGAGATCGAGGCGGGGGTGGAGATCCCCGCAAGACAGCTTGCGGGAGGAAACTGCCGCAAGCAAGCTTGCGGAAGGGAAAGCGGCAGCGAGCTGCACGCAGTCCAAAGCTTCGCTCCGCGGGGAAGGATCGGGCCGCGTCGGGGTGGTGCGGATAGGCCCCCTCCCGGCGTAGCTAAAAATCCGCCGCTTTTCGTTGTGATGGGGGGAAGGGCCGCGGACGCACAAAACAGGTCCGCGCGACGATTTTGATGTGTGCGTGCGGATTTGAACCGGATGGCGCAACTCCGGATGAAAAGCCGCGGACCTTGAACCGCAGGTCCGCGCTTGCTATACAGAGCGACATAAATTGTAGCGTCGATCTCCGATCGACGACGGCGGTCGGAGACCGCCGCTACAGCCGAATGCGCAACCATTTATGTCGCTCTGTATAGTCAATCCATCCTCATTAACTCAGCAAGATCTTGCGCAACTCGCCTTCCGGATCGTCTTCCATGCGGCAGTGATTATCGAACACCATCGTCGGGCAGCGAATCGGATCACTCGGCGTCCAGGTCAAACCGGGCTGGCTGGGATTGCCGGTGCGGGCGAAATTGGTCCAGGCTGTGGCCATCTTTTTCGCCAGTGCCTGAGCCTCCGGCGTGTTGCCCGTACCCTGTTCGCACCGCTTGGTGTTATCGAAGCAGAAAGCGAGCTCTGCCGTGTGCCAGGCGCCCGCGTCCTCGAGCATGGGCGATTGCCAGGTAAAGTAATATTCATAAACGGGTGCTCCCTTCTGTTCGTACTTCAGCTTGGACATGCGCTGAACATTATTGCGCTCGCGAGGCCGATTCCGCCCACGCCATAAGAGAGCGTACGAATGCTCTTCTCCGGATGCGCCTTTTTCATTGCGGCGATCAGGGCGGTCGCCTTGGCCTCGCCATAACTGCGGGCGAGCGTGGCGTGCCACTCCGCCTCGGTGGGGTGGGAACACATCTGATTGCCTTCTTCGCTGACCGAGCCGATCAGCATCGGCACGTTCTTGGAAATCTCCGGGGCGACATCATTGAAGGAGCGCAACGTAATGATGCGGCCATCCACGGTCGGTCCCCAGCCGACCCGCGGCGTGCCCCTGGCGGCCAGAACCTACCCCGGCGTTCCGGCGCAGGGGCGGGTTGATTTTGGCGATAGCATCGTTGCCGGCCTGCGATCAGTCTGGACCATTCCATTTTTTGTAATGAGGCGATGTCGTTGGGCTGCAGTCCCAGCTCCTCCATCATTGCCTTGCCAGCTCTCTGGACTGCTCGCCGCTGGGGGGATTGCCGCCCCCGCCCGACTGCACGGACGCGCGATGGAATAGTCCTGCCGCCGAGGGCATGCCCATCAGAGAAGTCACCTTGGAGCCGCCACCCGACTGGCCATAAATCATCACGGCGTCCGGATCGCCGCCGAAATTCGCAATGTTGTCGCGCACCCACTCGAAGAGCCGCGACGAGTCCGTCATTCCCACGTTGACCGAATCGGCATAGGCCGGCCCGCCAATCTCGGACACGTCCAGGAATCCCAGCACGTTGAGGCGATGATTCACCGTCACCGACACGACATCATGGTGCCGCGCCATCTGCGCGCCTTCTTGCGAGGGCAGTTCGTAGGCGGAGCCGAAGAAGAAGCCGCCGCCATGAAAATAGACCATCACCGGACGCTTGCCGGTCAAGCGGGCGTCCAGATGTTCAGCTTGAGCATGTCTTCGCTTATATAGCCGTCGTCCCAATCCTGGAGGAATCGATTGCTCGATCGCCGTGTAGTCATGCAAGCTTTGGGGCAATTGGCGCCGTAGATCAGAGCGGGACGCTCGCCTTCCCAGGGCTTGGGAGGTTTGGCCGGCAGCCAGCGATTTTCGCCGGCGGTATCCTGACCGTACGGCACTCCCTTGAAGGTAAAAACGCCGCCCTCCAGAAAGCCGCGAACCTTACCGTATTGGGTATTGGCCACTGCCGAGCGAGGCGTGGAGCAATTCCCCGGTTCCTGATGCGCAGCGGTCTTGGTGCTGTCCATCGCCTGGGCTGACCGACCCAGCGCGGCTCCCATGCCCGCTGTGGCGGAAAGGACCAACGCCTGGCGGCGGTTAAGTGTGATGCGACTTTTGGAATTTGAATTCGACATTGCGCCTCCCTTTTCTTGCCCAGCACATCTGATGCTCCCTCAGGCCCAACGTCAAGTTCGAGCCCATAACGGCAGTTCCATTTCAGCTCCCAACGGTGCCAGACTATACACCCCCGGAGGGATTTCAGCGCTATATCTTACGTGAGCCGGGCGGGCTGGCGCAGACTCCGTGCGGGTGGGAGTCTGCGTTTCCCCCACCGGAGCCAGAGCATCGACGCAGAGATTGAAAAGCATCTCTGCGCCAGCCACCCTTATGGCATACGGAGCGAAGCTTTGGAGTGCGTGCAGCTTGCTGCCGCTTTTGCCCCAGCCAGCTCGCTGGCTGGGACTCGTGCTTGCGGGGAAGGAATGCGAATAGAGATCGAGGCGGGGGTGGAGATCCGCGCAAGACAGCTTGCGGGAAGAAACTGCCGCAAGCAAGCTTGCGGACTGGAGTTTCTACATTGGTGATGAGAGGGGACGTGCGTTTGAAAGGAAGGCGGGTGAGAATCCACCGCCCTCTCCCCCAAGGGGGCGAGGGTGCGCATTCTCGATTGTGCGCTGTGAGAATGTACAAACTCCAGGCCGCAAGCAAGCTTGCGGAAGGGAAAGCGGCAGCGAGCTGCACGCACTCCAAAGCTTCGCTCCGCGGGGAAGGATAGGGCCGCGTCGAGGTGGTGCGGATAGGCCCCCCTCCTGGCGTAGCTAAAAATCCGCGGCTTTTCGTTGTGATGGGGGGAAGGACCGCGGACTTACAAAACAGGTCCGCGCGACGATTTTGATGTGGGCGTGCGGATTTGAACCGGATGGCGCAACTCGGGATGGAAAGCCGCGGCACTGCAGGTCGCTACTTGCTCGGAGACGGAGAGCGCGTCCCTTGTGGAGGACGGAGCGAAGCTTTGCAATAGGTGTCCCTTATGGCATACGGAGCGAAGCTTTGGAGTGCGTGCAGCTTGCTGCCGCTTTTGCCCCAGCCAGCTCGCTGGCTGGGACTCGTGCTCGCGGGGAAGGAATGCGAATAGAGATCGAGGCGGGGGTGGAGATCCCCGCAAGACAGCTTGCGGGAAGAAACTGCCGCAAGCAAGCTTGCGGAAGGGAAAGCGGCAGCGAGCTGCACGCACTCCAAAGCTTCGCTCCGCGGGGAAGGATAGGGCCGCGTCGGGGTGGTGCGGATAGGCCCCCCTCCCGGCGTAGCTAAAAATCCGCGGACCTTGAACCGCAGGACCGCGCTACTTGCTACTTGGTCTCCCGGACGCGACCCGTTCAGCGCCAATTGGAATCGTCGAAGCGGCTGAGGTCGATATTATCGTCAAGCAGGCCCAGTGTAACGATGGCGAACGTGAAGACCTTGGTGCCTTCGTGAAGGTGGCCACCGAAGGCCTTTTGGTCATCGGTCATCGTGATGTGGGCGTGGATGCGGCCGCCAAGCACGTATCCATTCACCGCGATCAGGTCCATCGCGCCCGTGCGCTGCGTGTACGCCAGCTTTGCCGGGAGCGTGGTGTTGCTTACGGCGTGGACGTGATAACTCGTGACGGACCCCACGCCGCTGAGAATCACCGCATTCTTAATCTTTTCGTTCTTGACCGCTTGCTGGAGTCCCTCCAACAGATCGGTGTTGTACTTGAAGCGGATCACCACCACGCGTTTCATCTCGCTGGCAACGCTTACCACGTCGGGCACCGCCTGCGCCGCCGCGGGTATGGATCCACCCCCCAGGACCAGGATCGAGACCAACAGGCAAATGGTATTTTTCATCACTCCTCCTTCTTCGGGACAAAGGTAGTCGAGGCGAGCGTGGGATGCAAGACATTCCTCTTATGACAACATTTTTACAAATTCTATTACCGCTTTACGAACCGCAGAGTAGGGCCAACTACGCCCAACTCTGCGCTACCCGCTGTTGGTGTCGGCATTTCACGGATGACGCACCTGAATGTGGAACTCAGCGGGAAGGACACTTGTTTTCGAAGCCAGTCAGACGTATCATGTCCTTAGGGTTGGAGGCTTGTCAGAGGGGTTCCGGACGAGTTTTGCCACCGGCCGGACAGCACAGCAATCTTATTCCTGATTCGCTTCCTGTGGACAAGAGGCGCGCCATGGGTACCATGAAGACGACCGAAGCAGTCCGTTCTGAGGCGACCGAAGCAGCTCCTCCTGAGACGACTGAAGCAGTTCGTCCTGAGATGACCGAAGGGGTTCCTCCTGAGACGACCGAAGCACTTCGTCCGCGGCACCATATCCTGGTTCGCGTGTCGCATTGGCTGATTGTCTTAAGCTTCCTGGCTCTGCTGGTCACGGGAGTGGAAATTCTTACCTGTCATCCGCGCTTTTATTGGGGCGAGAGCGGCAATCTCAACATGCATCCCGCATTCATAGTGCCGATCCCATCCTCCCGGGGCGCCGTCCCCACCGGCTACAGTTTCGTGCTTTCCGACCAGAACGGCTGGGGCCGCTATCTTCATTTCGAGGCTGCCTGGATCCTGGTATTGACCAGCCTACTCTATGGAGCCTTCGGATTCTTTCGGGGGCACTTCCGGCAGAATCTCGTTCCCGCTCCGTCTGACCTTCGGCCGAAGAAGCTCGGAGCCGACATTGTCCGGCATTTGCGCTTCGAGCGGCCGAGTGAGGATGAAGCCTGGTCGTATAACGCGTTACAGCGCATGACCTATCTGGTGGTCGTTTTCGTTCTTTTTCCTATGATGATCTGGACGGGCCTGTCCATGTCCCTGGCCTTCGCTTCGGTGTTTCCGTCTGCAGTCAGGATTTTGGGCGGCCACCAGTCCGCGCGCACGCTGCATTTCTTCGTGTGCATACTCCTGGTGCTTTTTCTTTTGATTCATCTGCTTATGATTTATCTTGCCGGAGTACGGAAGCGGGTGGGCCCCATGATTACCGGTCGCGTTACCCAACGCAAGGAGCAAGAATGGGCAAAATTTCAAGGCGTAAACTCCTGACCACCGGCCTGATGGCCACCGCGGGCGTCACAGGGCTCGGAGTGGCTACGAAGATCGCCGATTATTACGGACTGATCCCACCCGATGCGGGCGTACTTTACGGCTTGGGCGAAACCCTGAACTATGCTACGCACCGGGTATTCGCTCGCCACGCTTTGGCGCAAGAATTTGCTAGCAACCAGATTTCGAAAGACCCGTACGCAAACCCCGTCCAACCGTTGGGCGCAGAGTTCCAGCGCTTAGAAAAGGGAGGATTTGCGGACTGGCCCCTCGCGATCGATGGCATGGTCGCGACGCCTCGATCGTTCTCGCTGGCGGAGATCAAGAGCTTCCCCCGCAGCACCCAAATCACCATGAACGGATGCGAAGAGGGCTGGACTTACATTGCCGAATGGAGCGGCCCCACGCTCGCCCACCTCCTAAGCCTGGTGGGCGCTCTCCCCCAGGCCCGATACGTTGTCTACCGTTCGTTCCAGCCCTTTTGGTGGGACAGCATCGATATCGACGAGGCCTTGCACCCACAAACTCTCCTGGCCGTCGGTATGAACGGCGGTGAGCTTCCCATCCGCTTCGGCGGACCTCTTCGCCTGCGCATTCCCCGTCAACTGGGCTACAAGAGCATCAAGTACCTTACCCGGCTTACCGTCGTCGATAGCGTCAAACAGTTCGGCAAGGGCTTGGGCGCGGGAACGCCGGAACGCGGATACGCGTGGTACGCCGGCATCTGACTGCGCATGCCGCCGGCGGGAGGCCACCCCGCCGGTTATTGCTGCATGTAGTTCGTAATGGTCCAAGTTCCCGGGGCTGGCGCAGACTCCGTGCTGGTGGGAGTCTGCGTTTCCCCCACAGGAGCCAGAGCATCGACGCAGAGATTGAAAAGCATCTCTGCGCCAGCCACGTAATTCCGGATGAAAAGCCGCGGCACCGCAGGTCGCTACTTGCTCGGAGACGGAGAGCGCGTCCCTTGCGGAGGACGAAGCGAAGCTTTGCAATAGGTGTCCTTTATGGCATACGGAGCGAAGCTTTGGAGTGCGTGCAGCTTGCTGCCGCTCTTGCCCCAGCCAGCTCGCTGGCTGGGACTCGTGCTTGCGGGGAAGGAATGCGAATAGAGATCGAGGCGGGGGTGGAGATCCCCGCAAGACAGCTTGCGGGAGGAAACTGCCGCAAGCAAGCTTGCGGAAGGGAAAGCGGCAGCGAGCTGCACGCACTCCAAAGCTTCGCTCCGCGGGGAAGGATTGGGCCGCGTCGGGGTGGTGCGGATAGGCCCCCCTCCCGGCGTAGCTAAAAGTCCGCGGACCTTGAACCGCAGGTCCGCGCTACTTGCTTGCTGTTAAGAAAGTCGGGCGCGAAACGGCAAACTCGATTATTCTGGAATGTGGGCCTTCGCGTCAGGGCGAACGAAAACTCCAAGGCATCGAAGGTCAAGCGCCGGCCCGGGGCGTAGGCGCATATGGATTTGAATTTACAACCCTCGCCCCCTTGGGGGAGAGGGTGGACCGCCATCGGCGCTTTCACCAGCCGGGGCGGGCCGGGTGAGGGGGTCTTAACCGCGCTGCACAACTAAAATCTGATTCACCGCGTTCATCCAGGTGCTGCTCCCCCTTGTCCCACGACCTGCAAAACGTGGGGTCCCCTCCACCTTGCGGTCCCCCCTCTCCCCCAAGCGGGCGAGGGTCATAGAATCAAATCATCCCTCTGCAACCGAGGAAGGGAATGAAGTATTCGCACATTGTTAAATCGGCCGCGAAACACCTCTGGTCAGGCTTCAAACTGCCCTACATGGTGATGTTTGAAACCACCCTGATGTGCAATATGTTTTGCGAGTATTGCATCTTCGGCGAAGAGGGCAAGTTTAACGACCTTCAGACCCGCGCCACGCGCGACCGCATTTTCAAGCGCATCGATGAGTTCTGCGAAATGGGAATCTTTGCGCTCAGCTTTTCCGGCGGCGAACCCCTGCTGAACCCGAGCACCAGCGACTACATCGCCTACGCGGCGGACAAGGGCATGTGGACCTCCATGCCCACCAACGGCTTGCTCATCAAGAAATACGCGGAGGGGGTGGCGCGGCTGGACATGCTGGAAGTTTCCATCGACTCGCTCAACGAGCAGCGGTTTGCCAAGCGCCGCGGCCTCGCCGGCCTTCCGAAAATCATCGAGAACCTCGACTATGTGCTGGCCAAGCGCCGGCCTTTCTCCACGCAGATCAATGCCGCCGTGAATATCGAAAATCTCTATGACCTGCCGGAACTGGCGGAGTTCTGCAAGCAACGCCACCTGGTGATGCACCCGGAGGCGGTCCACAACGTCATGCGCGACGGGGAACTGCTGCCCGACGCGGAATTGCATGGCAAAGACCTCGATACGGTGGAATTGTTTCTGCGCGAACTCCGCATGTCCTACCCGGAAAACGTCCGCTTCTATACTCACTACTACGCTTTCTACCGGATGGGCGGATTCGGGCCGAAATTTCCCTGCCGGCATCCTTCCAAGCTCATTTCCATGAAGCCGGATGGCTCCGTCCACTTGCCCTGCGCGTTCGTAACCCTGCACAAGTCGCAGGCGCCCCTGCGGGAAATATTCGCATCGGAAGCGGCGAAGAAAATCATCGCGCAGGAAGCAACTTTGTGGGACTTCTGCAAGGGTTGCAAGATCGGTTGCCCTTATGAAGTGAGCGCCTTTACCAACAGCCCCATGCTGGCGCTCGAGTCGGGGCTGAATTTTCTGCGGTTGTTGTGAGCAGCAAATGGAGCGCGACCGGTTTTGTAGGTCCGCGGCTCGTCCCGCCTATTGACAAGGAAAAGCCGCGGACCTACAAAACCGGTCCGCGCTACGCTTGGTCGTTTTTCCCAAGGGACCGAACATGCTCTTGATCGCGTCGGGGACCGTCGCAGGGATGGGCTTGGCCTTTGGCCTATGGTTCTGGTGGGCCTGCTCCATGCCCTCTTCCACCTTCTTCCGCCCGGTGCTGATCCGAGGCCCCAAAGAAGGCAAGCGCGTGTCGTTAACTTTTGATGACGGGCCGTCGGAGCAATTTACCGAACAGGTTCTCGCGATCCTACGCGAGCACCAAGTGCCCGCCACGTTTTTCGTTTGCGGGAGGAACGTGGAAAAACATCCCGACCTGCTTCGCCGTATCGTTGCCGAAGGGCATGCGGTGGGAAATCACACCTATTCGCACTTGTATGTTTACTTCAAGTCCCGGCGAAGGATCGCCGAGGAGATCGATCGCACCCAGGCGGCCATCGAAAAGGTTATCGGTTTCCGTCCCAACATTTTTCGACCGCCTTATGGAGCGCGCTGGTTTGGGCTGGTACCCACTTTGTTGGAACGCGGCATGCACATGATCCTATGGTCCGCGGCGGGGTATGACTGGAAGAAAGACGTGCCGGGTATCACCGAAGCTGCGTTGCGAGACCTGAAGCCCGGCGCCGTCCTCTTGCTGCACGATGGGCGGGAGACGCGGCCCGCGGCCGAAATCGACCGCTCGCGCACCGTCCAGGCATTGCCGGGCATCATCGCCGGCGTCCGCCAACAGGGGTACGCCTTCGCCCCCATAAGGGACTTCCTGCCCTCTACCTGAACCGCATGTGCATGTGGCATATTGCACCACGTTGGGATTCCCGGGAGCTGCTCGGATATACGCGCTAGATTATTCTTATTAAACGGCTTAGTGTAAGGATAGGTTTTGATAAAGGTGCGGTCATTCAACACTGTTTAGACTTCGGGCAATAATTCCATGTATTGTGGCATTCTGCCACACCCTGTGGCGCGCACTTCCAGGGGTTTCCCACCCCCTAAACCGATTCCGTTAAAGAAACCTAATCAATTCAATGGGTTGTGTATGAACGGGCAACTTGGCCCCCGTCTTGCCAGTACTGGGTATGAGGGAGCAGTACTGCTTTATCCACAATGAACAAGATTCTGGTAGTCGATGACGATCAGGAAAGTCGCGACCTCCTCTGCGAGGTTTTGGAGGCGAATGGCTATACCCCTCTGGCCGTGGCGGATGGAACCGCTGCGCGCGAGGTCCTGAGCCGCGATGCCGAATACCGGATCATCATCGCTGATTTTCAGATGCCGCAGGAATCCGGGTTGGAACTTCTCCGCAAATTACGCCAACAGAATTCCAAACACGAAATCATCCTGATGTCATCCTTCATGAGTGGCCCGGAAAAAAAAGCAGCAAAGGCGCTGGGTGCGCATGCCCTGCTTGAGAAACCCTTCCAGCTTACGGAATTGTTGCAGACGGTAGCAGAGCTCGCAGCGCAGAATTCAATCGGTATCTCTTCGTAAGAGAGTCTGCGGCTGCGGCTCGTATCGAACCTTGTCAGCATAAGGAGTAAAGATGGACGCTTCACAGAAAGTCATCGAGATCATCGCGCGAGAGCAACACCTGGATGTGACGAAGATTACGCTGGACTCGACCTTTGCCGAACTCGGCATCGATTCATTGGACGGCGTGAATATCCTTTTTGCCTTGGAAGAAGAATTCAAGCTCGACATCCCCGACACCGTCGCCCAGAATATGAAGAGTGTCCGCCAAGTGGTGGATAGTCTCACCCGCGTGCTGGAAGGCAAAGACGTATCTGACTTGATGGCAATGGCCAAAGGCGAACCTTCCGCCACCGTCAGCTAATCCACGGCAGTCAAGGGGCCCATCGTGAGGAGAGTTGTCATCACCGGGATTGGAGTCTTTGCTTCCACCGGCAAGAACGCTGAAAGTTTTTTTGAAACCTTGGTACAGGGGCGGTCGGCGGTCCGCCGTATCCAGCAATTCGACCCTGCGGCGCTAAGTGTGCAGATCGCTGCGGAAATCCCCGATTATGAACCTCTCGACTATTTCCCCGCCAAGCGTCTTGACTTGCTCGATCGCTTCAGCCAATTCGCCTTGCTTGCCGCCAAGGAAGCCATGGATTCCAGTGGCATTCAAGTGCGGGATGAGGAGCGGCCGCGCTTTGGCGTAGTGACGGGCACCGGCATGGGCGGCGCCACTACTTTCGACTCCGGTTATTTCAACCTTTTCGCGAAGCATGTCGACGCGCCTGCATCCTTTTACCATTCCCAAGATCATGCACAATGCGGCCACCTCACAAGTCTGCATGGAGTTCGGCGCGCAGGGCCCGTCGCTCACCACCGCCACCGCGTGCTCTTCCTCCGGACATGCCATCGGAGAAGCCTTTCACCTGATCAAATACGGCATGGCCGACTTGATGTTGACCGGGGGAACCGAAGCGCCGATTACCTTCGGGATGATCCGCTCGTGGGAATCGGTGCGAGTCCTGGCCACCGGCAATGGCGATCCCAGCAAGGCCTGCCGGCCCTTTTCCGCCGACCGCGAGGGATTGGTGATGGGTGAGGGGGCGGCGATGTTTCTGCTCGAGGAACTCGAGCACGCCAAGCAGCGCGGGGCCAGGATTTATGGGGAGATTGCGGGTTTCGGCATGAGTTCCGACGCCAGCCACATTACCCAGCCCTCGATTGATGGTCCGGCGCGCGCTGTGCGCATGGCGCTGGCGGAAGCCGAGGTCAATCCGGAAGAAGTGGATTATATCAATGCCCACGGCACGGGAACCCGCGTCAACGATATCACGGAAACGCAGGTCATCAAGGAAGTGTTCAAGGATCACGCTCGAAAGGTGGCCATCAGTTCCACGAAATCGATGCACGGGCACGTGATGGGTTCGACGGGCGCCGTCGAGCTGGCGGCTACGATTCAGGCCATCGACCGGGGAGTCATTCCCCCCACGGCGAATTACACCCAGCCGGATCCGGAGTGCGATTTGGACTATGTGCCCAATCAAGCGCGGGAAAAGCCCGTGCGCATTGCGATTTCCAATTCCTTTGCCTTCGGTGGGCTGAATGCGGTATTGCTGGTCCGCCGGTATGAGTAGGATGGGCCGGGACCCTGAACGGACTCTGACTCCGACGATTGTTTCCTATCCCGGAGCGATTCTTGATGATTCAGAAGCGCGTTTGCATTTTGACCCTCGGGGTGGGCTCGGGACACCTGCGTGCCTCCGAAGCGGTGCAACGCGCCCTTTACGACGGGAATGATCCCATTGAAGTGAAGGTGGTGGATGCGTCTCGATTCCGCTCGCCGGTGGTTCCACTGGCTCTACGTGGACCCGTATTGGTGGGTGCTGCGGAACGCCCCGTGGCTGTGGCGAAAGGTGTTTGAGCGCCGCCAGCGCAAGCTGCATCGCGCGACGGCTCCCGATTGGGTTTTTCGCCGCGGGTGCCGGGAGGCGTTGCGCCAGATCAAGAACTATGCTCCCCACCTGGTGATTGTCACGGAAATTGGAGCGGCGGAAATCGCCGCGCTGGGACGCCGCGAAGGGTGGTTCAACGCACCCATTCTGGCGGTGCAAACCGATTTTCAGACCGAGCCTCCCTGGGTTCAATCGGAGATTGATGCCTATTGCGTGGCCAGCGAGGAAGCGCGCGGGCAACTGATCGGATGGGGAGTCTTGCCCAATCGGGTCTTGCTTTGCGGCATTCCCGTGGACCCTGCGTTTGCATTGCCCTTTGACAAGAATGAATTGATGCAAGCGCTGGGCCTGGACGCGCGCCGGCCGGTGGTTCTGGTGATGGGGGGCGGCATGGGGCCTGCGCCCCTCGACAGCGTGGTATCCAGCCTCGAACTTTGCGACGCGCCCATGCAAGTGCTGGCGGTGGCCGGCCACGACCGCCATCTTCGCCGCCGGCTGGAATTGCTGCGGGGGCGGGTGGCCATGGACCTGCATCTGTTCGGCTGGACGGAAAACGTTCCGGAGTTGATGGCGGTCTCCGATCTCCTGATCACCAAACCAGGAGGTCTCACCACGGCGGAAGCACTGGCGGCGGGATTGCCGATGATTCTGACTCATCCCATTCCCGGGCCGGAGGATCGGCACGTTCGCTACCTGCGACAAAAGGGGGTGGCTCTGCACGCGGAGACTTTGAACGACATCCCGCGCTTGGCGTCACGGCTGCTCTCCTCCCCCGGCGAACTCCGCGAAATCCGCCGTCGCGCCCGCGAATGGTCGCGCCCCGACGCCGCGCACGCCGTTGCCCAGGTGGCGACGGCGTTGCTGGAAAAGGCCACGTATATCGATTTGCTCGCTACCCCTCCGCAGCGGTCGGGGGAGTCGGCGTATCTGATGTAGGAAGGATGGAACCGGATGAGGAGTTCATACGAACCTCATGTTCAACCAAGCCCGCAAACTCTTCGAACGTACGCTGATGGGCGATTCGCGTGCCGGCGCTGGTGCGTTGGGGCAAACACGTTCCCCCCTCGGTGATTCGGAGGATTCAGGCGGAGTCGTTTATCGAAGTCGTGCGTTACGCCGCGGAGCACCAGAAGTTCTTTGCGCGCAAATTGCGCGAACGGGGCATTGACCCGAAACGCGTCCGCCGTCCCGAGGATTTGGGCGACATCTTCACCACCCCTGAGGACTTGCGGACGCTGCCGGCGGAGGATTTTCTGTGCCGCGAGCCGGAACTGGTTTTTGAAACCACAGGGACCTCTGGCGGGCCCAAGCGGATTTACTTTTCTTACGAGGAGCTGGATTTCGCCGCTCGTTACGAAGCCGCGGCACTGTATGAGAACGGCGTTCGACCCGGCGCTCGCGTGGTTTGCGCGTTTGATGCGGGATACTGGATCAGCAGTTGGGTTACATTCCTGGCCTGCAAATACCTGGGGGTATTTTGCTCCGCCGTAGGCAAGCCGCATCCGCGCGAAGTCTACTCGCGAATGGGCGCTTACCGGTATGACGTCATTGCGGCGGACCCCACGTGGCTCGTCAGCCTGAGCGAAATCGCGGAAAAAGAAGGCACTTTTCCCCTGCGCCTGATCATGGCCGCAGGCGACCGCATGACCGATGTGTATCGCAACTACGTGGAGAGCGTCTGGAAGTGCCCGGTCCTTCTTGCCTATGGCTCCACCGAGGTGGGTGGGGCGGGCATGGAATGCGTGCGCAAAGACGGTTATCACCTGGACGATTTCAATATTTACTTCGAAATTCTCGACCCGGATGAGAACGGGTATGGCGAGTTGGTGGCCACAACGCTGTCACGCCGCACCATGCCCTTCATCCGCTACCGGGTTCACGATGTGACCCGCTTTATTGACGCGCCTTGCCCTTGCGGCGCTCCGCTTCGGCGTATCGAGCGAATCCGCGGCCGCCGCGACGAGATGGTGGTGATGGGCGCGGGGAATATGTACCCGGAAATATTTGAGCGCCTCTTGCACGACGTGGCAGGGATTAGTGAGAACTGGCAGGTGGCCGTCCGCCAGGAAGGCCTGCACGATATCTTGGAGTTCCGCATGGAGATGACCAATGGCATCAATGCTTCCGCCGTGGAGACAGCGATTCAAGCGAACCTGAAGACCCTTTACCCCGATGTTTGGGCTAACCACGCCTGCGGTATGTATCAACTCAACTTCCGTTTTCTTCCTCCTGGTAGCATCGAGCAGGGAAGGAAGCGAAGACGACTCGTTGATGAGCGGGCGGCTGTAAGGAAAGGGTAAAGCGTAAAGGATAAAGTTTAAAGTGTAGGAAAGGGTTGTTTTTATCCTTTAAACTTTACCCTTTATACTTCCAACGCACAACGGACTAAGGACTAAGGAATTATGACAAACTCAACGCGTGATGCAGCCGAGCCTAAGATGAGCCCGGTTGTGTTCTGTGATTTTGACGGGACCATCACCCAGCTTGATGTGACCGACCAGATTCTGACGCAGCTTGCGCATCCCTCCTGGCGGGAAATCGAGCGGGAGTGGATGCTGGGGTTGATTGGCTCACGCGAATGCCTGGAGCGACAGATCGCCTTAGTCGACGCCCCGGTAGAGGAACTTCACGCGGTCATAGATGCTGTCGCCATCGACCGAGAGTTCAAGGCCTTTTGCAAGTTCGCGCGCAAGAAGCGATTGCCGCTTTACATCCTCAGCGACGGGTTTGATTACGTGATTCGCCGCGTCTTGAAGGGCGCCGGCGTCGACCGGCATTTTCGCAGCGGTTCAAACCTGTTTGCGAGTGCCCTGCGAGTTGAGGGCCCCGGCTGGCGCCTTCCTTCCCGCACTCACCGGAACCCTGCGCGCATGGGTGCGCCACCTGCAAAGCGGCGCTCATCGGTCGTCTGCGGGAAGGCCGGCAACCCGTCATCTTTATAGGTGATGGCATGTCAGACCGCTTCGCCGTGGAGGTTGCAGACGTAGTGTTTGCTAAACGGCACTTGCTAGCGTATTGCCGGGAGAGCGGCATCGCCTGCCATTCTTTCGAGACTTTTAAGGATGTTCAGGTGATCCTTGAAAAGTTGCTGGCCCCGGCGCCCGCCCGGCGTTACCGCCAGGCCTTTGCGGCGCTGTCGTAACCCCGAAAATCGAAATTCGAAACTCGAAAATCGCCGCCATTTTCGATTTTCGAGTTTCGAATTTCGTGTATTTGAAGGGAGGCCCTTTGGCTATTTCTGAACCCACGACGCGCACCGCCGAGCTGCTGGCTCTCGAGCGCAAGTACTGCTCGTTTGGCGACACGGTGCATTATCTCGATCCCCCGAAAATCTTTGTCGATTGCGAGGGCAGTCATCTTTACGACGAGCAGGGAACACCCTACCTCGATTTGCAGATGTGGTATTCCGCGGCGAGCTTTGGTTACAAGAACCGGCGCCTGAATGAGGCCCTGAAGCGCCAGGTGGATCGTCTGCCGCAGCTTGCCTGCCAGTACCTGCACGCGGAAAAAGTGGAGGTGGCGGCGCGCATCGCCCAGTACTGCGAAAAGCGTTTCGGCGTGAAGGGCCGCGTGCACTTCAACGTGGGCGGCTCGCAGGCTATCGAGGACTCACTCAAGCTGGTGCGCAATTACACCGGCAAGAACCTGATGTTTGCCTTCATGGGCGGTTATCACGGACGCACGCTGGGCGCTTCCGCCATCACTTCCAGCTATCGCTACCGGCGGCGTTACGGACACTTCGGCGACCGCGCGCAGTTTGTTTTTTATCCCTACTGTTATCGCTGCATTTATAACCTCAAGCCCGAGACTTGCAATCTTTATTGCCACGATCAATTCGCCCAGCTCTTCGCCAACGAATACAACGGTGTGTGGGACGCCAAGGCGCAGTCCGCCGAATTCGGCGCGTTCTACATCGAAGCGGTGCAGGGAACCGGCGGCTATGTGATTCCGCCGCGCGAGTATTTCCAGCGCTTGCAGCAAACCTGCCGCGAGCGCAAGATCCTGATTGTCGATGACGAAATCCAGATGGGCTTCTATCGCACCGGTAAATTCTGGGCGATTGAAAATTTCGGCATCACGCCTGACATCATTGTGTTCGGCAAGGCGCTGACCAATGGCTTGAACCCCATTTCCGGCATCTGGGCGCGCGAGGAATTGATCACGCCCGAACTGTTCCCGCCGGGGTCCACGCACTCCACGTTCTCCTCCAACACGCTCGGCACCGCCGTGGCGCTCGAGACGCTGAAGATGCTGGAGGAGGAAGATTACGAAAAGCTGGTGAATGAAAAGGGGGCGTACTTCCTCGCCGGCCTGCGCAAATTGCAGAGCCGCTATCCGGGAATCATCGGTCACGTGGATGGCCTGGGCCTCGCCCTGCGGCTGGAGGTCTGCAAGCCGGATGGCATTACGCCCGACCGCGACCTGACCGACCGGATTTTTGCGGAAGGGATCAAAGGAGATCTTCAGGGCGCGCGGCCGCAAGTACGGTTTGGTGCTCGACGTGGGTGGCTATTACAAAAATGTCTTTACCATTGCGCCGTCCTTCACCATCACGCAGGAAGAAATGGATCTGGGACTTGACCTCCTGGATCAACTTTTCCAACGCTGCGTTGACAACAAGGGTTGATGGCCGAAGCCATTGGGATGTTTGAATATGATTTAATGGTTCCCGACTCGGTTAATGAAATGCGGTTTGGCCGCAGCGCCACACCCATCTGGAAGCGGGGATCATCCTCCGCACATTCGCCGGACTAGCCGCGGTTTGATTTGTCAAATTGCAAGATTTCATTTTGGCTACGTTCTAATTTGAAGGAGGGATTAGCTGGCCCGATAAAATTGCAACGGTCAACTGAGGATGAGAATAGGATTTGGACCGAAACCCGAACCCCCCGTCCCGTGCCCCGAGCTTGACGGAGGCAGGGAAACCTGCCAGATTGAAACGACATCCAACGGCCATGTATGGACCAGCCGTTAGATGGGGGCGAGACCCGAACCCCGCGACCCGAGCCCCGCGTCCCGTATCACATGTCCCGACCTACGAGGTGAATATGAAACGAACTCTTCTTTCATTTTTAGTTGCAATAGTTCTGGTGGGGATTCCCCAGATAGGCGTCAGCCAAGATTTCATCACCACGGCCATGTCCGGGCTCCCTACCCAGACCATGCGGGTGGAATATTCGAGCCCATCCAAGCTGCGGAAGCTTTCCAATTACCAAAGCTTACGGGGAAAATTCCTGGGGCCGCGCTTGCAGCAGCTTGAGTCAACACTTGACCAAATAGGAATCCGCGAGGACGACATTGACGACTTGATGATCGGGTGGAAGCCTGGCGATAAAGAAATGGATCTTTACGGTTATGCCTCCGGACATTTCGACAAGGCGCAGGTTGCAAAACGCGCGGCCGCGCAAAGCCTCACGCCCACACCGATTTCCGGACAGCAGGCGTATTGCTTGACGGCGGGGCTGGCGGGAACCTGCATTGTCATTTTGGAGAATTCCCTCGGGGCTTTCGGGCCGCTCTCGTCCCTGACGACGTTGCTGGAGGCGCACGAAGGACAGGCGCCGAACCTGAATTCCGACCAGCGTTTTACCAGCCTGATCGGAGACGTGAATAAGGACGCACCCATTTGGGGAATCGCTTTGGCGGGGGCTGTTGGCGATTGGTTCGGCGGCTGGCTATCAAGCCAAAACAGTTTGAAATTGGATTGGGGGCAGGTGTTTCAGAAGGTGGATTCCCTGATCTATAGCATTGATGCAGCGGACAAGGTCAACATGGACATGAAACTTAACTGCGCGACACCTGCGGACGCGGCCACGCTCCGGCAGGTTTTGGACGGCCTGAAGATGGCCCAACAGCTCGCTTGGACGGCACAGAATCCCGGTCACGCGAATCCATACACAGCCATGAATGTTGACGTTAATGACCAGCAGATTGGCCTTAAGATCAGTTTGGCATATTCGGAGTTGACACTTGCTGGTGTCGGAGCGCCCCAGAATTAACTTATGATTTAACGCTGAGCGCTCAGCACTGCCAACAACGGTATTTATGTCTTCGCCCGCATTACCGGCCAGGACGCATTGACATAGTTCCCCACGATTTGCCCCAAATCATCCTTAGATTGTGACTCCGAGAGAAAGGTCTGCCCACAGCTTGTAAAGCACCCATTGGGGTACGCCCGGCCATGACGGGAGTCAAAGCTATGCTCCTTCCCAACTCCACCAAGTTGGGTTTTTAAGTTAGGGCACTTTTCAAGAGTTGAATCCTGGTGCGGTTTGCCGCCGGCCAGTGCCGGGCTGATAGAAAAACTGTTCAGTCGTAAGGAGTTGGTTCAGAGTATTGCATGTATATATATTAGATACTAATATATGAATGACCGAGCGAGCGTTAACATGCAGCAGGTTTTCCAACAAAAACGGCCACTGCCTTTGACCTTCCAGGGCACCCCAAACAAACGATTCTCCTGCTGCGCCGATTGCGATATTCATCCCCTGAAAGCCGATCAAATAAGACAAAACGCCCTAAAATACAAATACTTTCGTGGGCACATATCTGGTGCCGCCATTTCACAACTACACTACATATCCCGCTAATTTCCTCAAATAATGCCAAAATTCACCCATAAAATACGGAGAAACACATATAACAAACAAAATACACCTTGACATGCAAAATGAGCAGAGCGTATAAGCGCATCAACCACGGAAATCGGAAACGGATTTTCGATTTCTCGATTGAGTAGCATTGCAAAGGCACGATTTAGGCGGAAGGTTATGAGTATGGTAGAGACCAGAGAGGTCATGGACATCCGGGAAGCTTCGGAGTATCTCGGAGTCTCGCGCGAAACTCTTTATAAGTATGTATACGAAGAGAAGATCCCAGCTTTCAAACTTGGTAACCGCTGGAAATTCAAGAAGACCATCCTGGACCGCTGGATGGAGAGACAAAGTGCGCAATTCGAACAGCGAGCGGCTCGCAGGTTGCGCGCTACCGCTCGGTAGGGAGCATCGCCAATGTTTGGGTTAGGAAAAGGCAAGACCTTGGTGGGATTGGATATCGGGTCGAGCGCCGTCAAGGCAGTCGAACTGCGGAGGAAGGGCAACTCCTATGAGCTCGTGAACCTGGGGATGGAGCCTCTAGGCCAGGATACGGTAGTGGATGGCGCCATTATGGATGCCCTATCGGTATCGTCAGCCATCGAGAAAATCTTTACCGACAATCGCATCAAGACCAAGAACGTGGCGACTTCTGTCTCCGGGCACTCGGTCATCGTCAAGCGGGTCACGGTGGGAGCCAACTCCGAAGAGGAGCTTTACCAGGCTATCCCTTACGAGGCACAGCAACACATTCCCTTTGACATGGCAGATGTGAACCTGAGCTACCAGTCGTTGGGGTTGGCCCCGGCGGGCAGCGGCATGGATGTGATGCTGGTGGCGGTAAAGCGCGAGAAGATTCTAAATCACATCAACGTGTTGACCCAGGCGGGCAAGATACCCACGGTCGTCGACTACGATGGATTCGCGGTTTACAACGCTTTTGAGGCGAACTATGACAGTACCTCCCGATCAGATGGCGGCGCTGCTCAATATCGGCGCCAGCATCATGAATATCGTGATCGGGCGGGGAGGCAATCCTCTGTTCACCCGCGACGTCTCCGTGGGTGGGAACCAGTACACCGACACGCTCCAGAAGGAACTCGACCTGAGCTTCGAGGATGCGGAAAGGCTCAAGCAAGGTTTTGAGGTTCCCAACGTGACGCAGGACCAGAAACTTCCCCACCTGCGGTCGGTGACCGAAATCCTCATGCTGGAAATCCAGAAGACTTTCGATTTCTTCCGGCAGACCACTTCGACCGAGAACATCCAGCACATCTATGTTTCCGGCGGGACCGCCAAAATCGAAGGTCTCGTGGACCAGCTCAAAGCGGAGTTCAACATTCCCGTGGAGGCCATCAACCCGTTCCAAAGGGTGGTGGTGGATGACAAGAAGTTTGATGTGGGTTACGTGGACGAAATTGCTCCCCGTATGAGTGTTGCGGTGGGGCTGGCTTTGAGGAGCTTTGACTAGCCATGATTAAGATCAACCTTCTAGGAGTCGCACCGCCTCCGTCCAGGGTCCCGTCCGTGGGGGGACCACCGGCGCCGAAGGCCACGCAAGTAGTGATGTTTGTGGGTGCGCTGATTATCTGCTTCGGGATCGTCGGCATCATTTATAAGGTCTGGACCAACCAAATCGCGAATCTCGAAAAGACGCGGAATCAGCAAAAGATCCGGCAATCGGAACTGGCCGTAGTGAAGGCCCAGAACGAAAAATACCAGCAACGGCTGATGGACCTCGAGACTCGCATCAATACCATTCAAGCGTTGCAGAACAGCCGCGTCGGCCCCGTCGAATTGATGAGCGCCTTGGGGAACATCGTTAACAAGACCAACGATGTTTTTCTCTACACGCTAGCTCCAGCGGGTGACCGGTTGCAGCTCAAAGGGCAGTCGGGCACGGTCGATTCCATGGCGAATTTTCTGGGCTTCCTGAAGAATTCCGGGTCCTTTGATGACGTTCAGTTGGAGCAGTTTTATCAGGATGATCAACACGAGCGCCTGACTTACAAGTTCACCCTGAGTTGCCTGTTCAAATCGTCCACAGGGGGGGCATCCCCCATGGCGGGTGGCGCTGCAGCGGGCCCCGCCGGCCCTGGAGTGGGACCTTCCTCCCGTGGACCCGGGGGGGCGCAAGGTGCACCCCCGCAACCTCAGATGCAAAGGCTAGTAAGGTAGGAGAGGGTAAAGAAGATGGCCAAGACCTTCAATGATCTTCCGGCTTCGATTCAGGGAGTTATTTTCGTGATAGTGGCAATCGCCCTGGCGGGCGTCACGTTCTGGTACTTTGTCTTGCCCTTGAGTGACCAGAAGGACGGATTGCAAAAAGAAGTAGCCAAGCTCAAGGCGGAGAACGACAGGAACGAAGCCTTCCGGCAACAACAGACGGAATATTTGAACCGCATCAAGCAATTGGAAAGCCAGTTGGAAACTCTCCGTTCCATTGTTCCCGACGAACAGGCCACCGGTGAGTTCATGAGAAGCGTGTTTGCCGACGGCGCGAGCACCGGCACCCAGATCCGGACCTTTGTTCCTAAACCGCCGGCGGTGAAGGATTACTATGTGGAAATGCCTTTTACCGTGCACCTGGACGGAACCTATTACAGTTTGCTGAACTTTTTTGATCGACTCGCGCATGAACAACGAATCATGAGTGTTTCGGGCCTCTCTCTCGGTACTCCGGAGGGCGGTGGTATGGGGGCATACAAGGTCGCAACCAGCGAAACGGTAGGATCGAATTGCGTGCTGACCACTTATTACAATAAACCTCACACCGCGGCAGCGCCACCTCCTAAAAAGAAATAGTAAGCAGGATGAGGACAATGGCTAAGCATAGGTTTCAACGAACTCGAAAGATGCAGGCGACGCGACTCCTGCTTATAGCAGCCTTTGTGCTGGGTTTGGGAGTCTCGCTGAGTTGGGCGGGACAGCAATCCTCGAAGAACTCCCCGCCCAGCGCCCAGACTGCACAGACCGCCGGGCGGAAGATGGCAACGGCCACACCGGCAAAGTCTGCCAAGCCCCCAGCCCAACGCAAGGGCGCGATTGCAGGCTCTCATAATTTCTCATTGATGGCGGGCAATCGCGACCCGTTTAAGCTCCCCGAGGTTCCTGGCGGCAAGGGTGGTGCCGAGAACGTTAATCAATCCGCGCCAGGCGGGGTTTTGCCGCCAGGGGTTCGTGGCTTGCTCATCTCGCAGTTGAAGCTCGAGGGCGTCGTTCGGGAGCAAACCGCCAACAAAATGATCGCCGTGGTCACCAACGAAACCAAACGGGCTTATTTCCTAACTGAAAACGAGTCGGTGTACAACGGCGTAGTCAGCAAGATCACGCCGGACGCAGTTTACTTCAAGGAGAACGTCCTCGACCCTAATGGTCGCGTGACGACTCGTGAAGTGGTGAAGCGACTGGGTTCGGCTCCGGGAGAAGGAAGATGAGACGACAAGCAATTATTATGCTTACGGTGACATGGCTGATGCTGGGGATGGTCCCTACCCCTACGGGCCGCGCGTGGGCGGCCTCGGAGGCGGCGACCTTAAAATCGGTCACGCTATCTGCCGGCCCCACGGGCACGGAACTGGTCCTGCGTGTGGACGGTATTTATTCCTATAGAACCGTTCAAGCCAGTCCCGACACCCTTTTCATCGACCTCGCGGGCGCCAAGGCCGAGGGTGTCGCCCGCAGCCAACAGTGGGTAAACCCGGTGTTTTCTGGCTACAAGCTCCTGTCGTATCAGGATGCTTCCGGCCAGCCGGTTGTCCGCGTCCAGGTGGACACGAAGCAAGCCGATCCGTTCGTCGTTCAGAAGGACGGTTCAAAACTGCGGTTGCTCTACGGGAAGAGTCTTCCCACCGGCGCCGCGGCTGCACCTGTTCCGGTTACGGCTCCTGAGGCAATATCGGCTCGCGTCGCGCCTGCAGCATCATCCAGCGGGCCCCTGCTCGTCTCGAAGGTAACCTTCGACAAGCATGAGTCCGGTGAAACTTCTGTGGATGTCTCCACTTCCAGGAGCGCCAGCTATCGGGTGTTGACGTTACCCAACCCGGCGCGCTTGGTGATCGATATTGATGGTGCTCAGAATGCCTCCCCACAGAATAGCTATCCAGCGGACACGGCCGTCCTGAAGTCTGTTCGCATCGGGCAATTTCGTACCAAAGACCCATCAATTGTTCGAGTGGTAGCGGACTTGAACGGAAATCCCGCCTATGACGTTCAGGCCAACCCGGCGGGCATCCGCATCGAGCTGCGTCCGCGTGCGGTGGCGAAGCCTGCACTCCTCGCCACCAAAGCTTTGGTTCCGCAAGCAAAGCCCGAGAAAAGCAAGACGGTTGAGATCGCTGTTGCACTGCCGGCGCCTGCCGCCGCCAAAGTAGCCCCGCCTGTGCCGGGAGTTATTGATCGGAATCCCGCGGTGGCGCCGTCTCCCAGGGTGGAGACGCGGGACACTGTGAAAGCGGATGTCCAGAGCACATTGCCCCCAATTGCCGGTTCCAAGCAGTCTGTAGCGGCTCCGCTTCCGCTCCCGGCAAGTGCTACGCCGGAAGCGCTACGCGCTGAGCGTGCTGCCCAAACTCTGACTCTTGGGAAAGACGCTCCCCTATCGGCAGCGCAGGGAACTCCTCCGGCGGCGCCCATTAGCTCCCCCGAGGAAGCCAGGCCTGTTTACACAGGTGAGCCAATCTCACTGAATCTAAAGGATGTTGACCTCAAAGACTTTTTCCGCCTGATTCATGAAATCAGCGGGCTGAACATCATCATTGATCCCAACGTGTCCGGCAGCGTCACTTTAGTGTTGGACTCCGTACCTTGGGACCAAGCCCTGGACATCGTCTTGAAGAATAACCGGTTGGGCAAGGTCATGGAAGGCAACGTCCTGAGGATCGCGAAAGTGGAGACTCTGACCGCGGAGCAGGAAGGACAAACAAAACTGGCCGCCGCCCGGATGGATGCGGCCCCGGTGGTGACGGTCTTTCGGCCCATCAATTATGCCAAGGCTAGCGACATCGCAAACTTGCTCCAAAAATGGGCGGGAGGCGGTGCCCTTAGCCGCCGTGGTACCGTGCTGGTGGATACGCGTGCCAACACACTGATCATTTCCGATGTGCAGTCGCAGATTCCCATCATCGAAAGCATTCTTTCCAAGCTTGATACGAGAGCAAAGCAAGTTTCCATCGAAGCGCGGGTGGTGCTGGCTACCGCAGATTTCACTCGCACTTTGGGTTCGGCGCTGTCAGGCTCGGTGCGTAACCTGTCGGGTTCCACGCAGGCCGGAGGCGCCACGGGTGCCGGAAATACGGTTGTGCCCACTACCACTTACCCCGTCACCCAAACCATTACGCCCTCTGTCGCGACCAACTTTGGTTCCATTGCGATTACCAATGCCTCGTCACGTTACTTGATCAATGCGGTCATCTCGGCGCAGGAGGAGCGCGACCAGGCGAAGACCCTTTCTCGTCCCACTATCGTGACGCAGAACAATGTGCAGGGAATGGTCCAGCAAGGTGTGCAGGTTCCTGTTCAGACCTCAATCAACAATACCATTAGCGTTCAATATGTGGACGCGACATTAAAGCTGACCGTTACGCCGCAGGTCACCGATGAAAATAATATCTTTCTGATTATCAACGTGATCAACGCCTCCGTAGGCGCGGCGATTGCGAGTGTGGGACCAGAAATTAACACCCAGCAAGCAACCACCCAAGTGCTGGTTCCCGACGGCGGTACCGTGGTCTTCGGCGGCATTACGGTGACCAGCAGGAGCAAGGCTGCAACCTATATTCCCTGGCTGGGAAGCGTACCCGTCATAGGGCATTTGTTCAAAAATAGCAACACTTCTGACAACGATCAGGAGTTGCTCTTCTTTGTATCGCCGAAGATACTTCCGATCTAGCCTTTCCGTCGTGCGAGTGTAGTCGGTCGATTGCAGGTTTTAGGGAGGAGACCTTGAGATAACCTTGGTCTCCTCCCTTTTGCTTATGCCCATGTGCCCAGAACCATCTTCTTTAGCATTCCGAGCTCGCCAGGAGCGGCTGCGAGCTCTGATGGAAACCCGCCTTGTTCCCCTCATTCTCGTCACCCATCTGGTAAACGTTCGTTACCTGACGGGATTCACCGGCAGCGCTGGCATGGTGCTGCTGGGCCCGCGGCAGGGAATCTTGTGGGTTGATCCCCGTTACACGCTTCAGGCGCAGGAGCAGGCTGAAGGCGTGGAGGTGATCGAGGAAAAGAAGGGGATCTTGAAAGGAGTAGCAAGCTGGTTCCGGAAGAATGGCGTGCGGGAGGCCGCTTTCGAGGCCTCAAACCTCACCTGCGCGCAATTTGAGCAGCTTGGCAAGGAGGCTGGCCATCGTCTCCGGTTGAAACCAGCCGGAGGTCTGATCGAGGAACTCCGCGCGGTCAAGGATCGTGGTGAGATTGAGGCCATTCGCCGCGCGGGGAAAGTGACGGCGGAGGTTTTTGCTGAGGTGCTACCGCACGTCCGGCCCGGCGTGATCGAACAGGACTTGGCGGCGGAAGTCGAGTACCGGATGCGTAAAAAGGGATCCGAAGGTGCGGCCTTTGAGACAATAGTGGCATCCGGACCCCGCTCGGCCTACCCCCATGCGCGCCCGTCCTCTAAAGCACTGCAAGAAAGTGAGTTGGTAATCTTCGACCTCGGTGCTATACTCGCGGGTTACGCTGCTGACATGACGCGGACGGTCTTCTTAGGTGAGCCGACTCGCCGTGTACGGAACCTTTACTCCGCAGTGCTTAAAGCCCAATCGGGAGCGGTCCGGGCGGTCCAGGATGCGACCCCTGCGGGAGAAATTGATTCCGCGGCTCGCCGCATCCTGGCAAAACACGGGCTTGCCCGATACTTTACGCACAGCACGGGTCACGGGGTGGGCCTGGAGATTCACGAAAGGCCGCGCTTGGGCAAAGGGGAAACCACCTGCCTGAGTCCCGGCTCGGTGGTCACGGTGGAGCCGGGGGTCTACTTGGAAGGGTTCGGCGGCATCCGCATTGAGGATACTGTGCTCGTGGGGCCCGAGGGCCCCGAAATCCTTACCCCGGCATCGAGGGAAAGCTGGGTGATAAGTTAGAGCGGGACACGGGAATACGGGGTTCGGGATACGGGATACGGATCAATCATTCCGGGGCAATTGCAATTTCTATATACCACTGATTCTTAATCCCAAGTCCCGTGTTCGATTGCAAATGCTAGCGGCAGGGGAGCAAACGAATGCCCGGTAAGAATTTCAAACGCAATCTTCCTGAGCCCGTGCGGGTCTGGAACCTGGACGATATCCAGGAGTTGTTGGACCTCCTGGCTGGGAAGGAAATCACCGAATTTGAAATGGAGCAGCAGGGAGTCAAGATTCGTGTGCGGCGCGGAAACTTCCAATCTGTGAACACCGGAAATACCAACGGATATGTCGTTGCTCCCGTAGCCGGCCCGCCTCCGGCACCTGTGATTCCGGCGGCAACGACCGCTCCTATGCCCTCGACCGCTCCGCCGGAGGCTGAACCGGCCGGAGATTCCACCGAGGGCCTCTTCATCATGAAGTCGCCGATTGTGGGGACCTTTTACTCCTCACCCGCTCCCAACGCCGCTCCTTTTGTCAAGGTGGGTGACGCTGTACAAGTGGGCCAAGTCATTTGCATCATTGAAGCCATGAAGTTGATGAACGAATTGGAAGCAGAGGTAGCCGGGCAGATTGTTCGCACCTACGTCGAAAATGGTCAGCCGGTGGAATACGGGCAATCCCTGTTTGCCATCGAACCGGCGCGGAAGAAGTAGAGCTTGGTTCATAGTTAATAGTTCATACTCGATAGCGCGCAGTCATTTCATGCCCTGCGGCGGCTTACTGAACGACGAGGGGGAAACGTGAGGCGCCCTAGCTATCGATTATCAACTGTAAACCATCAGCAGTTCCTGAATCATGTTCAAAAAAATACTGGTCGCCAACCGCGGGGAAATAGCTTTGCGGGTGATTTGCGCCTGCAAAGAATTAGAGATTCCCACCGTCGCAGTGTACTCAGAAGCCGACCGGTACTCCCTGCACGTGCGTTTTGCTGATGAGGCAGTTTGCATCGGCCCACCCCGCAGCGCCGACAGTTATCTGAACGTAGCCAGCATTATTTCCGCCGCAGAAATCACCGGCGCGGAAGCCATTCATCCCGGCTACGGTTTCTTGGCCGAGAGCGCGTATTTTGCTGACGTTTGCGAGGCTTCCAATCTCACCTTTATTGGCCCCCGCCCGGAAGTCATCAGCCTGATGGGTGACAAGAATCGAGCGCGCGCGAGGATGAGGGAGTTGGGTCTTCCTGTGCTGCCGGGCTCCGAAGTGATCACGTCGGAGGAATCCGCCTTGAGGGAAGCGGAATGCATTGGCTACCCCGTCATGGTGAAGGCCGCAGCCGGTGGCGGCGGCCGGGGAATGCGGATTGTACCCTCGCCGGACGAACTCCCCCATCTTTTTCGGATGGCGCAGAATGAGGCCGCGGCGTCTTTTGGAACTCCTGATCTCTACGTGGAAAAATACATCACGTCTCCGCGGCATATCGAGTTTCAAGTTCTGGGCGATCAGCACGGAAGGGTTATTCACCTGGGCGAGCGCGAGTGCACCATCCAGCGCCGTCATCAGAAGCTCGTGGAAGAATCCCCGTCCACCCAAATTGATGCCGCGACCCGCTTGCGTGTTGGCCATCAGGTCATTAAGGCGCTCCAGGAGATCGGTTATACGAGCGCGGGCACGGTCGAGTTGCTAATGGATGAAAAGCGGAATCTCTACTTTCTGGAAATGAACACGCGGATTCAGGTGGAGCATCCCGTTACGGAAATGGTGACCGGGTTGGACCTGGTGAAGCATCAGATTCTGATTGCGGCGGGTGGGCATGTGCCCATTGAAGGTGAAACTCTTGGGCTGCGCGGACATGCCATCGAGTGCCGGATCTGCGCCGAGAATCCTCAGACCTTTGCCCCCTCAGCAGGCAAGGTAACAGTCTTCCACGAACCCGGCGGCACCGGTGTGCGGGTAGATACGGCCGCTTATGCCGAGTCGATAATCCCGCCCTATTACGATTCCCTTATCGCCAAACTCATCGTGCACGGCAAAGACCGCCACGAAGCCATCCGGCGCATGAGTCGGGCTCTTGAAATGTTCATTATCGAGGGTATCTCCACTTCTGTTCCTGTTCACCAGAAGATTATGGCCGACCCGGACTTCCAGGCGGGGAATTTCGACACCCATTTCTTGAGCCGATTTGCCCGCAACGGCGAGGGTTTTTCCTAAGGTAGTGGCGGCAATTCTTCATGCAACTTGTAATCCCACGCCTCTATGCCATAATTGACCCTGCACAGAGTGGCGGCCGTCACCCCGTCGAGGTGGCGGAGGCTCTTCTGGTGGCGGGCGTCCGGCTTATTCAACTTCGAGACAAGCACGCGTCGTCCGGCGAACTCTATGAGAGTGCTCGCCGGGTCGCAGAGTATGTGCGCAAGGCGGGGGGAGTTTTCATCGTTAACGACCGCGCCGACGTCACCCGCGCTGTGGATGCCGATGGAATGCACGTAGGGCAAGACGACTTGGGGGTGGAGTCTGCTCGTGCTCTTGTGGGTCAAGGCAAACTGATAGGTTATTCCACCCACAATTTGGAGCAGGTGAGGGATGCGGACCTTTCCACGGCGGATTACATTGCTTTCGGCCCTATCTTTCCCACCGCCAGCAAGGAGAATCCCGACGCGGTGGTGGGCCTGCAGGGTCTGGGGGATGCGCGCAAGACGACGCGTAAGCCGCTGGTGGCCATCGGGGGAATAACTCTGGAAAACGCGCGCACGGTGATCGAGGCCGGGGCAGATTCAGTGGCGGTCATTCGCGGTTTGGTGGGCGCACCGGACATCACCGAGCGGGCACAAGAGTTTCTAAAAATTTTGGCAGCGGAATCCGGGGTTGAAGATTAGGGTCGGGCCTTCGGAAAGTGGATAAAGCACGACTCCCCAAGCATGGGAGCGCCAATCAAGACCGTTCAACCATCATGAAAGGGACATTCTGTCGGCTTCACCCGTGCCGGCCAATCCGCCACCTTCCGGGCTCGTCAAGGGCCTCGGTCTTTTTGACGCCACCACCCTGGTCATGGGCTCGATGATTGGCTCGGGGGTTTTTATTGTGGCGTCTGACGTCAGCCGCCAAGTTCAGTCGCCGGGCTTGTTTTTTCTCACCTGGGTCATCAGTGGATTGATGACGGTCATCGCGGCCATCTGCTACGGCGAACTGGCGGGCATGATGCCGCACGCTGGCGGACAGTATGTTTATCTGCGCGAAGCCTTTGGCCCGCTGTTTGGCTTCCTTTACGGCTGGACCCTCTTCCTGGTGATTCAAACCGGAACCGTCGCGGCGGTGGCAGTGGCATTTGGGAAATTTCTCGGTGTATTCATCCCCTGGGTCTCGGCCAAAACTATTCTGCTCAACCTTGGAACTCTCGCGGTCTTTCGCCACCCCATTGCGCTTACGGTTTCTTCGCAGCAACTCATTGCTATTCTGGTTTTGTTTTTCCTGAGCATCCTGAACATCTTCGGTTTGCGTGTGGGTGCGGGGGTGCAAAATGTCTTCACGGTTCTAAAGGTGGCAGCCCTGATCGGAGTGGTGGTGCTCGGCATTTGGTGGGCTTTGGGCCATTCCGTACCGGCGTCTTCGGTGCGAGGATTTTGGCAAGGCGCGCGTTGGGATGTGGCCACGTTGACGTTGGTTTCCGTGGCGCTGGTGGGGCCGCTATTTTCTTCCGACGCGTGGAACAATGTCACCTTCACGGGCAGTGAAGTGATCAATCCCAAACGAAACCTGCCGCTGGCGCTCTTTATGGGTACCAGCGCAGTCTGCGTCATCTATTTTGCCTGCAATTGGGCGTATTACCGTGCTCTGCCGTTTTTCGGAATGCCCCATGGCGGGCTGATGGAGCAGGGGATCCAACACGCGGCGGAGGACCGCATCGCGACTGCCGCAGTTCAGGTCATGCTGGGTGGACGAGGTGCGGGGCTGATGGCCGCCGCCATCATGGTTTCCACCTTCGGCTGCACCAACGGAATGCTGATGGCCGGCGCCCGCGTATATTATGCCATGGCGAAGGACGGCCTGTTCTTTTCCTCCGTCGCGAAGGTTCATGCCAAGTATCGCACTCCCGCGGCCTCGCTCATGGTCCAGGCGGTCTGGGCGGCGATCCTGACCCTCACGGGCAGTTATAACGAACTGCTGGACTATGTGATTTTTGCCGTTGTTCTTTTCTATATTTTGACCATTGCGGGCATCTTCCGGCTGCGGCGCGCCCGCCCGGAGGCGCCGCGGCCTTATCGGGCCTGGGGTTATCCTGTCCTTCCCCTGTTGTACATCGCTTTCGCCTCGTTTGTAGAGCTGGCTCTGCTGACCCACAAGACATTGCGGAGTTTTGCCGGTTTGAGTATCGTGGCCATCGGCATTCCGGTCTATTATCTCTGGCGAAGGCGCGGGACGAAAATTGCCGATTTTCGATTGACGATGGACGATTGAAATCGGAAATCGGCGGAAATGCGCGGGACGCCTTGGACTGCGGCGGCTCGACGCCGCCTTGCCTTCGTCTCTTGTCGGCGAGTGCGACGCATGTAAAGGACTTCGCCAGCCACGAAATTCGCCGATCACCCATTACCAATTGTCATTAGGGATGCGCCGCCCGGTGTTGCGTAAGGAAAATGCGTTTACTGTAGCGCCGCCCTTTAGGGCGGCACATGCCGGGCTAAAGAGGGTGCGGAACAATGCTTCAATACTGTCATCCTGAGCGAAGCGAAGGACCCCTGTATTTGAAGTTTCAAAAAAATGCAGGGGTCCTTCGTCGGCTACGCCTCCTCAGGATGACAGTTTGAGGTTTTTTTCCGCAACCTCTAAAGCCCGGCGCTACAACGAGTTGACATCCGTCGTATAAGTAAGCCTGTTTTCCTTACGCAACACCAGAAGCCTGACCGCGATACTTGTGGCATCGGCAAGCCATGGGCTACGACTCATTACGGATGCGGCGAAGTGTCCTCTCACCTTAGCCTGACTTTCGCAGTTCGGAGCTTTTTCGGGCGAGATTCGGCGGGGGCACGGCGATAAGTCCTGACTCTTCAATGTGGGTTGTAGGCAAAGGCTTGTAGTGTAGACCTACCCCCTTTTCATCTGCGATCAAGCTTGGCACAATGGCCGCCAGCCATGTACCTGCGTGCGAACAAGCGCAAGAAAGACGGCAAGGAGCACCGCTATTGGAGCGTGGAGGAGAGTCGGCGGTTGCGTTCGGGCCGGGTGGTGCAGCGGCGGGTGCTGTATTTGGGCGAGATTAACGACAGTCAGCAAGCGGCGTGGCGCAAGACGCTGGAGGTGTTTGATGAAGCCGAGCAGCGGGCCGCGAGCCTGAGTTTATTTCCCGAGGATCGCGCCATTCCTGTCGATGCGTTGGACGGCGTGCAGGTGAAGCTGAAGGAGATGGAGTTGCGGCGGCCGCGGGCGTTTGGCAACTACTGGCTGGGGTGCGAACTGTGGCGGCAGTTGGGGTTGAGCGAATTTTGGGAAGAGCGTCTGGGCCAGGGACGGGAGGAAGTGCCGTGGGCAAAGGTGCTGGAGTTGCTGGTGGTGAACCGGTTGGTGGCGCCGGGCAGCGAGTTCCGTTTGCACCGGCAAGGGTTTGATCAGAGTGCCATGGGAGATCTGTTGGGGACGGGCTTCGCCGTGGCGGAAAAAGATCGCTTGTATCGCTGTCTGGACCGGATCGGGGAGCACAAAACCGTGCTGTTCGATCACCTGCGGCAACGTTGGCAAGAGCTGTTTCAGGCGCGCTTCGACGTGTTGCTGTACGACCTGACGAGCACCTATATCGAAGGCGAAGGCGAGGAGATTCCCAAGGCGAAGCACGGCTACAGTCGGGACCATCGCGGCGATTGCCGGCAGGTGGTGATCGCGCTGGTGGTGACGCCGGAGGGATTTCCCCTGGCTTACGAAGTGCTGGCGGGCAACACCTCAGACCGCACCACGCTGCGCGGATTTCTCGACCAGATCGAAGCGCAGTACGGGCGGGCGCGGCGGGTGTGGGTGATGGATCGGGGGATTCCGACCGAAGAGGTGCTGGCAGAGATGCGCACCGGGGGACGGGAAGTTTTCTACCTGGTGGGGACGCCGCGCGGCAAGATTCAGCAGTACGCAAAGCGCTGGCTGGAATTGCCCTGGCAGAAGGTGCGCGAATCGGTGGAAGTGAAGTTATTCGTGGAAGACGGCGAACTGTACGTGCTGGCCAAGAGTGAAGGCCGGTACGCCAAGGAACGCGCCATACGGCGGCGCAAGTTGGTTCGCTTGCTGAAGACCTTGCGCAAGTTGCGCCGCAGTGCTCCGGCGCGCGATCAATTGCTGCTGCGCATCGGTGCGGCCAAGAAGGACGCCGGCCGCGCCTTCGGCTTCGTGCCTCTACACTTGCCCCGCGAGGGAGAGGAAGTCACCCGCCAGACTTTCTCCTTTCACTTGGACCAAGAGAAGTTGCAGAAGGCGGAACTCCGCGATGGCCACTATCTGCTGCGCTCGAACCTGCTGGGAGAGAAGCCGGAAGTGCTCTGGGAACTCTATATCCTCCTCACCCAGATCGAAGCGGCCTTCAAAACCTTGAAGAGCGAATTGGGGCTGCGTCCGATTTATCACCAAGTCGAGAAGCGCGTGGAGGCCCACATCTTTGTGGCTTTCCTCGCTTACGCTTTGTCGGTCACCCTCCGGCAGCGGCTAGCCCCCTGCGCCCCGGGGCTGACACCGCGCGCCGTGCTGGAGAAACTGGCCACGATTCAAATGCTCGACGTCTGCCTGCCCACCACCGACGGGCGCTGGCTCATCATGCCGCGCTACACGCAGCCGGAACCCGAGCAGATGCTCCTGCTCCACCAACTCCATCTGGCACTGCCGTCGCAACCGCCACCCCGCATCAAGCCCGCGGAGACCGTCATCGATCAGCGGGTGCAGCTCAAATTGTAGTGTAGACCTTGGAGATCGCTCTGCTGAAAATAAACCACTTACCCGCCGCCTACTGCCCCAACTGCGAAAGTCGGGTTAGGTTCCGGACCACCGCCATTCAAGCATGAGCGTCCGAGATGACCGTGCCGAACACATCTACGGATAGGCGGCCGTCAAGGTGATCGCGAGTTGCGGAGAAATGAAAGAATGATGGGGTGGCGCATACATTGCTGTTTATGTATGCGTCCCCTTGCCGCCTCGGGTAAGCTGCGCCGACGCTGGGCGGGAGGATAGGTGAGTTTTGGCGATGGATCACCTGCCCCTGAACCCTGGGTGCGCGAGGTCGCAGGGCAACAGCTCCGGTCGCATACATAAGCAGCAATGTATGCGCCACCCGCGCAAAAATGGCCCAAAAATCGAATTCTCGGACCCGCTCCTAGGAGGGTCGTTGACCGCGATATGCTGGTCAGCTTACTGTTAGTTAGGCCGTAACCGTCGCGGGGGATGACATTGGGCCGTCGCCTGTGGACTTGGATGTATATGGAAGATGAGATGCATGGGTAGAAGTCGCCCACCCGGAATGAATACCGGGTGCTGCAGGTGGTCCGGCTCTCGATGACAAATGGGCGGGTGGGATTTCTAACGGACGCCATTCTATTGCGTTCTCGTCCCTGGTTATGTCAGAATTTCGCTCCGCTAGGGCAGCCAAGCCGCGGCGAGTTTGCGTGAGGCTGAGGCGCAGGAATCAAAAATTTACCTATTGATGGGAGGATCCTCGATGAAAAGAATGGTCTTGTCTTTTGCCTCCGGAGTGGTTTGTACATTGGCGGTGCTGTTATCCTTCAGCCTAACGACTCGCGTCAACGCTGCCCCGCAGCAGCGCTATCCGGAAATGCACGCCGCATTGCGGCATCTGGAGCAAGCTCGCGACGCCCTGACCAACGCCGCGCACGATTTCCACGGGCATCGCGCCAAAGCTCTGGAACATACCGGCAAGGCGATCGAAGAGGTGAACAAAGCCCTCGAAGCGGGGGAGTGACGATGGGTCGCTAAATCGAAAATCGGCATTGATATCCCTGCGGGATTGACGGTTCAAGGATTTGTCCGTTCTCCTTGAAAGCTATCCTGGCCATGCTCTCGTTCACGCACTCTGTCACACAGCACACCGCCAAGAAGGTGGCGTCGGGAGAAAGGGTACCTGACACCGTTCTCTTGACACCGTTCTCTTCGGCTTCGGGAGAAAGGGTACCTGACACCGTTCTCTTAGGGCGTGGCTCGCAGGCGTTCTAGAGCGTTTGCGATTCAGGCTAATACTACTTCAGTTTGGGTTACAGTTAGCAGCTCAATTACGTCGAAAACTCGTTAAGTAAAGACTCTCGCCCTTCTCGTCGGACTGTAGCCTTTGGGTGGGCTCCGGCTAAGAAATCCAGCCTGAGAACACCGGCGAGAGATAACCTGGAGAGTTGGGAATTGTTGGAGGCATGCCGATGCGGTTCTCTGAGAGAAAGGGGCTTAAACCAATCAAGAATGTCATTCAAACTGACGATATGGATCGAGAATTGCGGAACGGTCTGTGGAATGCCCTAACCCTCTTCTATTGGGAAGATGTAAGACAACGATGGGGGCAGATATCCCAACTATGCCGCTCAATCTGGCTGAACTATTTCAAGAACCCCGTCGACGCGATTCCCGCAGACTGGTTGGAACTACACAGCATACTCAGAAAGTACTTTTTCGCGTGCACATGGTACGAGGCGTACGATTTCCTGGAATTCGTGCCCTGCAATTTCGAGGTGAGTTTCGATCGCAATGAGAATAGCGAGTTCCGGAATCACTGCAATGCGGTTCTTGAGCGCGAGCTTTCGGCATATCGTTTTGTCGGTGAGAAGTTAACCCAAATCACTTCTGAGGTGGAAATCGAGGCGATCGAAGAAGCAATGGCGGCGGAAGACCCATTCCGTCACCTTGCCCTTCATTTAAGAACAGCCCTGGGCTTGCTGGCCGACCGGAAATCGCCGGATTACAGGAACAGCATCAAGGAGTCCATAAGTGCGGTGGAGGCTGCCTGTAGGCTCATTACGAATGAGGACCAAGCCACACTGGGCCAGGCTATCAAGAATCTCAAGACTCAGGTGGGTTTGCACCCCGCCCTAGAGAAGGCCTTTTCCAGCATGTACGGGTACACTAATGACGCGGACGGCATTCGCCACGCTTTAATGGATGAACCGACGCTCTCGTTCGAGGATGCGAAGTTCATGCTCGTGTCCTGTTCAGCATTTGTAAACTATCTCACGGCAAAATCAGCGAAACGTAGTAGGGCCTCATGACGAGCAAATATCGGGCGGGGTGGCGCAGGGCGAGCACAGCCCTGTATGGAAACGGTGTCAGGAACGTGTGAAGAAATGCGCTATGAGAATCGCGGGGCAGGGGCAAGTCGGGAGGCACGATGATTTCACTTGGAGTGGGGGTCATCCCGGGTGCGGATAATGTTGCTCGGTGGGCGCCGAGGGCAGCAGGATTTCTTACTCAGTATCTTTGGGCACTTTGGTGCTGTGTACTTACGCCGGCGCCAGAGCGCCATCGGTGAGGGTAGGTCGTCGCCGCAGGGCGAACCATCTCGTCAGATTGTAACTGAGCGCCGCCCAGGTAGCCTCCATCGTTGCTTTCAGGCGGCCGCGACAGCGGAACTGGCGCAGGCCGCAGCGTTCTTTAATCCAGGCGTGGGGAAACTCGGCGAGGCGCGAGCGTTGGCCGTAAATCTGCTTGGCTTCTTCCGTGGCCATCTTGGCCTTGAAAGCCACGGTCGCCGCGGGTTCTTCCAGGCGTGAAATCGACCGGACCCAAGCGGGACGCGCTTTCGGCGGCGCGCACTGGCTGCGCAGCGCACAGGTCCGGCAAGCCTCCTGCGGCGCGCGATAGACATGGACGCGGACCCCGTGCTCGCGATGCTGTATCGCACGGTGAGTCAGGGTTTTTCCCGCCGGGCAAGTGAAGCAATCCTGCCCGGCATCGTAGGGGAACGCGCTGGCTAGAAACGCGGCGCTGCGGCCTTGGGCATCGCGTTCGCCGGGCTTCCAACTCTCCTGCCACGATCCATAAAAATCCACTCCGCCGTTCGCTGCCGCCTCGACCGAGGCATGATTGGTGTAGTCGCCGTCGGCCACCACCTGCCCGGGGCGGCGTCCCAGCGTTTGCTCACAGCGGTCCATGGCCGGCGCCAGTTGGTGGTGATCGACGGCCTCGGTGGTCGCTTCCACATTCACGATCAGCCCCTGCGCGGCGTCGGTCACCAGTTGCACGTTGTAGCTCGGAACCGTGCCGCCCTCGCCATTTCTCATCCCGTGGGCTTCCGGGTCGGTGCTCGAGGCGCGGGCCACAAAACTCTCGCGATCGTCTTTCTTCTCGCGCTGCAACCGCTCCACCTCGCGCACCGCCGCCTCCAAACGGCTCCGGCGCTGCCGGGCGGCGCGCCGCCGCGCCGCCACCTGCCGCTTGGCCATCTGCTCTTCTTCCGCCGCTTGTTCCTCCATCAACCGCACTTGCTCGCGCGCCAATTGCAGGTGAGCTTCCAGCGTCTCCTGGCGGCGGAACGTATTGCCGCCCGCATTCGCCTTGATTTTCGTGCCGTCCAGCGTCACGCGCTCCAGGGTGATCAGACCCTCGGCGCTCAGCATCCCCAGCACCTGCACGAACAGATCGTCCAACGCCGCCTTGTAGCCGGAACGAAAACCCGACAGCGTGCGATGACTGATCGGCTCCAGCCCGCACAGCCACTGAAAGGCGGGTTCGTATTCGCACCGCCGCGCCATCTCGCGGGCCGAACTAATCCCGCGGCTGTAGGCATACAGCCAGAGACTGATCAAAACCTGGGGATCGGTATGCTCTCTCCCCGCCCGCCCTTCCACCGCGGCGATGGCGGCATAATACCGGCTCAGATCCAGCCGCCCCACCAACTCCCAAATCGCGCGCGCGGGGTGATCTTCCTCAATCAGCCGCTCCACCTCAATCGCCCGCATCACCATCTGACGCCGATTCACGGCCACTAAACGGGGACGAGCAACCTTAGGGTCGGTGTTCATGCCTCCAGTGTACCAGAGCCCAGATATTTAAGCTATGTATTTTTGTCAATTTCAAACCTTTTTAATTTTTTCACACGTTCCAGGTACCGTTTTCTTCCGGTACTGACGCCATTTCCCCCCTGACACCATTCTCCACCCTCGTGAAGCTCAGAACCCTGAAAGATGGCCACAGGAAATAGGAAATATCGTGCCTGTCCCGGATTCTTCTGGGAAAGAATGAGAACCGCTGTCGCAAGGTTCTGATGGCTAGCAACTCGAATTTGACAGGCCATGCTACACTTGGACCGAGGCACGATCATGGATAAGACACGCCTAGTTAGTACGGTTGCCAATCTTTTCCAGTTAACCGGGCACCGAGTTTCAACCAGCGTCAAGATTAATCATCGCGAAATTGATGTGGTGGCGGAGGAGCTGAACACACTCCTTCGTAAAACTATTCTCATTGAATGTGCCGACTACGGCACACCGGTTGGGGTAGACAAGCTACAAACAGATATTCTGAAACTACGGTCAGCTCAAGAGACCATGAGGGACAGAGCTGTTGTGATGCACGTCTCAGCCGTCGGTTACACTCCGGAAGCATCAGGATATGCACTTGAGCAAGGAATCGCAACTTCAACAGTTGACTCGCTGGTCGCGCGCTTAGTTAACTTCGATCGATACGTCGAGGCTGTGCGGCATGAACAGATACGGGCAGTGATCGAAACTGAGTATCAACCCACAAAAATACACTTCGAGGGCCACCCCAAGGAATCCGTGCCTGCTCCCGAGTTCTTGGATTCTTGGCTCTCAGGAAAGCACCCTTGGCTTACGTTGATTGGAGATTACGGTGTCGGTAAGTCATGGGCACTCAGGAAGTTTCTTTATAGTTTGGTCGATCGATATGCCACAGATCCAACAAAGAGCCCGTTACCTCTCTTCGTCCCTCTACAGCGTTTCACCAAAGCCTTCGACTTTCAAAACCTGATTCTAAGGACCTTCCAGCTCTATGGTCTCAGCGGTGTGCATTATGAAGCATTTGAGTACCTGGCCAGGCAAGGTCGCGTAGTATTCCTTTTTGATTCTTTCGATGAAATGGCTCAATCGCTGAGCAGGGAGACTTTGCGTGAGAATCTAAGGGAGCTTCTTGAAGGTGCAAAGGGATGCCGCGCTGCTATGACTTCTCGGCCCACTTACTTCGAAAGCAGAGCGGAACGTCTGGCACTGGTGGAAAGGAATGGCATATCCGAATGGCACCCCCTCGACGTACAAGATTTGGAACGACGCTCCGCGACGTCTCGCGCTCTTACCCAGTCTTTAGCGACTGCGCAATTTGCCAGATTAAACGATCTTACCCTCCCACAGCGTAAGAAGTTGTTTTCCATAGTACTAGGCGCTAATCCTGTTGCGCGGAAGCAGCTGGATGATCTATTTACAAGGTTTCAGGAGCTGGAGACCATATCACAACGAGCAGTAATTGCGCGCCTGCTCACGACCGTTGCAGAAACATTGGCCATGGGAAGCGAGGCCAAGACTATCGATGGCCAACCGCTCATTCCAGACGAGCTGAAACACCTCAACCAAACGAAGATCTTCGAAATCGTCGTATACAACCTCCTGCAACGTGACAGCAATGTTGGGCTGCTTTCTGCGAGCGAGAGGTTGGGGTTCCTTCGCCAGTTTGCTGTTTTCTTACAGCGCGCGGACGAAGAATTCTTCGCAGGGCCAGGCACTGTTAGGGACCTCGTTGCGCGCGTGTTCTCAAGCCAGCTTCGGCGAAGCGATACACCCCAGCAACAACTCGAGAACTACACCCGTACCTGTCGCCGACATTCAGGGCTGACGACAGAGGCGCAATTCCTTGACACGTCAGGTAATATTGACACCCCTGTAGACGAGCAGGATACAGATTCCCGCGTCGGTTTCTCCCATAATAGCTTGCGGGAGTACTTGGCCGCAGATGCTCTTGCCGACTTTGTGAGAAATGGCACGGAATATCCAGATCTGCCCAAGATGGTTACTACGGATCTGATCGGGGATTTCTTTGTAGGTACCACTGAATTTCAGCCAGACCTGATTGGTCTAGTCTCTCGAGCCTATTTGAAGTGCGTCCAACCAAGAATCAAACAGTCCCTCTTTAGGGTTATATCCCGGTTCATCGCGAGAGATCGCAGCATGATCACACGCTTGCTCGGCGATCCGCCCAGGTTTGAGGGACTAGACCTAAGTAACTACGATCTTTCAGGCCTCGACCTGCGGCGCGCTGAGTTCTCATCTTGCGAGTTGTTTGACACCGATTTCCGAAAATCGGATTTGCGCCAGGCATCGTTCAGTCATTCCATGATCTTCCGGGCGCAATTCGACGGTGCACTCTTGACGGCTGCTAATTTCGGTGGATCGGAACTGGAGTCGATTTACGTCACGGATTGGTTTGACAGAAGAACTTCCTCCATTCTGTCCGGAAAAGATGCTCGTCAATGGTTGTATTCGAGCGACGCATTGGTTTTCCCAACTGATGACCTTAATCCACTGCTCGGTAGACCATGGTACGAAGCTGCTCGGGAGGTCATGCGTACTCTCGAGAGGCGTATCGCCGGAACCCATCAGGACGTCTCACTCGCGAAAGGCACGCAGACAAAGCAGCGTGAATTTGCCCGGGACTTTGTCGATTTTCTTGTATCCAAGGGGATACTGCGGAGGATGGGACGGTCGAATACCGGTCCGGGGTGGGTCCTCAAGGTTTCTCGCAAGTACAGACACGTTGTTTCTGAGTTTAGCCAGTCTGGGAAAATTGCGCCCGAGATTATGCCGTTTTTTGATCGTCATCTAAACAAACGTGCGTGACCATTCCCTACCACGTTTTCCCTCACCCTTCCCTTGGGAAGCCGGGACATCCAGGCACCATATTTCCGATTTACCGACATCACAGCTTCCGCCCCCTTCCACCAGGGATTAGGGATTGGAAATTAGGGTCCTGTAACCACCCCCGGCGGGAAGCCGCCGACCCCTCCTGAATTTCGTAACCACCCACCGCAGAAAAGAAGCGTTCAGCACTCAGCTATCAGCGTCGAGTTCTCAGTTTTGTGTTGTTAGTAAGAACGGAAAGAAGCAATTGGCAAGTCGGGGGGGAATGGTGTCAGGTACCGCTTTCTTCCTCCGAGGTGGGATTGAGGGCAGAACCTTGGCGTCTTGGCGACCGCTTTCCGCGGTGCGGGGATTTGTGCGGCGCGCGGCTCTTGTCCAGGAGCCGAGCGGTCGATCGACGACTCTCGCGCACCAGATCCAGAATTTCTTTCCGGGACAGACCCGCATCGATGCCCGGCACGTCCAGCGGTGAACCGGAACGCGTGGCCGGGCGGACCCAAAAGGCCTGCCCATCGCGGCGGCGAATCTCCACTCCCCCTTCGCGGCTGGCGCGGTTCAGCAGTTCCGCGAGTTGCTGCCTGGCTTCCGAATAGTTATATACTTTCATCTCAAAACTCCTGCAATTTCACACCGATCTTTTGTGCGGCCCGTGCCAGTCCAAGATCCAGGGTCAGGAGCGCCAGCCCTTCGGCGAGCGCGGTTTGCAACACGTAGCAGTCATAGGCGTACAGCCCGGATTCCAAAGCCAGGTTAACCGCGCGGCCGGCATCAATATGGGCCAAGCGCACCGGCACAGACTGATAGCTTGCCCAAGCTTGCTGCACGTCCGCCGCGGATATCCGCTTGCGACGAACGCCCGCCACCAGGGCATTGCCAATCTCCCAAGGTAAAGAGGGCGCCCCCACCAGACTGTATCCTTCCGTGGCCTTAACCAGCGCCCGCCGCGTGGGTTCGTTCAGCAGCACCGCGAGCAGGACCGAAGTATCAACGACCAGAGAAGCCATACCGTACAATTGTACGTTTTCTGATCCGGTTTATCAAGTGGAAAAGGTGTCAGAAAATGTTCAGCGGCTCATAGCGGCGGCGTCTGGGCGTCAGAACAACTCCTCAATTTCCCGAGCCGATCCTTTGGTCCGAGGGCGAACGAGAAGTTCAAGTTTGAGCGCCGAAAGCGTACCGAAGAGCGTGGCGAGGCGGCTGTCGGCGGCTGAGTTCTCCAGCGCGGAGACGGTTGCCTGGCGGAGATGGATGCGGGAAGCCGCCGCCTCCTGAGTCAGGCCGAGTTCCCGGCGGCGGCGGCGCAGCAGCGTACCAAGCTGCTTGGGCCGGCTGGCGCACAGTGAAACTGTGCGTTTCGCTCCATCGCAGAGATGCGCCAGCCCGCGATGGACCGCGTGGCATGCCAAAGGGGTAATCAACCCGTTGACCGGCGAAGCGAGTTCTCAAAAATTGCAGCCAATTGCTCTTGCAAGGTTCCAGGACCCCCGGGGCGGAGAAAGTGCTGGTAAGTGGCCGGGGGCCTTGATTGGGTTTCAGAAACTTGATTCCCGTTCAATCGGTACGATACGACGAGCTGCCCCGCCTCATTGTAGAATTCCAGCAGTACATTCTTGCGAAAATTTGCCAACGATACCTCCGAGCCCAGAGACGATCCCATACTTAAAACCTGGCTCGCCCACGAACTGAAGGAAGCATTCTTGGTGACGCCGCGGTCTACGGGGATGAGCGGGTATTTGCCTTGGCTGGACGTTTGATTGGCCCAATTGGAGAACGAGGGGTCCTGGGTAACGCCGCGATTCAATGTGATGGGTTCGTACTTGCTGCGCCCGGGTTGCCTCGTGGCGGTGGAAGGGTCGCCCCCGGGCCGGTAGTCGACAAGACCGGGCGGAGGCACAAGGCCTGTGCGGATGCCTCCAGAATAGGTGCGGTTGTTGAATGTCAACCGAAGCTTGTAGTTTTTGTAGGGGTCCTGGCGTTGATTCAGGCCGGCGCTTTGGGACACGTGAATACCTCCCTTTGGCTCGGAATGGATTTTTCCTGAGGGCTCCTGACTTTAGTCTATACCAATTTCCACCCCTCTCCCCTCATTTGGAGATTGCTCCCCGTATCCTTTTCGGGTACGATTGACCCCGGAATGGGTACAGCCAGTACGCTTTCGGGCACGCTTTTTGGGCGCACGCGTGGTGCGGTGTTGGCCGTTTTGTTTGGTCACGTCGGCGAGTCCTACTATTTAAGGCAACTTGCTCGTATGACAGGAATTGCGCTCGGGCCCGTGCAGCGGGAGTTGCGCCAGTTGGTCGACGCCGGTCTGGTGATTCGAAAGACGTTGGGAACGCATACCCTCTATAGCGCCAACCAGGCCAGTCCGGTCTTTGCCGAGATGCGGAACCTGGTGACGAAGACAGTTGGGATCCACGATGTCCTCCTGGCGGCACTCCATCCCCTCGATAAGAAAATCACCCTCGCCTTCGTGTACGGTTCGGTGGCGCGTTCTCGTGAGAGCCCTCAAAGCGACATCGATTTGATGATTGTGGGCAGGGTGCACTTCGCGGACGTGGTCGAGCGAATCGCCGACGCGCAGAAAACGCTGAACCGCGAGATCAACCCTACGGTTTATACGCTCAACGAATTCACCAGCAGGGTGCGCGGAAACTTCCTGAAGACGGTGCTCGGCGGAAAAAAGCTCTTTCTCATCGGAGACGAGAATGTCCTTAGAGAACTGGGCCATCAATAAATGGCTTGAGAGGCTTGAGTCCGATCGCGAGGAGATCGAGCGCCTGCTTGCCAATGCCGATGGGCATCTCGCCGACTACCATAAAGCGGTCGCCAGTGGGATGTCCGCTGATGCGCCACTGAGTCTTGCCTACGATCTTCTCGCCGCGGAGAAGGCTGGAAACATCGGGGGGGGAGCACCCCTGCGCGCGTAAAACCACCCTCCCTCTCCGCCGGGGAGAGGGGGGACCGCAAGGCGGGGGGTGAGGGGTTACTTCCTCGTCTTCCCCACCACCGCCCCCATCGCGCCCACCACCGTCCGCAAGAACTCGTCCGGGTGCTCCAGCACCAGCCCATTGGGAAGGCGCATAAATACTAGGCCGCCTTTGGACTGCGACGGCTCGACGCCGCCTTTTCACCAACTTCATTCGCTGGCTAATGAGCAAAGCAAGGCGGTGTCGAGCCGCCGCAGTCCAAGGTGCCTTTAGCACAGGTATTTCCATGATGGCAGCGGCGAGCGTCGTTTCGGTTAAGAACCGGAGGGAATTAACCGGCCACAGTGTGAAAAATCTAGAAACTCTCGAGCGCAGAGCCGGGTGTTGCGCAATCCGGCCGCTTACTGCCTGGTGCCAACTGCCTACTGCTTACTCTAATGGGAGGTTTCATGCCCGGTTTGTGGAAGAAAAAGGGCGGGGGTAGCGCCGAGTTTGTGCCTTTCAAACTCCGCGGCTTTTTGATTTGTGGATATGCTTTGGTAGTCAAAACACCTGGCCTGCCGCGATACCCGAATCTCCGAAGAACCGCAGAGCCCCGGGGACTGTGCGCTACCACCTCATTCCGGACGTTCGCCGCAATATCTCACCACGCGCACTTTGTCCAGTCCGAAGTCCGCGGTGGCTAGGGGTTCTTCGTAGCGTACGACCCGCAAGTGGGGGAAGAGGGCGGGCAACTCGCCGGTGTCGAAAACCACTGCCCCGCCAATCGACTGGCCCTTGGTGGCATCGCGGTGGAAGGCCTCGACGACGACAACGCCGCCCGGCTTGAGCGCGCGCTGAATTACGTCGGGCATCTCACGGGCGCCCACATAACTGAGGACGATCATATCCCAGCGGCTCTCGCCAAAGTCGAAATCTTCCATCCCCTTGACCTCAGTCTTGAGATGCACTCCCGCTTTCTGGGCGTTTTCCAGCGCCAGTGCGACCGCCTTATCAGCGGGATCGAACCCCGTTACGTCCCACCCCTGCTGCGCGAGCCAGATGCTGTTGCGACCCTGTCCCATGCCGACATCGAGCGCCGTTCCTGGCTTGCGGGTACTGGCGATTTCGACCAGGAATGCATTGGGCTTGGTGTTAAAGCGTGGTTTCTCCGTCGTGAGGATACGGTTCCAGCGTTCGATTTCAGACCGTGAGCCCCGCTCAGTCACCAGCTTGACTTCAGCATCGGCTTCGGCATCGGAGCGGGCCCGTGACTTGAGGTAGGCGCGATACCGCATCATCAAGTTGGGATCGCGCTGCTGTTCCGGTGGGAGTTGGGTTACCCAAAAGCGGAAGCGTTCGTAGGCGCGCTGATCGGGCGGGAGACTTGCTGTATGCTTGTCTACTTCCTCCGCCGTCTGTGCCCAGAGCGCCGCTGAGTGCGCAAACGGCCCGGCGACAACGATACACCAAAGCAGGGCGATCACCGGAGTTCGTTTGTGATTCCACATCACTACGCCTCCCCCGCCCACCAACGTGGGACTCAACCGGATTTTCCACTTTGACGCCGTGAGATATCGCCAATATACCTTTTCCTGCTTCGACGTGCAACGCCCAGTCGCATGTTCACGATTAAAGGTGGAATAAGCAGCGCACTGCAATAGGCGCAATTTGCTCAGGCGTAGCCACGGGGGATCAGCTTGACACGAAATCCGTGTAACCCTGAATTCGTGTTATGAGATCGCGTTTACGCCTATGATCAGCAGACCGGGCGCCTCTCACCGCCGCAAATTGGCGCGCCAATGGCCGTTTCGCGTAGAAGCTTTCAACCGCGCCCTCCGGGACCGAGTCTGCGAGCTTCAGCTTTTCGCTTGGGGACGCGGGTGCAAGGCCTTTCAGGGGCGGCAGGTCTCGTAGGGGCACCCCTCGTGGGTGCCCTGAAGTCGGCCATGCCGATCGGGAAGGGCAGGCACAAGGCCTGCCCCTACGCGACTCGTTGTTTGCGGCGACGCCTCCGACCAGAGCACCGGCGTTGGATGGCCATGGGAAAGCCGCTTCGCACACGGGGCCAGATGACGGCCCAAGAGCAGTGACGAGTGACGTGTGATGAGTGGCGAGTGGCAAGCGGAAAGGCGAGCCGCGGATTCAAAATTCAAGAGAAATCTTCGTCGCAAGGGGCTTCATTGGATGGGCGGATGTAGCGCAAATGCTTCTTCAATTTCGCGAATGCGTTGACGGCGGGGGTGATTCATCCTTAGCGCGTCTACGGTGGCCCGACCCACGGCCGTCAAGCCTTCGATTTGGTAGCCATTGAACCGGAAGTGTTCCGACCAAATTTGCCGGAGCGGGTGGAATAAGCGCACGTCCTCTCCGGTTGACGGGTCACCCGCCGTAATCCTGTCGGCTTTATGCAGATTGCATCCCGGGCATGCGAGTGCAAGGTTTTCCGAGTGAGAGAGTCCCCCCTTGCTTTGTGGGATTATGTGCTCGATGTGAAATGTGGCGCCTTGGAGGCTTTCATGCATCCGGCAGTATTGGCATCGCCCACCGGCCCGCGCCCGAACCGTGCGCGACAGTTCCGCTGGCACGTTCATTACGGCTGCTTGCCTAGAATCTGCAAGGCCGCGCCGCGCACGAGCGATAACTGCTCGCTCAATTCAACCAGCGACTCCAGTTCTTCCCTTTCCGATTCCTGCAAAAGGCCTTCGTTGTTGCGGTCCATCAGTTCCTGAAGACGACGATCCGTCTTCGATGGGAAATGGAGATTTCCCACAGCCTCTACCCAGTCAATCGGCGCGGCAATTGTTGAATTCACCCTGACATCTTAAGATGCCAGGAAGCGGCTGTCAACGCCGGCGATTAGAACCGTGGCAGGCAGTCAGCGCGGAGCTGGGCATACTTGGCCCTCCTCCTTGGCTCGAGATCGGGAAATGACCGCTGTGGGGGACGCGGGTGCAAGGCCTTTCAGGGGCGGCAGGTCTTGTAGGGGCATCCCTCGTGGGTGCCCTGAAGTCGGCCATGCCGATGGGGAAGGGCAGGCACGAGGCCTGCCCCTACGCGACTCGTTGTTTGCGGCGACGCCTCCGACCAGAGCACCGGCGTTGGATGGCTCGGCGAAGGCGGCTCCTCGAGCCTGCGGGCAGCGCTTTTGGAGTGCGCCCGCAGGGAAGGGTGCTTGCTTCCTGACTCGACTCGGATCGACGTGTTGGGTTGGGGCCCCGTGCTCCCCGCTGATGAACTTGACGCGAGAGGGCTGCAGGCATATGGTTATGCGCAGAAATAGGGTTGAAATCGGAAATCCCACTTAATTGCAGAGAGGAGTCGCGCGATGACGGAGGTATCAACGTTCCGCCTGTATCTCATGAGGGCCATGTACCTGCTGATCTTCGTGGGGCTCGGATCCGAAATATGGCCCGTAATGATTCACCACGCAAAGCCATGGGACCTCATGCATGGTGTTGCCTGCAGCCTGCTGGCGGCATTGTCGGCTCTAATGGCTTTGGGAATTCGATATCCGTTACAGATGTTGCCGTTGCTTTTCTACGAACTGCTCTGGAAGGCGATATGGTTAGCCGCCGTGGCGCTCCCGCTTTGGTCCGCGCATCAATTGGACCCGGACACCATGGAGACGGTCAAAGCCTGCCTGATGGGGGTCGTATTATGTCTTATCGTAATTCCCTGGCCCTATGTCCTGGCAAATTACGTGAAGAAGCCTGGGAATAGATGGAGGCGGGTTGCGCAGGGGACGGCGGTAATCAGCCCGTAGCCCGAACGGCAGTGCTTGGCCTTCATACCTGCCGGATGCGGACTCAAATCAGGGCCGGCATGTGGCGCAGGCGACGCCACGGGTCAGAGCACCCGCGTTGGATGGCCATGCGAAACCCGCTCCGTACCCGGGGCCAAGTGACGAGCGGGGTAGCGCGGAGTTGTGCGCTTTTTGCACTACTCCGCGGCTCTTAATACAACAAGAACGAAAAGCCGCAGAGTCTCTGAAAGGCGAAACTCTGCGCTACCTCGCTTTATCAGTACCGGAAATTAGAGGACATCGGTGGGAAGAAGCCGGCCTTCCGTAGTGCGGTCGAAGTCAGCGTCAAAGCTCACGATTCTCAGCCCATGCCTTGTGGCGCTGAGGTACTGGTAAGCGTCATCGAAGTCCAGGTTGAACTTCGCCGCCACGTCAACGAGGGTGTCCATCTCCGGCGCGCTCAGAGACACCCATGCAATGCCAACTCTGTGAATCACATCTTGCAGGAATTGGCGGAAAACTTGGTGTTGCTTGTGCTGGAACAGCAAAAGACCGATTGAATGCAGAGCGAAGTCCGAGATATAAAGTTCGTGACCCTTGGGGTTTTCGAGGAAGGTTCGGGCGTCGCCGGCGCTGGCCTGATTCAACAACACTTCGATGAAGAGGTCCGTGTCGACCAGCAATCTCATTCGCCGTCGGTTCTCCAACGCGCGATACGGTGCTGCAACTCTACCGAGGTGTAGCGATCCCGCAAGCCTTCGAGCGCGCCCGCCCACGCGAATTGCGGCTTGCCGGGTTGCTCGAGGGAACGCCGAGCGAGCAAGGACTCAACGTAGCCCCGAAGCTGCGCCCTATATTCTGAAGGGACTTCCCGCACCATTTCCTCAAGGGTCTTCGTTGGTTCGCTCATGTCCGTTACCTCATTGTTATTTTACTCCATTTTGGGGGACTTTATGCGAAGAGCGCAGGCAAGCGCCGAGGTAGGGGGACTTACCTCTCCCTGGCGGCACTACATGGGGAAATGACCGCCTGCGGACTCGGGGCCAAGTGACGAGCCGCAATCCAAGGAACCCCTCATCCGCTTCGCACCTCGGCACCTTCTCCCCTGGGAAAAGACCGGATATTAAACCGTCCGCTCCGACGGGCTCGGTCGAATGGCCCCTGAGCATTACCCACGCGGTGGTTTTCCGGTCCGCACTCGGCGACTGCCGGCAGTCGCGGCACGGCAATCCCCCTCCCGCGTCATGACGGCAGCGCGGTAATGGGGGAAAATCGGCTTACCATTTTGGTCCACATCTGAATCGAAATCGGTGCTAATCTATCGCACTTGGGCGTGCCTCAAAGTGTGCGGGAAGGCGCATGGATACTACGGCGTCTTGGACTGCGGCGGCTCGACGCCGCCTTTTCACCAACTTCATTCGCTGGCTAATGAGCAAAGCAAGGCGGTGTCGAGCCGCCGCAGTCCAAGGTGCCTTTAGCACAGGTATTTCCATGATGGCAGCGGCGAGCGTCGTTTCGGTTAAGAACCTGAGGGAATTAACCGGCCACGGTGTGAAAAGTCTAGAAACTCTCGAGCGCAGAGCCGGATGTTGCGCAATCCGGCTCCTTACTACCTGGTGCCAACTGCCTACTGCGTACTCTAATGGGAGGTTTCATGCCCGGTTTGTGGAAGAAAAAGAGTCTTGAGCTCTTACGCACGGAGGCGGCGGAATCTGAGCATGGTTTGCGGCGCACCCTGGGCCCGCTGGCTCTGATGTCTCTGGGGATTGGCGCCATCGTGGGCGCCGGCATTTTTGTTCTCAGTGGGGTTGCGGCGCAACATACCGGGCCCGCCCTGGTGCTGTCAGTGATCCTTTCCGGTGTGGGATGCGCTTTCGCAGGGCTCTGCTACGCTGAGTTTGCCGCCATGATTCCCGTGGCGGGGAGCGCCTACACTTATTCCTATGCCACGATCGGGGAATTCCTCGCCTGGATTATCGGCTGGGACCTGATTCTTGAGTATGCGGTGGGCGCCACCACCGTTTCCATCGGTTGGTCGGGTTACTTGGTTTCCTTTCTGCAAAGGACCCTGCACATTCCGTTCCCCGCGGAGCTAAGCAGGAGTCCCTGGGAACCGATCCAACTCGCGGATGGCACAACGGTCCACCCTCTATTCAATGTTCCCGCCGCCTTCATCATTGTGCTGATTACCACCCTGCTCATCATTGGCATCCGTGAATCGGCAAATTTCAACAACTTCATCGTGTTAGTGAAGCTGGGCGTCGTCGTGCTGTTCATCATCGTTGGCGCTCTCTATGTGAATCGGGCCTACTGGCATCCCTTTTTTCCGCCCAATCAGGGAACCTTCGGCGAGTTCGGCTTTTCGGGGGTGCTGCGCGGTGCAGGCATAATTTTCTTTGCCTACATTGGTTTTGACGCGGTTTCCACGGCGGCGCAAGAGGCTCGGAACCCTGAACGCGATATGCCCATTGGCATCCTCGGTTCCCTGGCGATCTGCACGGTTCTTTACATTATCGTCGTTATGGTGCTGACGGGTTTGGAGCCGTACCGGCACCTCAACGTGGCGGACCCGCTGGCGATCGCCATCGACTCCACCCCTGCCCGCGCCTGGCTCTCGCCAATCGTCAAGATCGGCGCGCTGCTCGGGACCACGGCCGTTATTCTGGTGATGATGCTGGGCCAAACCCGGGTGTTTTATTCCATGGCGCACGACGGCCTTCTTCCCAAGGCCTTTGGCCATATTCACGCGCGCTTCCGCACCCCTTACGTCAGCACGGCCCTGACGGGCGCTTGCGTGGCGGTGGCCGGTGGATTGTTGCCCCTGCGCATCGTGGGGGAACTGGTGAGCATCGGAACCTTACTGGCGTTCGTGATTGTCAGCGCGTCCGTGATGGTGATGCGCAAGCGCCACCCTGACATTCGCCGCCCCTTCCGCACGCCCTGGGTGTGGGTGGTGGGTCCGCTGGCTATTGTCGTGTGCGGGGGACAGATGCTGGGCTTGCCGCGCGATACCTGGATTCGATTGTTCGTGTGGATGGCCATCGGCTTCGTCATCTACTTCAGCTATAGCCGCCGGCACAGTGCACTGCAAATTGCGGAGAGGAAAGGCGATCCGAGACTCGGGAATCGGGGTTAGGGATTCGGGACGCAGGACACGGTAGACGGGGCCAGAGAATGGGGTGCGGGCGAATTTCCGATTTCTGGCGAACTATGGGTTGACACGCTGCGGAAAAGTGCTCAAATGCTGTCATTCTGAGCCCGCATTTTGGGCGAAGAACCTCCGCAGTTTGCTCCGTGTACCAATTGCCAAGGACCACAGGGGTCCTTCGGTGCGCTCAGGATGACGGCAAGGCGATGTTTCCCCCCTGCCGATTGAGCCTGGGACCCGCGAAATCGGGATTTCGCCCGAGTCTCCAACCCCGCATCCTGTGTCCTGTATCGCCTATCCCGAAGCACGCATATGTTCACGAAAGGGTTCGAACTCCTACTCCAGGAATACCGGACGCACCGCTTGGCGCGATTCACGGCGTGGGTCCTGGCTTACGGTGCCGCCCTCTGGGTCGCGAACCGTCTCACCCGCCCTACCGGCGGTGTCCCCGGCCTTCTATGGTTGCTCTTCTGGATTTGCGCGCTGGTTTCCGGTGTCTACTACCTGGCGCGCCTCATCCATTTTATCCGAACGCATTGGCTCTGGCGGCTCCAACGACGCTTAGTGGTGGCGTACGTTCTTATCGGCGTTGTCCCAATTTCCCTCATCCTCGTTCTGGTCTTCTTGGGAGCTTTCATCATCAATGGTCAATTCGCGGCCTTTCTGGTGGAGCACAGGCTCAACGACCATTTCGACGAAATTGAGCAAGTTAACCGCGTTGTCCTCCAGGAAGCTCGATACGGCGGTGAAAAGTCGCCGCCCGCCTTGCTGGAGAGGATTCAACGCTTCTACGTCACCGAGATGGTCGACTATACGAAGAGTTACCCCGGACTGGTGATTACCCTGCACCTGGGGAACGTCACGCGCTCGTTCCTCCTGGATGGTAAACCCGCGGAAAATCCCGCCACCGTTCCGAGCTGGGTGAGCGGCAAGGAATATGCGGGCATCGTGGTCGACCGGGGCCAACTCGCCTTACGATCCGTGGAGCAGACCGAGACCCCCGCCGGGGATTTGACGCTTGTGCTTTCGCAGCCCTTCACTCCCGAACTGTTGGATTTGGTGGGAGACGGAATTGGGCCTGTGGGCGTGGCCTTATACAAGCGGGTGGAGCCCGTAGCGGCAGCAAATGCCAAGATCGTCGTGCAATTGCCCGCGGGGACTTATGTCCCGGGTAACGTGATTAACTCGAAGTCCGTGAAACTCCCCGACCCCGCAAATCCGTTCGATTTTTACGTTTTTGGCGCCTCCGCGCTCGATCCGATTCTTTGGGGCGGAGACAAAGAGGAGCGTGCCGGCGCCCCTGCATATGTTTATGTGTCATCCCGAGTTGCCGCCCTGAACAGCCGGCTGCTGGCCACCCTGGGCGACCTATCCCAAACTGCATTGTCCTTATTTAAAGCGGTGGTGATCATTTTTCTGGCCATCGAAGGCGTAGCGCTGGTGATCGGCATCCGGATGACGCGCTCGATGACGCGGACGGTGGATACCCTTTACGATGCCACGGAGCGGGTTAAGGCCGGGGATTTATCCTATCGGACGCACTTTCCTCCCCGCGATCAATTGACCGCCCTGGGTGAAGCTTTTGACAGCATGACGGCCTCGGTGGAGCGGTTGATGCTGGAATCGCAGGAACGGTTGCGCTTGCAGAGCGAGCTGGATATTGCGCGTGAAGTGCAACGCCAACTCTTCCCGCAGTCGGTGCCGAAAGTACCGGGCCTGGATCTTTACGGCATTTGCAAGGCGGCGCGTTCGGTGAGCGGCGATTACTACGATTTCTTGAAATTGGATGAATATCGTGTGGGATTGGTTCTGGGGGATGTGAGCGGCAAGGGAATCTCGGCGGCACTTCTGATGGCAGCAATTCAATCGGCCCTGCGCGCGCAGTTTTACGATGGCTTCGCGGGCGGCAGTAACTCTATGCTCACCCAGTATTCAACCGCCCACGTCATCGATCGATTGAATCGCCAGATCTATGCGAGTACGCCGCTGGAAAAATATGTGACATTCTTCTTCGCCATCTACGATGCCCGAACCCGCAATCTCTCTTACACGAATGCCGGCCACCTGCCCCCCGTCCTATTCCGGGACGGAAAGGTTGAACGCCTTCGCACCGGTGGGACGGTAGTCGGACTATTTCCTTCCGTCGGGTACGAAGTGGGAGATATCCGTCTGGAACCCAATGACCTTCTGCTGGCCTATACGGATGGCATTACCGAGCCGGAGAATACCTACGGAGAAGAGTTCGGGGAATCCCGTCTTCTCGAAGTAGCGCGGGGCATGTTGGATGCTTCGCCGGAAGTTCTGGTGACGGAAATCTACCGGAGCGTGGACGAATGGACGGGCAGCCCGGAACTTCAGGATGACATGACCTTGATGCTGGCGCGGGCGCGGTAGGATCGGTTGCCATGGCATTTCCCGGTGCCCCATTGAGTTCTGCAGAATACAGTGACGGATGAACCCCCTCACCCGGCGCTGCGCGCCACCCTATCCCCCAAGCGACTGGAGGTCGAATTTCTTGACCAACTTGCTGGTTTTGGTCAACTCCTCTTGATCGAAAGTCTGGATAGCAAGGACCGCGAGATCGTCAATGAAAAATCGTGACATCGGTTGCCGTTGACATGGAAGTCCAGTAGACTTTAACGTTAATTCCTGCATTGAGGAGTCGAGCTGTGGCTCTCCGCAATCGCGTTGCCTTGGTAACCGGAGCCTCGCGCGGAATCGGCAAGGAAATCGCCCTGGCGCTGGGGCGTGCCGGCCTGCGTGTGGCGGTGGCCTTTCGCACCAATAAGTTGGGTGCGCAGAAGGTTTTGTCGGATATGCGGGCGGTGGGGGCAGAAGGCCTGGTTTTGGCCACAGACGTGACCGATCCCTTACGAGTCAAAGAATTAGTTGAGGCTGTCCTCAAACAATTCGGCAGGCTGGATGTCCTGGTCAACAACGTTGGCGACTTTGAGTGGAAGCCGGTTGTTGAATCCACAGTGGAGGAATGGAGCGCCATCATCACGTCAAACCTCCACAGCGTTTTCTATACCACGAAGTTCGCATTGCCGATCATGCGCAGGCAACATTGGGGACGCATCATCAACCTCGGTGCGGTGGGCGCGGAACGGGCGTTTGGGCAGGCAAAAATCTCTGCCTATTCCGCGGCCAAAGCCGGGCTTGTGGCCTTTACGCGCTCGGTGGCGCTGGAAGAGGCGCGCAATGGGATTACCGCCAACGTGGTGAACCCGCCCGTGATCGACGAAAAAGAACTATCTCTCGAGGAAGCACAGCGCCTCACCGACGTGCGCTTTCCCGTAGGTCGGCCCGCCACCGGCCGTGACATTAGTGAAGCCGTGAAGTTCTTTGCCTCGGAAGAGGCTGCCTTCATCACCGGCCAGGTGCTCAACGTAAGTGGTGGATGGATGCTTTAGATCTTGGGACACGGGATTCGTGACACGTGACGCGGGTTTGGGGATTCGGGGTTAGTAACCAGCGTCACGAATTCCGGCGGGATTCTGATTTCTGGAGTCCAATGGTCCAACCGCGAGAAGGGGGGACCACCCGTTGGACTCAGGTCCCGAGCCCCAAGTCGCGTGTCCCGTATCCCGTGCCCCGTGTCCCGAACTATGAAAATTCTCACTGCCTCTGAGATGCAACGGATTGATCGTCTGACGACGGAGCGGTATGGCGTTCCCAGCCTGACGCTGATGGAGAACGCTGGACGCGCGGTGGTGGAGTTTCTTGTCGCGCGCCTGGCGCCCCTCACGCCACCCCGCATCGTAATCCTCTGCGGGAAAGGTAATAACGGTGGTGATGGCTTGGTGGTGGCGCGCTTGCTCCGCGAGCAGGGACTCGACCCGCGCGTGCTGCTGTTTGCAGACCCCGAGGCTTTGCGCGGAGACGCGGCGGCGAATTATGCCCGGCTCCTCCCTTCGGCCCCGCCGGAGGTCGTGGTGGGCCATGAGGCGTGGCAAGCCATCGCGGTTTCTCTCACCAACACAAGCCTGTTTGTAGATGCTTTGCTGGGCACCGGGTTGGCAAAGCCGCTGGAAGGATATCTGCTGGAAGTTGTGCGTGACATCAATACGCGATTCCCCGCTGCCCGTGTGCTGGCGGTGGACTTGCCCTCAGGAATCTCGGCGGATTCCGGTAAACTCATCGGCGAGCACGCGCGCGCAGATTTCTGCGTCACTTTCACGGCCCCAAAAATTGCTCACGTGTTTCCCCCCGCTTGCGAACGGATGGGGGAGTGGGTGGTGAAACAGATTGGGACTCCCGCCGAAGCTTTGGAGAGCGATCCCAGCATCACCTTGAATTATGCGTGCCGGCACGACGTGGCTTGGATCGGAAGGCCGAGGGCGGCGGCTGCGAACAAGGGCAATTTCGGGCATGTACTGATCCTGGCCGGTTCGGTGGGCAAGACGGGTGCCGCCGCCATGGCGGCGCGAGCCGCATTGCGGGCAGGCGCCGGGCTGGTGACGGTGGCCACCGCCAAGAGCGCGCTGCCTATCGTCGCAACCCTGGGCGTGGAATTCATGACTGAGGCGCTGCCCGAAACGGAGGACGGCGCCATTGCCCTTCGCGCCCTCGATGGCCAGCGTTTGGATAAGCTGGTGGCAGGGAAAACCGTACTGGCCGTGGGGCCGGGCATCGGCGGACACCCCGAGACCGCGGAGTTCGTGCGGACCGTCGTCAACAAATATTCACTGCCCTTAGTCCTGGATGCGGATGGCCTGAATGCCTTTGCCGGCCGCATGGATTCTTTTCGCCGAGACCTCCGGCCCTCCGGCATGACGGTCTTCACGCCTCACCCCGGCGAAATGGCGCGCCTGACCGGGAAAACGACGGCGGAAATCCAAGCCGAGCGCTTGGCAGTGGCGCGGGAATTCTCCCAACAATATGACGTCACCCTGGTGCTGAAGGGATTTCGAACCCTGATTGCCTCTCCGGATGGCCAGGTGGAGGCGAATCCCACGGGCAATCCCGGAATGGCCAAGGGCGGTACGGGTGATGTATTGACCGGTTTGGTAGCGGGACTCCTGGCACAATATTCTGCTCATCCGGTGGGCGAGGTTGCCACGGCTGCGGTATACTTGCATGGCCTGGCAGGCGACCTTGCCGCCGAAGAACTGGGGCAGCATTCCATGTTGGCAGGGGATCTTCTGGAAAAGATCCCGCAGGCCTATAAGAAATTCACGATTGACGATTAAGGATGGTCGATTGCCGATTGTCGATTGTTGATGGACAACCAAGAACAAGGGAAGCCGGTTTTGTTTTCAATCGTCAATCGACAATGGTGAATCAACAATCGTCAATTCTGGCTGAGCGCGTGACGCATTCGCCGGAGGAAACCGTACTCTTTGGGCGGGAAATAGCGGTGCATCTCCAACCGCCTTGCCTGGTGCTGCTGGAGGGTGATTTGGGGGCGGGCAAGACAACGCTGGTAAAAGGGATTGTCGCCGGCCTGGGCGCGGCAAGCGAGGACGAGGTCACGAGCCCTTCATTCACTTTAGTGCACGAATACGGCCCCGCCGGTGGGGTCTATCACGCGGACCTATACCGCATTGAAGGTGCGCGCGACCTTGCCACCCTGGGGTTGGAAGACTTATCAAGTCAAGCGGCTACGGTTCTTGTTGAATGGGGCGAGAAGCTTGGAAATAATGCGCCCATACCCTGCGTCAAAATTCAAATGGAGCATCTAGGAAGTGACGATCGTCGAATCCTCGTCGAACGTGTGGATGCGTAGCTTGCAAGCCCGAGCGTGTGCGCTTTTCGGACTCCTGGCGGCCGTTATCGCCACGGGATGCGGTGGCGTTCCCAAGACCTACCTTTACACTTTGCAGGCGCCCGATGTTCCCGCGCCCAACGATCCGAAGACGAACTTCGTTTTGGGTGTAGAACGCTTCCGCGCGCCGGAAATCCTGCGCGACAATCGCATCATCTATTATGAATCCCCGACCCAGATAAATTTCTATCAGCATCATCGCTGGGGCGCGGACCCTGCCACCCTGGTCTCCGAGTTCACTGCCCAATGGTTGGAATCCAGTGGGGTCTTTACGCAGGTGAAGATGTTTCCCTTGAGCGAGCGCGTCGACTACACGTTGGGTGGGACCCTTCTCAGTTTTGGGGAAGTCGATTCCGATGGAGGCGCCAAGGTGCGCCTGGCCTTGGATCTCTCACTGGTGCGAACCAGCGATCATAAACTCGTCTGGTCGGGCGAACAACGCCGGGAATCGCCTCTTTCGGAGCGCGGCGTGGAGGGCGTTGCCACCGCGTTAAATGCTTCTTGCGCCCAAGCTCTGCGTGAAATGGTTCCTGGCCTCATCACGCAGGTCGAACAGGATTTCAAGAACAGTGGCAAGTGACATGTTGGATTGCTGATTGACGATTGAAATAAAGAAATCATCATTTACTTTCAATCGACAATCATCAATTTGCCATCGCCAATTGCACGTCGCTCGTCACTGTTCTTCAATGCAAGCGAAGGGCAAAACCACTTAGCGGAGAAAATCTGATTATGACCGAAAATGTAAGCCCCACGCCGTGGGGCTTGATCGTGGGCTCGTCGAGCGGTTTCGGCGCCGCCGCCAGCCTGGAATTGGCGCGCTCCGGACTCAATATTCTGGGTGTGCATTTTGATCGCCGCCAGAATATGCCTCAGGTTGAGCAGGTGATCGCGCGCATTCGCGAATCCGGCCGCGAAGTCCTGTTTTTTAATATTAATGCTGCCGACCCCGGGAAACGGACGGAGGCTTTGAACCAGATGCAGGAGTATTGGAACAAGGCCGGCGGCCAGCATTTCGTAAAGGTCTTCCTGCATTCGGTCGCGTTCGGTTCGCTGAAACCTTACCTGGGTGAATCCCCCGATGAGGAATTGACTCAACAGCAGATGGACATGACCGTGGATGTGATGGGGAACAACCTGGTTTATTGGGTGCAGGATCTTTTCCGCAGAAAAATGCTTGGCCAAGGGAGCCGCATTTATGCCATGACCAGCGCCGGCGGGCATAGTGTGATTCCCAATTATGGCGCGGTTTCGGCCGCCAAGGCGGTCATGGAATCGCATATTCGGCAACTCGCCTATGAACTTATGCCCTATGGTATTACGGCCAACGCCATTCAGGCCGGAGTCACCGTTACGCCCGGTTCCAGCAAGATTCCCGGAATCGAAAAGCTCGCTGAGTTTGCACGGCTGCGCAATCCCGGTGGGCGGCTAACAACTCCCCAGGATGTTGCCCAGGCCATCGCCGCCTTGATGAGCGACAAAACCCACTGGCTGACGGGAAATGTCATCCGCGTGGATGGTGGTGAGGATATCGTAACGTAAGAATTGTAGCGCGACCTGTTTTGCAGGTCCCCGGCCTATGGGCAAGGAAAAGCCGCGGACCTGCAAAACAGGTCGCGCTACACCCACTTCTAAAGCCTAACTCCTAACTTCTGCTTTTCCTGTCAGCCGGTTTTTCCAGTCCTCGGGGAGTGCTGTGAGGCTGAGTAGATTTCTGATTTGATCCCGCGTCGCGCGCTTGATGCGATAAAGCTCCACGAAGTCGGCAATCGTCACTCTCACGGGTTCGCGAGACGGAAGAGGATAAATCGGATCTCCCGGCTGGATTGCGCCTTCCTGAAGGACTCGAAGATAGAAGCCGGTGCGCCCACTTTCCAGGAATGTCTTCGTAATACTCGGTGTCTCCAGTGCCAGCGCCAGCTTGAAGCAGGGCAGACGCGGTTGGGTCACCACGAAGCGCGCGGTTCCGATCGCGAATTCATCACCGATGGCGACTTCACTTTCGCTGAGACCTTCCACGGTCAAATTCTCGCCAAACGAGCCTGGCCCCAGGTCATCGCGTTGCAACACCCTCTTCCAGTACAAGATGTTATCCCAGGAATAGAGATAAACGGCTTTGTCCGGACCACCGTGGACGGAGAGGTCTGCCTGCCCGTCGCCTTCAAGGTTCAGTTTGCCAACCACGATCGGCCCGGAAACAGGGAGTTTGAATATTCCGGTTTCAACCTCCTTCCCGTGCACGCTCACAAGGCGAGGCAAGGAAACATTGATGGAAATGAGTTTCATGCGCGAGTCTACCGTTATCAACGCTCAGGAACCGCCCTTACTGACAACTGACCACTGACACCTGACAGCTCCTTATGATAATGGAATTTTGACGAACCCGCCCGATTCCTATAGAATCGAGTGCTGGGCTTTCCTCCCAAGGTGAAGGCTGAGTCGAGAGACTAGGATGCCGATTAAAAGAGTGGTCTTAGCAAAGCCGCGGGGATTCTGTGCCGGCGTCGACCGTGCCATCGATGTTGTAAGCATGGCGCTGCAGCTTTATGGCTCCCCAGTGTATGTTCGCAAGGAAATTGTCCACAACAAGTACGTCATCCGCTCCCTGGCAGCCAAGGGGGCGATATTTATCGACGAACTTGACGAGGTTCCGCGTGGCGCGGTGGCAATTTTCAGTGCCCACGGTGTCTCCCCCGAGGTCAGAGCCACTGCCGCCGCGAAAAACCTGAAGGTCATTGACGCCACTTGTCCTTTGGTTACCAAGGTTCACATGGAAGCGGTTCGTTATGCCAATGAGAACCGCTCCATCATTCTTGTGGGTCATGCCGGCCACGACGAAGTGATCGGCACGATGGGGGAAGTCCCGGGTCAAATTCAACTAGTCGGCAGCATCGACGAGGCGGAAAAAGTGCAGGTCCCGGATCCGGACAGCGTTGCCGTGACGACTCAAACGACCTTGGGTGTTGATGACGCAAACGTCATCATTGATGTCCTTCGCCGCCGATTCCCGAAGTTGATTACCCCCACGAGTGATGACATCTGCTACGCCACCCAAAACCGGCAGACGGCGGTCAAGCTCCTGGCCGAGGATGCAGAGCTCGTGCTGGTTCTGGGTTCGGATAACAGTTCCAATTCTCGCCGCCTGCGCGAAGTTGCTGAGGCGGCCGGAGCGAAGGCCTTCCTGATCGATGATGCCACGGAGATTGACCCCGCGTGGCTGGATGGCGTCGAAAGCGTGGCCATTACGGCGGGTGCGTCCGCCCCGGAGTATCTCGTGCAACAAGTCGTGGCCTATTTTCGCTCCATGGGGGTCGAGCAAGTGGAAGAAGTCATGGCCATCGAAGAGAAGGTGACCTTCATCCTTCCCCCCGAACTTGTCCGCGAAATGGGTGCGCGCGGCTTGACCCAGATTAGTTTAAATGGTTCTTAGGCTCTCTTTCACTCTCCCCACTCGCTATAGGCGAAGCGTGGCTGGTTGTTCGTTATTCGCGGATCGTTTCCATCCCCATTCTCGTAACCACGAGCTTATCTAGTCCGGCTACTAGTCCATAGAGCAGGAATCCCAAGACTGAGCTGAAGAGGATTGCCCCGAACAACTGCAGGGTATCCACCCGCATGGAGGTGTACAGCACCAGGAAGCCCAGGCCTTTCTTGGCTCCCGCCAACTCCGCGACGATGGCGCCGATTACGCTGAGCGTCGCTCCCACCCGCAGAGAGGCGAAAAAGTAGGGAAGGCAATGCGGCACTTGCAACTTGGTGAGGAGTTGCCATTTCGTTGCTCCGTAACTGCGGAATAGGTACCACGCATCTTCGCTGAATGAGTGAAACCCTTTGAGCGTGGTCACGAAGATCGGGAAGAAGCAAATGGCCGCCGCCATCACGACTTTGGAAATGAGCCCGTAGCCGAACCAGAGGATCAACAGTGGAGCGATGGCAACGATGGGAACGGTCTTGGCGGCAATAGCCCAAGGCACAATGGCGCGCGCCGTCGCTTCGCTCATCACCGAAATGATTGCCAACGAGACGCCGATGGCAATGCCCAGGACCAGGCCGAGCGTGCTTTCGACTGCGGTGACCCAAAAATGACCCAGGAATCCCGAAAAATTCCGCAGGCAGTAAACCACAACCGCGGACGGCCGAGGGAGAACGTAATCCGGGATATTGAACGTCCGGACCCCCATTTCCCACAGCAGCAAGACGGTAATGCCCAGGGCCGCGGGCGGCAAGTGCTGCTTGGCTTTGACGAGGATGCTACTCTTCATAAAGCACATCCCTTACCCGTGAGATCAGCTTCATCCCTTCGAGCGACTCCAGAAACATCCTGCTCCCCTCGCGCGCCAGCGGGTTGGCAAGGGTCGCTTTAATCACAGTCGGCCGGCCGCTGAGCACATAAATGGAGTCCCCCAAATAGCACGCCTCTTCCACCGCATGAGTGACCACGATCAAGGTTCTGTGCAATCGACGGCAGAGATTTCGAACCTCTTCGTTCAGGCGCCAGCGCGTGACTTCGTCGAGTGATCCAAACGGTTCGTCCAAAAGCAGGATGGGCGTGGAGTCAATGAGCGCCCGGGCTAACGCCACGCGCGAGCGCATGCCTCCGGAAAGCTGCCGCGGGCGGTTCTTCTCAAAGCCGTGGAGCCCGACCATGTCAATGATTGACGCTACCTGCGCGGGATCGCATTCCTTGCCCTTGATCTCGATCGGCAGCACCACGTTGCCCACCACGTCGCGCCAGGGAAGCAAACAGGGATCCTGAAACATCAAGGCGCAGCTTTCCTGGAACTTGTGGGGGTTCTCTTCCCCCTGAATAGCGACTCTCCCCGAGGTGGGGCGAACCAGGCCGGCCAGGATTTTCAGAAAGGTGGATTTCCCGCAGCCGGAGGGACCGATGAGCGCCACGTGCTCTCCGGGTTTCAATCCCAAGTGGATTCCGGCAATCGCCGGCAGCGAGCCGCGCTCCGGGTGGGGGAATTCCTTGCTGACATTTTCCGCTTCGATCGCGTAGCTAGGGCTTGGCGGCATTGATCTTCTCGATGAAATTGTTGTTGTAAGTCTTGTCGATTTCCACGGGCGTCTTCAGCAGCCCTGATTCCAACATCATTTTGTACATGCGATTCCATTTCTGAATGTTGAAAGATCCCACAGGTCCGTTCCCGGCCTGGATCAGGTCAACCGTGGCGTTAAACATCCGGGTCTGGTGGTCGCGGTCGAGGTTCGGGCTTACTTTGAGGGTTTCCGCCACGGCTTCGTCCGGATGCTTGATCGCATAGGTCCAGCCTTGGATGGCGGCTTGCAGGAACGCAGTTACCCTGGCGGGATTATCCTGAATAAGTCTTTCGGTTGTGAAGATTGTATCTCCAACGGCGGGAACTCCCCAGTCTTCGCAGAAAATGTCCTGCACCGGAATGTTCCGCTCTTCCGCCGCCAAGGGTTCATTCAGGCTGTAACCCGACCAAACGTCGACTTCGCCGGAAAAGAACCGGGGCATGTCAACTTTGATGGGAACCTCTTTGACTTGCGAGGTATCGACGCCCGCGTCTCTCATCATAACGCGGTAATAGTATTCGATCTCCATTCCATATTTCAGTCCCACCGTGTGGCCAACGAAATCTTTGGGGGTTTTGATGTTCTGCGATTGTTTGGCGAAAAAGACGACCGGATTTTTCTGGAAGATCGTAGCGATGGCCACCACCGGCACACCGTTGCTTCTGGCTTGGATGACGTCGGTTGCCGGCGATACCCCGAAGTCATTGGAACCGGAGGCCACCAGCAGCACGGGGCTTACATCAGGACCACCCGGCTCGATGGAGACGGCGAGATGCTGGGCCTTGAAATACCCTTTCGCATTGGCGATGTAAAGCCCGGCGAACTGCGCCTGGTCCAGCCACTGGATGCGCACGGAAGTGACGCCGCCTTCGCCATTGCTTTCATGGCGACACGCCGTCAAGCTCGCGAGCACCGGCAGAGCGGCCAAAAGAAAAAGCCAGGTTCTTCGTGCACGCAAGCGGCTGGGCATGGGTTCACCTTTTTATGGACCATGAGCCCCCTGAACCCTGCGCCGTCCAGCCCATCATGGTTCATCGATGCTTCGAAATTTCCCGCGCGAGTCGGACACTGCGATATTCATTCCCATTTTACTATTTCCCGTGCGGAATTGGCACGAACAGAGTGGCGGCCTTGGCCCGTCAATAATTTTGCTTGACCACTGCAAGTAGATAGGCTATAGTAGATGGGTGAGGGTTCGAGCCTGACTAACCTTGCCGTGGGATGGCAGGTCATCACGCCGGTGGGACTCCGGGCTCGATCGTTTGCCTCGCTGCCCGGCACGCGGAGCAAAAAGGGATTGATGGCGCCACATCTTCCTAGCCTTACGGGCACAGACTGCACGGTGACTTTATGTCCACCCTGGGTACAAATATCCAAAGCTGAGAACATCTTGAAAACGAAGGGCCGGAAGAGGGCTTTTTCTCCTGCCAAAGCTGAGAACATATTGAAAAAAAGCCAGTTATAAGAAGCCGTAGGAACCCCCAAAAAGCATGACAAAGTGACCGGTGGAAGATATCCCCTAGGGCTGCGGGGGAGAGGCCAAGCGTGGTTAGATATCTGGGCTATCTATCCCCTTGGGGCGGCAAAAGGCGAGCAGGGAAAAGGCGCCTCGTCTTAGCCGGCCGTGCTGGATTTATCGGCGGGACTTGAAAACGATCACTTGATTCTGACCATCACCACGCCGTGCCGTGGGACATAGGCGGTAAAGCTTTCATCGAATGCGCCCAGGTCTTTGGCGGCCCAGAGGTCGCGCACGGCGGCGGTTTTCTTCACGCCTATATCTTTGAAGTTTACGGTGACGGGATTTTCTCCCTCCCCGCGATTGAAGAGGCCGACGGCCTTGCTCCCATCGGCGAGGGGCTTTATCCAAACTTCCTGCGGGCCTTCTTCTGACACCCTGTGGCCCTGAATGCCGGCGGCGTCCTGATCAACCGCAATCACTTCCGGATTCGTCATGATGGCGAGCGACGCGGGAGAAACCGTGGTCAGGTCGGCGCTCGCCAGTAACGGTGCCGCCAACAAGCACCACAAGCTCATTTGTGTGCGATTCTCGTCATCATTGATCTCCTTTAGGCCTACCAGCAGCATGTCGGGGTCATTCCAATGGCCGGGCCCGGCGAAGCGTTGCAGACCGTCCTGCTGGAAGCCTACCTGGGATACCCGGTTGTAGTTGTAATCAAGATCGTCGGCGGTACGCCACATGTTCCCACCCACGGAGGGAGCCCAGGTCCAAACTTTCTCGAGGCCGTACTGGCAGAGGCTGTAGAGGATCGGCCGCCCTGTATGCTTGAGCGCGTCCCCCATTTTCTTGTAGGCGGCCTGCATTTCGTCGGGCTTGTAAACCTTGCTTGCGCTGCACCAGTCGTATTTCAGGAAGTCCACTCCCCACGCGGCGTAAGTCTGCGCATCCGGTTCTTCATGGCCGTAGCTGCCCTCGCGGCCGCCGCAAGTCAGGGGTCCCGGGGACGAATACAATCCAAATTTTAAACCCTTGCTGTGGATGTAGTCGGCAAGCGCTTTCATATCGGGAAAGTTTTTATCCCCGTGGATCATTCCCTGTGCGTCACGCTTGCCCTGCCAGCAGTCATCAATGTTGACATATTCATAGCCGAGCGCCTTCATGCCATTCTGGGCCATCGCGTCGGCCTGGGCTCGAATCAGGGCGTCCGTCACCTGGCAAAGACTGCCGTACCAACTGTTCCAGCCCATGGGTGGTTTTGGAGCCAGGCCGCCATCCTGCGAGCGCAAAATTGCGCTGGAAGAGAAAAGCACAATGAACCCGAGGCATCGCCCCAAAATCCGGCAACGTGAACTCTGCTTCATGGTAGAACTCCTTTTCGAGGACTCGCTTTCGTGCGTACGATGAAGGCCCCGTCATTCCGGCAAGGAGGGTCTGTTTCTCAAGGCGTCGCGGGTCATCATACTCCCCTGTAGTGACGGTCAGCAACCGGTCAATCAGCAATTGCAAATCCCCCGAAGCGGCACGGGGCAGGGAAGATCGATTCATGGGTAGTGGGTCGACTTGATGTAGAGGCGGCTTTACGCCACCATTGGGCGAGGTGAACTTGCCGCTACAACATCAAATTGACCCACCATCGATGCAAATGCCAGGTTCCAAAATGCGCGGGTAAGGCGTACACTAGCGCCGTCCCGGGGCACGAAATCGCAAGCCCGGATTCACCAAGAGCAAGTTGACGAATCATCAAAGAGGAGATTCGATGAAAACCTGGAATCGTCTCATCCTGCTTTTTGCTGCAATCATTATAGGCGGCATTCTGCTCCTGGGTCCGGCGCAGAGTGCGCAACACGAGTCCGGAATGGGCTATGAAGACACGCCCATGCTGCCTGGAGGCAAGTGGCACGTCCACGATGCCAAGCGTCCGCAACCGGTAAAGGTCACGGCGGGGACGTGCAGCACGCAAGAGCTCGCAGGCCTTCCACCTTCTGATGCCGAAGTTCTCTTTGACGGCAAGGATCTTTCCAAGTGGCGAAATGACAAAGGCGGTCCCGCCATGTGGACGGTGCGTGACGGCTACCTGGAGGTGGCGCCCAAAACCGGCGACATCTATACGCATGAGGAATTCGGGGACATTCAACTGCACGTCGAGTGGAGGACCCCCGCCCCCCTCAAGCCGGGGGACGTATGGCAAGGGAATAGCGGAGTTTTTCTTTTTGGCGCTTACGAGCTTCAGGTCTTCGAAAGCAGCCGGAACCTGATCTATGCTGACGGCCAGGCGGGAGCGATTTATGGCCAATACCCGCCGCTCGCGAATGCTGTCCGCGACCCCGGCGAATGGCAGGTTTATGACATCATTTTCAATCCCGCGCGGTTTAAGGACGGAAAACTCGAAACTCCCGCTTACATCTCGGTCTTTGAGAACGGCGTGGTGATCCATAACCACACCGCCATCATGGGTGACACCGGACACCGCATTTTCCCGCACTACACCGATCGCGGCGCGAAAGGCCCTGTCCGTCTCCAGGATCATGGTGACTTCGTGCGCTATCGAAATATTTGGGTCCGGCCATTGGAGGCGCAAGACTGATTGAATGCGGGGCACGGGACACGGGGTTCGGGATTCGGCTTCCTTGAGCACTCCCCTTTTTCGCCGTCGAGCTATCAGCTTGCGAAATCGGAATCCTGCACAAATCCTCAAAACCTGGTCCCAAGGCCCGGATCCCTAATCCCGAATCCCGAACCCCGTGTCCCGAATCCCGTGTCCCGAGTCGCCAAATTGGAATACAATCATCGCGCGATTCTCGAAGTACCGTCGCTTGGTGGGCCAGAAGATCGGCGGGGAGGGTCGGGAAGAAAGCTTTCATAAGGAGGAGGGTATTGTGGTCAAGATGGATCGCAGGGACTTTCTTAAGGCAGGAACCATTGCCGGAACCTATTTTGCCGGTTCGACGAAGGTGCATTTGATGGCGGCGCCGCTGGCAGAGCCGGCCAAGCCCATCGCCGCGAACGACCATGTTCAAATCGCCCTGATTGGAGCGGGTGGGCAAGGTCAGGGCGATACGAAGATGGCAGCGATGGTTCCGGGCGTCAAGGTGGTGGCGGCGGCCGACTGTTACAACGGGTGTCTGGAACACGCCAAGGAATTGTGGGGGAACGATATCTTAGCTACTCGCGATTACAACGAGATCCTGGCGCGGAAGGATATTGACGCCGTCATTATCGGCACTCCCGACCATTGGCACATGCAGGCGTCGGTGGATGCCATGAACGCGGGCAAAGACGTGTATTGTGAAAAGCCCATGATCCACGTCTATTCCGATGGGCCCAAAATCATTGAGACTTGGCGCAAGACGAACCGGATTATGCAAATCGGCAGCCAGCGGGTGAGCTCGATCATTTACAAGAAGGCGAAAGAGCTTCTTGCCGCGGGAGCCATCGGCACGCTCAATATGGTGACAGTCTGGTACGACCGCAATTCGGCACAAGGCGCGTGGGAATATACCGTTCCCTACGATGCCAACACCGAGACCTGCGATTGGCCGCGCTGGCTCGGCACGGCGCCCAAGGTTCCCTTTGACGGTGAGCGCTTTTTCCAATGGCGCAAGTATAAGGATTACGGAAGCGGAGTCGCGGGCGATTTGTTTGTCCATTTGTTCAGTGGCGTGCACCTTATCACCGATACGCACGGTCCCACTCGCGCCCTGGCGACCGGTGGGCTGCGCTTTTGGAAAGACGGCCGGGATGTGCCCGATGTGATGATGGCCCTATATGACTACGAGAAGGGCTTCAACCTCAGCGTGCGCACCAATTTCGTTGATGGTGGCTCTGAAAGCGAGGGGTTCGTCTTTACCGGTTCGGAAGGTTCGATGATTATCGCAGGCGATGGAGTGACCGTTACCCGTGTTCCGCGAGAGAAGGAGCCGGGCTATCGCGTCGACCTGTTTTCGGCGCCGATTCAGAAGCGTATGCTCGAAATCTACCACGAGAAATATCCCATCACGCATCCGACCGGTGAAGCCCTGCTCGGTGAAGAAAAGTACGTTGCCCCTCATGGTTACAGCGACCACTACGACCACGTGAAGAACTGGATCGACGCCATTCGTACCCGCCAACCGATCGTCGAAGACCCCGTCTTCGGTTTTCGCGCCGCCGGCACCGCCCTGCTCTCGAACGTAAGCTATGATAGCGGCCAGCCTGCCCGTTGGGACCCGGAGGCAATGAGGCTGCTGTAGGAATGAATCGACGTTTTTGTAAGGCCGACGTAGCCACGGTCAATTCGTATTGGGAATTGACCGTGGGCTTGTAGATTTGGGGGAAAGCCCACGGTCAGAAAACCGCTGACGGTGGCTACCCGCTCGTTACATCCATCCCGGCAAAAGGCGTCGGGACGTATACGCCACCTGCCCTTTGAAGCTCGATTTCCGTTATCGCAGGAGCCAAAGCCGCTAACACTTGGGGCCCGGCGATACTCTAGTCTGAACCCGCACGGCGACTGAGATCTTCTTAAGGATTGGTCGGGAATGCTTGAAGGACTAGTGTGATTGTGCCGTTCTTGGTGTTGGCCGGAATTAGTACGGTATCACCCTTCTCCACGGGACTTCCGTCAGAATTGAACTGCCCGGGTATAAACCAGTTTTGCGATATCGGTTTCTTCCCCGATATGAGGTCGAGTGTCACTTCCTTTTTGCCTGCGGCAAGGAGTTCATCAGCAAATAATCTCACGCTTCCAGAACCGATCATTGAAACACCGTCGCCACTGGCCTTCTGTAGCAAATCTCCAACGCCCGAGGATAACCCCTTGACGATGCCGGTAACGACTTGCCCGCCCGGAATCAGTCCGGCTCCGGCGCCCATTGCACCTCCCAACACGCTAAGAAACACCTTGGCGAGCACGCTTGCTTTAACGGTTTCCGTGACGTCGATGTACAGCGGAGACCCTTGGCCGTCTGTGTTGTCCAAAATCAAATATCGAAATAGGCGTGAAGCGGGATGCTTCGGCTCTGGAGGATGAACACCGTCAGGGTTTTGTAGATCGAAGTCAAGCGTAATATCAGTGTTGTTTTGATTTACGAGTATTGGCGCGACAGCACCCACAAGCGCGCTGCTTTCGCTGTTTGGATAGAGAACGGTTGCCGTTATAGCGTTACTGAGGTGGTTAATCTCACTTTCGGGCAGAGGAAGAGGGATCTGCCCATTAGAATGAACTGTAATGGTTTTGACCGTGATATTAAGTTTGCAAATGGCAGGCATTCGAGTTCCTCCCTTGTCTTGGTATTTTGCGCTTCGGTGAACGAAGCATAATTCAGGATTTCCAGATTAAGTATCTCAGATTGAAAACCTTCATAGGGTGCTCCTTCATGAGGTAGATTCAGTGGCCGATACTGCCCAACTATATTCATCCTTAAAAGGGTACCCTTTCATAATGCGTGGCTACCACTACGGCCACGCCACCCCGCCGTTCTCATCGTAGAACACCTCGCGGATGTTTGGCCCGTCGAGGTAGAGCATCGCGAACCCGTTGAGCACGCGCTGGGGAATGTCCGGATCGCGTGCAAAACGATTTTCGTACCAGAGGACGTTGGGGTTACCTGCGAGTTGCGAGGCCTGGCCCCACGGCAGAGCACCATGACCACAGCAGCGGCAGAGGACGTTCCCCGGCGACTTTGGCTCATAAACCACTCCGGCGTGCGCGTGGCCCCAGTACCAATAAGCCGGACCTTTACCAGCGGTGAAGGCGCTCATCACTTGGTTCCACAGGGTTGTCGCGCTCGAACCATCCTCAGTGAGACCGTTGTGGTGGGTCAGGACGACTACCTTCTTGCCTTTCGCCACCTGTTGTTGTAGGAATTGCACTTGCGTCCCGCCATCCGGGCCGAGTGAGCCGTCCATGTAGAGCCCGACCTCAGGTGAGAAGTAGGCTGAGTCGAGCCCGACAATCACCCAATTGCTATTCTCAAGGGCGAAGTAGCTGCACCCCTGCTGCAGGGCGAATGGTGGGTTGGAAATGGCGGCGAAGTATGGCTTCGCGCCGGAGTACATCTCGTGATTGGAGCCCAACGCCAGTGAGCCGATCGAACCTTTGGGCCAGATGTTCACCAACAGGTGCTGCTCCTGGTCGCTGGTTCCGGCGTAATAGACGTCGCCCAAGTGGATGGTGAGATGGGGCTGAAGGATTGCCATGTGATTTCCAACGTCGGTACTGGGTGCCGGGTTGGCAGCCGTTCTCCAGTTGCCGGTACCCCAGTCACCGGCCATGCCAATCTGTACGGCGTCCGGTATTTGAATAACCTGGGGAGCCGTAACAAAGGGGTGCTTGCCCCCAACTATAGGAAGCAGGTTTTCAAGGTAGACTGCGAAGGCTTCAGCCCAGCCCGGATCAAGTTCTTCATACTTCCCAGTGCCCCAGATCACACCGTCGGGGCCGACATCGATCACGGCGCCTGCGTCCAGGTTCGCTAGGACACCATCCGAGTCATTAGTCAGGGCGGTGTGTGCCAGCAGCAGGTGATGGGGCTCGGCCTGGGCCGACGGAGCCTTTCCGGTCTGGGCAACGGTGACAACCTGTTGGTGGGCCTTCAAGACACTCGGGCCGATCTGGCGTTGCTGGTCCGACGTAAGTTGGCTCCAGGCGGCCTTAATCCGGCTGGCGACTACAGGGTCAATGCTGATTTTCATTGGGATCTCCTTCCAGGTTCTTCGCTCGTGGGTAGGAACCGCAAACGATCGGTAATTGGGGCGTCGCTCATTTGCTATGCAGAGACACGTCGGTGACTGAGCCAAATCGGCAGCGAAAAGCTGCGGACATTCAAGATAGATTCACGATTGTTAACCCTTAATGCGTTCGCTCGCATGGGTGTTCGGCACCGGGCGCCTCAGTTAACTCCAACTGCCGACGCAGTCGTTATCCTCCATTCTTGCCCTTGTCCTGAACCTCCGCGAATTTTTGGAGTGCCTTCCCGCCCAGCGCCGCCGTCACGAGCCAAACCCAATTACCTTGGTTCTCCAGCGATGGCAGAGCCCCGCTGTTCCAGCCCGTTCGCAGCATGATCAGACAGAAAGTGAGGACAATGGCCAGCGACATGATCCGCATAGTGGAAGGTTCACCCCCGGCTTCGATCGTGTCGTCCATTATCAGGGTTGGGTATCTCAGCACCAGGGCAAGTACAACAAGAATTCCAGCAGCCGCAGCGGCCCCTCCGCCGGTGAAGCCCGGAGGCGTCCACGACTTGTTGTATATGAACCAAGCCCCGGTTCCGAAAATGACCGCCAATGCCGCAACCAGTAACACTGCAGCCAACATGGGTTGCGGCTGGTATGGGAGTCGGCCATTAGGGCTTCCGCCTCCGGCCGCAGGCGCATTCGGCGACACCGTGGTCTGCGGTGGTGCATTTGGGGCTGGTGGCGTGCCTGGATTCGCAGTAGGCGGTGTTGTTGCTTGTGGTGAGCCCATGGATTTTCCTCCTGACGAAGCTATTTAGCGGAAGTCAGCCGCGCGGCAGCAGGTTTCTCATACGGCACTCACCTGCACAGGATCAGGGATGAGGCCCTGCCCGCGCTGAAATGCATCCTCAAAGTCTGCCAAGCCGTTGGTGCCGCCGTTAACAAGTCTGCGGGCGGTGGCCAGGTCATTGTTCTGCAAAGCCTGCCGAATCTGGTTCGCCTTGGCACCGAGGAAAGCGGCCAGGATTTTTGCAGCGATGCCGGGATCACCGGCCAGATCTGGGTCCTGAACAAGCTGGCCGCCCAGACCGAGAGCTGTAGAAAATTGGGTGTAGTTGGCGCGACCGGTAAGCTGAACGAACCCGCGACCCTTAAAATTCGCTCCGTCGGGCGGCCCCTGGTTGCCGAGTTCCGTCATGTAATCGTACTTGTCGAATGGGTGGGGCCCGCCGGGAGTGGTATTGAATCGCGATTCGAACTCATCGATCGGCAGAAAACTGGCAGTCTCCGCCCGAATGGTCCCGAGCGCCATGAGGACCATGGTCTTGTCGGCCAGTGCGGCATCCAGTAGGGCTTTTAACACAAACGGGAGGTGAAATTGAATGTTCACTCGCGGAGTCGCCGGAAACATTTGCGCCACGATGTCGAGGGTGAAATTCGGGGTCACGGAGGGCATGGCCACGGCGGCGATGGTATTGGGACCCGCCTGCCCGTCCACGCTCAAGCCGACGCTGCTTTGAAATGCCTTAACGGCCGCTTCCGTCGCGGCACCAAACTGTCCGTTGATTGCACCCGGATCGAAGCCCCGCTGCTGCAGTTGTTGTTGCAGCGCCGTGACTCTCGCCCCGGACGATCCCAATAGGAGCACTGCCATTTCCACCCTCCACTTCGGTAGACTGTAAGTGCCACAGTCCTGCCTGGTCGATTTCGGCTGCGCATAGGTCGCGCTTCATGTATCTCTGCCGGCCAAACGGCTTGGGCGGGAGCAGTAGCCTGTCGTGCGATTAACCCAGGTGTCTTGCCCTCGTCAAATGGGCGAGGGCCTCTCTAATTGTACTCAAATCAATTGTAATGGTTAACGAGTCGCACCCAAACGCCGCTATTAAACACGCAGCCAGTAAGATTGTCAATATACTTTCAGACGGTTTTATCCGGAGAGTCGCAGATTGAAGATATGGGGCATTCTGCGCAGCGGGGATTGCGCGCGTAGCAGATTTTTCGGCCAAACCAGATTACCTGATGACTGAAGGAAACCCACCGGGTTTGAGGCACCACCTTCATCAAATCCTGCTCGACTTTTTCCGGCGTCTTTTGGCTGGATAGTTTCAGGCGGTTGGCGATGCGGAAGACATGTGTGTCTACCACTACGCCGCTGGCGATGCCAAAGGCGGTTCCCAGAACCACGTTGGCGGTTTTGCGCGCGACGCCCGGCAGGGTGAGTAGTTCCTCCATCGTTCGCGGAACCTCTCCGTGGAACTCCTGTACGATCTTGGTGGCGGCGCCGATGATGTTTTTCGCCTTGTTGCGGAAGAAACCTGTGGAATGAATCTCGCGTTCCAATTCGTGCTGCGGCAACGCTACGAAATCCTGGGGAGCGGGGAATTTGCGGAAAAGTTCCGGCGTGACTTTGTTCACGCGCTCATCGGTGCACTGGGCAGAGAGAATTGTGGCGACGAGAAGTTGGAATGCGTTCTCGTGACGCAGCGCGCATTCTGCTTGTGGGAAAAGCGCATCGAGCGCCGTGAAGATCTTCTGCAAGCGAGCGGGCGCGCTGTACGATTTTAGATTTTTGATTTTAGATTTTGGATTCGTGGCCGTTCCGGCATGTTTAGGGGACTTGGATTTGGTGAGCATGGTGAATCATTGTAGCACTGGAAGATACTTGGCAGCGACACCGATGGCCAGGCGGTAGTGGTGCAGTTTGACGATGTAGCGGCGAGTTTACCTCGCCAAATGGCGGTGTAAAGCCGTTTGTACGATATCGCGCAGGATCGGTGACGGCGGCGCGTCCCCTGTCCCGAATCCCGTGTCCTGTTTCTCACCCTCCCAGCAAATCCAGCACTTCATTTAGCTCGCGGTGAATGCAGGTGAGCGTGGGAGTGTCGCGAACGGTGTAACTGGTGGCCTCGCTATGACGCAGTTCCATGACCAGATCGACGAAGTGTTCGGGCCTATCGCTTTCGAATGCCACCACGAATTCCTGGTCATCCAGGCCGAATGAGTAAGTGGTGTTCAACCGCACGGTAGGGTAGCGGTGACCGATCTCAATGTGCTCGTCCATCATGCCCTGCCGCGCGTGCTTGGTGAGACGATACCAAGCTTTGCTTTTGACGAAGGGATAAACGAAGAGGTAGCGGAACTGTCCGGGAATCAGTTTCAGCCGCGTGCCTTCCTGCCCGGCGTGGGTATGCTTGTCCACGTAAACGGAGCGCTTCGTCATGGATAAAAACGAATAGGGGGTGGTCAGGTATTTCCCCAAATCGGTCTCGAGCAACTTCGCCATCATTTCCTGAAATTTCAGCAGGTCGTACCCAATGCGCCAAAGCATGAAGTCGCAATCGCCACGGACGCCGATCATCGAGTAAGCGACGGTCATCACCTCCTGCTCGTAGCTTTTCACCACGTCGATGAACTGGCACTTGCCGCGCTTGCGGTCTTCCGCAGGCAATCTCCGCCAAGCGGGGTCGACTTTGTAAAATCCGAAATTCACATATTGACGGCGGTCATCGCCGCTTGCAACTTCCGGTTTTTTTTGTTCACTCAAGACGCGAACTCCTTATGTTTGATCATGCTCTCGATACGAAGTTACTCAGCAGGTTGATGGCGTGTAATAAGGCTGACCTTTAGGCCAGCAGGCCGGGCACACACGAAAAATGCCGACCCTTTGCCCCGATCAGGTCAGACTCTAAAGGTCGGCGCTACATTGGCTTATTACGTACCTTGCCCTGACGAAACTCCAATATAACATGAAATGTCCTTTCGCCCTGGCGCGGTTGAACGACTTCGCGGCACCCTGCGCCGACATTCGGGATCCAAGCGCCCAGGTTTCTCGCAAGCAACAAAACCCACGCGCTGTTGCACCCGCACTCCGCGGTGCCTATGGTTTTGAATTAACGAAGGTTCTGCACGTCGACGCTGTCTACCCTCCGGTTGCTATCGCGAGACACACCAACGATCATGAATTCTAAAGGCTCGCTGCCGGTGTTTTCAAAGGAATGCACGTCGTTCAGTTGAATCGGGATCGCATCACCGGCCCGGATCGGGGCGACTTCGGAACCGCTACCCTCAGCCGATATCGTGACGGTGCCCTGGCCACTCATCACGTAGTAGAATTCCGCCACCTCCCCGTGCAGGTGGGGACCCGTGGAAGTACTTGGGGGAAGCACCAGGTGGTCCACGTAGGCCCAGGGGCTCAGAAAGACCGACGGTCCCAACACACGCCGATATTGTGCCGTCCCTTTGCCGCCGCTCATACCAATCACGGGGCGTAACAGCGCACGATCCAGCCGCATGGTCATGAAAACCGGTATCGGATCAATGGGTACGTTCGTGCGGTCGTCGCCGAGGTCGAAATTATCGTAAGCGCCCTTAACCGCCGACACGTTGATGTTCATGAACTGAATCGGCTTGTCGGTCGCGTTGTAAATCGCGTGGGAATGCCCCATCCGGCATATGGCACCGACAGGTCCCTTTAACACGGACGTCCGGCCATCAATAGTGAACTGCGCCTCACCGTCGAAGATCACAAACATCTCCTCGCATTGGTTGTGAAAGTGATGACCAATCCCACTTTTCGGTTCGAGGATGCCCCGGTGCAGGAAAAGCAGATTGGTGTCCAGCGAGTGCGCGTCTAACAGAGCCATGTATTCCATTTGGCCAGCCCCGCCGTGGACGGCCTTGGCAGGCCTGTACTTGGCCGGGTCTGTGTGCGCGATACGTTGGTCCAATGGCTCGCGAGCTGCCAATGGAATGACTAAAATGAGCATGAGCCAGAGCGTTTTCATCTTCTACATTCCTTTCTAGCTTAGTGGGGGTGGCCCCATAAGCGTTCGCCTCACTGCATCGGCCTTATCCGAGGCCGCATTAGGGCGACATCCGTGGCCCACGGCGACAGCCATGGGAAAACTGGGAGTTGGATTGAATTCTTAAACCCCGGTAGGGGCGACATCATCATTACGATGGACCGACCCTGATTCTGATGTCGCCACTACCGTAGCTCACGCGCTACTTTGCGCTACGCAATCCCACGGCGGCCGCCGCGGGCCAAATGATGACGCCTGCCTACGTGGGCTTTCAGGCGCCTCCAACCGTTAGGTGACCCCCTCACCCGGCCCGCCCCGGCTGGTGAGAGCGCCGGTTGCGGGCCACCCTTTCCCCCCAAGGAGGCGAGGGAGGGCAGGAAGACTAAATTATCACCTGCCACAACGCAGGAACTGGGCGAAGGTAAATCCGCCTCCAAATGCGTCACTAATCCACGTCGAACAACAGAACGGTGTAGTTCTTGGAAGACAGCGTGTTCTCGATGGTTGGCCAGACCTTCTGATGCTCTGCTGAGGCCACCCACTTTTTTCGTAGTTCCTCGCTCTGGTACGTCAGGGAGAACCGATAATTGACACCCGCTGGCGCACTCCCCTGCAATGCCGTACGCAGCTTTAGCATCTTCACATCAATATATCCCGGGTGTTTGGCGGCCTCGGGACGGAAGATAGTCTCGAAGTTGTGCAACATCTCCCTCTCTCTGGCCGGGTCAACCCCCAAATCGACGTGCAGTTGGATCGGATGCTCACGGACAGCCGCCAGGACGCCGGCTGCACCAGTTCCGGCTGCGAGCATTGTCTTTAAGCAGGTCCTGCGTTTCATTTTCTCTCCTTTGGCTCACCGCCGCTCACTGATAGAGTTGCTTCTCACCCGCTACGGAGAGCTTGATCCGGTACAGTCCGGTACGAGCGGTGATGTAAAGCGACTTCCAGTCATCACCCCAATTGCAGTTTGCCGGCACCTCGGGCATCTTGATGGTGCCAAGGTGCTTTCCCGCCGGAGAGAACACCCAAATCCCTCCCGGACCGGAGGCCCACATGTTGCCCTTTTCATCGATCTTCAAACCATCCGGCAAACCCTCTTCCTTTTCTGCATTCGCGTCGTAAAACACTCGCCCGTTACTGACGGTACCGTTATCGGCGACGTCGTATGCCATCCACACCTTGTTCTTCTCATCCGTATTCCCGATGTACAGTGTCTTCTGATCGGGAGAAAAGGCGATGCCGTTGGGCCGCGTCAGATCCTTGATGACCGGTTGCGGCTTGCCGTTGGCCACGCGGAAAACGCCGTTGAACTTCAGCTCTTTGGCCGGGTCGTCGTCGCCCTTGGGCAATCCGTACGGCGGATCCGTAAAATAGAATGCTCCATCGTAGCGGTAGACCACGTCGTTCGGACTGTTAAACCTCTTTCCCTGATACTTGTCAACCACCGTGGTAATCTTCATGTCTTTGCTGATTCGGATGATGCGGCGGTACCCATGCTGGCAGAGCAGCACCGCGCCATCCTTATCAGCGGTGCTGCCGTTGGGGCCATTGAATCCGCCCGCGGGCAAGTTACCTTTTCCGTCATAACCGCCCGGATTGAGAATCTCCGTCACTTTTCCGTCTGAAGGAGAATATTGACGCACCACGTTACCCACCACGTCACTGAACCAGAGAACGCCGAAGGGGCGCCAGATCGGCCCCTCGGTAAAGGTGAACCCATCTGCAAGCTTTTCAAGCTGGGCATCTTTGGGAACAAGTTCATCAAAAGCTGGGTCCAGCCGCACAATACTTCCCAAGGCGGCAGGTTTTTCCTGGGCGGGAGGTGGTGCGGTGGAACAGGCAGCGGTAAAAAGGACAACACCAAGGACCAAAGTGGACTTTAATTTTGACATAGGCGATTTGACCTCGTTTCCGTATGAAGTGGCGCCTGCGCATTCCCCTCCTGATTCAGATGGGGGTTAGGGGATGGTCGAGCACGCGGGCGCGGTTACGCCATTTTCAGCAGCCATCTTACTGCGTTCTTCTGTAGCTTAAAATACTCCGGTTCCCACAAAGCATGAAGCGTATGGCCGACTGCCGTGAAAGCCACGCGTCCTTTGCCGAAATCGTATGCCCAGGCCGCGATCGACTTAGCGCCCAGATCTTTACCTTCGTAGATTTCAGTCAGGCCATCGATATTCTCACTCTGCAAGAGGATGTACTTGGGATCTTTGTCATAAGTAACAAAATGCTGTTCGTCGTTGACGATGAAGTCTTGCACATCGCGCGTGATCGGATGCTGCTTGTTCACCACCGACACCTTGAAGGGACGCAGGGCCGGATGATCGATGTACGCCCCACCCATCACCTCGCGATAGTCCCGGGAAGAAAGCGAAATGTGACTGCTGTTGTGCAAGGCGTACAGCGCCCCTCCAGCCTCCACGAAGTCTTTGATGGCTTTACCCTGCTCCTCCGTGATCCAGGGCTCGGACTGCTCCTTCGGCCAGGCCCTATTGTTCTCCAGCATGTGCGAGTATTCGTAGTCGTTAGGCTCAAGGTATCCATGGGGCCATACCATTCCGTCGCGCAAAACAACAAACAGGCGGTAAGACCGCAGAAGGCGCGCGGATATTTGGTCGTAGTTAATTGTGTAATCAATCGGGATATTAAGGTCTTGGAATAGCTTGTTAAGGGCAACGCGAATGTAGTCGGCGTTGTGATAACGGTCACCGATGAGGGCAAGGGCCCGAGGTCGGGTTACATCAGTTGGGATGGCACTGCCTTCTTTCTGCGAACCCATGAGAACGCGCACCGACGCTAACCATCCAACACTCTTTAAGAGACGTCTTCTTGAGAGGGGGGAACTCATTATGGGACCTCCAGCCAAGAGCTATGCCGTGAATCAACGGCAAAGTCTAACACGAAGATGACTAGCAGGCGGATATCAAATCGCTCGTTTGATCCGCCACAGCCAAGTCGAGCTAGCCCCTTCTGTTGAGTCATGATTTCCAATTTGACTTCCCGGCCATGAGCCAGGGTACTCCCCGTCGCCTACGTTGGGGCCGTTCCTTCACCCTTTCTATTCCGAGCGACTCCGGCATGACGGGATCGGCCGCCGTAACTCTTCCGGGTACAGGAAAGCCAGAAAGGGCACCATTTTCAGGCGATTTTTCCCACAATTCTCCGGCGACCCCGTAGGGTAACAAGGCGGAGTGCTGCCTGCTTCAAAATGGGTCACCACCTGGTTGGGTAAGTGCTTATCCCCGGGTACTGCAGAAGGGCACAAAAACCATCGATTCATCACCGTAGAGGAGGGAAATGGTCAAGCCGCGCTCACGCCAGAATGACAAATGCTCCGAACTCCTTGCAATTATCAGGAAGCAGGGGCTATACTTTACTTGGCGAACGCATATAGTGGGCGAAAGCCCACTTTTTTGTTAGGGTGCGGGTCGGGTTCGCCTGAGCGCGGACTCGCCACCGGTGTAGAGTGCGTAAGCGCCGAGCTTGATGGTTGAACTGGAAAAAATCCGGGAGATGGCGGAACGCGTCGCGACTTCCGAAGGTTTGCACCTGGTGGACGTCGAACTCAAGGGGGGCAACTCGAACGCCTTGTTGCGCGTTTATATCGACAAGGCGGAGGGAGTTTCTCACGCCGACTGCGCATTGGTAAGCGAGCAACTGAGCGCCATGCTGGATGTGGAAGACCCGTTCCCGGGAAGGTACGTGCTGGAAGTTTCATCTCCGGGATTGGACCGGAAGCTCACCAAGCCGAGTGACTACGCGTATTTCGTGGGACGGCGGGCCCGCCTGGTGCTGAAGGAAGGGATTGGCGAGCAAAAAGTCTTGGAAGGACGCCTGGCAGGGTTTGAAAATGGCCGGGTTCGATTGGACCGGGGCGAGCATGGATTGCAAGAACTTGATCTCGCCAACATCAGGAAGGCACAGTTGGTGGTTGAGCTTTAAAATCGAGCCATCTGGCCCGATCAGCCATTTGCCAGATTCAGATAAGAGGGAAAGCTCGTGACGACAAGTCTCTTGTTTCAAACGATTGATCAGTTAAGCCGCGAGAAGGGTATTGACGCGCAGATTATTATCTCTGCGGTGGAAGATGCCATTCTGGTGGCGGCGCGGAAGTATTACAAGACTTCTGAGGACCTGCAGTCGCATTTTAATAAGGACACCGGTTTGGTGGAAGTCCACGCCGTGAAGAAGGTTGTGGAGGACGTCCAGGACCCTGACCATGAAATCAGCCTGAAGGATGCGCAGAAATATAATGCCGAAGTGGCCGTCGAGGGCGAGGTGCGAATTCCCAAACCCACGGACGTGCTCGGCCGCATCGCCGCGCAGGCCGCCAAGCAAGTGATCTTTCAGAAGGTGCGGGAGGCCGAGCGCGATACCGTCTACGCGGAATACAACCAGCGCGTCGGCGAATTGGTGAACTGCACCGTGAAGCGGATGGAGGGGCCGGACGTCATCGTAGATTTGGGACGCACGGAAGCGCGCATGCCGCGCAAGGAGCAATCGCGCTTAGAGACTTACCAGATTGGCGACCGCATACGCGCCGTCATCAAGGAAGTCGATCGCGCGGCGCGCGGGCCGCAGGTGGTCGTTTCGCGAGCGGATGCACTGCTGGTGCAAAAGCTGTTCGAGATGGAAGTTCCCGAAATTTACGACACTACAGTGGTGATCAAGGCCATAGCTCGCGAGGCGGGAGAGCGAACCAAAGTGGCGGTTTACTCCAAGGATCCAGACGTCGACTGCGTGGGCGCGTGCGTCGGCATGAAGGGCATGCGCGTGCAGTCGATCATCCGCGAACTGCGTGGAGAAAAAATCGACATCATCGAGTACAACGAAGACCCCCTGGTCTTCGCCGCCAACGCTCTGAGCCCGGCAAAAATCAACCACGTCTCCGTCATCGACATGGGGGAAAAACACCTGGAAGTTATCGTCGATGATTCCCAGTTGTCGCTCGCCATTGGTAAGAAGGGCCAGAACGTGCGGCTGGCCGCCAAGTTGCTGGTTTGGCATATCGACATCAAGAGCGAGGAAGAGAAGCGGCAGGAAATCGAATCGCAGATGGCCGCGATGGCTCTGCGAGGCGCGCCCATTTCCGAGTTGGCGGGCTTGGGCGATAAGACGCTGGCAAAGCTGCGCGAGCAAGGCATTGAAAGCGTCGAGCAGTTGGCGCAAATGACTCCCGAAGACCTGATGCAGATTCAGGGCGTGGGAGAGAAAACCGTGGATCGCATCCGCCGCGTGGTGACGGATTACTTTGAGCGCGACCAGTCGGGCGCAGGGCCGGCCCCCGAAGGCGCAGAAGCCCCAAGTGAGGTAGAGGAGGGCGAAGTAGCAGAATCGGCGGAGACATCCAAACCCCCAACCTCTGAGGCGGCGCCCCCGAGTTCACCGGCGGAGGAAACCGCTGTTCCTCAAGAACCCAGCGCTTCCGCTGAAGCTGCCGGGCCGGAGACAGTTGAAGAGCACAAGTCGGTTGAGGAAAACCAAGAAATCGAGTCGTCTGTCGAAGGCGGAACCCAAGTGGAGGGTGAGCCTAGTCCGGATGAAGGAGGAGGTGGAGAAAAATAAATTAAGGCTGCCAGGGCTTTTATCGAACCGGCCGGCAGATTTCCAACGCCCAATATCCGGGCTGTGGTTAGGGAGAAAGAGACTTACGCATGGGGAAGATTAGGATCAACGAACTGGCACGTGAACTGGAAGTGAAGAGCAATGTGGTTTTGGAGTATCTGGCGGAACTTGGCATTCCAGATAAGAAATCTCACTCCAGTGCACTCGATGACGACCTCGCAGACAAAGTTCGGGCGCACTTCCGTGCCGATGGTGAATCTGCCACTGAAGAAAAGGTGGAGGAGCCTCCTGCCGCGCCCGTGCAACCTACGCCCGCAGTCGAGGCGCCGCACGTGCCCGCAGGGCTGGACCTGAAGAAGCTGCATGACTTTAGTTTGGACCTCCACCCGCTGACGCGTTCCATTGCGGACATTAAGGCAACAGCGCGCAAGGCCGTGGTGGCTCCACCGCCCCCGCCGAAGCCCGTTGTGCCACCTGCTGCCGCTGGACCGGTCACTTCGCCCGCAACCCATAAGCCCGCGCCCTCCGTGGAGCACCCGCTCGATCGGCCCGCTCCCGTCGCACCCGCTGTGATCAGCAGCGCCTCCGCTGGGCCCTCGATTGCGGGACGGATTTCCGCGCCACCCATTGGGCGCCCGGCGCCGACACGTCCTGTGCCAGCAGTTCTTCCGGTGAAAGGGGGGGTAGAAGCCCCTCCCGTTCCTGTCGCGCGTGCAGGTACGGCAAACGAGTTATCAATCCCCAGCAAGGCGCCGGAGATGCCTCCCCCGCCGCCACCGGGTGCGCAACCGAGAGGGGGGATGCGTCCGCAACGGCCAGGGCGGCACGTAGGTGCCACTTCCAACCAGCCGATTTATCCGCACGCGGTTATGCCGAAACCTGCGCCATCGCGGCCAGTGCCTTCTCGGCGCCCGGGTGAGCCTCGCCCCATGCATCCGACCTCGGCGCGTCCAGCCGCGGGCGGGGCAGTGGCCGCGGGGGGACCTGCTCCCGTTCGTCCGGGGATCGGCCGGCCAGCGCTGCCTACAATGCGACGCGGCCCGGCGCCTACGATGGCGCCTCCTCGGCCAGTGGTCCCGGAAGAGGTTCCGATCACGCGGAAGATTACCATCAGCGAAGGTATCGCGATCAAGGAGCTTTCAGAAAAGCTCGAGGCGCGCGCCAAAGACGTGATCAAGCGGCTCCTGGACAAAGGAATTTTCGCCACGATCAACCAGACCCTCGACGGCCCCACGGCCGTGGAAATTGCTCGCAGCTTCGGTGCGGAAGCGGCTATTGTCAGTTACGAGGAGGAGGTTCTTCACGAAGTGGAAGAATCGGATCGCCCCGAAGATCTACGCCCCCGAGCTCCGGTGGTCACCGTGATGGGCCATGTCGATCACGGAAAGACCTCGCTTCTGGATGCGTTGCGCGAGACCAATGTGGCAGCTCACGAAGCGGGTGGCATTACCCAAAGCATCGGCGCCTATCAAGTCGTGGGACAGGGGCGAAAGGTGACCTTTATCGATACTCCCGGCCACGAAGCCTTTACTTTGATGCGCGCGCGCGGCGCCCGGGTGACCGATATTGTCGTGCTGGTGGTTGCCGCGGATGACGGGGTCATGCCTCAAACAGTGGAAGCCATCAATCACGCGCGGGCCGCCAAGGTGCCGATTGTCGTAGCCATTAACAAGATCGATAAGCCGGAAGCCCAGGTGGAACGTGTCAAGCGGCAGTTGGCCGACCACGATCTGATGCCGGAGGAATGGGGCGGGCAAACCGTGACGGTGGAAGTTTCGGCCAAGCAGCGCAAGAACCTTGACCTGCTGCTGGAAATGATTTTGCTGGTCGCCGATCTGCAAGCCTTGAAGGCCAATCCCAATCGCCTGGCTTCCGGGACGGTTATCGAAGCCAAACTTGACCGCGGGCGCGGTCCGGTGGCGTCGGTGTTGATTCAGAACGGGACGTTACGAATCGGCGACTCGTTCATTGTGGGAGCGATTTACGGCAAGGTGCGAGCCTTGTTTGACGACCACGGACGGCCGATATTAGAGGCCCCTCCCTCGACCCCCGCAGAAGTCCTGGGGCTAGAGGATGTCCCCCAGGCCGGCGATCGCCTCCAGGTGATTGAGGATACATTCAAGGCGCGGCAAATTGCCCTGCACCGGCAGGGGAAGCTCCGCGACGCAGCTCTCGCCAAATCCGCGCGCCTTACTCTCGAGCAATTGCACGAACAGTTGGCGGCGGGGGATGTCAAGGACCTGCCGCTGATTATCAAGGCGGACGTGCAAGGTTCGGTGGAGGTCCTCTCTGAATCCTTGATCAAGCTCAGCACCGATAGGGTGAAGATCAAGGTCATACACGCGGGAGCAGGCGCCATTACCGAGTCGGACGTACTGCTGGCTTCGGCTTCCAATGCCGTTATTATCGGCTTCAACGTGCGGCCGGAGCGCAAAGCGACGGACTTGGCTCAGTTGGAGAATGTCGACATCCGTTTGCACACGATCATTTACAACGTCACCGAAGAAATCAAGAAAGCTATGGTGGGGTTGCTGGCCATCACCTACAAAGAAACGTCTCTGGGACGAGCGGACGTTCGCGACACTTTCCGCATTACTAAGGTCGGAACCGTGGCCGGGTGTGTTATCCAGGACGGCAAAATCGCGCGGGATTCGCAAATCCGGTTGGTGCGCGACCACGTGGTGGTTCATGAGGGAAAAATCCGATCCTTGCGCCGTTTCAAGGACGACGTGGCGGAAGTGAAGTCGGGAATGGAGTGCGGAATTTCGCTTGAAAACTACAATGACGTCAAGGTCGGTGACGTCATTGAAGCTTACGTGAAGGAGAGGATCATCGAGCCTGCCATGGCCTGAGGCTAGGGAAAGGACGAAACTCGAAAATCGAAATGCGAAACTCGTGAGTAATGTGCCGATCTTCGATTTCCGAGTTTCAATAGTGAGTCCCCAGCCCCCAAGAGGGGCTAACGCGATGCCGGTTGGCGTATTAACCCTGGAAATTCAACTTCCTTACGCGCATTCACTCAAAGAAAAGCGTGCGGTCCTGCGAAAAATAAAGGATCGTCTCCGGGCCCGTTTCAACGTGGCCGTGGCGGAACTTGACCATCAGGACGTGTGGCAGCGCGCCACGCTGGGGGTGGTTTCGATTTCCGATAGCCAAACTTTGCTGGAATCGGTTTTCCGCCAAGTCCTCGCGGAATCGGAAGACATCCTGGGTGATGACGTTGCCGACCACGTGCTGGAGTTCTTCTAGCAGTGACGAGTGACGAACAAGCGAAAGTGGAAATTCGAAACTCGCCGCGATTTTCGAGCTTCGATTTTTGTCTTTGGGACACCTGTCATTTCTCCCATGACTTGGGAAGCGCATGAGTATTGCCGGACGCCGGGCAGACCGGTTGGGACATGAGATTCGTGTGGAGTTGGCGGAACTGATTGCGCGCGAGGTGAAAGACCCGCGAATCGGGTTCGCCACCATCACGCGCGTGGAGATGACCGCTGACCTGCACCACGCCCGAGTCTTTGTCTCGGTGTTGGGGAGCCCGGAGGAGCAACAGAGCAACATTGAAGGGTTGTCCTCGGCGGCGGGATTTCTTCGGCACGAAATCGGTCGGAGGCTGACGCTGCGACGGGTTCCGGACCTGGCCTTTATCCTGGACCACGGCGCCGAAGCGGGCGAGAAGATCGATATGCTCTTACAGCAGATCGACAAGAACGATGGAGAAGGGTAGCGCGACCTGGTCTGTAGATCCGCGGCTCGTCCCCTATCGGCAAGGAAAAGCCGCGGACCTACAGACCAGGTCTGATACCCTCCTTCTAAACCGTGGTGAGAAATCCCGGTCAGAACATGACAGAAACTGCCCGACCCGAAATCTCCGGAGTCCTCGTTATCGACAAGCCTGCGGGCATTACGTCCCATGACGTTGTGGCGCGAGTCCGCAAGATTCTGCACCAACGCCAGGTGGGCCACTTCGGGACGCTCGATCCTTTCGCGACGGGTGTGCTGCCGGTCTCCGTGGGCAAGGCGACGCGATTCGCGCAATTCTATTTGAAGTCTCGCAAGGCTTACGAGGGCACGATCCGCTTCGGTTTCTCCACTGACACTTATGACGCCACGGGGGAACCCACGTCGGAAGCGGCGCCGGTAGCTCTGGATGCATCGGTGTTGGAGGGATACTTTCGCCAATTTACGGGGCGGTTGCTGCAATCTCCTCCACCTTACTCTGCCAAGCATGTGGGGGGAGTGCGTGCTTACGAACTGGCGCGACAGCACAAGCCGGTAAACCTGGCGCCGGTGGAAGTGGAAATCTACGCCCTGGAATTGCTGAAGCTACACGGCGAGCAGGTGCAGTTCGCGGTGGAATGTTCCGGCGGGACGTACGTCCGATCCCTGGCCCACGACCTCGGGCAGAAGTTAGGGTGCGGAGGGCACTTGGCCGGCCTGCGGCGTACCGCCGTGGCGGAGTTCAGGGAGAATCGCGCGGTCACCCTCGAACGGCTGCAAGAAGCTGCGCAACAGGGCAGCCTGGATTCCTGCATCATACGGCTGGAAGCCCTTCTTCCCGATTGTCCGGAACTGGTAGTGCGGGGCCGTGAGGAAACCTCAGTGCGGCACGGCCACGCGTTCGAACTGGCCCAAGCCCTCCGGCCGGGCAGGGGGGAGGCCCCTGGACATGCGCCCGCCGCGAATCTCCTCAAAATCCTCGGCCCGGAGCGCCGACTGATTGCCGTGGCCCGTCACGTCTCCGGCAGTATCTATCATCCGAACCTGGTGGTGGCGTAGCAAGCAGCCTATTTTATCGGGTTGCGGCGCAAAGGGCGTGCTGCCCTATCTTGCTCACTCGGTATAGCCGGTCATGTAGATTCCCAGCAGGACTGCGAATACCGCCCACAGCACAGCGCCCAGCCGCCCTTTGAGGCGCCCGGTATCTCCCAAGAGTTTGGCCGCCGCGAGGCCGAACCCAATAAGGGAAAACCACAGGTGCTCGTGACGGACTCGGTCCATCGAGGCCATCATCCGCTGCATGGCCGGGCTCGCGGCTATCGCCGGATCCTTCATCTGCTCCATCATTTTGGCCATTTCCGCGCCGCCATGCTTATGGAAAAAAAGGTAAATGCCGCCGGACACGACGAGCGCCGGCAGCGAATACTTTTGAAAAAACGGCGGCAGGCGGTCGGCGGCGCGGAGCAGCTCAATGATCGCCATGGCCAAAAGGAGCAGCAGGAAGATGCGGTGCTGAAAAACCTCGGGGTCTTTGAGGCTCGCCCAAAGGCCGATGGGTCCGGCCGGCCAAGTCTCGGGATCGTTCCTCAGAAAAAGGAACTCCACCATGGCGAACAGCACGAGGGGCGGAACGAATCGCCACCCTGTGCGGCGCGGCCATTGCAGCCCAGCGATCAAAGCAGTCAGACCCCAAAAGAGCAGGAACCAACCCGCACCGCGATGGTTGAAAGTCGACCACTCGGCGTCCGACCAATGGGGAACGTTGCCTTTCTCCATGCTTCCCATGGAAGTATGGTCGTGCTGCATCCCGCCCATCTCCATGCCCGCGTGTTCTTGGGGCGCGGCGGCGCTCGGCGGCGCTGCCGGCTGCGGTGGCGTGGAGGTCTGCGCCTGGAGGAAAAGTGGCGCGCCAAGAGCCAGGGCGATTGCCATCGTGAGAATAACCTGCCGCATGACGTATCTCCTTGTTCAGTTTGTTTGCGCCAAGGCTGCCATGGGCCGAATTCTACCCTGCTGCCCGGGTCAGACAAATTGCTGACACGAATCGAATTCAACCTTCGCGCGAGAAAAAATTTCTCCTTATCGGGAAGTTTTACCGCCTTTGACCGATCCGTAATTACGTAACCTCTGCCTTATCAATACTCGGTCGCTCTAACCCTGCATTGGGCGAGGCCTTGCTACGCTTGTGCCGTACGCAAAAACGATCTACCCAGGAGGTGGTGCATGAAACGAAGAATGCCGTTGCTAGGGATGCTGACATTGGCTTTTGCGTTGTTGCTCTTCCCCCTCACCCCAACCGTGCGGGCACAGTCCCAAAGCCAGCAACCGAATGCGCAGCAAGAGCATGCCCAACAGCAGGGCCAAGTCTACACTGGCCAGATTGTGAAGGCCAAGAACGGACAGTACGCCTTGCTCGTCGACAAGCAGTCAGGAACGGGGTTCTACCTGGATGATCAGGATAAAGCCAAACAGTTTGAGGGCCAGATCGTAAAGGTGATCGGAACATTGGATTCTGGAAGTAACACCATTCACGTATCCGATATTCAGCCCGCGTGACGATCATCGGGACCCTGGGAAGCACCGCAGACGTACGCGTTCCTTGCGTTCGTCTGCGGCTCTTCGCCCTTCCATGGGATTTCATATTTGGATGCTAATATCATCGTTTATGTTTCCAGGTTAAGAACCGCGGAGGAAGGCAAACGGCGCCTACCTCAGCGCCACCCGGTGTGCCGAGCATGCTCGACAGCTTGGAGGTGAAAGTCCTCTATCCAACCGGATGGAGGTGAAGGGTTAGCGAAGCGCCGAGGCGTCGTCGTGAGGTGAGGTCGGAAGGAAGCGTGGAGCAAACGCGCGAGCCGATGGACAAAAACCGGATAAGAGGCGTGAGCGTCGGGCGAGCGGGCCGGTGATCGCGAAGCCCATTTCCATCAAGGACGTAGATAGTGGGCTGGGACCTGCCGAACTCGGAGCGTCGGGAAATTCACTTGTACTCCCCGCACTCGCTTTAGTGTGCCCAAAAGCGAGTTTTTCCGCTGCGTGGCTCCCTCCAAACCGTTGAAACTAGCTCCTCTTAAAACCGGTGCTAACAACTGTCAGCCCCGGGATCAAAGGGAGCCAAGTTCATCAATCTAAGGGGAACCCGGTTTTGAAAGCCTCATCGGCGGGGAGGCGGTAAAAACTCTACAGAAGTTTCCATATGCGGACCGAATTCGATTTGATTCAGCTTTTGCCATCGCGGTTCGGTCTCCCATGGCTGCCCTTGGACGCCCAATCTTCAAAGTCATTATTCATACCTCAGCGCCACCATGGGATCGACCTTGGTTGCCCGGCGGGCGGGGATGTAACTGGCGAGAACCGCAACCGTGATCAGCAAGAGTGAGGCCCCGATAAAGGTCAGCGGGTCTGTTGCTTTCACACCATAAAGGAGGCTCGAAAGGAGACGAGTCAATCCCAGCGCACCAACGGTACCGATCCCCACGCCAATGGCCGCCACTTTCATCCCCTGTCCCACCACCATCGCGAGCACGTCCCGCTCCTCTGCGCCCAATGCCATGCGGATGCCGATCTCATGCCGCTGCTGCGCGACAGTGTACGACAGGACGCCATAGACTCCGATTGCCGCGAGGACGAGTGCCAGGCTCGCAAACGCCCCGAGCACAAGGGTGTTGAATTTAGACCCCGCCATGGAGGAAACGATCACTTGCGTCATCGTCCGAATGTTGGCGACAGCCAGATCAGGGTCGAGCGAATGAACCTGGGTAAGAACGGCAGAAGTTAGCGAAGCGGGGTCGGCGTGCGTGCGCACGGCAAGATTCATCGCGTGCCAGTCGCGAAAGGGGTCTGCTTCGAGGAAAGGGCCGGCCAATTGGAGGTACGGCCGATAAACGTGCGGCGCCAAAGGGGTGTTGAGCGGCCCTTGGCTGACGTCGCCGACGACGCCCACAATCATTTCCCACGGGGCCATCACCCCCCAGCGGATGCGTTTCCCCATAACGTTTTGTCGTGGCCAGAACTTTCGCGCCAGGGATAAACTCACGATGGCTACGGGCTGAGTTTCCAGGCGGTCCTCCGGAGTGAACCACCGGCCCTGCACAAGTGGAATGCCCATCGTTTCAAAATAGCTTCCCAGCACCCAAGACTGGCAAATCGCCTGCGGGGTCTCGCCTTCAGATTTAGCGCGCCCTTCGACCGTGATCGAAACCATCTCGCTGGCCTGGAGAGGCAAATCATTCGAGAGCCCGGCGGTGCGCACGCCTGGCAGATTTGAAACTCGATCGAGCAATTGTTTGTAGAAATCCTTTATGTGGTCCGCCCGGGGATAGGCTTGGCGAGGGAGGGGAATATTGAGGGTGAGCACATGATCCGGACGGAAGCCGGGGCGCGTGTCGAGGAGCTTGAGGAAACTGCGAATCAGCAGGCCCGCGCCAACGAGCAGAATAAGTGCCAAGGCAAATTCTCCGGTCGCGAAAAATCTCTGCAGACGATGGCGTGACCTGCCGGGCGTCCCGCCCCGCCCGCCCTCTTGCAAAGGACCCTGCACCACGAGAGCCGATACCTGGAAAGCAGGAACGAGTCCGAACAGAATAGCCGCCAGGAAAGCTGTGGCGAGCGCGAAGGCCAGCACGTCTCCACTGAGCGGTACCTCGCGCGGCAGAGGGACACTCCGCGGCACGAGGGCGAGGATGACATTCCTGCCCCAGAAGGCAAGGGCGAATCCGGGGGCGCCTCCACTGAGCGCCAGGAGGAGGCTTTCGGTTAGCACCTGGCGCACTAAACGCAGCCGCGTGGCCCCGAGCGCAATGCGAACGGCAATCTCTTTTTGTCGCGTGGTTGCTCGCGATATCAGCAGAGTTGCCACGTTCGCGCAGGCTATCAACAATACAAGAGCCACGGCGGCCATCAAAACGAGTAGCAAGGTGCGTATGGAGCCAACGACATCTTCCTGCCAGGGTGACACGGTTATATTGAGTCCGAGCGCACCACGAAAGGAACTGGTGAGAGCCGGAGGATAATTAGCCACGATGACCCGCGCGAGGGAATCGGCTTCGCTGCGCGCCTCACCCAACGTGACGCCGGACCGCAAGCGTCCCACCACGCTGGTCAGGTACGATCCACCCCACCCCTGAAGTTCCGCCGGAGTAAAAGCCATCGGCACCCAGAGATCGGCGGGGGAGCCATTGTCCTCCGGCCCCGGAAGGGGGAATTCGAAATTCCGCGGCATAACGCCGATGACGGTATACGGCTGGCGGTCCAGCTCGATGGTTTGGCCGATGACGCCGGCGGCGCCTCCATACCGGCGCTGCCAAAGCCCAAAGCTGAGAAGGGCCACGTTATGCCCAGGCGCGTCTTCTGCCGGTGCCCAGGTCCTGCCCAATATCGGTTCCGCACCCAACATCGGGAACAATGGGGCAGAAACGCGCGTGGCCACGGCGCGCTCCGGCTCGCCCTGGCCGGAAATATCAACATGTTCATTCCAGAAAGCGCCAATGGCACTGAACGATTTCTGCTCTCGCGCCAAGACGGCCAGGTCCGGCGGCGAAAAACCCATCTTGGGGTAACCCATTTTGGGGACGCCCTCGTGAAGTGCGATGAGACGGGAAGGATCGGCGAACGGCAAGGGCCGCAAGAGCACGGCATTCACCACGCTGAAAATCGCCGTGATTGGCCCCAATGCCAAGCGCGAGCGTCAGCACCGCCACGGCGGTGAAGCCGGGATTCCTGGCCAGCACCCGAACTCCTTGCCGAAGGTCTTGCCATAGTTGCTCAAGCCAAACGAAACTCCACACCTCCCAAGCTTCTTCCTTGATCCGTGTCACGTTGCCAAACTTGCGCAGAGCCGCGTAGCGCGCTTCCTCGGGGGACATGCCGCGCTCGATGTTGTCCTGGGTCTCGCGTTCGATGTAGTCGCGGATATCCTGGTCGAGGTCCTCCATCATGCGCTTGCGGCGGCTCATGATTCGCCCTCCTGTTCGGCGGGCATGAGAATCCGTGCAATCGCTCCTGCCAGTCTTTGCCACTTGCTGGTCTCAACCGCCAGTTGGCGCCTTCCCTTGGGTGTCAGCCGGTAGAACTTGGCCCGCCGATTGTTCTCCGACGTGCCTTCCTGGACGGAAATCCAGCCCCGCTTGATGAGCCGGTGCAGCGCGGGGTACAGCGACCCCTGCTCGACCTGCAGCACGTCTTCGGATCTGAATTCAATGGCCTTGGCAATGGCGTGGCCGTGCGCCGGTCCCAGCAGCAGCGTGCGGAGGATCAGCAGGTCCAAGGTTCCCTGCAGCAGTTCGATGCGTTCTCGTTGTTCTTTGGTAGACATTCTAGGTGAACGTACCGCCCTTCAGGTAGAATGTCAAGGTGAAAGTGACGGGCGAATTCGCGATGACCCCGGCAAGAGGCCCCAGGGCCTCGGTAGCGGGTGTCCCGCTTACGTTTCAATTAACTCACGTTTAGTGTAAGGGTCACACTTTGATTCAGGGTAGAAGATCCCGAACCCGCGGTGCCCTTTACCGTCAGCGTGTAGTTTCCGGCGGGTGTTCCGGGGTTAGACGGCGTGGTCGTTGTGCCGCTACTATGACATCCTGCCAGCGCCAGCGTCAGTAACAATCCCCCGGCGAGCAGGACCATCCTGGACTGCCATCGGGTCGCGCCGGGTTGTCTCCGGCGGGCGAAGGCCCATGCGATCCCCGTAATAACCAGGACGAACAGGAACAGACCTTTCAGGCCCGGCGATGGGGGTGGGATGGGGGGAACAGGTCGAGAGCGTGGAGTGCTGACCGAAGGCGCGGTGGTGGTAACGGTGACGGTGACATTCTTGGCTGAACTCCCCGCTGTTAACGGGTTCGGCGAAGCCGTGCAGGTGGCCTCGGAGGGAGCCCCGGTGCAGGTAAAGGACACCGGCCCGGAAAATCCGCCTTCACCACCCACACTTAATGTGTAGGTTGCGGGTTGACCGGGGGCGGCAGTGGCCGAGGTGGAAGACCCGGAGGCTGCGGTGAAAGCGAAGCCCTCCACCGCAAGGGTGACGTTGGCCGTTGCCGTGTTGTAATCCGTCGTATCGGTGGGAGTGAAGGTGACCGAGAGTGTATCCGTTCCGGCTGCCGGAGTGGTTCCAGCCGCCGGGCTATAGACGAACGTGCCGGGCACCGATGCCGTGGCATCCAACTGTGTGCTGCTGAGGGTGGCGCCATACGTGATGGCCGCGGGCGTGGCCCAGGTGATCGTGGGCGTCGCCTTGTTCACCGGCAGCGAGACGCTGCCCGTGGCTGTCGTGTAGTCAGTCGTGTCGGTGGGCGTGAAGGTCACCGAGAGTGTGTCCGTTCCGGCTGGCGGCGTGGTTCCCGCCGCCGGGCTGTAAGCAAACGTTCCGGCTACCGCCGAGGTGGCATCGAGTCTGGGTTGCGCTGAGCGTCGTGCCATAGGTGATGGCGGCCGGCGTGGCCCAAGTGACGGTGGGCGTGGCTTTGACCAGCGTCACCGTGAACGCCGCGCTGGTGGTCGAGTTGTAATTGTTGTCAGCGGCTTGCATCGCCGTCAGCGAGCAGGTCCCGCTGGCGTTGCTCACACTCACTGTCGTCCCTGTTACCGCGCAGCCGGTCGAGCCTCCGGCGCTGAAGCTCAAGGCCCCCGTGCCGCTGCCGCCCGAGGCTGCCGCCGTCCCGGTCGCCCCGTAGGTCACGCTGGCCGGCCCGGTTACCGCCAGCGTCGCCTGGTTCGCCTTGACCAGCGTCACCGTGAACGCCGCACTGGTGGCCGAGTTGTAATCGTCGTCAGCAGCTTGCATTGCCGTCAGTGAGCAGGTCCCGCTGGCGTTGGTAACACTCACCGTCGTCCCTGTTACTGCGCAGCCCGTCGAGGCTCCGGCGCTGAAGCTCAAGGCCCCCGTGCCGCTGCCGCCCGTGGCTGCCGCCGTCCCGGTCGTCCCGTAAGTCACGCTGCCCGGGCCGGTTACCGTCAGCGTCGCCTGGTCCGCTGGCGCGATGGTCACCGATTGCGTGTTGGAGGCACTCGTGAAGTTTGTCGTGGCTGCCCCGCTCGCCTGCACCACGCAGGCGCCCGCCCCACTCGAACTGAACGTCGCCCCGCTGACCAGGGCGCACGGCCCACTCACCTGGCTATAGCTCAGCGCCGTGCTATCCGTGTTCGTCGTCGTCGCGCTGACCGTGAAATTCCCGCCCAAATAGGTCGCCGTCGGCGCCGTCCCAAACGTCACCGTGGGCGTGGCCTGGGTTACGGTCATCGTTCCTGCCACATAGCTGATTGCGGTGTAAGTGCTATTCGCCGCCCCCGAGCAGGTGTTGTACCCAGGATACGCTCCCACCGGGGAGGCACTTGTTGCCGTCGTCGTGCAAGCCGGAGCCGTCGTGCCGTTCGGCGGGGCGGACGAGTTCACAACGTCGTTCGTACCGTCGTAATAAGTGTAAAGGGGTGCGATGGTGGGTGGCGTCGCGCCGTAAGTCATGGACGCGCCGCTGGCCGTGATGCTCATGGCCGCTGCCGATGTGGCCAACGAAGCCAGGGTCGACATGCTGGGCGCAAAATTGCTATCCCCCGGATAGCTGGCCTCCAAATTGTCAGACGCGCCTGTTCCCGGAACCGCGACGGGTGATGACGTCGACCAGGTCGCCGCCTGCGTCACACCGTTCAGCAGCACGCTAACCGTACTACCCTTGTAATTTGCCACCGCCAGGTCGGCGATGCCATCCCCGTTGAAGTCTCCCGCTGCCAGGCGAGTGGGACCGTTTCCCACTGTATAGGGGCTGCCGGTCTCCGCCGTGAAAGCCCCAGTCCCATCCCCGAGCAGCACGCTCACCGTTCCGGTGCTACCGCTATTGTAATTCGTCGCCGCCAAGTCGGCGACGCCGTCCCCGTTGAAGTCCCCTATCGCTACCCCAAAAGGTTCGGTGCCCGTCGGATACGTCGGGGGGAGGGTAGGGGGGGTGGGAGAGAAGGTGCCATCCCCGTTTCCCAGCAGGATGCTTATCGTATTGTCAGCGGAATTCGTCACCGCCAAGTCGAGTTTGCCGACCCCCCTAAAGTCCCCCACCGCCACATAAATGGGAGATGTGCCCACTGTATAGGGGCTGTCGGTCGCCGCCGCGAAGGTGCCCGTGCCACTATTGAGCAGCACGCTTACCGTTCCAGGGGTGCTACCGCTACCGTTACCGTAATTCGCCACCGCCAAGTCGGGGAAACCATCCCCGTTGAAGTCCCCCACTGCCACGGAACGGGGTCCGTCGCCCACCGCATAGGTCACCTGCGACTGGAAGGAGCCATTCCCGATCCCCAGCAGCACGCTCACCGTTCCGGCGTCACCATTACTGTAATTCGGCACCACGAGGTCGGCGATGCCATCTCCGTTGAAGTCCGCCGCAATTGCGGCAAAGGGGGTGTTTCCCACTGCATAGGGGCTGCTGGTTGGCTCCGTGAAACCCCCAGTCCCATCCCCGAGCAGCACGCTTACCGATTCGCCACCCCAATTCGCGATCGCCAGGTCGGGGAGGCCATCCCCATTGAAGTCAGCTATCGTTACGGAGATGGGACAATTGAATGACTCCGAGGCGATGTTGGACGCCGTCTGAAAGGTACCATCCCCATTTCCCAGCAGAACGCTTACCGTGTCCGAACCGCAATTCGCCCCCACGAGGTCGGCGATGCCAATTCCCCTGAGGTCCCCTGTCGCTACGGCATAAGGACCGCTCCCCGCTGTTTGCGTGGATTGCATTCCAAAGGGTTGTCCCAATGTTGCCGTCCCCAGAGCCGCCAAACCCAGGACATAGTTGCTGTTTGTCGTATCCATGAACGATACGGTTCCGGTCGGCCCCGCACTGCTATTACCCCACCCTATCACCGTTCCCGTCAGGTTGTAGCTGCCCGCCGAGCCAGAAGAGGAAATCGACGTCGTCGTCCTATACCCCGTTACCGTCAACGCTTGCGGCAACGAGGTGCTGGCGGCGTTCGCTGTCGTTCCGTTTGGGGTTCCGTTGAAGACCGCCACATAGCTGTGGCTCCCAGTCCCCGGGACCAGTTTAATGACTGCCGTCCCCAGGGACGTCCCCAGGGAGAGCAATTGCGCCGTCCCGATGAGCGCCGAGTTGTCGCAATAACTGTTCGTGGCAAGATCGCAGAAGGACACTAGGCCGGTGGTGACCGGCGAGGGGTCAGTCACCGAGGCCGTGAAAGTCACTACTGTCCCCGCGGTAACTGAGGAACCGGATGACAAAGGACCCGATGAAGACGACAGCGTCAGCGTTGTCGCCGTCGTGATCTGGGCCTGCGCCACCGACGCCGCCAGCATGGCCATGGCCGCCACCATCGCCCCAAGGAGGATCGCCACATAGCGTTGGTGCCTCGAGAGGGAAGGCCCCACAGGTTGGGCAGAACTTGCTACGGAATTCATAATATAAGTTCCTTTACATAGCATGACTTCATCCCCCGGAACGTGCATGATCAGGTCGCCGGCGGACTTGACACACATATTGCGATTATTTAAGTATGCGACTCGAGGTCGCGGACTTCGCCAGAGTGTGGGTTGGGCTTACGCCAGCACCTGTAAGGTCAGTTTGGTTTGAACCTGTTCTAATATTAATGACCATCGGAGCGTTATTATCTCACAATCAAATGCGAAGGGATGAGAGAAAACTTTCGATAGTTGTCGCCGCCAGGATAATCCGACGGATTCGGGCATATCGTCGCTCACGCGGTAAAAATGTCGCACGATCGGCGCGGGTTATGCGACCCACCGGCACCCCGGCAACTGCGCTCCGTTGTTTACGCGGAATACGTCAGCGCACTTACGAACCTTTGTCCTTAGCGAGAGTCGGGATGGAACGGTCCTTTTTGTCGTTCCGCCCGAGGTGATCCAAGCGCGACACGGGTACGTGGATATTGGCACCACCATGACGTGGCATATCGAGGCGGGGGTGGAGATTCCCGCAAGAGAGCTTGCGGGAAAAAACTGCCGCAAGCAAGCTTGCGGAAGGGAAAGCGGCAGCGAGCTGCACGCACTCCAAAGCTTCGCTCCGCGGGGAATGATGGGGCCGTGTCGAGGTGGTGGAAAGGCCTCTCGTCAGAGATGTGGAAACTCCGGGCGCCGGCTTCCCGCCGGCATTGAGCCGCCAGGATAGCGGCGCTACGTTCAAATCAACGCCTATGGCCCGTTGGCCTGGGCCAAGCTGGGTCGCTCCCTTGGGGCTCAAGGGGGATGGTGGTATCATCGCCTCACGGGACTGACCCCATGCCCATCGCCACCCGCACGTTTCGCGTCTTCGTCAGTTCGACGTTTGAGGACTTAAAAGCGGAACGCGACGCGCTGCAGCGCGATGTCTTTCCGAAGCTGCGAACGCTGTGCGAGCAGCATGGCGCCCGCTTCCAGGCCATCGACTTGCGCTGGGGCGTGCGCGATGAGGCAGGACTCGACCAGCAGACGATGGAGATCTGCCTGCGCGAGATCGAGCGCTGCCAGCGCACGGGGATCAATCCCAATTTCATCGTGCTGCTCGGCGACCGCTACGGTTGGCAGCCGTTGCCCCCCAGAATTCCGGCCTCTGAATTCGACGCGCTTCTCCCGCACATCCCCGCTGGTGACGCGCGGGCCTTGGCTAAACAGTGGTACTGGCTGGATGAGAATGCCGTCCCGCCCGAGTACTGCTTGCAGCCCCGGACAGGTGAGTTCGAGACTCCGGCCGCCTGGAATCCGGTGGAACAGACGGTGCACCAGGCCCTCGCGCACGCCGCGCGGGCAGGCGGCGCTGGCGCCTCGGAAGGACTGATGGTCGAGCACGCAATGGGGAGACTTGTGGTATGCTTGCCCGTATAAACGGAGGGCATTTTCCAACCGAGAAACGAGTTACCTTATGCGTATCTACGTTTCGTCTACCTCAGAGGACCTGCGCGAGTACCGTCGTGCCGTAGTTGAACAACTCGGGCGGCTCGGGCATCAAGTCATTAGCATGGAAGGCTACACGGCTGACGCTCATGGACCGGTCGAGAAGTGCTTGGCCGATGTGGCTTCGGCTGAAGTGTATGTCGGCCTATTTGCATTTCGCTATGGCTCGGTTCCATCTGGTCACGATCGCTCGGTTACGGAAATGGAGTTTCGCGAAGCCAGCGAGCGGAAGTTACCACGATTGATTTTCTTGGTCCCTGACGATGCGACTTGGCCGATGCGCTTTGTCGATCGTGGCGAAGCCGGGGTGCGTATGGATAGGCTCCGCGAATGAGCTCCTCGCCCAGGACGGATTCACCGTGGCGCCCTTTCAAGACCAAGCCGAGCTACTCAAGGTGCTTCCGCAAGCCATCCAGGGCATTCTGCCTCCACCGATTCCAGTAGCCAGCAACCCTCCCATTCCAAGAGAACTCTTCCACGATTTGGTGAGGCCGCTGAGCTTCGATGCAGAGAGCAAGAAGCATCTCGCACATTTTACCGGCCGGAAATGGGTTGAGGATGAGCTCGATGAATGGATCGCCAGGCAAAGGGACTCAAAGGTGTTTTGCTTACTGGGAGGTCCGGGCATTGGGAAAAGCGCAATCGCCTGCCATTGGTGCCATACCCGCAAGGACGTCATCGCCTTCCACCATTGCATCCACGGCCATACCGAAAAGACGGACCCTAAACGTATCCTCCTGTCCCTCGCCGCGCAAATCGCCGCACGGTCGCCGGAATATGAGAGGCGCCTTTGCGCTTTGGGCATAAATGAGCTGAAGGAGACTGTTGCAGGTGACGCGAGGACGGTTTTCGATAACATGTTGCTAAAGCCGTTAAGCGGCACCTTTCCAGTTCCTGACCACGTTCAACTCGTTGTTCTCGATGGCCTGGATGAAGCCGGCCGCGGCGAGGAAAACGAAATGGCCAGTTTCATCGGAGAGGTTCGGGGCGGTTTGCCCGACTGGCTGCGACTGGTTGTGACCACCCGACCAGAGATGGATGTGATCGGCTATTTGGGGACCCTGCATCCATTTATCCTGAATGCCAGCAGCCGGGAAAACCTTCAAGACATCCGCACTTTCCTCCGGCGCGAGTTGGAGGATCAGAAGGCCAGTGATCAAGTTATCAATGAGGTCGTGGAAAAAAGCGAAGGGATGTTCCTCTATGCCTACCTCGTTCTTGACGAGATCCGAAGTGGACGACTGTCCCTGCAACAGACAGCGGATTTCCCTGAAGGGTTAACGGGTTACTACAAAGGATGGTTCAGCCGGAAGTTTCCCAACCTGGAAATCTATCAACGGGAGCTTCACGAATTGGTTAGCGTTATCATCGCGCAGCGGGCGCCATTGCCGGTGAGCGTTCTTCCCAGTGTGCTGGGACTGGGATCTCATGACTTGCAGATGCGGCTGATGAAGCTCGGCGTGTTGTTTCCGTTGCGGGAAGAGCGGCAAGGGAATCAAAGAGTGACGTTCGTGACCCTGATGCACAAGTCTCTGCATGACTGGCTCACGGAACTGAACCCGGCAACGCTGCACCCTAGAGCCGGTGCATTCGCCGCCGATCCTGAGCTGGGGGATCGACTTCTTGCGGCCGAAGGGTGGAAGATCTATTCGACGGGTAAACTTGGGCAACATCCGTACTTCAGCCATACCCTCCTTTCGCACCTCTCTCAAGCCCAGCAGACCAAAGAACTGGCCTCGATTTTGCTCGACCCCGCCCTGGTCGATACGCTTTGGTCCAATGAGTGCCGTGACGAATGGCAGCGTCACATGAGCGGCCTGCGGCATGCATTGTCGCTGACCGACCTTGTGCAGGACTGGCTCAAGCCCCATGGTTTGGCACGTCCCGGAAATCCCCACGATGCCGTGGTGGCCGGAAAACTGTGCCGGCTCTTCCAGGAAATGGGCGCCTTTGATGAGGCCATCCTGCTTGCGGAAGCGGCCCTCCTCGTCTGGCAAGCCAACAATGTCATCGATTCCCCCGACATGGTGGGAACTCTGCTGGCCCTGGGGAAAATCCACTCCGACCGCGAGAGCCTGGACCGCGCCACGGTAAGTTATGAAAAAGCCCTGGCTATCGCCCAACGAGCCTATGCGCAGGATAGTCAACAGATGGCGGACGTGCTTTATGCCCTTTGTGCTTTTTATAACAAGGGCAAGCGGGACTACAAGAAGGCTTCGGACTGTCTGGAAAAATGCTATGCCATTCGCAGCCGTGGAACTCCTCCCGACTTTCTGGGTATGGCGAGCTGCATCAACGACCGGGCGGTTATTCTCAAGGACCAGGGGAAATCCGCTGACTATCTGGGAATCTACCAGGAGGCCTTGTCATTGTTTGAGAAGGCGCGTCCCGAGGGTCATCCGGAAATGGTCGCCACCCTGGGGAATATTGGCATTGAATTTCTGCAATGAGGGCAAGAACCTGGACGCGGTGGAAGCCTACCGGCGGGCGGTGACGATTGCGGAGCACATTTTATTGCCGCAACACGAATACAACGGTTTCGCCCGCCATTGGACTCGCATCGGCATTATTAAGTTTGGGAAAATACGATGAGGCGTTGGAGGTCATGCGCACTCATGTGGCGGAATTGGAGAAATTTCCCGGACCCGATCACGAGGAGACGGCAGCGGCACGCCTCAATTTGTGCCAGGCGCTCTGGCAGGTCATTCACCTCTCCGATTCGTCCCATCGGGGCAATTACCGGGAGGAAGTCCGGGTTCAATGCCAGCGAATCCGTCAGGCGAAACCGGCCACGGTTCTGGGGCTGCTGGAGTTGGCGGAAGAATCACGCCGCGTGGCCGAGCCCGGACTTCAGGAATGCCTTCAGGAAACGGCCCAGAGTACTTGTTGCAGCAATGCGGCGAGACCGCGCAGTAACCCGTCGGAATCCCTTTCCGCAAAGTTCTTTTGTGAAGTGCTCCAGGCGCTCACGTCCAGCCAATCCCTGTCGGAGTCGGCGCCACAAATCCTCGCGCGCTGGGACGAGGCTAAATCAGAGCTTGAGCACGAAGCCGACTGTTTGCCCAGAACGCGAAAACTCCTGGTGAGTCTGATCTCCTGGACCGGACGCACACGGCTGGCCAGAGACGAGGATGTGGAGAGCATTCGCCAGGCCTTCGATCTGGTCAGCCGGATTGGCGCCGAAAGCCCGGAGACCCTGGATCACCTGGCCAGCCTTGCGGTGTCGCTGCATCATCGTCACCACGAGGAGATCTCGGAATTGCTCTGCCAGCGATTGCTGGAAAAGTGTGAAAGCGTGCTCGGTGCGGAGCACATCCAGACCCTGACCTACCTCGAAAATCTTGCCCACCTTTCCGTGCATCGAGGCAAGCTGGAAGAGGCGGAGACCCTTTACCGGAAGGCCCTGCAAAGCCGCCTGAAAGTCGAGGGAAGCGAGCAAACCAGCACCCTTTGTACCATCACCAGCCTGGCGGAGGTGCTCCTGTTGCAGGGTGCCACGCCAGCCGCGCAATCCCTGATCCGGGAGTTTGCGGTGCAGCTGCCGTGCGCGAATACGTTTGCTTGTGCACGCAAGACCCTGGCAAGAATCCTGAGCTCGACGGGCGTGCAATTGAAAAATGAGTTCTCGGCATTCATTGCTTCCAGGGTCTGCTACGAACTATCCCTGGAAATCGATCCTGACAGTTCCACCGTTCACAACAATCTCGCCCTCCTTTTGTGGGTATGCCTCAACGATGTCAGTGCCGCCGCCGAGCACTTCGCGACTTCCCTGGCGCTCGATCCGACCGGTGGCAATTCGCGCAGCAACTACGCGCATTTTCTGGCGCAAACCTTGAACGACCCTCAGCAGGCGCTCGCCCATTTTGAGAAGGCGATGGCACTCAGTCCGAATGATAGCGGCATACCGGCCAATTATGCGGCGCTCCTGCTCCAGCAGGGCAACCTGGCCAAGGCATGGAGCTTGTCAGAACGATCCCAGCGACTGTGCCTTCCCGCCCCCGATCGAACCATGGCCCGCCCGTTATTCTGTGCCGCGGCCATTCTGCTGCTCCAGGGGCACGACGCATCCGTGCCGCTGGGTCAGATGAAGGCGTTGTTCGCGATGGGCATCGACCATGTGGCTTGGGTTCTCACTGCACTGCTTGATGAGCTGGGGCGAAAGTTGCCGAGGGATTCATTCCACTTAATGCGGGCAATATCGGAGGCTATCAGTGACAAGCAGCGGCTTGGAAATCTTGAAGCCGATCCGATGTGGCACGCCATCAAGGCCGTCTCGTTTGACACTCCGTGGCCAGAACCTCAGTTGCGCCATCGTTGAAGTCATGGCTTTCATAGGATAGATTTGCAATCCAGCTCATCAACCGGACCTTCGTCTTTGCCTATCGTTTGGGCCGACATCGTGAGGCTCTGCCACTAGCTGAAGAGGGGTAATGGAGAACCGGCGATCACGGCGTCACCTCGCTGGCTCAACAGATCAAGCCGATTCTGGACTTTGTACGACCAAGGCGGGCGTGTCTACTTTCTGGCGCTCGAAGAGTAAGCTCGTGTCGCGTGGCACCCAACTCTTAACCATTGGCCAGTGGCTCTACCGCCCTGTCTGTAGGGGGCACGCCATGGCGTGCCCTCCGCAAGGGCGCCCACGAGGGGCGCCCGTACGATTTTTATCGCACGACCGAACCAGCGGCGGTACGGCAAGGTCAAGCGTCTACAAACAGGCCGTGCCGCGCTGCCATCGCCAAGAATTGGATGTTAACGCACGCTAGATTTCCCCCACCACCTTCAGCGGCCTCGCCCTGATGCAGTCGCAGCCAGTCGCCATTCTCTTCGAGCGGCCATGATCATTCCGACAGCCATCCGAGTCTCCGCCAAACCGGCGCTCGCGTGCAACGACGTACTTTGGATCGTGTTCTGTGGCAGCCGCGTCGGTCCGAACTGGGAGTTGCGCGGTCAAATTGTCGACAAGGTCGGCGAGCATCACTTGCCGCGACTACGATCGATCTTGGTAAGTTGTTGAAAACAAAGAAGGAGTGAAAGTGTTGTCGACTCAAGTCTATTAAAATCATATAGTTGCGCGATCTCATGGGGGGCTGTGCCAGGCTTTCTTGCTTATTCGCGGTTTATCCACAATTGTCATTCAAATCCGTAGGATGGAACTGCACTTCCAGTGTTTCGGCCGTTACCCGAGCGTTGTAGTGAGGCAATGACATCTTTAAGAGTGGGCGTCTTGTTGTTCCGGCTTCACCATGGCATAACCGAGATCGGGCAGGCGGGCGAGAATTGTCTGGGCCGCCAAGAGGTCCAGGGGTTGAACCTTGGCGGCGAGTTGGTCGAACAGCAGAATGTTCTGGTTGAGGTGGAGCCCCGGATTTGACGGATTGCCATAGGTCCAGCCGCTTTGCAGGAACTCGCGGAGCCAGCGATCATGCTCCAAGCGCTTCAGCGGTTCGTGCTGCTCGGCCGGCAAGGTCAAGACCGGTAGTGTGCCAGGAGAGCATCGAACCAGCCGGTAGCCCAAGGCGGCGAGAGCTACAAGCGTCGAGCGAATGCTGCTACGGTTGCTTTCCTTCTTATCATCCGGCAAGTTCGCGAAAGGCACATCGTTGGTGTTGGGCTCTCCTCCGTGCTTAATCGCTGCCCGCCAGGCCTCATGGGTGGCAATCGCCAAAGCCTCGGTTTCGTCCAAGCCGAGCGCGGGTTCTTTGACCCTGGCTTCGAAGTCATCGGTGACATGGAGTTTCAGAAGATCGGTCGAAGGCAATCCTGCTGCGCCAAAGCGCGATGCCTTGGCCATGTTGCTCATGCTGACAATCGACTCGATCGATCTCGCGCCGTGTTCGTAGTTCCGGGCGGTGAGAAACGCCCGGACAACACTCGCGTCCAGCGCCCCGTGTTTCGTTGCCGGATCGAAGAGGTGCGGCGCGTGCTTCTCCAGATTCTTCCTCAGCATGATGGCGCGGCGGATGATGTGTGCGTTGCCCGAGGCGCCCTTCTCCGGATTTGGGCCCTTGACATCGATGTGCCCCCGCAGGCGGCTAACGAAGTCTGGCCCCTTCTGATCCTTAAAGTGATCGAATCCCGGTGCGCCGGGTTTCTTGTCGAACTCCACCAAGCTCGCGGCTGTAGCGCCGGCAAATTCGAAGATAACCTTGCCAAATGGGTGCCGGACGCCGCCCGCGTGGAACTCGGCGTCCTGCATGGGGCACAGGAAGTGCTTCAGCCACTCGAGGGATGCAGTGTCAAACTCATCCCAAAAGACAAACGGAGTCTGGCTCTGGACGGACGCGTCACGAATTCGGTGGAACGCCTCAGGCAAATCGGTCTCTCTCATCTGCGACAGGTTGAAGCTGTAGCTCGCGGCCGACTCGCCGGCAACATCTCGCATCAGTTCCTTGACGGCGAACGACTTGCCGGAACCGGGCGGGCCGAATACGGCGAAGGACAAGGGGCGGGTGTCCTTGGGATTGTTCAGATAGGTGATGATCAAGTTGCGGATCGAGTTGATACGCTCAATTTCGTCGCGGTCCACTGTGAAGTACTTGCCGAAATTGGCCTTCGGAACAGGCTTCAGTGCGATGTCGGGGCCGCGAAGAACGATGTCTATGCCGGTTGAAACCACGGAGTCGAGGCCCACGCCGGTGAAATCTTCCAGCAAGTCCGATTGCGTGCCTGGCTTCAGTCCGAGCTTCGGGTCGTTAAGGATATGGTGTGGAAAGGCAGTGAAGTAGGTAGCGGCGGGCTCGCCACTATGGGGATGGAGCAGCCCAAGGATATCCTTCGCGGAAGGGCAGGAGCAACCATTGGCCACTGTGCCGGCTCCCCTGTGATGGGATTCCCGGGAAGCTGCTAATCCTCGTCCCAGGGCGACATATAATGGATAGGATTCCGGCTCCAGCTCGTGCCGGACCATTGCCGCAGCGATGATCCCAGTCGCGTTGAGAGCGTGACCGGGGCGTTTTGCCGCCCACGATCCTTCCAGACGCACAGGATCGTAGAGGCAGATTTCAAACTGAACGCGTTCCGTTAATCCGTCGGCAGGAGCGCCATGGGTCGGCAGGCGCGTGAAGCTAGCGGCACCGTCGGTGCCGAACACAACTACGACGCGGCGAACTAGTGCCAGGCCATTGGCGAATCTCTCGCCCAATAGTTCGGCGGCGGTCTCCTCGATTGTCCTGTCCCAGGAGAGGGGCGCCCTTAATGCCGCCCCATACGCCCGAAGAGCGTCCGCCGGCACGATGACGGTAAGCCGGTCACGGTGGTCCTTCAGAAGCTTTGTCCAAAGCGCCCCTTCAAATAGCGGTTCGTCGGTCGCCAGGATGACGCTTACGGGCTTTCCCCCTTTTTGAAGCGCCGCTGGCCAGATCGCTGGAGCATTCCGGAATACCAAAGCGCGATCCTCGATGGCGAGGACGTCCGGATTGGGCGTCACATCGGGTCGATACGAAGGCGATTCTGGGTTCAACCGCGGTTTGGTGCCAAGGCGCTTCTCAATCCGCCAAACGCGGTCTTTGTCCTTGAATTTCTCGCCGTACACGGGTGCATATGGCACCCACATCACGACGGCGCGGGAGGCCGCTGAAGTCAGCAGGGGGGCGGACACGGCAAAATCGGCATTCCCCGGCTCTTCCACCGCGACTCGCACAAATTCCGCAAGCCGCCACGCCCCTTCGTGCTCCTCCTGAACGTCAAGTTCGGAACGAGCGCCTGCCCGGCAGATCGTAGCCGATTCGCTGATGAACAAGTTTTCTTGGATAAGCACATCGCCAGCGATGACGATCGTTTTCATTAGGGTCCCTCATGTAGTTGGAAAGCTATTGTATCGGAGAATCGGGCCGTGGCATACTCCGTTCACACCGGAGACAATACCATGACTGAAAAAGAACGGCAGTGGCACCGCAGTAGGTGTGCGGAATACAAGGCAGAGTATCCCGTCTACCAAGCATACGCAAACTTCCTGGAGCAGATCCTGAAGGTGGCGTGCCGAGCTCAGGCGCCGATGGCGATTGTGCAGTCGCGCCCAAAGACTTTCTCGAGCTTCGCCGAGAAAATGGCGCGGAAGGCCAAGAAGTACATGTCCCTCGATATTGGGCCGACGGACCTGTGCGGCGCTCGCGTGATCACCGAGACGCAGGCGGAGGTGGATGCCATCTGCGCACTGATCCGCGATAACTTCGCCATTGACGTAGAGAACAGCGTGGACGTCCGGACCAGGCTCAAGACGGGAGAGTTCGGTTACCTCTCTGTGCATTATGTGGTGCAGCTTAAGGGAGCGGAGATCTTTGGCATTCGCATCCCGCCTGAAATCGGCGACCGGAAGGCGGAGATACAGGTTCGCACACTGCTCCAACATGCCCACGCTAGTATCAGCCACGACCGGATCTACAAGACGAGTCTGAAAGTGCAGGAAAACTTGAAGCGGGACATGGCGCGCGTGGCGGCACTGCTGGAAGAAGGTGACGAGGAGTTTGGCAAGAGTGTGCGCGAGTTGGACTCTTACAAACTCCACTACGGCGCCTATATGAATAGGACACGGTTGGCGGAGGAGAGAGACATCCTTGAAATGGTGCTGGAAATTGAACCGGACCCAGCGCAGCGACCGGTTGTCGCTCTGCGTCTCGCCCAATTGGCCCGCGCCACCGGCGACTATGCGCGAATCACGGAGCTGTTGCAGCCGTTCGTAGGCTCAACAGGCAAGTCCGGAACCGAAGTCCTGATCGAGCATGGGCATGCGCTCTGTCACGTTCACGCCAGGGAGCCGGGCGCCAAGGACTTCCAGAAGGGATGTAACGAAATCGACTCCGCGCTGAAAGATGCCTCAGGCAACCTGCGAACGCGCGCGCTGGGGTATCAGGCTTGGGTGCAGTCACAGATTCCGGATAATGAGACGAAGGCCCGCGATTCATATCGAGCCGCGCTCGAGGCGGACCCCTCTAACCCCTTCCACTTGGCCTCATTTGTGGAATACGAGATTTTCCTTGGGGAGAAATTGGGTTTGCGCAGCGCCCTAGCGCCGAGCTTCCAACAGGCGATCAGAAAGTGTCGTGACTACATTGATGCCGGCATAGAACTGCCGTGGTCTTTCTTCACAATCGGACGGTTCCAACTCCTTCTGGATCGGCCGTTCGATAGCTTGGCGGCTTACGCCAAGGCAATACAGCTTTGCCTTGAGAAGGAAAGCACGGTGCCTATCTCTGCACTGGAAGCGGAGATCACGTTCGTACACCGGATCAACCGGGGCCGGGAGCTAGAGGAATCCCATGCTTGGATCCTGCAATCGCTGCTGTTGGGGGAAGCCGTGTGGAGGGATCAGATCCCCGCGGGGTTGTCCGCCAAGCGGGGAACATTCACCCCGCCGGTTGTGATCCTGGCCGGAGGCACGGCGCGCGCGTTTCAGACGAACATCGACCGCTTCCGGCAGCTCGTGCTTGACGCGTTTAATGGATTCAGGGGAACCCTAATCTCGGGCGGCACCAGCGCCGGTGTTGCCGGATTGGCAGGAGAAGTTGCTCTGGCAGAACACGCGCAAGAAGGTGGACGGCTGGAAGTGCTGGGCTACATCCCCCGCAGCCTCCCCTACGACCAACCAGTTGACAAGAATTACACCGATTGGGTGCCGTCGGAGGGGATTACCTTCGGGCCGGTGCATGCTCTCCAGTATTGGACCGATCTCCTGTTAGCCGGCGTGAAACCGCAAGATGTGCGGACGCTGGGAATCGATGGCGGACCAATTTCGGCATTCGAATTCCGCCTCGCGCTGGCCCTGGGGGCTCCTGTCGGGGTGATGGAGCCATCGACGCGGGCGGCCGCCGATCTGCTGAAGGATCCGGATTGGCGCGACTGCAGTGGACTTATCGGCTTGCCGAATGATAAGCGGAGCGTCCAAGCGTTCCTACAGCCTCCACAGCCCGCATTGACCAGTGGGCAACTGGAAGTGGCCGCCCAGAAAATCCACGCGGCGTATCTCGAAGAGAAACACTACCAGAACCCTGATCCCGCCATGAAGCCGTGGGACAAACTCGACGAGACCTTTCGCCATTCGAACCGGATGCAGGCCGCGGCCGCGGCTGCTCTTCTGGAGCGGGCGGGCTTCCGCATCGAACAGGTAGAGGGTCCTGTGGAGCCGCTGGAGATGACGCGGGATGAGATCGAGTTGCTGGCCGAGATGGAGCACGGCCGGTGGGTTGTCGAACGGCTACAGCAAGGCTGGCGGTACGACGATGTGCGGGACACGCGGAAGAAACTTCATCCCGATCTTGTGGGCTGGAGCAAATTGCCTGACGCTATCAAGGATTGGGACCGCACCGCGGTGCGCAACTGGCCGCGGCTATTGGCAGAGGCGGGATTGCGAGTCGTTAGAATAACAAAGTGAGCGATCGATTGAGAGGACATCCATGGCAACCTCGCGCTGCAGGCGCTCAAGCCCCGGAAGGATTGATGGTCAAGAGGGGCCACAGTTTTCGTCATATCCGTACGGGAATCATCTGCATCTATTCCCGTTCACCATCAAGGGGAAAGCAGACGGTCACGAGAGCAGTGGCCGCGGCTACCGGCTTTCCACGGGCCGAGAGATTCCTCCATCGCGTACGCATGGGCGGCATCGGCAGCCGCAACCTGGTGGGATACGACGAAGTCGAGTTACCTGTTCGAGGTTGTCAGAAATTGCCGAGTGAGAGCCTATGATATTCATCAGTTATCGTAAAGAGGACTCCACTGATTTGTCGTGGTCACTTGCCGACAAATTAGCTGAGCATTTTGGGGAAGCTTCCGTCTTTCTCGACAGACATCAAATCGAGCCCGGCGATCATTGGCGGGAGGAGATTGACGGGGCGTTGTCAAATGCAGTGGTGGTGTTGGCCGTGATCGGCCCACATTGGCTGACGTCTTATGACGAGTACGGCCAGAGGCGGATTGACCGTGATGACGATTTTCTCGCCTATGAGCTTTCTCGGGCGCTGGAAAGGAAAATTGTTATCATTCCCCTGTATCTGCATGGGCTGAAGCCGTTGCCCGCCCGGGCATTTCCCTCCCGGCTCGCCGGTTTGGCAGGTGAGCAGGGGATGGAGTTCGATATCGTTCGGGATCTATCTGCGCTCATTGCGAAGCTTGAGAAGGTTCCTGGCCTGCGGAAGCAGGACCTATCCCCTGGATTGAAGAAGGATGCCAACCTTCCCGTTGCCAGAGAACTCTTCCATGATCTGGTAAAGCCGTTCAACTTCGATGAGGAAAGCAGGAAGCATCTCGCGCATTTTACCGGCCGGAAATGGGTCGAGGATGAGCTCGATGAATGGATCGCCAGGCGAAGGGACTCCAAGGTCTTCTGCTTACTGGGCGGTCCGGGCATTGGGAAGAGCGCCATCGCCTGTCATTGGTACCATACCCGTAATGACGTCATCGCCTTCCACCATTGTATCCACGACGATGCAGAAAAAAAGGACCCCAAACGCATTCTCCTGTCTATCGCCGCGCAGATCGCCGCCCGCTCGCCCGAATATGAGAGGCGCCTTTGCGCATTGGGCATTAATGAATTGAAGGAGACGGTCGAGCGTGACTCGCGGACGGTTTTCAACAACTTGTTCATGAAACCGTTAGGTGGCAATTTTCCCGTTCCTGACCGCGTTCAGCTTGTGGTGCTCGATGGGCTGGACGAAGCAAGCAACGGACAGGAAAATGAATTGGCAAGCTTTATAGGCCATGCCGGGGGAGGGTTGCCCGACTGGCTGCGCCTGGTGGTGACGGCCCGGCCCGAAATGGATGTGAAAGGCTATTTGGGGACCCTGCATCCCTTTATCCTCTATGCCAGCAGCCAGGAGAACCTGCAAGACATCCGCACTTTCCTGCGGCGCGAGTTGGACGATCAAAAGGCCAGCGACCAGGTGATCAATGAGGTGGTGGAAAAAAGCGAAGGGATGTTCCTCTATGCCTGCCTGGTGCTTGCCGACATCCGAAGTGGACGGCTGTCCCTCCAGCAGACCGCGGAGTTCCCGGAAGGGTTGACGGGTTACTACCGGGAATGGTTCAACCGGAAGTTTCCCATCCTGGACATCTATCAACGGGAGCTTCACCCCTTGGTCAGTGTGATCATCGCGCAGCGGGCGCCATTGCCGGTGAGCGTTCTCTCCAGTGCGCTGGGACTGGGGGATTATGAGTTGCATCAGCGGCTGATGAAACTCGGCGTGTTGTTTCCCTTGCGGGAAGAGCGTCAGGGGAATCAAAAAGCGACGTTCGTGACCCTCATGCACAAGTCGCTGCACGACTGGCTCACGAAACCGGACCCCGACACGCTCTACCCGAAAGCCGCTGCCTTTGCCGCCGATCCTGAGCTGGGGAATCGGCTCCTGGCAGCGGAAGGATGGAAGATCTATTCGGCGGGGAAACTGGGGCAAGATCCGTACTTCAGTCGTACCATCCTTTCGCACCTCTCCCAGGCCCAAAAAACAAAAGAGCTGGCCTTGATTTTACTTGACCCAGCACTGGTCGATACGCTTTGGTCCAAGGAGTGTCGCGACGAATGGCAGCGTCACGTGAGCGGCCTGCGGCACGAGTTGTCGCTGACTGGCCTCGTGCAGGACTGGCTCAAGGCCCATGGTTCGACACATCCCGGAAGGCCACACAATGCCGTGATTGCCGGAAAACTGTGTCGACTGTTTCAGGAAATGGGCGCTTTTGATGAGGCTATATTGTTTGCGGAAGCGGCGCTTCGGATCTGGCAAGCGAACAACGTCACCGACTCTCGCGACATGGTCGGGACGCTTCTTGCCTTGGGGAAAATTGACTCGGTCCGTGAGCGCCTGGGCCGTGCCACGGTAAGTTACGAGAAAGCCCTGATGATCGCGCAACGCGCCTATGCGCAAGATAGCCCACAGATGGCCGACGTGCTTTACGCACTCTCTGTTTTTTATACGGAAGGCAAGCGGGACTATCAGAAGGCTTGGGATTGCCTGGAGAAGTGCTTCGCCATTCGCAGCCGTGGAAATCCTCCCGACTTTTTGGGCATGGCGACCTGCATCAATGACCGGGCCGTTATACTCACCGCCGAAGGAAAATCCGCTGACTATCTGGGAATCTACCGGGAGGCCTTGTCGTTGTTCGAGAAGGCACGCCCGGACGGTCATCAGGAAATGGTCGCCACGCTGGGGAATATTGCCAACGAGCTACGGAAACAGGGTAAGACCGTGGATGCTGTCGATGTGTTCCGCCGCGCGGTGACGATGGCGGGAAACATTTTGCTGCCGCAACACGAATACAGCGGTTTCGCTCGGACTGGACTTGCATTGACACTACTAACCTTGGGCAAATACGATGAGGCGTTGGAGGTGATGCGTGCCCATGTGGCGGAACTGGAGAAGTTTCCCGGACCCGATCACGATGACACGGCAGCAGCTCGCCTCCAGTTGTGCCAGGCGCTCTGCCAGGTAGTTCATCTCTTCGATTCGTCCCAGCGTGGCGATTACCGGGAAGATGTCCGAGATCAGTGCCAACGAATCCATCAGGCGGAGCCGGGCACGGTTCTCGGGTTGCTGGAGTTGGCGGAAGATTCGCGCCGAATGGCAGAGCCAGGGCTTCAGGAGTGCTTGCAGGAGGCGGCGCGGAGGATCTGTCGCAGCAATGCGGAGAGACCACTCGGTACCCCGTCGGACTCCGTGTCTGCGAAGTGCTTTTCTGAGGTGCTTGAAGCGCTTATGTCCAGCCAACCCCTGTCTGATGTTGCGCCACGAATCCTCGCGCTCTGGGACGCTGCCAAATCGGAGCTTGAGCATGAAGCCGACTGTTTGCCCAGAGCGCGAAAACTCCTGGTGAGTCTGATCTCCTGGACGGGACGCACACGGCTGGCCAGAGACGAGGATGTGGAGAGCATTCGCCAGGCCTTCGATCTGGTCAGCCGGATTGGCGCCGAAAGCCCGGAGACCCTGGATCACCTGGCCAGCCTTGCGTTGTCGCTGCATCATCGTCACCACGAGGAGATCTCGGAATCGCTCTGCCAGCGATTACTGGAAATGAGTGAAAGGGTTCTCGGTTCGGAGCACATCCAGACTCTGTCCTACCTTGAAAATCTTGCCCACCTTTCCATGCACCGAGGCAAGTTGGAGGAGGCTGAGCGCCTTTACCGCAAGGCTTTTCAAGGCCGCTTAAATGTTGGAGGAAAGGAGCAAAACAACACACTTATAACCCTCGCCAGCCTCGCTGGGTGTCTGCTGTTGCGAGGCGCCACGGAAGCCGCGCAAACGCAGATCCGGGAGTTCGTTCCGCAACTGTCTGCCACTGATACCTTTTCTTGTGCGCGCAAGCTATTGGCAAGATGTCTAAGCGCAACGGGCGTACAGTTGAAAAATGAGTTTTCGGCTTTCAGCGCTTCCAAGGTCTGCTATGAGCTATCCTTGGAAATCGATCCTGACAATGCACCCATCCACAACCATTTCGCTCTCCTTTTGTGGCTATGCCTCCACGATGCCAATGCCGCCGCAGAGCACTTCAAGACTTCACTGGCGCTTGATCCGACGGATGGCAATACGCACAGCAACTACGCGCATCTTTTGGCCCAAACCTTGAACGACCCTGCGCAAGCACGCGCGCATTTTGAGGAGGCAATGTCACGCAGTCCAAATGATTCCCACACACCGGCCAACTATGCGGCCCTCCTGCTACAACAGGGCGATATGGCCAGGGCATGGAGCTTGTCTGACCGATCCCGGAGACTGTGTCTGCCCGCCCCCGACCGAATGATGGCGCGTCCGTTATTCTGTGCTGCGGCCATGCTGCTTCTGCAAGAGGACGACGCATCCGTACCGCTGGGTCAGCTGAAGGCGCTGTTCGCGCAGGGCATCGACCATGTGACTTGGGATATTACTGCACTGCTGGATGTGCTGGGGCAAAAGTTGCCCGGGGATTCATTTCATTTGATACGGGCTATCTCTGATGCTATCAGTGACAAGCGACAGCTTACAAATCTCGAAGCCAATCCGATGTGGCACGCGGTTAAGCCCGTCTCGTTTGACACTCCGTGGCCGCAACCTCAGTTGCACCATCGTTGAAGCTGTGGATGTCAACTGTGGAAGGCCAAGGGAAATCCGCGCTCCTCGCAAAACTCTTAAATGAGAATTTAGTTTTTCCGGCAAGCTACTGCAGGACCTGCGCCCGCTTCGGTCCAGGCGCCGCGTCGGAGATAGGCTTACGTAGACTCAAAAACTTAGCCAGATCTTACTGTCTGTAAGTTATTGACTCTTCCTTGAAGAAGTATTATCTCCGACACCTTGGAGGTCTGTTATGAGGCTCTTTTACAAGGTTGTCTTGGTGGTGTTGGTCATTGCACCATTTGTCTGCGGGTCTGGTTCACAGCGGACAACGATAGTTTTGGATCCGGATAGCTTTCGTCATTACGTCGAGTCGTTCAACGAAAACGATGTGGAACAAAACGTCCCCTACATTGATAACAAGGCGGCTTGGGGATGGTTGAAGCAGAATATCCCATTTTTTGAGAGCTCGGACAAATCTATGGAAGAGATGTATTACTTCCGCTGGTGGACATTCCGCAAGCACATCAAGAAGACGCCAGAAGGATTTGTGATCACCGAGTTTCTGCCGGATGTCCCGTGGGCGGGCAAGTTCGACACGATCTCGTGCTCGGCTGCCCACCATTTCTATGAGGGCCGATGGCTACGCGACCGGTCTTACCTGAGCGATTACGCCCGTTTCTGGTTCGAGAAGGATGGGAATCCGCGCCTCTACAGTTTCTGGGCGGCCGATGCCCTCCGCGCCTGGGCGATGGTGACCCAGGACCAGCAGCTCGAAATTGATTTGTATCCAAAGCTCGTCGAGAACTACAACCAATGGGAAGAAACTCACCTTGACCCCAATGGGCTTTTTTGGCAGATCGATGACCGGGACGGGATGGAGGTCTCGATTGGCGGCAGCGGCTACCGGCCCACGATTAACAGTTATATGTACGGCGACGCAAAGGCATTGGCCGACATCGCTATGTGGGGGTGGAAGAGCGACCCGTCGATGGCATTTCGCATGAAGGCGGCGAAACTCCAAGCGCTCGTCGAAGATAATCTGTGGGACGAGACCGCCGGCTTTTACAAAACCCTGCCCCGTGGTGACGACCAAAAACTCGTGGATGTCCGTGAGGAAATTGGATATGTGCCTTGGTACTTCAATCTGCCGAGTCCGGGGCACGAAGTCGCGTGGAAGCAATTGATGGACCCCAAGGGTTTTTATGCACCCTTTGGTCCCACCACCGCCGAACAGCGAAGCCCACGTTTCATGTTCCAGTACCCGCACGAATGTCTGTGGAACGGCCCTTCCTGGCCCTTCGCTACCTCTCAAACCTTGACGGCGATGGCCAACTTGCTCAACAACTACCACCAGAACTATGTGAGCAAAGCGGATTATCTGGATCTGTTGCGGATATATACAAGGTCCCAGCATTTGAAACTGGCCGATGGGAAGGTGATCCCGTTCATTGATGAGGATCTGGACCCGAATACTGGCGAATGGATCGCGCGCAACATCCTCTACCATATGCCGGGGCCTGAACAGAGTGGCAAGGGCGGCAAGGACCGCGGCAGAGATTACAACCACTCGACCTACAATGATCTGATCATTACGGGGTTGGTGGGCCTCCGGCCACGGATGGACCAATGGGTTGAGATAAACCCGCTCATCCCGGATGGAGCAATGGAGTATTTCTGCCTGGACGGTCTCCGCTACCACGACTGGAACCTGACCATACTCTACGACCGGACAGGGCAGCATTACGGCAAGGGCCCCGGTCTAAGGGTCTTCGCGGATGGGAAAGAGATTGGGTCGGCATCGCACCTTACCTGGCTGGAAGCGAAGCTGCCACAAACCAATGGCGGCTGGAAGAAGTATGAGGGCAACCCGATAATCGGCGGTGGGAAGCTAGGGACGGTTTTTGACATTGCCGTCTTGCATGAAAACGGGAAGTATCGCATGTGGGGCTCGTGGCGACCCCAAAAGAGCCTTGCATTGTTTGAGAGCACCGACGGCATTCATTGGGGTGAACCCTTGGTTGTGCTGCCGCCCAATGCGGCAACAGGCTGGGAAGATGACATCAACCGGCCAACCGTCTTGAAGCGCGCCGACGGGTATCACCTGTGGTACACGGGCCAGGCGCATGGCCATTCCTGGATAGGTTATGCCACCAGCCCAGACGGCAAGGTATGGAAGAGGATGAGCGACAAACCCGTCCTTTCACCCGAACTGCCGTGGGAGAAGGTAGCCGTGATGTGTCCGAATGTGCTCTGGGACGAAGAAACCAAGCTATTTCGGATGTGGTACTCCGGTGGAGAGCAGTACGAGCCTGACGCCCTCGGTTACGCAACCAGCCCTGACGGCCTGCATTGGACCAAATATTCCTCAAATCCAATTTTTCGCGGCGATCCCAGCCACGTGTGGGAGCAACACAAGGTCACGGCCGCTCAGGTTCTTCGTCGCGGTGACTGGTACTACATGTTTTATATCGGGTTCCGCGACACCGACCATGCCCAAATCGGAATTGCACGCTCCCGCGACGGTGTGACGAATTGGGAACGAAATCCGAGCAATCCGATCATCCGTCCCGGCCAGGATGGGTTCGATCAGGATGCGTGTTACAAGCCCTTTGCTCTCTTTGACGGCGTGCGCTGGCTCTTGTGGTACAACGGCCGCCACGGCTGGCTGGAGCAGATCGCCTTAGTCCAGCATGATGGCGAGGACCTAGGCTTTGACAATTAATTCATTTTGAGGTGCCGCCGCCCACCAATCGCATGTCTAGAATAGAGTTGAAAAACGGAATGCAGAAGTTATCCATATGAGCATGGCCACCACTGTCAATACCGGAGAGCCGACAGTGGTGGGGGTTCGAAGCTGCCGCTTGCTCTTCGGACTACCGGAGGAAGAGTTGCTCGTAGCCGATCAGGTGTAACGCAGTGTCCTACTTGATCAGAAGCACAAATGCTTCATCGCGCGCTTGAACTCTGCCACACGCGCAGGCCAATGCTCAAGGCTGTTCGCTTACGTCCCACTGCCTCTGCAATGTGTCCGTTGCCCCCACGTTGTAGTGAGCGCTGTGGCCGCTGGGATCGATGGCCAGGATATCCGCAAATTGCTCGCGCTCAGCCAACGGCTCGATTACATTGCGTTCCTCGTCTAATCCATGTCACGGCACCCCAGCGCCTCCATTCGCGAGGGCCACGCGGCCCCCGTTGATCGACCGGAAATAATTTCGAATCGCACGATATTTCTCGACATCGCTCTGCGCCATGCGCCGGACCATGATGCCAAACAGTACGGGATTTCGACACTCGACGTTTTTGTGATAATCGGTCCTCTCGCGGCCTTCAGGACTCGCTGAAGTCGATATGGGGTGGCGAAACACGAAATCCGCGGGTCTTGGCTGTCATGTATGTAACCCCGAGAGCCAGCCAGATGCTACCGACGGTCTTCGCAAGGGTGTTCAGGTCCACCAGATCAGGGCGCAAAATGCGAAGCCGAACAGTGGCAGAATCGCGTCTGCCAGAATCCGATGCCAAGCGGCTGCCGCAGGCCAAATGTGTCCAAATTAGGTTTTCCGTAGCGCGGCATTGTGGATAGCCCAATAATGGCCGAGACTGCTAGCGAGTGCCAGGGTTGTGACGCGGGGGTCAAAATGTCGCTATTCCCAACCTTAGATTGTGGGATGGACTTCTTGTCCCATACTTCGGCTCTTTTGGATCGCCTCCAGCTACAACGGGACCCACCCACCGATAGTCCCAAGACAACGCTTAACCCCGCACGTGCGAAACACCGCATTCTATGGCCTCCCCGGCGAGTGTCATCCCGACTGAAATCACTGGCTTAAAGGAACGCACCTCGACCCGTTTTTCCTTAGGACCTCATCCCGTAAACAATATTAATTCAGGAAAGCAGGTCCAACGGAACGCAATAAATCGCAGCTTCAATTGTCGAATGGGGCTCGTTAATAAATGTACATCCCGGGGTGCCTAGAGTGCAATTGATTGCGGGTTTCGGGGGCCAGAAGATCGCGGTGCGTGAACCCTGTTGGTGGGAATCAAAAGGCGGGATTGTGGGCGGAAGCTTAAAGGACGGCGCGGTTGAGTATATTTGGCGTTGCGAATTCTCTCCCTTCCCCTAGCTTCACTGTTGCCGAGTCCAGTGCCTCGCTTTCCTACGCCGGTGATGTGACGGTCCCGAAACATCGCTGGTGCGCTTCTCGCGACTGATTTCAGTGACCCTATGCCCCTGGTGCTCCCTCCCTCCTTTTCACGCTGTGCGGCGAGCAGTCACGCGTTCGAACCGTCCCAGAGATCGTCCGACTCCAGTCATCCGCCACGAAGCCCAAATCCCGCGTTCTGGTACCCACCTCCTTTCTGTTCCTTTTTCTCGCGGGCACGGCTCGGGGCAATTCTCTGCGCCCGGCGGACGCACGCTCGGCGGGCCTTCTGCTTCCCCGGCACCCCGGGGCCTTCCAGGTTTACGGTTCCTCGGTTCCCGTGACTTGAAGCATCGTGTGGCCGTTTTTGAAGCATCGCTTGGCCGCGGACAAACCGTAAGTCCTTTAGATCCGACAACCCGAAAATGCTGACTCTGTAGTTTTGAAGCATCGTTTGGCCGCAAGTACAGAATGTGGGAAATTACGTTGTAGGCGAGTACCTCTGCAAAAGCAAAGCCGCATACCAAAAAGCAGTAACCATTCTTGGGCAGGGCGGCAATCGCCGCTCTGCCCCATTACCATCCACAATCCGGCGACGTCCGTTATCGTACCCCGCCCTCCCACCCAGAGGTCATCGCATTATTTCCTTGACAACAGTTTCCTTGTATACTACTCTGCTTTCATGGAGCGAACGATACGTGCAACCAAGAAACAGAAAATGCCCGCGAGCGGGCTGACCCACCACCTGGGATTTTGGCTCCGCCGGGTTTCAAACGCTGTCTCCCATTCCTTCGCACGTAAGCTCGAAGGCCAGGGGGTGACCGGCGCCGAGTGGGTTGTGTTGCGAGAGATGTACGCCGGCGACGACACAACTTCCCCAAGTGTGGTTGCAGAACTCACCGGGCTCACCCGTGGCGCAGTCTCGAAACTGGTCAGCCGGCTGCTGGAAAAAGGCCTGGTCACGCGCCGGGAGTCCACGAAGGATCGCCGCTATCAGGACATCGAACTTACGGAAGCCGCGGTCAACCTGGTTCCGTCCCTGGCCAAGCTCGCGGACGACAATGACGAGGAATTCTTTGGCGCGCTGAGCAACTCCGATCGCAAGGTTCTGCTGGAGATCCTCCAGCGAGCAGTCAAGCTGCACAACCTCACCAAACTGCCCATTGAATAAAGGCGGAGAGATGAACAACGTACTCATCCAGGAACTGATCGACCGGTCGCTGGCCAGGAGCATCAGCTTTCCCGAAATCCTGGCCAACCTCGTGTGCGAAGGGGTCGAGTCCTACCACGTCGACTTCCTCCGCAATGAATATCGCTATTACGCCCAGAACGGGGAATCTTTCGTCACCCCCGTACCCTTGGTCCATGACGCCGTGGCCGCAGCCTTTTCGGCGGAACGGATCGAGGCGATGAACAAGAGGGTTCAGGCCGGGGAAGCGTGGTACCCGGATTTCGTGGAAGAAGCCGCGGTCGCAGGCTGCGCCTACTACATCGTCTACGTAAACGGGAAGAAGGTGAGGTACTTCGGCCGCCATGGCGGTGAGCACGTCCAGCCCCTTCCGGGCGCCAAGCCATAGCACATCACAAATCGGCTAAATCCAAATTCACAGGAGGACGCGATGAAGAAAATAGCCCGCTCTGCGATAAAGTTTGTCGACATTGAAGCCACCCCGGATAAGGTCTACGCTTTTCTTTCCGACCCTCTTAACTGGCCTGAGTATGCCGTGGTGAATTTGCGCTCGGTGAGCCCAGGCCGGGATGGGTGGTTTAAAGCGGTGACCAGATTTGGCGAGGGTGAGATCAAGGTGAACGGGGTCAAGGAATTCGGCATTCTCGATCACGTCTGGCGAGATCCGCAGGCCTCGTGGCAGGTTTTCGCCCGTGTGGTGCCCAATGGGGAAGGCTCCACCGTAATGATGACGCTCTTCCAACCGCCCGTCATGACCGATCAGCAGTTTAACGACGCCATGAAGGAAATGGACACTGAAATGGCCAAGCTGAAGGAAATTTTGGAGCGGTGAAGTTCGTCTTCAGCCAGTTAAGGGCCCTTTTCGAAAATGGGCTTTTCGCAGATAATGTGGCCTCTCGGGGTTGACTGCATAACAAACGGAGGAAATTTCAATGAGCAAAGCGATCGAGAATCTACACGCCGCCCAACAGAAGGCCATGGCAATCCGCCCGAAAGTTGGTGGCTTTCCTTACCTCGCCGAGGTCCTGCGTCAGGCAGGCGTTACGCGGAATCTCTGGTTCCTGCCCGCGTGTCAGAGTTTATATCTGACCCAGGATGGGCCGGTCGTGACGCTCGGCACGCCGCTGGTAACTGGCACGGCGGATATACCTCCCTTTGACCGGGGGGCGCTGATCAAAGTTTTGCGAACCGACCAGGCCGGACAGAGCACGTTCCCCGAATTCCTCGCGGCTTCGTGGCGTGCCGGAGTCGTCCGCTACGATGTCGATTTTGCAGGACGCACCGTGGCCTACTACGGTTGCAACGGCGAGGAGTATATCGAGAGCTATCCTTCGGTTGACGTGAAGTAGCAGGCGCCCTGCTGACATTTCTCACCGACCCGCCGTCCCTCCCTCAATGTCGCCGGTCTTCGCTCCCGACGACACGCGCGCTTGTCCCGGAAAATGTCGCATAACCAAGCCACCAAGGCACCGGACAGAATTCAGCGCTGCCTTACAAGCCGGCGCCGCAGTGAGTCATACTCCTTATAGCAGGGAGAGTACCTATGCCGAAGACATCTTGGACTGCGGTAGCAGCAGCTACCGCCTTTCTTACTTCCGCCTTGCCCATTGGCCGTATGAACCAAAGGCGGAAGGCGGTAGCTGCTGCTACCGCAGTCCAAGGCGCGCCATGCGCGCGGGTGCCTGTCGGGTTCGACACATGGGTGAATGAAGTAAGTCATTCCCCTTTTTAGGGGTTGATGCCGAGACTCGTAATACGCAGGACGGCGTTCCGTTAACCGTACTTTCGCTCCCCACCAAACGCTCGTGGAAAAACAGTCTCGTAGCGCCTCCGCTTGCTGAGGTCTGCGGCTCTCCCGGCAGTCCCAAACCGGATGGCATCACATGCTTCGGTCAGGTCGCCGAGTTCGCGGCCAGTTTGAAGAAGGGCGCGCACTTATCGTCAGCTGCCCCTAAGCGCACATTCACATCACCGGCTATCTGCGCTCACGCGAGATTGAGAAGAACGGAACCGGCCGCGGCAAGAAGAGCGGAGCCAAGGCGAAGCTAAGGGCATGGGAAGTCCGCGCCATACGGATTGCCAAGCTCGACCGCGCCGTCCAAGAAGATCCTTCCACCGATAATCCCGCCGACCATCCCGCCTTGTAATTCCCACCATCAGGGCCTCGCCTTCGGGCGGGGCCCTCCTTCCTCATCCTGAATCGTCGCGCCCGATTTCCTCAGCCTCGATATACGGGGGATCGTGGAGTTGCCGGCACAGCCGAAGCAAGGGCACGGTTTGGCCGTTACCCGTCAAAGTGGATTGGTGCTGGTTGCGCGGTCCCGACCCCGGTGCCACAGTGACGAAGGTAATCATGGGCAGCCTGCCCGATCCAAATCGATTACAAACATCCGCCCGCAGATTATCGGGCCTAAAGAAAAGCTACCCGCTACAACCCCCCATGCGGCCCTGGAGGGCGGATCTACAACCAACTACGACAACGCCCTGTCTGCGAACGCGAAAAAGCACATTAACCAAGTCCAGGTTTTCGCCCTGCTGGCGGGCCCGGTCGCGAGCCACCGGGTCACCCTGCTGGTCTAGGAACGCGGCATCGATTTCCGGCCCGATAAAGAATACCTTCGGGAGGCCCGCATGACCGGGCGATGCCGAACTAGTTAAGTCGCGATATACTCATGAACCAGCACAACTTTGGATGGTGCGATCGTGTTATAGGGGACTATCGGCTTGACTAAGTTGGGATTGACAGAAATTCGAAAACTTACGATCACTGCGCTTTTCAGTGATGACGAACTGTTTGACCAGCTCGTTCTCAAAGGCGGCAATGCCATCAGCTTGGTCCTCGGCATCAGTCCCCGCGATTCGCTCGATCTTGACTTCTCCTTGGAAACTGATTTTCAAGATCCCAACTCGATCCTAGCGCGGATGGCGCATGCCATCTCAACTCGGTTTAAGGTAGTTGGGCTCATCCCGTTTGACGTCAAACTCACCCCCAGACCATCGGAGCAACGACCGGATCAGCCGCCGTGGTGGGGGGGCTACCAGTTGGAATTCAAGCTCATCGAGGAGGAACGACAAAGGTCGTTTGGGTCCGATTTGGACCGCCTTCGCCGAGAGGCGTTTGTTATCGGCCCAAATCAACAGAGGGTTTTCAAGGTGGACTTCAGCAAATATGAGTACACCTCAGGAAAGCTTCGAAAGGAAATTGACAACTACACGATTTATGTTTACACACCGGCGATGATCGCAATTGAAAAGCTCCGCGCCGTCTGCCAACAAATGGAAGAGTATGCTCCAACCGGAAAGACCAAGTGCCCACGAGCTCGAGACTTCTTTGACATCTTCATGATCCTTACGAAGAAAGGAATTCAGCTTGATTCTACAGAAAACCTCTACCTCATAAGGGCCATCTTTGCGGCAAAGGAAGTGCCCATCTCATTGCTTGGCAAGCTTGGCCAGCAACGTGAGTATCACAGACTCGATTGGCCTAACGTACGTGCCACGGTGGCGCGACCTCTTGAGGAGTTTGACTTCTACTACGACTTCGTTCTCCATGAGATTGAATCTCTACATTCCCTTTGGGTGATATAGCATCCAGCCAGGATCGTACTCCACTTCCCGCATATCATGGGCCAGGTAAAAGCGAAACTGCATTGGAAACTCTTTCAAGCGCCCGTAGAGCTTCTCCGGATAGCCGGCACGCTCAAGATAGAAGCCGAGCGCTTGGTGGTAAGGGTAAACGAAATCGAGAGCCCTCAGCGTGGCGACCAGTTTGCCAATGGATATGCGATCTTTAGCAGTGCGAAAAGACTCGAGAACTTGGTACACTCCTCCAGCATAAGTCGGTCGCACAGTAATGTCGATAAGGGTTCGCTCCATACTTGTGACGCGCATGTTTCCGCTGCCGGGAATCTGTATTTTCTGGACCTCTAGGTGTTTTGTGTTCTTTCCACTGAGGAGAATGATTTTGTATCCGTCATACTCGAAGGCGAAAGTCGATTCACGTTGTTTGCGGCGAAAAGCCCGGTCGATCCCCTCTTGCGTGAGCCCTCCGGACGATTTGGGTTTTACACTCTGTTCGTAGTTCACGTAGAGCGTCCGCGGGAGTTGGTCTGTCAGGCCATGAATGAACATAGCGGTCGAATGGCAGAGATATGCGTTTGTGCGCATGGCCGCCGCGACCTCAATTACGGAGGGTTCCCCCCAAAGATATCGGAGGAATTTTTGGTGAGCAATACGAGAAAACCGAACGAAGAACGGTATAAAAAAAAA
>CAWGTQ010000013.1:0-28084 GCA_963825395.1 uncultured Acidobacteriota bacterium | reverse complement strand
TATGAAACGCACCCTGACGCAAGTTTTCGGCGATGGAAGAGGGGCCTACCCTTCCGGTGCATATCTGGATATGGTTCTGATCCACAATCTGACCTCCCTGGCGGAAGTCGAGGCAGTCTGGGAGGGTTTCGACAAGCCCGACCCTCGCGCCGAAAACATCGGGACCCTGGCGGCCCTGCTGGATTATCGTGACGGCACGAATCGCACCGGTCTTAACCCCAAAGAGGAAAAGCTGATTCGCCACCTGGGATTTTCCGGCCATCATTCACCGCCGGTGATGATCGAAATGATTCAACGGGACGAGGGCAACATTTTCGATGGCATGCTGGTAGCCATCAACGCCAACGACCGGCAGAACTTCAACATGCAGCACAACATTATTCCCATCGCGGGGGCAAAAGGCCTGGGGATAATCGGCATGAAGGTGTTTGCGGATGGCGCCATGTACCGGAAGGAACCCGACGTAGAACCGCACACGGGCCAACACATCGTTCGAATCGTAGGTAGCGACTCGCTGCCGAGCCGGCAGTTAGTGGAATACGCGTCATCGACACCGGGCATCGGCACGCTCATCATCGGTACGGGGCAAATCTCCGAAGATCCCGAGAGTTGCCAACTGCAGCAGAATCTCTCAGCGGCGCAAATCGCGCCCAAAGGGCTTAGCGCCACCGACCGGCTGGCCATCGAAAAATTGGCCAGCGTGCCGAAGGATGGCAAGACCAACTATTTCCAACTTCCCAAGCAGGAAATGACACCTCCCCGGGATGCCTTGGCCAAGCAGGAAATGCGCGCGGGGAAACGCGAAGTCAGCCTGGAGTGGCAAACGGCCTATGCCGGCGACGAACCGATCTCACACTATGAGATCTGGCGGGATCACCAGATGGTCAACCAGATGGCCCACAATCCCCAGACCAGCAAGAAGCCGTTTGAGTTTGCCGATGCCGTCAGCGACAAGGCTGCTCACACTTATCAAATCGCCACTGTCGACGACGCAGGTCACAAGGCCATGACTGGAGAACTCCACGTGGCTTCAGTTGCTTAGCCGGTGGGTGGCGGAGAATTCGTAGCGCGGTCTCTCCGCCACTCGCCATTTTTCTCTGCTCAATACCTTCCGGGGTGACTTCCTCACCCGGCGTTTCGGCGCCCCTCTCCTCCAAGGAGGCTGTCTCCGCAGACAAGCCATCACCTCACTACAGGCTCATACGCAAAAACTTGCGTGTATACTAATCGTTTCATGGAACCCGTACCCGTCATCCAGGACAATCGCGCAGCGGCAACACCGTCGTTGCCGGAAGTGCACCGGAGTGTGATTGTCCCCCCGGCGCCGGTTTTTGGCGAAAGCTTCTGGCCTTCTCCGGGCCGGGATTTCTGGTGGCGGTCGGATACATGGACCCCGGCAATTGGGCCACCGACATCGCCGGCGGGTCGCGTTTCGCCTATCAACTCATTTCCGTCCTGATGATTTCCAACCTCATCGCGATCCTCGTTCAGGCGTTGGCGGCGCGCCTGGGAATTGCCGCGCAGATGGACCTGGCGCAGGCCTGCAAGGCCCACTATTCGCGGCGAACGACCATCATCCTGTGGGTGCTCTGCGAAATCGCCATTGCCGCGTGTGACCTGGCGGAAGTCATCGGCTCGGCCATCGCCCTCAACCTGCTTTTTCACATTCCCTTGCTCCTGGGAGTCTGCCTGACCGCGCTCGACGTGCTGGCCATTCTCTACCTCCAGCATAAAGGTTTCCGCTATCTGGAAGCCGTGGTGGTCTCCCTGATCGGCATCATTGGTGGGTGCTACCTGATAGAACTCCTCCTGGTGCGCCCCAACGTCGTGGAGATCGCCAAGGGTTTTGTCCCCGCGCCGCAAATCCTCACCAACCCGGAAATGCTCTACATCGCCATTGGCATCCTTGGGGCCACCGTCATGCCCCACAATCTTTACCTGCATTCCTCCCTCGTGCAGACGCGCGCCATTGACCGCACGCGGGAAGGCATCAAGACGGCCATGCGCTACAACTTCCTGGATTCTTTCCTCGCCTTGAACTTTGCCTTTCTGATTAATGCCGCCATTCTGATTATGGCCGCAGGAACGTTCTTCCGCGCCGGATACACGCAAGTGGCGGAAATTCAGGAAGCGTATCACACCCTGACGCCCCTGCTGGGAACGAAGATGGCAAGCATCCTGTTTGCGGTGGCCTTGCTCTGCTCGGGGCAGAACTCCACCTTGACCGGAACCCTGGCAGGCCAGATCGTTATGGAGGGATTTCTCAACTTGCGGCTCGTCCCCTGGCTGCGCCGGCTGATCACTCGCCTTCTCGCCATCATCCCGGCAGTGATCGCAGTTATTTTCTTCGGCCAGGAGGGAACGGCCAAGCTCCTGATCTTCAGCCAGGTCATCCTGAGCCTGCAACTCTCTTTCGCCGTCGTACCGCTGGTGCAGTTTACGAGCGACCGGCGCAAGATGGGCGAATTCGTCAACCCGCGCTGGCTGAAAATCCTGGCGTGGATCACGGCCGCGATCATCGCGCTACTGAATGCGTATCTTTTGGTGGTGACGGTTCGAGACTGGGTGCACTGATCGGGAGATCGGGTGATCGGGTGAGCAAAAAAGGCCTGGGGCGGCTCGGGTTGTTGTTTGCTCGCCGGATTACCCGATCTTTCGATCACCCGATTCTGAGAGGCTGGCCATGTTTAAGAAAATCCTTGTTGCCCTTGATCATAGCAAGGCCGACGCCTTCCTTTTGCCGCGCGTCAAGGACCTGGTGCGCCTGACCGGCGCTGAGATCCTCCTGCTGCACGTTTCCACCGGGTGGGCGGCGCAATGGCAGGAAAACCTGAATCTTTCCGATTCCAAGGAAATACAGGAGGACCGGGAGTATTTGGAAAAGGTCAGCGCCGAACTCAGGGGCGAGAACTTGCGGGTCACGGCCCGCCATGGGAGCGGCGAACCCGCTCGCGCTATCCTTAGAACCGCTGAGGCCGAGCATTGCGACCTGATCGCCATGACCACGCACGGGCACCGATTGATCGCTGACCTTATCCACGGCGCCACCATCACCAAGGTTCGGCACGAAAGTGATATTCCGCTCTTCTTGGTCAAGGCGCATATGGACTGAAAGGGCGAAATTCGCAAATCAAGACTCGGAAATTGCGGCGAGTTTCGAATTTCGAGTTTCGATTTTCGTGTTAAAGTGAATTTGGGTTTCGGGGGATTCCCACACATGCTAATGCCAGGCCATGCCACGCCCGAAGGGACGGACCGCTTTCGCCGCCGCTTCGAGGTGAAGTTTCCCGGCCATTTCCGTGAGTTCCAGGGCCTCTGGCTTTCCTCCATCGGGATCGGGACCTACCTGGGCGAACCCACGGCGGCTTATGACGCGCTCTATCGTGAGGCTGTGGCAGACGCTTTGGAAAGCGGGATCAACGTCATTGACACAGCGGTGAATTACCGCCACCAGCGCAGCGAGCGCGCGATTGCCCGGGCGCTGGCGGCGGTGATTTCCAGCGGCAAGGCCCAGCGCGACGAGGTGTTGGTCGCCACCAAAGGCGGTTTCCTGACCTTTGACGGAAGCGAGCCCGACGACCCTTCCGATTACTTCCAACGGACCCTGATCGATACCGGCCTCTTGCGTCCGGACGATGTGGCGGCCGGTTGCCACGTGATGTCGCCGAAGTATCTGGAAAATCAGATCGACGTGAGCCGGCGTAATCTCGGCATCGATACATTGGATATATACTATTTACATAATCCGGAAACGCAATCCTCCAACGTGACGCGCGCGGAATTCGACCGCCGGATGCACGCGGCTTTTTCCGCCCTGGAGAAAGCCGTGGGAGAAGGCAAGATTCAAATCTACGGCACGGCAACATGGAATGCCTACCGCGTCGGACAGGAATCGCCCGAGGCGCTTTCGCTCCCCGACCTTTTGCGGGTTGCGGAAGAGGTGGGCGGCAAAGACCATCATTTCCGCGCCATCCAACTGCCTTACAACCTCGCCATGCTCGAAGCCCTTTCCGCCCGAACGCAACGCGTTGACGGCAAGGCCGTGCCGGTTTTGGAGGTGGCGCGCGCCCACGGCATGCTGGTATTCGCCAGCGCCAGCCTGCTTCAGCAGAAGCTGACGGAGAGCCTGCCGGAGGAAATCCAGGCGTGGTTCCCCGGCCTCGAACAGGACGCGCAAAGGGCCATCCAGTTTGTCCGCTCCACTCCCGGCATCACTTCCGCGCTGGTGGGAATGAGCCGGCGCGAGCATGTCAGCGAGAATCTTAGAACGGCGCAAGCACCGCCGCTGAACCTGGAACAGTTCCGCGCCATTTTCGGCCAATAACCGGCAAGAGAAAGGACGAAGCCCGAAACACGAAAATCGCATCACGTTGCGAGTTTCGATTTTCCCGCTCCGAAAGCGGCAGATCATTCCGGGCGAATGGAAACGGCTGTGACGAATATCGAACCCGAAGACCGGCTTGCGCGCGCCCTGGAGGCGCTTGGGCAGGCGGATTTTCCCGCTGCGATCAGCCTGCTGGAAGAGTTAGTGGTGGAAGACTCGGCGAATGCCCGCGCCTGGAGCCAGCTCGGCGTGTGCTACCTTGAAACCCAGCGGCCGTCTGACGCCGTGGAAGCCCTTTCCCGGGCCGTGCAAGCCGCGCCGATGGACGCCCATGCGCAATACCTTCTCGGCAACGCTTGCGGAAGCCTGGGCCAGTTGGACAGGTCGGCCGCGTGCTATCGGCGGGCCCTGGAGCTGGACCCCCACCACGCCAAGGCGGAGGAACTTCTGGTGAAGGTGGAATCGCTGATCGAGAGCCGGGAGCATTATCGCACGGGCTTGAGCCTGCTCTACTCCCAGAATCCCTCGATGCAGGATTTGAACCGCTCGCTTCGCGAGTTGATTCTGTCCGTTGCCATTTTCGAAAATTCCCCGGCGCGCGACAACATGCAGGATTGTGCGCGCCGCTTGCTGGGTTTGCAGCAAGAATGGCCGCTACCCCTGGAGATCACGCCGGAGCTTCAACCCTGGGCCGCCGCCTGCGAGCGCGGATATCAATGCATGCGCTTCAAGAACTGGGCCGGGACCCAAGCGGCTTATGAAGAAGCCCTGACCTACCGCGTCGGGGATGCCTTCGTCCATCAGGCCCTGGGCTTCAGCTCCATCGAACTCGGGGAGATCGATAACGCCGTCCGTGCCTGGCTGCGCGCCCTGGAATTGGACTCCAACTGCGACTTCACGCATCTCATCCGCATCCAGCGCATGATGTGAGGGGCGCGGGGCCAGAAGAGATTCGAGGGTAGGGGGTCAATTTGATGTAGCGGCGGGTTTACGCCGCCATTTGGCGAGGTAATCTCGCCGCTACAATATTTCTCTCTGGCTAGTGCGAAGAACAGGAGACAACCTTGGCTCGCAAGCCCATTATTACCTTGATCACGGATTTTGACACCACCGATCACTTTGTCGGCACCATGAAAGGCGTCATCTACAACATTAACCCCGATGTCGAAATCGTGGACATCACCCACAAAGTGGCCTCCTATGATATCTTCGACGCTGCCTTCACGCTGGCCCAAAGCTATCGTTTTTTCCCTCCCGATACCATTCACCTGGTCGTCGTTGACCCGGGAGTGGGAACCGCGCGCCGTCCGCTGCTGGCACGCAGCATGTCCTACAAATTCGTTGCCCCCGATAACGGTGTGCTTTCGCTGATCTACGAACGGGAAGAAAACGTGGAGGTCCGCCACATCACCTCTGACCATTATTTCCTCAATCCGGTTAGCGCCACGTTTCATGGACGCGACATCTTTGCTCCGGTCGCCGCTTGGTTGAGCAAATGGGTGGAAGCCGACAAGTTCGGTGAGCCCATCAGCGATTACGCCAAGTTCACATCCCCCAAACCCAAGTGGGTGGCTGACAACCTCATTAAAGGCGTCGTCCTGAAGATCGACAAGTATGGAAATATCCTCACCAATCTCCGGCCGGAAGACCTTCCCCAACTGTTCGTCGAGAACCCGCTGCCCTTCAAGATCATCATCAACCAGCAGGAGATCACTCGCCTGAACTTGGCTTATTCGATGGGCAAGCCGTCGGAGCTGTTCGCGATCGTGGGCAGTTCGGGCTATATCGAAATTTGCACCAACCGGGGTTCGGCCGCGAATGTCCTGAATGTGAACCGGGGCACGGAGGTGGGCGTGATGCTGGGAAGCCAGGAGTCAGGTGCCAGAATGGGGGCGGCTCTCTCCTGATTCCTGTCTTCTAGCTCCTGACTCCTTGGCTCCCGAGGGCAGCGTCTCAATGCGGATTTTGGACACTCGGCGGCCTTCCACTTCCAGGACGGTGTAGCGGCGGGATTCAAACACGAAACTCTCCCCGCCTTGCGGGATGCATCCCAACCGTGCCAGCACAAATCCCGCCAGGGTTTCGTACCCCTCCCCGCGCGGCAGGATGATATCGCGCTCACTGGCCAGATCGCGCAGGCTCATCGAGGCGTCAACCACCAGTACGTTTTCGCCCACCTTGCGGATCGCTGCTTCTTCGCGGTCGTACTCATCCTGAATCTCGCCCACGATCTGTTCCAGCACGTCTTCAATGGTCACCAAGCCCACAAAGGTTCCAAACTCGTCCACAACGAGCGCCATTTGCGAATGCCGCCGGCGGGCCTCCTTCAGCATCTGCGTTAACGACATCGACTCGGGGACAATCATCGGCTGGTGAAGAATGGTGCGCAGGTCAAAGGCTGCCCCCGCCGGAGTCTGCAGCGTGCGCTCTTTCGGCCATCACCTCCAGCAGGTCTTTGGTGTACAGGACGCCGAGGATCTGGTCAGGCAGGCCGTCATAAACGGGAACACGGGAGTGTTGGTCCCTTACGACGCGTTCAAGCAGCGTCCGCAGATCTGTCGTGACCGGCAGACAGGTGATGCGATTCCAGGGCACCATGATCTCGCGCACCCGGACAAGGTCCAGATCGAACACACTGTGAATCATTTCTTCTTGTTCTTCGTCGAGCAGGCCGCGCTTGCGAATCCCTGAGACAATCAGTTTCACTTCTTCGGCGGTGGGCAACGGCCCATGAGTTCGACCCGGATGGCGGTGGAGAGAGCTCAGCACGGCGTTGGCCAGGCCATCCAGCAGGCGAACAGGGTAGTGGCTCAGCTTGAGGAAGAGGAGCATTGGCCGCGCCACGGCTAACGCAAATCTTTCCGCGTCCTCGTAAGCCATGGCTTTGGGAACAAGTTCACCCAACACCGTCAGTAACATGGTGATGAGCAGAAAAGCGAGGCCCACGGAAATGGAATGAGCCACGGCCGCCCGCGCCACGCGGTCGAGATACCCCTCCAGCGAATGGCCAATGGCGTCGGCCATAATGGCTTCGCCCATCCAGCCCATCAGCAGACTGATGACGGTTATGCCCAGTTGCGTCGCGGAAAACAGCTCCACCATATCGGAAAGCAAAGTGAGCACCAGATTCGCTTGGGAATTCCCTTCATTGGAGAGCTGCTCCAGGCGGGTCCGCCGTACACTCAGCAGGGCATATTCCGTGGCGACAAAGAAGGCATTAAGCGCCACCAGACCGGTGATCAATAAGGCCTTTAGTAGAGCTAACATGGAGCACCCGAAAGCAAACTATTGTAGGCGACGCTGGCCAAAACTCCAAATGGCAAGGGATGCAAAGGGGTGCACGACATAAAAGTGAAAGAGCGGAGGTGGCGCAGGCGTCCCTCCCCGTGGCGAAGAGTGTGCGGGCTTTACCCCTGAACCAATGTCGTTTCAGGGCCTAAAGGACCTCTTTCTGCTGGTTGGCCGAGGGGCAGGGCTAAACAGGCTACAGAAAAACCCGTTGATCTTGTCCATCCTTGGATCCCCGCAGGGGATCGATTTAATAGCCGGGGGCAACGCCTCCCGCTATTAGCTGGAGTCCTTACAAGGCACGAAAAACCAGCTAGCTTTTCGCAGCCTGTAAAGCCCTCCTGACATTCTGTTGGCGCTCTTTTCTGTCACCGAGCACTAAGGTGTGGCATTCGCTAGCGACCGGCGGGAGAGCTCGGGAGGAGGTGCATCGGGCACACGTACACCTACGAGACGGGAATAAATATCGTCATAGTCCCGGACCGCACGCCGCATTCGGAGGAATTCCCCATCATCGTGCGGCGCGACTGCTGGCGGGGGGAGATTGGGTATGATTTTTTCCAACTTTTTTTGCCGATCGATTGAACGGGGGTGGGTGGCGAGCAGGCCGCCGGGTTCCCCACCGCCGCGTTTCTGTTCCGCTTGAACTCGCTGGAAGAATTGCGCCGCCGCGTGTGGGTCGTAACCGGCGCGAACCAAGTACTGAGCCGCCAAGCGGTCGGCCCGCTCCTCCTCTGCCCGTCTCAGACGGGCGCGCGCCGCCGTCGCCGCCCAGCCGCTTCCCGCTACCAGGGCGATCCCCGCCGGCCCTCCCAAAACCACCGTTGGCACCACGCAGATCAGCTCGAAAAGATTGCCCATCTGGGGCGCCGTTCGCCAATCACAAGAATTTTCTTGGGCGATTTCATGCGACAGAACGGAGGCCAGTTCAGCCTCAGTTTCTGCCAAGCTGATTGCCCCGGAATTGATCACGACGTATCCACCCGGAAACGCCTGCGCGTTAACCTGGGGGTTGTAGAGAACGTAAAAGGCAAAAACCTGCTGGCTCCCGCTGCTACGCGCCAAGTTCTGTCCTAATCGGTTAACATATTCATTCAGGGCCTTATCATTCCATGGCATGCCTGCGGCAAATACCTGCTGGACCATGGCGTTGCCCGCCTGGGAGGCTTCCACCATCGTTTCGCGACTGCCACAAACACCATCCGGCAGCATTGTATCTGGCGATCGACCGCGTGCCGCCGGCGACAGAGATGCCATCACCAACGCCAACAGGGTCATACGGCAGCTAATCCGGCGTGGTACCTCCATCAAGTATATCCTCCGACAAACCTATCGGCCCAGACCTAGAAAACTTGACTAGGTCTCTTGGCCCCACCCTATCTTGCGGGCAGCCCTGAAGTTGGGGAATAGCACCAACGTACCAGCCGTCTGTTTCGCTCCCTATTCCTGTCGCGGCCGTGGGCACCACTCAGTGTGCTAGAATCGATTTTCTACCTTATGGGGAAAGAGGCGTGGCGCGGGAAATCGGGGATTCAGGCTTTAAGATCCACGATTAGAAAATGTTAAAGCTAAGCGTATTGCGCCGCCTTGGACAAGCTCGCGAGGATTAAAAAGTCATCACCTGCGCGGAACGGGCCACTGACGCCGGATTACAAATCGCAATCTGAATCCTGAACCTTTACTGCAGCCATGGAAAAATTCTTTCGCAGCGCCATTCGCCGTTACTACGAGGTTGAGCTGCCGCGCAACCACGCCCGGCGCAAACGTTGGCCGTTGTTGGTTGCCATGCATGGCTACGAAGGGAATAAGGATTCCATGATGCGCGTGGCGCAACACATTGCCGATGGCAACATGGTGGTAATATCTCTTCAAGGACCGTACCAATTCTTTCGCCGATTCGGTAGAAATCCCAATAACTTTCGCGTGGGCTTTGGCTGGAACACGACGTACATGATGGAGGATTCCATCCACCTCCACCACCGGGATCTGGAAACCATCATCCTGCATGCCGTGCGGAAATACCGCGCCGACCCTCAGCGAATCTTCTTGCTGGCTTTTTCGCAGGCTTGCTCCCTCAACTACCGCTATGTGTTTACCCACCCGTGGGCAATTCGCGGCGCCGTCAGCGTTTGCGGGGGCGTTCCCGGCGATTGGAATGAGAATCCACATTATAGGCCCGCCGCTACCCACGTGCTGCACATCGCCGCCCGGCAGGATATATGGTATTCGCGGGAGAAGAACCTGGAGATCCGCCGGCAATTGGGGCAGCGTGCCGCCACACTCGACTTCCGTTTCTACGATTCCCCCCACAAGTTTCCCCGCAGTTCCATTCCCCACATTCGGCGATGGATTGAGAAGCACTTGTAAGACAGAAGGTTTCAGGTGTCAGGCTTGGAGTTTGATCTATTCGCCAGTGCCTAACTCCCAGTCCTGAGGAATAGACTAAACTCCTGACACCTGACACCTGGCACCTGAAACCTGTGTTAGCATAGTGCCGATGTACGACGAAACCGTAGCGGTCATCGAGAATCGATCCCTCACCGGCGGCCATTTCCTTTTGAGTTTGGATGCTCCGCGGCAAGCGCCGGGTGTGCGGCCGGGCCAGTTCGCCATGGTGCGCATCCTCGGACGGTCCGACGTGCTGCTGCGCCGGCCCATGAGCATTTTTGACATCCAGCCACGCGGCCGCGGCCAGGCTGGCTCCCCCCGGCAGGCACCCGCGCCTCACATCCTCAATCTTCTCTACAAAACTGTGGGACGCGGCACGCGCCTGATGGCGGAACTCAAGGCTGGTGACAAGGTAGGGCTGTTGGCGCCCCTCGGCCACGGTTTTTTTGAGGAGGAATATCTCCCGCGCGCGCACGAATCCGACGAAATTCTCCACGTGGCGGGAGGAATTGGCATCGCCGCACTGCTGCTTCCGGCAAAACAGTTAGCCGAAGCGGGATTCAAGCAGCGGCTCTTTTTCGGAGCACGAACGAAAGACGACTTGGTGGGGGTACAGGAATTCAAGCCGGTGGTGCGCGCCATGTTGTTGGCGACGGAAAATGGGTCGGCGGGATATCGGGGCTTTGTGACGCGGCCTCTGGAGGAGTATCTAACCAAGCACACCAACCGGAAGTTCTTGCTCATGGTGTGCGGTCCCTGGGCGATGCTGCGGGCTACGGTGGAACTGGCCAAGCGCTTCCGTCATCCCTGCCTAGTTTCCATGGAGAATCGCATGGGCTGCGGGCTGGGGGTTTGCCTGGGCTGCTCGATCCGCGTCCAGGGCACAGGCCACGAAGCCTACCAGCGCGTTTGTACGGAAGGTCCGGTGTTTTGGGCGGAGAAAATTGTTTGGGAGGCGGATAAGAAACTCGGGATCAGGGATTAGAAGCTGGGAAGAAATTGTGCTGAATTTTCAGTTACTTAGCGCACGGGGTTATTTTCTATTGTGGATAGTCCAAGCATCCCCGCGAATCGGCGCAAATGAGCGGCATTGAGCGATCAGTGAAGGCGAGCGAAGACAAAACGAAACCAAGCCAAGGACGCGTCAAGGGAAACCGTGAACCCCGGAAGTCGGATATTTTGCCTGAAATGACGACGGCTTCAACCCCCGCGCAGGAATTTACTCCCCAGTTGGCACTTGAAATTGCCGGGGTGCAATTCCAGAACCCCGTCTGGACGGCCAGTGGCACTTTTGGTTACGGGAAAGAATTCGCCCACCTGATCGACCTCAACCAGCTTGGCGCGATTTGCGTGAAAGGCATTTCGCCGGAGCCCATGGAGGGCAATCCCCCGCCCCGCATTTACGAAACCGACTCCGGAATGTTGAACGCCATCGGACTTCAGAACGTGGGCGCGAAGCGATTCCTGGGCGAGAAACTGCCCTTCCTGCGCACGCTCAAAGCCCGCACCGTGGTCAATGTATTCGCCTATTCCACGGAAGATTACGTGCGGTGCATTGAAACTCTGAATGAGGGCGAAGGCATTGCGGCCTACGAGCTGAATATTTCCTGCCCCAACACGCGCTCTGGCGGCATCGTGTATGGCAGTGATCCACGCCTGACGGAGGAAGTCGTCGCGGCGTCAAAGAAGGCTGCGCGTTATCCGCTCTTCGTCAAGCTCTCGCCCAACGTCACCGACATTGCGTTGTTCGCGCGCGTGGCGGAAGGCGCGGGGGCGGACGCGCTCTCGCTGGTGAACACCTTTGTCGGAATGGCCATTGACGTGGAAACGCGCACGCCGCGCATCTCCAACGTCACGGCGGGGCTTTCCGGGCCGGGCATCAAACCCGTGGCGCTCCGCATGGTTTACCAGGCCGCGCGTGCCGTGAAGATCCCCATCATTGGCATCGGCGGCATTGCCGGCGCCGAAGACGCGCTGGAATTCATTATCGCCGGGGCGCGTGCCGTGCAAGTGGGCACGGCGAATTTCTACGATCCGGGAACCTCTTTACGCATTGTGGAAGGCATCCGCGATTACTGCCGGCGCAAGCGTCTGCACTTGGCAGACCTCGTGGGGTCGCTAAAAATCCCCTGACCCTGCGATCTTGCGCTCGGATTTTTGTTGAGCTGGTTTCAAAACCACTCTCAGATCATTTAGAATCAAGAACTTAGACTGCTTAAGCGGACCTACCCTAAGTCCGTGCGGCGAATTCGGCAAGGTCAATGCCGGCGCCGCATATCGGTTTTGAACACCCACAGGGTACCCGTCCCTCTGCCGCTTCGGCCCACATCCACGATGAGGCGACCGGCAAGGTGATCGCGAGTTGTGGAGAAATAAAAGAATGGTGGGGTGGCGCATACATTGCTGTTTATGTATGCGTCCCCTTGCCGCCGCAGGTAAGCTGCGCCGATGCCGGGCGGGAGGATAGGTCTATTTTGGCGAAGGATCACCTGCCCCTGAACCCTGGGTGCGCGAGGTCGCAGGGCGACGGATCCGGTCGCATACATAAGCAGCAATGTATGCGCCACCCGCGCCTGTCCTCCAGGTCGGTGGCTTTTCGGTGTCGAAACGGGGACGAACCGCAGACCTCCATAAAAGGTCCGGGCCGCCCGCTTTTCCGCCCGCTGCCACAGATGCTATCTTAAAGACTGTAATTGAGCAGAATTCATGTCACTTCGTAATCAGAATTAATGGCGCGCGGAGGATTAATCAGAATTAATGGCACGCGGTGCGAGCACAAACACCAACGCGCCTGCCTGACACACTATAGAGGCCAGACAAGCGCCACTTCCCGAGAGCTTTCAAAATCCCCTAAAATTTCGCGCCAGGATGCCCCCAGACGCGCGCTAAGCAACCTCCCCGGCCTCTACTACTCCCGGATCAGCGCCCTTTTCGCGTGCAGCCTTAATTTCCGCTTCCAACTCTTCCGGGGTAAAATCCCGGCTCTTGAGCCGGTCCACAATGCTCCACTGAGCCCAAGCGGGCAATCCTGACTCTACCGTAGCTTCTCGGAGCCATTCGCAGCGCTTCCTTGCCGCCGCCGATTCCAATTGCCGTCTTGCGCCCTTTAAGGCTCGCCACTCTTCCTCTGTCAAACCAGAGCCTAAATATCGAGAAGCCTTTTCGAGGCCGCTGCGCAGTTCCCTAGTGTTCAAAACAAGTGTGCGCATCAACGATGGCTTCAGGTTTGCTTCGCCCCGTTCGTCAAGGCGTTGTAGGCCGTCAAGCGTAGCTGGCCGCTCGATCCAAGCTGGTTAAAGACGGGCGTTAATGCCTTCGCTAAGTCCTGGTATGAACCTGCCAGGGGGCCATACATATTCATGACGATGTTGGGACCTCGGCTTCCACTGCCACCACCCGATCCGGGGCCACCGCTTCCCGGCGATCCGCCATAACTCGACTGGTTGCCTCCCGCCGTGCTGCCGCGTCCGCCGCCGCCACCACCGCCGGGAATAGCCGCTGCCGCCACGCCGCTCGCCACACCTATCGCGCCAAACACCTCCGCTGCGGAGAATGCCAGGTCGGCATCGGGATAATCCTGGATGGCCTCGTAATAAATCCCCAGGCCGACGTTGTAGAGCGCCCGCACGGCAGCCTCGCTGGCGATGGAAGAGAGTGTGGCCTTCAACGACTGCTCCATCGCCTTGCCAATATTCTGCCCACTGATGGCCGCCGCCACACCTGCTTGGACAGTAGCTGCCGCCATATCACCCAAGGCTTGCTTGGCGTGTTGCGCCTCTTGGTGAATTCTTTGCAGCACCCCGATATAGAGGGTGGAAGCTTGCGTCAAGTGAACAGTGGCGTTCGTCGCCAGCACCATCTGCGGAACCGCCATCCGAAGGTCCCCGTAAGTCATCAGTGAGGCCGCGTGCAACTTTTGCGTCAGGTCTAAGAGCTGCTGCTTCGCCAAAAACTCCGCCTGCTCGGCAGCCGCCGCGTTTCCCTTTTCGTCCATACCGATCTGTTTCGCGGCCTCAGCCATAGCCTTGTAATGCCACTCGTGAAGCTGCTTTTCAGCCTCCATGACCCGATGGATATTTTGTATCTCTTTGTTGGCGGCTTCCTCTTGCGTACGGTTGCTCTCTTTAGCCGCCCTCGCTGCTTCCTTCTGGGCTTCCTGCTCAAGCTTCGTTTTCGCGTCGAGCTGCTCTTTCTGCCGTGCTTCTAGCCTCTCCTGCTCACCTTGCAACTTATTCAGTTCTTCACTGATCTCTTCGACCGGGCGCTTAATTGTCTGCAATGTCTGCCCGGCTGTGAGCGCCAGTGCGTTTTCGGCGGCAGTGGGAGCCTTTTGCAGTTCGGTCTGAAGCTCATTAACCCTTTTGGCGATATCTCCGAGCCGGCGGGTGGTTTCCTCCAAGTCTTTCTGCGCAGCGGCAAGACTCTCAGGGTGTCGAAGAATATGTTCCTGCTCTCGGACGATCTCAGCCATCTCCTGAGCAAGTTCCTTCGTTTCGCCGCGCATTTCATGTATCGCTTCAACCCCGGCTTTGCCCCACTCCACAATCTCCTTGACCGCAAAAACCCCCAGCAACGCGCCGCCCAGCATATTGATGTTTGGCAGCATTTCTGAGATAGCGCCCAGCACCGCGCGCGGCAAGTGAATACCCATTTCCTCCGCAAGCAAGTGCACTGATTGATGACTATTCAGAAGGGCTTTATCAGTTTCATTACCAGCATCCGTGAAGCGCTTGGCAGCTTCGTCGGCGGCCTCTCCCAGCTTGGAAGCAGAACCGGTTACCTTGTCCTGTGCTTGGCCGACAATTCCCTTAAATTGCTCCATCGCCGCCTCAGCTTTGGAAGGGTCCGCGTCGATCTCGAAATACAAACCGAGCGTGTTATCAGCCATCTGTCACCATCCTTAACAATCGTGGTTGCGCCCGGAGTCAGGTAGGAGCCTCCTACTCCGCCAAGAGAGGAAAGGGCCTAACTCGCAAAGCCCAACCACGAGCCGCGCGCCAGGCCGTCAGGATTCTACTCCTCAGCGCCCATGGGCTTGACTTCGCCTATTTTTGGTCCCTCGGCCGGTACAGGAAGGCGTGCCACACACTGCGGACCCTCGACCCGATTAGGTACGCGGATACTTAGGAAAAAATCGGCCACGGCACGCGGCACATAGTGCAAGCCGCGCGTATACACGGAATTCTCGTAAGTAATGGGGTGAAGCACTTCAACCGCCACGGCCCCCGAACCTGTAGCCCGAGTAGTAGCCGTCGCTTTCTTTGTCTTTTCTGCCATTCATTCCCTCCCGTTTGAAGATTACCGTAGGCCATCAATGGCTGCTTTCGCCAAGAGATCATCCCTTTTTCAACCGCGCCTTCCGAGCTTCTTCCCATGCTGCCTCGCCCTCGGGAGTTAGCGCAACCGCGTATTCCGCTGCAACCGGACTCTCCCGCGTTTCAGCGATGCGCTTTTTAACTAAATCCTGAAATCGCCTTTCCGCGTCAGACTCTGGGATGGGAAAGTCAATCGCATCCGTCATAAAATATCTTGCGCCGCGAAAACGGTCTTGACGCTCCATGATGCCTCCCAATTTCACTGAATTCCTACTTGCTCTTAACCTCAAAAAAAAGGGCTACACGATCGTTCCCCGGCCGGAGGCCCCGACAGATGGGACAGGCTTTCCCGACTCACAGCCAAAACAGGTTCCCTTTGGGGATAAGGGGTTGTGCCAGCCAACGGGGTGTAGCCCGTTCCCAGCCCTACAAGGGAATTGCCATTCGCGCATTCGCAAATCCGATTTCTCATCTCAGGACCTTACTGCCCAGCTTCTGTGGCCGGCTCCACGCGAGCATGGCGGACCTGGAAGCTCGGACCACTAGAGATGGCGCCATCAGGAAGTTTTACTGTGAGGTTCCCCCTCGTGGTCTGTTCCGTCGAACGGATTTCCGCCACTTGCTCTGTGGTTAGCTGCACCTGGTCGCCACGCTGGAACGCGTTCGCGCTCGCTAGCGTCTCAGGGAAATAAATCCGCTCGTCGCGCACGGTGAAGAGTTCGGTCTTTTGGTTGTCGCCCAAAAACCAGTCCACCCATTTTTCGCTCTGTCCCTCCAGGTCACATCCCACAACCATTTCCAGCGCGCCCGTTACGTCATTGGCCATGCTATCAGCGCCAAACATAAGTTCAATTTTCTGCGCCAATTCCCAAATTCTGCCGGTCATCTCCGCCCGCTTTTCGAGAAGAGTTTTAGCCGCTCGGATGACATCGGCAAGCTTTCGCTCACACTCCAGCCGCTCAAGCACGGATTCCGCCAGCGCCCTTTGATTCTCCGCCCGTTCCTTCGCCTCTGTCGCAGTCGGCTTCACCAGGGCATCAATCTGCGACTGGATCTTCGCGCGGATTGGTTCAAAGACGCCGATTGCTTCTTTTTGCTCTCGTATCCTTGCAAGGCTCTTGGGAATCAAAGCCGCGGCCCAACTCTCTCCCGTAACGCTGGTCTGGCTTAGCTGATCGATCCGCGCCTGCTCGGTATCCGCCACTCTTTGGCAGCGAGAGATTGCCTCTCCCGCCTCTCGCAGTTGCTTCCGTAGCGCAGCCTCGCGCCGATAGCTGGCCTGTGACCGCGCCGAAAATGTCTTGCCCTTTAGCCTCTTTGAGAGATTCACTTCGCCCCTCTCTGCACCATGCGGCCCTTGCCGCTCGTCGGATTCCGTTCTGTTACCATTCCACAATCAGTAAGCACTGTGTGCCCGCACCGATATAGAGGTAAGCGTTGTTCGCGTCCACCCCGAGCTTCCCGCCCGCAAAGGAGTGCGTAGGGTCGGGCGTGCCCTGTGATGTGTCCATTGAGACCAAAACACCCAATGCGCCGTTTCCCACAGGAGAAGCAGACGCCCGGAAGGGAAGACGCGGAAGTGACTCGGGCAATGCAACTGTGTTCGCCGCATTCTCCGTAAGCCCTGTGACGGCGTAACAATCGAACGTGGATATCGGCGTATCCTGGAACCTGATGACCCTTTTAATCAATGCCATCTGTGCGCCCATTTCGCAAACCTCCAGTTACAGATTTACTGACAACCCTTCCCGAAGCCGCGCGGCTCCATTCGGCAAACGTCCGCCGTCAAGCCCTTTCGCCCGGCTCCATCGAACTTCGCGCGGGCCGATTCTTTCCCGGCAATCCGTATGAGGCCGCGCCCGCAGATACCTTATAGAGCTCTCTACGGGATAAACCACCACACCGCGCGCCTTCAATTCAAAGGGAGGCCCTTGCCTTTCAAGCCTCATGTTCGCCAGCGCCTTTCGAGAACACTTGAGCATCGCCGCGACCTCCGCTGGCTTCAGGGATTCCGCCGTCAAAATAGAAACTACGTTCGAGGTAGCGACGCCAGCCATTGGTCAAATTCCTTTTTGGGGTATCGGATAATATTGCGCGTTACCCTTAAAAACGGCGGCCCGAAGCCCTTTTTACGCCAGAGTAGAAGACACCAAGCCGACATCCCCAGAAGCCGTGCAACCTGGAGAGTTGATAAATATTCAGTGCTCTCCTGCCTTCTCATCGCCTCATTCCGCCTCTGGTATTTAGTTTGGGCCATCTTAGTACCTCAAAGCGGTGTTACACCGCTTGTTTCTAGCTCTGTGCGCTTCCCAAGGCCATCGCTGGAAGTCGCCCGGAAATCTTTTTGCCGTTTTACCGGCCATCTCCGATTCTTGTCTTTCTTCCGATGCTCCGCATTGACGTAAACCTGATTGCTCCGCTCCGGCTCGAATTCTTCCCCGCATGGACACGCGCATTTCAATGCTATCTCCCGTTTTCACCACACTATGCTGTGTCCGTCTCAAGATGCCCCGTCAATCGGCCAATGACCTTGCCGAGGACACGGACGCCAGTAAACAACCGCAATTCTCCGCTCGCCCTTGATTCGATCTGCTCTTTGTTTTCAGCGGACAGTTCTGACTCCGGCACCGAGACCTTATATGTGCCGACGTGCAGATAGTTGATCATGGAGCCGGAGCCTATCGGCTCTTTAAGCAGCAATTCGGACATGCCAAGAAATCGGGAAACCCCGGGTTGGTATTGAGCCCAATTCGGAGGCATCAGCCGCATCCTGCCTACATACAGGCCGTGCTCCCGCGCGCCATATTCGGAGACCCGTGAGGGGTCTCCAAGCCTGTAGTCGATCATGACGACTCGGTCCCATAGGGCACTTAGGTCATAGGCCCCCTCGAATGATGTGTCGAGGAACGTAGCGCCGTGAGGCGCACTGACAATTCCAGTCGATTTGTCGTCAACCAAAAGGCAAATCGTGGCCAAGGGATGCCGAATGAACTGAGCCGAAAGGGCAACTGGAGGCCCAGCGGGTTCCCTTCCTTCAAGAGTCTGGCGAAAGCGTGGGATGCGAACAATTTCCCCCGGCGCGGCCGGAGCATTACGTTCCTTCATGATGTGGCGCGCAACGGAGAGGATGTCATCCTGCTTCAACCCTGCCTGGTCCAGAAACCACAGGTTGTCAGGATATGGGGCAAGCTTCCCGAGCCGCACACACATCTCCGCCGTTGGACGTTTGCCCGCACCCCATTCGGAAACTCTGGATTGTGGGACTCCAAGGTAGCGCGCAAATTCCACCTGATTCATCCGCCCTTGGAGGCTCTTAATCCTTTTTACCATTTCGGCTTTTGGGGCCATAATTTTTCCCTTGCATTTGAATTCCAGATCAGGATACAATCTATATCCAGATATGGATAGTCCGAAGATTCCTCAAAAAATCGGATTACAAGATAGTGACCTTCGAAGTCTGCTAAGTAGACTCATTAAGCAATCGGGCATAAAGCGCTGCCAGATTAGCGATGAAATGGGCAGGCTTTGCGGCCTACACATCTCCGAACGCATGTTAAACGATTGGACCTCCGAATGCCATAGATCTGCGCGCTTTCCAGCATTTCTAATCGAGCCCTTCTGTCAGGCCATCGGAAATGATGAGCTTCAGCGTCGCCTAGTCAGTGAGAGGCTTCGCGAGCTTATCGATCTTGGGGAAAAGGCAGAAAGGCTACTCAAACGGTCAAAGCGATGAACACCTTATTCCCCCAAACCGAGCTTGACCAGAAGGTCGATGCTCTCAAGTGCGACCCGACGAAGAAGTCTTTCATCCTTCGCCGTCTGCGCATGGCCGAACAGGCAACCAACTGCAACTTCAAAGCCCTCAACTTTGATAAGAAACTGGACTACCTTAAGGTTCTCGCGGCGCAGAATAATTGCTCCGTGCGCACCGTGGACCGCTGCGCAAAGGTGCTGAGGAACGGCGATGACCTGGAAAAGTTAGTCCCCAAGAAGTCCGGCCCCAAGCCCGGCACATTCCCGTCCCTTGATGCCGACGTGCGTGCTCACCTACTCGACTGCTTTCTGTTTAAGCATCTCAATTGTCGGCAGTCTCATCGGTCGGTTGAGAGGTATCTGCAAGTCAAGCAGAATTCGCCCGGCTGTCAGGTCTCCCACTTCTACGATATTCCCAGCTACACCATGGTCAACCGGTACTGGCGCGAAGTTCTGATTCCCATGTATGGCCCCCAGCGCGAAGGCAAGGAAGCCGTGAAAACCGCTGCGGGCTACATTGACCGCCTCTATGATGACGAATTCGCGGGTGACACATGGTGCCTGGACGAATGGGAAATTGACGGCGCGTTCTATGATGAGGAAGGCCACGGGCGCATTTTCAACTTCGGTAAGGGACGCCCTATCGTTCACATTCTCACCATTCTGGATGAGCGCACAACCTGCATCATTGACTACTTGGTGACATGGCAGGTCTCCCTTGAAGATGCGGTCTTCGCACTGGCGGAGCGGACGATTCGGCAACACTTCCTGCCCCGGCGCGTGGTCTCTGACCGTGCTGGACGATTCCGCGCCTTGGTGCGTGGCCACATGGCGGTAGGCAGCGATGACCAATTAGTTAAAAAGCTCGCTGGCCCGCTGGGTGAGCTTGGCGTGATTCCGCGTGGCTCGGAAGAAAAGAATCCACGCGCCAACCGGCTGGAAAGGCTGCACAGGCTCTATGCTGACCGCGCGCGGGACTTTGGCCCGTCATGGAAGCCGCCTCTCGAAAAGCACGAACACCGGGAAATTGATGACGCGGTTGACCGGCATCTAAATGCTCACTGCCGCTATGGAACTATCGGCCCGCAACTGATGTCCATTCAGGAAGCCGAGCGCCGCATTGCGCAATGGGTTGGAGACATCAATCTAGCCGACACGGAAGCGAAGGGATGTAACGGCCTGACTCGCCTTGCAGCCTTCCGGCAGTTCCAACCGCCCTCTGATGAGATCGCCCAGCGCAAGCCTAATCAGGCTGCGCTTGACCTTGCCTTTGCCGAGCGGGATGAACGCGCCATCCGCGAAGGCGGAGTCATCGAGTGGGAAGATGGCGCGCGTTATTCCTGCCCTCAGCTTATCGAGTGGCGCTTGCGCTTGGGCAGTGGCGTGAAAATCCCCGTGATGCGCTACCGGCGCGACCCTCTGCACCTGATTGTATCGCCTCCTGGTGCCGAGCCGTTCATTGCCGAGCGCCGCGCTATCGTGGGAACCAAGGACGAAGCACTGCTCTCGGACGAAATTGAAAAGCTTGCTCACATTCGCAAGGTTGTGGGCGGAGAGACAGCCGAGCGCGACCGGGAAATGGAAGAGCGCTTGCGCTCTCTTCAAAACGACATGCGCGGGTTGCGGGCGCGTCCGATGACGATTGAACGTGCGCCGACTTCGGCGGATTTGGCAAAGCAAGTTTTGGGATTGAAAGGATAGAGGCTCCCATGGACGCATCGAACGCAGTTCGACAAGAGGCGCGGAAGGCGCTGCACGTCTATATGTCGCGCACAGGTTTCGGCCTCCGCACCGTAGCTGAATTCACCGGCTACGCCTATCACAGCTTGCGGCAGTTTTCCAGTTCCGGGCGCTTTGGAAACAGCGACGGATTGGGTGAGCCTGCGGCGCGGAAGCTACTCGAATTCTTCGCGGCTAACCCGGCAACGCTCCCCGATCTGCCCGGCAAGCTGTATGAGAGTGAAGCCACACGCACCATGGATTCCATGCTGGCGTCAATCCGGCGCGGGCGCTGGGGAACGCTCTACGGCCCGGCTGGCGCGCAAAAGACCTTCCTGCTTGAGTACCGCGCGGCGGAGGCGGCCCGCGAGCCTGAGCCGTGGCTTGTTTACATTCGCGCGTCGGCCTCTGGCATGTCTCCCACCGTGTTGCTCAGCCGAATCGCGCGGGCGCTGAGCGTGCCTTACGCGCAATCGGTGGACGCGGTTCGTCAGAACTTGCTCTATGTCTTGCGACGGCGTAAGGCGGGTGTCGCCGTGGCCCTGGACGAAGCGCAGCACCTTTATTCCCGCATCGACACGCTGGAAACCTTGCGCGAAATTGGCGACTTGGCAGGGAACCGCATGGGCATCCTGGTAGCCGGAAATGAGCAAGTCCTTGACCTGTTCGAGCCGCGCCGCAAGGTGCATTTCGAGCAATGGCGGAGCCGCATTCAACAACTAGAAGAGTGTGTCCTTGGCCCCCCCCGCGTGGAGGCGCGCCGCATGATTCTTGGGGAATTGCCCGGCACAAGCCCCGGCCAGGTGGAAGCCATCATCGACGGCTGCGAGGTGAAAGACCCCAAGACCCACAAGGCGTATGTCAACGCGCGTCGGCTATTCAATACGCTGCGTGACTTGCGCGACCTGCGCGAAGGCGGAAAGACAGCGGCATAAGTTCTGTAAATCGGCGCTGCCCGCTGCTATTGGCAAAGGGCAGCGCCTAACCCACAAAGGAGGATCGTTTCCCATGAAGGCTAAACGTAATATACCAGAAGCCCTGGAACCACCCAAGCCGGTTCTTGCGAGTAAATCACCTGAACCGGTCGTCGAGAACAAACTCCCCGACCCGCCATACGTCCCAGAGGACTTGCCAAGCGTTTTGCCCGGCATCAGCCAGCAAGAGCTACGTGCCTACGTGAACGCAAGAACGTGTCTTCTTGTCGCGCGGGCAGATTATGAACAGAAGCGCGCCGTGATCACTTTGAAACTGCTCCAGCTCTGCCTTCCTGAGCCGGGCACATACATTGCGCGGCTTGAAAACGACGGTGAGCGACTAGTTGTGCTTGAGCACTGTTTTTGCTGCCACTCTTCGAATGATAGCACCTCGCAGTGCGCGCACTGCCATACCTGGGCGGAATGATTTGCGCCGCCGCCCTCACCGGAGGCTGAGCCGCCCTGCCCAGCCTCCGGCATTTCGCACTTTGCGTCTTTCTCACCCTATCAGCTTGCTCTCTTGCCGTCTTGCCAGCTTGCTCTTTTCGCATCATCTCACGATTCGCATTTTTCGCATTCCTTTCTATGTTCGTTTTTAGTATCACGGTTAGCATCGGTTTCAGTGTTCTCTTTCTGTGCTTCCTTTTCGCTGTTGTCACGCCACTTTGCAAAAATCGCGTGCCACGAATTCTAATCAATAAAAAAACTAAGCCGTTGAAAACGCGCCACTTCCTGATTTTGACCTAACTTTTCGCGGCCGCCGTGTAAGTCCTTAATTTTCAGTAGAACTGATTTTTTGTCCCCGTGCCCAAGCATCATGCCGCGCCAAGAATTCTAATCAATTCCTTTTCGCCCGCCCGCCCGCAAATTCCCCCATCTTATTGAATTTAGGGTGCATCCATCCAACACCATCCAACGCCATCTAACGTCCGCTAATGTCACGAACTTTAATTAGTCATAAAGACATTACTTGAAAATAAGAGGGCGGGGTGTATACTCCCCGCGATAGGACGGTGAATGTTTCAGGACATCAAGGATTCACTCCGACAACTCTATTTGGACGACCAGCGGCCATGGCTGGTAGGCTTTAGCGGCGGCAAGGACAGCACGATGCTGGCGTCGCTCGTTTTCGACGCCGTGTTGTCCATCCCTGCCGAGCAGCGCAAGAAGCCCATCTCGGTCCTCTGCACGGACACGCGCGTGGAGATTCCCGCCATTGCCGAAATGATTGAAGGCACGCTGGACCGCATGCGCAAGTGCTCCGAGCAGCACAGCCTGAACATTGACGCCAACAATGTAGCGCCGACCTTTAGGTCGGCATGTGCTGACCTAAAGGTCAGCGCTACGACCGAAGAGTCCTTTTGGGTCAACATTATAGGACGCGGCTACCCTCCCCCCAACCGCACCTTCCGCTGGTGTACGCAGCGGATGAAGATCGATCCGGTCAATGCGTTGGTGAAGCAGCGTGTGGGCATTCGCTGTAGCGGCGATCTCCGATCGCCGGCCGGCGGTCGGAGACCGCCGCTACAAGCCGGAGCGCGTCGCGCCGAAAGCTCCACCCGCGCCCAAACCATGGCGGCCCACCAAACGCGCAACGGCTTGCGGCGGCATCCCGACTTGCCCCGCGTTTGGGTATCAAATCCCATTGAATTCCTGACGACGTGGGACGTTTGGGCCTACCTCCTCCAGAATCCCCACCCCCGAGGCCATCGCCTCCGTAGGGGCACGCCATGGCGTGCCCCTACGCCAGCGCCTCGAACGGTGAGTGCCCCATCCAAATTGACACCAGCACTCCCAGTTGTGGCCACAGCCGTTTCGGCTGCTGGACGTGCACGGTGGTTGACCGCGACAAGGCCAGCGAAGGGCCGCTCGCCGCACCTTTCTTGGCTGGATTAGCCCTTGATAAAGCGACGCGCTGGGATTTATGCTCATCTTGAGATTTCCTCCCCGTCGGATCAGCCGCAAGGCCTCCGGCGGGGTTTTGCTTTTATGGGGAGTTCGACGTGCCAGTTGAGCCCGGGGTTAAACGCGTCATCGCTTTCGTAGACGGACAAAACCCTTTTCATGCAGCCAAAAAGGCATTTGGGTCCCGATTCCCCGACTACAATCCAAAGGCCCTGGCGGAGCGCATCTGTGCCGATCGCGGCTGGACGTTGTCGCAGACCTTCTTTTACACGGGGATTCCTGACGGTGCCGACAATGCCGTCTGGATCCACTTCTGGACAGCCAAGCTGGCGGTGATGGGAACGCGGGGCATTCGGACCTTTTCCCGTCCTCTCCGCTACCGCGACCAGACGGCGCCTCTTCCCGGAGGCGCAACCACCAGTGTTCTTGTGGCAGAGGAGAAAGGCATTGATGTACGCCTCGCTCTCGATGTGGTGCGTATGGCGCGGGAAGACCTTTATGATGTGGCGCTGATCTTCAGCCAGGATCAGAACCTCTCCGAAGCCGCTGATGAGGTGAAGGCTATTTCGGTGCAACAAGGCCGATGGATTAAAGTAGCGTGCGCTTTCCCGGTCAGTCCCACCTTGGAAAACCGCCGAGGCATTAACGGCGCAGACTGGATTAGAATCGATCGCGCAACTTATGACTCGTGCCTCGACCCCAATGACTACCGACCAAAGCCGTAATGTGCCCAGACCGGATTACTGGCTCACCAAATTCTCGAAATTGCGGTTTGACCGCGCTTGAGGCGTTCCCGCACCCCACAAACCCCTTTTGCTCCTGGTGTTATGCGATTTAGTGGAGAAAGAGCTTGGGTAGCGAGTTGTTCTTGAAGTCCGCGGCTTGCATACTCGGGAACAGGAGAAGAGCCACAGAGTTACAGGCCAACTCTGCGCTGCTGCAAATCCAAAAAGTGCTTGACAGGATACCGTATATACCGTATGATACGAACATGGAACCCGAGAAACTCCATGAGTGGAGAAGCTCTTTGGAAGCAGATGTCCTGAAATTAAAGGACGAAATCCAGTCATTGAATTCTCAGCTTCAGAAGAAGAACCAGCAAATTGAATTAATCAGTAGACTCATCGATTCCGCAGTTGGCTCTAGTCCGAGGGCGCTTGAAACAGTTCCCGACGTGTCGACAGGTTTACCCACTTCCCAAATGGTGACGCCAGGTCAGGTTAAAGATCACGTATACGAGATCCTTGCAGAAACCAAACGCCCAATGAACATAAACGAAATTCATTCCGAATTCCTTCGTCGAGGCTATCGAATCCCTGGCAAAGGCACATCGTTCAATATCCTAGTTCACATTGGGAGAGAGTTGAAGCTTGGGAGAAGCGCCAGGTTCTACCGCGCAGGCCGAGGCACATACTCTCTTCGACACAACTCACCTGAAAAGAATCACTAATTGTTTGGATGTATAGTATTCGACCAGCGGAGGAGCCCATGTCGGTCCAATTCGAGAAAGATGAGAAAATTCGAATACACCCCTGCATATTCCGATGAAAGTGGTCAGTGATTCCGATTTGATCCCGGTCACTGGTTCCGAAGTGAAGGCGGTCATTTTCGGAGCGAAGCGACGCTGGCGTTCTTATCGTGCTTGAAGTGACCGGGATCGGTCAACTGGAATTCGGTTTTCTCTTCATCTTTTCTGATCTCCCTTTTTCAAATTAAGCGCGCCCGCTCGGGGTGTTCGGAGCGCAGCGACGAAGTTCATTCTTTGCCGCCGCGTTTCTTGCGCATGGACTCGCCGCGCATCTCGATGCGGTGAGCGTTGTGCACCAGCCGGTCGAGAATGCTGTCGGCCAGGGTCGGATCACCGATCTGCTCGTGCCACTTGGCCACCGGGAGTTGACTGGTCAAGATCATCGATCGCCGCTGGTAGCGGTCCTCGCAGATTTCCAGGAAGTCCCGGCGCTCGGCATCGGCCAGCGGCGCCATCGCCCAGTCATCGACCACCAGCACTTCGAGGCGGGCCAGCCGGGCGAGCAGACTGCGCAGACTCCCGTCGGCACGCGCCAGGCTCAGATCGCGAAACAGTTGGGGTGCCCGCGTGTAGAAGGCCGTAAACCCATCCCGGCAGGCCTTCTCGGCCAGCGCGCAAGCCAGGAAGCTCTTGCCGATTCCGGTGGATCCCACCACATAATGCGTACGTTTCTGAGACCGCCACGGTTTACTACCGTTGGCATCCGCTCTTTGGACAATCTCTTCGTGTTTTAGCACGGAGGAATGAGCGGCACGGAGAATATCTCTGCTGCGAACTTCAAGATCAAACCCTCTGTTCTCTTCCCGGTTGGATGTTCAGTCCCGAGTGCGCTCAATTCTCCGTGGGACGGCCCATGGCTGCCGTGGAAGCATTGAGCGAGTTGCGGCTTCTGCTCAACGCCTTGCGGAACCCCCCTGAATGCGGTAAGGCTTCGCTGAAACCACTTCCCGAGGAGGAGGATGACAGTGAAGCCGCAAACACCACACGGGCAACTAAACCTACCCTTGCTGAACCTGACGCCGGTGAAACTTCCGCCGGGCGATCAACAGAAACTCTCCCTGGCTCTGGTCGACCTGCTCGTGCGTGCAGCCGACGAACGCACGACCGTGATGCCGAAAGGAGGACCTCATGAATCCCAAACTCACGACTGAGCGGCTGAGCCGGCGGGCGATGGTTTATATTCGCCAGTCTTCCCCAGGACAAGTGCTCCATAACCAAGAGAGCCAGCGGCGGCAGTACGGCCTCGTCGAACGGGCGCGCGAGATCGGTTTTCAAGACGTGGTCGCGATTGATGAGGACCTGGGGCGCACGGGATCAGGCTTGATCGACCGGCCCGGATTTCAGCGCTTAGTCGCCGCAGTGTGCAGCGGCGAAGTCGGGGCAGTCTTTTGCATCGAGGCGTCGCGGCTGGCGCGGAATGGCCGCGACTGGCACCATCTCATCGAACTCTGTGGGCTGACGGGAGCCGTCGTGATCGACCCGGACGGAGTGTATGATCCCACTCTCACCAATGATCGCTTGTTGCTCGGACTGAAAGGGTCCATGGCGGAGTTTGAGCTAAATCTGCTGCGGCAGAGGTCGCTCGAAGCGATTCGTCAGAAGGCCCGCCGGGGTGAATTGCGTTTTCCTCTACCGGTGGGTTTCCGTTGGACGACGGGCGGGAAAATCGAATGGGACCCGGACCGCCGCATTCAGCAAGCCCTCAATCTGACGTTCCGTAAGATGACGGAACTGGGAAGCATGCGGCAAGTGCAGTTGTGGTTTCACCGCGAGAACATCTCGCTGCCCGTTTTTCTTCAGGAGGGGGGCGAATGGAAACTGATATGGAAGTTGCCGGTCTATGGCAGAATCCTTGCGATTCTAACTAATCCCCTCTATGCGGGCGCTTACGCGTTCGGCAGAAGGGGGACGCGGACTCGGATTCTCGACGGGCGGGCGCGAAAGAGCGAGGGACATCGCAAGCCGCTCTCCGAATGGACGGTCTTGATTCAGGACCACCATCCTGGGTACATTCCCTGGGAAGAGTACGAGAGGAACCAGTCTATGATTACGGCCAACGCCCACATGAAATCACGCATGGAGCCGAAGGCAGGCCGGGGAGGGCGGGCGCTGCTGGCCGGTCTGTTGCGGTGTCGCCGGTGCGGACGGATGCTGAACGTAGGATACGCAGGCCGCGATCGACTGGGGCGCTACCGGTGCCGGGGCGCGCGGCTGAGTCGCGGGGAGGATTGGTGTCTTTCCTTCGGGGCATGGCGACCGGACCAAGCGGTCGCCCAGGAAGTGCTCGAAGCCATCGGCGGCAACGCGGTCGAGGCGGCGCTGGAAGCAGCCGAGCAGATGCGGGAACAACGGGAAGCGCGCCGCCGTGCGGCGGAGATGGAACTGGAGCAGGCGCGCTACGAGGTCCGGCTTGAGACGCCGGTATGAAGCGGTCGACCCGGAGCAGCGGCTGGTGGCGGCGGAACTGGAAGCTCGGTGGAACGCGGCGTTGCAGAAGGTGCGCGATCTGGAGAAGAAGCTGCAGACGCTGGCGAGCGACCCGCAGTCGGCAGCGATCCCGTCGAAGGAGGTACTGTTGAGCCTGGCGCAGGATCTTCCGGCCGTGTGGGATGCTCCCTCGACCGATATGAAATTGAAGCAACGGATCGTGCGCATTCTGGTTCGCGAGATCGTGGTGGATATTGAAGAGGAAAGGCATGAGATCGTCATGCTGCTCCATTGGGCCGGAGGGCGTCACTCGGAGGTGCGGATCAAGAAGAGCCGCGCCGGCCAGCACCGTTATTGTACGCAACTAGAGGCGGTGGAAGTGGTGCGCCGGATGGCGGGCCAGTTCACCGATGAGCAGATCGCTTCCACCCTGAATCGTTTAGGAATGCGAACCGGCGCGGGC
>CAWGTQ010000012.1:0-129229 GCA_963825395.1 uncultured Acidobacteriota bacterium | reverse complement strand
ATGCTTACCCATGATTTCGTTCAGGCTGGCACGAATCCGTAGAATCTCCCGGGCATGAATGTCGATATCGGTCGCCTGCCCCGAATAGCCCACCGATGGTAGGTTGGTGAATCAAGACGCGTGCATTAGGAAGGGCATAACGTTTGCCGGGTGTCCCGGCCGCGAGTAATAGCGCGGCGATGCTGGCGGCCTGCCCGATGCAGATCGTTGCCACGTCGGGGCGAATAAACTGCATCGTGTCGTAAATGGCCATTCCCGCCGTGACCGCGCCTCCAGGGGAATTGATATAGAGAGAAACGTCCTTTTCCGGATCCTCGGCTTCCAGGAAGAGCAATTGCGCCGTCACAAGGTTGGCGACGTTGTCATCAATCGGAGTACCGATGAAAATAATATTGTCGCGCAGGAGGCGCGAGTAAATGTCGTAGGCACGCTCCCCGCGGTTGGTCTGTTCCACCACCATGGGGATCAACGTCATGTTAGGCTGGTTGCTCATGTTCTTAATCTACGGACGCTCTCGAACCGGGCCAGCAAGTTACGCACTTTTCCGAATGATTTTCGCGTTGTGGTAAATGAAGTCCAGCGCTTTTTGATTTCGGCGAGTAGACTTCAGTGTATCCAGCTTCCCGTCGCGTGTCAAGCGCGTCTTCAATTCCGCTGGGGTCATGTGGCGCTCCTGCGCCATTTCCCGAATAACATCGTCCACTTCCTCTTCCGTCAAATCAATCTTCTCCGCATCCGCCACCCGGCTCAGGACCAGCGCAACCCGAACTTCCTTCTCGGCTTCGGGCCTGGCGTCCTCGCGGACTTTTCTCCAATCCACTTGGGTTTTCCGAGGATCAATTCCTTGCGACAACAGTTGCCCCAGGGTCCGCTCAATCTTTCGATCCAACTGGCTTTCCAGTAGCGCCTCGGGAACCGGAAACTGGTTCGCCTCCAGGAGCTTTTCCGCCAGCTTCTGTTTGGAGTCCAACTCCGCTTGCCGCTTGGCGTTTTCCGCCAAATCCTGGCGCAGCTTCGTGCGCAACTCCTCCAGCGTCGCAAACTCGCTAACGGACTTGGCAAGCTCGTCGTCCGCGGGAGGGACTACTTTCTGTTTGATGCTTTGAATCTCCACCCGGTAACTAAAAGTTTTCCCCGCCAGGTCTTTTTGGGGGTAATCCGCCGCATACGTAACCGGGAATTCTCTGACCTCTCCTGTTTTGGCGCCCAGCAGGTTTTCAGTAAATGCCTCCACCGTATGCGTCCCGCCAAGGTGGACGACAGCCTCCTTGGCCTCAGTGGGTTGGCTGGTCGGCGAGGCCGTGTCCTGACCCCGGTAATTCACGGTCAGATGGTCGTCGTCCGCGGCGGGACGGTCAGTAACCACCTCAAATGTCGCCGCGCTCTCGCGCAGGTCCGCGACAGCCTTGTCCACGTCGGCGTCCGTGACCTCTGCTTGCTCCTCTTCAACTTCCAGTTCCCTGTAAGGTTGGACTTCAAACTCCGGATAAATTTCGAAGGTAGCTTTGCAGGTAAGCGGTTGGTCGTCCTCGAATTTCAGATCTTCGAAACGCGGTTGGCCAACAATCTCCCACTTCTGGTCTTTCACCGCCGTTTGGAAGAAGCGCGGAATCAAGGTTTGGGCGACTTCGCTGCGAATGTCGTCGCGAAAATGGCGATGCACCAGAGAAGTTGGGGCGTGCCCGGGACGAAAGCCCGGAATGCGGGCGCGTTTGGCGAATTGCCCCGCAACTGAATCGGCTTCGCGCTGCACGACGTCTACTGGGATTTCAATAACCAGTTCTTTTTTGCAGGTTGTGGCTTCCACGGCGCCTCAAAGGCAATTTAGAAGGTGAAATGCGGACGGCAGGGTCATTACTACGAACCCGAATCCGATATGAACAAGCCCGAGTCCCACCTGGTAGGTGTCCGAGCCTCCTTAGACCCGAACAGTTTGAGTATAGCACAGGCCTGTGCGCTGTCAATACTTTGCGGGCTCCGAAAACGCTTCTTAAGCTATTTATAATGGAGACAATCTGTCGGAGCCGGCCACGCTACGAAAAATACAATTCTTACCGCCGAGGCGCTGAGACGCAAAGAAAAAGCCTTTTGCCCTCCTTATCTTTCCTCCTCCACATCTCTGTGTTGAGGGAAATATTTTTCTCAAACCTCTGATTTGAAGAACCTTGCACTTAGCGGGAGTAAATTCGCACCCATTGACCTCGGCGTTCGATCTCTACCAGCAATCGCAGGTGGTAGTGGGTGACTAGGACCTGCGCTGCAAGCTGCGGATGATAATCGAAGTAGCGCCCCTGCATTCTCAGCCAATCTGGAAAGCGCGCCACCCAGTTGCCCGGCGGCTCCCACCTGCGGGAATAGAGATAGAGCAGATCAAATGATTCCGGCGACACGTCTGCGAATTCCTGTGGGGTGAAACCTTGCACCGGGGCGACGCGCAACGGCTTCCGCACATAACCGAGGAGGGGCTTGGTAAGTTCGTCTGTGGCCGGCCACGCCGTCAGAATCCGCGGCTGGCCCGGCTGGGTTTCCAGGAAATGCGCTGCTTGCTCGTGCAGCCGGATGAAGTCCGCGTACGAGAGATTATCTTCAAATGGGAACGGGTAGGGGGGGTTGATGAACCACGCCCCCACAAAGCAGACAGCGGCTGCCGCCAAAATAAGCCGGGCGGGGAAGCGCGGCAAGTGCGCAACCATGGCCACTGCGGTGAGGTAGAACATAGGCAAGACCGGAAGGAGATAGCGTGGCAGAACGGCGCCGCCCACCAGGCTCAGCAGTAGCAGATAGATGGTTGTCAGTCCTGCCGTCAGGAAAAGGAATTGCCGCCAGGGAGGAGCTTCGGAGTCGGGACAGGTGAGATTTAACATGGGGCTGAGGTTTCCAGTTTCCCCGGAGTCCCGAGCGTGTCCCGTGTCCCGACTCGCGTGCCTCCGCCGCCACCACAGTCCTACAGGGGCACACGCGGTGAGCAGCCAATTGAATCCGCCGACAAAGAGCTCATAAGCGCGTCGCAGCAAGCTCCAGAAAACCCGCGCTGGCGAAAGCGTGGAATACAAATTGTAGCTCAGGTACTCGCGGTTGCCCGTCCAATAGCCTGTCGCGTGGTGGTAGTAAAATGCCCAGGCTGCAAGTGGGACGAGCGGCGCTACGAGCGCGGCCAAGGATGAGAGGGGACTCGGCCGTCCTGCCGCAGACCAGCCTCCCCTCCTCCAGGCATAGAGCCACACGACGGGCAGCAAAACCACGGCGGTTTCCTTACTGAGAACGGCCAAGGAAGCTGCCAGCGCAAACAGCAAAAGCTGATCGTCGAGGAGAAACAGAACCGCCAGGGTGGTGAACAGCGCGGCAGCAAGGTCCAGGTGCGCGAGGGTACTTTGCGCAAAGAAGATCGGTGAAAGCGCCAGGAGCAGCGCGCTCCACGCGGCGATTTCATGGCTGGCCACGCGACGCCCCAATGCCCAGAGCGCCGTGACTGTCGCCGCCGCAATCAGCGTCATCGCGGCGCGCGCCGTCCACGCGGAATACCCGAAAAGGCGCCACGCGAGGCCGAGATAGATCATGACCAGCGGCGTGTGTCCAATGGGCTGCGTGCTTGCGGGAATCAGCAACCACGAGCGATAGAAGTCCAGCGCCGCCGGAATGTAGTACCCCGCTTCGTCCCAGAAGTAAGGCAGCCGGAGCAGCGGCGCGTGGAGCAGGAGCAGGGCCGAGAAGGTCGCAATGATCACCAGAACGGCGATGAAACGGGAACGCATGAGGGAGGTAATGTAACAGCAGATGCACAAACTGGGGGGGATTTTTCTGTGCCGGAACGGGGCCGGGCAAGCGGCCGGGAAAGTAATTTACCTGCCCTGCGCCGCAGGCGGACTGCGCACGCTCGGTTTCATGACCGCATGACCGCAGACGACCCGTTTACAACCTCACCGATAGCCGCCCTACGGCGCGAGGGGATGCGCATCCAAGTTCCTGCTGATGCGTCGCAAAATCCTGTACGCTATAATGAGTGTCGCGCGAAAGTGGCGGAATTGGCAGACGCGCCAGACTTAGGATCTGGTCCCGCAAGGGGTGGGGGTTCGAGTCCCCCCTTTCGCACCAGGCATATGAGAGAGCAGAGATCGTGTCGCAAGCGATGGCAGGCGATAGGTGGAGAGAGGTAAGGAAGCCCTTTGTTTTGAGCGGGCGAATTTTAGTATGGCGCGGGGATCGTGGCGGAAAGAGCGGGTAACTTTACACGCTACTTGCAAACGATGTATTGAGAAATAAGGAGTTGCCCGGTAGGGAGTTGCAAGTAGCAGCTAAAGCGGCTATATCAAAAAACGCGGGCGGACGCAAGGTAGTGAGTGATAAGAGGTTAGCTATGTAAAGTGACCGCGAAAACATGGGCAAGTCAAAAAAGCAGTTTAAAGTGAAAGTGATAAATGTCAGAATCTAGTGTAAAGCGATCTTGGAAAGTGGCGGGGCCGGAAGCCGGGGCGCGCGGATCGGGGCGCCCCGGATCGGGAAGGGGAGAAATTAACTTGCGGCTGGCGAGCTTTCGGCGGGGGGCCGGTCGCTTGCCAGATCGAACCACGCTTGAAGTTGGGCGGGAGTGGGGGTGTCGGGTTGCTCAGTTCGGGGCGCGGCGGGCTGTGAGTTAGTTTTCCCGAACCGTAGCAGCGCGCCATTGCTCCGGCCACTTCTCTTTCCAATCCAGAAAAATTTGCTCTGTCGGTTCCAGCCGATTTGGAACGGGCCGGACTCGACAAGCCATCCGGCCTTTACCCGTTCGATCAGCGCATCTTGAGTCTCGCTGAAGGGGCAGCGTTGCACAGCCAAGCGCTCGTGCAAAGGCCGTTGGTTCCATCTATCCCGTTCCTCATCAAATGCCCGGAGTTCTGCTTGTGAGATGATGCCGGGCGCGTCGGTGAGCCGGATTAGGGAATATCTTGCCCCTTCGATGATGTTCAAAAGGGCCTTGGTAGCCTCTCGGATTTGGCTCTGAGACGCATCGCAGTTTTGCAGGATGTCGATATCTGCCGCGATGCGGTTAAAGGTTTGATGAACCACGCGGGCCGTGGGCCGGGGCGGGCGCGCGGTATTGGTGGGAGCTTTGGCTTCGACTTGCTCTTGCGATGTTGCGATGATTCGCGGTACGATTTTTTTAGCCTTCATGGGAGATTACTCCTCCTTTGTGGGTTAGCGGCTGCCCACTGTATCACCAGGGGGCAGCCGCGATTTAGAAACTTTATGCTGCTATCTTGAGCGTGGGGAAGTAGCGCACCGCGCCTTCCAGAGCTTCGATTCCGCGCTTCACCCCTTGCGAAGCCGAGATTTCATTGGCGTTTTCGAGTAACGCTTCCGCGAAGCCGGGGGAGCCACCTACTAGTTTCCAGAGCAAAGCGAATTCATCATCGGCCACGGTGTAGCCCATGAATTCGAGCACCTTGCGAAGGTCCGCTTCGCGCAAGCGCGGCTGTGCGAACCGGACGCGGATGCGGCGAAACAACCGCTCATGCTGGCGATTAATCTTCTCCGTTAAGACTTCGTTTCCGACCAAGAGCATAGGGAGCTTGGCATCATCCCAAAAATCCCGCAGAATTTCAAAGCAGTCCAGCCGCAGGCGGTCTGCCTCATCAATCATGAGAAGGTAAGGGCGTTGGCAAATTCGTTCCACGGCGCGGGCGTACAGGTCCGATGCGCGCATCCAGTTGCGGCCATGCGTGTTCCACTTCTCACCGGGCGCAAGTGCCAAGGCTTGAAGCAGCGTGTAGCGCGTGGTGATTTGCTTGCACCGAATCACCTGATGGTCAAAACTCAGTATCCTTTCGGCATAGTCCACGGCGGTTGTCTTGCCTACACCCGTGGGCGCTGTGAACGTAATAATCCAGCGCTTGGCCCATGCTCGCGCGGCAAGGGCGCAGAGATTTTTCACCACGGAGTTGACCAGAGCGGCGGCCTGAGAAGTTTCACCGGAAGTTTCGGACATTGCCTTTTCCCCCTTCCAAGGCGCGTTCGACAATGCGGGCCAGCTCGTCGCGCTTCTCGTTAGGCTGTTGAAACCGCAATAGGCGGTCAAGCCATGTCAGTTCGTTTCGTCGCATCAAATTGCGCAGCACGACGCGCGCGGCAAGCTGAGTGTCACCCTCTGCGAGCAAAGTTGCGAATTGCACCGGGCCAAGGGGCGGACGCGGCAAGCTGCCAGCGTGTACAGAGAGACATTCCCTTTTCTCTTCGGCGTCGAACATCCCGCGCCGATACAACTCAGCGGCCAATTCCGGGCGGGCTTGAAGGGCGCGGCGCATCCAGTCACGCATCGGTCAACCTTCCAAATCGGCGAAGTCCAAGGGCTTCACGCGACTCTTGTAGCGGTCATGCTCCATCAAAAATTCCGTGCTGGAAATCTCGGGATGTTCTGGCGCAAGGGGCGGCTGCTGCGCTGCCATGAACTCTGAGGGGTGAATCACGTCTGAGGACTTCGGCGGTTCGCTCTCGGGGAATTGCGCGCCGGGATCGTACTCCAAGGGTTTCACCATTTCGCCCGTGAGCTTGCGCAAGCGAGTCTGTAACTCGATTTGCCGTGACAGTTCATCGGAATCGTTCACTCCCACGCGGGCGCGGCGCTTCGCAATGATGGCCTCTTCGCCCTTGGCGGCGGGCAAGACGGATATTTGCTCGTGATCGTGCCGGGCGCGGGCCACTTCGCGGCGTTCGCCGATGATGCGGAGCAATTGCGGGTCAGAGTAGCGCTTGCCGTCGCGAAGCTGGATGATTCCGCCCTTGCCGATTAGCACGTCAAAGCGCTCCGCCGTATGCCAAGTCAATTCCTCATCCGAGATGTGGCGGAAGCCGCCAGCCGGGATGTTTTGCTGAAACACGGCCTCCGGCGCGAAGCCGTCCATATCATTTCCATCGGAGAGATGCTGGCGGAATTCCGCCATGAACTGATTGATGCGCTCAAGAAGCTGGTCGCGGGAAAGTAGGGGCACGTTGCCCTGGCCCGTGCGAATCCATTCCTTGTGCTGCGCAACGCGCCGGTCAGCATCGGTCATGCGGCGCTCTTTAGTGTCGCGGCCACACCAGCCGGGCAACGTGCGCGCCCAATTTGCAAGCTCCAAGTGAAAACGTTCCAATCGCGAGCCGCGCGGGTTGTGTTCGCGTGGCAGGTTGCGGGCGATTTCCAGCCGGTCAAGGATGCCGTCGCGTTGCTGGTACATCTCGGCGCGTTCGCGGTCCACAAACCTTCCGCCAAAGGTGCGGCCACGGAAGCGGCCACGGTCAGAGTTGATGAGGCCGGGGACTCCGAATTCCCGAATCAGACGGCAGAGAAGATTGATTTCCTCTTCCTCATTCGGCTGTTCGACAAGCGACCAGACCAGCGGATAGATGGAGCGTTCATCCAGGAAGGTGAGAAGGTAGTAGCGCCCGACGCGGGAAACCTTGGCAGGATCGAAGGCTAGCACATCGGTAATCCATTCGTCGGTGTCTACCCTTTCGAGCGAATGTACACCGCGATAGGTGCGGTCGATATGCCCCACCGTTGCTTTCAGCGCGTCCGGCCCTTCCCGCGCGGCTTTGTCAATCGGGTCAAGGGAGTGAAGGAACCGTTCGACCGTGGTGCGGCTCGGAATGGGGTAAAGATGTGCAACGCGGCAACCGGGAGCATTCTGCTTCCCTTCAAGGTAGTTAATCAGAGAACGATAACATTGACTTGGCCTGAGTTTCCTGATTACATAACAATCGTGCAGGTGCGCGCGCATATCGGCATCAAGAATCGTGCCACTTCCTTGCGTCGGGCCGGGAAGCTCAGGAGCCAAATCCTCTAAATTTTCGCGCTGCTTCCATGTGCATACCCAGCGCTGAATTGACCGCTCGGATGTCTCATTCTGCTTCGCGATGGCTTGCAGGAATTCACCCTTAGAGGAATAGCCTTGAGCTTTCCAGTTACAATTCAGAAAGAGAGTGACGATGCGGTAGCGCCGGAGGATGACTTCGCGTTCTGACTGTGCGCACTTTAGCGCGTCGATTTGATCGTCAACTTGCAGCCGTGGGAGAAGGCCAAGCTGGCCCGGCGTGGATTCGGCTTTAGGACTGTCGGCGGTTTCCAGGAGATTCTTCCGCCAGCGTTCTTGCGCATCGAAGCTCATGGAGCGAGCGTTAATGACCCTTCCAGGTTGGCCATCCTCACGGTCTTTCCAAATCAGCGGATGGGAATCTCCGGGCCGCATCCGGTTGTAGACTTCCATACGCGAGATGCGCTCGAATTCCGTTACCTGCTCGATTGTGAGCCACGTTGCTTCGCTCATCGCTTTGACCGTGTATTCGCTTTGATTCTTGCCACGGCTTCTTGGGCGCGCTTCAATGATCCCGCTGCTTGAGTTACACTCTCGCCGATTGTGAGCAACTCGCGAAGTCGATCACTTAGGAGTTGCCGTTGCAGGGCGTCGATCCCAAGAATGTCACAGAGAGCCGGAACACAATCGGCGGGGAGATGCCACTTCCACTTGCTTTCGCTTATCCAATTCTCTAGCATACCAACCGTGACGGTTCGGCCCACGCGGTCACTTAGTTTGTCGCAGAGATGCTGTCGGCTGTCTTTGTAAGAGCGGATAGCCTCCCTAAGCGTTTTACGGAGCACAGCATCTAAATCGCGCGCTTGGCTTATGACTGTAGATTGTTCATGGTCAGACACGTTACCGTTTGACATGGCATCCATTCCTCTGTACCATCCATTCTTACGTACATGGATGCTACGCCACTCAGTATAGCGTGTCAAGCAAAAAAAATAATGGGTGGGGATTAAGGGAGATGAGCAAAAAAAACGACGTTCGCAGCCGAATTAAAAAGGTCATGGCCGATCTTGCTATCGACAATCAAGCGGCATTCGCGAAGGCGCTGGGGTTTAGGCCTACCACGCTGAGTGCGTGGATGACGAGCGCAAGCCTTCCCTCACCGGACGCATACATGGTCCTTGGTCGGAAGGCCCCGAGCATCGAGGATTCGCTTTTCTTTTGGGAGAAGGCTGGATTGACACGGGACGCCATACTTTCTGCCGCTGCCAAAATTGAACGCGAACAGGGTAGGGATGCGGCATCTGAAATCGCGGCTGGTGACGCGGTGAGTATCGCGCCATTGACGGAATTCAACACCGACGGGTCGATGAGTGATTTGGTACTTCCAAGGCAATATGTGCCCAACGCAGCCTCAGTTAGATACTTAGCAGTCAACAAAGGGTTTGCGTTCGGGATGAAATGGAAACCATATTTGAAGGACCTGCGGGCCGCTCGCATCGAAGGCATGTCGAAGGACACGGTGGAGATGATGCGCCAAATAGCGATAGAAATGGCGAACTCCCAAGAGTCGATCCCGCCCTTCGAGATAGGCGACATTCTCTTAGTTGACATTTCTAATTCGGATACTATTGACCTTGCGCCGTTCTGGGGAGAAACCATCCTCTTTGCCACCGGATTGCAGCCTCAGGCGTATATTATTGGGCAATTAGGGCTTCAACCGCGCCATGGGCTAGCTTTCGAGGCGCGTTTATATTATTGGACCACGGCTGAGGGCGGGGAAACCTACGATGTCGCATCGTGGCGCTCAGAAATGCTCGCTGGCGCGCCAGACCAGGATGATTTTCCAGACGCGGTCGAAGATGAGGCCGAAGCACGCGCCCGGAAGGAACTGCGGCTGACCAATGCTCAACGCATTTTGGGAATCGTAACAGGTTGGCTCAGCATAGGAAGCCAGCGGTGAAATGCGCCTGCCTATGCGGGGAAGAATTCGAGCCGAAGCGGAGCAATCAGGTTTACCTCAATGCGGAGCATCGGCAGAGAGACAAGAATCGACGATGGCCGGTAAAACGGCAAATAGACTTCCGGGCGACTTCCAGGGATCGCCTTGGGGAGCGTAGGGAGACGGAAACAAGCGGTGTAACACCGCTTCTAGGTACCCAGATGGCCCAAACTAAAAAAGAGCGCATTAGAGAGCGAATGGGAAGGAAACAGAGCAGCGAGTTCCTATCGCCTCTCCAGGTTGCGCGGCTTCTGGGGGTGTCGGCCTGGAATCTTCTACTCTGGCGCAAAAAAGGGTTCGGGCCGCCGTTTTTGAGGGTAACGCATAACATCATCCGCTACCCGAAACAGGAATTCGATACGTGGCTGGTGTCGTTGCCTCGAATATAGGCTAGCGCTGAGGGAGAAATGAGGGCGAGTAGACTTCCGATAAGGTCAGGGACAGCGCTTCAGTCAGCGGACTACCTAACGACTCGCGAACTTGCTTCTCTTTTACATGTAACCCCTTGGGCGCTTTTACGCTGGCGAAGGGACGGAGACGGGCCATCATTTTTGCGGATCGGGCGGAACAGCATCCGCTATCCCCGATGCGCCGTTGAGCGCTACATACGCCAGCGTCTTCGTAGCAAGATTCCGCTAAGGAAAGGGCAGCAATGAGCGGCGCGGCAGCAAAATCCGGCCCGACCGTTCCGAGTTTGGAACTCGTGCATCTTTTGACGGCGGAATTCCTGAGTCCGGCAGAGGTGGCAGGTTTGCTGAATGTTTCCCGCAAGGCGCTGGCGGATATGCGGCTGAAAAGGCAGGGGCCTACATTCATCCTGCAAAGGGGCGGCGTGGTGGTTTACCCGGTGGAGAGCATCAAGCAATGCCTGCGGGCGCGGAAGGAAAACCAGCCACGGCACGGCGTGCGGGAAATGCGATGGAGCCGGACGGTATGCAGCGGGATGCGAAAATCTGGATAGATTACGGTCTGTCCGTGGAAGAAATTTTGCTCAGTGAAAAGGGGTGTGGTATGGATGATTTAGCCATTCGTCGCGAGGGAAGTCGTCACGTAGTGTCGCGGACGCGGAACGGGCAGCGCGAGGATTTGGGGCAGCTTCCTGAGGCGACGCTTCGTTCCTACGTCGCTTGTCTTCCGGGGAGCTACAGAGCGCCCGATGACCGCACAGCGGGATTAAGCACGAAGGGCGCTGATAGGCGGCAATTCACGCAAGCTGTTGAGACGCGCAAAGCGGAACTTCTGAGGACTAACCCGGGATTGGGCGAATTAGAAGCCTTCCGGCGGGCGAGTTCGGAAGTCTCACAAGAAAACCCGGCATTGCTCGCGCGATACCGCGCTGACGCAAGGCGAGTCTAACCGAGGGGGGAGAGAATGAGATCACTACCCGAGCCTGCAAAACCGCAATGGAGCCTGCGGAGCCAAGCCAACATCTGCCAAGAGTGGCGGCTTGAATCTGAGTTGACGAAGTGCCAAGGTAACCTTCGGAACTGGCAGGAAAAACTCCGAAAGGCAGCCGAAGGGGTGAAGCGTCAGACCGCACAGGTAAACGCGGGCAATGGGTATAGTCACTCGATTCTCCGGTCTTATGTAGCGGACTGCGAAGAGGCGAAGCGGATGGTTGCCTCTTTCGAGGAGCACGCGGCTGACTTACAGAAGCAGATCGAGGCGCTGAAACCCGACGCTGCGAAAGCCAAGGAACGGGCGCAACAGCAGGAGGCTATGGCTCATTTGGTCGGTGAGCTTTTGAAGAGTGACGCGGACCTAAGCTTTCAGTTGGAGCTTGTTCGAGAAAATCTGCGGCGTCGCAGAGAGTTAACCTCGGATATGCGAAAGCTGGCGGATTTGCTGGAATTTCCCTATCACACTGATTTGCAGCAAGACCGTTTTGCGGCGTTGCTTGCGGCGTTGCCGCAAGGAATCGTAGCCGCAACTCAGAAATGGGTGTCAGCATTTCTTGGCTCTGAGAATGACCGGACTCCGTTTGATATTCGGACCGACCGGGTGACGCTGCCTGAGAATTTGCGGAGTGCAAACGCCTTTCGCTACGGGGATCGTCCGTCACTGACGAAGGAAGAGCGAGAGCAGATAGAACGTGAGAGCGCGGCATCAGTTCAAGAGCCGTCCGACTTGACGGAACGATTCCTGAATCCAAAAAGCGAAGCGGCGCAAGAGTCTTCCGGTGTTCTCACGCGGGGAATCATGTTCCCTCGATAGATTTTTGCTGGAAAGGATTTTCGATTCTCAATGGGTTGAATGCTCCCCGTCCGATAGCGGGGTAACTGGCGCTGCGCTGAGGGTCGGAGGTTAACCCCACGGATTTCAGATTGGCCGTGGAACCCGAAGCTTCTGACCGGGATCTCCTCCCCTCCGGCCCCCGCGCAGCGCCGATTTTTCTTGGGCGAGTGCCGGGCTTCCGTCGCTATGCTTTAGCCGCTTTCGCAGCTCCTTAGAGCTTGACAGTAGTGGTTCTGAGGCATACCCTCCCACGGGAGGTGCCCCACATGCAGTGCAAAAATTGTAGGAAAGAGCTTCCAGCAGACGATTGGATCATTGTTAGGCCAGATAGATTTGGTAGAAGCCATGAAACGATTGCGTCCATCATAGCTGGGTCTGAGGCAGTGTACTGTAGTAAGGAGTGTATGCTCAAAAGGGAAGCCGCCGATTTCCAAAGGCAGGCAGGCCGACATGATTGAAGCTGAATCATGGAGAAGCGGCTCAAGAGCGGGGAATTCACCTCAGAAAAGTTGGAAGCAAGGATTAAGATAGGGCGCGGAAGCGGCACGCCGGTTATAGAATAACGCGCGAAGAGGCTCAGAGCTATAGGCAGGGATTAGTGTCTTTGTCCTTCGCTTCCGCCACGATCCCTGAACATTTCGCACTTTCCGCCGCGATCCCTGCGCAGGTTGCGCCACGATCCCTGAACGCACACACGCATGGTGGAGGCGGGGGGAGTCGAACCCCCGTCCGAAGAGACTTACGGTTAGGAGCCTACATGTTTATCCCAGTTCGCTTCTAGCTTTCGCCAACGGCACTCAGGAACGGGCAACAACGAACCGTCAGCTAGCCTCTGCCCCGTGAAGGGCTCTCGCTCAGAATCCCGAGGCAACTGATCCCAAGCCATCCCGCCAATCGACGCCTCGTTCCCTCATGCGGGCCTGAAGGAGGAGACGGCCACCTAATTAATTAGGCAGCGTAGGCATACTGCGTGTTGGCAGTTGTCATTGTCCCACGCCGATCACGGGTGGTGTGGACCCCCGACATGCCTCCTAAGCGCAAGGGCTCCCGTCGAAACCGGTACGCCCCCAGACTTCTTAGGTTACGCCACGCCGTGGGGGGTGTCAAATCAGCGCAAGATCCATCGGACCAGCAGGCCGATGCCGGCGAGGAGCTTCACGCCGTCCAGCCCCGTGAAGGACCCGTGCAGCGCCCAGAAGCGCGGCATGACCGGCGGGGGAGGATCGCGCGGAAGGAAATCGATACTCCGTCCCAGCGAGACCAGCAGCGGTGTGATGACCAGCGTCAAGATCACCGACAGGGCGAGCATGGTTGCCACCACGCCGATATCCACGGCATTGCGGGGTGTCCGCCGCCAGAGCAGGAGGAACAGAATCGCTCCCAGTCCGATCTGGAGCGCGCCGTATCCCCAGAAAAGTGTGCGGTTGATTTCGGAAGCCATATAGCGCAGCACCACGCGCGTAGAGCTATCACCCAACGGTTTGGTGGTTTCCAGGAATTGTGGCTCCGCGCGCTTCAGCACGCTCTCGACTGTAGAAAAGCTTCTTGTCGCGGCGAACCACATGCACAAGGTGGACGCGATCCACGCGCCCAAAATCGCCACTGCCAGCACCTGTGATCGTCCCATTTGATTTCCTCCGCCCGGAATGCTTGCTTCCGCCGCTTATGCTCGGATAAGCTTGCTCCCGCATTATAACGCAGGGAAGTGACTACCCTCCCGGATGAGGAGGGGAGCTGCATGCGCGCGCGTTTCCAACCCTCAGGTGCCCTATGCCCAATGAATACGATGTCGTCATCATCGGCGCCGGCCACAATGGCCTGGTGACCGCCGGATATCTGGCGCGCGCGGGCCTGCGCACGCTGGTGCTGGAGAGCCGCGATATGGTGGGCGGCGCGTGCGTGACGGAAGAAATCTTCCCCGGCTTCAAGTTCTCCACCACGTCTTATCTTTGTAGCCTGATGCAGGAGAAAGTCACCCGCGACCTGGAGCTGGAAAGATTCGGCTTCACCGTTTATCCCAAAGATCCCGCGTTCTTCAGTCCCTTTCCTGATGGCCGCTACCTGATCATGGGGTCTGACACCGCCCGGACCTGCGAGGAGATCCGCAAGTTCTCCGCGCGCGACGCCGAGCGCTACCCGCACTACGAGGAGTATATCGATCGCCTGGCGCGCTTCATCGAACCGTTGCTGCTTGAGACCCCGCCGGACATCACGCGGCGCGGATTCGCCGACTGGCAAAAGCTTGCCGGCCTGGGCCGTCGCGTGATGAAAATGCCCGCGGAAGAACTGGTGGGCCACCTGCACATTCTCTCGCAAAGCGTGAAGGATTTTCTCGATCCATGGTTTGAGTCGGAGGCCCTCAAGGTGGCGCTGGCCACCGACGGCGTGATCGGCACCAAGGGCGGCCCTTACACGCCCGGCACGGCCTACGTCCTGCTGCATCACTGCATGGGTGGTGTGGGCGGCAAGCGCGGCCTGTGGGGATTCGTGCGCGGGGGCATGGGCGGCGTCACCCAGGCGATGGCGGCGTCAGCGCGTTCCGTGGGCGTGGAGATTCGCACCGGCGCGCGCGTGGCGAAAATCCTGGTGCAGGACGGCCGCGCGTCCGGCGTGGCGCTCGCCACTGGAGAAGAGATTCGCGCCCGCGTGGTGGCCTCGAACGCCGATCCCAAGGTCACTTTCCTGAAGCTTCTGGAAGAACGCGAGCTGCCCGCGGATTTTCTCGCCGCGATTCGATCGTTCAAAATCGAAGGCGTTTCGATGAAGATCAACCTGGCGCTCGACGGCCTGCCGGACTTCACCTGCCTGCCCGGGTCCGCCGTCGCGCCTCATCATAAAACCACCATTCACATTTGCCCCACGCTTGAATATATTGAGCGCGCCTACGACGATTCCAAGTACGGCCGCCCGAGCGCCCTTCCCATGCTCGAAATCACCATCCCCACCACGTATGACTCCACGCTCGCGCCCGCCGGCAAACACGTGATGAATATCTTTCTGCAATACACGCCTTACACGCTTTCGCCCGAAGTGGCCCCGAGCTGGCATGCCATCAAGGAAAGTTACGCCGACCGGGTGATGGACATGATTGAAGAATACGCGCCGGGATTCAAAAGCCGTGTGCTGCATCGCCACGTCCTGTCGCCGCTCGACCTGGAAGAAGAATACGGAATGACGGGAGGCAACATCTTCCATGGCGAGATGAGCGTGGACCAGCTCTTCTTCCTGCGCCCTGTGCCGGGCTGGGCCAAGTACCGCACGCCGATTCGCGGGCTTTACCTGTGCGGCTCCGGCGCCCACCCCGGCGGCGGCGTGATGGGCGCCCCCGGCCACAACGCCGCGCGCGAAATCCAGAAGGATTGGAAGAAGTTCAAGCGCGGGTGAAGAAAACCATGGCTGTCCAATGGGTGAACTCTTCGAGTGACCCACTGCGGCTTCGCCGCCCCGCTGTCCGGAAAGCCCCAGGCTTTCCCTATTGAAAGCGCCACGTCTGAAAATCAGCCGAAATTCCGGCACGTCATTCCCAATAACCCCGGCAACCTGATTGAATACAGCATCCGCAGTTCCCGCCAGAGGATTGTCAGCCATTCCCCCAACCGGCGCTCCGCTAATTGGCGAGCCCCAAAGGGGCGTACTAACTCAGCCCAGGCCAACGGCCTGGGTTTGTGGATGGTTTTCCGGCTGAGCCCTGAAAGGGCGATCTGCGTGACCACTGCTCGGGGGGCGAATGGGAAATCGGGAAAGAAATTGCGGCAGGTTTTAGCGCGCCCCTTCAGGGCTCGGTGTATAAATTGATCCCCGAAACCCAGGCCGTTGGCCTGGGCTATGATAGGGCGCCCCTTCGGGGCTTGAAAGCACCGAAAAAACCGCCGAGGCTGGTGAGAAGTCCGCGTTAGCTCACGGGCGCGTTGTGATTCCTATTTTATCTCATCAGCTTTCGCCTTCGGGTCGTCGGGCGGCCTGAAATTTTGATTGCCCTCTCCACCGAATTGACTTTGGCAAAGGAGGGGTAGCGTGGAGGTATCCGCTTGCTTGATCTGCAAGATCGCATGGCTATGCTCGCCCTGCGCCAGCCCGCACCCTCCCGAGCTGTTCCAACCTAGTCCGGAGACGGCGATCGCCGCCGCACGCCTTTTGGTGGGTTGGCGACGTCAAAGGGAACACTCGGATTGTTTCTGAGTGGCCGGCCATACGGGAGTTGAGCGCCTTCGGCCTACGCTAGGGCGTTAGTGGCGGGTGACCGTCCGCTCGGCAATTCTCATGTTAGGCCATTTACGAGCCAAATGGATTGTTCCGAGGCCCCGTCCTCCGCCCGCGAGCAAGCAACCGGCAGCCAATAGTGTTATTGACTTTCGCTTTATATTCGCTTATTCTTTTTGAGAACACAGGCGCGAACGTTGATTTGATGGCAGATTCGGCTCGCGCAATGACTCTTGCAACCTCCTGATCTTTATCCGGACTGCTGGGACCATAATCTGCTTGCTCCCTGTTGGTCAGGCCGTTACTATTTGCCGGACGATAACGCAAGTCGTCAACGAGTCAAGAGGTTCCCATGGCCGACATTATCGCGGAAGACGACGGACTTCCCTGTTCGGAGGTTGGAGCTTGGGCAGAGGACAAGTACACGTTGGTGGGGCTGTACGACCGGCTGTTCTCAACCGGCATGAAGAACAAGTGGCCAACCCGGGTGTATATTGATCTGTACTCAGGTCCCGGCTTCGTGCGAGTAAGAGGGACCGCCCGAATGCTGACTGGCTCACCGCTCCTGGCGCTGGGTGTTCCTGATCCCTTCGATAAGTACATCTTCTGTGAGAGTGACCCGGAGCTTCTTGGAGCCTTGCGGTCGCGGGTCAGCCGGTTTTCGCCCACGGCCAATGCCGACATTCATCTGCGGCGACTGCAATGAAAAGATCGACGAGATTTGCGCGAAGCATTCCCGGGCCTTCACCCGGGCGCGGCGTTTTGGCCTTTTGTTTCGTCGATCCGTTCGACATTTCCATAAAATTCTCGACGGTAAAAAGGCTGTCAGTGCACTACATTGATTTCCTGATTCTCCTGGCGCTCCACGTGGACGCCAACCGAAATGTCGAGCATTACTTCAATTCCGGGAACTCGAAGGTTGAAGAATTCCTGGATTTGCCGGATTGGCGAGAAAGCTGGAAAATTGCGGAAAGCCAGGCGGGGCTCGATTCCCCCGTTTTCTTGCCAGAAGAATATTCCGGGCAGATGGAAAAGCTGGAGTATTTGCCTCAGTCCCTGGGATCGGATGAAGCAGGTGCGGTCCGATGAGAAGAATCTGCCCCTTGTATCACGCTCGCCCTGTTTTCGAGGAAGCGCTCTGCTGATAAGTACTGGGATGAGGTCTTGAAATACAGCTCAGACCAACAGAATTTCGAGTTTTCGCATGAGGCCGTGCCATGGGGCAGGCGTCGACAATTGAGTGGACGGAATCCACGTGGAACCCGCTGACGGGCTGCACGAAGATCAGTCCGGGGTGCAAGCATTGCTACGCCGAGCGGATGGCCCTGCGGCTGAAAGCCATGGGCCAGCCGAACTACGCCAACGGCTTCGAACTGGCGCTCCACGAGAACGCCCTGGAATTGCCGCTGAAATGGAAGAAGCCGCAGACCATCTTCGTGAATTCCATGAGCGATTTGTTTCACAAAGACGTGCCGGTGGAATTCATCGCCGAGGACCTTCGATGTGATGCGCCGCGCCGACTGGCATGTCTTCCAAATTCTCACCAAAAGGTCGGATCGACTCTTGGAACTTTCCTTAGAACTTCCCTGGCGTCCGCACATCTGGATGGGCGTCAGCGTGGAGACGCCTAAAATATACACCGCGCATCGACCACCTTCGCCAAACCGGCGCCATGGTCAAATTCCTGTCCCTCGAACCGCTGTTGGGGCCGCTACCGGGCCTGAATTTGCGGGGCATCGATTGGGTCATCGTGGGCGGAGAATCCGGCCCCGGCGCCCGCACCATGAACCCGGCGTGGGTTTGGAAATCCGCGACCAATGCCTCGACGCGCGACGTTCCGTTTTTCTTCAAGCAGTGGGGCGGAACAAGAAAGAAGAAAGCGGGACGAGAACTTGACGGCCGAACTTGGGATGAGATGCCAACCTTAGCCCCGGCGATGACTTTTTAGCGAGTTCGTTCGGTGGGCGACAGGGGGGATTGGCGAGCGCGGGCGGCGGAAGGCCTTCAGGCTACCTCGACCGCGTCATGATGGAGAACCATGAGTTGGTCAGAGCGTAAGGCGCGCGTGGCGTAGGTGCGCCCTTCATTGTCGCAGATTTCCACCTCGAATACGCCGGGCGCTAGCCGCTCCACCACCGTTCCCACCTGGCCACGCCGTAAGCCGCGCTCCGGCTTGTCTTCCAAGAGTGCCACGACGGCAAAGGGTTTTACGTTTTCCATGTCTCACTCACAACACATAGCAACTGCTCAGGCGGGGAGTTAAGCGATTTGTATCACCTCGCCCGGCTTGAGGGTGGGCAGGGCCGCTAAGATTTTAGGAACGTGAGGCAGCAAGTCAGGCAGGCGATTTGATGGGGCGCGAATGACCGCAAGAGAAATAGCTCGGCCGGTGAGATTCTGCTGGTAAGGAATGCCGCGGTCCATCGTTAACAGGACCTGCCAGCCCGATCGTTCCGCCAGCGTCAGCAGTTCCCCATTCGACCTGCCAGCCAGACCGGTCTCAGGAACCGTCCAGCAGTCATGCCCAACCAGATGCTTCCGGAGGTCCCTCGGCAAGCATTCGTCCAGCAGAATCTTCACCCGATCCTCGTCAAAAGCGATTCCTTTGCAGTTTCCAAAGCTTCAATGGCCATCTGACGGCTAACGGTGGGGAATTGATCGAGAAACTGGTCGAGAGTGTCACCCGCTTCAAGGTAATCCAGCAGGTTTTGAAAGGGAACACGGGTACCCCGAAAGCAAGGAATTCCCCCTAGAATTTCCGGATCGCGCACGATGACGGTCGTGTTCATGTCGCACTCCTCATCTCTATTGTAGCGTAACTCGTTTCTGTGCGGAAACAATGAGGCGGGAAAGTAAGCGGCAAGGCTATTTCTCGTGCAGTAAGGTGCGGGCGAAGGACTCGCGTTCATCTTCCGACATGCGGTCCCAATCGAGGCCACGTTCCGCGCACGCCCGGCGCAATTGCGCCTCACCAAAGCGCAACCGCTCGTCCCGGCCCGCTTGTGCTTCCTGGGCAAGCGCCAGCAAGGCCGCCCGCTTGCGTTCAGCCGGCAACCCCCGCACCAGTGAAATGACCTGTTCGTCACTCAATTCCAAAGTGCTCATGTTCGCTATAATATCATCCCCAGCAAGCTCCGGTTCTGATTTGTGCAGCGAATCCGGCCCCGGCGCCCGCCCCATGGACCCGGCCTGGGAAAATAGGGACGCGCGTGCCAGTCCCCTTAGTCTATCAGCTTTGTACGCCGAGGAAGCAGGTGCACAGTGATGAAGAAATATCGGTCCGAAAGAAAAACACGCCGCAACTTTGACACGGCGCTACACTACAATGGTTTGTAACATCATGGCGAGAAAAGACGCGGACCGCAAAGGCGGCGGTCTGAGGCGCTGCGAACTTTGAACAGAAGATCGTGAAACGAAAGAAAAAGAAGCGTGTATATCGGGGAAATGGTTCCAGGAACCATTTCTCCCGTTCCGACCTGGTGCGGAGATGGCGATCGCCGCCGCAGTCCAAGGCGCTTCGCGCATGTCCATATGAAGACAGCCGCTAAGTGAACAGTGTTGTGGCTAGCCGAAGTCAAAACGATCACTCGGATTGTTTCTGAGTGGCTGATGACCCGCCCGGACCCGGAGTGGAACATCCGAGCTTAGGCTGTTTCTCAGCCAAGTGGATTGTTTCCGAGTACCCCGTCATCCAACCGCAGGGCCAAATCGGATGCAGTTGGATATCCCCGTCAGAATTTCTTAACGAATCTAACCTCTGCCGGTTGGCCCTGACGCGCAGACAGGCACTACGCCTGAAGTGGAGGCGGGGCCGGCGTGAGGCCATGCCGCCTCATGATTTCCGCCAACTTCGCTCGATCCGGCGGACCACCGGTGGCCGCGGTGATTACCTCGGAAGCCTCGCGGAAATACTGTGGACCGAGCGCGGCCGGCGTAATCACGCAGAGTGCCTTCGCGTCCTGGATCCCATTGTTATCGAACCGGTGAATGGCGCCGCGAGGAATGCAGAGTGCCTGCCCAGGCCCGACATCGATTTGTTTTCCATCGACGGTCCAGGTCGACACTCCGTCGATACCGTAGATCGTCTCCTCGTAATGGTCATGGCTGTGCGCCGGAGCGGCCAGGCGCTGCGCCGCCGGGACCATGAGCTCAAAGGCCGCGATGCTGCCACTCGAGTTCTCTGCGGTGATCAAAAAGTGAACGGTGAGCGGCCCGAGACGGATGGCCTCGTCGGCAGGATTGACGTTGACATCGATGGTTCGAAGTGTCATATGCGTTTCTCCTTCTTGAGAATTCCTTGTTCCTATTTTTGGGGTAAGACAAATTGTATGCCGAACTTCGGGGCCGCAGCCAACATTTTTTGTATCTCGCTGTAGGGAGTTTCCGCCGGAGGCGGCAACGTCATGGCCAGCGCCGCCACGCTGAATTCCTTAAACCATCCTTCCATTCCCGCAGGAGTGAGGAGGGTGAGGACCCGCAACTGTTCCGATTCGATCACGAAAGAATGCACCGTATGGCGTGGCACGAGCACCATTGTCCCGGGGGTGGCCTTGATGGTGCGATCGCCAACCGAAACGGTCATCTCGCCTTCCAGCACATAGAAGGTTTCCTCTTCCCGATGATGGATATGCGGAGGTGGAACATTACCTTTTCTGGCGACCGACTCGATCAATGCGAACTTTCCCTGCGTGTCTTCGGCTGTGGCCAGGAAGGTCATCAGCCAACCGTTGTACCAGACCGACCGATCCAAGGACTGCCGTCCTCGACCCGATGCGATGGATTCTTCGACTTTCGGGTTTACCGCGACTTGTGTTGCCATGATAGGCTCCTTTTAGATTTGAGATTTCTTGCTCTTGCAGGCCCGATGATGCCGGGCCACAAGTTTTCACGTTCGTAAATAAATCCAAGGGGATTGCTCAACTTCTCTTGCAGCCGCACGACTAAAGTTCCGCCAGGCCGCCGTCCGCGAACACCTCCGTGCCGGTGATGAACGAAGCCTCGTCGGAAGCGAGGAACAGCGCCAGACGGGCGATTTCTTCGGGCCGGCCCATGCGTTTGAGCGCCACACCCTGCACCCAGCCCGCCGCCACGGCGTCCGCTGCTTCTTTCGGCATCTCCAACTTGCTCAGGAGCGCGGTGGCAGTGGGGCCCGGACTAATGGTGATGACGCGGATGCGGCGAGGCGCGAGTTCCGCCGCCAGAGTCCGGCCGAAGGAACGCACTGCCGCTTTGGTCGCCGAATAGATTGACGCTCCGGCAAAGCCCTTGCGCGAAGCGACCGAAGCGTTCAGCAGCACGGCGCCGCCGTTGGACAGCAGCCCGAGGGACTTCTTCACCGTGAAGAACAGACCCTTGACGTTAAGATCGAAGTGACGGTCGAAAAAATTCTCGTCGACTTGCTCGGCAGGGGCGAATTGGGCGATACCGGCGTTGGCGAAGAGAACGTCGAGGCGTCCGAATTTCTCCGAGACGATCTTCATCAGGGCATCGGTGCCGGCGAGACTGCTCGCGTCAGACGCCACGACGAGGGCACTGGGACCCAGCGCCTTCTGCGCATCTTCAACCGTTTTCGGATTGCGGCCGGTGACGATCACCTGCGCGCCCTCTTGCTGAAATAATTGTGCGGTCGCAAAACCGATGCCGGTCGTTCCGCCCGTAATCAGGGCGATTTTTCCATCGAGTCTTCCCAGTGAGATTCCTCCGGAGGGCTGCGGTCCTCGAGCAAAGGCGATCGGTTCTTCGATTTTCGTATTTACCGCGACTTGTGTTGCCATGATGGGCTCCTTTTGATTTGAGAATTTCTTGCTCTTGCAAGAACGACATTACCGGATCGCAGGTGACTGCGTTCCTAAATAGTTCCTAAGAGATTGCTAAATGTTTCTTAGGGGAATCCAGTGCTGGCGCGGCCGATTTGGTGTAGAAATAGGGTATGAACGCGTACCAAGGGTTCCGTTTCAATAAGCGCTGAATTGAAGGCTTTTCTCGAGAGCGGCGTTTCCGCGGTGGTAGGCACCCGCGATGCGGACTTCGTCCCGGAGATCACGCGAGCGTGGGGCCTGTTGGTTTCTAAAGACCGGAAGAGCATTAGCCTTTGCGTTCCGCTCGCCACGAGCCAAAAAACCCTCGACAATCTCGCGGGCAACGGGCAGATCACGGTCTGCTGCTCGCTTCCCACCAGCTACAAGACGGTTCAGTTGAAGGGGCAATGCATCGGGTCCGCAGGCCCCAGACGCGCAGACCTGACGGCGGTGGAAAGGCATCGCGAAGCGTTTGGCCGCCTGAACGTGCGCATCGGAGTCCCGCGCCAGCGAACCGAGACCTTTTGGCGAAGGGAACTTGAAACCTCACCGGATCTGGTCAAAGTGCGCTTTGTTCCCGAGCAGATATTTGATCAGACTCCCGGGCCGGACGCCGGATCACCCTTATGAGCGCACCCTCGCCCCTTACCGTTCCGCTCGAAAACATTGCCTCGTGCTTTGAAGGAATCATTCCGTCGACGATTTGCTCCTGTTCCAGGGACGGAACGCCGAACCTGACGTATCTCTCGATCGTTCACCGGCTTGACGACCGCCACGTCGGCCTCTCCTATCAGTTTTTCAACAAGACCCGCCAGAACATCATGGAGAACCCCATGGTGCAAGTGGTCGTGGTATCGCCGGAGACGCAGTACCAATACCGTCTAAGCTTGTGCTATGAGCGGACGGAGACGGAAGGCTCGACATTCGATCGCATGAAATCGGATCTGGACGCGGTTGCTTCCCAGACCGGAATGAGCCACGTTTTCAAGCTTCGCGGCGTCGACATCTACCGGGTGCTGGAATGCCTGCCATTCGATTCGCAGGTTCCTGCCGAAAGCCCCCGGAAGACCGATTCCTTGCCGGAACTCGAAGCCTTTAGCGAGCGGCTGGCTGCCTGCGGCGATCTTGATTCGCTCCTCGACACGGGGCTTGCCGCTCTCTCTACCGTCTTCGGCATTGATCACTCTTTCGTGATGGCATTGGACGAGGAAGGCACGCGCCTCTACACCCTCGCCAGCCATGGCTACCAGGATTCCGGCGTGGGTTCGGAAGTATGGGTCGGCGAGGGGATCCTCGGCGTTGCCGCCGAACGTCGCGTAGTGGTGCGCACCACCAGCTTGGCGCGCGAGATGATTTTTTCCAGGGCGGTACGATACGCAGTCAAGCGCCGGGGCAAGGAAAACCTGCTCGAAAAGGAAATCGCGCTGCCTGGACTGCCGAACGTCCAGAGTCAGTTGGTGGCACCCCTCGTAGCCCGCAACCGGCTTTGGGGAGTGCTCTGTTTACAGAGCGCGGCCATCGGCCGGTTTTTAGCCGTCGATGAACGCCTGATTCAGATTGCCGCCCGTCATCTCGCGGCTACCATGGCGATGCTTGCACGGCCGGACGCCACAGTGCCGAAGGCGGCCCCGCCTCGCCACACCGCCGTGCGTTCGCCCATCAGTGCGATCGTCAAGCATTATGGGGCGGATGACAGTATCTTTATCGATGACGCCTACCTCATCAAAGGTGTAGCCGGCCTGATCTTTTGGAAACTCGTCCAGAGTCACGCCCGCACCGGGCGGGTGGACTTCACAAACAAGGAGATCCGGCTTGATCGCGATCTCAAGTTGCCCGATATCAAAGACAATCTGGAAGCACGATTGATCCTCCTGCGGCGTCGTTTGGAGGTCCGATGTGACTTCTTAAGACTAATTCATGTAGTGCGAGGACAATTCCACATGGAAGTGCAACGCCCGCTCACCCTGGAAGAGCACATATAGAGATGGACGGTGGGAAGCAAGCCGACGGTGGCGCATCCTGCATCGGAGTTCGAATAGTCTCGCGCCTGTCGGAAGATCGGACCGCTGCCCCCTGATGGTTTCATCTGGCCCAAAGCCGCTATCCTGGCCAGATGAGGAGTTTCATTGTATTCGGCCCTAATGCCGTCGCTCACGACGTGACCACAAAGAAAATTTACTTGAACGTAATACGCCTACACGCAGAAGCAAGTAGCTCGGACCTTGCGAAGCAGGTCCGCCACTTGCCACAACGAAATCCGGGAAGGGCGATAGCCGCTCCCGGAAACTCTACTCCCTCAAGTCTTTGTAAACAATGCCGATAATCTTCTTGTGATGTACGGCCAATATGCCGTACGATAAGAAGGTAGTTTTTGAACGGGGAGGAAGTTGTTATGGCAACAACCGCAATGCGCAAGGTGGAGCGGATCGAGGCACGGGTCAATGCGGAAACGAAAGCCTTGTGCCAGGAAGCCGCCAACCTCGAAGGGCGAAGTCTGACGGATTTTATCGTAGCCAGTGCCCTCGAATCTGCCCGGCGGGTGATTCGCGAACGGGAACTGATCGATTTGAGTCAGCGCGACCGCAAAGCCTTCGTTGCTTCGCTGTTGAATCCTCCTCCGCCCAACCGGCGCCTGCGAGACGCCGCCCGGTACTATAAGCAGGTGATGGGAAAACGGTGATTCCTTCCCAACCCGCCTTTTCGCGATCGAGCCGCTCGGTGACCACGACCGGGCGGCTTTTTCGTGTGGCATCGAACCGCTGGACCGCTACCTGCGCGAACAAGCAGGCCAGGACGCGCGCAAACATGCCGCCGCCCCCTTTGTCTTGTTGACCCCGGAAAATCGTATCGCGGGCTATTACACGCTCTCATCGACCGTCATCCTGGCGGACGACCTCCCCGAGGAAGACATCAAGAAGCTTAAGTGGCCGCGCTATCCTCAATTGCCGGCAACGCTGATCGGACGCCTGGCCCGTGACGTCGCGTTCCGCGGACAACGCATTGGAGACTTGCTGCTGCTGGATGCGCTGAAGCGGGCGTTCGACAACGTTGGAACTGTCGCGTCGCTGGCAGTCATTGTTGATGTCAAAGACGAAGGCGCCCGGCGGTTCTACTCCCAGCATGGATTTCTATCCTTCCCAGACACACAGAACCGGATGTATCTCCCCATGAAGACGGTGGAAAGACTCTTCGCCGGAAAATAGCCTCCAGCGGATGCGTTATTCTCATTGTGCGTTTCGATCCGAGGTGACGAAAGCGTCAAAGCGCCTTTCCGCCAGAGCAAGAAGTTCGCCATTCTGCTTGCCCTTCCAACCCATCTGCCTGACCGTCAGCACGTCGTGCCCGGCAAAGTCATGAGCCAGGCGCTCGTCAACTTTGAGAGGAAAGATGCTTGGGAAAGAAGAGTCCACCAGCTTGCCCGCACGCCCATAAAACCCGCTCCGCCGGTGGAAGTCGTCTTTGAGGAAATTCGAGGGTTGTGTCCGGCGTCCCTGGCGATCCTGACGTTTTGTCGCCGCTGCTCGAGCGCCAAGCAACGAATCGCTCGCTTCAAAATGCAGAAAGTCAACTGGCCTCGACGCAAAGTCTTTCTGGAGTCAAGCCGAGCCGCATGATACAGTGCTTACAGGCCTCACGTCCCCTCGCAGATGAGGCAAGGATGGAAACCAAATTGGGGGCAGGACCGTGCGCGCTCGCAGAAGAACCACAGGCGAGCGAGAAACCGGCGGACTGCCCCTCGCGTAGTCCCAAAGTTCTACTGACAAGTGTTTGCCGCCCTCTTGGGCCCGCCCACGGAGACGCTCCGAGTGTGGGCTACGAAGTGCTCCACGGACAGGTCACCCGCTCGCAAGGCATCTTCAGCCCGCGCTCGGTGAATTTCACCTATGGGTTGGATTACATCGCCGCCAACCTGGATGCGCCCGCCGTGGTGCTGCAATACCCGTCGCATCGCGAGTTGATCCGCGAATTGAAGAAGGGGCCGGACTACGTTGGCGTTTCTTTCAACCTGGTTTTATTCCATCGCATGAAGGAAGTGGTGGCGCTCGTGCGCAAGCATGCGCCACGCGCCAAAATCGTCCTGGGCGGCTATGGAACGGTCCTCGACGACGCCACCCTGGCCCCTTACGGCGACTACTTCTGTCGCGGCGAAGGAGTGGCATTTTTCCGCGCTTTGCTGAATGAGCCGCCCCGGCCCATGCCTTACGATCATCCCCTGGTGTTGCTTGACCTGAAGGTTTTCTCCGTGCCCATGGATCGCACCGGCGTGATCTTCGCCGGGCTCGGCTGCCCGAATGGCTGCGACTTCTGCTGCACCTCGTATTACTTCAAGCGCCGTCACATTCGCCTGCTTCCCACCGGCGACGATATCTTCCGCGTCGTCGAACGCTATCTGGAAGTGGACGAGCGCATGAGCATGGCGATTCTCGACGAGGATTTCCTGCTCGCCAAGGACCGCGCCACCCGCATGCGCGAGCTGGTGCTGGCGCGCGGCACACCCCTCTCCATCTTCGCCTTCGCGTCCGTCAAGGCTTTGAGCCGCTTCACTCCCCAGGAACTGCTGGAGACCGGTGTGGACGGTGTTTGGGTGGGGTTCGAGGGAAAACGCTCAGGCTACTCCAAACAGCAGGGCAAACCCATCGAGGAATTGATTCCCGAATTGCGCTCGCACGGCATCACCGTTCTCTCCTCCATGATTCTGGGCTTCGAATATCACACGCCTGAAATCATCCGCGAGGAGCTGGCGGAATTCCTGGCGTTGCGGCCCACCTACGGCCAGTTTCTCATCTACGGTCCCACCCCCGGCACGCCCTTTTACGAGCGGATTATGAAGGAAGGGCGCATGCGCCCGGAAATGTTAGCGGACCCCGAGCGTTATTACCGCCACTGCGATGGCTTCACCTCCATGGTCGTGCATCCCACCATGAAGCCAGAAGAAATCGAGGCCTTGCAGCGCGAGTGCTTCGAAACGGACTTCCGTATCAATGGACCTTCCATCCTGCGATCAGTGGAAGTCTGGTTCCAGGGTTGGAAGCGTTATCACCATTCCGATTCTCCCTACCTGCGCGCCAAAGCGGAGCGTTGGGCGGAGGAAATTCACTTCGCCTGGCCGCTTTTCCGCGTAGCGAAGCGCTCCGGCCCCCAGCCAGAAGCCGCGGCGCGCCTGGAAGCGGAGATTCGCGCTGCCATCGGCCCGCCCTCTCTGGGCCCGCGAGTGCGTTCGTGGCTGGCGCCGGCCGCGGCCGCGTGGACCGGCTTTGCCCTTCGGCACGACTTGTTCCAACATCCCAAGTTGGTCCGCAACGCTTATCGCACCACTCCCTGGGCGTTGCGTTCCGGCGAACTCGGTTCGTTGCGTGTGAGCATGGAGCGCGCCTTGCACAGCACGCTGGTGAAGATCGAAGGAGCGCTGGACCGCGCCAGCGCGAGACGCCTGGCGGCCGGCATCCGCGCCCATCTTTACCGGAACGATGCGGACGTCAAGGTCGTGGTGGCCGAGGGGATCCACGCCGACCCTCAGGATCTGCGGTTTCTCGCCCGGGAACTGGCTTCGCTGCGGCACCGCGTTTCCATTTCGATTTCGCCCACTTCTGAAACCCGGACTTACCTCAAGAGCGCTTAGGGTCTGGGTGCTCTTGTCCGGTGGGGAGGGTCAGGTAAGGAAATCCCATTCTCCTCAGGCACTTCAACTTGCATGGGCCTGCAAAATCCGGCGGTGCATCGAAGCGTGACTTGGCGTTATCTCGTTGAAGGTCCGTGGATCGTCTTCGTCGCGTACTGGGTGGCGAGTTCGCTGAAGACGCGCCGGACCGTCAGCAAGGAATCCCTCGCGTCGCGTTCCGGTGTGCTTTTTCTGGAAGTTCTCGGCTTTGTCCTGCTCTTCAGCGACACTGCGGGGATTGGCGTTCTTGGTCATCGTCTTGTTCATCGGACATACGCTCTTGCCGTTGTGGGCGTTGCCCTCACCTGGATCGGTATCGCTATCGCGCTGTGGGCCCGCCGGCACCTGGGACGGTTTTGGAGCGCCGCCGTCACTCTCAAGGAAGACCACGAACTCATCCGCACGGGGCCCTACGCTTATTTCCGGCATCCCATTTATTCCGGAATCGATCTGGCCGCAGTCGGCGGAGCCGCGGCCATTGACCAATGGCGATGCGTGGCGGGAGCCGGCTTGATCGTCCTGTGCTATTGGATCAAGGCAAGAAAGGAAGAATCCATGCTGGCCGCTCAATTCGGGGAAGCCTTCAAAGAGCACTGCCGGCACACAGGTTTCCTGCTTCCAAAGTTTTGGTAAGAGGCGGTAAACCGCAAGTTTCATCCTCAATGCGGTCAGTCGCGCGCTACCGCGCCATGCGCGGTCATCAGCTAGGTGTCCCGCGCTTTCCTCAACAGCAACAAAGGACGGAACTGTCACGGTAATATTCAATTCTCAATAAGGCTCGATGCAGAGGTCATCATCCTCTTTGACTTCCGGATCACACATCAGGTTCACTTCCTGCTCGATGAACGGGATTCCCGCTTCCTGAAGGCGGAAACGGTTGGAGCGGAAATCACCGAAGGCCACCTTGAAGGGAGCATGGGACCGAAGATCAGCGAGACTCGCGGTCACGTCGCGAGTGGCGTTAAGGTTGGCGCGGAAATTGACCCTGGCGATCCCGGCCACATTGGCAGCAAGGATGAGCAACACCAACCAGGAAAGACGATGCAAATTCGGGTTCTCGACGCCGCTCACCAGGGGCGCCAGCGCCACCAGCGGAAGCAGCCACACCTGCGGGGCATAGCGGGCCCACCAGCAAGCAGATACGGGTAATACCGAACAGATTATTATCAGAATGATAGCTAAGGCGGTCCACGGCGCGGCGCCGCCCTGCCACACGGCAATCGCCAGAAGCGCTAAAGACAGCACCAAAGCCGCAGGAAAGAGGGGGCCAAAGCCTCCCGTTAGCGCATCGGGCTCCTCAAATGCGGCCCATTCACTCCGGTCAACATGCCAGGGCGCTTTGAGTGTGGACTGGGGTGGCCAGTTACGGGACCTGGAGAAAATCGACGCCGCAAGGTTCGTAGCCCGGTTAGCCGACAAGAATTCAGGCGGGGTTGTGCACTTCAAGGTGATTTTCGGAAAATCTCCTCTTCCGAAAAATGGGTAAAACGGATGGCCGTTCTCGAAGAGATTGGACACATAGGGGTTCTTCCCGAAGACGAATGTCCCGAGCCCGAGCGCCAGTAAAGCCACGTATAGAGGCTTCCGTAAGGGGCGCTTCTGCCACGCCAGCAAAGCAAAGAATCCGGCAAAGAGGATCGTGACATACACCAAACCCGTGAACTTTACCTGGATGATCAGAACGGCGGCTTCAAATAGCAGCAGGTTCACCCAAGGGTTGCCGTCGGCCACGCACAGGAAACAAAGGACGGCCAAGCAGGCAAGGAGCGAGGCCATTTGCCCGTCGACATAGAAAGTGAGAATTTGACAGAGCGCCACGGGGTTCGCCGCCACCAGCACGGCCATCGCCACGGGCCAGGGGCTCAGCTTTTTTCGAGAGCCGGAAAAAGCCGCCACCGCCATGGAAAACGCCGCGCAAACAAGGAGAATGTTTGCGAACTTGCCCGTTTCGATGCGTCCGGTCAAACGGTACATTGCCGCGGCAATAATCCAAGGCCCTTTCGGGAAGTGAATCAGTTTGACGTTTTGGTCGATGCTGATCGGACTTATGTAATGAGTGAAGAGCGGATTCCACCCATGGGCAAGCTGGTAAACACCTTCCTGATGGTACGCCTGGCCATCAAAAGAGACATCGTAAAAGGCCAGGCTGATCCACGCGGATGCCGCCACCAGCGCGACCAAGATCGCAGCCACGGCCAGGGCCATGCGGAAAGGGCGGCGGAAGCAGATCCGCGCTCCCCACCCGGTCACGAGGCACGAAACCACCAAGGCTAGGGGGAGCACAAATCGATGGATGGGTATTCCCACGAGCCACGCGGCCTCTGCTGTGGCCACAATCAGAAATAGAAACGTCAGGATCGCCCCGCCTAATAGGCTTGCAAATCCGGGAGTGGAAGGTCGCGCTCCCACCGTGGTCACGCTCACGGACGGACCTCGCTAGACCTTGGAGTGAATGACGCGGACGGAAGGCATGCCATCGGGCTCATCCACGAGCTCGATATCCTGAAAAATATTCGGCGATTCTTTCTTGAAGACGCGAAAAACCTCGACCGCCAGCAAGCGGATTTCCGTATCGGCGTGGATGCTGCCGCGCAGTTCGAGGAAGTGCCGCCAGGCGCGGGAATTTCCCGTCACGAAAATCTTGGTTTCGGTGGCATTGGGAAGGATGGAGCGGGCCGCCTGGCGCGCCCACTTGCGCCGGTCGCGCGGAGCCATTTCCGGATGCTTCTGCTGCACGTATTGCGCGGTGGCCTCGGCGAGTTCGCTCATACGCCTTGCGCAGCGATTCGATGGTCTGCTGCCATTTCTCCCGCAGCTCCGGGATTTTCCTGGTAGAGCGGCGGCACCACGTAGCGCGCGTCGCTCTCATCCACGTAGCGCTGGGAAAGCTGCGAATAACCGAAGCCCGCGCGGTGGCGCACCAGTTCGTGCGTGAGGGCGCGGCTGACGCCGGTGATCAGCAGGCACCACACGGCGTGCTCCAGCACGCTGCCGTGCTTGGAAGTGAGGATATTCTCCAAGTACTCGCGATTGCTTTTCCGCCCCTTGCCAAACGACATGTAGCAAGTCGCGCCCGGCGATTTCCGCCAGAGACCTCGCCGGCCGCGGGGGCGTCGGTTGAGAACACCATTCCCTCATCGGCAAGGAAGCGCGCCAGCTCGTCGTCGGCGACGTGCTGGCGTCCCACCAAATAAACTTTGGGCTTGGAGATGTAGGGATCGAGGGGTGGAATTGTGGCCATCCGGCTCCCGTTAAGCCAATTTGTGTAAAGCCCTTGGGTCCGAGGTTCCGATGCGCACGCCCAAATCCCCCCGCGCTGAGGCCTTGCCAATGCTCGGTTACGAGCCGGAGGCGACCTTCGTGCCGGCAGGCGCAGGGGTAGCCTTCTTGAAGCCCGGCGTACTTCCGCTGGAATCGCTCCACGCGACCGGCGCTGTCCACAAGCTTCTGCTTGCCCGTAAAGAAAGGATGGCACTTGGAACAGATGTCCAGGTGCAGGAGGTCGCTCTTGAAAGTCGAGCGCGTCTTGAAAGCGTTACCACACGCGCAGACCACATTGACCTCATGATAGTTCGGGTGAATCTTGTCCTTCATAAGACTCCTTGTTTGCCACCAGAGCAAACCCCTATTTTAACGGCATCCTCCGAAACTTTCAATTCGTCTTTTCTGGGCTTGGCCCGACATCATAGTCTTTTTTGTCTCCCGTGAGGATATGGGCATCTTTGGGTAGTGCCTTAAGTTGCCGGGTCTGGACGCCAGTTTCTTCGTGCAACGCACTCCTTACGGATGCTACGATCACACCCATGCGAATTTACCAAGGCATCTTTTTCCTCATCGCTTTGGCCGGATCCTTATGCGCCCAGGACCTCACACCGGTTGCCGATCGCCTCGCTGTGCAGAACGCCCTCTTCGACGAGCAGTACGAATCCGACCTTCGCAATTTCCCCGAGCGCGCAACGGCATTCGGTGACTATCGCTACAACGATAAGCTTGGCGAGTACTCACTCGCGGCTATCGCCCAGCGGCACGAAACCGACCGAATGTTCCTCCGCCGCCTTCAGGACATAACCACCAACGGCTTTTCCGACCAGGATCAACTCTCCCACGACCTCCTCATGCGTGTCCTCGAGCAGCGCATCGCCGACTTCGACCTGAAAGAATACGAGATGCCGGTCAACCAGCAGAACGGCATCCACACCGGTCTCGCGGATCTGCCTCTGGCTGTTCCCCTTGACTCCGTGAAGCACTACGAAGACTACATCGCCCGGCTTCATCAGATCCCTCGTGTCCTCAGCGAGACCACGGAGGTCCTCCGCGCCGGCATGAAGGACAACCTGATGCCCGTGCGCTTCCTCCTCGAGAAACTCCCCGTTCAGTGCCAGGGTATCATCGATGCTGATCCCTTTCTCATTCCGACGAAGAAGTACCCCGCCAGCATCTCCGCGGAAGAGCAGACGCGTCTGACGCAGGAGATCACGGCCGCCATTGAATCCGATGTCATACCCGCTTACAGGAACTTCGCAGCCTTCCTTCGCACGGAATATGCCCCGCACGGCCGCACCGTCCTTGCCGTTACTTCTCTGGCCGACGGCGAGAAGCGCTATCAGAACGACATTTACGCCCGCACCACGACCCACATGACGCCGGATGAGATCCACCAACTCGGTCTTCGCGAAATTGAACGCATCCAGGCGGAGATGACCCTCATCGCGAAAAAAGAGGGTTTCGCGGACCTCGCCTCTTTTCGCGCATCCCTGAAAAGCAATCCCAAATACATGCCGACCTCCGCGGAGCAGATTCTCGACGACTTTCGCCACTACATCGCCCAGATGGAGCCCAAACTGCCCGAACTCTTCACCCTGCTTCCCAAGTCGCCGGTCACGGTCGAGGCTATCCCCGCCTTTCAGTCTGCGGCGGCCACCCACTATGTGATTGGCACTCCCGACGGCAAGCGTCCCGGCCGCGTGGTTGTCGCCACCTCCAACTTCGCTGAGCGCTCACTGATTGACGACGAGGCGATCGCCTACCATGAAGGTGTTCCAGGCCACCACATGCAGCTATCCGTGCAGCAGCAGCTCACTGGCCTGCCCAAGTTCCGCCTTCATGGCCTCGGGTTCAACGCTTATATCGAAGGCTGGGCCCTCTACGCTGAGCAGCTTGGCAAAGAGGTTGGCTTCTATCAGGACCCCGTTTCGGACTACGGCCGGCTTTCCTCCGAACTCTTCCGCGCCGTCCGGCTGGTTGTCGACACCGGAATCCACTCTCAAGGTTGGACCCGCGATCAGGTGGTGGATTTCTTCCGTAAGTCGGGAGCAGTCGACGAGCCCACCATCCAATCCGAAACCGACCGCTACATCGCGTGGCCCGCACAGGCCCTCAGCTACAAGCTTGGCCAGCTCAAGTTCCGCGAACTCCGCGAACGCGCCCAGAAAGAGTTAGGACCTAAGTTTGACCTTCGCACCTTCCACGATGAGATGCTCAATGGCGGAACCCTGCCCCTCGACCTGCTCGAAGCCCGCACCGACAAGTGGATCGCCCAACAGAAATTAAATTGACCCCGTAAGAAACTTCCGCGGAGGTCGTATTCACATTTTCATACCCATTGCGTTTTCTGGTTGGAATGCTTTCGGCGACTTACACCTTAACCCAGGAATTGCGCAAGCGGCTCCCAATAGTGGACTTTCCATCCCGCCGCCAGGTGCTCTGCCTGGCCCTTGGGAAAGCCGGTGTGATCAAAAATGATTTTGGTCCCATCGCCTTGCTCCGCGATTGCAAATTTCGCAATCGAGTAAACGCCCGGATCCCAGTAGACAACTCGCCAAGCTTGGACGATTCGTTCGTTGGGCACAAGTTCGATGTGCCGTCCCATGATAATGCCGCCGAAAAGCGAGAACGCGCCTCCTGCTTCACGGCTGATTTGTGTCGGCGCCTTTTCGAGCGAAATGCGGGGCTCCTTCGCCGCAATGATTTGCACAACCTTGTTGAACTGTTGAGCGGTGGAAAGGTTCTTCCCCTTCGAGTCATACTTCCGGGAGATTAAACGAGGAGGACAAATGCCCTACCCAGCTGGCCACCGCATCGTCCCTTTGCCTGCCACGCCCATTACGAAAGCAGAGCGCCCGCGGCGATTCGTTCACTTTAAAAATATCGAAGGTCAAAAATAAACCATTATCTTGTCAACGGTATGGTTTGGGTCCGACTAGTGCGGGAGTGCCGCCTTGCCTGCCCCCGTCATTACCACTGTTTTCGCACCCGCGTAGGTGCGAACCACCAACGTCCCTCCGTTCCATTCCACGGTCGTGGCGCCGTCGGTGTCCGTCCGAAAAATCCTGGCGCCGGCATTTTCAAGAGTGTCCAGCATCTCGGGGTTCGGCAAGTCTCCCCCTCCTCCCCCGGCCTCGGAGCTGAAAATCGCCACGCGAGGAGCAACGTGCGCTAGGAAATCCCTGGTTGTGGACGACTTCGACCCGTGATGCCCCACTTTGAGCACCTGGCTTTCCAGCGGTTCACCGGAAGCGAGAATTCCCCTTTCCGCATTAATGCCCGCGTCTCCCGGCAGCAGGAAATTCATTCCGCCCGCGCTGATCCGCATGACCAGCGAGTCATCGCTGCGGGAAAGATTTTGGGAAGACGGATCAGGTCCCGGCCAGAGCACCCGAATTGACGTATCGTCCAATGAAAGGGCATCGCCCGCCATGAGCGTTCGAGTCGGAATTCCGCGTTCCGCCACCGTTTCCAAGAGCGCCGCGTACGCGGGAGTCTCGGGGTGGGGAGCGTGCCAGAACTCGCCCACGCGGAAGTTTGCGAGGACAGCGTAAAGCCCGCTGAGTTGGTCCGGGCGCGCGTGGGTGAGCGCCACCACATCGATCTTGTTGAGGCCGAGCGACCACAGGTAGGGTGAAACAATATCTTCACCGGTATCCCAGCGCCGGCCCTGGAAGCCACCCTCCTGCGCTCCCCGCGTACGGCCGCCTCCTGCATCCAGCAACATCGTCGTCCCGTCCGGAAGCACCAGGAAGAGTGCGTCACCCTGACCGCAATCCAGCGCCGTCACTTGCAGCACGCCGTGCGGCAAACGGGGCGCAAAGGGGTGGACTGCCACCAAAACCACAAAAACCGCACAGGCCGCCAGCGCCGCACCCACAGCCCGCCGCGCGAATCGGAGAGCCAAGCCCGCAAACACAAACGCCATACAAAATCCCCACGCCACCCACAGCGGAGGTGCCGGCATCCGGTAAGAAAGCCACGCCGCGAGTCCGGGCAGATGCGTCATGTCAAAGAGGAGGGCCATAACCAGGCTCAGCACCTTGGCTGGCCAGGCCGCCGCTGCCGGTGACACGACGCTGAGCAAATTGACCGGCAAGGCGAGCGCTAGAAGCAGCGTCATGACCGGAATCGCCAAGGCGTTCAACCCCACGCCCGCAAAGGTCACGCGATGAAAGGTCTCCACCATCAGCAGGAGCAATCCCAGTTGCAGGACGGCGGAGAAAACCAGCATGTTGACGACCCAGACCAAAAGCCTCAGGGGCGCGACGACCATGTTGCGCGAGAAGCCAGCATAGCGGTCGAAGAAGCCCACACGGCGGCGCAACGCCTGAACCACTGCGCGCACGTCCAGGCGAGTCTGGGCGATGCGCGGTGAAAAGTGATCGTCGAGCAGCACATCGTCAAGCCGCCGCAGCGCCCGGCGGTACGGCTCGGTGGTGCGCTCCAAAACCGGCACGGCGACACCGACAATCAGCAGCGCTGCCGCGAAGGAAAGCTGAAATCCTGATTCGAACAGCCATGCCGGACGGAGATAGAGCAGAACCAGCGCCACGCCGCCAATGGCATTCAACGGGGAATGGTCGCGGTCGAGAATCCGCGCCACAAGGTAAAGCCCAATCATCAGTGTGGCACGAAGCGTGGGTGCACGCTGCTCGACCAGGAAGGCATAAACCACCAGGAAACCCAGAACGATAAACGAGCGAGTCACCCGACGGCATCCCAACCCCCGCAGCAGAAATTCCACGAGCAGCGTGAGCAAGCCCACGTGCAGCCCGGCGATCACGAGCAAGTGATAAAGGCCGGTCTTGCGAAAATCGTCGATGGTGGTGGAATCGAGCGCCGTCCTGTCACCCCACAATACCGCTTTCAGCACCGCGCCGTTACGCCCTTGGGCCGACCAAGGCGGATAGACATCATCGATGCCGCGCAGTAAGCGCCGGCGAGCGTGCTCCACAAATTCTGCGAAATGATAGTCCGCGGTGTGGCCTACTTTCTCCACCAACCGGGGATTCTTGACGGTTCCAACCCAGTAAAGGTCCTCGATATCCTCCATCCAACGGCGAAAATCGAAACTGCCGGGGTTTTGATAGATGTGCGGTTTGCGCAAGCGGACAAGGGTTTGAATCTCGTCGCCGAATTGGATTTCCAGCGGGCTGCTACCGTCGGAAGCATCACGATCTTCCGAGCCCTGCACCCGCAGTCGGACCTTCCCGGTGACGGCGTGAATGCGAGTGCGTGACTCGATCCGCTGGACCTCCACATCAAACTGCGACCCGTATCCGGTGCGATAGGGGGTCGAGATCACCCGTCCCTCCAGTCGCACCGGGTCATTCAGGTCCACGCCTAGCGATTCCAGATATCGGACATGGTTCAGCGGGAAACGCTGCTCCCAGCGGCGCGAGGCCGCAACGCCGGTGAATGTCATGCTGAAAAGTGCAAAGCACACCGCGGTGCGTCCCCAACCTGCGCGCAGGAAAATCAATCCAACAAGAATGCAGGCGGCCCCGCTCGCAAGGAACCAATGAAACCCGACTGTAGCGCGGAAGGAATGCGCCCACACAATCCCCAATGCAAAACTTGCAGCAAGCGCCGCCAGGGGAGCCTTAAAGGCCGCTCGAGGTTTGTGGTTTGGCAGAGGGTCGGGCAAAGGGTTGCTTCTTCCTACTTATGCCCTTGCAGGCCACGAAAAACTGCCGCTCAGCCTGGGGGAGTTCTCAAGCGCTCTCGCAGCCAATTCGCGAGAGCCGCGCGAGGGATTCTATATGGTAGGTCTGGGGGAAGCAATCGAACAGTTCCAAGCTTTCGAGACGGTAACCGTGCTGGAGCAGAAACCCTAAGTCGCGGGCCAGGGTGGGCGGGCTACAGGAAACGTAGTGCAGGCGTTTGGGCCGCAGGGCCAGGAGGAGCTTCAAGGTGGCCGCGCCAACGCCGGCGCGGGGAGGATCCATAACCACCAAGTCGGGATCCATCTGCGCGCAGCGCCGCAGGAAATCAAAGGCGCTCCCGGCGACGGCGCGAATTTTCTTGCCGGGCACGGTGCGCAAGTTGGCCGCGAGGTCAGCCGCCGCTTGCGGATGCGCCTCCACCGCGATTACCTGCTCAAACCGCATCGCCAGTGGTAGCGAAAAGAGGCCCACGCCTGCGAAAAGGTCAATTGCCACCGCGCCGGATTCTTTTCCATTCACCGCCGCCACAAGGTCGGATAGCAGCGCGCGCGCGCTTTGGAAGAAGGCCGTCGGGCTGACGCGATACGCAAAATCTCCCACGTGATAGGTAAGATGCGGTTCGCCGAAAACCCGCACACTTGCATCCCCCGTGATGGCGACGGTAGCGACACTCGGGAGTTCCGCCAGGCACCTGTGGGCAAGCGCTTCCGCTTCCTGCGCATCCCAGCTCCCGGCGAGCGTGAGCATGACCTTCTCATCGCGATCGTCGGCTAGAATTTCCACCTCTCGACTATTCGCCAGCGCGGAGATCCAGGGCTCGCTGCGCAACACCGCAAGCAGCGAGTTCAGCCGGGGGGAAAGAATCGGACAGGCATCGATGGCAATCAGACGGTTCGACTCGGCCTCGAAAAATCCCAGCGACGGGGCCCCGTTGGGTGGTTTTCCAAGCTTCAATTGCGCCTGGTTGCGATAGTTCCACGCGGGCCCGGAATGGGCGGGAATGGCCTCGTCCCATTTCACCCGGCCCAACCGGCGCAGCGTCTCGCGCAGAATTTCAGTTTTCGCCCCCACCTGCGACGCGTGGGGGAGATGCTGGTACTGGCAGCCGCCGCAACGACCGAAGTATCCACACAGCGGTTCGATGCGCTCGGACGACGGCTCCAGAATCCGCAGCGGGCGTGCATGCACCACACCCTTTTGCCGGCGAACTTCTTCCACTTCGGCGCGCTCACCGGGCAGAACGCGCGGCGTCAAAACCGTACGGCCGGCTTGGAAGCCCAGCGCCTCGCCGCCGTAAACCAACTTGACCGGTGAAAACTCAAAAGGTGAAGACAAGGTGGTACACCCTTACAGTTTGGTTGTTATAGCGCTGAGCCTTAGCTCAGCATGTGCCGCCCTATAGGTCGGCGCTACATTTACTCAGCACGGTCCGACCCTTCGCCCGGCTCAGGGCAAGCGCTAAAGGTCGGCGCTTGCATGTGTTTCATCAACCTCCTACAGGTAAAACAAACTCAAGCGTGGAATCTTGTAATGCTCGAGCAGCCGGTTTTTGAGGAAACGCCGCTCCAGCGATTCCACTTCCGCGGCCGCCATCTTGCGGCGAAATGGGATGAGGCCCCGATCCACTTCCGCGCGCAATTGCGCCAGAACTTCCACCGCCGTCCCGCGCAGAAGCGAAGCGTACAGCTTCTCTTCCAGCGCCGTCAGGTTCCTTTCTGTTGCTTCCAAGTCACCTGGTGGCTGAGCTAGGGCTTGCGTCCGGAGGCTTTGCAGCACGCCGGCGGCCTCGGCAAGTTCTTGCGCTATCACGGGTTTGCCTTCTTCCCGCGCCTGCCGGCCTGCGTTTTCCACGGCGGCGGCACAGCGCGCAAAAAAAAGTGAAATCTCTTCCGCCGAAAAAGGGGCAGGTGTCTCCGCCTTCGCGGCGCGCGGAGTTCCTCCTTGTGCCGCCACGGCGCGCGATTCTTCTACTGCGCGGAATACCTCCTGCGAGCAATATGCCAGGGTGTTCACTTTGCGATAATTGCGTTTTCCCGCCTTGAATTTCTCGAAAGAGCGCTCGATCCCCAACAACACCGCTTCCAGCGGAAAGCCTTGTTCTTTCCACGATTCGACCAGCGCCCAATCGAGAGGCGAAAGCAGGACGGGCTCCGAGCGGCACTTGCGGAACTGTTCCTCGATTTCAGTAAAGTAGTTGAAGTAATTTTCCACTGCTCGAACCTACTTGCGCCGCGTTGTGGGGTGATTGCGATGGTAGATAATGCGCAGGCCATCGAGCGTCAGGGAGGAGTCGAGGGTCGGCTTATACTTGGATGCGCCCGCCACCAGCGGTGCCTGGCCACCGGTCGCGATGACTTTGGTCGGTTTTCCCAACACTGCGCAAAGTCGGTCCAGCATGCCGTCGATCGCGTCCACCGCGCCGTAGAAGAGGCCCGACTGAATACTGTTGATGGTATTGGTCCCAATCACGCGGTCCGGCTCGCGGATTTCTACGCGCGGCAGCTTTGCTGTGCGCTGGAACAAAGCTTCCGCAGCAATGCCAATTCCCGGCATGATGACACCGCCCACGTATTCACCCTTGGCGGAAATGCAATCAAAAGTGATGGCCGTTCCGAGATCCACGACGATGCACGGTCCGCCGTATTTCTCAAAGGCCGCCACGGCATCCGCGACGCGGTCAGCCCCCACCTCTTGCGGAGTTTCGTACAGAATCGCCATACCCGTGCGCGTTCCCGGCTCCAGAAACAGCGCCTCCATTTTGAAATATTTTCTGGCCATTTCCGCCAGCACCGAATTCACGGGCGGCACGACGCTGGCGATCATGATTCCACTGATTTCCGAGGCCGAGAGTTTCTCCAAAGTGAAAAGATTGTGAATCAAAACCCCGTACTCGTCAGCCGTCTGCTCGCGGCTCGTCGCCAGCCGCCAAAGGGCCCGCAGAGAAGCGCCTTGGTACAAGCCCAGGACGGTGTTGGTGTTTCCTGCGTCGATGACGAGAATTGTGGTGTTGGAGTTGTCCATAGATTTTCCCAAAGGCAATCCTTCGGATCGAGCCCCTCCTGCCTTGAGGCCGCAAAATGCTGCGCCACGGGCAGTTGCCGGTAGCGGCATGTTCGCAGCTTGCCCACTAAAATCTTATCACGCTACGGGCCCAGCAAGCTAAGTGCAATGCTGTTTACATAAGGGGCTCGAGGAAACTATACATGAATTTCTTAAGCGAACAGTATTGGGGAAAAGCATGATTTCTCGGCACGGGATAAGAAAGGCGGGTTTTACAGGCTGTGGAGAACCTCACTTCACTTCCACCACTTCGCCGGCCACCAGAGACTCCTGGCGGCCATCGTCGTACATGATTTGCAGCGCGCCGCCCGGGTCAAGGCCCGTGGTGGTCACCTCCGATTCGCCTGCCGCGGTAACCACACGGACGCGCTTGCCGTGCGCAAAGGTCGAAACCGCTTCCCAGCGTTCGGTGATGGCTTTGTTCCCATTCTTCAGCAACAATTGATAATGGCGCTCAAGTTCGCGTAGCAAAGCGGCTAAAACCTGGACGCGAGAAATACCCCGGTGCGCCTCGATACGGAGCGATGTGGCAATGTTTTCCAGTTGCGTGGGCATCACGCTGTGATTCACGTTCATCCCGATGCCGAGCACCACGGCGTGCAAGCGGTCGAGTTCGGCACTCATTTCCGTCAAAATCCCGCAAACCTTTTTGCCGTTCACCAGCAGATCATTCGGCCAACGAATGTCCACGCTGAGTCCGGTGACGGAGTTTACCGCTTTCTGCGCCGCCAAGCCCGCCATCAGGGTGAGCACGGGAGCGGCCGCGGGAGGAAGAGGGGGCCGCAGGATGATCGACGTGTAAATGCCGCTGGATTTTTCGGAGTACCAGGCGCGTCCCAAGCGGCCCCGCCCGGCAGTCTGCTCCTCCGCCACCACCACGGTTCCGTGTTCGGCGCCTTCCGCTGCAAGCTTCAGCGCCACAGCGTTGGTGGAGTCGGTCCGGAAGTAATGAACGATATTGCGACCGATCGGGTGATCGCCCAGTTCCGCCCGCAACAGGCTGGGCACGAGAATGTCGGGGATCGTTACCAATTGATATCCTTCCGCCGGCACTCCCCGAATCTCCACCCCCAACAAGCGCAGGCTTTCAATCCATCTCCAAACCTTGAAGCGTGTAACGCCGATCTCCGAAGCAATCTTCGGGCCCGGCACCACCACGGTGGCATTCTTCACCAGGAGATGAATCAGTTTGTCGACTCTGCGATCGGTGCTACCGGCGGCCGTTTGCATAATAGGTGCCAAGGTGCCAGGTTTCAGGTGCCAGGTGTCAGGCATAGAGTCCTGGGTTGCTTATACTGAGACGGCGGTTTAGTCTTCCCCGCCTCCATAGCATTCAGCCCCTGATACCTGAAACCTGGCACTAATACCTAATGCGGAGCGATCCTAAAGTTGATATCCACCGCGGCGGCGGAGTGGGTGAGGGCGCCGACAGAGATATAATCAACGCCGGCCTCCGCGTAAGCGCGAATATTACTTGCGTCGATGCCCCCGGAGACCTCCAGGCGTACACGCCCGCCGGCGCTGTGGACGCACTGCCGGACTTCCGCCGGCGACATGTTATCGAGCAGCACCCCGTCTGCGCCGGCCAGGATGGCGACCTCCAATTCCTCCAGGGAAGTGATTTCCACTTCCACATGGTAACCCGCCGGCCGCTGCTGGAGCGCGCGTTCAACGGCAGTGCGAATCCCCCCAACCAGGCGTAGGTGGTTCCCCTTGATCAGAATGCCATCATCCAGACGTAGGCGGTGATTTCGACCGCCGCCCACACGCACCGCGTATTTTTGCAGGCTGCGCAAACCGGGCGTGGTCTTACGGGTGTCAAGAAATTCCGCCCGCGTACCCGCCAACTCCTCCTTCAACCGGCTGGCGAAGGTGGCAATGCCGCTGAGGTGTTGCAGAAAATTCAGCGCCACGCGCTCGCCGGCCAGCAGTGAACCCGCTGCTCCGCGGATCGAGGCAAGTGGCGTACCCGGCCCAACTTCCGTCCCCTCTTCTATTCCGCCCTGCCACTCCAGAGAGGAGTCGAGAATCTCAAAGACCTTTCGTGCGATCGGCAATCCCGCTACCACCAGCCGCTGCTTGCTGTTGAAGGTGCCGTTCGCCTGCATCGCCTCGGGAATAGTGACGCGCGTCGTCAAGTCACCCTGACCCAAGTCCTCGGCCAGCGCGTGAAAAACCAGGTCGCGGAGTTCCTCGGAAGAGAAATCCAAGGAGTCCGAGGACGCGTCAGCAGCCGGAGGACTGAGATAGCCGCCCACGTTTTAACCCACCCTTTCCAGTGATTCTTTAACTTTGCGGAGATGCTCCTCGAGTTCCTTAAGCCGATGCTCGGCCCCGCGCACGATTTCCCGCGGCGCACGCGCCAGGAATTCCTGGTTGTCCAGTTGCGTCCGGACCTGCGCAAGCTGTTGCTCGAGCTTCTGCTTATCCTTCTGCAAGCGCGCGCGTTCGGCCTCGTGGTCCACTTTTTCCTCGTGCAGAATGCGCAGATCAAAGGAAGCGCCCGAGCGGACGTCCGGCAGCTCCGCCGCCAAACGGCCCCGCGTCAGATGCATCGCTTGCAAGGTAGCCAGGCGCAGAATTGTATCCTGATGGGTACGGAAGATTTCCAGCAAGCGTAAATCCTCCGAGGCCACCTGCAGGCTGGGCTTCTGCTTTTGCAGGCCCATTTCCGCCTTGGCGTTGCGCGCCGCGACCACCAGTTCCTGAACTCTTTCAAATTGCTTCTCCGAAATCGGATCGGCTACGCGCTCAGTGACCAGGCGGAAATCCGTCAAAGAAACAGAGACTCCCGCATTGCTGTGGGGAAGCAAATGCCACAGCTCCTCGGTAATAAACGGCATGAAGGGCTGGAGCAGGTGTAACGACGCTTCAAAAACGCGGGCCAGGTTGATCCACGCGGGCGGAACCCTCTCGCCTTCCGCCGGGCGGGTGATTTCCGGCTTGACCCATTCCACATACCAATCACAGAACTCGTGCCAGAAAAAGTGATAGATTTTGAACGCTGCCTCGTGGAAGCGGTAATCCTCGAGGGCCTCCTCTATTTCCCGGGTCACGGCCGCCACGCGCGAAAATATCCAGCGATCGGCGAGCGCCAGATGTTCGGCCGCGGCCATAGGCTCAAAACCCAGGCTGGGAATCGGCTCCAGCGCCTGTGCCAGTTGGGCGCAAAGCGTCTCCGGCATTTTCTGGAGATTCATCAAGATGAAGCGGCCGGCGTTCCATATCTTGTTGGCAAAGGCGCGATACGACTCGACCTTGTCCTCGGAAAAAGCGATGTCCGTGCCCGGAGCCGCGCTGATGGCCAACGCGAAGCGGACTGCGTCGGTGCCGTATTTCTCGGTGACTTCCAGCGGATCGAGCACGTTGCCCTTGGTCTTCGACATCTTTTGCCGCTCGGCGTCGCGTACCAGCGCATGGATATAAAGCTGGCGGAACGGCACATCTTTCATGAATTTCAAACCCAGCATGATCATGCGCGCACCCCAGAAAAATAGGATGTCAAAGCCCATGATCATTAGGTTATTGGGATAAAACCGGCGCAGGTCAGCGGTCTCATCCGGCCAACCCAGCGTGGCGAAGGGCCAGAGGCCGGAGCTGAACCAGGTGTCGAGTGTGTCCGCGTCCGCGCGCAGGGAGGCGTTGGCGCACTTTGGGCATCGGGTGGGCGTTTGGCGTGACACGATAACGTCGCCGCAGGCGTCGCAATACCACGCGGGAATGCGATGTCCCCACCAGAGTTGCCGCGAAATGCACCAGTCGTAAATCTTGTACATCCAATCGAGATAAATCTTCTTGTAGTTGTCGGGGGTGACGCGCACCTGCCCCTCTTCGACCACGCGAATGGCGGGCTCTGCCAGCGGCTGCGTTTTCAGAAACCACTGCGTGGAAAGCAGCGGTTCGATCACGCTTTTGCAGCGCTGGCAAGTCCCCACGCTGAGCGGATAATCTTCGATTTTTTCCAGCAACCCTTGTTCACGCAGGTCCCGCGCCACGGCCTCGCGCGCCTCGAAGCGATCGAGTCCCTGGTAGGCTTGTCCCGCGTCGGCGGTCATGCGCGCGTGCTCATCAATCACCACCACGTGCAGCAGGTTGTGCCGCTGAGAAATGGCGTAATCGTTGAGATCATGTGCCGGTGTTACCTTCACCGCGCCGGTACCGAATTTCGGGTCCACAAACTCATCGGCGACTACGGGTATGAGGCGCCCCAACAAGGGCAAACGGATTTTCTGGCCCCGTGCGGACTTGTAGCGATCATCAGTGGGATGCACGGCCACCGCCGTGTCGCCCAACATCGTTTCCGGCCGAGTGGTGGCTACAGTCAAGTGGCCCTGGCCGTCCTCAAAAGGATAGCGGATGTACCACAAGTGGCCGGGACGGTCTTCGTGCACAACCTCCAAGTCCGACACCGCCGTGCCGCAGCGTGGGCACCAGTTGACAATGTATTGCCCACGATAGATCAAACCTTCCTCGTACAGCCGGATAAAAACTTCCTGCACAGAGCGCGTATACGCAGGGTCCATCGTGAAGCGGTCGCGCGTCCAATCCACGGAGGCGCCCAGGCGCTCCATCTGCCGGCGGATGGCGCCGCCGTTTTCCTCTTTCCATTTCCAGCAGCGCGCGAGGAACTTCTCCCGGCCCATTTCGGTACGCAGGCGTTGGCCCTCGCGCTGCCAGGCGCTCTTCGCCTGCGCGCCCTCCAAGTCGGGCAGCGCCTCGCGGCCCAATTCACGCTCCACGATCATTTGGGTGGCAATGGCGGCGTGATCCGTGCCGGGCAGCCAGAGGACGTTTTCGCCGCGCATGCGATGCCAGCGCATCAGGATGTCGATTTCTGTGTGCTCCAACATGTGTCCCATGTGGAGCGACCCCGTGATATTCGGCGGAGGAATCACCAGGCAGAAGTGGGGATGGGCGCTTTCATCCGAGGGGCGGTAGAGGTTATGCTCAACCCAAAAACGGGCCCAGCGGGGTTCGATATTTTCCGGCGAATATACCTTGGGGATCTCGGTTTCCAAAGGGACCTTCTCCTGAATAAGTCCGGCAAGAGATTGAAATCAAATTAATATACCGGCTACGCGGAAGTGAGTCAAACACTCGCGGGCGAGAGGTGCGCAAGATAAAAGTGAAAGCCGATCCGTCGGAGGTTGCACAAGGGCAGGCGCGTCTGCACCAACCACTAGCCGGCCGTAGCAGGTTCACCCTGGGCAATACTGCCATTACGCCGGGGGTTGGGGCGATTCGTTGGTGATTTCCGTGGCGATTTCTACGGCAAGCCGCTTGGCCATTTCCTCCACGACTTCCATCGGCAAGACGGGGGGGGACATCCTCACCACTACTTTGTGGACGATGGAGTAGACCAAGCCCCAGTCGAACGCCGGGAGAGGCGAAGCAACTTCGGGCGGGGGCTCGAGCGGCACCGCCACCGGCGCGGCCTCTGTGGGAGCAGCCTCTGCATAGGCTGCTTCCGGTGGGGCCTCGGGAGGAGCAGTTTCCGCATAGGCCGCTTCCGGCGTGGCTTCCGGAGGAGCAGCCTCTGCATAGGGTGCTTCCGGTGGGGCCTCGGGAGGAACAGTTTCCGCATAGGCCGCTTCCGGCGTGGCTTCCGGAGGAGCAGCCTCTGCATAGGGTGCTTCCGGTGGGGCCTCGGGAGGAGCAGTTTCCGCATAGGGTGCTTCCGGTGGGGCCTCGGGAGGAGCAGTCTCCGCATAGGCCGCTTCCGGCGTGGCCTCGGGAGGAGCAGTCTCCGCATAGGCCGCTTCTGGCGGCGGCTCAGGAGGAGTAGTTTCCGCATAAACCGCCACGGGCGCGGCCTCGGGAGGAATAATTTCCGCATAGGCCGCTTCCAGCGCGGATTCTGGAGCAGCAATTTCCGTCGTGGAAACTCCCTCCGCGGGTACGGAATGAGCAACTTCCACCGGCGCTACTTCCACTGCCTCGGAGGCAAAGTGCACTTGCCCGGCAGTGGCATCATCCAAAGAGAAGCTGTCGAGGCTCGTAGCAGTTACGGAGGGAGCGTTGTGCGGAGGCTCAAGAGGCTGCTCCACCGGAATCTCCGGAGCCGCAGCGGGAGCTTCGGCTTCGAGTTGCGTTTCCAGCGTTGTAGGGCCGGGGGGGTCTGGCACCGGCGGAGCTGCAACCGTCTCATCTTTCCAGACCGGCTCCGCAATCTCGAGCGGAGCGCGGAAAATCATCGTGTGAAATTCGGCGACATTGCTCGGTGACTCGGAAGCTTGTGCGGACTGCTCCTCGATGAAGACCGGCTCCGGCGCCGTTGCCTCTAGCCCTTCGAGAAACGATGGAGCCCCTGTCGGCGGCGGGGGAGGTGGGGATAGCACAAAAGGACTGGGAGTCGGCGGCTCCTCGACGGCCAAGGGAGTTTCCGCCGCAGGGACGGCATTTTGCGGTTCAGGAGCAGGAAGCGTATCGACGAATTCCGGCGCGGAAGCGGGCTCTGGAACGATCTCCGCCTCCGCTTGCGGGATGGCGGACGGCACTTCCATTTCTGCCGGTTGGGGCTCAGGAGAGTATACTGGCGCCTCTTCCACGGCGGGCTCAGCAAATGCAACTCCCCCCGAGGCCGCGGAAAAATCCGGCTCCATGTGCTGCACCACCGTCGGCGATTCCTCCGGCGCTTCGCTAAAAGCTGCAAACTCCTGCGTGTGCTCCGGCGCCGCTGGGGGTACAACGGCTGGCGCAGGGGCGACGGACATCGCAGCTTCAAACTGGTCGGCAAATTTCACCACGATGGAGATTAATTCATACGGTTCAAAGGGTTTTTTGATAATTCCGTCTGCCCTTACTTCCGCCCCCCGCGCGTCATCATAAGGCTCCATATCGCTGGCGACGAGCAAAACCGGTACCTGAGAAAGCTCCGCCGACTTCTTTACGAATTCACAAACTTCATAGCCATCTCTTCCCGGCATGGACACATCAGCGAGAATTACAACTGGATGGAGCACCGCCAGCCGCTTGATAGCAGCCACGCCGTTGGAAACGGTTTCAACCTCAAACCCTTGCCCCTTCAGTATTCCGAGCGCTCTTTTCTGAATGGTGGGACTGTCGTCGGCAACCAGGACCATCCGAGTCACGGGATTCTCCTATTTGCGCCAAACTCGATTTGACTGAGGAATACCATGACGCCGTCGCGAAGTCAAGGCGCAACTGATTGGGAATCTTGAGGTTGCGCATCCGTTTTCGGCAGAGGTCTGAGCGCACCCATCCGGGCTCTGACCACCTGAGCACTTGATACGCACTTCCCGGGTGGGGAGAAAAATTAGAAGGGCTTAACGATTTTCTTCAAGGCGTGGAAGCGGCCCTTCTTTTTGGCAGGTTCCGTAGGTTTCGCAGCCTCAGTCTTACTATTGTCGGGGGTACTTTCCTTGGCTTTTTCGCTGGTGTTGTTGGGATTGGTCGTGGACTCCGCGGGCTTCTCCGGTTCCAAGCTCTTTTCGCTCACGGGCGTTGCCACGATGGCGGCGTTGGCGGAGGGAACGGCGGTCTGCGGCCCCTTCGCGGTCTCGATTCCACCGCCAGGAGCAGCACCGATGTGCACAGGGCCAAAAAGCGTAGTGCTGGTATCGGGTGAGCCTGACATCAGGCCACCCAGCCTGCTTAACCAGTCGCGTTGCACTTGATGACTTGCATCCGCTTCCGCGCGTGCAAGCATAGCGCGAGTAGGTCGCGGGATGGGCTCTTTCATGGCGGTCAACCGCTGTTTGGCTTGGGGAACCAGAGGGCTCAAGGGGAAGTCCGTAATCACGTGCGAGTAATATGGGACCGCCTCGCGCCCCCTCTTCAAATGCTCCAGGCTCTGGCCCAGGTAAAAGAGGGCAGCGTCACCCCCGCTGAAATTCGGATACTTGTCGATAATTTCCTGGAAACGTGACCGCGCTGCCACATAGGCCCCGTGCATATAATAAAAGTTAGCAGTATAGTAATCACCCTGCGCCAGCACCTCCTGCACTTGCCGCAAGCGCCCCTTTACGCGCGGTATCACTGTGCTGTCGGGATACTTTAAGAGGAATTCCTTGAATTCAGCATCTGCCACTTCAGCTTCCGTCTGGTCGCGGTCGGCTTTCGCCATCATGCGGAAATGGGCCATTCCCACGCGGTACTGCGCTTCCGGCGCCTCCGGCGCGGTGGGGAAAAAGGTGATGAAATCCTTATATTCCGCTTCCGCCTGGGTCAGTCCGGAAACCCCGCCCTCGCTGTAGTAGGAATCTGCAATCGCCAGTTTGGCTTTGGAAAGGTACTCGCTATCAGGGTAGGTATTGATCAGGGTTTGCAGGGTCAGCCGTCCTACTTCGTATCGTGAGTGGGAAACTTCGTTGGTCGCTTTCTGGTAAAGAACTTTGTCCGGCTGCTCGCCGGGGGAAAAAATCAATCCCGGGTCGGGGTGATGCAAGTTATTAACCGCTGCGCAACCAGGAAGGAATGCGACACCGAGCCCCAGCAAGCTGACCATGACGAAGGCTTTACGACGTGCTGTTTTTTGCGATCCGTTGAACAGAATTTTGGCTCCTCATCAGAATCAAACTTTGAAAACTTGATGCGAAGACGCCGCTTGACGCATCATCTCCACCAAGCGGGTCTTGGGGTCCTTTTGAAGGATGTCGGAACCGGCCACGAGGATGTCTGCCCCGGCTTCCCCCAGCGCCTCAATGTGCTCCTGACAGATGCCTCCCTCGACCTGAATTGCAAAATCCAGCCGCCTTTCGCGGCGCAAGGCACAGGCGGTTTGAACCTTCGAGAGCGTCCGGGGCAGAAACATAGGATTTATGAATCCCACGTCCGCCGAAAGAATCAGCAGGTAGTCGATTCCCTCCAGGGCGTCGGGGACAGATTCGATCGCCGTAGATGGGTTAAGCGCCAAACCCGCCTTGGCGCCTCCGGTCCGAATCATACTGAGAACCTTGTGCAGGTTTGGTGTTGCCTCCGCATGAATCGCGATGCGGTCCGCGCCGATCTCGACAAATTCCGGGACGTACCGTTCCGGCCGCTCAACCAGAAGATGCACATCCAAAACCAACTTTGTGGCCTTGCGCAAACTTTTAACGACCGGCTGCCCCACGCTGATGTCAGGAACAAAGTGGCCGTCCATCACATCCACGTGAACCATGGACGCCCCAGCTTCTTCAATTGAGTGCAGTGCCTCCCCGAGTCGAGCGAAATCCGCCGCCAACAGAGAGGGCGCAATAAGGGCCATAAATACAGTCCCACGGTTAAGTTTCTTGCCGTGAGAAACGCATCCTAGATTAGCACAACTCTCTTCCCTTCGGGTAGAAAGCAGGCCGAAGGTGGTGATGGACAGGGCCCGAGCCGGAAATGAAGGGCAAATTGCAAAATGCAAAGCACAATATGCAAATCAGGGGGTGCGTTGCGCCCCTTGATTGTTGGGAAAAACCGCGAGGGCTTTTGACGTGCCAATCTGGAATCTGAAATTTGAAAGCTGCGATTCCGCAGGATCCCCCACCATCCACTGGACTTATAGGTGCTATAAAAATAATTGAGCCCTTTTCATCAGAAGTTTGAGTCTGCTTCGCGCCCGAGGAGTATAATGTGACTTAAGAGTGACCACCCTCGCAGGGATGGAGGATTTACTCCATGGCACGTGTATTTACCACGCAACAATTATCCGATTTCCTCTTCGACCGCATCATTGTAAATTGCCCCAAGTGTCTCGAGACCGGCTGCTTAAAGATTGCTTGCACGTTGGTGGCGGAAGAGCTCATGGAAGAAGCTGACATCGTTCACAAGCTTGAACCGGTTTCAGACGGCGGCGCGTAAAAAGCTTCCAGGTTGCAACGAGGTCTCGCTGAAGGGTTTCCGGGGGGGAGCAGATTTGCCCACCAGAGAAGGGGAGAGGCCTGCACCGGCGCCTGCGTTCCGTGAGGGAACGGCCTCACGCCGTTTCCGAAGGGAATAGGGACGCTGGCGGCCCGGCGGGGATCTTCACCTGATCCGCGGCGCCGATCACGTATTGGAATTTATTCGAGCATCCTCTCTTCCTCAGCAGGGTCCTTCCGGAGCATCAAGGAGCCCAGCCACAACAAAGCCACCGTATCGATCATCCAGTGAGCGAGCATGGCGGGATAAAGGTTTCCCCATCGCACCACGGGATAGGCAAGCAGCGCTCCCAACAGTCCAGCGCGGACCATGCCGCTCCATCCCTGGTAGAAATGCGCCAATCCAAACGCCACGGAAGACACCACCCAAGCCCACAAGAGCGAATGGAGCCAATCGTGTAATTGCGTCAGCAGATAGCCGCGGAAAAGAAATTCCTCGCAGAACGCCGCTGTGGGCGCGAGGATTAAAACCGCCCAGAGCTTCTCCCGGGGTGTCTCCGGAATCAACAGGTAAACCAAGTCGGATTCGCGCGGCAGCCATCCATGCCGTTCGCACAAGATAACCAAGCTCAATGCCAGGAGCGCGGCCACTGCGATGCCGGCCCCCCACTCCAGGGCAAGGCTCAAAGGCATCGCGGCAAAACCTTTCACAAAAACCTTTCGCGCGATCAGGAATACTACTCCCAAAGCCACGACGGTCAGAAGCCACTGGGAGAAGATGGCGGAAAGGTATAGATCCAGGCGGGGTATCTTCCGGATTTCGCTGTTTCGGGCGGTGAAATATGAGAGGGCCGGCACTCCCGCCACAAGCACGAGAGTAAAGACGATGGCAATGAGAGTGGTCATCATGGCCGAGCTCTGGAGGTTGGCAGCATTGTGAGGAGCACTACGGCTGCTTCTCTAAAGTCATCCGCACCGTGCGAAGCCCTGTCCCGAGCGTCAAATCCAAGGGCTGGGAGTGCGCCTTGAAACCTATGAGCCGAAACTCGATTTGATGATTTCCCGGCGGGAGCTTGAGGATTGAGGGCGTGCTTCCATGGAACTCGTCGTCAATCAGAATGTCGGCGCCGGTGGGATCAGAGAAACACTCAACCGTAATGTACTCCCCGGGCCGGGCCGCGGGAGCGGGGTGCGCCACAAGGGCCGCCGCGGGAGCAACCGGGACCGGAACCGCCGGCGACGTGGGAGGGGTCTTCGGTTCGGGGGTGGGAGGCGTAGCAGCCGCCGGTGCGGGCACCACCTCCGTCGCCGGGGCCGGCGTAGTAGGTTCAGGGGCCACTGCCGGAACCACCGCCGGAGTGGGCTGCGCCGGTGTTCCCGCAACATTCACGTTGACGTCCTGATCCAGATAGGCGGTAAACTCACTTCCCTTCGCAGCTCCCAAATCGCCGCCCACCTGGGTTTCAACTTTAATCTCATCCTTCGTTGCTCGAGTTGTTTTTTGCGGACTGCAGCGAAGCTTTACGCTCTCTTGATTCGGGAGCCGCACTCCCTCGATATCGAAGTGCAGGATCTTGCCTTTCTTCACAACTTGCACCGCGCCCCAGGCCACCGACCCCGGTGGAATCATCACCACGCCTTGCAGCATGACGGGCTGAGCGATTTCCAGATCCACCCGGGCGCCTGCCACTGCCTGAGAGCTCAGAAGGTTTGCCGTCAGGCGCACGCGAACTGCGGTGCCGTCAGCAAGGCGCGCCGCTTGCGCATGCACCATGCTGCCGGCGCAGGCTACAACCAATCCCCATGCCACCCCCGCTTGCCAGATTCTCACGGTCAATCCTCCTTACTGGAAGACGGCTGATACCGTCCCTTGGGGTCTCGTAACGCTGCGATGCTTGCCTCTATTGGTTGATGAGCGTCGCCCGCACCGACGGGTGCGATTCCGGATCGACAACCATGATTCGGGACCAAGTCCGGTACCCTGCCATTCGAATTTCAATGGAATGGTGCCCCGGGGTCAGCCGCAACGTCGAGGGCGTGCTCCCTACCAAGTTGCCGTCAATTACGATATCCGCTCCATCGGGCGTGCTACCGAACTCAACTGAGGAGGGCGCCTCCGCCAAATCCGTGGTTGTCAGTGGCGACACTGGCGCAAGAGGAGCCGCGGGGGCCGCCGGGCCCACTGCCGGCGCCACAGCAATCGCATCGGAGGTATTAATGGCGAACGATCCGCTGACGTAGACATCATACTCTTTGCCTTTGTCTGCTCCCACCACTCGCGAAACTTGCCCGGGAATCACCGACCTCTCATGGACTTCGTCTTCCTTGCCTTTTCGGGTCTTTTCCGGCCGAAGACGCAGCGGAAGTTCCTGCCCGTCAGGGGCGCGAACGGTCAAGAACTGAAAAACCACTTCGGCATCAGTCGCCCGGGGTTTGAAGGCGCCCTTCACATCTATAACTTTGCCGAGGGCCGTTGCTCCTTTAGCGATCACCACGTGCCCATTGACCAGAACATCTTTCGCGACCTCAAATTCAATCGCGTCGCCCTTCCGAACATTGTCCGTGGTGAGAAAGTTGCGGAGCTTTAGACTCACCAACTGGCCGTCGCGTACTTGCACTCGCGCCGCAAATCCCGGCATGGCCAGGAGGGAAAGGAGCGCCAGCGCGGTGAACCGGCCTATTAACACCAAACGGCGATCATGCCTTTGGACGACTACACGACGGAAATATGAATGCCTGTCCATGGCCACCCCCAACTGGGACTCAAATATACCGGGAAAAAGCGTCCGAATTGCAGTCATGGCTAAAATTTCGCGTCTATTGCGAATGCGGGTAGTTTCTCACTGCGGTCGGGAGGCGTCAAGGAGGATGTGGTACGACGGGGCAGGGCTGTTGCCTTTCAGCGCAGGAGGTACGCACCCAGGACCGCGCGGCAGCGATCCCGGTAGACTTCAATCGGCGCATCGCCCGGTTCCAGCAGCCACTGCAAGCAATACCCATCCACCAACGCGCGGATCGTCGCAGCGGCGTCCTGGGGATTCACGCGCCGGAACTGCTGCTCGCGAATTCCCAGCTCAACAATCTTGACATCGCGACGATGACAGGCCTGGAAGAACCCCCCCAAGAGCGAGCGAAATCGTTCATGGCGCGTGCCCAACGCCACAAAATCAAAAAAAACGAGGTAGAGCTTCCGGTTTACTTCCGCGCTGTGGAACAGAACTTCCAATTCCGAAGCCAGCTTCCCGCGCGCCGAGTCCCGCGCTTGCAGGACTTCATCGAGTGTTCGGTTCAATTGCCGCAGGAGCCACTCCAGAACCCCGTTGAGCAGATCCTCCTTCGTGGGGAAATAATAAAGCGCGCCGCCCTTGCTCGAACCAGCGCGGGCGACAACGGAATCAAGGGTCGTCCCTTGAACCCCTTTCTCCAAAACCTCCGCGTATCCCGCCCTCACCAGGGCATCACGGCGGCGGTCAGCAAGTTCCGGGTTGGCGCGTCGAGGGCTCATCTTCTCCTTTCGGCGTTCAAGAGGCGTCTGGCCGGATTATTTCTGACTGGCCACATTTGTCAATAAGATTCAGCAATCGGCCTTCCCCTAAAGGGAGGAATATCAGCAGTGGGTGAATCCCAGGGATAGGGTCCCTCCAACAAGAATACCGGTCGACCCCGAAAGGTCGAACCCCCTGTGGCGGCGCTCCATGAGCGCCGAACGGCGGTCTAGGACCGCCGCTACAGAGCAATGCTCACCGCCCAACCGTATTCAACTCCTTCGGGGTTGGTAAACCGTTGGGGCGCATCGTCCCCGTGGGTTTCACCCACAGCTCGAATGGAGGGAGGGCGTCCCGCCCGCTGTGGCGTGGGCATCCTGCCCGCGCGTTCTTGTCATCTGCCCCCGGCTTCGTTTTATGCCCTTCCCGGCTCCGGGATTGGTTTGGGTGCCGGTAGCGGGACGCTCCCGATACAGCGGGCGGGACGCCCGCGCTGCCACTTTTGTGTCGCGCGCCTCCACCGCGGGGAAATCTTGAACCCGCGGGGCCGCAGATGTTAACATTATTTGAAACAGGCACAAAATGGCTTTTGCAGAACATGTCGGCAATCTTCTCGGACTCGACCTTGAATCCCTGGAGAATTTCGCGGCGAGTTTCGGCCAACCGCGATATCGAGGGCGCCAGATCTACCACGGGATTTACGCCCGTCGCATTCGCGACCTCTCCGGATTCACCGATCTAACCAGCGATTTTCGCGATGCCTTAGCGTCTCGTCACGGTATCATCTATCCAAAAGTCGAGCGTGAATTCTCCTCACGTGACGGCGCCGTCCGCTACCTTTTCGGCCTCCACGACGGCAACTTCGTCGAGACCGTTTATATGCCGGAGGATGACCGCAGGACCCTCTGTTTGTCGAGCCAGGTTGGCTGCGCCCTCGACTGCCGGTTTTGCTTCACAGGATTGCTGGGGGCAAAGCGCAATTTGACCGCCGGTGAAATCATCGGGCAAGTGCTGGCGGTAGCCGCGAGGCAGAGTATCCCTCGGGGAGCGCGGCTCAATCTGGTTTTCATGGGAATGGGTGAACCCCTGCTTAACCTGCCGCAGGTCCTAGGAGCCGTGGGGATTCTCGCCGATCCCAAAGGCGTAGGCGTCGCGTTGCGGCGCATCACCATTTCGACCGTCGGCATTCTCCCTCGCATCGAGGAACTGGCGCTTGACGCGAAGCGCCCCAAGCTGGCCATTTCGCTCAATGCTTCCCACGACGAGCAACGCAGCGCGCTGATGCCTATCAACAGGAAATACCCGCTCGCGGATTTGCTGCGTGTTTGCCGTGCCTATCCTTTGCGTCCCTGGGAGCATTTGACTTTCGAATACGTCATGCTTGACGGATTCAACGATTCGGACGCCGACGCACGCCGTGTTGCGGACCTCCTGCGCGACCTGCGCGCCAAAGTCAACTTGATTCCGTATAATTCCGGCCCGGGACTTCCCTTCCGCGTTCCCAAGTTCGAACGCGTGGTGGCCTTTCAAAAAATCCTCACAGACTGCCGCGTTCCCACGTTCATTCGCATCTCCCGCGGTCAAGACATCCACGCCGCCTGCGGGCAACTCAGTCTGGCAGAGGGTGGGTAGTGAGCAGTGGATAGTGGGCAACGGCTATTGGGCTGGTACCGTGCTGTGTCCCCTGTCCACTATTCACTACCCACTGCCTTTCGGATTCCAATTGCCGCTGCTTGCCGCCCCGTGCGCCCACCTTCCCGGCGATGGGAGAAGAAGAGATCCGTGCGGCACGCCGTGCAATAGTCAGCCACCCAGATATTCGCAGGCTTAACCCCCGCGCTCACGAGTTGATGCCGGGCCACGGCGGTTAGATCGAGGCGTGCGGCGGCAGCATGCTCGGGAGCGTGTCCAGGCGGGTAGGCACTCAAAAAGAGAAGCGCATGGCGATCGGTTGCTGGGTCGGGACGATCCGGCAACGCGCGGAAGAAGCGATCAGCATCCGCAAAGCTCCCATGGAAAGCTTCTACAACTTCCTCCCCCACGTCGTAGCAGCAGGCTCGAATGGATGGCCCCACCGCCGCAATCAGATTCTGCGGATCAGAACCAAAAGCGTGCCGCAGATCTCCTACTGCTTTCTCGATGACTCGCGCCAGCGCGCCGCGCCAACCTGCATGGACCGCCGCCACCGTACATCTTTTGGGGTCCACGAGCAGCACCGGCAGGCAGTCGGCGATTCGGATGGTCAAAAGGATGCCGGGCTCCATGGTCATCAGCCCATCCCCTGCCGGGAGGTTGGCGGAAGGGGGAACGGAAACCTCGATGCCGGGTAATTGGTAGACCGGTTGGTCCGCAGGATCGCGAGTCACGACAAACGAGTGGGACGAATGAATCTGCCGGGCCGAGGCAAGGGCAAAATCATTCCCGCCAAGCTGATCGAGGAAGGTGCGGCGGTTCTGTTCCACCCGCTCGCGCTGGTCCGACTCTGTGAATCCCAGGTTGAGCCCTGCGCAAGGGGCTTGGCTGATGCCTCCCCGCCGCGTGCTGAACGCGTGCACCAACCATGGCAATTCGCTCAGCCCAACCGACTCGAGCCAGCCGAGGCCGCCCCGTGACACCATTTTGAAAAATTGGCTGCCCAAATTTCGAATATAGCACAAGGTCACAAGCAAAGTATTCAGAGTCGCATTGCATCCGTAGCGCAATCTGCTATCATCTAATATAAGGGTGGGGTAAGGGCTGATATTCTCTGGATAGACGAGGCATTATGCTATCTGAACGATTGGTAAGAATGGTGGAAGATCACGCTGAGCAATTGACCAGCGGCTTGATTGCCGACCTCAAGCGAAACCCGCGAACGGCTGGTTATCATAAGCTTGCGGACGCGGAAATCCACCTCCGGGTATTCAACGTTTACCATGACCTCGGTGAATGGCTGGGTAAAGAAGCGGAAAACCTCGTCGATGCCCACTACTCACAACTGGGCAAACGACGTGCGGTTGAGGCCGTGCCTCTGAGCCAAGTCCTCTATGCTCTGATCCAAACCAAAGCTCATCTCTTCGATTATATCCGGAGGGCGGGACTGTTCGACTCCGCCATGGATTTGTACCAACTCCAGGAGTTCCGTCGTCTGGTCGATAACTTTTTTGATAAAGCTGTCTATTACACCGCCCGTGCCTACGAGCGCGAAGTGTCATTACACCCGGCGGCACAACTCGCAGGCTGACGGTCGATATTTGGGGAATTTTTCTACGACGAACTTATCCGGTAGGCGCGCCGCGTAACGATGATCTTCGGAACCGGAGTGGACATTGCCGAAACCTCGCGAATTGAGCGAAGCCTCGAACGGCACGGGGAGCGATTTGCCAAGCGCATCTTCACGGCGGCGGAAATTGCCTATTGTGAGAAGTTCAAGAACCGTGCCGAGCGCTATGCGGCGCGCTTCGCGGCCAAGGAAGCGGCTTTCAAGGCTCTGGGAACCGGCTGGCGGGAAGGCATTCATTGGTTCGACGTTGAGGTCGTTCACCAGCCGAGTGGCAAACCCGAATTGATTCTAACCGGCCGGGCGCAAGAAATCGCCCGGGAGTTGCGGGTCACACGAATGTCAGTTTCGCTTTCACACTCTGACCGCTACGTCGTGGCTCTGGTGATTTTCGAAGGCGATGATTAAATTCAGGCATCACCGGCACAACCTGACCCTCCTCGCCCTGGCAATGGTATGCACAGCAGGAACAGTGTGGGCGCAGGAGAACGTTTCTGGGCCTAATTCCCCGCCCGTCATCATTGACCGCAAGCAGGCCACAAGGCTGGTCGTGGCTCAACCGGCGCCGGAATACCCAGCCGTGGCGAAGGTCAATTATATTCAAGGCCCTGTGCAGTTGGAACTCACCGTCAACGGCGCGGGGAAGGTCGCCAACGCGCACGTGCTGACAGGAAACGCGATTCTCGCGGCGTCATCCCTGAAAGCTGTGCTCCGGTGGATCTACCATCCCCTGACCACAGCTTCGGGGCCGTCGGGGTTCATTACGACGGTCGAGCTGAAATTCGCCTTGAATAGCCGGTGGCTAGATTTGACGCCGCAACAGGCAGAGCGCGACTTTCTCCGCCAAGTCAAACCACCCCAGGTGGTGCGAGCGCCGGAGGACGCGGGCCGGGGAGATGTAGTCCATATGCGCCTGCTGGTAAATGACCAGGGCCAGTTGATCGACATGGATACTTCGCGCGGGAGGACGCAATTCGAGGCGGCGCGCGAAAATTTGCGGGGCTGGAGATTCCAGCCCGCGCGTTGGGGTACTCTCCCCATCGCCTCATACCTCGATGTCGATGTTCCCGTTAGTGCGCCCTCGCTCGCTCGGGCGGACGCCGACTCCCATATCCGTTGAATTATTACTATTGCAGGTGGTTAGGTCGCAGGTGGTACGTGGGGACTCCCTATCTGCAACCTGGTTGCTTGTAAAATGGCATGTGCTCTTAAGAACGCCTTTGCCGGAACTGGGTCCATTCCCCCTCCGAAGGAAACGTCGCGGCCGTCGCCCCCACTTCCGCGATGATCTGTTGTGCCGAACCCCCTCCTAGACCGGGGACCTCTGTCAGCCGCAGGACTTGATCCGGGTGCCAACGGAGCAGAGCGGCCATCTCTTCGTCGAGCCTGGCTGGCGAAAAAGCGGCAGCGAGCTGCACGCACTCCAAAGCTTCGCTCCGGTTCCAGGTTCGCTTGCGGGGCACCCGTCACTGCTCTTGTCGCTGGTCACTGACTTTCGGCTTCACCCCGAACGAGCGTGTAGCGCGACCTGCTCTTTAGGTCCGCGGTTCGTCCCCCAATGACCGCGAAAAGCCGCGGACCTAAAGAGCAGGACGCGCTACCCTGGCTGCTCCCCGCAGCGAGGCCTTTCCACCCCCCCGACGCGGCCCCATCATTCCCCGCGGAGCGAAGCTTTGGAGTGCGTGCAGCTTGCTGCCGCTTTCCCTTCCACAAGCTTGCTTGCGGCAGTCTCTTCCCGCAAGCTCTCTTGCGGGAGTCTCCACCCCCGCCTCGGTCTGTATTCGCATTCCTTCCCGGCAAGCACGAGTGCCAGCCAGCGAGCCGGCTGGCGAAAAAGCGGCAGCGAGCTGCACGCACTCCAAAGCTTCGCTCCGGTTCCAGGTTCGCTTGCGGGGCACCCGTCACTGCTCTTGTCGCTGGTCACTGACCTACGGCTCCTCCCCGCAGCAAGCTGCATCAAAGCTTCGCTTCGTATGCCGTAAGAGACGCCTATTCCAGAACTTCGCTCTGTCTTCCAAAGCTTCGCACGCGCAAATTGGCGGTGTGGAGCACGGCGCATGATAATAATTGGAAATGCCCTGTAGCAGCGGGGCCGGAGCCCCGCTCATCCAAAAGCTGGTGAGAAGTCGGGGCTAAGAGACAGACCCCAAACGCCGGGGTGTGCTTCAGCCCGCCTAGGACGATCAGGTCGGATAGTTCCTATCCCCGTTTCAACTCATACAAAGTGATTTCCGGCGGGGAGCCGAAGCGCACGGGGGAAAAGATAGTTCCAATGCCGCGGTTGACGTAAAGTTGCGAGTCGCCTTTCTGGAACCAGCCGCGTACATAGGAAGTGATCAGGCGGGCCGGGGAAAGGTCGGGGGAGATATATTCCAGCGTCACTTGGCCGCCGTGGGTATGGCCGGCCAAGCTGAGATCGATGCCGAGCTCGGCAGCGCGGTCGAACGTGTTGGGATTGTGACTTAGAAGGATGTTGACGGCGCCGGGGAGCATAAGGGGCTCGACCCCTTCCAAATACTGGCTCACGATTCCATCGTGCGGCGGGCCGAACGGCATCATGGTTTGGTAATCCACACCAATCAAATTCAGCCGCTCGCCGGCAGATGCAATCGTGGCGTTTTCGAGGCGCAGCATCTTGGCCCCATGCTCGGCGAAGAGGCGGGTAATGGAGTCCTCCACGCCGGCCCAGCGCTCATGATTACCCATGCAACCGAAAATGCCAAACGGCGCCTTGAGTCCTGACAAAGCTTCCACCACGGCGCGCTCCGGTGAGGCCACCCAGGTGACGAAGTCGCCGGTAAGCGCCACCAGGTCGGGCTTCAACTGATTGACCATCGCTACGTATTTGCGGATATCGTCAACCGGCATGAAGGGGCCGACATGAATGTCGGAAAGCTGCGCAATGCGAAAGCCGTCAAAGGCTTTTGGCAACCGCCGCAGCATGATCCGCTGGTGAGTAGTCTCAATCTCCGTGCGCTCATACAGCAGCCCATAGGCACACGCCGCGAAGGGAGTAGCACTCACGGCCACGGCCGTCCTGGCAAGAAAGTGGCGCCGCGCAGGAGAGAGCAATCCCTCGCGCCCGGGGATCGAGGGGGGAACCAACTTCCGGTACACCCAAAAAACCATTCGCCCCAGGCGATCACAGAGGTAGAAGGCGCAAATCGATACAAACCCTAGCAAGGAAGCGAGCATCCACCAGCCAAAGGGCGCTTGCAGCAGCGCAGCCCGAAGGGTCAAATGGGCGGGCTCGGGAGCAGCTCTTCGCCATAACAGATTGAAAGCCAACAAGCCCAGGTAAATACCTATCCCCAACAAGCCTGACCAGCGCCGCACGGACTGGCTGCGAATGAACCTTCTACCCAGCGCGCGCACCTGCCATAACCAAAAGATCTGGCTGGGAACAAACAACACGATGGCCAATGCCGTAATCAAGTGTCTATGCAACTTTTCTCCAAGCCCTGCCGGAAATAATCCATCCCCATTATACGATGCATGGCGCCGTTTGTCTGCTGCCTGGTCATAGAGGAGCCTTTTCGGGTGGCTTTGTTGAAGGGAAATGCGGCGCCTTTCCCAAAATTGTCGGGAGGCCGCCACTTACCTCGAGTTTTCCACCAAGAAGTTGGGTGGTACCGGCAGAAGGAAGAGCAAGAAGGCAATAGAGAACGCCATCTGATGCAAGGTTTCCCATCCCCGCAACGACAGGATGATCCCCGCCGCTACGATTCCAGAATGGAACCTTTGCTTCGGTAGTGTCTCAGTTCGATGATGTAGCGGCGAGTTTACCTCGCCAAGTGGTGGCGTAAAGCCGCCTCAACGTCAAACTGACCCACTACCTTTGCTTCTATTTAGTTGACTTCCCGCAAGTTCTGGGCTAGCATCAATAGTTCTGTGACCGCCATTCATAACCTCCGAGGAGTCCCATGCAATTTATGCAATTTCAGATAGGCGATAAGGTTGTCTATCCCAACCAAGGTGTCGGCATCGTTGAACAAATTTCTACTCGCAACCTCACCGGTCAGCCGGAAATGTTTTATTTGCTGAAGCTCAGCTCCACGAGCATGCGAGTGATGGTACCCTTGAATAGTGTGGCTAACGTGGGTCTGCGCCGGGTGACCAAGAACAGCGAAATCGGCAATATTCTCGATTACCTGCAGAAAGGCCGATGTAAATCCGCAGGCGACTGGAAAGGGAGATTCAAGGAAAACTCCGAGAAAATGCGGAGTGGCTCCCTGATGCAGGTGGCCGAGGTCCTGAAAACCCTTATTATTCTTAACCAAGCCAAGCCCCTCTCCTTCCGCGAGAAGAAAATGTTGGACCGTTCCTGGCAGCTTTTAGTTGATGAGGTTGCTGTGGCGCGCGGGCAGGCGAAAGAGGCGGTGGAAGCCGCGCTGGTAAAGTCCCTGTCCAAGGTTAACCTGAAGGCGCCCCTGCCAAGCTAAACCGGATCTCTCACCAGGGTTTGGAAGGGTAAATAGCTTTAAGGGCGGCGGAAACCCCTCGGAGCTGTCGTTTTCAAGAGCCGTACGCGGACCTGAGCAAAGCGAACGAAGCATCTCGCATTGCCATGAAAATGCGCAGAATCAGATTCTTCGCTTCGCTCAGAATGACCACGAAGGGTCCAGGATAACACCTCGCAATTGTTTTTCCGCAGCCTGTTCAGCTCCGCTATTTCAACTCCTTTCCAATTTTTTTAGGGTATGCCCCCTTCCTTATCCGGTTATGAGTTACAGGACGGCCTGCGGGAAAATTCATTCCCTCAGGCCGCCTCAGCCTACCCCATAAGCATCCAAAATAAAGAGGGAAAGCCGGTAGGTGCAGGTTGCAGGGGAAGCCGGTTCCAGAAGGCCCCTAAGATTTTCACAAGTTTTCCACAAGATTTTGTCGGTACCACCTACTAAACCACTATATATTGTGTTTTTCCCTCTTGACAAACCCAACGGGTGGAGTTAGATTCGCCCGCAGCCGTTGCGGTGCCGATTCCGCCCTGAGGGGGGCAGACCGGCAGCGGGGACACGTGAACGAAACAACCCATCCGCTGTGACCAGGCCGCACCAGCGACAAATCATGTAGGGGTGACCCCACTATTTTTGGAGGCGTATATGTCAGAGCGGGATGCTGTGTCGACTGAAATCAAGTCCTGGGGCCCTGGTGCGGAAACATCAACGAAGCGTGGTATCGCCGTAAAACGGCTTTTCACCAAGGCAGGCGTCCATCCCTTTGATGAGATCGAATGGGAAATGCGCACCGCCTCAATCCAGAACGAAAAGGGCAAGAACATATTTGAGCAACGCAGCGTGGAAGTGCCTAAGGACTGGACGCAGACCGCCACGAACATTGTGTCGTCGAAATACTTCCACGGCAAGCTTGGGACGCCGGAGCGCGAGACGAGCGTGCGGCAACTGATTAGCCGCGTCGCCGACACCATCGCGCAGTGGGGCGTGGAGGGTGGATACTTCCGCAGCGAGGAAGATGCCAAAACTTTTCACGACGAATTGACGCACACTCTGGTTCGGCAGAAGGCGGTGTTCAATTCACCGGTTTGGTTCAACTGCGGCCTATGGCATAAGTACCACCGCAGCACCCAGGGGAGCGGCTGGTACTGGGATCCGGCCACGGGCGGCACCAAGAAGGAGACCGAGGCCTACCGGCACCCACAGTGCTCAGCCTGCTTCATTAATTCCGTCCAAGATAACCTCGAAAGCATCCTGAATTTGGCCAAAGTAGAAGGGATGCTCTTCAAGTGGGGATCAGGAACGGGTACGAACCTCTCGCCCCTGCGGTCTTCAGTGGAAGCGCTGTCGGGCGGCGGTGTGGCCTCGGGTCCCCTGTCGTTCATGAAAGGCTATGACGCCTTTGCCGGTGTCATCAAATCCGGCGGGAAGACGCGCCGAGCCGCCAAGATGGTGATCCTGAATATCGACCACCCCGACATCGAAGAATTCATTGAATGCAAGGCCAAGGAAGAGCGCAAGGCTTGGACTTTGGTGGATGCCGGTTACGACGCGGCCATCGACGGCGAGGCGTATAGCTCCATCTTCTTTCAGAATGCCAACAACAGTGTCCGCGTTACCGACGAATTCATGAAGGCCGTGGTGGAAGATAAGGACTGGGAGACGCACCACATCAGTACCGGCGAGGTCGCCAAGACCTATCGCGCCCGCGACCTGATGAAGGTGATCACCGAGGCCGCGTGGCAGTGTGGCGACCCCGGCATGCAGTTTGACACCACCATCAACAAGTGGCACACCTGCAAGGCGACGGCGCCCATCAATGCCTCCAACCCATGCAGCGAGTATATGTTCTTGGACGACTCGGCCTGCAACCTGGCGTCTCTGAACCTGATGAAATTCCTCACTCCCGACGGCAAATTTGATGTGGAGTCCTTCAAACATGCCGTGGACATCATGATTACGGCGCAGGAAATTCTGGTGGACAACGCCAGTTACCCTACGGATCGGATCGCCAAGAATTCGCACGACTTCCGTCCGCTGGGACTCGGGTACGCCAACCTGGGCGCGCTGCTCATGGCCAACGGCCTGCCGTACGATTCCGACGGCGGGCGCGACTACTCGGCGGCCATCACGGCTCTAATGCACGGGGAGGCTTACCTCCAGTCGTCACGCATCGCCGGGGAACTGGAGCCCTTCCCGGGCTTCCCGGTTAATCGCGACTCTTTCCTGGGCGTGATTTCCATGCATCGCCAGTCGCTCCAGCACATCAACGCGCGCAATGTTCCGGAGAACTTGTGGGAAGCGGCGAAAAAGACCTGGGATGAGTGCCTGGCCAGCGGCATGAAGTACGGCTACCGCAACGCGCAAGTCACGGTGCTGGCGCCCACGGGGACGATCGGCTTCATGATGGATTGCGACACCACGGGTGTCGAGCCGGACTTGGCCTTGGTGAAGTACAAGAAGCTGGTGGGTGGCGGGCTGATCAAAATTGTCAACAACATGGTGCCCACGGCACTCCTCAAGCTCGGCTACACCGACAAGGAAGCCTCCGAAATCGTCACTTACATCGACCAGCACGGCACCATTGAGGGCGCGCCGCACCTGAAAGCGGAACACCTCCCGGTGTTTGACTGCTCTCTGAAACCCGCCAACGGCAAGCGCTCCATCCATTACATGGGCCACGTGCGCATGATGGCCGCCGTGCAGCCCTTCCTTTCCGGCGCTATTTCCAAAACCGTGAATATGCCGGCAGAGGCCACGGCCGACGAGATCGCCAGTGTGTACACCGAGGGCTGGCGGCTGGGATTGAAGGCCATCGCCATCTACCGCGACAACTCCAAGCGCTCGCAACCGCTGAACACCTCCGACGCGAAACCGAAGAACGAGTCGGATGCCAGGAGCCATATGTCAGAAAACAGCAAGGACGTGAAGGCGGAGCCCGCTCGGCAAGCTTACCGCCACAAGTTGCCCGACGAGCGCAAGGCTATCACCCATAAGTTCGCGGTGGCGCAGCACGAGGGCTACCTGACCGTGGGCCTCTACGAGGACGGTCAACCCGGCGAAATCTTTATCACCATGGCCAAAGAGGGTTCGACGGTTTCCGGCCTGATGGATTCCTTTGCCACCGCCGTTTCCCTGGCTTTGCAGTATGGCGTGCCGCTCAAAGTGCTGTGCGATAAGTTCAGCCATACCCGCTTCGAGCCCAGCGGCTGGACCCCCAACCCGGAAATCCGCTACGCCAAGTCCGTAATGGATTACATCTTCCGCTGGATGGCGTTCAAGTTTCTGCCTCGCGACGCGCAACCCCGCGAGGACGCCAGCATTCAGTCACTTAATGGCACCGAGGCGGAAAAGGCGACAGAATTGGCCACGCAGTTCACTCGGGCCACCACCGAGGCCCCATCCAATGGCGGATTTGCCTCTTCCATGAGCCAGGGGGGCTTGGTGGGCGTCAACCAAAGCGAGGATGCACCCAGTTGCGCCGATTGCGGCGCCATCATGGTCCGTAACGGCGCCTGCTATAAGTGCCTGAATTGCGGCAGCACCAGCGGGTGCTCGTAGCGAGGTTAACCGTCACACAAGCCTGGATGCGAAAAAGGCTCAACGGCTGGCGATGTTCGCGGTAATAAGGGCGGCCCAGGGCGGGAGGCGGCAGGAGCATGATCTGGCGCGTCATATTTGGATTCCTGCTCGTGGCGGTTTTAGCTTGGCTGGCGCTTGTCGTCAGGTGTGCAGCAGAGCGCTTGCTGCATAGCATGACGGGCCTGCGGAGTACCCTCGATGACGTGAAGCGGGCCGTGCAGGACCAGAATCGGGAACTGAAGTCAATCGGGGCCGCTTTAGAAGATGCCGGACGCAGAGCGGACCGCGCAAGGGGGTCCACGGAGAGAGCCCTGCACGACATCAAGGACACCCTCACGCGTTGAGGTGAGGGTAGAACTATTCCCGGCGGGAACGTCTGCCGAATCCGGAGGTAAGGCTATGGCAAATAGAGTCGATCCCTACAAAGGCTTTCGATTTATTGTGGAGATCGCCGGCATTCAGCAGGCCGGCTTCACCGAGTGCTGCGGACTGGGCTCGCAGGTCGAAGTGGTCGAGTACCGGGAGGGAAACGAGCCCAACCAGGTGCGCAAGCTGCCGGGAAGGGTTATCTACCCGGACATTGTCCTGAAATGGGGTGTCACCGACTCGCGAGAGCTTTATGACTGGCACTTGGCGGTAATCAACGGCAACTTGCAACGCAAGACCGGCTCGATTGTTCTGCTCGATGACCAGGGTAATGCGACAGTCCGCTGGAATTTCGAGGATGCGTGGCCCAGCAAGTGGGAGGGGCCCAGCCTCGACGCCCGATCTAGCCGGGTGGCGATCGAATCCTTGACACTGACCTGCGAAAAGCAGTACATGGCGTAGCTGCGGTTGGCGGACTTTATTCTGGGTGGCTGGCACAAACTTCGAGCGATGCGCGGTCTGCGATGGGAAGTGGACGTTACGCTTTGACCTCGTGGCAGGAGCCTTGCTGGAACTCGAGACGGGGTAATCCAAAAGAGAGAGAATAGGCGCCCGAAAGTGGCCCAAGTTATTGCGAATGCTGGAACAGTGGCTGGCGAGGGAAACGGCGACCCGTAACGAGTCATGTGCAAAATCTTCACACCCCTGTGAGATTTTTGCGGTAGTTCCAAAAGGAGGTGAGCTTGAGCGCAGTTAAAACACCTGAGCGGATTGTGCTTGACGTGCCTGACGCGCTGCACGCCATCTGCTCCACGGGCAAGGGACGGTGTTGGTATTGCGATCGGCGGTTGCCACGCGCGGAGCTCGCCATACGCACAGGCTGGGACGTGCAGCGCGTGGAGGGCGAACGCGTCGCCAGCATCATCTTGATTTGCCCAAGATGCCAGCACGAGCCCGAGGATTTGAAAGTCCCTGAGCGCGTGCTCGCCGCGCGCTTGTAACCTTACGTCCTGTGGCTTCCCCCAAGCTGGGTTCCGGGTGCCAGCGCCTTGATTAGCCATCTCAAAGTCTCTCGCTGAGGCTTAGCCGCTCGTCGCCCGCACCGCATTCCTTGTTTAATCCAACATTTCATTCCGCTTCCATCGCTGGCCTGTCGCGGTGTTACAATCTTCCCAGACGGGACCCAGCGATGCATCATCGGCCTGACTTGTACACTCGGTGGTCGCTCGAAATGCGACGCAAGGAATTCTTCCACGCCGGACTGCGCATGGGGGTGGCGGTTTCGGGCGGGCCGGACTCCGTTTTGCTTCTGCACTTCATGCAGACGCTGGCGCGCGAAGGGGGGCTCACCCTCGCGGCCGTCCATTTCAATCACCACCTACGCGGAGCGGAGTCCGACGGTGACGAAGCTCTGGTGCGCGACCTTGCCGCATCTCTGCAGATCGAATATCTCCGGGGAGAGGCAGAGGTGGGGCGCGTGGCGCGAGAACGCGGCCGGAATCTGGAAGCCGTGGCGAGAGAGTTGCGCTACCGCTTCTTCTTCTCCCTGGTTGACCAAGGCCGGCTGGACCGCGTGGCCACCGCGCACACGGCCAACGACCAGGCGGAAACCGTGCTGATGCGCCTGCTAAGAGGCACGGGGACGCGGGGCTTGGGGGGGATCTATCCTGTGCTCGAGGGCAAGGTGGTTCGCCCCTTTTTAGGCCTGACGCGCGCCGAAGTGATGCAAGAAATTGCCGCGCGACGGCTCCCCTACCGCGTGGATTCCTCGAACCTCAACGCCCGCTTGCAACGGAACAAGGTCCGCATAGAGCTGCTGCCGTTACTGACGAAAGAGTACAACCCGGAAATCGTCCCCCTTCTCAACCAGTTTGCTGACCGCGCCCGCGACGATGAAGCCTGCCTCGAGCGCCTCGCGCGTGATCGGGCGCATCCCTGGCGCATGCGAGAGGGGAAGGAAGAGCGCATTCCCATTCGCGCCCTGTTGGAACTTCCTCCGGCATTGGCGCGGCGAGTTTTGCGGCAGATGCTGCATATGGCACGGGGCTCGTCGCACGGGCTGTCCTACGCGCACATTGAATTATTGCGCCGATTTGCCGCCGAAGCGCAAAGCGGAAAAATCCAAACCCTGCCCGGCGGCGTTCTCGCTCGCAAAGAGTTCGCATGGCTAGTGCTGGGTCCGATGGTCGGCCGGCCGGCCGGGGGAGACTATTCCTACGCTGTCACCATCCCGGGAGAATTGGCAGTCCGCGAGCTGGCTTGCACCTTCCGCTTCAAAATACTTAGCCGCGACGACCCCGGCAAGGCGTATAATACTAACAAGCTCATTGGCCTTGACCCGCAAAAGTTGGGCGGAGAGCTGGTTTTGCGCAACTGGCGGGCCGGCGATGGCTTTTGTCCCAGCGGAAGCAGAGAGGTCCGTAAGCTGAAGGAGCTTTTTCGCGAGCGGAAGATCCCGGAAATTCGCCGTAAGGCTTGGCCCGTCATGCTCTGCGCGGGCCAAATTGTGTGGGTCCGAGGATTTCCGCCAGCCAAGGGCGTCGTTGCCACTGACCAGACCCGCCGGGTGTTGATCGTCGAGGAGGAACATACGCGGCCAACCCCGGTCGCCCGGGAAAAGCCAATATGAAAAAACGCACCGAATCCAGACTCAAGGGGCGCCCCGCGACGTTTCGTGTCGCCGGCTCCGGTGCGCGCCTCAAGATCGTGGTCAGCGAAAAGGACATCCGCAAACGGGTGCGAGAACTGGCCAAGCAGATCAATCGGGACTACGCTGGAAAGAGCCTCCAGGTCGTCGGGGTTTTAGAGGACTGCTTCGTTTTCATGGCGGATCTGGTGCGCGCCCTGACGGTTCCCGTGGTCTGTTCTTTCGTTCGGTCGCAGATACGCGACAGCGATTCCGGCCTCGTGGCCATGCGGGAGATTCTATACATTCCTCCTGTCGATACGGCGGGTAAGGAGCTTCTGCTCGTGGAGGGCGTCCTGCAATCGGGAATAATGCTCGACCACCTGTGCCAAACCCTGCTGGCGCAGCAGCCCGCCTCGCTGCGCACGGTGACGTTGCTCGACAAAACCGAGGAGCGGAAAATCGACGTTCCGGTGGATTACTCGGGCTTCCAAATTTCCGGCGCGTTCTTAGTTGGCTACGGGCTAGGCTTTCAGGAGCAGTATCGCAACTTGCCTTTCCTCGCACGCATTGCCTGAAAGGCAGGGAAGGGTGGGGAACCGCGCGGCGTTTGCGCGCATCTAATTTTATAAGGGTTACGACCCGGGGACAGGCGGTTCGGGGGGAGGACGGTCCGTGAATTCGGCGGTTAAGAACATTATCTTTTGGGTGGTGATGGCAGTGACCGCCCTGCTGATTTGGGCGGTGGTGAAGTCGAGCACCGGCGAACACGTTCGGGACTTGACCTTCACCGAGTTCACCACCGAGGTCAACAAGGACGACATTCGCGACGTGACCATTACGGGCACCGACGTCACGGGCACATTCAAGAAAGACAACTCTCATTTCCGCACCACTATCCCTGCCAATTACCCCGATCTTTACAAGACCCTTCAAGACAAGAATGTTAATACCATCATCAAGGACAACTCCGGAAGTTCCTGGATGACATGGCTCGCCAACGGTTTGCCCATGATTCTGATCTTGGGACTCTGGATATTCATCATGCGGCAGATGCAGTCGGGAGGCAACAAGGCATTGTCCTTCGGCAAGAGCCGGGCTCGCCTGCTCTCCAGCCAGCAGAAGAAAGTGACCTTTAAGGATGTTGCGGGCGTGGAAGAGGCCAAGGAAGAGTTGGGTGAAATCATTGAGTTCCTGCGCGAGCCGCAAAAATTCCAGAAGCTGGGGGGGCGCATACCCAAAGGCGTGCTGCTGGTGGGCCCTCCGGGAACCGGCAAAACCTTGCTGGCGCGGGCCATCGCCGGCGAGGCTAACGTTCCCTTTTTCTCGATCTCCGGCTCCGACTTTGTCGAGATGTTCGTGGGCGTGGGCGCCTCGCGCGTGCGGGACCTGTTCGAGCAGGGCAAGAAGAACGCTCCCTGCATTATTTTTATCGATGAGATCGACGCCGTGGGCCGCCATCGCGGCGCGGGCTTGGGCGGCGGCCACGACGAGCGCGAGCAGACGCTGAACCAGTTGCTGGTGGAAATGGACGGCTTTGAATCGAACGAAGGGGTCATCCTGATTGCCGCTACCAACCGGCCTGATGTCCTGGACCCCGCACTTCTCCGCCCCGGCCGCTTCGACCGTCGCGTGGTGGTGCCCCGGCCCGACGTCGGCGGGCGTGAAGCTATCCTTAAGGTTCATACCAAGAAGATTCCTCTGGCCGAGGACGTGGATATTTCCGTCCTGGCGCGCGGCACGCCGGGCTTTTCCGGCGCCGATCTGGCCAATCTCATCAACGAAGGGGCATTGTTCGCAGCTCGCCAGAATCGCAAGACCGTGATGATGGCGGATTTCGAGACCTCCAAGGACAAAGTCCTCATGGGCGCCGAGCGCAAGTCCATGATTCTTTCCGAGGAGGAGAAACGCAACACGGCTTACCACGAAGCTGGGCACGCCTTGGTCGCCTCCGTCGTTCCCTACGCCGACCCCCTGCACAAGGTCACCATCATTCCGCGCGGCATGGCCTTGGGCGTCACCATGCAATTGCCGATCGATGACAAGCACACGTATACGCGCGACTACCTTGAATCCCAGCTCGCCATCATGATGGGGGGCCGGGCCGCCGAGGAAATCTTCCTGAACCACATCACCACCGGGGCAGGCAACGACATTGAACAGGCCACCGAGGTCGCGCGGCGAATGGTTTGTGAGTGGGGCATGTCGGATCTTGGACCGCTCGCCTACGGCAAGAACCAGCAGGAAATCTTCCTGGGACGTGACCTCGCCACGCAGCGTGACTTCAGTGAGGACACCGCCATCAAGATTGACCAGGAAGTGAAGAAATTCGTCAGCACTGGGTACAAGCGCGCGCACGAAGTTCTCACGACAAGTCGTGAAGCCCTGGTGCGCATCTCGGAGGCCTTGCTCGAGCGCGAAGTCTTGGACGCCAGCGAAGTTAAGCTTTTGATCGAAGGCAAGCCCTTGCCGGAATTCGTCCGCGTCAAGCCCCAGCCTCCGCCTTCTGAAACCGTGCAAGTGCTCAAGCCGCAACCCTCCTCGCCCTCGGCCATCCCGCCCCGCGAGCGTCCCCAGCCGGCCTGAACGCGGGAAGAGACGAAAATCGAAATTCGATGCTCTCCCCGAGCTTCGGATTTCGGGTCTAGGGTTTCGACCTCGCCCCGGGGTGTTATAATCCGCCTATGATCACCAGCCTGAAGTACACACACGCGGATCTCCTGCTTATGCCCGATGACGGCAAGCGTCGTGAGATCATCGATGGAGAACTTTACGTGACCCCCTCGCCTGTAGACTGCCATCATCGGCTCAATTTTTAAACCCTGAACCTTCCCTATCTGCTTATTGACCGCTGCACGTCTTTTCCTGCGCAATTTCACGTTCGCCGAACTATACTCTTGGCAATTCTGCGAACTGCAAGAACACATTACGGAGGATGCCCGTGAACTCGTTTGTGGCGGAAATGGTAGGCACAATGTTGTTGGTCCTTTTGGGTGATGGAGTTGTTGCCGCGGTGGTTCTGAACAAAACCAAAGCTCAGAACTCCGGCTGGATGGTGATTACCACGGGGTGGGCGTTGGCGGTGGCGATGGGTGTATATGCCGTGGGGCGCATCAGCGGCGCGCACTTGAATCCTGCCATCACTCTGGCCCTGGCGGCGATCGGTAAGTTCTCCTGGAGCGCCGTGCCCGGTTACCTGGCGGCGCAATTCCTGGGAGCATTCCTCGGCGCGTTCATCGTGTGGCTCGCTTATCTTGCGCATTGGCCCGCGACGGAAGACCCAGGAGCTAAACTCGGAGTTTTCTCCACTATCCCGGCCATCCGCCACTTGCCCATGAATCTGGTCACCGAAATCATTGGAACGTTTGTCCTGATGTTTGGAGTACTCGCCATTGCGGCCAACACGGCTCCCACACAAAGCGGCCTCACGCCACTCCTGGTGGGATTTCTCGTCTGGTCGATCGGATTGTCGCTCGGCGCTCCCACCGGATACGCTATCAATCCCGCGCGTGACCTCGGACCGCGCCTTGCCCACGCGCTGCTGCCCATCGCGGGCAAAGGCGGTTCCGACTGGGGATATTCCTGGGTGCCGGTCGTGGGACCGGTCATCGGCAGCCTTCTGGGGGCAGTGGCTTATGTACGGCTGTTCGGATCTTAAATTGTAATCTGTCCGTTGTCCGTGGTCCGTCGTCCGTTATCGCCTGCGAGTGACCGGCGATCACCTATGGGCGATGACCAGAGTGGGCTGGTCTCGCAAGAGGGAGTCCACATCCAAAACCGCAGTGGCCTGTGACCACGGACTACGGACAACTGTCAACGGACTACAGGCCACGGGTTTCCTCCTGGTTGACTATGAACCTTCGTCCTGAATTCCAAGTCGAAGTGCGTGGCTGCAAGGTCACGATGGGTGCTCGCACCCTCGTCATGGGCGTGCTCAATGTCACTCCGGATTCTTTCTCCGATGGCGGCCAATACTTTGACCCGGTTCGTGGCGTCCAGCATGGGGTGGAACTGGCCCGCCAGGGAGCGGATTGGATCGACGTGGGCGGCGAGTCCACGCGGCCGGGATCGCAACCTGTCTCTGCCGAGGAAGAGCTTCGACGCGTGATTCCGGTCATCCGCGGCCTGCGGCGGAAGCTGCGTAGCGTCCCCATCTCCATTGATACGACCAAAGCAGAGGTCGCTGAGCAAGCTCTCGACGCCGGGGCGAATATTCTGAATGACGTGAGCGCCCTGCGTTTTGAACCGCGCCTCGCAGAAGTCGCGCGCCGGTACCGCGCGCCGCTGATCCTGATGCACTCGCGCGGCAGACCCGAGACGATGCAGCGCAAACCCTTTGTTCGGGACATTTGGCGTTCGGTTGTTGACGGCCTTCGAACCTCCGTCCGCCGCGCCCTCGCCGCCGGGGTGGACCGGTCGCAGCTCATCCTCGATCCCGGCCTCGGCTTCGGCAAGTCGCGCCGGCAAAACTATGAGATTCTCGCCGGCCTCCAAAAACTTCACTGCTTCCACCTCCCGCTTCTCATCGGCGCGTCGCGCAAATCCTTCGTGCAAGCCATCGTGGCAGGTGAAGGGCTCGATCCCTCTCAAGTGTCGCGCCTCGGGGCCCGTTACTGGCCGATTGCAGCGACGCACCACGATGAATCAGCGCGTCGCGGCGACATGCGCGAACAGAGCCACGCGCTCCTCCTGCCGGGTGACGCCGCCGTGGTGGTCGCCGCCATTCTGGGCGGCGCACATATCGTGCGCGTCCACGACCCCGGAGCCATCCTCCCCGCCGTGCGGGTTGCCGATGCCTTGCTTGCCACACATCGTTAGCGGCCATGCCCCGTGTGCAGGCGCACTCCCAAGCTTCGCTCCCCCGCCCGATGGGAATGCCAGGCGTTCCCAGAGTCGAAAAAGTCCTTCATAAACGCTCTGAAGCCCCGGCGTTCCAAACCCGTGGTGATCAGTCCGCATCAGAACCAAGCTGACCCGCTGCGCAACTTTCCGTTCGTGGCGCTGGTCGAGTATGATCTGCATATGAGCCTGGCACGATGGTCCCCAGCCCGGATTTCTCACAAGCCCAATTCGACCATTCACGCGCCCCGCGTCCCGCCAATGCTCTTTGTGGCCATCCTGTTGGCAGGTGTGCCACATGGGGCGCCAGCAGAGCAGCCGGCGCCGGCGGGAACGGCCGGACCGCCGCCGGTCATCCTCATTTCCGTCGACACGCTGCGCGCCGACCATCTGAGTTGTTACGGCTACTCGCGCCTCGGAACGCCGCACATTGACTCGCTCGAGCGCGGCGGCACGCTCTTCACCGAAATCAGCAGTCAGGCGCCCATCACCTTGCCTTCGCACGTGTCGTTGTTCACTTCCACCTATCCCTTTGCGAATGGCATCCGGGAGAATGCCCAGGTCTTGCCGCCGGGAGCAGTGACGCTCGCCACGGTCCTCGCCGCACATGGCTACGATACGGCAGCTTTCATTGGGGGATATTTTCTCGCGCGCCGCTACGGCTTGGCGCAGGGGTTCCAAGCCTACGACAGCCCTTTTGACACGCGCGCCATCAAAGGTGCGCTCGACCTGAAGCGTCCCGCATCCCAAGTCCTGGACAGCGCGGAACATTGGCTCCAGTTGAATTCCGGGCATCCCTTCCTGCTCTTCATCCACCTGTTTGATCTTCACCTACCCTACAGCGCGCCCGCCGCTTACCGCATCCGCGCCCCGGAGAGCGAATACGACCAGGAACTGGCTTACGTGGATGACTCTCTTGGTGGCTTTTTTGATTTCCTTGGGCGATTAGGGCTGGACCGGCGCGCGCTGGTGGTGCTGTTCTCCGATCACGGCGAGAGCCTGGGCGACCACGGCGAAAACACGCATGGGTATTTTATTTACAACAGCACGCTGCACGTGCCGCTCATCTTCCATTGGCCACGCGCGGAGGCGAGCCGAAACACGCAACTCGGAAATCGAAACTCGGCGCAAGTTCCGAATTTCGAATTGCGTGTTTCGGCTCCCGCCGGACTGATTGATGTTGCACCCACCGTGCTGAGCTTCCTGGGATTTCCGGCGCCGGCGAATTTCTGCGGCCACAGCCTGCTGGAGCTTGCCAAGGGCGGGAATGCGCCCCCGCGCGACGTTTACAGTGAGAGCTCCTACGCGCACGACAAATTTGGATGGGCTGCGCTCCGCAGCCTGCGCCGGGGAGATTATCAATATATCGAAGCTCCCCGCCCGGAGCTGTACGACCTGAAGCATGATCCCGCCGAGCTGCATAATCTTCTGCCCGGTCAAACAGCCCTCGCGGCAACTTACCGCGATGGACTGGCAGCGCTGGTTGCAACTTACCATTCCGTGCCGGCGACGCCCGGCCCAGCGGCCAGTGCCGCCGCGCCTGATTCCGCTGAAAGTTTGCGATCGCTTGGATACCTGGAGATCACCTCGCCCCACGCCGCTCTCGACAATTCCGGCATCGATCCCAAAGACCGGCTGTTTGAGTACAAACGTTACCTGCTGGCCGGGCATCTGGCGCGCCTCGGCAAGGCGGAAGAGGCGGTGGCGGAATTTCAGTCCATCCTTGCCGACGATCCTCGCAACTTGCCGGCGTTTATCGAATTGGCCCGCTCGGATGTGGCGCTGCACCGCTATCTCGACGGCGCCAACCAACTGAAGGCCGCGCTCGCGCTCGACCCGCACAATATCGAAGCGGAAGAACTGCTCGGCGACATCTGGCTGGCTGTCGGCGACCTCGGACGCGCCACTGCAGAGTTTCAACAACTGCTCACTTTTGCGCCCCAAGACTACGAGGCACATTTCGGATTGGGCCTCATCGCCGCGCGCCACAGCCAGCCCGTGGAGGCCGCCCAACATTTTCGCGTCGCCCTCACCGCGAATCCGCTTTCCGCCGAGGCGCATTATCAACTGGGCTTGATGCTGGAAACACAGAACCAAAAGCCAGAGGCGGTACGGGAATTTCAAGCGGCCCTCCAGATTAATCCCCAATACCGGGACGCACACCACGAGCTTGCCAAGCTAACCACGATCGGCCACTAATAATCAGCCGACCTCGTGGCGCCGCCATCTTGGCCGTGACTGCTCACGGGCAGGATGCCCGTGGCCCGCCCTTAAGCCTCTCAGATTCGCGTCCGACGTGTTTCTCCTTTCCTTTCAACAACATCACCGGTTCACAACGATAAGTTGTTTAGTTTTCTTGAACATCACGGGTTAGGAGGGAATTTGACCAGGGTCGATTTTACATATCATTTGTTTTCATAAACATCACGGGTTCGAGCGGGTATTTCTCTGGATTCCTCTTCGCGGGCCCGGCGTTTGATCTTCAACAGCAGGTTGGTGATCCGCCAGATTTGACGAAAGCTGGATTCTTCCATCCTCTGCATCAGGGTCGCGTCGGGGTGTGCGAGCGCGATTTCCGCCGCGCGCTCATAGGGCGACGGACCCGCCAGGGAGTCCTTCAGGATGGCCTTGCGCTGAGTCTCGCATAGCTCCATCTGGCGCATCAGGACATTAAAGTCTCCGCCGTAATCTTCAGCCGCATCATCTGGGCGTGCAGACGGTCCTCCCGGGTCAGGTTCGCGTTCTTGGCCAGCCGCAGCGCAAAGCCCTCCTGCATGCGGCCGGCACGCTTCCATCGCCAAACGACCTCCGCCAAATGCTCGGCCAGTTCCTCTTCCAAAGCACTGGGAGGCTGCAAGTCATCGTGAAGGTTCTTCCGTAGTCTCTCGAGTTCGGCGGCGTCTTCGCCCAGGCAGGCGAGCGCGACGGCCTCCGCCTCGGAGTAAAACCCGTGGCGGGTGTTGGCGGCGCGAATCCGTTCGCGTCCCCCGGGTGTGGCGGGGCCATGCGACCGCCTCCCATTCGCCTGACTGGCGGCAGCTCTTTTCTCGGCCATCGTCGGTTTTTTCGTTAGCGACATGCGAACCTCCCTGTGTGCGGTGATGGGGCACTTGCGGTCATGAGCTATAGCCTCGTTCCACGCTATCATGTACAAGTACGATAGGCTCTAAGAGAGAGCACAGCTTGTCGGCTACGCATGTCAAGAAGTTTCTGAAGGGGTTGGGCCATGATGTCCGAGGAATCGAAGGGGATGGACAGCATGTCCGAAACACAATCGCCCGCTGGCGCCGACTGCCGATTTGTGCAGTCTGCGACTCCTGGGGGTAATCGCGACCCTACCATGCGGGAGGCTGCGCCAGCCAGCAGAGACACAGATACGCGCAGAGGTGAAAACAAAGGACCCTTTCTCTGCGACTCCGCACCTCGGCGGTAACGTCAGTGGCGCTTGCCCGTCGTGACGGTGAAACCAAATCTGGTCGTGGTTGGTTTCGGTGCGTTTCCGGCTTTTTTCTTGGTTCTCGTCGACGTCGTCGATCCCCCACTGCAGGGCGTGAGGGGCGTGGTGTCGGGTGTCACCGCAGCATTGGGCTGTGCCCAGTCGGACGCGTAAGTCGTGTTCAGCCGGTCGAGGATGGCAGACTCGGTGACGATAATCCCGCACTCCCGGTTGTTATTCAGGGAGGCGCAGGAGAGGTTTTCCGAGCCGATAAAGGCCTGCGCATTGGGCGTCCCATAATCGGCCAGGAACGACTTGGCGTGGATATAGAGAAACGTTTTGCAAACAGCGTCCACTCCTCCGTTTTGCAGCGTCGTGATGCCGCGCGCATTGGCGTTGATCTTGCCTTCCCCGCTCAGCACGGCGGCAATGAAGCGTACGGTCACGCCTCGCTTGGCCGCCGCCACCATCGCCTCCAGCGTGCCGGGGTCCTCCGCTTCCTCGCAATAGACGTCGAGGGTTTCTTGGGCGCGCGCGATCATTGACGTGAGCTTGGTCCTCGAGTTGGTCGGACTCCAAACCAGCGAGGCCACCGTCGGCGTGATCGCAGTGTTAGACCAATCGGCCTGGAACACAGCGTCGATCTCCGCCACTTCCTGCGGCACGGTGGTAACAATCCCGAAGTCGCGCGTGGTGCCGAAGTATTCGGCAGTAAGGTTGAAACTCATGACGATCGCGGTGGCGCCGTCGATCACGAAGGCCTTCTCGTGGGTGTCCTCGAAAGTTTGGGGCGCCCGTTGACACTGAATCCCCGCCTGGGTCAGTTTCTGGATGACGGGCGTGACGTCCGTCTGCTGCATCTGGGTCGAGAAAGAGTACCAGTTGTAGAGGACGCGTACCGCCACTTTCCGCGCCTGGGCCGACTCGAGGGCCGACATGATCTGCGGATCACTGAGCTCGTAGATGGTAAGGTCGATGCTCTTCGTCGCCGCGTTCAAGATCTGGAGAACGAGGGTGCGGCCGTCATCGGGCTCGACAATCAAGGTGTGAGCAGTAGCCATGATCTTGCTCCTTCGGTTCACGCTAATCTACCCGTTCGCCCGCATTTCTCACCACGCTCAGACGGCGCTGCCGGAAGGGCGGAGCTTTTCCGCAGCCTGTAAAGCCCCGCCCCTCCAAACCGTGTAGAGAAATCCGCGCTAGTGGTCGTTGGCGACTGGCCAGTGATTCTGGCCACTCGCCAGTGCCTCACCGCTTTTTGCGCTTGCGCTTTTTCGAGGGCGGCGCTGGATCCGAAGTCGTAGGTGTGCCCGGCGCCGCACCCGCCAACGACTGCAAAATCACCGCCGCGTTGGGACTGCCCCATCCGCTGCACGCGTCCCATCCTGGTCCTGCCTTGTAGGCACCGTTATTGCCGGAGGTGATGTCGTGGAATGTTCCGGCCACGGCAGCAGTTTGCTGGTAAAGGGTCGGGTTAAAGTAACCTACTGATGTTTTCAAGCTGGGAGTTGAAGCGGGCGATCAAACCCGCCCACAGCGGGGCGACGGCGCTGGTTCCTCCCACCACGATGTTGCTGCCGTCCACCTCCACCTGATAGCCGGTTTCGGGATCGGCGTCGCCGGCTACGTCCGGCACCCCGCGGCCCACGAAGTTCCCCGGATTGACGGAAGGCGGCACGTGCGCGCCCGCCTGCCAGGTGGGAAGCGGGAAGGTTGCGCTGACGCCGCCTCCCGTGGCCCCGTCATTGGGAAGGTCGTCCCATACTTCCTCGTCGGTGATCGTGCTGCCGCTGCCGACGAGGTGCGTCCCGCCGCAGGCCAGGGCGTAAGGACTGGAAGCGGGGAAGTCGACGTGCTGCAAACCGTCGGTGACGCCATCGGTGGAGCCGTCATCGCCGGCCGCGATGCAGACGGAGACGCCGACCGCCGACGCCGCCTCGAGGGCGCTGTTATAGGACTGCAAGGACTGGGCGGTCCAGGTGGATTCCGCCCCGCCCCAACTGATCGAGATCACCGAAGGGTTGTTCTGCCTTGTCCTCCACCGCCTGGTTGATGGCGTCCAGGAAGCCCGCGTCGGTGTTGGGCGCGAAATAGACGGCGATCTTCGCCCCCGGCGCCACCGATCCGGCCACTTCGATGTCGAGCATCACTTCGGCGTCGGGGCCACCGCTGTCGCCCGTGGGCTGGTTCTGGGCGCCATCGACGGACACCGCCGAGACGCTGGGGGCCGGGGAGATCCCAAGAGCACTGAAGTAAGAATTCAGGTCGGACTGGGTGTAGCCGCCGCCCAGCTCGATGATGCCGATGGTCTGGCCCTGGCCGTTAACGCCGGTCGGGAAGTCATAGAGTTGCGCCACCTGGAGCGGCGTGTACGACACTGAGGTGGACGCTTCGGCGCTCGCGCCCGCGGCTTGCCCGTTGGGCGCGAGGCGAAAGTGCGCTTGCGCCTGAGGCCGGTTGTCGAGGCCGTGGACGCTAACGATCACGCCCTTCAAGGATTCTGGAATGTACACTGACCCTGTGCGCCCCCGATAGGTGGCCTCGGGACACTGATAGTGACCCAATTCCACCTGAAACGCCTTGCCGCAGGCCTCGGCGGTCCCCGTGAGCCTCAAGGTCCTCGCGCTGAGATTCACGCTGGAGACCGTAAGACTGTGGGCGTGCGCAAACGCCTCCACCCGCTTCACGTCTTCAGGATCGGCCCCGTACCTCGCCTCGTACTCGCTCCGCGTCAGGCGCTCCCCGCTGGCTACCAACGCATCCAGGGGTTTCACGTTCTTGCCTAACGGCCGCGGGCGCAGTACCACCGTCACTTGCACGGATTCTGTGGGATCGCATGGACCTGACTTGGTCGCGCCCGGCATCGGCTCGCGCTCACTGCCGGGTATTGCTACATATTCGTTCGATGCCATAAATCCTCCTTTGACAGTCCTCAGGGCTTGTCTCCGTGGTATCGGCATCAAGAGGCCTGATGCAACATGCGCATCATCACGGTCGCCGCGTTAGTTTCAAGCCTGCCCTGGTTACTCACCGGTCGCCGGCATGAAAGCCTATGTCGGCGCAACCCGTGAGTTCATTGTCGCATCCGCCGCCGTCAACTGCAAACCCTTGTCATTCATCGGACCACTATTCGGCAACACATAAGGGGCTGGAGTACCGCCCCACTTAGGATTCTCCCATTAACAGGCAGAGGGCCAATTTCATGTAGAGGCGGGTCTACGCCGCCATTTGGCAGGTGAACCCGCCGCCGCAAAATCAAATTGACCCACTACCGCCACCCTTGGCAAGGTGCGCCGCGATGGAAAATTAGCCATGAAAGCACACGAGATGCAAGGATACGCTTTTTGCTTCTTGCCGGGATACCTCTGGTATAATGACCGCCCTCGCAGGAACCGCCGGTAAATGGGCGCATACAGCATCGCGCCCGGGCCTTCTTACCTCGCACCGATTCCCGCAGCGAGTTGCCCTCATGCTCTTCAAGACTTTAAGCGCCTCTGTCTTTGGCATTGATGCTTACCCGGTGGAGGTGGAAGTTGACATCACGGCGGGCCAGCCCTTTTTCACCACCGTCGGCCTGCCCGACGCTGCCGTGCGCGAAAGCCGCGAGCGCATCAAATCCGCCATCAAAAACTGCGGCTTGGATTTCCCCTGGCAGACCATCACGGTGAACCTGGCGCCCGCGGACGTGAAGAAGGAAGGCTCGGGATTCGATCTGGCCATAGCGCTGGGGATTCTGGGCACGACGGGGGCGCTGCTGAAGACGGAATTGAAAAGCATTCTATTTCTCGGCGAGCTTTCGCTCGACGGCAGCCTGCGGCCCATCAAAGGCGCTCTCTCCATTGCGACGATGGCGCGGCAGAAGGGCCTGCGCAAGCTGGTGCTGCCGCTCGAAAACGCCGCGGAAGCGGCTGTGGTGCAGGACGTGCAGGTTTACGGCCTGCGCTCGCTGCCGGAAGCTTTGGACCTGATCAACGAAACGCGCGAGTTCACCCCCGTGCATGTCAATACGGCGGCCATGCTGGCGCAGGCCAGCCAATACACGGTGGATTTTCGTGACGTTAAAGGCCAACTCCACGCCAAACGCGCCATTGAGGTGGCCACCGCCGGCGGGCACAACATCCTGATGATCGGGCCGCCCGGCGCGGGCAAAACCATGCTGGCCAAACGCATTCCCACCATCCTGCCCCCGCTCACTTTCGACGAAGCGATCCAGACCACCAAAATTCACAGCGTGGCCGGCGTGCTGGAAGCGGGCGCAGGGCTGATGGGCGCCCGGCCTTACCGCTCGCCCCATCACACCATTTCCGACGCCGGATTGATTGGCGGTGGCGTCATTCCCCGGCCCGGTGAAGTCAGCCTGGCGCACAACGGCGTGCTGTTTCTCGATGAGCTGCCCGAATTCCAACGCAATGTGCTGGAAGTGCTGCGGCAACCCCTGGAAGACGGAATGGTCACCATCGCCCGCGCCGCCATGACGCTTACCTTCCCCGCGCGCTTCATGCTGGCGGCAGCCATGAACCCTTGCCCGTGCGGATTCTTCAACGACCCTTCGCGCGAATGCACATGCACACCGCCGCTCATCCAACGCTATGTTTCCAAAATATCCGGGCCGTTGCTCGACCGCATCGATATTCACATTGATATGCCCGCCGTGCGCTTCCAGGAATTGCGCCAGGAAGCAGGCGGCGAATCTTCCGATGCCATTCGCGCCCGCGTCATCAAGACGCGGGAACGCCAACTGGAACGCTTCCAGGGCGAGAAGATCTACTGCAACGCCCAGATGAGCTCGCGGCAAATTCGCAAGTACTGCGACATTACCCCGGACTGCGAGCGGTTGCTGGAAAGCGCCATGAATCGCCTGGGCCTTTCCGCGCGCGCCCATGACCGCATCCTGAAGGTGGCGCGCACCATCGCTGACCTGGAGGCGGAAGAAAACATCGGCAACGCGCACCTTTCGGAAGCCATCCAGTACCGCTCGCTCGACCGCAGCTATTGGACGTGACTTGGCGCGGCCTTGCGCCAAGCGCTGCACTACCCCCCGTTTGGACCTTTGCGGCAGCCCTCGGTGCGCACGGAATCCCGCGCGCGATTTCTACACCCTGCCCGGTATATTCTTGCCGGGTGCAAAAAATTGGAGGAATAAAAACATGTCTGAGCACCTTGTTGTCTACACGGAAAGGAAGGAGGGCCCGGTATCCGGTCTCGACGAAGAGTTGATTCGCCAAAACGGAGGGACTATCCGCTATGGGAAGGCCGTCGATGGGAAAGATCGCGTCCGGCTGGCCGAAGGGGCGGAGGTCATCGTGGTGGGCGGCATACCGCTGACGCGCGAATTCCTTGCTGCCCTGCCAAGCCTGAAAGGCGTTGTGCGCCTCGGAATCGGCGTGGATAGCGTAGATCTTGATGCTGCCACTAAACTCGGAATTGTGGTCGCCAATGTCCCGGACTTCTGTGAGGATGAAGTCGCAGAACACGCCCTCGCACTTATCTTAGCGGTGGCGCGCAAGGTCGTCCTGGCAGACCGCAAAACACGCCGCGGCGAATGGGTTCCCGGGATACATGCCCTCCTGCAGCCGATGCATCGGCTCAGCGGCCAGACCCTTGGGCTGATCGGCTTGGGGAAAATCGGACGAAGCCTGGCACGCAAGGCCAAGGGATTGGGACTGAAGGTAATCGCCTACGATCCCCATGTCAGCGCGGAGGAGGCGCAGGCCGTCGGCGTCCCTTTGATGAGCCTGGAAGCTATGCTGCCCCAAACAGATATCCTCTCACTTCACGTGCCCGGAACCGCGGAGACCAAGGGCATCATCAACGCCCGCACCCTGGCGCTTCTCAAGCCCGGCGCCATTCTCGTCAACGCCGCGCGGGGATCGGTGGTCGATGAAGCCGCTCTCTGCGCCGCGCTTGCTTCCGGCCACCTGGCAGGCGCCGGACTGGATGTGCTGCAACACGAACCCCTGCGCCTGCCCCATCCACTGATGGAATTTGAGAACGTGGTTTTCACCTGCCACTACGCGTCGCTGAGCGAGGAATCCTACGCCATCTTGCGGCAGCAAACGTCGCTGCAGGCGGTGCAAATCATACGCGGCGAATTCCCTCAGCACCTGGTGAACCACGGGGTGAAAGATCTGCCACAGTGCCGCTTGCGGAAAGAAAACGGATAGCGGGCAGATCCAACTTTAGCCTCCAAGCGGTGTCAGTATTCAGCGCTCTGCTTTCAGCCAAAGATCAGCCCCGGCCCTGATCACTTAACCCCCATTGACAGCGCCGCGTTGCTGGTGCTAATTTCCAGTACGTTGTTGGTGCTTTGACAACACGAGTTCCTGCGGTGCCCCGTCGAAACAACGGGGAAAAAGGAAAGGCCGTCGAAATCGGCCGCGGTCCCGCCACTGTGATCGGCGAGCCGCATCCTCCCAGGCATTGTTGCCGGCCACTGTTCTGCCCTGCGCAGAAGGGGAAGGCTGAGGATGCGGTGATGACCCGAAAGCCAGGAAACCTGCCCGGGAACTTTCATTCAACCTAACTCTTCGACGGAAAGAGTCCTGGGGAAGACTGCCAAGCCTTCCGATTCCGCCTTGAGGAAGAGGAAGGCTTTTTCGTTTTCACCTTCTCCTTGGGATTCCTTCCGCCTGCCCCGTCCTAAGAGCGGGGAGAAGGAGTCTTCTGTGATGCAGCATTTTCTCAAAAACCGGGCCCTAGGCTTGCGATCCCCGGAATTTTTGGGTAGAAGTGAAATCTCATCCCACTTGACCGCTTGGACGCGTCTTCTGCTGGGCACGCTTTTCGTGCTCCTTTCAACAACCACCGCACAGGCGGGAACACTGGCGGGAACAGTCCTCGACCCCAGCGGCCGCCCGGTTGCGCAAGCGCATGTGATCCTGCTCAGATCCCTGGTCGTCCTGGACGAGCGGCGAACCGATTCGCAGGGAACCTTCAAGTTTGCCGGCCTCGCCGATGGAAAGTACCAACTGACCGCGAGTGCGCCTGGCCTTACGTCCCCGCAAGCGGAAGTGGAAATTCGCGGTGCGGAAGGCAACACCCTTGATCTGCACATGCAATTGAGCGCCGTGCAACAGCAGGTAGTGGTTTCAGCCTCGCTGGGAGACACACTGGCATCGGAGGTCGGTTCCTCCGTCTCCGTGGTATCCGGGCAGGACATCAAAGACCGCGCCGCGTTAAATGTGTTGGACGTCCTGAGCGGAATCCCCGGCGTCGAGGTGAGCCAGAGCGGCCGCTATGGAGGTGTGACAGGTGTTTACGTTCGTGGTGGCGAGTCCAATTACAATCTGGTGATGGTCGACGGCATCGAGCTGAACGAATTTGGAGGCGCCTTTGATTTCGCCCCGCTCCCGGCCGATGGCGTGGACCGCGTCGAGGTTACGCGTGGGCCGGAAAGCGCGCTCTATGGCCCGAACGCCGTCACCAGTGTTATCAACATCGTGACCCTCCAGGGCGAGGGCACTCCTCATTTTACCTTTCAGGCGGAAGGCGGAAGCTTTACCACCCGTCGTTTTCTTGTAGACGGAAGTGGCCTGACCCACGGCCTGAGCTGGGGCTTCGATGTTTCCCGGATGGACTCCGGGGGAGTCGTTCAGAACGACAATTACCGCAACCAAACGGCATTCCTGAGCCTTGGCTATCACCGCAGCCCGCGCCGCCGCTTGGATTTCCACTTCATCGGCAACGCCAACGACGCCGGTGCGCCCGGGCCCTTCGGGTCCGATCCCGACCAGCTTTATAATGCTCCCATCTACCCCGGAGGCCCCACGAATTATCAATTGGGTCTCCTTAGTCGCGACAAGCAGAACCTGTTTGGATATGAGGGCAGTTACTCCGAGCAATTCACCTCGAAGTTCCAGCAGGTCACTACCGGCAGCCTGTCCACGAATGATTATTACTTCATCTCGCCCTTGGGAGATTCCTACTCCAACAATCTGCGCGGTGTTTTTAACACGCGCAGCGAAGTGGCTGTCTCCAATAAAGACTTTTTCGTGGCGGGTTTTGAATACAACCGCGAACAGGTGGAAGACACTTACATATCGGATACCAACGGCGTGCCCTTTGTACTTCCCCGCACGAGTTTGGCTTTTTTTGCGGAAAATCGCTGGAGCCCCACACACCGCGTCTACCTTACCACGGGGTTCCGGGTAGATGATTTGCGCACCCACTCGCTGCCCGCTGACGACTACGCTGACCGGCCGCTGCTTCCTCCCAGCACGGTGGCCAAAGTGAATCCGCGCGTGGCGGCGGCGTATATGCTGCGAGAATCGCGCGGGGGTGTGTTGGATAGCACCCGCCTGCACGCAAGCTTCGGCACGGGGATCAGGGCACCCGACGGGTTCAACCTGGCCTTCACCAACAACCCTCACCTGAAGCCGGAAACGAGCATCAGCTTCGATAGCGGAATCGAGCAGAGATTCTTCCAAGGCAAAGCGGTATTGGATCTCACCTATTTCAATAACCACTTCAAAGATCAGATTGTGACGCTGGGGGGGTCGCTAACCAACCTGAGTTCGTTTATCTCTGATAATCTCGGCAACTCGCGCGCGCAGGGTGGGGAAGTCTCCCTCCAGGTCCATCCCATAAGGTCGTTGCAGATGTCGGTGGAGTATACCCGGGACGATACGGAGGTGCTCTCCCTCAACGGATCATCGCTGGCGCTAGCGCCGCTGCAGGTGGGACAACCATTGATCGACCAGCCGCGCAATTCCGGGGCGTACAATCTCACCTGGCGGCGTGGCAACCTGACGCTTAATACCAATGCTTATATCCGCGGGCCGGTGCTGGACGTCGAGCCGAACGATGGACTGGGTGCCTGCGATTACGGCCTGCCTTGCCTGTTCCCGGATAAGGGCTACGTCCGCGTTGACGGTGGGTTCTCTTACCGCCTGCCGGCGGGTGTAGAAATATACGGCCGGCTCGACAACTTGTTGGATCAGAAGTACGAGGAAGTTTTGGGGTACCCGTCGCTGCCGTTCAATTTCCTTGCCGGTTTTAGGATTAATTTCCCGGGGCGGTAGAGGCGGGGGGAAGAAGTTGGGAGTGAGATGCTTGGAGTCAGGGCGTGGGCCGCGGATTCTCGCTTCTAACTTCTAGCTCCTAACTTCTTTTTGGGGGACCAACTACTATGTCAACAGACATTCTCCTCTCGTGGAGTGGTGGCAAAGATAGTTCCCTGGCGCTGTACGAAATCCAGAAGGCAAACAGCCACCGCGTGGCTGCGCTGCTAACCACCATCACGGAAGACTACGACCGCATCAGCATGCACGGAGTGCGCCGGACCCTCCTGGAACAGCAAGCCGATGCTTTGGGTATACCTCTAAAGAAAATCCTTATTCCCAAAGATTCGACCAACGCCATTTACGAATCCCGCATGCGAGCGCTGCTGGAAGAGGGACTGCGCGCGGGGATCGACACGGTCGCGTTCGGGGACATCTTTCTGGAAGACCTCAAGCTCTACCGGGAAAAGAACCTGGCGCAGCTCGGAATGAGGGGCCTCTTCCCCATCTGGAAGCGGGACTCGGCGGAATTGGCGCGCACATTCATCAATCTCGGATTCAAGGCGGTGTTGGTGTGCGTAGATACCGCCATCCTCGACCCTGCATTTGCCGGACGCCCTTACAACCAGGAATTGCTCCGCGATCTTCCGGCCAACGTTGATCCCTGCGGCGAGAACGGAGAATTCCACTCCTTTGCCTTCGATGGCCCGATCTTCAAACACAAGATCGATCATACGGTGGGCGAGGTGGTGCAGAGAGATCACTATTGCTTTTGCGATTTAGTTCCTGCGTGAAGCGCCAGAGCGGTGTTCCCTCTTAACAGACACCCCACCGTCGGCCGGGAGAGGTTGGTGTATTTTCACATTGGGCAACGCCCGCTCCACTTCACTCGCCGCCTTGCAGGCCACTGATTGCGCGGTCGACTGAAAAGGCTCCGCCGCCCCGAATCATCAGCGCTATGGTCATTGCCAGCACCAACAGGTGATATTCAAAACCCTCACCCTTCTGCTGGCCCGTCCAGTTCATGAAGAATCCATTCGGCAGGTGCACCATGAAAATCGCCACGAGCATATTGACGGTGATCCCGAAGGCGGCGATGCGGCTCAGGAGGCCGAGAACAAGTCCCAACCCGCCGAAAAACTCCGCGGCGATGGCCAGAAAGGCGAAAACCGCCGGGATATGCATGGCCTGGGTGAAGAAACCCATCGTCCCCTTGAAGCCATACCCGCCGAACCAGCCCAACATCTTTTGCGAGCCGTGCACAAAGAAAACGACGCCCAGCACCAGCCGTAATAAGGTCATTAGCTTGTCATCCGGGGTTTGGAGGATTTTCTTAAGCATGTCGCGCTCCTTGAATTTGGATTTCCACCCAGTTTTGTAGGCACCCTTCAGGGCAGCAGTTCTTCGTTCCCCAATCATCCCCCCTGAAGCCGGCCTTTACAACCATCTGGCTACCTCCTGCTTTCTGCCGACTGCCTACCGCCTACTGCCCACAGTCCCGATGCGGGGTGAGTTTTTGCGCGCATCACAAACTCACCGGCGCCGGCCGGCCCCAGTTTCCGCTGAATACAAAATCCGTGAGGGGCTTGCGTTTGCGCCCCGCCTGGTCTGCCGGGGGGCCTTCCTGGTAACCCAGCGCCAGCACCGCCACCGGTTCATAACCCTTGGGCACGGCGAAGAGTTCGCGTGCAGCGGCCGGGTCGAATCCGCCCATCTGGTGGATCAACAAATCGAGCGCCGTCGCCTGGACCGTCAGATTCGCCACCGCCTGGCCCAGATCGTAGAACGCATGGCGATTGGGGCGGGCGACGTGATCAAAGTCGAGCTTGGCGACCGCCAGAATCAGAACCGGCGCCTTTTCTGCCCACTGGCGATTGGCTTCCATCAAGGTGCTCAGCAGCCTGTTGAAACCTTCTGCGTCTTGACGTGTCGCGACGATGAATGACCAGGGCTGGGCGTTATAGCATGATGGGGCCCAACGGGCCGCCTCAAAAAGCTGCGTGAGTTTCTCCGGCTCGACCGGGCGTGATGAAAAGGTCCGCGGACTCCAACGCCGGGCCAAAAGCCCATGGATGCCGGGGTGCACTTCCTGGCTAGGGGTTGCTGAATTCGTTGCTTGCATGTCGCCTCCTGTTTCTTTCCCTTCGGCAGGGGTTTTGTCCTCCGCCTCCGCTCGAACTAATCTATCAGACGATAGTCGTTCCAACAACTATTCGATGCACAAAAAGGACTTAAGATTCACGCGCTGCCTCCAAAAGCTCCACGAGCTTGCGGAGCTCGCTTTTGTTCATGTGGCTCAACAGCTTGCCGTTATGCTCCGCCATGGGCCCGTCCAGTTCCTTCAGAAGCTTCTGCCCTGCGGCGGCGATGCGCACGGTGATGACCCGCCGATCTTTGCTATCGCGGCTGCGCGCGAGCAGGCCACGGCGCTCCAGCCGGTCGAAAAGGCGCGTTACATCAGGGTCGCGCGTGATCATGCGTTCCGCCACCTCACGGCAGCAGAGGCCCTGCCCCCCCGCGCCGCGCAAGATGCGCAGAACGTTGTACTGGGTGTGTGAAAGCCCCGCCAGCTTCAGGATCTCCTCAGTACCACGTGACAGCGCATCCGCAGTGCGCATCAAGTTCAGGAACACCTCGGCTTCCAGGCTCTCAAATGGCTTGGCTTGCTTGATTTCGTCTTTGAGCCTCGGCGACATGAATTGATAGTAGTCGTTATAACGAATATTGTCAAGCGGCATATTTATATCGAGCAACGGCGTTGCTGCCAGCAAACGAGCTTTGCCAGCGTCAGGTCAGGAAGTAGTTGCGGTAAAGGGTATCGCGTTTGATGGGGCGGAAGCCGGCGTCCTTAATCATACGGCGGAGTTGGTCTTCGCTGGAGGTGCGGGTGACGCCCGCGGCGCGCACCACGTTTTCCTCGATCAGGATCGAACCTACGTCGTTGCCGCCGAAACGCAAGGCGATTTGGCAGATCTTGTGGCCAGGCGTCAGCCAGGACGCCTGCACGTTTTCGATGTTGTTCAGGTAGATTCGTGCGACGGCAAGCGTCTTGAGGTAATCCACCGCCGTCACTTCTTCCTTAATGAAGTTGCCGAGGGAAGTGTAGGCGCGCTGGAAAAACCAGGGGATGAAGGCGGTGAAGCCACCCGTTTCCTCCTGCAATTGGCGGACGCGCTCAAAATGATTGACCCGGTGATCAAGTGTTTCACCACAGCCAAACATCATCGTGGCGGTGGTGCGCATCCCGAGGGAGTGCGCGGTGCGATGCATGAGCAGCCATTCGTCGGTGGTGCACTTCAGGCGCGCGATGCGGCGGCGAACCTCGTCATCAAGAATTTCCGCGCCGCCGCCGGGAATAGAGTCAAGTCCTGCGTGCATCAGGCGCACAATAGTGTCGCGCAATGTGAGGCCGGAGACTTCCGCAATGTTCAAAACCTCCGGCGCGGAAAAGCAGTGCAGGTGAATCTGCGGAAAGCGGCGCTTGATGTTGCGGAGGAGATCTTCGTAATAATCAATCTTGAGGTCAGGATGCAGCCCGCCCTGCATCAGCACGCCCGTGCCGCCCAGGGCAAGGGTTTCTTCGATTTTCTGAAACATCGATTCGAGCGGCTGGATATAACCTTCCGGCGAGCCCACGGGACGATAGAATGCGCAAAAGGAGCAGTACTCGGTGCAGATGTTGGTGTAGTTGATGTTGCGGTCGATCTGGTAAGTGACCACATTACCTGGATGAAGGCGCTTGCGAACGGAGTCCGCTTCCATGCCGATGCCCAGTAGGTCATCGGAGCGCAACATGTCGAGAGCCTGGGCGTTGGTCAAGGCCATACCAGATACGTTTCCTACCAATGATCCCTGCACACTTGAAGGCCACGGACGGCCCGGCGCGCCACTTCACGCAAAGCGCAATGCTTTTTCGGCGGGAATGATGCCCACCTCATGCGCAAGCTTGTAAAATAGCTTCAGCCCCTGCTGATTCTCCTCATCCAAAGAATAATCGATATTCTGGGTCAAGTAAACCTTCACGGCGGAAGGCGTCATGCCCAGTTTGGGTGCATATTCAGCGGCGATGTCATCAATGTGGGCAAGCCCGAAATCGAGCGAAGCGGCGAAGCCCGCGACGTGCCAGGGGAGACTGGTGCCGGAGTGGCCCATCCATACCGCGAAGACGAAGGGCAGCCCGGTAAATTTCCTCCACTCACGAGCGAGATCGTAGACCTCCGCCTGCGGCCCGACGTAGGTCAGCGCCGGGTCCCCGATCAGCAGCGCGGCGTCCGCCTGCCTTAGCATCTCCTCGGGTTCAGGCGCTGCGGGGGAAAAATCGACGCGCCGCGAATAGAACTTTTGCATTAGGATTCGTACCAGCGCCGCCGACGTGCGCGAGGATTCGTCCAGCGCCACAGTTTGCACTCTGGCCAACGGCATTTTGCTGAGCAACACCACGCTCTTCACTTGGCGCTTGGAAGCGATGGACATGCCGGGTAGTATCTCGAGACCCTCGAGGCGCTGGTATTCGATGGAGGGGACAATGCCCACGTCTGCCTGGCGATGGGCGATGGCGTCGGCGCAACCGCTGGGGACAGTCAACTGCAATTCAAATTTGCCGCGTTGCTCGCCGTGGAGCATACCCCAGATGAGGGGAACCGTATTGAGATACTGGACGACCGACAGGCGTAAGGCTGGCATGGTGGCTATGAACTTGTAAGTCTTATTTTATCTCACCCGCACAGGCTGTCAAATGTCGCGGGGTCCCAGACTCCACCCGGTAGGCCTTCAGGGGTGCGGAGCTGCCTGCTGGATTGCTTCGATCAGGTCGTCCGTTCCGCCTGCCGCACGAATAGTGTTCAAGTCATCCGCACTGGGTGAAAATTTGATGCCACGTTCCTTGACAAGGTCCGCGATGCGCGTAGGCGAGACCGCACCTTGGAGCAAATCGACGATGTCCGTCCGGCCAAGAGCCCGTGGATTCAAAGACGCGGTCTTGGGCTTGTAATGAACGGTCACGTCGAGGGTGGCCTCCATATGGGCGGAATTGGAGGCGACAATTTGAATGTGGTTACTTCCCGCCTGCAAGGGCAGAGGGTCTGACCAGAATTCCGCTGCTTGCGAGGTTTGCGGCCGCATGTTAGCAGACGATCCGTTGATCCTCACCACGGGGATGCCGCTGCTATCCATGGCCACGCCACGAATGACCACCGTGGATTCCTCCCATTCAAGGGTCTGGTTCTCCCCTGCGCCGGGAGGGGACGACAGCACAATCGCGGGTGGAGAAGGCGGCGCAGCGGGCTTGGGCGGCGGTGCGGGCGCCACGGGTTGCGCGATGACGGGTGCGGGCGGAGGGGCGGGAGGCTTCACCAGCGCCAGCACGCCATCGAAATTCATAAGCGTCTTGTAAATTGACGACGTCCCCAAACTTTCGCGGCTGGCAGCCGAGCTCATACCGGGACCCGAGTGTACTGATCCCCAGCGATCTTGAGGCAGATAGATAAGCATCTCCTCCTTCTTGGGGGCCTTGAACGTGAGTCCATTCCCTGTTGAAGCCGGAGGTCACCGATTGCAAACCTGGACACTTGGAAAGAGTGGCCGGACTTGCTGGTGGGTTGCACCACGGAGTAACGAATCGTGCTGTTGCTGATGTCCAACCAGCCGTAGGTAATGCTGAAAACCGATCCCCCTCCTCATGATGGGGAAGCGCAGTGTGGGATCAGTCTGGGCGTTCACAAGCTCGGGGCGAATGATGTTGGTGATGTCAGAGTCCACGCCCCTCGCCTTGGTCCTTCGTCAGCCCCACGGAAGGTATGCTTAGGAATAGGAATAGGGGCAGCACCGTACGCCACACACGCCATTCCGCTGGATTCGCACTCATCAGAAACTACCCTCCACTATGCGCCGGGTTCGCAGCACGAGATTCAAAAGCCCGGAAAAACTCTGGTTGCCCAGAGGCTGAATTCGAATCACCTCGCCAACACAATGCCAATCCTCTTGATAGCGAGCGTAACGCCGGCCACCGCGGTGCGAGGGCCGCGCGGCCTTTCGCGCCCGCCATCAACGCTTACTTGGCCGGTGCGGCCTGTTGGATGGCCTGGATCAGCCCTTCGCTTCCACCCACGGCGCGGATATCTTTCAGGTCGTCGGCTGTGGGCACGAACTTGATGCCACGCTCCTGGACGATCCCGACGATGCGCGAGTCAGGGACTGCGCCCACCAGCAAGGAAATGATCTCCGCTTTGTCCAAGGCCCGGGGGTTCACGGGAGCGGCTTTGGGCGTGTAGTGAACAGTGAAGGCGAGCTTGGCCTGCACGTTTGCCGAGTTGGACGCGGTAATCTGGATGGGGGTAGCTCCCGCCTGAAGGGGCATGGGGTCTGACCAGAATTCCGCCGCTTGCGTGTTTTGCGCGCGCATGTTGGCGGCCGTCCCATTAATGCTAACCACCGGGATGCCGGTGCTGTCCATGGCTACTCCCCGGATGACCAAAGAGGATTCACTCAGCTCGACGGTTTGGTTCATCGCTGCCCCGGAAGGAGACGACACCATTATCGTGGGAGGAGCAGGCGGCGCAACCGGCGTGGAAGGTGGTGGCGTAGCGGGGACAACCGGAGCCGCGGCGACCGGAGCGGGTGGGGCAGCCGTAGACTTCACCAGCGCCAACTCAGCCTCAAAATCCAACATTGTCTTATAGATCGATTGGGTTCCTGGCGCCCCGTCGGTCGCCGCCGCAAAAAACTCGCGGGCATTACGTACGGTTCCCCAGTTCTCTTGGGGAGCGTAGAAGATCGTCTCCCTCTTGTTACCATCCCGGAAGATGACTGTGTTGTTGCGGTCCTCCAGCTTGAGGTCGCGGACTTCTGCCTTCGCGGCGGCGAATCCATCCTCCAGCTTCTTGGGCGGCTGCTCTACCGAGTAGTGGATCCCTGTCTGAGTGATATCGAGCCATCCGTAGGAGAGGCTGGTTACGGAAAGGGATGCCCGCGCGATGGGAAAACGTAGCGTGGGATTGGTGTCGGCATTCAGGAGTTGCGGCTGGATGGCAGTGTTCGACATGGCCGGGGCGGTGAGTCGGGAAGCCTTCTTGGCATGCGCCTGTGCGCTCGCGACGGAAGGGACGCTAAGGATCAAGAATGATAGAAGGACGATATGGGTCATTCGGTTAACGCTAACGGTTTGGGTCATCGGGAAACTACCTCCACTCAATAGAAATCCGCGCATCACGGGCAGCGCTCATGGGGCGGGCGCCGCAGCCTGCTGGATTGCCTGGATCAGCTCATCGCTTCCTCCCTCGGCGCGAATCACAATGAGGTCATCCGCCGTGGGCCGGAATTTGATACCGCGCTCTTTGATAAGCGCCACTACGCTCGCGGCGGGGACATCGCCATGGAGCAAGGTGAGGATCTCCTGCTTATCCAAGCCGCGGGGATTCGCCGGGGCCGCCTTGGGCTTGTAGTGAACCAGAAGCGCGAGATGGCTTTCAATGTGAGCGGCATTGGCGGCGGAGATTTGGTAGCGATTGTCCCCCGGCTGCAGTGGCAGCGGCTCCGACCAGAACTCAGCCGCGTGGTTGCTTTGCGGCCGCATGTTAGCGGCCGACCCATTGATCGTCACCACGGGAATGCCGCTCGCATCCATCACCGCGCCGCGAATAACCAGCGGAGACTGATCCTGTTCAACGGGTTGATCTCCGCCCACGCTCGCGGGAGCCACCAGCACGATGTTGGGTGCGGCCGCCGGCGCAGCGGGCATGGGCTGCGGCGAGGGAGACGCAACGGGGCGCTCCACCATCGCGGGAGGCGTGGGCGCCACGGGTTTGGCCAACGAAAGAGCAAAATCGAAACTTGTCAACGCCCGTTCAATCGACTGGGTCGCGACCGCCCCCCCTTCGGCTGCAGAAATAATCCCGCCGCCGCTATGAAGCGATGCCCATTCTCCGGGCGGGAGATAGAAAATCCTATGTAGCCTGGGACTTGAGAATGTTAAGAAAAGGCCTTGAAAATCGAGGTTGCGAATCTGCTGCCGCGATACTTCAAACGAATCCTGGGATTTGTCCCCAGGCTGCTCCACTTGATACCGAACTGCCTTGCGGGAGATGTCGAGCCAGCCAAAAGAAATGCTGCTGTTTGTATACCCCAGTCGGGCGATAGGGAAGCGAAGGATGGGGTTGGTATCGGCATTCAGAAGTTGCGGGCGGTCATTGTCGTTATTCGTGCTGGACTCAGGTTGGCCGCTCTGCCTGACGATCTTTTGCGCGGCCGCGCCTGACACTCCTGCCAGCATGACGAAGAGAAGAACAACGGCGCGACACCTCTCTCGAGCTCCCAGGTTCATCCGGAATCAACCTCCAGCATGATCTACCCCAGGCATTAGCAATTTCATTACCTAAACACTATCGGCGGGCAGGAAATGAAGCCTGAAACCTTTTCACCCGGCCGAGACTAAACAGGAGGTAGACCTTCCGGGTGCCATTGTTCCCTCCCCGGGTGGAACTCTCAATGGACCAAAAGTACTATTACTGTATTGATTGGTAGGCGGGCATAGAGTCCGCCTCGATGGATTCTGCGGGTCAACGGGAAACATTGCGCCGGTGCGCTGACAGGATGCTGCGCAGGGGTTTTGCCGCGGAGGTCCGGCGTGGATAGTTGAGGGGATGCTGTCTCGCGGAAATGCGCTCAGCGATAACGCAGGATGCGAAAAAGAAGGGAACGAGCCTTCCTCCCGCTGAGTTTCTCCCCATCACGGGCAGCCGCAAGGCTGTCAATGCTCAGTATGGAAGCGCAATGAGCAACGCGGCGAAGGATGGCTCGGTCGGAAAACCACGTGGAGTTAAGAATTAATAAGCCCGGACATGCCGTAAAGCCATATAATGCCTCCCCCCGGTGAGGCAGCCGTCCGGAGAGGGTCGAAGCAGGGGGCAGAGCCGCTAGCGAGCGTACGCCGGATTGAGCCTACTTTGGGCGGGCCTGATGGGGGGGCGCGCTATACCCCGGGTGAACGCGCACAAGAGAAGAGCGATGAGTGAAACTCTACCATTCTGGTTGGCATTGACGCGCATTGAAGGTTTGGGAATCCGCGGGTGTCACAAGCTCATCGAGCATTTTGGCTCGCCACAAGCCGCCTACATGGCGTCGCTGACCGAGCTCGAAAGTAGTGGTGTTCCGGCGCGAGTCGCGCAGGCGATCTTTGCTCAAGCTGCCCTGAAAGACGCCGAAAGGGATGTGCAGGAGGTGGCCAAGGCCGATTGCGAGTTGATCGCCTTCGACAGCGAGGATTATCCCCCGCGGCTCAAACAGATTCCCGACGCGCCCCTGCTGCTCTACGTGCGGGGTGACGCGAAGGTCCTCTCGCAGTATGCGGTGGCGATGGTCGGAACACGGCGGCCTAGCGCCTATGGCAGCTCCGTAGCGCACCGTTTGGCCCACGATTTGGCGCAGCGCCAACTGGTGGTCGTCAGCGGACTTGCCCGCGGAGTGGATTCCGCCGCGCATCGGGGAGCGCTCGAGGCCAGGGGGAAAACTGTGGCCGTCCTGGGTTCCGGCATCGACATTATTTATCCGCGCGAGAATAAACGGCTGGCGGAGGAAGTCGCAAAATCCGGGGCGGTGATTTCGGAATTTCCCTTGGGGACGGGGCCGACCCCGGAAAACTTTCCCATCCGTAACCGAATCATCAGCGGACTCTCGCTCGGGGTCGTCGTCGTGGAGGCTGCGGAGTACAGCGGATCGTTGATTACGGCGCGCCTGGCGCTCGAGCAAAACCGCGAAGTCTTTGCTGTGCCTGGAAATATAACTTCCGCCCAAAGTTTCGGCCCCAATCATCTAATTAAACAAGGGGCGAAGCTGGTGGACCAGTGGATGGATGTGATAGAAGAGTTTCCCTCCGAGGTGCGCATGCAGTTGTTGCCGCCCTTGGAGGCAGCGGAAGGAGAACCGATGGGGCCGCAAGCCGCCACGCTTTTTGAGGCTTCGCTCACCCCGGAGCAGAGGGCGGTGTTCGAAGTATTGCGCGCTGATCAGGCTCTCTTTGTGGATGATATCGCGAGCGCCGCGAAGGTTCCTCATCCAAGAGTTCTGGCGGCGCTATTGGAATTAGAAATGAACGGATTGATCCGGCAGTTGCCGGGAAAGAATTTTATCCGTAAACTGTAGGTCAGGGGAATCCTCAAAACAAGTTGAGGAATCAGATGCACGCGGAAGGACGCAGCGTGATGCAGTGAGAAATTGGGATGACGTCCTCGAAAGGATCGAAGCTGATAGCTGACCGCTGATAGCTGGAAGCTCTTTATTCGGACTTATGAGTAAATCGCTGGTCATTGTAGAATCGCCCGCCAAGGCGAAGACTATTAACAAATATCTGGGCTCCGACTTTCTCGTGAAGGCTTCCATGGGACATATCATGGACCTTCCCAAGAAAGAGCTGGGGGTGGATGTCGATCACGGCTTCAAGCCGACCTACATCAACATTCCCACCCGCAAAAATGTGATCGCTGATCTGAAATCCGCCGCCAGCAAGGCCGACGCCGTTTACCTCGCTGCTGACCCGGATCGTGAGGGCGAGGCCATTTGCCAGCACCTGCACGATTTGCTGAATTCATCCAAGCGGAAGTTCTACCGCGTCCTTTTCAACGAAATCACCCGCGACGCGGTGAGGGAAGCATTCGATCACCCGAAAGAAATCGATGCCCACCTCGTGGACGCGCAGCAGGCGCGGCGCATTCTGGACCGGCTGGTGGGCTATCAGGTGAGCCCGCTGCTGTGGGATAAAGTCAAACGCGGAATCTCGGCCGGGCGTGTGCAAACCGTCGCCCTACGGCTGATTGTCGAGCGCGAGCGGGAAATCCAGGCCTTCCTGAAGAAGGAATACTGGACGATAACCGCAAACGTGGAAGGTAGAAAGCCCCCGGTCTTCGAAGCGCGCCTGGCGAAATATCAGGGAAAAGACATTGAGATCCCCGACCAGGCGGCGGCCGACCAGATTACCGCGGCAATCAAGGCCGCCAACCTGGTCGTGCAGTCGGTCACCACCAAAGAGAAGCGGAAATTCCCGGTACCGCCGTTTATCACCAGCAAGCTGCAACAGGAAGCCGTGCGCAAGCTGCGCTTTTACGCCAAGAAAACCATGATGGTGGCGCAGCACCTCTACGAGGGTGTCGAGTTGAAGGACGAGGGCGCGGTGGGCCTCATCACTTATATGCGCACGGATTCCACGCGCGTGGCGGAAGGCGCTCTTACTGCGGTGCGCGGTTACATTCAGAAGACTTTTGGAAATGATTATTTGCCCAGTGAAGCCATTCATTACCGAAGCAAGAAAGGTGCGCAGGACGCGCACGAAGCGATTCGGCCTACGGACGTTTTGCGCACGCCGGACTCGCTGCGCAAGGTTCTAAGCGCCGATGAATTCAAACTCTACAAGCTGATCTGGCAGCGATTTGTCGCTTCGCAAATGAACCCCGCGGTCTTCGACCAGACCACGATTGACATCGCGGCGGGCGATTACACCTTGCGCGCCACGGGCTCCGTCGAGAAGTTCAAGGGCTTCCGCGCTGTCTACGAAGAGGGCAAAGATGAAAAGGCGGAAATGGAAGAGGACGAGGAACTGAAGCACCGCCTGCCACCCGTGGCGGAGGGCGAACACCTGAAACTGCATCAGCTTCTGCCCGAACAGCACTTCACCGAGCCGCCGCCGCGCTTTAATGAAGCCACGCTGGTGAAGACGCTGGAGGAAAAGGGCATCGGCCGGCCCTCGACTTACGCCAGCATTCTTTCCGTCATCATGAACCGTGAATACGTGGAGAAGAACCAGGGGCGCTTCTACCCCACCGAGCTCGGCATGCTGGTCAGCGACATGCTGGTGAAAAACTTCAGCGATATTTTCGACGTCGCTTACACGGCCCGCATGGAAGAAGAATTGGACGACGTCGAAGATGGAAAGCTTTCCTGGACCGACGCGCTGGATGAGTTCTATACCAAGTTCAAGAAAGATCTGCACGTGGCCGAGCGCGACATGGTGGATATCAAGGGCGAAGGCATTCCCACCGATGTCAAATGTGAGAAATGCGGCAAGCCCATGGTCATCCGCCTGGGCCGTAACGGGCAATTTATGGCCTGTACCGGTTACCCGGACTGCGACGGCACCAGCGACCTGCCCCCCGAGCTCGCCGCCAAGTACTCGAGCGCGGCGCCGCCCCCCCGGAAATCGCTGCGGAGAACTGCGAGAAGTGCGGTAAGCCCATGATCGTGAAGCGCGGGCGCTTTGGCTACTTCGTGGCCTGCACCGGCTACCCCGAATGCCGCAGTACTAAGAAGATTGTTATGAAAGAAGGTAATGCCACGGCGGTGGGAGACCAGCCCCTGGAAGAAAAGTGCCCCGAATGCGGTAACCACCTGGTGATTAAACACGGCCGCTACGGGCAATTCACCGCCTGCAGCAATTACCCCACGTGCAAATACGTGAAGCGCGAAACACTGGGAATTCCCTGTCCGGAAAAAGGCTGCACGGGCGAGATCGTGGTGCGCCGGACGAGGTTCAAGAAGACCTTCTATGGTTGCAGCCGTTACCCTGACTGCAAATTCACATCCTGGGATAAACCCGTCGCCGAACCCTGCCCCAATTGCGGCTCGCCGATCCTGGTGGATAAATTCGATAAGAAGAGCGGAGGGACCACTCGCCACTGCCCCAACGAAACTTGCAAGTATAAGCGGGCGGTGGCGTAAGAGGGCCGGAAAGCTGACGCACAGGGGGAGGCGACGCATGGACGGAAAATCCGCTGCGCGCGAGCGTTTCCAATCCGCCCGCGACGGACTGATCGAACTCAGCCATCGCATCCATGCCCATCCGGAACTGGGCTTTGAGGAAGAGCAAGCCTCTTCCTGGCTCTGCGAGTTGCTGGCCGATGCTGGCTTCGCCGTGGAAAAGGGTATTGGCGGCCTCTCCACGGCGTTCCGCGCCCGCGCCGGGTCAGGTCCCTTGCACCTTGGGATTTGCGCCGAATACGATTGCCTACCGGGGATCGGCCACGCTTGCGGCCACAATATCATCGCCGCCTCGGCCGTTGGCGCAGCGCTGGCTGCGGCCAAAGTGGCGGACGACGTGGGCCTCACCGTCAGCGTCATCGGCACGCCTGCCGAAGAAGTGGGCAACGCCAGCGGCAAGATTCTGCTGCTCGAGCGGGGCGTTTTTGCGGGCATTCATGCCGCCATGATGGTGCACCCCGCGCCCTTTGACATGCTGCGGGCGAAGATCATCGCCGCTTCCATGTTTGAGGTGCATTACACCGGGAAGGAGTCCCACGCCTCGGCGTTTCCGGAGATGGGCGTAAACGCGGCCGATGCGCTCACTATCGCGCAAACAGCGCTGGGCCTGCTGCGCCAGCACATCCGCTCCACCGATCGAATCCACGGCATCGTGACCAACGGTGGCGCTGCCCCCAACGTCATTCCCGCCCACACTTCGGCCAGGTACATCATTCGCTCCGAGACCCTGGATCAACTCACCGAATTGCGGCCCAGGGTTCATCGCTGCTTTGAAGCTGGAGCCCTTGCCACGGGCGCGAAAATTGCGATCACCGGCGGCGACAAGCCTTACGCCGAGATGCGGCACGACGCGACCCTGGCGGCGCTTTACCGCAGGAATTCCGAAGCGCTGGGGCGGCCTTTCCCTGATCTCGGCGAGTGGGAAACGCGGCCTACCGGTTCCACCGATATGGGCAATGTTTCTTTGGCGATGCCGTCCATCCATCCCATGATCGGCATCAACTCCTTGCCCGCGGTCAACCACCAGCCGGAATTCGCCGCGCACTGCGTCACGGCGGACGCGGACAAGGCGTTAGAGGACGGCGCCCTGGCGATGGCATGGACCTGCATCGACTTGGCAACGAGCCATGAAGTGAGGGAAGGTTTGATGGCTTGCCGGTGATGATGATTTGTCCGGGCCGCTGTCGGTGCAGCTTGGACCGGACTACATTCCCGTCATAATCGGAAATCCCTTCGCGGTCCAGTCGGTGCCGAGCCTTTCGGGGATGTCGAGTACTTTGATGTTGGAGAATCCCATTTCCTTCAGAGCTCGAAAGGCGGGGCGGATGTTGGGGCAATCGTCCCACGGGCAGCATCCGCAATAGATCACGATCTGCTGACTGTGGGGAAGTTTGGCAACGAGCTTTTTTAACGCCGCCAAGCCGTCGGCTTTGGAAGCGGCGCCCGCGTATTGCGATCCGGGAATGTGCCCCATCTTATACATCATGAGGAAGCCGACCTGAATCAGCACGATCTTCCCCGCTTTTACCTCGGGCAGTTGACTATTCAGTTGCGGCGCCGTCACAAGTTCGGAGGGTGCCCAGGGACGTGTGTTGTCCGCGGCCCTTACGCCGGCACTTGCGACGATGGCCAAAATTAGGGCGGCTAACAATCTGCGTAGCAGCGACATGACCCGTCTCCTCCCATGGGTTCTTTCCTCAAGGTTTATTCCCGCCCAATGTGCGGGCCAACCAGACCGCTCCTTCGACGGGCGGGCGTTGGAGCAGCTCGACGCGTGCCTGGGGGGCGAAGCGGCGAAGGTGGCGCGCGAAGGCTCCACGAATCTGATTGCTGGACTGGAAAACCCCGCCAGTCGTCACCACCGGCGTCGAGCGGCGCGTCCAGTCGGTTTGCTTCAGGAGGGCGACGGCCAGTTTGGCGAGCTCGCGGGCCGCATCGTCGCACAAATGACGCGCCACCAGGTCGCCTTCACGGGCCGCCTCCATCACCAACGGAAAGAGCCCGGCCACCTGCTGCTGTTCGAGTTGTTCGGAAACGATTTCGGTGATCTCCCCAAGGTCCAGATGCCGGCAAATCCGGTCCGCCAGCAGGGTGCGTGGGCCGCGACCGTCGAATGCTTCCAGCGCCGCGCCCACGGCCTTGCGCCCCAGGTCGTAGCCGGAGCCGTGATCGTCAAAGGGAATTCCCCAACCGCCGGCGCGCAGAAGCTTCCCTTGATCATCCCGCGCGAAGGCTACGGAGCCGGTGCCGGCGATGACGATGATGCCCGGAGCATTGCGGACCGCCGCAGCGAGCGCGATGATGGCGTCAGAAGTCAGCAGATGGCGCTGCGCGGGAATGTGCCCGCGCATCCAGGCGAGGAGCGGACGGTGTTCCGCCCGCCGGTCGACTCCCGCGATCCCTGCGCAGACCGCATGCACCACCGGCGCGCGCGCCAAACGCGCTGCGGCGGGGGGAAATCCTGCTTTCTGCAAGCAGGCGCGGAATACTTTCAGGATTTCACGTTCGGCAGCGCGAAAACCCACTTTGAGAGGATTGGAGGGCCCGGACTCGGCGCGCCCCAGGAGCTTGCCTTCGCCATTCGCCAGCCACGCTGTGGTCCGTGTGCCGCCGCCGTCGATTCCCAGATAGCAACCCATGAAGCGTGCCCCTCAACTCTTGCAGGTGGGGTGACTCGAATTGACTACTCCCGCCCGCCTGCAGTGAGGAGACTCTTTCCCTTGATGCCAACAAGCAACCTAGACCAAGCATTTGGCTCTCGGTCATTATACGCGACCGGACAACCGTGTCCAATTCTTGTTGGGGAGCAGTTCGCCTTGGCGGCGCCCAATCCGAGCCCATCCTGGAGAGTCAGAACACCGCTACGGCGAACTGACCCATGACCGTGCAGGATGAAGGCCCAGTCAAGGGCTTCGACGACATTACTTTGGGCATGGTACTTTGGAGGGCTTGACATAGATGGCACGAGGACGTTAAATAAGCGACGGAAGATTGCTTGACGGCCACCGTGTGGGTAGCGCCGGAAATCACAGCGTCTAGATCGGGAAGCGCGAACAAGGTCGGAAGGCATTAAGAGCTCTTTTTCTCAAGCCCCATTCGCACCCCCCAGAGTTAAGAAGAAACCGGAACCCGCCGATGAATCCTGTGGGGAGTCTCGCTTCCCCGTGACGCTCCCGCACGCTGAGTGCTTGGAGCCACGGTTATAAGCCTGGGGCGGGCACTTCGCGACTTGGCAGTAAGTTGGAGGATCGATGCAGATTCGGAAAGATCCCATCTCGATGAATTGGGTCGTCCAGGAAGACGGCGAAACCACTTGGCCGAACTTCAAAGCCTGTCCCTTTTGTTCCGGCCAGGAAGCTTTGACTCCGCAAACCATCTATTCGCACATCAATGGCAATGGGGGGTGGGAGGTGCGCGTCATTCCCCATGTGCGCCCCCTCTATCGCATTGAAGGCGAAGCGCAGCGGTGCGCGGAAGGTATTTACGATAAGATGCGCAACCTGGGAGCGCATGAAGTAGTGATCGAGAATCCCAACCACCAACTGCGCCTGTCGTTGCTCAGCGATGAAAACGTAGCGCAGGTGCTGCGGGCATTCGTCTCGCGCCTGCTGGACCTTAAGAGGGACCGCCGCTTCCGCTACGTCAGCGTGTTCCGCAATCAGGGCAAACTAGCGGGGCAGGAACCCGACCACCCGCACTCACAGATCACGGCGACAACATTCATTCCGCGACGCGTGGTTTACGAACTACGCTCGCTTCAGCAATACTTCTCATTGAAGGAGCGCTGCCTGATTTGCGATATCGCTCAACAGGAGATCGCCAAGGAAGTGCGCACGGTGGAGTGGGACGGTCAGTTCGTGGCCTACTGTCCCTTCGCCTCGCGCGTGCCTTACGAGCTCTGGATTCTTCCCCTGGAGCACCACTGCTCCTTCGAGGAGGATCTGGCTACCTGGGAACGCCAACTTCACTTTGCGCGATTCCTGAAGACCGTCTTGCTGCGACTGGAGTCAGTGGCCCAGGATTACCACCTCGCTTTGCACACCACGCCCAATCTGAACGCCAAATTTGAACGCACTGACCATTGGCGCACTTTGCTCGATGATTTCCACTGGCACTTTGAACTGGTTCCCGTGCGCCTGTCCACTTCGCGCTCCTATTTTCTCAAAGATGTCTACTACAACTCCGTGCTGCCCGAGCGCGCCGCCGAGGAACTGCGCAAGGTCAACATCGAGCAACTCACCCGCCGCTAGCGCCAACACTGTTCACTTAGCGGCTGTCTTCATATGGACATGCGCGAAGCGCCTTGGACTGCGGCGGCTCGACGCCGCCTTGGTCGTCGTCCTCGGCGTTATTTCAAGGCGGGCTTCGCCCGCAATGAGAACGCCCATTTCATGACCATCGCTAACTGAACAGTATTGCCGCTAGCGCGCATTTCTCACGAGCCCGCGCTGTTCTTATCGAGCGGTCGGAGGAGCGGGCTTCATAGGTCGCAGAAAGACACTTCGCTGCTCTCATCCTGAGTCCTTCTCTCCCGCTCGGCTCAATCTTTGATCGCCTGGTAAACCAGCGATATAGCCTTGGAGGAAAGGTTCAGTCCTCCGCTGGGACTGAGTTGTCCCATAAAGATGGCGATCAAATCCTCTTTGGGATCGATCACGAAAGAGGTGTAGTAAAAGCCGCCCCAATTATATGAGCCAACCGAACCGAGTTCCCTCAATTGCGAGGCTTCGTCGGTGGTTCCAAATCCCAGGCCGTAAGCGTTGGCGCCGTCGGGTTTGCTTTGCACGTGATTGTGGCTCATCAATTCGACAGACTTGCGGCTGAGGATGCGCACCCCGCTCAGTTCACCGCCGTTCAGCATCATCTGGCAGAAGCGGTAGTAGTCTCCAGCCGTGGAGCAGAGCCCACCGCCGCCGGAGAAATAGGTTCGCGGGCCGCGGTAAGGATAATCCGCAGTGTACTGGAACCCGCCGTCCCCCTCCATCACGAGATTGTCAAGGATCGGGTGCAACCCCTTCTGCTCGTCGTACGCGTAAGCGGTGGCGAGCCTTGGGACTTTCTCCTCTGGCGGGAAGAAGTAGGTGTCTTTCATCCCCAAAGGTTGGAAGAGGCGTTCCTGAAGGAATTTATCCAAGGGCATCCCCGACACGACTTCAACCAAACGGCCCAGGACATCATCCGCCAAGCTGTATTCCCAGTCGTCTCCCGGCTGGAACAGCAGAGGGAGGCTTGCCAGCCTCTTTACTGCCTCGCCGATCGTCCCCTCCTGCTGCTTGATGCCGCTACCCACGTTTGCTTCACGGTAGGCCTTGCCGAGCCGGTCGTTCCACTGGTAAGTCAGCCCGGAAGTGTGCGTCAGGAGGTTGAAGATCGTTATCGGCCGCTTGGCATCCACCAGCGCTCCCGGCGGAGAGGTCTTGTCCTGGGGCCACGGCGGGTCAAGAACTTTCATGTGCTTGAATTCCGGCAGATAGTCAGAGACGGGATCGCTCAGCAAGAAGCGTCCCTCTTCGTAAAGGATCATCACCGCAACGCTGGTGATGGGCTTCGACATCGAGCAGATGCGAAAAATACTGTCCGTTCGCATGGGCTTGTGGGCATCACGGTCAGCCATTCCCACCGCTTGGAAGTAAGCGATCTTGCCATGCCGTGCAACCAGGCTGACGCCGCCAGCAATGCGCCCATCATCAACGCTTTTTTGAATGGCGCTGGCAATTCGCTCCAGGCGCTCGGACGACAGGCCCACCTCTTCGGGGGGGGCGATCGGGCTTGCTGCCGCAAGGACGTGGGACGGGCCCGGCCGGTTCGGCTTGGGGTGCGTAGGCGTCTGCGGCTGGACGAACCCTACCACGAATATCAGCCAAGCTAAGACCACGAAACCTTGGAACCATAGCTTCCTCATGCTCACTCCTTGTTTGCCAATTGAATTCAAACGGTTAGAAAAATCACCCAAACCTGCACCCAGGGATGGTGGGGGAAGTGTACACCCCGAATGAAAATTTTGGAACACTCCGACTAGGTCCGATCGTGAACGCGCAGCGCTTTTCCCTGTCCCGCAGCTTAGAGGCACGTTTTTTCGCGCGGGTTTCGTGTTTTATAGCTGGCGGACCTTGGGCTCGGTTATGATGTACAAGCCTTCGCATAGACTGGACTGACTTTCAAAAGAGCCTTGGGAAATCGACATGATGATCATCGACTCGCATCTCGATTTATCTTGGAACGCCCTCAACTGGAAGCGCGACTTGACCAAGACCATCGAGGAAATCCGCCGCTCAGAAGCGGACATGAACGATCACCACCGTGGACATAACACGGTGTCGTTCCCGGAAATGCAAAAGGCCGACGTGGCCGTGTGTCTGGCGACAGTGCTGGCGCGTTCGAGCAAGCTCAAAGATCCTTTCCTGGACTATCCCAGCCGGGAAATTGCTTCGGCGATGGGCCTGGGCCAGGTGGAGTACTACCGCATCATGGAGTCGCAAGGGCACCTGCGTATACTTCGCGACTGGCCAGCCCTGGAGTCACATGTGGCGGAGTGGAAGCGCACGGGCGGCAGCGGAATGCCGCTCGGTTACATACTGGCCATGGAAGGCGCTGACCCTATTCTCGAACCCGATCAAGTGGAACTCTGGTGGAAGCATGGATTGCGCGTCGTCGAACCGGTCCATTATGGAGTGAGTTACTACGCTCATGGGACGGGGGCGCCGGGGGGCCTGACATCGAAAGGCAGGGAGTTATTAGCGGCGATGGAAGCGGTGGGAATGATTTTGGACGTCACCCACTTGGCCGACGAAAGCTTCTGGCAAGCACTCGAGCTATATCACGGCCCGGTGTTGGCCAGCCATCACAACTGCCGGGCGCTCGTGCCCGGAGATCGCCAGCTTACCGACGAGCAAATTCGCGCCCTGTTGGAGCGCGATGCCGTGATCGGCGCGGTTCTTGACTCCTGGATGCTTCACCCCAATTATGTGGCTGGTCAGACCGACAATTCCTTGATCAGCATGGAGCGTGTCGTCGACCACATCGACCATGTGTGCCAATTGGCCGGGAATACGCGGCATTCGGCCATCGGCAGTGATTTGGATGGCGGGTTCGGTACCGAACAATCGCCGCGGGAGTTGAATACCATCGCGGATTTGCAGATCATCCCTGATCTGCTCAGGAAACGCGGGTATAAGGAACCTGACATAGATGGCATCATGCACGGCAACTGGCTGAGATTTTTCCAGAAAGCCTGGGCCAAACCTTAACCGGGGGATTCCGGCAGCTCTTTTTTCACTTCGTGGCCCGGGCAATGGAGTACCGGGAGGCGAGGGTACTTTGGATATCGCGGGTCCGTCGCCGAGCGTTGGCATTGGTAAAAGACGGAATCCCGATCGGTCCGCACAAGCCGCAAGTGCTGACAAGAGAGGCACAGGCCGACGCGTTCACTTTCCGAAGAGTTTGTGGACATAGAAACGGGTTCTGGTGCTGGCTACTTTTTGGACCCACCCGGCCATGCTCAAAACACACCCCTGATGTGAATTATGCCTTCCGGGCCGCTGACGGCGATGCTTAACAGTACCGGGACGGGGTAGCTCAAGCGCATTCCCGTTTGCGCTTGGCCTGGTATGCTCGCCTCAGATCGCGCACCCAGTGGTCCGCCTCGCGCGTGGGTTTTGGGTTGCGGAACCCATCCAGGCACTGGGCCACGATGCGTACCGCTGACTCCAGTGAGACGCGGTGCCCGACAGTGACATAAATCGGCCTCACATTTTCTCGCGTGCGGAGCACCACGCCAACCTTTTCGCCCTTGTCCACCAGCGGCGCCGTTGAACCAGCCTGGGTGCCAGGGTCCGCCGCCTCGCCCACCAGGATTGACTTTGCGCAGCCAATGGTGGGCCGGTCCAGAAGCAGACCGAGGTGGCAGGCAATCCCAAAGCGTCGTGGGTGGGCCATGCCGTGCCCGTCGATGAGGATCACGTCCGGATGTATCCGCAGCCGCGCGAAAGCGGCGAGGAGAACCGGACTTTCGCGAAAGGAAAGCAACCCCGGCACATAAGGGAAACGCAGCTTGCGCCGCGCCATCCGGCGCTCCACCTCTTCGAGTTCGGGAAGCCGGTACACAATCACGCCGGCGAAGGCCATATCGGTTTCCGGGTCAAACGCCAAGTCGGCCCCCGCAACATATTGGAGGGGCCCATACCGGTCTTGCGTTTCCACCCGCACGCGCCAAGCCTGCTGCAGGCCCACAGCCTGGCGCGGTGTGATGTTCCAGCGGGTTCGCAATATCGTTTTCATCAGGGGGCAGTAATGAGAGAATAGCCTTATCTAGGCGGTCTGCCTAAATGCGACCTTGGTCGCCCGGGTGGGATGGCTTCTCACGCGATCTTTCGCGGCCATCAGGAAATCTTCCACGCTTCCCTCGAGGGGAGGATTCGCACCCATGAAACTACTCAACTTCGAATTCAAAGCCCGTCTCCACGACGCGGCTCATGTCCGAGCCACCCTTAAGCGTCTGCACGCGCGCTTCCTCGGAACGGACCGCCAGGTTGACACCTACTTCCGCGTTCCCAAAGGGCGGTTGAAGATCCGCGAGGGGCGCATCGAAAACTCCCTCATCTTTTACCAGCGGACCAACTCCGCCCACGCACGGCGCTCCACCGTGGAGATGATGCTTTTACCGCGCCGCAATTCCGTGCGGCCAATCCTCGTGCGCGCGCTGGAGGTTTTGGCGGTGGTGGACAAACGGCGCGAGATCTATTTCGTGGGCAACGTCAAGATTCACCTCGACCGAGTTCGCGGCCTGGGAACATTCGTTGAAGTCGAAGCGATGACACGCTCGGGTGACAGTCGCAAAGTCCGCGCCCAAGCCGCAAAGTTCAAGAAGCATTTTGCCATTTCCTCTGCGGACATCGTCCCGCTGTCATACTCTGACCTTATCCTGAAGAAACATGGGTTGTATTGAGGGTAAGCTCCCCCGGCCCACGGCTGTTTGGAAGGCCGTGGCTACCCCCCGCCTAGTCCGGGTTCACTGTGCCGTCCATCCCCCATCGATGACGATGTCGGTGCCGGTAATAAAGCCTGCTGCGTCGGAACTCAGGAACACTGCCAGCGCGCCAATTTCTTCCAATTTGCCCCAACGGCCTAAGGGGATCTTGGCCATGAAGTCAGCCAGTAGCACGGGATCCTGCATAAGAACGCGATTGAGTTCCGTGGCGAATGGGCCGGGGCTGATGGCATTGGCAGTGACGTTGAAAGGCGCCAACTCCAGCGCGAGAGCTTTGGTCATTCCGAGCACGGCAAATTTGCTCCCGCTGTATGCGGCGCGGTGCGGCAGCGAGACGTGTGCCATAGTGGAGGCCACGTTGATGATGCGGCCGAATTTCTTTTCGATCATGCCCGGCACGAAGGCGCGAGTGCAAAGAAAAGGACCGTCAATGTTGGTGGACATCACGCGCCGCCACTCCTCCAGGGTGAATTCGTGAAGCGGCTTGCGAAGATTGATTCCCGCATTGTTGATAAGAATGTCGGGAACGCCGGCTTGCCGGCGGACCTCGCCGGCGAGCGCCGCCACGTCGGCCTCCACGCCGACATCGGCGACAAAGGCGTATGCCTTGCCGCCGCGCGCCGTGATTTCCACCCGCGCACCCTCCAACTCTTCCCCGTGGCGCGCAACCAGGGCCACCGTCGCCCCCGCCTCCGCCAACGCTTCCGCCATCTGCTTGCCAAGGCCTTTGCTGGCCCCCGTGACCACTGCCACCCGGCCGTCGAGCCGCTGATTCATCATCGTATCCTCCTTCCGGACAGTGAAACCTTTTTCGCCAGCCCTAAAGGACTGCCCTTCCCTTCATGAACCAGAAGTCCGAGTAATCCGCTAATGAACGGCCGGGGCGAGGGGCGGGATGAGCGCGTAGCCGGGGCGCGTTTGGTATTGGCGGAGATATTTCTGATACTCCGGCGTGAACGGGGCCTGGTCGCTTGGGCTCGGCGGGTAATTGGACATCCCGTTAAACGGCAGCGGTTCGACAGTCCAGGCGAAAGCGGTGTTGGGCTCACCGTCCTTGGCATAGCCACGCAGGTCCAGGAAGAAATCACGCTTCCATCCGGGCTTTACGGCGGGCAAGGCGCGGGGGCTAAACTCCACCGTCATCTCGTCGCCCGTGGCCATCACCACAAATTGATCGTCGGGCTGCGCCAGTAGCTTCTCCACAGATCCATAGCGCGTGTACTTACCGTGCAGGGGATTCCACGGCGCCGAGGTCATGACCTGCTGATAATCAAAGGCGTCGGGCTTCACGTGCTCCGGATCGCTTGCGAGCGTTGAGAATCCGCGGTAGTGCAGATCCGCGTCGATGAGGGGCAAGGTTACGGGCGCGGGCGCCGGAGCTTCGTGGGTGGTGAAGAAGATCTGGTCCCAGTACACGCAAAGATTGGTCACGATCCGCACGTGGCGATCCGGGGATAGGAATTTGCCTGCCAAGTCCACGCGCATCGTGCGATTCGTGCCGCTCGGCAGTCCCATGTCGTCGATAACCGTCACCCACTTCCCCTTTGCGTCGCGAACCTGCAAATAGGGCGAGATCATTTGCAGTTGCCGGTTGGATTCGAGAGCCCGCGCGCCGTTGGAGTCCGTCCAGAAAACCCAACCATTGAGCCACAAACTTACCGGGGCATTCCTAGGCAACTCGCCCAGGTCGAGCGTGAGCGAGTGCAAGTCCGCCATGCCCAGAATGCGGTTGCGGGCGAAGGCGGCGGGATAGCGGCCATCTTGTTTCAACAGCAGGGGCAGCACGTCGTGGCCCTGGTCGTCCACGGCCGACACCGGCATGCGCTTGTCCATCACCGTGTAGAGCGTGGGCGGTCCGGGATGGGTAGCGTATATTTCGTTCGCATAAATCTGTTCGTTTGCGGGATGATCCACGGCGAAAAGTTTGACCTGGTCAAAGAAGTCGGCCTCGCGCATCTCATTGGTCAACTGAAAAACGAAGTCGCCCTTCGAATCAGGCACGAGGTTGGGCAGGTGCACAAACTCCTCGGGAATAGGTTTGACGCGCGTCCCGTCGGGAGCGAGTTCGCCGAGGGGTCCGACCCCCAACACATCGGTGACATAATTGAACCTTCGGCCATCCCAGGCGTATAGAAAAGGACAGGAGCTCGCCAGGCGCTCGGATTCGCGAACCTCAACCTGTTTGTCCGTCGCTACGTCGATCCAGTTCTGCACCACAGCATTCGGCCAAGTTACCCGGATGACATCAAGCTTCGCAAGGTCGCCGGTAAAAACTCGCACGGGGCTGCTGGTGATAATCACCTTGTTGTAGTAGTTGCCCGCCTTGAATTCCACCACGCTGCCGATTCCCCGGCTGTTGCTCTTATAGCCATTCATCTTGACGTCTACCCAGTGCGCGGACGGCCCCTCCTTCTCAAAAGCGCGCAACTGACCGCCATGGGTCATGCCGAGCAGGTCGAGCTTGCCGGGATTCTCCAGACCCGTAAATCCGAGCGAAGTGAAGGCCGCATCGTCGCCTACAGGAAGCGCGATCAAGCCTTCCCGGAATTTTCCCTCGTGGTTAACCAAAAAGTGAAGCTTGCCCAACCCGTCGGCCGCCAGGAGATCCGGAAAGCTGTCGCCGTTCAGATCAGCCACGGCGCCACGGAAAGTGAAAAAGCCGGATGGGGCAGGAATGGCCGGCGCCGGCGCGGGCGAGAATTTCCAGTCGCGCTGGTTAAGCAGCACTTGGTATCCGTCCAGGGACCACACGGCCAAGTCGAAGTAGCCATCATGGTTAAAATCGGCGACCTGGGCGTCGAGCACCACCGCCTTCGCCAGCGGCGCACCCGTTTCCGCGTGTAACACGAACTTATCCTCACCCTGATTTTCGTAAAGCAAGGGGGGGCCATCATCGCGAAATAAAAATAGATCGGAGTAGCCGCGGTTGGCGAAATCGGCAAACACCGCCCCGCGCATACGCCCCTTTGCCGAGGAAAGGCCGGCAGTAGACGTCTTCTCCGTGAATGATCCGTCGCCGTTGTTTCGATAGAAGTGCAGCGTCGAGCCGGAGAAATCGTTGGGAAAGGTGAAGGGGTCCTTCTGGGGAGGCTGGTTCAGGTTGGTATACGCGGTGATGACGAGATCCAGGAAGCCGTCGTTATCGGCGTCAAACAGCACGGCGCGCGTATCAACTTCGCCGGGCTCAGGCTTTAGCCCCGCTTTCTCCGTATCATCTTGAAACACGCCGTCGCCCGCGTAGTGATAGACCTTCACGCCGTCGAGGCCGGCTACAAACAGGCTCAACTTCCCGCAGTTATCAAAGTCGGCAAACGTCGCGGACAGGCTGGCGCCCGGGCCGGCCACTCCCGCCTTCTCCGTCACGTCGGTGAACGTTCCATCGCCATTGTTGTGAAAAAGGTAGTTCTTGGCGAAGGGAATCACGACGTAAAGATCCGGATGACCGTCATTATCGTAATCCCCCACGGCGATGGAGGGGCCGAAAAGCGGGATAAGATTCTGCCGGGCGAATTCGGGCGAGTAATCAGCGGCCTTGATCGGCTGATGCGGATCGAAGGCCACCGCGCTTGCCGAAGGAAGGGCGAGCCTGAGCTTTTGGGTGATTTCCGCAAACGTTACCTTTTCCAGATTCGCGGGACGCGAGATTTCCACGGGAGGTGTGGACGGCACGAGGATGCTGCCGTATTTGCCGCCTTCCAGCGCCGGGTCCTGAAGCGAAATGTTCGGGACCTTGTCGCGAAATCCTTCCCACTGCTTCAGCGCTTTCTGGGCGTCGTCCTGGCGCTTCGAGCGCACGAGCGCCGTAAAGCTGCGGAAAAGCGCGGCGACGTAAAAATTTTGCCCGCGGCCAAATCCCATCCCGATAACGTGGTGATAGGCATCAAGGGACTCGTCCAGTTTCTTTTCAGCGAAATAGACGGTGGCCAGATTGAACCATGTGGCGGGGTCCTGGGAATCGGCGGCGATGACCCGCCGCAGAGCCACTTCCGCATCAGGATTGCGCAGTTCGCGTTTATAAAGGATGCCAAGGTTGAAATCTGCGGCTACGAGGCGCGGATCCATCTGCTTGGCGGTGGTCATTTCGCCGAGAGCAGCGTCCAGTTTGTTCGCCTGCATCAGCGCCATGCCCAGGTCCAAGTGATCGGAGGCCAACGCTTTTCCGGACCCCACCACCTTCTGAAATTGTTCGATGGCTTCGACATACTTGCCCTGCTCAAAATAGGCTTTGCCGAGGTTGCGGTAGGTTTGCAGCGGTACGGACGGCGTCGTCACAGCTTGCTTCGCTGGGTGCGAACCCGGCCCTGCGCCGGCGGGCCGGGTTTGCGCAAAGAGGAAAAAGGCGGCGAAGATCAGACCGAAACTCATTGTCCAGAGAAGAGTAATAACGCGCGTGGATCGCTGCATGCTGTCTCTCAGGCCTGCTAAGGTTAGGGCACTCCGCAGGAGTGCACTGGAGTTTCTACATTTCCGATGGGGGCTCTCGCCCATCGGGAGAAGGCGGCGTACTGTTTTGAGTTCATCGCCCTCGCCCCCTTGGGGGAGAGGGTGGCTCGTCACCGGCGCTTCCTTCAGCCGGGGCGAGACGGGTGAGGGGGTCCAAACCGTGGGGTCTCATCCGCATTTCCCTTTCTGCCTTCATGCCCCTACCCACCCCCTTGCGGTCCCCCCTCTTCCCCAAGGGGGCGAGGGAAAATGTAGAAACTCCACGGCACTCCGTAGGAGTGCAAGCAATCGCACATTATACATTGCGGGATGTGGGCCGCATAGCGGTAAGGCCACTCCCCGCCGTGTCGCCATTGGATTTTCGGGGCCGCAGCGGTGTGGGCAAGGGGTCAAGGGTTGGGGGAATTATCCGGCGTAGGGGTGGGCACGGGAACGGTCTTCACGCTGTTTCTGGCCTTGGCATAACATTTTTCTACGGCGGTGTAAGCGGGGGGATTACCGGGGTCGATCTCCAGCACTCGCTGGTAGGCCGGTAGGGCTTTTTCACATCCGCCCTCGCGGTAGTAAATAGCGGCCAATGAGTTTAGTTCAACAATCCTGGCTTGTTCCGTGTAACTCAGGTTCTTGCGCGCTGCTGGCCGTAACCCCTCGGGGGCAGGTGACGATGGTTCACCTTTGGGGGTCTCGGCAGTATTCTGCCCCCCGGCGGAAGGGAGTTCTGTGACCTTAGCGGGTTCCGCTGTCGTCGTGCCCGCGGCCTGCCCCGCCGAGCGCCGAGACTGGAAGTGCTTCCAACCGGCAAACGCACCACCCATGAGAACAGCCACTGTCACCAGCGTCAATACCAAGCGTGCGGGGAACTCGCGGGGTGGAGGTCCAAGCCGGGCGGACGACCGATAAATTGGTTTTTCGGCCGCCGGAGCGGCTGGGGCAGGAGCCATCGAGACTGCCGGGCGTGCTTTGACGGGGGCGCTGGGAACAGCAGGGGGACTGGGCAGAATACTCTCGGAACCAAACGATGCGGTGGTGCTGTTCAAGGATCCCCAATCGGTCTTGCGCGGGGCAGACGAGGTGCTGCCACGCGCCTTCTTGATCGCGGCGGCCATCTCTGCACCGGTGGCAAAACGCTTCTCGCGATCCTTTTCCAGCGCCTTCATCACGATCGAGGAAACGGCCTCCGGAATGGCCAATCCCGGTTTCAACTGGTGGGGCGGCTTGGGTGGGGTCTTGAGGTGTTGCAGAATCATCTCCACGGTGGTTTCCGCCTGGAAAGGCAGCTCACCGGTCAGCATACGATACATGACGACGCCCAGCGAATAGAGATCGGAACGGCCGTCGATTTCTATACGCCGCTTCCCCAGGACCTGCTCCGGCGACATGTACTCCGGAGTGCCAATCACCATACCGGTCTGCGTCAGCCCCTTGACGCCCGAGGTTTCCTGCCGCAGGCGGGAAATCCCGAAGTCCAGGATCTTGGCTACCGGGGGGCCCTCGCGCTGCGCGATCAAGACAATGTTCTCCGGCTTGATATCACGATGAATCAGGCCGAGCTTGTGCGCGGTATCGAGGGCTCCACAGACCTGCGAGGCAACGTCGAGGACCAGGGAAACAGACAGAGGGCCGGCTCGCTGAACCAGCGTCTTGAGCGTGTCGCCCACCACCAATTCCATGGCGATGAAGGGCAGGCCATCTTCGGCAATGTCCAGGTCATCCACGCGCACGGCGTTGGGATGGCTCAGCTTGCGCGCCATGATGGCTTCGTTCTTGAAGCGGCCCATGAACTCGGTATCGCGCGCAAGGTCAGGCCTGATGACTTTGAGGGCGCGCAATTCGTCCAGCAATTCGTGGTGGGCCTTGTAGACGACGGCCATGCCGCCTTCGCCCAAGCGCGCCAGAATGCGGTACTTGCCGCGGACAACTGTCCCGACTTGCCAAAGGGTAGTTTCGTGGAGAGGCGCCCCATCCTTGGGGCAAATAGCGTAATCATCGGGGTAAGTGGCCGCGCATTCGGGGCAACTTTTCATCGTGGTTCCGGGACCGAAAGGTCCCAACTTGCCGAAAGTATATCACGCCACAAAGACGAGTCCGCAATATCCCTTCATATGACTCGTGAGGCAAGGGAAATTTGTCTGCCGCGGGAGAATGGCCGCGCCACCGGCGAGTACCATGACTTTTTGACCGGATTTGTGGCCGCCGATGGAGACGTCTGGGGATGCCCGCTGGGTGTGGCCGTTGCGCCTGACGGCTCGTTGTTGGTTACTGGCGATGGCGGTAACTGCATCTGGCGCGTAAGCTATGGGGCGCGTTAGCCGGGATTTCTAACCAAGGGATTTGCGAGGGCGGGCACGCCCCAAGCGCCGCTGCAGCTTATGCAAGCGTGCGACGCCGGCCGGGAAATTACCATCGCGCCGGGCGGTCCGTGACGAGTTCGGGGTGCTCGCGGCGGAAGGTTTCCGCAATGTGGCACGACCAGCAGACGGGTTTGTGGGTTGCGAAGATATCCGGCAACTGCTCGGCGGGCACATCGCCCCAGCTCACCGTCTTGGAATCCGGGGTCTGCAAGGCGGGCATGTGGCCAGTCCATTCCGCGACGCTATCCACCGCCTTGTGGCAATAGACGCAGACCTTACCTTGGTACCATCCCGCCACGATGTTGCGTACCAGGCACCCCTGTCCCAAGGCTTCGACCTGGGTTAGGCAATCCTGGGCGCAGTCCTTTTTCTCCGGCCAACGTGAACAATCCTGCAGGCAGAGATAAGTTCCGCCCCGAAAAGCCTTTAAACCTGCGCTCTTGGCGTCCAACTCCACTGCTGCGGCACAATGGGTCTCAGGACAGGTCACCAGGCGTTTTCCCCGGGCCCGCAAATAGGCTCGCACGCCCCGGACTGACATGATGGTCGTCATACACAAGGCGAGGCCTGAAAGTGACAAAATGAGTAGAACCACGAAGGTGCCCATGTGCGCCTCCTTCCACCTGCGCTAGTACATGAGCAAATCCACATCCAAAAAACGGGGAGCAGGCCGACATTTTGGCCCCATGAGACGGTCAGGATTCCCGGCAGGTGAGGCGGCAAGTGGGTAACGCAGAGTTAAGCGCGGAGCGCGTTACTTTCCGGCCCTTCAAAACGGGCTCCCTTGTAGGGATGGCGTCGGGTTATAATCCCCCCTATCACCGGCTGCGTCTTTAGTGCCAGGAGCAAGTAGCGCGGACCTGCGGTTCAAGGTCCGCGGCTTTTTGGCTTTAAATGCGCGTATGCACATCGAAGGGAAGCGGAACACGGTCGATGCGCAGTCCGCAAGACGGTTCCTGGTCCTCACCGCTAACCCCCGCGTATTCCCAAATGCTCGACCACTTCCAGTAGAGCGGGGTAGCACAGAGTCTCGCCTTTCAGAGACTCTGCGGCTTTTCGTTCTCGTCGTATTAAGAGTCGCGGAGTAGTGCAAAAAGCGCACAACTCAGCGGTACCTCGCTTCCGACCATCACAACAAAAAGCCGCGGACCTCAAAATCAGGTCGCGCTACCTTGCTCGTCCGGCATGGCAACAATTTTACCGTCGCAAAAATAAATCGGTCGCACAAAAAGGGCCGGCGCAGACGCGACATCGGGTTAATTTACGCGCCCGCCCAACGGCGTGCCAGGCCTAAAAGCCGCGGACCTTGTACAGCAGGTCCGCGCTACCAGTTCCGAGGAAAAGGGGGGGAAAAGGTGAAGGGGGGGAAAAGGTGTCAGGTACCGTATTCTTCAAGAACGATGTGGTAGAATGCCGTCATGGGCAGAGTCCGGCGAGTGGATGTTGGCGGCATGATCTACCACGCGCTGAACCGGGCGAACTTTCGTTCCCGCCTTTTCAAGAAAGCAGCGCATTACCAGGATTTTCTCGCCATCCTGGAAGAAAGCTTGCATTCCGTGCCCATGCGCATTTTGGCTTACTGCCTGATGCCGAATCATTGGCACCTGGTGCTCTATCCCCGGGGGGACGGAGACCTCTCGAAATTCCTGCAACGAATCACCCTGACCCATACGCAGCGTTATCACTGGAAAACCCGGACGGCGGGATACGGCCATGTCTACCAGGGCCGATATAAGTCGCTTCCGGTAGAGTCCGACCGTCACTTCCTGACGCTGGTCCGCTATGTGGAGAGAAACGCCCAGCGAGCCGCCCTGGTGAAAAAGGCGGAGGACTGGCCGTGGTCGAGCGTTTACGCCCGCCGGTGCGGAAACGAAAAGCAAAAGAAGCTGCTAAGCCCGTGGCCGATGGCCGAGCCGGGGCATTACCTGGAGTGGCTCAACGCATCGCAAGGCAAGGAAGAAATTGAGAATATCCGCTATGCGATAAAGAAAAGCCGGCCGTATGGTTCGGAGAAATGGGTGGCAAAAGCCGTTGGGAAATTCGGACTGGAAAACACGATGCGGAAGCGCGGCCGGCCGAAAAAAGGTACCTGACACCTTTTTCCTCAAAATGAAAACGTACACATAGTCATTAATACCCGATGACCCAAAGCTCTGCGCCAGCCGGCCGACGCGCGAGCACGAATAGAAAGGAGAGCCGCAGAGTCTCTGGAAGGCGAGACTCTGCGCTACCCGCTTCACGCCAACAAGTCAAACGTATTGGGGCCGCCAACCTGGCGTACCCCCGACAATCATTGGAGAAAATTAGCATGAGTTATCTTTGCCCAGTCTGTGGCTATCCGAATTTGAAGGAACCGCCGCACGGAAAAGCAACCGGCGGATCATACGAAATTTGCCCATCGTGTGGCTTTCAATTTGGTGTTTCTGACGACGACCGGGGATTTACATATGAGCAATGGCGACAAGAATGGATTGAAGGAGGAATGGTGTGGCAAGCGGCTAGTATCGCAGTGCCACCAAATTGGAATCCTCGGGAGCAACTGCGGAGTGTTCAGACAGGAGCTTAGCCAAATGCCGCAGAGGATGGAACGTATAGCGGCATCGGCTCAACTGGACAAATCGGCGAGCAGAGGTGTCTCTCTATGTCATATTTCGAGGATCTAAGTGAGTATGTCTATACAAAAAACAGCAGGGCCGGTCTTGTCAATATAGGCTGGCTTGACTCCAAGCACGCGTTCGAAACCGGCCAAGTCGACCCTGAGATCGTTCTCAGAATCGCTGAGCTTTGCAGGAATCCAGTAAACCGAATGCGGGGATACCATAGATGCGAGATGTGCACAGAGCATCCGGTCATGGTGTCCATCGGCAAAAACGGGCAAGTGCTGACCCTGGGGGACGCGGAAATTCACATTTCAGGTCGGAACAAGGTATATGCATGCCCAACTCTGATCTACCATTACATCCTTAGGCACAAGTACAAGCCCCCGGAGGAGTTCCTGGATGCTGTGAAGCGGGTAGCGCAGAGGTAGGCGCAGTTTGGAGAAAAGGTGTCAGGAAAGGAAAAGGTGTCAGGTACCGTATTCTTCAAGAACGATGTGGTAGAATGCCGTCATGGGCAGAGTCCGGCGAGTGGATGTTGGCGGCATGATCTACCACGCGCTGAACCGGGCGAACTTTCGTTCCCGCCTTTTCAAGAAAGCAGCGCATTACCAGGATTTTCTCGCCATCCTGGAAGAAAGCTTGCATTCCGTGCCCATGCGCATTTTGGCTTACTGCCTGATGCCGAATCATTGGCACCTGGTGCTCTATCCCCGGGGGGACGGAGACCTCTCGAAATTCCTGCAACGAATCACCCTGACCCATACGCAGCGTTATCACTGGAAAACCCGGACGGCGGGATACGGCCATGTCTACCAGGGCCGATATAAGTCGCTTCCGGTAGAGTCCGACCGTCACTTCCTGACGCTGGTCCGCTATGTGGAGAGAAACGCCCAGCGAGCCGCCCTGGTGAAAAAGGCGGAGGACTGGCCGTGGTCGAGCGTTTACGCCCGCCGGTGCGGAAACGAAAAGCAAAAGAAGCTGCTAAGCCCGTGGCCGATGGCCGAGCCGGGGCATTACCTGGAGTGGCTCAACGCATCGCAAGGCAAGGAAGAAATTGAGAATATCCGCTATGCGATAAAGAAAAGCCGGCCGTATGGTTCGGAGAAATGGGTGGCAAAAGCCGTTGGGAAATTCGGACTGGAAAACACGATGCGGAAGCGCGGGCGGCCGACAAAAGGTACCTGACACCTTTTCCACCTCACCTTTTCCACCTTTTCTTTTTCTCACCCTTTTTCTCACCTTTTTCCCTATGACACCTTTTTCCCTAAGGCGACACTGTGATAAGGCGGATACTATGAGCAGCCAGAGCCCTTGGGACCTTCTGCGATGCGGAAATGCGGACCAAGGTCTTACGATGATACGAGAGCGCTATAGGCTCGCTCCGAGTCCTTCAAACATCATGGCGCTCGGCGTTAGTTACATGTGGGTGGGGGACTACAAGGCCGCGTCGCAACACTTTCAGTATTCGATACAGACGGACAAAACACCAGGGGAGGGTTATTTTGGATTCACCGGTGCCGCCGAGTGGTGCCTCGAAAATTACTCTACCGCGGTCCAGCATTGGCGAGCAGGACTGAAGGCGCCCTATGCCGCCGGCGGCGTCTGCATTCATTCTCCAATGTTGCTGCTGCTTGCTTCAATTCTCAGGCCGGGATTGTTTCCGAGGCGAGAAGCCGAAGAACTGCTCACGCAGAAAGCAAAGGATCCGCGGCTGAAGTTTTGGCCCGGCACGCTAGGACAGTTTATCGCGGGTCAAATCCATGAGGCCGCTCTGGAAGCATCGTGGCTCGGGAATATCGCGCGAAATGTGCGGGGTGTTATGCCACAGGCGAAATGGTTAACGGAGTTCTACAAGGTAGTCTTAACGCTCGGCCGCGGGGAGATGGAGCTGACCGATTTCCGGGAATTGATGCGATCCAAGGTGGAGATTTCGCAGGTCGTTTGGTCTGAGCATTTGAACTTTGCGCATCTCCTACGGAATGAGGAATTCTTCATTGCAGGCCACGAAGCCCGGTTGGTAGGGCACATCTAGGGGGAAAAGGTGTCAGGTACCGTTTTCTTCAGGAACGATGTGGTAGAATGCCGTCATGTGGAAAACGTGTCAGGTACCTTTTCTCGAGGGAACTCAACTTCCGATTCACTTATGGCGCACATCCAAATTGGAATGACTACGGTCCGTCCCCTCACCTTTTGGTACCTAGCAATCCGAAAGCAACGGTGCCGGACGACTCCGGTTGGAATTTCCATGTAGACAGCCACACAGGCACCATTCAACATGGTGCGTGTGCTTGGCTGGGAACGGGGTGCCAATAATGTTCCCAATCATAATGTATGTGCTGTTATCGGTCGCTATCGCATTTTCAGTATTCATGGGTTGGAGGCGATCATCGCCACAAAGACTGCCTGCACTCCCCATCTGGAGACGTCGGTTGCTGCACCTCGGTTTAATTGGGAATACGGCGTCTCTAATTTTGTTCCTGGTGGTTGTTTTCAATGCGATGCTTATTTCCAAAGGAGGGGTGAGCGGCGTCGAACTGCACCCCAGAGTCTCTGTTCCTTTGACCGTTGCCCCGCTGGCTCTAGGCGCGTTCGGCAGGCGTGTCCCACGTGTTCTCGTGATCCTAAATGCACTTGTACTGACTTTCATTTGGGTCGACCTCGCAGCATCGAGCAGGTAGCGTGAGGGGCACGGGGAGGAGCGGGGAAAAGGTGTCAGGGCGGGGAAAAGGGGGGGAAGGTGTCAGGTACCGTTTTCTCGGAGTAGTGTCAGCGCGATCGCTTGAAAAAGGGGGATTTTGGGTGCAATGTGCTCTGAGACGGGCCATCGGGAGCCCGTGCGGGAAGTTCCGGACAGGAATCGGGCCCCGGTGGAATCGGCTGGGATGGCAGATCACGTGATGGAGAACTCAAAATGGCGATTCGCGCTGCAATGGGCAGACAGGTAGCTGTCGTGCTTTACGTGGTGGCGATGGCAGCCGTCATAGTCGGTGTAGATTTCATGTTCTTCAGAAACCGATTCTGGGAACGGCTGGCAGTGAATATTGGCATTGTCTTGGTGTTCGCAGCTTTCTACTTGAGATTCCTCAGGCGTCCATGACAAGGCGACCGAAAAAAGGTACCTGGAACGTGTGAAAAAATTAAAAAGGTTTGAAATTGACAAAAATACATAGCTTAAATATCTGGGCTCTGGTACACTGGAGGCATGAACACCGACCCTAAGGTTGCTCGTCCCCGTTTAGTGGCCGTGAATCGGCGTCAGATGGTGATGCGGGCGATTGAGGTGGAGCGGCTGATTGAGGAAGATCACCCCGCGCGCGCGATTTGGGAGTTGGTGGGGCGGCTGGATCTGAGCCGGTATTATGCCGCCATCGCCGCGGTGGAAGGGCGGGCGGGGAGAGAGCATACCGATCCCCAGGTTTTGATCAGTCTCTGGCTGTATGCCTACAGCCGCGGGATTAGTTCGGCCCGCGAGATGGCGCGGCGGTGCGAATACGAACCCGCCTTTCAGTGGCTGTGCGGGCTGGAGCCGATCAGTCATCGCACGCTGTCGGGTTTTCGTTCCGGCTACAAGGCGGCGTTGGACGATCTGTTCGTGCAGGTGCTGGGGATGCTGAGCGCCGAGGGTCTGATCACCCTGGAGCGCGTGACGCTGGACGGCACGAAAATCAAGGCGAATGCGGGCGGCAATACGTTCCGCCGCCAGGAGACGCTGGAAGCTCACCTGCAATTGGCGCGCGAGCAAGTGCGGTTGATGGAGGAACAAGCGGCGGAAGAAGAGCAGATGGCCAAGCGGCAGGTGGCGGCGCGGCGGCGCGCCGCCCGGCAGCGCCGGAGCCGTTTGGAGGCGGCGGTGCGCGAGGTGGAGCGGTTGCAGCGCGAGAAGAAAGACGATCGCGAGAGTTTTGTGGCCCGCGCCTCGAGCACCGACCCGGAAGCCCACGGGATGAGAAATGGCGAGGGCGGCACGGTTCCGAGCTACAACGTGCAACTGGTGACCGACGCCGCGCAGGGGCTGATCGTGAATGTGGAAGCGACCACCGAGGCCGTCGATCACCACCAACTGGCGCCGGCCATGGACCGCTGTGAGCAAACGCTGGGACGCCGCCCCGGGCAGGTGGTGGCCGACGGCGACTACACCAATCATGCCTCGGTCGAGGCGGCAGCGAACGGCGGAGTGGATTTTTATGGATCGTGGCAGGAGAGTTGGAAGCCCGGCGAACGCGATGCCCAAGGCCGCAGCGCCGCGTTTCTAGCCAGCGCGTTCCCCTACGATGCCGGGCAGGATTGCTTCACTTGCCCGGCGGGAAAAACCCTGACTCACCGTGCGATACAGCATCGCGAGCACGGGGTCCGCGTCCATGTCTATCGCGCGCCGCAGGAGGCTTGCCGGACCTGTGCGCTGCGCAGCCAGTGCGCGCCGCCGAAAGCGCGTCCCGCTTGGGTCCGGTCGATTTCACGCCTGGAAGAACCCGCGGCGACCGTGGCTTTCAAGGCCAAGATGGCCACGGAAGAAGCCAAGCAGATTTACGGCCAACGCTCGCGCCTCGCCGAGTTTCCCCACGCCTGGATTAAAGAACGCTGCGGCCTGCGCCAGTTCCGCTGTCGCGGCCGCCTGAAAGCAACGATGGAGGCTACCTGGGCGGCGCTCAGTTACAATCTGACGAGATGGTTCGCCCTGCGGCGACGACCTACCCTCACCGATGGCGCTCTGGCGCCGGCGTAAGTACACAGCACCAAAGTGCCCAAAGATACTGAGTAAGAAATCCTGCTGCCCTCGGCGCCCACCGAGCAACATTATCCGCACCCGGGATGACCCCCACTCCAAGTGAAATCATCGTGCCTCCCGACTTGCCCCTGCCCCGCGATTCTCATAGCGCATTTCTTCACACGTTCCAGGTACCGTTTTCTTCAAGAACGATGTGGTAGAATACCGTCATGGGCAGAGTCCGGCGAGTTGATGTTGGCGGCATGATCTACCACGCGCTGAACCGGACGAACTTTCGTTCCCGCCTTTTCAAGAAAGCAGCAGGTAGCGCAGAGGTAGGCGCAGTTTGCCTTCCTCTGCGGTTCTTAACATGGAAACGTATACATATTCATTAATACCCGATGACTGAAAGCTCTGCGCCAGCCGACCGACGAGCGAACACAAATATGAAGTAGAGCCGCAGAGTCTCTGGAAGGCGAGACTCTGCGCTACCCGCTCTTTTTATATACTTACTGGATATACTACATGTGGTTATTTAAAATAGCTTATCTTGTTGTAGTGTTGTCAGTATTCGTACTGTCGGTGTTGTATGTGCCCAGATTCGTCCATGTCTACCGAATCGGCGAGCGGGGAATCCGAATCAAGTTATTCGGTATGGTGACGTATCACCGGATTTGGTGGACAGAGATCGCTAGCGTCGAGGTGGTCTCGGTATGGTATGCACCCCTGTTCTACGCAATCCCTGCATATCTATTTTCGAACAAACGAGTTGTTGTTAACCTGCGCAAGGGGCTCGTCCGGCACATCGTCCTTAGCCCGAAGGACCCGGATGCATTCGCGCACGAGGTTCTGGAGTGCATGAAGCAGGTAGCGCAGAGGTAGGGGAAAAGGTGTCAGGTACCGTTTTCTTCAAGAACGATGTGGTAGAATGCCGTCATGGGCAGAGTCCGGCGAGTTGATGTTGGCGGCAGGGCGGCCGAAAAAAGGTACGAAAAAAGGTACCTGACACCTTGTTCCCCTGACACCTTTTTCCCAAGGACAGAATAAAGGTATCGATCCGAAGACTGGCCATACGGTCGCAGACGACGGAACGCGGCTTCGCAATAATCCGAACGGAACATCCCGGATCGATCGGCCAGCCAGCGTAACCGGAGGACAGCATGAAACCATCCATTTCAACAACCCCGACTGATTTATGTGGGAGAAAAGGTGTCAGGTACCGTTTTCTTCAAGAACGATGTGGTAGAATGCCGTCATGGGCAGAGTCCGGCGAGTGGATGTTGGCGGCATGATCTACCACGCGCTGAACCGGGCGAACTTTCGTTCCCGCCTTTTCAAGAAAGCAGCGCATTACCAGGATTTTCTCGCCATCCTGGAAGAAAGCTTGCATTCCGTGCCCATGCGCATTTTGGCTTACTGCCTGATGCCGAATCATTGGCACCTGGTGCTCTATCCCCGGGGGGACGGAGACCTCTCGAAATTCCTGCAACGAATCACCCTGACCCATACGCAGCGTTATCACTCGAAAACCCGGACGGCCGGATACGGCCATGTCTACCAGGGCCGATATAAGTCGCTTCCGGTAGAGTCCGACCGTCACTTCCTGACGCTGGTCCGCTATGTGGAGAGAAACGCCCAGCGAGCCGGCCTGGTGAAAAAGGCGGAGGACTGGCCGTGGTCGAGCGTTTACGCCCGCCGGTGCGGAAACGAAAAGCAAAAGAAGCTGCTAAGCCCGTGGCCGATGGCCGAGCCGGGGCATTACCTGGAGTGGCTCAACGCATCGCAAGGCAAGGAAGAAATTGAGAATATCCGCTATGCGATAAAGAAAAGCCGGCCGTATGGTTCGGAGAAATGGGTGGCAAAAGCCGTTGGGAAATTCGGACTGGAAAACACGATGCGGAAGCGCGGGCGGCCGACAAAATGTACCTGACACCTTTTCCCCCGCACCTTTTCCCCCGCAGAGCTGCGCTCGCTCTGCGCCAGCCGGCCTTTTTCCCCGGATGAAAGGTCGAGCTATGAGACGCGCTACAAGGTATATGTTTGCCGCGTTTGTCCTCGGCGTAATCTGCACAATATCCATAGCTATCCGGGTTGTGGGCAACCGGGTTGCATGCAGTACAGAAGAAAGGTTCAAGACAGTAGATCCCTCAGGCATCACATTTGAGGTGGAAGATACATGTTGCGACACGCTCGCGAAAGATGAGCATATCAGGCTCTACGCCACAAAGGTAACTCCAAAGGGAGCGTGGGGGTTTTGGGGTTTGAGAAATCGGCGAACACTTTTGATCGAATACGACCCTGGACGGTTCGATAATCCCCTGCCTTCGATAAATCATCCGTCTCAGACAACAATCCTCATCTCTATTCCGGAAGTCTCCTCGATTGTCTACCAGAACCGGAAGTGGGAGAACATGTCGGTCAACTATGAAATCGGGCGGGTGGACTATCCTTCCGCAACGAAGTAGCTGGCGAAGTGGAGGAAAAAGGTGGAAAAAGGGAAAAAGGTGTCAGGTACCGTTTTCTCAAGAGGGAAAAAGGTCAGGTACCGTTTTCTTCAAGAACGATGTGGTAGAATGCCGTCATGGGCAGAGTCCGGCGAGTGGATGTTGGCGGCATGATCTACCACGCGCTGAACCGGGCGAACTTTCGTTCCCGCCTTTTCAAGAAAGCAGCGCATTACCAGGATTTTCTCGCCATCCTGGAAGAAAGCTTGCATTCCGTGCCCATGCGCATTTTGGCTTACTGCCTGATGCCGAATCATTGGCACCTGGTGCTCTATCCCCGGGGGGACGGAGACCTCTCGAAATTCCTGCAACGAATCACCCTGACCCATACGCAGCGTTATCACTCGAAAACCCGGACGGCCGGATACGGCCATGTCTACCAGGGCCGATATAAGTCGCTTCCGGTAGAGTCCGACCGTCACTTCCTGACGCTGGTCCGCTATGTGGAGAGAAACGCCCAGCGAGCCGGCCTGGTGAAAAAGGCGGAGGACTGGCCGTGGTCGAGCGTTTACGCCCGCCGGTGCGGAAACGAAAAGCAAAAGAAGCTGCTAAGCCCGTGGCCGATGGCCGAGCCGGGGCATTACCTGGAGTGGCTCAACGCATCGCAAGGCAAGGAAGAAATTGAGAATATCCGCTATGCGATAAAGAAAAGCCGGCCGTATGGTTCGGAGAAATGGGTGGCAAAAGCCGTTGGGAAATTCGGACTGGAAAACACGATGCGGAAGCGCGGGCGGCCGAAGAAAGGTACCTGACACCCTTTTCTCACCCTTTTTCCTGACACCCTTTTCCCCCTGACACCTTTTTCCGACACCTTTTTCCAATATCGGAGAAGGCGTGCTTGGGGGATTGGAGATAATATTTTGAGTATGGATGCAGGAGTGGACTACAAGGTAAGTTTTGGCCGGACAGGCAGGATACTGGTTTATGAAGACGAGGCTGGAACCCTGCTTTTCACATTCGACTGTAGCCCTGCCGCTAAGCAATCAGGTAAAGAGTGGAATCTACATCTTAGCAAGAGAGCTTTGGTCGATGTAGGCGGGAAATTCGTGCTACATAATGGCAATTCAGAACTCGAAAGGGAGCGACTAGCGACTGCGTTGGAGAGAGTGGGGGAATATGCTTCTTCGTGCGGTTACGTCGTTCTCGCAGAATGATAGTTGTGCTTCGCCAAAGTGCCATGATCGTGGCAGAAAAGGGGGAAAAAGGAAGGGGGAAACAGGAGGGAAAAGGTGTCAGGTACCGTTTTCTTCAGGAACGATGTGGTAGAATGCCGTCATGAAAAGGTGTCAGGTACCGTTTTCTTCAAGAACGATGTGGTAGAATGCCGTCATGGGCAGAGTCCGGCGAGTTGATGTTGGCGGCAGGGCGGCCGAAAACAGGTACCTGACACCTTTTTCCATTTTTCCCATATACATCTCGACTCCAGAAATACGGCTGGGCAGCCAACTGTATTCATGCATGAAGGCATGACGCCCCAGCAGACAGGAGTATATTCTCATGACGACAACTAGGGTGCATCACTTCGTCTTGTGTGCTGTAAGTCCCGTCTTCTTCATCGTTCTTTGCCTCTGTCGTACAGCGGCAGGTCAAAGCGGGAGCACAAGCAACGAAAGCTATTTTCCCCTTGAGGTTGGCAACTGGTGGACCTACACGGTTCGTGGGCATTCTGGGAACACGCTAAGAACGATCAGGTGGAGAGTCACACAAAGAGAATTGCTCCATGGGTCCCCTGTGTTTCATCTTTGGGAGCAGCCAGCTCAAGATGACGAACCTCTAAGTCTGTCCAGCGTAGAGGCTGGCATTGTGGAAGCTGACACTGAAAGGTTTTTGCTTAAGAATCCTCTACGACCAGGGGACCGATGGAGCACAAAATCTCGAAGCCTTCGGGCTCCTAATAAGGTGGACGCATTCGAGGTGATCTCATCTGGAAAGTCTTGTTCTGCTGGAGAGCGTTCGTTTGACGACTGCACAATCGTCCGGGAAGTTGACGAAGCAAACAATGTTGCCTCGCTCACAACTTATGCGCGAGGGGTCGGTCCCATAAGGTACGTCTACTTCAAAAGCCTCCATTCCGAACAGGTGCTTACAACGCTAACCATCAAGTCTTGGGAAGTACATTAGATCGGGATAGGGGGAGCAGTTACCCACTCACCCCCCCCACACCACCGTACCTACGGAGCCGTATACGGCGGTTCGGCGGGTTAAGCTAAGAGCAGGCAGCGCATCTATCACGGGATCGGCGTCGTCATGCATATTCCGATGAAAGTGGTCAGTGATTCCGATTTGATCCCGGTCACTGGTTCCGAAGTGAAGGCGGTCATTTTCGGAGCGAAGCGACGCTGGCGTTCTTATCGTGCTTGAAGTGACCGGGATCGGTCAACTGGAATTCGGTTTTCTCTTCATCTTTTCTGATCTCCCTTTTTCAAATTAAGCGCGCCCGCTCGGGGTGTTCGGAGCGCAGCGACGAAGTTCATTCTTTGCCGCCGCGTTTCTTGCGCATGGACTCGCCGCGCATCTCGATGCGGTGAGCGTTGTGCACCAGCCGGTCGAGAATGCTGTCGGCCAGGGTCGGATCACCGATCTGCTCGTGCCACTTGGCCACCGGGAGTTGACTGGTCAAGATCATCGATCGCCGCTGGTAGCGGTCCTCGCAGATTTCCAGGAAGTCCCGGCGCTCGGCATCGGCCAGCGGCGCCATCGCCCAGTCATCGACCACCAGCACTTCGAGGCGGGCCAGCCGGGCGAGCAGACTGCGCAGACTCCCGTCGGCACGCGCCAGGCTCAGATCGCGAAACAGTTGGGGTGCCCGCGTGTAGAAGGCCGTAAACCCATCCCGGCAGGCCTTCTCGGCCAGCGCGCAAGCCAGGAAGCTCTTGCCGATTCCGGTGGATCCCACCACATAATGCGTACGTTTCTGAGACCGCCACGGTTTACTACCGTTGGCATCCGCTCTTTGGACAATCTCTTCGTGTTTTAGCACGGAGGAATGAGCGGCACGGAGAATATCTCTGCTGCGAACTTCAAGATCAAACCCTCTGTTCTCTTCCCGGTTGGATGTTCAGTCCCGAGTGCGCTCAATTCTCCGTGGGACGGCCCATGGCTGCCGTGGAAGCATTGAGCGAGTTGCGGCTTCTGCTCAACGCCTTGCGGAACCCCCCTGAATGCGGTAAGGCTTCGCTGAAACCACTTCCCGAGGAGGAGGATGACAGTGAAGCCGCAAACACCACACGGGCAACTAAACCTACCCTTGCTGAACCTGACGCCGGTGAAACTTCCGCCGGGCGATCAACAGAAACTCTCCCTGGCTCTGGTCGACCTGCTCGTGCGTGCAGCCGACGAACGCACGACCGTGATGCCGAAAGGAGGACCTCATGAATCCCAAACTCACGACTGAGCGGCTGAGCCGGCGGGCGATGGTTTATATTCGCCAGTCTTCCCCAGGACAAGTGCTCCATAACCAAGAGAGCCAGCGGCGGCAGTACGGCCTCGTCGAACGGGCGCGCGAGATCGGTTTTCAAGACGTGGTCGCGATTGATGAGGACCTGGGGCGCACGGGATCAGGCTTGATCGACCGGCCCGGATTTCAGCGCTTAGTCGCCGCAGTGTGCAGCGGCGAAGTCGGGGCAGTCTTTTGCATCGAGGCGTCGCGGCTGGCGCGGAATGGCCGCGACTGGCACCATCTCATCGAACTCTGTGGGCTGACGGGAGCCGTCGTGATCGACCCGGACGGAGTGTATGATCCCACTCTCACCAATGATCGCTTGTTGCTCGAACTGAAGGGGTCCATGGCGGAGTTTGAGCTAAATCTGCTGCGGCAGAGGTCGCTCGAAGCGATTCGTCAGAAGGCCCGCCGGGGTGAATTGCGTTTTCCTCTACCGGTGGGTTTCCGTTGGACGACGGGCGGGAAAATCGAATGGGACCCGGACCGCCGCATTCAGCAAGCCCTCAATCTGACGTTCCGTAAGATGACGGAACTGGGAAGCATGCGGCAAGTGCAGTTGTGGTTTCACCGCGAGAACATCTCGCTGCCCGTTTTTCTTCAGGAGGGGGGCGAATGGAAACTGATATGGAAGTTGCCGGTCTATGGCAGAATCCTTGCGATTCTAACTAATCCCCTCTATGCGGGCGCTTACGCGTTCGGCAGAAGGGGGACGCGGACTCGGATTCTCGACGGGCGGGCGCGAAAGAGCGAGGGACATCGCAAGCCGCTCTCCGAATGGACGGTCTTGATTCAGGACCACCATCCTGGGTACATTCCCTGGGAAGAGTACGAGAGGAACCAGTCTATGATTACGGCCAACGCCCACATGAAATCACGCATGGAGCCGAAGGCAGGCCGGGGAGGGCGGGCGCTGCTGGCCGGTCTGTTGCGGTGTCGCCGGTGCGGACGGATGCTGAACGTAGGATACGCAGGCCGCGATCGACTGGGGCGCTACCGGTGCCGGGGCGCGCAGCTGAGTCGCGGGGAGGATTGGTGTATTTCCTTCGGGGCATGGCGACCGGACCAAGCGGTCGCCCAGGAAGTGCTCGAAGCCATCGGCGGCAACGCGGTCGAGGCGGCGCTGGAAGCAGCCGAGCAGATGCGGGAACAACGGGAAGCGCGCCGCCGTGCGGCGGAGATGGAACTGGAGCAGGCGCGCTACGAGGTCCGGCTGGCGGCGCGGCGGTATGAAGCGGTCGACCCGGAGCAGCGGCTGGTGGCGGCGGAACTGGAAGCTCGGTGGAACGCGGCGTTGCAGAAGGTGCGCGATCTGGAGAAGAAGCTGCAGACGCTGGCGAGCGACCCGCAGTCGGCAGCGATCCCGTCGAAGGAGGTACTGTTGAGCCTGGCGCAGGATCTTCCGGCCGTGTGGGATGCTCCCTCGACCGATATGAAATTGAAGCAACGGATCGTGCGCATTCTGGTTCGCGAGATCGTGGTGGATATTGAAGAGGAAAGGCATGAGATCGTCATGCTGCTCCATTGGGCCGGAGGGCGTCACTCGGAGGTGCGGATCAAGAAGAGCCGCGCCGGCCAGCACCGTTATTGTACGCAACTAGAGGCGGTGGAAGTGCGCCGGATGGCGGGCCAGTTCACCGATGAGCAGATCGCTTCCACCCTGAATCGTTTAGGAATGCGAACCGGCGCGGGCAACACCTGGAACGAAGGGAGGGTGTACTCGCTGCGGCATGACCACGAACTGGCCGCCTATGATGCGAGTTGTTCCCAGACGGGCATCCTGACGCTTGAGCAAGCCGCCCGTCGGCTGGGAGCGAAACCGACCGTGGTTCGGCACCGATCGATCATAAAACGATTCCGGCCACCGAAGTGGTGCCTGGGGCGCCGTGGCAGATTCCGGCCGAGGCCGTTGAATCGCCGCCCGCCCGGCAAGCAGCGATGGAAATCAAGAACCGTCGCCGCCGAGAGCAGCCTCAGAGCCTGGACGATGCCACGCTCGATTCTGCCGGCTCCTCAAGTGACACCGAGGAGGGTGTTCCAGCACCCGAGAGGGGCATTACCGGAAGGGCTTAACTTAGAATGGGTGACGGCGAGAGAGACCCCGGACACTGTGCCCGCGAACTGGAAATTTGATTTTCAACGTTCACTATTCTCAAAAGGTTAGCGAGGTGACGCACAATGTCGCAAGGTCGGTGGGGCCGAGCAGAAAGATATTCTGATGCTCGCGTACCCAAGCCGAATCCAGGGTGAGCGAGCGCACCAGGGCACGGTCCAGGCCGCGCGGGGAGCGGAAGTCCAGGTCTTCCACCGAGGCGCGATGGCGCAATTTGGCCTTGCTCAGGCGATGCGCTAAGGCCCGGTTCTGTCGCCAGTTCCACTGCTGATCCACCAGCAGCGTGAACCGTTCCTCGAGCTGGAACTCCGCGATCCCGGTCTGCTCGGACTGGCCGCGAAAGGCTTCGGCCATGCGGTGCAAGCGCAAGGCGTGCAACTTCTCCAGGGTCTGCTGATTCAACATGTGTTCTCCACGGAGCTACTGCACCCTCGGCGTATCCGAGGGATCGAAATAGGCCGCACCCCGCAGGTTGTCGTGTTGAGCGGGGGGCGGGGCACCGAGGGGCGGGACCGGTTGGCGGTCGAGCCCGCGTTTCAACATCGACTTCACACTCTGATAGGAGCAGGCACCGGTGGCCACGGCTCGCGCAGCGGCCGCTTCCACCCGCTCGGGCGAATAGCGTTGGCCCAGCCGCAAAATCCCCAGGTACGACCCATAGCCCATCTCGGGGTGTGGCTTACTTTCCAGAATGGCCTTGAGCCACCGTGCCGTGGACGGTCCCACCGACTGCGCCCAATGCAGCAGGCGCGACGCGGGCCTGGCTAGGCGCTGCTGGTGGCTCTTGGGACGGTGCTCGTTTGTACCCTGGCTGGCTTTATAATGCCGGTCCCTGCGGACGTGCGAAGCCACGCGCTCGCCGCGGT